>JAXLXR010000004.1:0-333370 GCA_046327815.1 Candidatus Eiseniibacteriota bacterium | reverse complement strand
TCTCGATCAGGCTGTTGTAGATCGAAAGGAAGAAGCCCACCGACCCGACGAGCAGGAACCCGATCACCACGGTCCAGAGGATTTCACCCGGATGCATCGCGACCTCCCTTGTGTTGCGTGAAACGCACCGGGTCGTCCGCCCGGCGCGGGCACTGCCGGTTCAGCGGCCTGCGCGCAGTACCTCGAGCGCACACCACAACCCGAACACCGCAAGCGGCGGGCCCAGCAGCAGGCCACCGAACGCACGCACTCCGTACTCGAGCACCAGTTCCGCCTCGGAACGCTGGCCGATCAGGAACGGCTCGCTCACGCCGCCCCGCCGGATCACGCCCTTCACTTCGGCATCGCGCTCCGAGAACGGGCCCGCGGGCTCGCGCGAGACACGCGCGGCCACGGCCCGGGGCGCGTCCGTACCGGTCGCGGCGAGCTCGAGGTCGTCGAACGACACGTCGCGCGTCATCGGGCGGGGGTGCGCGCGGCCCAGCACGAACACGCGCTGCGGCGCCTCGAGCGTGCGCTCGCGGAAGCGCATCGAACCCAGCGCCCAGACGCGGCGCATGCCGAGGTTCTGCTCCTCCATGTACTGCATGTACGGGTCCGGCACGCCGAGCCCGTGCGTGGACTCCTCGGTCGTGAAGTTGAGCTTCACGTTCGCGCCTTCGGGATACACGAGCGCCACACCCGTCTCGTCGCGCAGGTAGAACGGGTGCCCCGAACCGCGGCGGTGCACGACGTGCCACGACGTGCGGCCGCGCGAGCGTCCCGACAGCGTCGAGATCTCCACTTCCCACCACACGCAGCGCCGGCCCGAGAACGGCGCGGCGAGTTCGCTGCGCGGCTCGACCTGCCCGGAAAGTTCGACGAAGCCCATGGCCATCGAACGCACGCGCGCCGTCGGCGTGTCGCGCAGCAGCCGCCACGTGCGCAGCGCCCCGAAGCCCGACACGAACGCGAGCGTGCCGCCCACGGTCGAGAACAGCGCCAGCGCGGCGTCGCGCAGTTCGAACACGTCAGCGCCCTCCCCACACCGAACCCGCCAGGCGCGCGAGCGCGAGCAGTCCGGCGAGCGAGAGCAGCGGCCCCAGCAGCGCGCCCCACGTGCGCGCGAACGACGGCACCCGCACGCGCGCTTCGGGCGCGCCGGTCGCGTGCAGCTGGAGTGCGAAGCCCTCGGGTGCGACGAGCGTCCAGCCGGCCGCGTGAGCGGCGGCGGTTTCGACCGCGACCGGCGCACCATCGGTGCCGGTGCGCAGCCATTCGAGCGACGCCTCGGGCGCCAGCGCGTCCGTGCGCTCGACCATGCCGAGCACGGTCACGCGGTCGCCGTGGTGCAGCGCGCGCTCCACCACGCGCAACGCCCCGCCGCGACGGCGCAGCCACGCGAGCTCGGGGTGCCGGTCAAGCAGCGCTTCGAGGTTCGCGCCCAGCGCTTCGCCGGGCGCGAACGTGCGCTCGTGCGTGACCGGGAGCGTCCAGTCGGCGTGCCCGGGGGCGACGACGGCGGTTTCGTCGCCGTCGCGCAGCTCGAACGGCCGGCGCTCGTGCACGCAGCCGCGCATGCGTTCGTGCGCGCCCGCGACGCCGTGCGCCTCGAGCACGAAGCCCGCGCACGGCCGGTGCCCGAGCGGCGAGAACAGCGGTCCGGTCAGCGCGACCTGGCCGCGCACCCGCGCCACGCCTTCGCCCGCCGCGAGCGGACGTTCGCGCAGCCCGAACCAGGCGCGGCGGAACCGCACCGCGCGCAGCGCGTCGGCGAACCACGCCGCACCCCCGATCAGGCAGGCGAGCGCGACGAGCACGGCCGGGAGGCCGGGCGGGAACGAAAAGGTCGCGGACATGACGCCGGTGTTATCGGCGCCGCCTGCCTCTCATCTGAGCGCGATTTCCCGGCCAAGTGGCCGGAAAGACGGGCGGTCCGGCCCGGTGTCCCGGTGCCGGACCGCCCGAGGAACCGTGGCGTCAGCGCGCGCTGGCCAGCGCCCGGCCGCCGTCGATGGAGACGTTCGCGCCCGTGACCCAGCCCGCCTCGTCGCTCGCGAGGTAGGCGACCAGCGTCGCCACTTCGTCGGCGTTGCCGACCCGGCCGATCGGGTGGGTCGTCTTGCCGCGCTCGAGGAAGCCCGGGTAATCCGCGACGGCGTTCGTGACCGTGTGCAGTTCGGTCACCACCACGCCCGGCGCGATCGCATTCACGCGCACCCCGAACGGCGCAAAGTCGAGCGCCGAACAGCGGGTCAGCATGTCCACGGCCGCCTTGCTCACGCAGTACGACGCCAGCCCCGGGTACGGCCGCACGCCGCCGGCCACGCTCGACACGTTCACGATCGCGCCCTTGCGCGCCTTGAGCGACTCGGCGGCCGCGCGCGTCATCCACAGGATCGAGTCCACGTTGCTCGCCATGACGTGCTTCCAGTCGGCGGTCTTCGTGTCCATGACCGAGCCGTTGCCGATCACGCCCGCGGCGTTGACGAGCACATCGAGCCCGCCGAACGCGTCGAGCGCCGCCTGCACGAACGCGGCCGCGGTCGCCTCTTCGCGCACGTCGCCCGTGACCACGTGCGTGCGCGCGCCCTTGGCCGCCAGTTCCTTCGCCACCTCGTCGAGGCGGTCGCGCCGCCTTCCCGCGAGCACCACCGCCGCACCTTCCGCCGCCAGCCGCCGCGCGCACGCGCGGCCGATGCCGCTGCTCGCGCCCGTGACGAGCGCCACCTTGCCTTCGAAACGCCGCTGCTCCGACATACCTGCCTCCGTGTGGACGATCCGAGCCGACTACAGTGGGTGCACACTAGCAAACGCTCGCGCGCGGAGCTTGCCGCGCACCCCCGCGCGTGTTGAGATGCACGCGAATCCACGCGCGGCGGCAACCCCTCGCCCGGCCGCGTCGAGTGTCCCGACCCTGACCACGGATGGTTCATGGTGTTTGCCGGACTCGAGGGCGCGCTGCTCGCCGGCTCCGTGTGGGGCCTGGGCGCGGCGTTGCTGCTGCCCGTGCTCACCGCGGTGTGGCGCGGCGCACCGGACGCGCTGCGCTTCGCCGCGCCGCGTGCGCTCGCGGTGCTCGCGTGCGCGCTGGCCGCGGTGCTCGGCGCCACGCAGCTCGCCGGCGCCGCCGGGGCTTCGCTCGCGTGGTGGCCGGGCCTGCCGGGCGAACCGTTCACGCTCGGGCCCGATGCGCTCTCGGCGCCGTTCCTGCTGCTGTTCGGTTGCGTCGGCGCGGTGTCGTTCGCGGCGCATGCGCGCGAGGGCTCACCCGGCGGCGCGTCGGCGCGGATCGCGCTGCACGCGGCGTTCGCGCTGGCGCTGCTCACGGTGTTCCTCGCCCGGCACGCGCTGCTGTTCCTGCTCGCGTGGGAAGGCATGACGCTGGCGAGCGCGGCGCTCGTGGCGCACGACCTGCGCAGCGCGCGCGGCCGCACGGCGACCTACGCCTACCTCGCGCTCTCGCAACTCGGCGCGGCGTTCGTGGCCTACGGGCTCGTGACGCTGGCCGCGCACGCGGGCTCGTTCCAGTTCGGCGCGCTCGCCGACGCCTTCGGGCACCTCGATCCGCGCGACCGCAACGCGCTCGCGTGGTGCTTCACGATCGGCTTCGCGGTCAAGCTCGGTCTCGTGCCCGCGCACATCTGGCTGCCGCTCGCGCATCCCGAGGCGCCCGCGCCGGTCTCCGCGCTGCTGTCGGGCGTCATGGTCAAGGCGGGGCTCTACGGCCTGCTGCGGTTCGCGTGGCAGATGCCCGGGGCGCCGCCCGAACAGTGGGGCACGGTGCTGCTCATGCTCGGGATCGCCTCGGCGCTCACGGGCGCGCTGTACGCGGCGGTCGAGAGCGACGCGAAGCGCCTGCTCGCGTGGTCCACGATCAAGCACGCGGGCGTGCTCGTCATGGCCACCGGGCTCGCGGCGCTGCTCGCCGCCGACGGCCGCCGCGAGATCGCGGGCGTGGCGCTCGCGGCCGCGCTCTACCACGCCGTGGGGCACGGCTTCGCCAAGGCGCTCGCGTTCCTCGCAGTGGGCGAAGCCGCGCACGCGGCCGGCACGCGCAACCTCGAGGCGCTCGGCGGGCTCGCGCGCCGCATGCCGCGCACCAGCTTCGGCGCGCTCGTCGCCACCCTCGCGCTGTGCGGGCTGCCGCCGTTCTCGTGCTTCGCCGGCGAGTGGCTCGTGTTCCAGGCGCTGCTGCTCGGGTTCTCGGCCGGCGCCGGCCAGCTGCGGCTGCTGGCGCCGTTCGCGGGCGCGGGGCTCGCGCTCGCCGGCGCGCTCGCGGTGGCGGCCATGGTCAAGCTGTACGGCATCGGCTTCCTCGGCCGGCCGCGCTCCGAGGGCGCGGCGCGGGCGCACGACGCGGCGCCGGGCACGGGGGTCGCGCTGCTGCTCTGCGCCGTGCTGCCGTTCGCGTGGGGCATCGCCTCGCCGCTCGCGGCCGCTTCGTTCGGGGCGCCGCTGGGCGCGCTGCTGCCGGGCTTCGACGCCGCGCGGCTCGCCGAGGACGCGGGCTTCCGGCTCGTGCCCGCCGGCCTGCAGACGAGCAGCATCGCGCCCGCGGTCGCGGCGCTGCTGATCGCGTTCTTCGCCGTGCTCGCGCGCGTGTGGCTGCGCGCGGGCCGCGGCGGCGCGCCGGCCGTGCGCGTCGAACCTTCGTGGGCGTGCGGCGGCGTGCTCGACGCGCGCATGCAGTACTCGGCGCTCGCGTTCACGAAGCCGCTGCGGCTGATCTTCGAACCCGTGCTGCACGCCGAGCGCGAAGTCGAAGTGCTCGAGCAGGGCTCGCCCTATTTCGCGAAGCAGTACCAGTACCGCTCGGCGCTGCCGGCCGTGTTCGAGAACGCGCTCTACCAGCCGTTCGTGCAGGCCGTGCTGTGGACCAGCGAGCAGGCGCGCCGCCTGCAGACCGGCAGCCTCCACCTCTACCTGGCCTACCTGCTCGCGACGCTGGTCGGCCTGCTGCTGTGGGCACGCTGATGCCGGCCGTGCTCGTGGTGCTGCAGACGCTGCTGCTCGTCGCGCTCGCGCCGGCGTGGAACGGCGTGGTCGGCGCGCTCAAGGCGCGCCTGCAGATGCGCCGCGGCCTGCCCGTGCTGCAGCGCTACCGCGACCTGTTCAAGCTCGCGGGCAAGGAGACGGTGCTGTCCGAGGATGCGTCGCCGCTCGCGCGCGTGGCGCCCTACCTCGTGCTCGGCGCAGCGCTGGCGGCGTGCACGTGGACGCCGGTGCTCACGACCGAGCCCGGGCTCGGGTTCGCCGGCGACCTCGTGCTCACCGTGGCGCTGTTCGCCGCCATGCGCGTGCTGCTCGCGCTGCTCGCGCTCGAGTGCGGCACGGCGTTCGGCGGCATGGCGGCGAGCCGGCACCTCGCGCTGTCGGCGCTCGCCGAGCCCGCGCTCATGCTGGCGGTGTTCACGCTGGCGATCGCCGCGCGCTCGACCGACCTCGCGCGCATCTCGGCGGCGGTTGCCGCCACGCCCGACGCCTGGATCTCGCCCTCGCACCTGCTCGCGCTGACCGCCATGTGGATCGTCGTGGTGTCCGAAACCGGGCGCGTGCCGGTGGACAACCCGGTCACGCACCTCGAGCTCACCATGATCCACGAGGGCCTCGTGCTCGACGTGTCGGGCCACCACCTCGCGCTGCTCGAATGGGCGGCCGCGATCCGCCAGATGCTGCTGCTCACGCTGGTCGCGAACCTGTTCCTGCCGTGGGGCATCGCCGTCGTCGCCACGCCGGCCGCGCTCGCGCTGGCGCTCGGCGCCTGGCTCGGCAAGCTGTTCGCGTTCGCCGTGGTCGTGGCGGTCACCGAATCCGTCACCGCCAAGATGCGGCTGTTCCGCGTGCCCGAGTTCCTCGGCATGGCGTTCCTGCTCGCGCTGCTCGCGCTCACCTCCGACTCCCTGCTCCGCGGATGAACCTTCCCCTGCCGATTCCGGACTGGCTGCCCCGCAGCAACACGGTGAACCTGCTCGCCGGCGCGTTCCTGCTGTCCGCGCTGTACGCGGCGGCGCAGCGGCGCACGCTCGCGGCCGTCACCGCCTACCGCTTCAACTCGCTCGCGCTCGGCGGCATCGCGCTCACCGTGGCGCTCGCGACCGGCGCGCGGCACATCGCGCTCGCGGCGCTGCTCGTGATCGCGGTCAAGGGTTTCGTGATTCCCGGCCTGCTGCGCCGCCAGGCGCTCGGCGGCGGCGCGCTCGAGACCGAGCCCTACCTCGGCGTGCCCGCCGGCATGCTCGTGTGCGGCGCGCTCGTGGTGATCGCGTTCAGCCAGACGCGCGCGCTGTTCGGCTCGGGTGTCAGCATCCTCGCGTCGTGCCTGCCGGTGTCGGTCGCCACCACGCTGGTCGGGCTCTACCTCATGGTGAGCCGCAAGCAGGCGCTCATGCAGGTCGTCGGGCTCGTGATCCTGGAAAACGCCATCTTCCTCGCGGCGGTGTCGCTCACGTACGGCATGCCGCTCGTGGTCGAGATGGGCGTGCTGCTCGACCTGCTCGTGGGCGTCGCGCTGCTCGGCCTGTTCGTGTCGCGCATCGAGCAGACGCACGGCACGTCCGACACCACCCGGCTCCGTTCGCTGAAAGGCTGACCGTGTTCCTCCTGCTGCCCCTGCTGCTCGTCGCGCCGCTCGGCGCGATCGCCTGCCTCGCGCCGGCGCTCGCGCCGCGGGCGGGGCGCGTCGCGATCGCCACCACGGCGGCCGCGGCGCTGCTCGCGCTCGGGCTCGCCGCGGCGGTGGTGAACGGCGGGCCGGTCGAGGGAGCGCACGGCTGGCTGCGCGCCGACGGGCTGTCGGCGCTGGTCGCGGTGATCGTGTCGGTGATCGCGTGCGCGTGCGCGTGGTACGGCGAGTCGTACATGGCGGTCGTCGCGGCGCACGACCACGAGGACGGCCGCTGGCCGGTGGGCCGCTACGAAGCGCTCGTGCTCACGCTGGTCGCGGGCATGCTGCTCGCCGCCCTCGCGAACAACCTCGGACTGCTCTGGATCGCGCTCGAGGCGGCCACGCTCGCCTCGGCGCTGCTCGTGGGCTACTACCGCCGCCCCGGCGCGGTCGAGGCCGGCTGGAAGTACCTGCTGCTGTGCTCGGTCGGCATCGCGCTCGCGCTGCTCGCCACGGTGCTGCTCTACTACTCGGCCGCTCACGTGCTCGGCGACGGCAGCCGCGGGCTGCACTGGAGCGTGCTGCACGGCGTCGCGGCGTCGCTCGATCCGCGCTTCGTGAAGCTGGCGTTCCTGTTCGCCCTGGTGGGCTACGGCGCCAAGGCCGGACTCGCGCCCATGCACTCGTGGCTGCCCGACGCGTACTCGCAGGCGCCCACGCCGGTCGCCGCGCTCATGTCCACGGCGCTGCTCGCGACCAGCCTGTCGGCGCTGCTGCGTTTCCACGCGCTGACGGTGGCGTGCGTGGGGCACGGTTGGTCGAACGGGCTGCTCGTGCTGTTCGGCGTGCTGTCCATGCTCATGGCCACGCCGTTCCTGCTGGTGCAGGGCGAGTACAAGCGCCTGCTCGCGTACTCGAGCATCGAGCACACCGGGCTCATCACGCTCGCGATCGGCATCGGCACCCCACTCGCCGTGTTCGGCGGCGTGCTGCACCTGTTCGCGCAGTCGTTCGCCAAGTCGCTCGCGTTCCTCGTCGGCGGCTCGCTGCTGCGCGCCACGCGCTCGCGCCGCATGGACCACTGGTCGGGCGCGCTCGAGGCGAGCCCCGCGCTCGGCACGCTGCTCGCGGGCGCCGGGCTCGGGCTGGTCGGCCTGCCGCCGGCCGCCACGTTCCTGTCGGAGTGGCTCGCGCTGTCGGGCGCGTTCGCGAGCCCGTTCCGCGGCCGCGCGCTCGTGGCGCTCGTGGCACTGGTGCTGGTGTTCGCCGGGCTCGCGTTCCACTGGGGCCGCATGACGCTCGGCAAGGCGCGGCCGGCGTTCGAGGACATCCTGCCCGCCCGCTCGCGCGTGCCGCTGTGGCTGCTGCTCGGCGCGCTCGTGCTGTTCGGCTTCTGGCTGCCGTCACCCCTGCGCGAGCTGCTCGACCGCGCCGTGGAGGTGCTCGTCTCGTGACCGTCCAGCCCGGCGAACTGTTCCCGCTCGACCGCGCGCTGCGCGGCATCCGCGAACGCTTCGCGGACTGCGTGATCGACGCCGACCGCACCAGCCTGCGCGAACGCACGGTGGTGGTGCCGGCCGAGCGGCTGGCCGAAGTGTCCGGCGCGATCGTCGGCGAATGGGGCGGCCTGCTGCTCACGCTGTTCGCGCTCGACGAGCGCGAGGCGCACGGGCGCTTCCGCCTGCACGTCATGTTCAGCATGGCGCCCGAGGACGCGTTCCTCACGCTCGTGAGCGCGGTGCCCGAACTCGCGCCGGCCTACCGCGCCGTCACCACCACGGTGCCCGCGGCGCACTGGCTCGAGCGCGAGATGCAGGACCTGATGGGCGTGACGCTCATGCACCATCCCGATCCGCGCCCGCTCGTCGCGCACGACGGCTGGCCGCGCGACTTCTTCCCGCTGCGCAAGGACTTCGCGCCGCCGCCGGACTTCGGGCGCACGCTCGCGAGCGGCGATCCGCTGCTCGCGCCGCGCTACCGGTTCCTGCCCGTCGGCGGCGAAGGTGTGTTCGAGATTCCGGTCGGCCCGATCCATGCGGGCGTGATCGAGCCCGGTCACTTCCGCTTCTCGACCGTCGGCGAAGCGGTCGTGAAGCTCGACGCGCGGCTCGGCTTCAAATGGCGCGGACTCGAAAAACTGGCCGAGGGCGCGACGCTGTCGCGCGGACTCGAACTGGCCGAGCGGCTCTGCGGCACGTGTGCGTTCTCGCACGCGCTGGCGTTCTGCCAGGCGGCGGAGGAACTCACGGGCGTCGTGCCGCCGCCGCGCGCGCGCGCGCTGCGCTCCATGGCGGGCGAGCTCGAGCGGCTCGTCAACCATCTCGGCGACTGCTCGGGCATCCTGACGGACGTCGCGTGGGTCGTGGGCGCCGCGGAGTTCGCGCGGCTCAAGGAAACCGTGCAGCAGGCGGTGGACGCTCTGTTCGGGCACCGGTTCCTGCGCGGCATCTGCGTGCCGGGCGGCGTACAGCGCGACCTCGACGACGCGCAGCAGCTGTGGCTGCGGCGCGTGCTCGCCGACGTGCGCGCCGACGCCGCCGACGTGCTGCGTGCGGCGCACGCGAACGCCGCGGTCATGGACCGGCTCGTCACCACGGGCACGCTCACGCCCGCGGTCGCGCGCGACTTCGGCGTGACCGGCGTGGCGGCACGGGCGTCGGGGCTCGCGCGCGACGGCCGCAAGGACCACCCGTACGCGTTCTACCGCGAACTCGACTTCTCGATCGTGACGCGCGAAGGCGGCGACGTGCTCGCGCGGCTCGAAGTGCGCGGCGACGAGATCGTCGAGTCGCTGAACCTGGTGGACCAGATGATCCTGCGGCTGCCGGGCGGCCCGCTGGTGCAGCACGTGGGCGAACCGCCGCCGGGCCGCTGGGGCTTCGGGCTGGTCGAGTCGCCGCGCGGGCTCGCGTCGCACTGGCTGCGCGTGGACGAGCGCGGCCTGGTCGGCGAGTGGCGCGTACGCTCGGCGTCGCACGCGATCTGGCCCGCGCTCGCCATGACCGTGCCCGGCAACATCGTTCCCGACTTCCCGCTCATCAACAAGAGCTTCAACCTGTGCTACGCGTGCACGGACAAGTGAGGCGCTGACATGTGGGAGATCCTGCGTCGTCCGCTGCAACGAGGCTCGCTCGCCGGGCGCGAAGCCGCCGTGCTGCCCGCGGGCATCGCACCCGCCGCGCGCGCCGCCGCGGCCGAGCACGAACTGCTCGGCGAAGCGCTGCGCGAGGAAGTGCACCGGCTGTTCCGCGGTTCGTTCAAGCTGCGTCACCTCGACGCGGGCTCGTGCAACGCGTGCGAGAGCGAACTGCAGGCGCTGCTCAACCCGTTCCACGACCTGCAGCGCTTCGGCGTGGACTTCGTGGCGTCGCCGCGGCACGCCGACGGCCTGCTGCTCACCGGTCCGGTCACGCTGCATCTCGACGAAGCCGTGCGGCTCACCGACCGCGCCACGCCGCGGCCGCGGCTCGTGATCGCCGTGGGCGACTGCGCGTGCGACGGCGGCTTCTGCCGCGACTCGTTCGCCGTGCGCGGCGGCGGCCCCGGCGTGCTGCCGGTGGACGTGAAGATCCCCGGCTGCCCGCCCACGCCGACCGCGATCCTGCGCGCGCTGCTCGCGGCGCTCGGGCAGGACGCGGTGCGCGCGCTCAGCGCGCGCGGCTAGCGGCCGCGCGCCACGTCACGCTGGCGCTGTTCGCGCTTCTCGTCGCCGCGACCGCGCGCGTAGCCGAACTGGTACGCCAGCAGGAACGCCACCGCGTGCACCACCCACCAGCCGAGCTTCAGGAACTGCAGACCATCGGGAAGCGACATGAGCGTGTCTCCTGTGGTTCAGCGATCCGGGGCGCCGAGGCCGCGCAGGAAGTCGCGGTCGCCCTCGAGCACCTCGTGCAGTCGTACGTCGCGCGGCGGCAGCCACCGCCACGCGTGCACGGCGGCGTTCGGCACGAACTCGCGCGACGCCAGCGTGCAGCGGATGAAATGCAGTTCGACGTGGACGCCGTGCGCGTAGTCGTACTCGTGCACGGCCAGCGTCTCGTGCGCTTCGGAGCGCACGCCGAGTTCCTCGTGCACCTCGCGCACGAGCGCCTCGCCCGGCGCCTCGCCGGGCTCGAGCTTGCCGCCCGGGAACTCCCACATCAGGCCGAGCGGCCCGCCCGGCGGACGCTGCGTCATGAGCACGAGCTCGCCGTCGCGCACGACCGCGCACACCACGCGCACGCGCCGGCGCGCCGCCGGCTCGCTCACGCGAGCCGCCCCGCGATCTCGCGCTCGAAGCGCACCAGGTAGCGGCGGTCGCCGGCGTCGCGCGCCGCGATCGCGGCCTTCGCCGCCTCGTACAGCGCGAGCGACTGCTCGTAGCGCAGCGGCCCGCGATGCAGCGCGCGCGGCACCCGGAGGTAGTTCGGCGCGTGGTCCACGAGGTGCGGCGAGCGCGCCAACGCCCACAGGTCGCACTGGCGTTCGCCGCGCGGCACCAGCCCGCGCGCCTGCAGCAGGTGCGTCAGCTCGTGCGCGACCGTGAACAGCTGCAGCCGGCGCGGCCGCACCCAGATGCCCGGGCGCTCGGGATCCATCGAGCCCCAGCCCAGCACGCCGCGCTTCTGCGCGAGACCCACGCGAATCGTGATGCCCTCGAGCTCGGGGAAGTGCTTTCGCGCCGCCTCGACGTACTCGACGATGCGCGCGTGGTGCGGGCTGTTCGCGGCGAGCCGCGAGAACGTCCAGCGCGGGCACTCGGGCCCGAGGTCGAGCGCGGTCTGCTCGAGCAGCACGGGCCGGCGCCGCCGGCGCTTGCGACGCGGCGGGCGTGGCGTTTCGTCGTTCGCGGAGCGCGTGAAGGGAAACAGCAGCTCGAGCAGAGCGGCGAATCGGGACATGGCGCGCGAGTCTCGGGGAAGGACGCGGGTCGGTCAACCGCGCGGCGGTCAGTCGAGCGCGATCACGCGGGCGGTCGCGCGCGAGGCGCCCGCGCCCAACTCGACGAAGTACAGGCCGGGCCCGACCCGGCGGCCGTCCGCTCCGCGCCGGTCCCAGCGCAGCACGTGCGCGCCGGCGGCCTGCGCGCCGGCGAAGGGCGTCGCGACGAGCCGGCCGGCGGCATCGAAGATCCGCAGCGACACGCGGGCGGGCTCGGGCAGGCGGTACGCGAGTTCGCACGCGGCGCGCATGGGGCTCGGCCTCGTGCGCAGCGCGAGGGCCGTGGTGCGCGGGGGCGTCGCACCGGCGCCGAGCCAGGCGGCGCCGCCGGTGTTGAGCAGGCACAGCCCGCCCTTGCCGGTCACCGCCAAGTCGTTCCTGCCGTCGCCGTTCAGGTCGGTGATCACGACACGATCGGCCGAACCGCCGACCCCGAAGTCCGAGCGTCGCGCCACCACGCCACCCGCCCCGAGCTGCAGCACGGAAACGCACGACGCGTTCTGGCTCACCGCCACGAGGTCGTCGCGACCGTCGCCGTCCACGTCGCCGATCCCGACGGCGGACGGATCGCGCACGACCAGGTATGCGATGCCGCTTCCGAAGGAACCGTCGCCGTTTCCCGGGTACACCGAGATGCACCTGGACTCGTAGTTCACCACCGCGAGGTCGAGCCGCCCGTCGCCGTTCACGTCGCCGACCGCGAGATCGAACGGCTGCGGAGTGGCGTAGTGCGCCGCCGGCGAGAATCCGCCCGCGCCCGTGCTCCGAAAGACCATGATCTCGTTCGAGTCGTGGCACGACACGGCGATGTCGCCGAGTCCGTCGCCGTCGAAGTCGGCGATCCGGATGCCGGTCGGCAACGAGCCGGTGGACAGCGTCGCGAGCGGAGCCAGCGTGCCGTCGGGGTGGCCGTGCAGCACCGTGACCGTGGCGTACGACGCGCTCAGGGCGACGACATCGAGCTGACCGTCGCCGTCCACGTCGCCCACGTCCACGACGGCAGTCCCCGCGCCGGACGCGTAGTTCACCGCGGCCCCGAAACTGCCGTCGCCGAGGCCGAGCAGCACGCTCACCGACGCGGGCCCGGAGTACGGGCTGCCGAGGTTGGCGACCACGAGGTCGCGATGGCCGTCGCCGTCGAGATCGGCGCTGGTGACTCCGCGAGGCTCCGCGCCGGCGGTGTGCCACTCGGGCGGCGAGAAGCGCGCTCCGCCCGTGCCCAGCAGGACCGCGATCCCGGCGACACCGTTGTGCGCGAGATCGGGGCGGCCGTCCTCGTCGAAGTCGGCGCTGGTGAGGAAGCCCTCGGCGGGCTCGGGCGTGAAGCGCAGCAGCGAGCCGAACTCGCCACCCCCGCGCCCGAAGTGCAGCCAGAGTGTTCCGGAGTAGCTGTGCGTGACCAGCAGGTCCGGGTGGCCGTCGGCGTCGAGATCCGCGATCGCGACCGCCGAAGCACCGAAACCCGCCGGATGATTCTCGCGCGCGGCGAACGTGCCGTCCCCGAGCCCGTGCAACGTGGAGATCGAGTAGTCGGTGCCGTTGGCAACCAGCAGGTCGGCATGGCCGTCCTCGTCGAGATCGCCGATCGCGACGGCGGTCGGGCCGCCGCCCGTGGGATACGTCGTCCTCGGGGCGAACGTGCCGGCGCCCAGCCCGCGCAGCACCGCCACCGTGTTCTGCGAGCGGTTCACGACGGCCAGGTCCGGCCACGCGTCCCCGTCGAGCCGGCCGACCGCGAGTGCCGCAGCATTCCCCCCGGTGAGGTAGCTCGTGGGCGTGGCGAACGAGGCGGCGGAGGCACGCAGCATCACCGACACGGTCGTACCCGATTCGCTCGCGAACGCGAGGTCGGCGAGCCCGTCCAGGTCCAGGTCGGCGATCACGACACGCGTGGCGCCCGCACTGATGGCGAGATTCGTCCGCGTCCCGAACGCGCCGCCGCCGGTGCCGGGATAGATCGCGATGCCGGCCGGCTGATCGCAGGCGACGGCGAGATCCGGCAGTGCGTCGGCGTTCAGTTGCCCGATCGCGATGCCCCTCACGCCGGACGGCGCGCCCAGCAGGGTCACCGGACCGAACGAGCCGTCGCCGTTGCCGCGCAGGATCGCGACCTGGTCGGACGACAGGCCGAGGTCGCAGGCGACCGCGAGATCGGCGTCGCCGTCACCATCGAGGTCGCCGACCGCGACGCCGACGGGCTGCGGCACGACGTAGTCCACGCGGGGAGCGTACTCACCGCTCGCCTGTTCGAGGTACACCGACACGGAGCCCTCGGCGCGATTGGCGACCACCAGGTCGAGCCAGCCGTCCCCGTTGAAGTCACCCACGGCGAAGTCGAGCGGCCCCGCTCCCGTGTCCAGCGACAGGGCGGGCGCGGCGAACAGCGCCTGCGCCGGGAACGCGCTCGCAGTGATGGCGCAGCACACGCCTGCGAGCCCGAGCATGGCGAGAAGCCAAGGCCGGGCATGGCGCACGTGGCCGTGCAGCGCGCGTGGGGCGGCCCGCATGGAGGCCTCCGAAGGGCGGTCGGTAGGTGCAGCGCGCGGCGCGCCGGCCGCCGACCGAAGGGAATCACCGCTGAAAGGGTATCGCCGAAGCGGGCCGGGATCGAGCACTTTGCCCGGGAGTACGGCAACTCCGCCGGCGGCGCGCCCTCGCCCTCACCCCGCCCGCGACAGCAGCACGATCGCCGCCAGCGCCACCGCGACCCCGCTCTTCTGGCGCGCGTCGAGCCGCTCGTGCAGCACGAAGCGCGCGAGCAGCACCGTGGTCGCCGGCGCCAGCGACACGATCGTCGCCACCAGGCTCAGTGCGCCGCGCGCGACCGCGAACCGGAAGCAGACGTTGGCCGCCACGTCGAGCAGCGCGCAGCCGAGAATCGGCGCCCACGCGGCGCGCGGCGCGGCCGGCGACTCGCGGCGCGCCACCAGCGCCGCGGCGATCGTGACCGTGCCCACCGCGCGCGCGATCGCCAGCGGCCACAGACCGCCACCGGGCGGCAGCCGGCCCACGCACACGAGGAAACCGCCGATCAGCACGCCGCTCACGTGCGCGAGCACGAGCGCACGCTGCGCGCGCCGCGCGTCCTCCGTGCCCGGCGCCACGCCACCGCCGCCGACCAGCACCACGGCGAGCGGCGCGAGCGCGATGCCCGCGAGCGGCAGCACGCCGGGCCGCTCGCCCGCGAGCAGGCCGGCCGCCACGGGCACGACCAGCGCGATCGCCGACGTGACCGGCGCCACGATGCTCACGGTGCCCACCGCGAGCGCACGGTAGAACAGCAGCACGCCGATGCTGCCGCACAGCCCCGCGCCCGTCGCCCAGCCCCATGCGTCGCGCGGCACCGTGCCGCCCACTCCCCAGGCGGCGGCCACCAGCGCCAGCAGCCCGAGCGCCTGCGTGAGCAGCGTGACCGCCAGCGCCCGCGCGCGCCGCGACGCGATCCCGCCGAGGAAGTCGGCGGAGCCGTAGAGCAGCGACGACGCGAACGCGAGCGCGAAGGCGGACGAAACGAACGATCCGGGCAGGCCTGACCTCCTCGTGGGCGAGGCCCGGCATCCTCGCGGCCGCGCCCTCGCCCCGCAAGCCCCTCGCTGGCGCTCGCCGCGCGGCTCGGGCAGACTGCGCCCCCTGCCATGGACACCCGCCCCGACATTTCCGTCGTCGTGCCCGCCTACAACGAGGTGGACAACCTCGCGCCGCTGTTCGCCGAGATGCGCGCCGCGCTCGAAGCGACCGGCCGCACGTGGGAGATCGTCATGGTGGACGACGGCAGCAGCGACGGCACCGCCGAAGCGCTCGCGGCCGAGTCGGCGAAGGACCCGCGCGTCGTCTCGCTGCTGCTCGAGCAGAACGCCGGGCAGTCGGCGGCGCTCGCGGCCGGGCTGTCGCGCGCACGCGGCGAGATCGTCGTGACGCTCGACGCCGACCTGCAGAACGACCCCGCCGACCTGCCGCGCGTGCTGGCGGCGCTCGAGACGGCCGACGTGGTGAGCGGCATCCGCTCGGACCGCCAGGACACGTGGGTGCGGCTGGTGTCGAGCCGCATCGCGAACACGGTCCGCCGGAACGTGCTCGGCGACCCCGTCACCGACATCGGCTGCTCGTTCAAGGCCTACCGCCGCGACGTGCTCGTGGGGCTGCCGATGTTCGTCGGCGTGCACCGGT
The DNA here is from genome assembly GCA_046327815.1 of Candidatus Eiseniibacteriota bacterium. GTDB lineage: Bacteria > Eisenbacteria > RBG-16-71-46 > RBG-16-71-46 > RBG-16-71-46 > CAIXRL01. Next base: position 317,697 of record JAXLXR010000004.1, on the reverse strand, counting down.
TCCTGCCCGCGCTCTGCGTGTTCCGCGGCGCGCGCTTCGCCGAGGTGAAGCTGTCGCACCGCGCACGGCGGCACGGCGTGTCCAAGTACGGCGTGGGCAACCGGCTGTGGCGCGGCATCGCGGACCTCGTCGGCGTGCAGTGGCTCAAGACGCGCCTCGTCCGCTACCGCATCAAGGGCGAGCGCGGCTGAACCCACGCCGGCCGGCGGTCCGGCTGCGGCCAACGCGCGACCAGTTCCGGCCCGAAGCTGTCCACTTTCAGGGCCCCCGAGCGGCGCGCTGTGCGCCACCTGCGACATCGTGACGCGCCCCGGTCGCGACGCCGGGCGGTTCGCGCTTCCCGTCCAAGCGCATGCGGCAAGGGCCTTTTGGCCCAGTCCGGCAGCCGGGGACATGGACTTCCCGGCACTTGGGAGCGCCGGGGTGTGACTCGTTGGCACCGGACGTGCTGAGTGTCACAGCGTCACCGGCCTCGGAACCGGTGATGAAGTGACAACTGAATAGCTGTAGCAGCGCTACCCCTCGGGGCAGCTTCGAACAACCCCTCGGATTCGGAGATTGCCGTGAAGCGCTTCTGCAGGCACATCACGTGGCCCAGCCTGCGTGATGCCCGCCCGTAGGCGCGCCGCATGTGCGGACGTTTCGTACATGCACGAGTCATCCTCTGGCTCGTGTGTGCCGCCACTTCACTGCTTTCCCTTCATCCTCAGGGCCGCGAACTTCGAACTCGCGCGACCGGTCGTTTCGCATGTGACCGACGCACGGACTCGGATCTTCGCAACGGAGTTCGGTACCACGTTCGAATCGTGAACATCCGGCCCCCCTCGCCGGGAACACGAGACGCACGACGCCGGACACCGCTTCCGTCCACGCCGCGCGCGTGCTCGTGTCCCCCTCGGCACGACACGCGCCGGCAGGACGGAGACCCGACCGTTCGAGCTGACACCGTCGCGGCACGTGATCTTGCCCCCTCGCGAGCTCTCGACCGCACACGGTGCCCCTGTTCGCCGTGTCGTCCGGGCTCGACCGTCCCCCTCGGCGGGAGACCCGGCGGCGCGGCGGCGAACGTCTCGCCTTCATGCCGCGAGGTCCCCCTCGGCCGTGCGGCGCTTGCGAGGCGCTGCGAATGGCCGCCGTTCTCTCGCTCGTGTTCCCGACGCCCCTCGACGGGCCCACGACAGAGGCGGCGGCTTTCGTCTATGGTGCGCACGCTCTCCCTCGTCGCTTCCCTTCGGAGGAATCGCATCGTGCGCGTCATCGCCGTGCTCGCGGCCCTTGCGGCCGCGCTCTTCGTCGCATCGTCCGCCGCTCCCGCGCGGGCGCAGTCCACGCAGAGCCCGTTCACCGGGCTCGACTTCTATTCGTCCACCGTGTTCCAGGAAGGCCAGACCTCGTTCTCGGGCGTCGGCCTGCGCGGCCGCCTGCAGAGCGAGCGGCTCGTGAAGGAAGTGGACTTCCTGCCGACGGTCGAATACTGGCAGACCAACGTGAGCGCGCTGGGCTTCCGCACCACGCGCCGCGACGCCACGCTGGGCGGGTTCGCGCGCTGGACGTTTCCCACCTCGCACGCGTGGTACCCGTACGCCGGCGGCGGCCTCGGCGTGCACTTCCTGCACAACGCGGTCGCGTCCCCCGAGATCTCGCGCGACAACGACGTCGTGCGCGGCGCGGTGTCGGCGCTCGCGGGACTGTCGTTCGGTCACGACCAGCGCTTCGGCAACTTCTTCGAGCTCGAGTTCCACGACCTCACCGGCGAGCGCCAGCTCAAGTTCAACATGGGCATGAGCTGGAACCTGCGCCCGAGCCCGGCCACGCCCTAGCGCCACACGCGAAACGCGAAGACGGCGGCGGTGCCCACGGGCGCCGCCGCCGTCTTCGTTCGAGGTGCCGTTACGGATGGTTCGTGCAGCCCAGCGCCGAGCTGCCGCTGCCGAAGAACCCGAGCCAGACCGAGATGTCGTTGGCGCCCAGCGCACCGTTGCCGTCGTAGTCCGAGCGCGCGAACCACAGGGCCTGCTCGAAGTCGCCGAACCACGCCGACAGGTCGTTCGCGCCGGTGCCGTCGCCACCGTTCTGGTCGAGGAACGCGACCGGCACCGTGCCGAGCAGCATGCCGCAGACGGAGATGCGCGCGCGGCCGTCGCCGCTCACCGGTCCGCCACCGGGATTGTTCGCCTGGCCCGCGAGCCGCATGCGCACGCGGCCGGCGGCGTCGGTCACGGCGAACACGCGATGCTCGGGCGCGCCGGCATCGAGCGAATCACAGGTGGCCGACCACACGCCGCACACGACCGCCGGCGCGCACTGGCCGAGATCCACGCAGACGAGCGCGTTCGGGATCGGGTTGTTCGCGAGATCGCGCACCACGACTTCGAACTCGGTCGCCGGGTCGGGCTGGCCGGTGGGCCCGAAGCCGCCGACTCGCATGAACATCGGGATCGTGGACGTGGCGACGGGCCACGGCCCGCCACTCAGGTCGGGGCACTCGTACGGGCAGGGCCCGGCGAACGCGCTCGACGAAACGGCGATGCACAGGATGGCGACGAACCACAGGCGGCGCATGGAGCACACTCCCGAAGCCTCGAGGGTGAAACGGCGGCGGGGGACGCGGGCGATTGTCCGCCCGCATCCCCGCCCTGTCACGCCCGAAGACCGCCTGCGCACTGACTCAGTAGGAGAATCCCAGCAACCCCGGGTCCGGCATCATGTCCGGGCTCCACGGATCGGGCAGCAGGTCCACCTCGCAGGGCTTCCCGGTCACGACGGCTTCGGTGGCGTTCTTCACGTCGGCCATCATCTGCGGCGCGTACGGGCAGAACGGCGTGGTGAGCATCATGCGCACGAGCGTCCGGTCGGCAAGGAAGTGGATCTCGCGGATCAGGCCCAGGTCGATCACCGACAACCCGATCTCGGGGTCCATCACGGTCTCGAGCGAGGCACGCACCGCCAGTTCCTGCTGGCTCGGCATGCTGGAGAACTGCGGCGGTCCGGTCTGCGCCGCGGCGGGCGGCGCTTCGGCCGAAGCGGCCGCCGCCGCGGCCGCGGGTGCGGGTGCGGGCGTGGAGTCGGCGGGGCCGGCCGCGGCGGGCACGGCTTCGCTGGACTCGATCGGTCGGCCGGTGTGCGGGTTCACGGGCGCGGCGTTCTTTTCGTCGCTCATGGTCAGGGGCACTCCACCTGGATGTCGTCGCCGTTCACGCGAACGGCGTAGGTCGGCACCGGCGAGGTCGCCGGGAAACGCACCACGCGCCCGGTGCGCACGTCGAACTGCGCGCCGTGCCGCGGGCACTCGATCACACCGTTCGCGAGGCAGCCCTCGGCGACCGGACCACCGTCGTGCGTGCACACGTCCTCGATCGCGAAGTAACCGTCTTCCAGCCGGAACACGGCGACGGGCACGTCGTTCAGGCGCACGATCTTCACGCCGTCCACGGCGATCTCCCCGACCTTCGCGACGCTCACGAACTCTCCGGTCACGGGGCTCACGCGTCGTCCTCGTCTTCGCCGGGCCACTGGTTCACGCCGTAGATGCCGGCCTTGAGCGTCTTGAGCGCGAGCAGCGCGCACTTCAGGCGCACCGGCCCGAGCTCGATGCCGAGCATCTCGAGCATGTCCTCACGCCCGAGCTTCTTGATGTCCTCGAGCTTCTTGCCTTCGACGAACTCGCAGAGCATCGAGGCCGCCGCCTGGCTGATCGAACAGCCGTGACCGCTGAACTTCACTTCGGCCAGCGTGTCGCCGTCGAGGCGGAAGTCCATCTTGATGCGGTCGCCACAGAGCGGATTGGCGTCCTCGAACGACAGGTCGGGATCCACGATCGCACCCTTGCAGCGCGGGTGCTGGTAGTGGTCGAGGATGTGTTCGCGATACAGCTCGTCCATGCGGCCTCTCTATCGCGCGAAGATCTTCCGCGCCTTCTGCAGCGAGTCCACGAGCAGGTCCACTTCCTCGGCGACCGAGTAGCAGTGGAACGACGCGCGCGCGGACGCGGGAATACCGAGGTGATCGTGCAGCGGCATGGCGCAGTGATGTCCCGCGCGCACGCAGATACCGTCGGAGTCGAGCACGGTGGCCACGTCGTGCGGATGCACGCCCTCGAGCGTGAACGCCACCACGCCGCCGCGGTGCTCCGCCCCGGGGCCGAGCACGCGCAGGCCCTCGACTTCCTTCAGGCGTTCGAGCGCGTACGCCGACAGCGCGCGGTCGTGCGCGAACACGTGCTCCATACCGAGCTTCTCGAGGTAGGCCAGCGCGGCGCCGAGCCCGACGGCCTCGGCGATCGCCATGGTGCCGGCCTCGAACTTCCACGGCAGCTCGTTCCACTTCGACGACGTGAGGTGGACTTCGCGGATCATCTCGCCGCCGCCGAGGAACGGCGGCATGGCCTCGAGCAGGTCGCGGCGCCCCCACAGCACGCCGATGCCGGTCGGGCCGAGCATCTTGTGCGCGGTGCAGGCGACGAAGTCGGCGCCCATCGCGCGCACGTCGAGCTTCATGTGCGCGGCGCTCTGCGACGCGTCCACCAGCACCGTGGCGCCGTGCGCCTTCGCGATCTTCGTGATCTCGGCGGCCGGGTTCACCGTGCCGAGCACGTTCGACACGTGCACGAACGACACGAGCTTCACCTTGCCGTCGGCCAGCAGCCCGGGCAGCGCCTCGACCTCGAGACGGCCGTCGGCCGTGAGCGGGATGAAGCGCAGCTCCACGCCGCGCTCGGCCGCGAGGATGTGCCACGGCACGAGGTTCGAGTGGTGCTCCATCGGAGTGAGCACGATCGCGTCGCCGGCCTTCAGCTGCCAGCGGCCCCACGCGTACGCCACCAGGTTGATCGCCTCGGTGCTGTTGCGCGTGAAGATCACCTCGCGCGGGCCCGCGGCGTTCACGAACTTCGCGAACCGCCGGCGCGCGTCCTCGTACAACGCGGTCGCCTCTTCGGCGATCCGGTACACGCCGCGGTGGATGTTCGCGTTGCACGTGCGGTAGTAGCGGTCCATCGCGTCGAGCACCACCTGCGGCTTCTGTGAAGTCGCGGCGCTGTCGAGGTACACGAGGCGCTTGTCGCGCGGTCCGGCGATCAGCGGGAAGTCCGCGCGGATCGCGGCCGGGTCGAAGGCCGCGTGCGGCGCGGCGGAGGTGCTCTCCGCCGCGCCCGCGAGGCCGGTGCGTGTTTCGCTCATGGCGTCAGCCGATCTTCCGCTCGATCTCGGCGCGCAGCTGGTCGCGGAGCGACTCCAGCGGAATGCGCTCGAGCACGGGCTCGAAGAACGCCTCGACCACGAGGCGCTCGGCTTCGACGCGCGGCAGGCCGCGCGCCATGAGGTAGTACAGGTGCTCCGCGTCCACGTGGCCCAGCGTGGCGCCGTGCGTGCAGCGCACGTCGTTCGCGAGGATCTCGAGGCCCGGGATGCTGTCCGCGCGGGCCTGGTCGGACAGCAGCAGGTTGCGGTTCGCCTGGTACGCGTTCGTCTTCTGCGCGCCCTCGGCCACCTGGATGAGGCCCTGGTACACCGAGCGCGCCTTGTCCTTCAGGCAGCCCTTGATGAGCAGGTCGCTCGTGCAATTCGGCTTCAGGTGGCGCTGGAGCGTGTGCAGGTGGAAGTGCTGGCGCTGGTCGCCGAACATGAAGCCGTGCACGAACGCCTGCGCGCCCTCGCCGTCGAGGTCGTACCAGATGTTCGTCTTGCTCGCGCGGCCGCCGACCATGACCTGGATCCACTGCAGCTCGCCGTCACGCGCGATGCGCGCCCGGCCGTTGCCGTAGTGATAGACGTTGCGGCTCCAGTCCTGGATGGACGCGTACGTGAGCTTCGCGTTCTGGCCCACGAACAGCTCGACGCCGCCCAGGTACATGGACGCGCCTTCGGCGTTCTCGGACAGCAGGTCGTCCACCACGGTGATCGAACCGCCGTCGCCCACCACGATCACGGTGCGCGGCGCGGCGAGACGGCCGGCGCCGCTCAGGTACTGCATCGTGCGCACGGGCAGTTCGGCGTGGACGCCCTTCGGCACCCACACGAACACGCCGCCCGAACGCAGCGCTTCACCGACCGCGGTCCAGCGGTCGTAGTCGGTCGCGAGCAGCGTGCCGAGCAGCGCCTGCACCTTGTCGGCGTGCTCGCGCACCGCGCGGTCCAGCGAGCACACGATCACGCCCTGCTTCACGAGCGTCGGGTGCGTCTGCTCGTACACGCACTGCTGGTCCACCTGCGCGACGAGCGCCATGTTGCCGGCCTCGCCCGCGAGCCGCGACAGCAGCGCCGCGGGCAGGTCGTCGATGTTGCGCACCGGCCCGACGGCCGCGAACGGATCGAGCGAGTCGAGCGGCAGGCCGCTGAAGTCGGTACGGCGCCACAGCTCCTCGTCGCGCGACGGGAACGCGAGCGACGACGCCACGGCCGCCGCGCGCGAGCGCTTCTCGAGCGCCCACGCCGGCTCGTTCGCCTGCGTGGCGCGCGTTTCCGCGGTCGCGAGCCAGCCCGCGAGCGCGTTGGACACCGGAGTCGAAACGGGAGTCGTGCTCATCCGACCGAACCCTCCATCTGCAGCTGGATCAGCCGGTTCATCTCCACGGCGTACTCCATGGGAAGTTCCTTCACGACCGGCTCGATGAAGCCGGACACGATCATCGCGGCCGCCTCTTCCTCGGGAATGCCGCGGCTCGTGAGGTAGAAGATCTGCTCGTCGCCGATCTTGGAGACGGTCGCCTCGTGCCCGATGGTGACCTTGTCCTCCTCGATCTCCATGTACGGGTACGTGTCCGAGCGCGAGTGCTCGTCGAGGATCAGCGCGTCGCAGTTCACCGTGGAACGGCAGTTCTCGGCGCCCTTCACGACCTTCACGAGGCCGCGGTAGCCGGCGCGCCCGCCGTCCTTGCTGATGGACTTGCTGATGATCTTGCTCGACGTGTTCGGGGCCATGTGCACGGCCTTCGCGCCGGCGTCCTGGTGCTGGCCCTTGCCCGCGAACGCGATCGAGAGCACCTCACCGTGCGCGCCCGGCTCCATCATGTAGATCGCCGGGTACTTCATGGTGAGCTTGGAGCCGAGATTGCCGTCCACCCACTCCATCGTCGCGTCCTGGTAGGCCACGGCGCGCTTGGTGACGAGGTTGTAGACGTTGTTCGACCAGTTCTGGATCGTCGTGTAGCGGCAGCGGCCGCCCTTCTTGATCACGATCTCGACGACCGCCGAGTGCAGCGAATCGCTCGAGTACGTGGGGGCCGTGCAGCCTTCCACGTAGTGCACGTACGCGCCTTCGTCCACGATGATCAGCGTGCGCTCGAACTGGCCCATGTCCTTCGTGTTGATGCGGAAGTAGGCCTGCAGCGGCACGTCCACCTTGACGCCCTTCGGCACGTAGATGAACGAGCCACCCGACCACACCGCGCTGTTGAGCGCGGCGAACTTGTTGTCCGAGGACGGGATCACCGTGCCGAAGTACTGCTTGAACAGTTCGGGGTGGTCCTTCAGCCCCTGGTCGCAGGACAGGAAGATCACGCCCTGCTTCTCGAGCGATTCCTTGATCTTGTGGTAGACGACCTCGGAGTCGTACTGCGCGCCGACGCCGGCGAGGAACTTCTGCTCGGCCTCGGGAATGCCGAGGCGGTCGAACGTGCGCTTCATGTCGGCGGGCACGTCGTCCCACGACTTCGCTTCCTCGTTCGACGGCTTGACGTAGTAGTAGATGTCCTGGAAGTCGATCGCCGCGACGTCGCCTCCCCAGTTCGGCATCGGCTTCTTCTCGAAGATCTCGAGCGCCTTCAGGCGGTACTCCAGCATCCATTCGGGCTCGTTCTTGAGCTTCGAGATCTGCTGCACGATGTCGCGATCGAGGCCCTTGCGCGACTTGAACACGAAGGAGTCCGGCTCGTGGAAGCCGTACTTCTCCTCGTAGCTGTCGCGGAGGTCCATGTTGGCTTCGGTGCTCACTGCGCCACCTCCTCGCGGACCCAGTCGTAGCCCTTGGCTTCGAGCTCGAGCGCCATTTCGGGCCCGCCGCTCGTGACGATGCGGCCGTCCACCATCACGTGGACCTTGTGCGGCTTGATGTAGTTCAGGATGCGGTTGTAGTGCGTGATCACCAGCACGCCCATGTCCGGGCCGGCGAGCGTGTTCACGCCCTCGGACACGATCCGCAGCGCGTCGATGTCGAGGCCCGAGTCGGTCTCGTCCATGATCGCGATCGCCGGCTTGAGCAGCGCCATCTGCAGGATCTCGGCGCGCTTCTTCTCGCCGCCCGAGAAGCCGTCGTTCAGGTAACGCGTGGCGAACTTCTCGTCCATCTTGAGCAGCGCCATCTTCTCGAGCATGAGCGCGCGGAACTCCTTCGGGGCGATGCCCTTCCTGGTCGGCATCTTGCCGTCCTCGCCGGCCGAGGGCGCGATGCGCGCGTTGAGCGCGGCGCGCAGGAAGCTCGCGAACGTCAGGCCCGGGATCGCGACCGGGTACTGGAACGCCATGAACAGGCCGGCGCGGGCGCGCTCGTCGGTCTCCATCTCGAGGATGGACTCGCCGCGGAACAGGATCTCGCCGCCGGTCACCTCGTACTTCGGGTGGCCCATGAGCGTGTTCGCGAACGTGCTCTTGCCCGAGCCGTTCGGGCCCATGATGGCGTGGATCTCGCCCTTCGAGATCTCCAGCGACAGGCCCTTGAGGATTTCCTTGCCCTCCACCGCAACGTGGAGGTCCTTGACCGAGAGTTCAGGCGTCTGGCTCATGTCGTCCTTCGTTCGACCACCGCTGCCGATGAGCGGGGCGTGTCGGTCCGCGGTGCGTGCGGCTCCGTCCGGAGCGTCCGCGCGCGCGGTGCGGTGGAATCAGGCGGAGAAGCTCTCGCCGCAGGCGCAGTTGTGCTTCACGTTCGGGTTGTTGAACTTGAAGCCCGCGCCCATCAGCCCTTCGACGTAATCCACTTCGGTGCCGCCGAGCAGCACCATGCTCTTGAGGTCCACGAACAGCTTCACGCCGTTCGTCTCGAGCGTGTCGTCGCCGGCGCCGCCGGCCTCGCAGAACTCCATGAAGTAGGAGTTGCCCGAGCAGCCGCCGCCGCGGACGCCGATGCGCAGTCCGGACTCGGGCGTGCCCCGCTGGGCGAGCAGTTCCTTCACCTTGTTCGCGGCGGTCTCGGTGAGCGTGATCATCTGGGTGCGTGCTCCTTTCGTGTGTGTCGGGCGCGGGGCGGACCCCGCTTCGTTCATGAAGAAGTCGAAATGTCCTCGACCCGCACGAAGGCGGGCCGCGACGCACGCGCGGGCGCGGCGTCGGGGGCGGTCTTGATGCCCGCCACGAGGGCCGGCGGCGTATCCACGCCGTGGTCCTGCGAACAGTTCACGCAGCCGTGCACCGGCCCGGGCGCCGCGCAGTTCTCGCAGGTCGCCAGGTAGCGCAGGCCTTCCTCCAGTTCGCGCTCCAGCTGCTGGTGGCGCCGGATCGCGTCACGCGTCTCGTCGAGCTTGCGCGCGAACAGCTCGCGCACGCTGGTCATGGCCGCCGAACCCTGCCCGGCGCTCCACCAGTTCTGCAGCACCTCGCGCATCTCCTGCAGCGAGAAGCCCAGCGAGTGCAGCGAGTCGATCCAGCGCACGCGCTCGACCGCGGAGGCGTCGTACAGCCGGAACCCGCCGCTCGACCGGGTCGCCGGCCGCAACAGCCCCAGCTCCTCGTACAGGTGCAGCGCGCGCGCCGTCTTGCCCGTCGCCCGGGCGATGTCGCCGATGCGAAGGAGCTGCGCGGTCGCGGGGCCGGACGTGGCCGGCGTCTGGGAAGGAAGAGAGTCGGAAGCCATACCCTTACGTGAACGTTAGAGTGTGAGCGGCAAGGTAGGGGTGCACGCGAAGTTGGTCAAGCTCGGCAGACGAATTGCCGCGCAAGTTGACGGAGGTGTTGCACCCGGCCCCCGAACCGCCTAGCGTCCGCGGCGAGTTTTCCTTAACCCGTTGCAATCCCGGCAGCAAACACCCTTTCCGAGGTCCCGATGGCGACCCCTGACGCGAGCGCACCCGCAGCCGCGGAATCCGGCGGACTCCCCGTCCTGCCGCCCCTTCCCCCCGACGCCACCCCCGAGCAGAAGGACCTGAACTGGTACACCCACGCCTACCAGGGCGACCGGATGCCCCAGCTCACGGTTCGCGCCGTCCTGATGGGCGGCGTGCTCGGCATGCTGATGTCGGTGTCGAACCTCTACACGACCCTGAAGGTCGGCTGGTCGTTCGGCGTGGCGATCACGTCGTGCGTCATCTCGTACGTGCTCTGGAACGCGTTCCGCACCCTGACGGGCGGCCGGCTCAGCCAGATGTCGCTGCTCGAGAACAACTGCATGCAGTCCACGGCCTCGGCGGCCGGCTACTCGACGGGCGCCACCATCGCGACCGCGTTCGGCGCGCTGCTGCTCCTGGACCCGCAGCACCGCCACCAGCCCTGGCTGGTCGTGGCGTCGTTCACCCTGGCCACGGGCGCGATGGGCGTGTTCCTCGCGATCCCGATGAAGCGCCAGATGATCAACCACGAACAGCTGCCGTTCCCCTCGGGCATCGCCGCGGCCACCACGCTGCAGTCGCTCTACAGCAAGAGCGGTGAGGCGCTGCAGAAGGCCTACTCGCTGGTCGCGTCGCTCGCGATCGGTGCGGTGGTCGGCGTGATGAACACCGCCGAGGACCAGTTCGTCGCGCTCGGCAGGTTCTTCGAGTTCATGCGCACGCGCGCGTTCAACGTGCACCTGCCCGAGCAGATCCCCGCGAACGGCTTCGCGCTGGTCGGCGGCAAGCCGCTCGTCGGCTTCGGCTTCGAGCCCAGCGTGCTGCTGATCGCGGCCGGGCAGATCGTCGGCCTGCGCGTGTCGCTGTCCATGCTCGCGGCCTCGAGCCTGCTCTACTTCTTCATCGCGCCCTGGCTTTACTCGCTCGACGCGGCGCAGGCGGGTGTGGCGAACGCGGTGGTGAACCTGCCCGCCGTGGGCGGTGGCGCGCTGTTCCACCCGGTGCGCTGGGCGCTCTGGGGCGGCACGTCGCTCATGGTGTTCGCCTCGCTCACGTCGCTCGCGCTGCAGTGGAAGACCGTGGCGCGCTCGTTCACCGCGCTCAAGCAGGCGAAGCACGCGACGAGCGGCGCCGACGCCGACATCGAAGCCAAGATGGCGGCGATCGAAGTGCCCAGCTCGTGGCTGCTCGCCGGCTTCATTCCCATCAGCATCGCGATGCTCGCGGTGCAGATGCTCGCGTTCCAGATCCACTGGTGGGCCGGGCTCATCGCGATTGGCATGTCGTTCGTGCTCACGCTGGTCGCCTGCCGCGCCACCGGCGAAACCGACACCACGCCGATCGGCGCCATGGGCAAGGTCATGCAGCTGATCTTCGCGCTCATCTCGCCGGGCAACGTGACGCACAACCTGATGTCGGCCGGCGTCGGCGCGAACAGCGCGTCGTCCTCCGCCGACCTGCTCACCGACCTCAAGAGCGGCTACCTGCTCGGCGCGAACCCGCGCAAGCAGTTCATCGCGCAGTTCATCGGCATCTTCTTCGGCACGCTGGCCGTGGTGCCGGCGTGGTACCTGATGATCCCGAACGACGCCGCGCTCGAGAAGTTCCCGCTGCCGGCGACGCGCACGTGGGAAGCCGTCGCGCGCGTGCTGTCGAACGGCATCGACAGCCTGCCCATGTCGGCGCGCTGGGCCATCCTGATCGGCTCGGCGGTCGGCCTGCTGCTGCCCGTGCTCGAGAAGAGCTTCCCCAAGGCCAAGCAGTGGCTGCCGTCGGCCATGGGCCTCGGGCTCGGCTGGGTCGTGTTCTTCAGCAACGCGCTCGCGTTCACGATCGGCGCCACGATCGCGTGGGTGTGGAGCCTGGTCCACAAGAAGAGCCAGGACACGTTCAACGTGCCGATCGCGTCGGGCCTCGTGGCCGGCGAATCCATCATGAAGGCGCTGCTCGCCATGCTGGCCACGGCGCTGGGGCTGCTGGCGAACAAGTAGGCGAAGCGAAATCCAAGACGAGGGCCGTCCCGCGCAACCCGCGTGGGACGGCCCTTTCGTCGAGGTCGGGTTCTTACCGCGATCGCCGCCCGTCTACTGCAGCACGAGGATGTCGATGCGGCGGTTCTTCGCCTTGCCGGCCGGCGTGTTGTTCGGGGCGATCGGCTTCTCGGCGCCGTAGCCAATCGAACGGATGTGGTCGGCGGGAATCGCGAGCGCCTGCCGCAGGTACTGCATGACGGCGAACGCGCGCTTGTCGGACAGCTGCTGGTTCGCGGTGCCGTCGCCGGTCATGTCGGTATGGCCTTCGACCACGTAGCTCGAGTTCGGGAACAGCTTGAGGATCTCCTGCACCTTGCCGAGCAGCGGCATGTGCGCGTCCTTCAGGTCGGCCTTGCCGGCGTCGAACGACAGGCCGCTCAGGCGCAGCACCACGTCGCCGGTCGAGTTCACCAGCACCTCGCCCTCGGACGGGTTCAGCATCGTGCGCGCCTTCGTGAGGCGCTCGTCCTTCGCGCGGCGCGCCTCCAGATCGGCGGTCGCCTGCTGCGTCGCGGTGGTCAGTTCGGCGACGCGCGCCTCGGCGGCCTTGAGCCGCTCCTCGAGCGACGCGCGCTCGGCGAGCATCTCGCCCGCGCGCGTGTCGAGCTGGCGCGCGAGCTCGGCCGGGTCGGTCGCCGAGCTGGCGACCGACAGCCGCGCGAGCACGCCCTGCAGGCTCGCGCCCAGCGCTTCGCGCTGCTTCTGCATCTCGCCCTGCGCGGCCGCGGCCGCGGCGTCGCGCTCACCCTGCGTGCGGGCGACCGCGTCGCGCGCCTGCGACGATTCGCCCTGCAGCCGCGCGTGTTCGCCCTGCAGCCGTGCCACGCCCGCGAGCACGGAGTCCGCCGCCGCGATCGGGCCGTTGTCGAACGGCAGCCGGTCCCAGCCCAGCGCCTTGCCGACCCGGTTCATCTGGATCTCGTAGAGCAGCATGAGCTTTTCCCACGCCTGGTCGTTGCGGTTCAGCGAGCGCACCGAGATCGCGATGTTCGACGCGTGCCGCGCCTCGTACTCGGCGCGGCGCGCCTCGGTCACGGCGGTGGTGCGGTTGTAGCGGTCCTTCGTGAGGATGTCGGACGCCGCCTTGCGCGCCGTACGGGCCGCGTCGAGCGTGGACGGCGCGTACTGCTGCGCCTCGTCGGCCACCGCGGTGGCGATCAGCTTGTCGGCCGCGCCCAGCACGGTCACGCGGATGGCGCCGTCCTCGGCCGCGTCGAACAACGGCGTGGTCTCGGCGGCCTTCTTGATGCCGCCCTTCACGTCGCCGCTCTCGACCTTGGCCGTGGCCTCGAGGAACTTGTCCTCGGCCGCCTTGTACAGCTCGGGCACCAGCGTGGGCGCGTGCGCCTCCTGCGCCTTGCGCCGGGCTTCGAGGTGCTCCTTGAGCGACAGCTTGCACACTTCGGCGGCCTTGATCGCGTTCTCGATGTACTCGTTCGCCTCGGCCACCATGCGGTCGGCGTCGTTCTGGCGGCCGCCCTGGTCGAGCACGGCCTTGGCCGTGACGAGGATGTCGGTCGCGCGCTCCCACGCCCTGGGCGAAAAGACGTTCGCCTCGGCGGCGCGGCCCTCGTCCATGCGCTTGAGCAGCGCGTCGTACTTGCTGCGATCGGACGGCGTGGCGGCGAAGGCCGTCGCCGCCGCGGTGACGGCGAGCAGCGCGGCGAACGCGAGCGCGCGCAGCGGTGTGCGCGGAAGACGGAAACGAACGGCGGGCGCGAAGGACATGCGGGACCCTCCCGGGAAGGGGACTCAGGACGGTGCGGAGCGCTGCGCGGTGCTCGGCAGAGTAGCCATCGCGGCGGGCGCGAAACAAGCGCGCGCGCGGCGGCGCGCGTGCGGCCGCTCAGACGCCGGCAGCCGGCCTGAACTTCGCCACGTAGTCGGCCAGCGCGCTCTCGCGGCCGACGTCCTTGCCCGCGCGCTCCGACAGGAACCACTTGTGTTCGAGCACCTGGCAGTACAGCTCGGCCTCGTCCACGTCCGGGCCGAGCAGCGGCGCCAGCTCCTTGAGCGCCGGCTCCCAGCACTCGCGCTGCCAGTGGAACGCCGCCACCGACAGCGGCACGCTGCGGTTGTCGCGCTGCGCGAGCGAGGCCTTGAGCTCGAGGATCTCGTTGAGCATGCGCTCGGCCTGCGTCTCGCCGGCCACGAGCCCGGTCAGGTTGTGGAACTGGTGCCGGTGGTAGTCGCGGTCGGTCACGATCGTGCGCATGCGCAGGCGGTCGCCTTCGCCGGTGGACTCGAACCCGATCTCGCCGACCGAAAAGCCGAGCTCGTTGAGCTTGCGGATCCGCTCCTGGATCTTCCAGCGCTCGGTGGGCGCGAACACCTCTTCGCGCGTGACCTCGTTCCAGAGCGCTTCGTAGCGCTCGCGGATGTGCGGCCCGGTCTCGTAGGCGCTCAACGCGCCCGGCGTGTCGGCGCCGATCTCGAGATCGGCCAGGTCGCCGGTGACGTTCTCCTCCATGATGAGCAGGTCCTGCCGGCGCGCGCCGTTGCCGAGCGTGTCGTGGCGTTCGGTCGTCTCCGCGTCCACGAGGTAGGCCTGCAGCTCGCCCGCGTCGCGCCGGAACAGCGTGTTCGACAGCGAGCAGTCGCCCCAGTAGAAGCCCGCCAGGTGCAGCCGCACGAGCAGCCCCGCCATGGCGTCGAGCAGCCGCTCGCGGTAGCGCGCGAGCCCGGGGTTCTGGAACAGCGTGCGGTACGGCAGCGACGCGTCGAGGAAGCGCGTGACCAGCGCCGAGCGCGACTCGCCGTCGGCGTGACGCAGGCGCGCGTGTCCCACGCCGAGCACCGCGGGCATGTGGCGCTCCTCGAGTTCGCCGAGCATGTCGTACTCGCGCTCGGCCAGCACGAGCGGCAGCTCCTTGATCGCGTACACCGCCGAGCCGTACGCGACGAACACCACGTCGTGGCGCGACAGGCCGCGCTGCACCTCGACCAGCCGGTCGCACGCGCCGCCCCAGCGCGCCAGCGGCAGGTGCCACGGCAGGTCGAGGAAGTCCGGGTGCCCCTGCCGCACCTGCAGGCTCAACAGCCCGACGCGGGACTCGCTCATGCGCGCGCGCCTTCGTCCAACCAGCGCAGCCGCACGCCACGCTCCGCCAGCCCCGCGACGATCGCGTCGTACACCGCGCGGTCGCGCCCCAGCCGTTCGAGCATGTGCACGCCCGGCTCGCGCACGGCGCCGCGCGCCAGCACCTGCGCCGTCACCGACGTGGTGAGCGCGGTGGTGCGCGCCATGGCGGTCAGCCCGGTGGCCGCGTCGTAGCGGTCCACCAGCGTCATGCGCGCGGCGCGGCCGTCCTTCCACCGTGCGAGTACGACCATGGCGACCAGGTCGAGTTCGGGCTTCGCGGTGCAGCGTGCGCGAATCTCGGTCACGAAGCGCCCCGACGCCACGAGCGGCTTCACCTGCTCGACGTGGCCCGGCCAGCGCAGCGTGCGCTCGGCCATGTTCGGCACTTCGGGCATGGTGTCGAGCAGCGTGCGCAGGCCGTCCGACAGGAACGACTCCAATTCGCCCGCACCGTCCACCGTCACGCGCTTGAGATCCGAGAACACCGGGACGGCCAGCGGCCGTCCGTCCCGCATGATGCGGGCGTCACGCACGTATTCCTCGTGCAGGTCCTCGACCGACCACGTCACCACGTAGCCGTAGGGCCGCGTCGGGTCCTGCGCCACGCCGCCGACCGAAATCTCGAGCTCGTCGAGCGCGCCGCGCGACGCGGCGTGACCGCAGCACAGGTGCGACAGCCCGGGCGCGAGCCCGGCATCGGGCACGATCGTCACGCCCGCGGCACGCGCCTCGGCGTCCAGCGTGAGCGGGTTCTCGGCCGAGAAGCTCACGTCCACGAACGGCCGCTTCGCCGCGATCGCGCCCTGCATGGCCGCGTAGCCGAACCGGCTCGGCAGCGCGCCCACGCCGAGGTCGGCGCCGTGCAGCAGCCGCGCGACCGCTTCGGCCGACGACAGGTCGGCTTCGACCGCCGACAGGTTCGCGAGCACGGGCAGCGCCGGCGCGTGCAGGTCCGCGACCACGACGCGGGCATCGGGCCGAGCGGCCGCGAGGTCCGCGGCGATCACGCGGCCCTGCTGGCCTCCGCCCAGGACGACGATCTTCATGACGACCTCCGAACGAGTGGGATTCGCCGGTCAGCATAGAATGCGCACGCCGTTTCCCGCACGTCGCACCCTCACCCCTCCATCCGGGAGCCGACATGAGCAAGGTGTTCCCCGAAATCACCCCCGAGCTGCGCGACTGGATCGCGCGCCAGCCCATGTTCTTCGTCGCCACCGCGCCGCTCGCCGCCGACGGCCTGCTCAACTGCTCGCCCAAGGGCCTCGGCGGGCTCACGGTGCTCGACTCGCTGACGGTGGGCTACGTGGATTTCACCGGCAGCGGCGTGGAGACGATCGCGCACGTACGCGAGAACGGCCGCATCGTGGTCATGCTGTGCGCGTTCTCGGGCGCGCCGCGCATCCTGCGCCTGTACGGCCGCGGCGAAGTGGTCACGCCGGGCTCGGCGAAGTGGGCGGACCTGTCGCAGCGCTTCACGCTCGGGCCGGGCGCACGGGCCATCGTGCTCGCGCACCTCACGCGCATCGCGGATTCGTGCGGCTGGGGGGTGCCGGTGTTCGACGAGCGGACGAGCGACCGCGACACGCTGCGGCGCTGGGCCGAGAACAAGGGCGACGACGGGCTGAAGGCCTACCGGCTCGAGGCGAACCGCGTGAGCCTCGACGGCCTGCCGGGGATCGATCCGGCCTGACGAGTCAGCGCGAGCGCGCGTCGCGCTCCATGCGCGCGACGATGCCGTAGAACACGCGCGCGTTGAGCAGCGCGGCGGCGGCGGTCAGCGTCACGCCGAGCACGCGCATGCCCGCCACGCCCAGCGAGCCGCCCAGCGCCTGCGCGAGGTTCGCGAGCAGTCCCGACCACGGCGCGGTGAGCACGGTCACGGCGACGCTGCCCAGCCCGTGCTCGCCGCGCGCGGTCTCCGCGAACGTCAACGCGAACGCGAGCGCGACCGCACCGAGGTAGGCGAACGCCACGCGCTTGCCCCACGTGCTGCCGGTGGGCGTGGGCGCGAGCGTTTCGGCGATTTCCGGACGAGGCGTGGCGTCGGGCGTGGACAAGGGAGTCTCCGTTCGAGGTCGGGTGGCGAAGCGCGCGCGAGACTACCAAAGCGCGGCGCGCGACGCGCATTTTGCCGATCCGGGACCTCGTGGGTCGAATCCTACTCAAAACCTACGCATCTACCAGCCCATTCCCGGCCGACTCCCCGCCGGGACGACCCCACGTCGCACGGCGCACCCTCGCGCCGCCGTTGCATCCCGATCCGGAGGAGGAATTCCATCATGAAGCGCATCGTCCACACGGCCCTCGTCGCGTTCTCGGCCGTGCTCCTCGCCAGCTGCGGCAAGACCGCCGGCAACACGGTCGCCCCGGTCCTCGACGAATCGAACTCCCGCGCTGCCGACGCGTTCAGCGTCGAACGCGCCCGTACCGAAGCCGGCCCGCTGCGCAGCAACAGCACGGACTTCGGCGTCTCGCGCATCCTGTTCGTGCACGCCTCGCCGGACGCTCCGGCGGTGGACATCAACCTCGGGTTCCAGCCGGTCGCCCGCGACCTGCAGTTCGCCGGCAACACGAACTACCGCTACACGTGGTCGGGCCCGCGCCGCGTGCTCGTGAACGTGGCGAACACGTCCACGCGCGTGATCGACGCCAACGTGACGCTCGCGCCGCGGACGTTCTACTCGGTGTTCGCGACCGGCACCGTGGCCGACCTCAAGCCGCTGGTGCTCGTGGACGACCTGCGCGCTCCGGCCGCGGGCAAGGCGCACGTGCGGTTCGTGCATCTCTCGCCCAACGCTCCCGCGGTGGACGTCGCGGTCGCCGGCGGCGGTCCGGTGGTGTTCGGCAACAAGGCGTTCCGCGAGTACACGCCGTTCACGCCGCTCGACGCCGGCACGTACGACCTCGAAGTGCGCGTCGCCGGCACGAACACGGTCGCGCTGCCGCTGCCGAACGTCACGCTGCAGCCCGGCAAGATCTACACGGTGTACGCCAAGGGCCTGCTCGGCGGCACGGGTGCGCAGGCGCTCGGTGCGGGCGTGATCGTGAACTCCGAAGTCGCCCGGACGTGGTTCCCGTTCACGGGTTCGCGCGCGCCGATCGACCAGTAGCCCACGCACGTCGCATCGGCCCACCCCACGGGGGCCTCGGGGCGGAACGGACCAGGGTCCGTTCCGCCCTCGCCGTTCGCACGTCGCACCTTGACGCCCCGCGCGCCGCCCTCCCATGCTGCGGCCCATGCTCAACTGGATCTGGGCCGCACTGTTCCTGGTCGCGTTCGCGACCGCCGTCGTGACCGCCACGGTGGGCGGCAAGCCCGACGTGCTCGGCACCGTCGTGACCGCGCTGTTCGACTCGTCCAAGACCGGCTTCGAGATCTCGCTCGGGCTCACGGGCATCATGACCCTGTGGTTGGGGCTCATGAAGATCGCCGAGAAGGGCGGCGTCACCGAACTCATCGCGCGGCTCGTGGGGCCGCTGTTCGCGCGGCTGTTCCCCGGCATCCCGGCCGGCCACCCGGCCTCGGGCGCGATCGTGATGAACCGCTCGGCCAACATGCTCGGGCTCGACAACGCCGCCACGCCGCTCGGCCTGAAGGCCATGAAGGAACTGCAGTCGCTCAACCGGACGCCCGACACGGCGAGCGACGAGATGGTGCTGTTCATGGTCATGAACGCGTCGTCGGTGACGCTCGTGCCCATCTCGATCCTCACGTTCCGCGCGCAGCTCGGCGCCGCGAACCCGGCCGACGTGTTCGTGCCGATCCTGATCGCCACGTACGTCGCCGACCTGTGCGGGCTGCTGATCGTGGCGGCCGTGCAGCGCATCAACCTGTTCAACGGCGTCGTGCTCGGCTGGCTCGGCGGGCTGACCGCCGCGATGGCGGCGCTCGTGTGGCACTTCGCGCACCTCGACGCCGCCGCGGTCGCCACGCAGTCGGCGATCCTCGCGAACTCGATCCTGCTCGGGCTGATCACCGCGTTCCTCGTGGCGGGCGCGATCCGGCGCGTCCCGCTCTACGAGACGTTCATCGAGGGCGCGAAGGAAGGTTTTCAGGTCGCGATCGGCATCGTGCCGTACCTGATCGCGATTCTCGTGGCCGTGGGCGCGCTGCGCGCGAGCGGCGCGCTCGACGCGCTGCTCGGCGGCATTCGCGCCGCCGCGGGCCAGCTCGCGATCGACACGCGCTGGGTGGACGCACTGCCGACCGCGCTCATCAAGCCGTTCTCGGGCGGCGGCGCGCGCGGCATGATGGTCGAGACCATGAAGACCATGGGCGCCGACTCGTTCGCCGGCCGGCTCAGCTGCATCATCCAGGGCAGCACCGAGACCACGTTCTACGTGCTCGCGGTGTACTTCGGCTCGGTCGGCGTGAAGAAGACGCGCCACGCGCTGCCGGTCGCGCTGGCGACCGAGTGCATCGGCGTGATCGCCGCGATCGCGGTGACGTACCTGTTCTTCGGATAGGCGGGAGCCGCGGCCGCTGGCCGCGTGGGGTGGGCGCGTGGAGCCGGCGCGATCGCTTGCCGCGTGGGTGGTCGCGTGGAGCCGGCGCGGTTGCCGGCCGCGTGGGCGTTGCGCCTCAGTCGCGCCGCAGTTCCACGAGCTTCGCCGACGGTGCGGTGGCGGTGCTCCCCTCCCACACCTCGTGCACCACGTCCTGCGCATCGCTCCAGAGCACGAGTTCGCCGGCGTCGGGCGTGCCGGGGTCGAGCCACTCGATGCGGTTCAGCGGGCGTGCGCCCAGCGCCGTCTCGCGCGTCTCGCGCGCGGTGCAGCGCAGTTCGTGGCGGCCGGGCTCGACCGCCATCCACGGCGGACCCACGACCAGCGCCGGGAACACGTGCTCGGCGCCGGGTGCGAGCGCGAAGCGGCGCAGCACCCACGACTGCAGCACGGGCGAGCCGAACACGACGTGCGCCTGCGGCGGGTAGTCGCCCTGCTGCTCGCGCGTGTCGGCGCCGTACGCGATGCCCACGCGCCAGCGCGCGCCCTCGGCCGCGTGCGTCGTGCGCAGCGTGCGCTCGCCCACGCGCCACGCGATCTCGAGCGCCACCAGCCGCTGCTCGGCGTTCGCGGTCGCCGACCACTCGATCGTGCCCGCCAGCGGGTGCGGCGCGCGCGTCTCGCTGCGGCCGGACGCGCGCTCGATCCCGTGCGCGTCGCGCGTCACGGTGAACGACTCCTCGCCGCACGGCTGGCCCGCGAAGAACAGGTGGTAGAGGCCCGAGGTCATCGCCCCCGCACCCACTTCCGCAGCGCCGTGAACAGCTTCGGCAGGTGCGCCCACGAGTAGTGCGCGCGCAGCCGCCCGAGCGACGCGATCGGCACCCACTCGGCGCTCGCGGCGTCGTCGGCGCCCACGGGGGTGCCGCGGCGCCACCGGCCCACGAAGTACCAGTTCATGGTCGGGAACTCGCCGAATCCCGGCAGGTCGTACACGTCCCACCAGAACCCGAGCGGCTCCAGAACTCCCACGGTGAGCCCGGTCTCCTCACGCAGTTCACGGCGCGCGGCGCCTTCGATGCTCTCGCCCGCGTCCATGAACCCGCCGGGCACGTCGAGGAACCCGAGCCGCGGCGTGTGCGCGCGGCGCAGCAGCAGCACGGCGTCGCCCTTCACCACGAGCACGCCGGCCGCGGGGCGCGGGTAGTCGTAGAGCAGGTAGCGGCAGCGCGGGCAGGCGATGGTCGGCGGGCGCTTCCTGGTGGCGGGCACGCGGCGCACCGGGCGGCCGCAGCGCACGCACGGAAAGGTCGGCGTCGCCTTCGCGCTCATGGCGCCTCCAGTGTGATCACCGCGGGCAGCGGTGTGTTCGCGCCGGGCGCGCTGCTCGTACCTTCGCCCGACCAGCGGCCGAAGCTCGCGTACGTGAACGCGCGGCTCGCGACGACCAGCTCGGCCTCGAGCCCGCCGTCCATGGACATGGCGTGCGTCAGCCCGAGCCGCGAATGGCGCAGCAGCGTGGCGAAGTCGGCGATCGTGTAGCCGCCTTCGGACACCAGCACCAGCAGGCGGCCGCGCGCGTCCTCGGCCACCACGGTGCGCTGGGCGATACGGTTCGACTTGCGCACGCGCACGGTGCCCGCGCGGTCGAACAGCATGAACGACTGCGCCACCTGGCTCCAGCCTTCGTCGCGCAGCAGCGGCGTGGTCGCGAGGTCCACGACGCGTGCGTCGGGGCGGCCTTCGCGCACGCGGCCGACGAGCGCGCCCTGGAAGCCGGGATGCCGCCGCGCCGACACGGTGTCGCCGTCGCTCACGAGCAGGCCCATGTACGACAGGTCGGGGTAGTACTGGCCGGCGTTGAACACCGCCAGCGCGCGCGTCGCCTCGTGCCAGCCGAGGATCGTGGGCGGCCGGTCGAGCCCCGAACGCGACCAGTGGCGCACGCGCAGCTTCACGCGGCCCGGGTCGCAGCGCAGCACCGCGACCGCGGACGAGCCGTAGCGGCAGTACGGGTCGCCGGCGATGGTCGTGAACTCGACGCCCGGCCCCACGTCGCGCCAGCGCGCCACGCGCGTGCCCTGCCACAGCGCGAACGCCGCGACCAGCGCGACGAACGGCAGGATCCACCGGGCGTGCAGGGTCCGGCCCATCACGCGGTACCGGCGTGTCGCTGACGCGCCTCCTGCACGAGCAGCAGCTCGCGGATGTTCTCGAGCGTGAGCAGGCCCACGAGCCGGCCGCGCATCATGACCGGCAGCGCACTCTGGCGCGCCGCGCTCATGCGCTGCAGCGCCAGGTCGAGCGGCATGCTGGCCTCGATCGGCGACACGTCGAGCCGCACGAGCCGGCCGACCGGCGAATCCGGGCCTTCGGTGCGCATGCCGCGGAGCAGGTCGTCGCGCGACAGCATGCCGAGGAACTGGCCGTCCTCGAGCACCGGGAAGTCCTTCTGCTCGCCCGCGAGCAGCAGGTCCACGGCATGCGACAGCTCGTGCCGCGTCTCGAGCGACAGGAACGCGGTCACCATGGCGGCGCTGACCGGCATGCCGGTGAGCGAGCTGCGCGTCTGCACGAGCGCGCGTTCCTCGCGCGCGGTCACGAACACGAACAGCGCGATCGCCACGAGCGCGATGTTCTGCGTCACCACGGTGCCGATCACCGCGAACACCACCGCGAAGCCCTGCCCGACGAGCGACGCGTACCGGGTCGCGCGGGCGTACGGCATCATCATGGCGAGCACGGCACGCAGCACGCGGCCGCCGTCCATGGGGAACGCGGGGATCAGGTTGAACAGGAACATCACCACGTTCACGTAGAACAGGAACTCCGGCGCGTGCCCGGCGATCGCGAGGTCCGTGATCGTCTCGAACGACTCGTGCCGCTGCAGCAGGAACGCGCCGACGATCGTGGCGATCACCACGTTCACCGCCGGCCCCGCGAGCGCCACGAGCATCTCCTCGACCGGCCGTTCGGGCATGCGCTCGAGCTTCGCGATGCCGCCGATGCCGGTGAGCACGATCTCGCGGGTGTTCACGCCGAACCGCCGCGCCATGAGCGCGTGCCCCAGTTCGTGCAGCAGCACGCACGAGAACAGCAGCAGCAGGTCGCCCACGACCGCGAGCACTTCCGCGGCGTGGGACGCCTTCGACAAGGCGACGTACGCGAGCAGGAGCAGCAGGAACGTGACGTGGACTTCGATCCGAATGCCGAGAATCGAGCCCAGCCGAAGCGACCAGCGCATGCGGGACACGGCCTCCGTGGGTCGGGCGCGCAGTGTCGCACAGGCGGCGCGGCGGGCGGAAACCGCCCGGGCGCCTCAGGCTTCGCGCAACCGGTATCCCACACCGGGCTCGCTCACCAGCCAGCGAGGCTTCGAGGGCTCCGGTTCGAGCTTCTGGCGCAGCTGGGCCATGTAGACCCGCGTGTAATGGTGCTGGCCCGCCGCCTGCGGCCCCCACACCTCGCGCAGGATCTGGTCGTGGGTGAGCACCTTGCCGGGGTGACGCGCGAGCGTCGCGAGCAGGCGCCATTCGATCGGCGTCAGCTTCACGTCGCGCTCGTCCACGCTGGCGCGGCGCGCACCGAGGTCGATGCGCAGCGATTCCACCTGCACCACGCTCGTCTCCGCGGCGTCCGCCGTACGCTGGCGGTGCCGCAGGGCCGTCCGCACGCGCGCGAGCAGCTCGCCCATGGCGAACGGCTTGGTCACGTAGTCGTCGGCCCCCGAGTCGAGCGCGCGGATCTTGTCCTGCTCCTGCCCGCGCGCCGAGAGCACGATCACCGGCACCTGCGTCCATTCGCGCAGGCGGCGCACGACCTCGAACCCGTCCATGTCGGGCAGGCCGAGGTCGAGCAGCACCACGTCCGGCGCGCGGCCGGCGACTTCGCGCACGGCGTCGGCGCCGTTCTCGGCCTCGAGCCAGCGCCAGCCCGCACTCTCGATGCCCGCGCGCAGGAAGCGCCGGATCGGCGGATCGTCGTCCACGACGAGCACGAGCGGGGCGAGCGGATCGGTCACGCGACGGCTCCGGGTTCGGGCGGCAGCGCATCGCCGCTGCGGTCCACCGCGGGCGGCTCGCCCGCGAGTGGAAGTCGGATCGTGAAGCACGCGCCGCGGGGCTCGCGGTTCGCGGCGCGCACCGTACCGCCGTGCGCCTCGACGATGCCACGACAGATCGTCAGCCCCAGTCCCGCGCCGCGGCGGCCCGCGCCGGCGGAGCCGCGGAAGAACTTCTCGAACACCTGCGGCGCTTCGCCCGGTGCGAGCCCGGGCCCGTCGTCGCGCACCTCGACCTCGAGCGCGCCCGCGACCGCGCGCAGCTCGACCTCGACCGCGCCCCCGGCGCCGCTCGCCTGAAGCGCGTTCTCGACCAGGTTGTGCACCGCCTGCCCGAACAGCACGTCGTCCACCTGCGCGAGCGGCAGTTCGGGCGCGACCCGCAACGCCACGCGGCGCCCGGGCTGCGAACGCTCCAGCCGCACGAGCACGCCGCCCACGACTTCCTCGAGCGAGTGCCATTCGCGCTTCGGCACCAGTGCGCCCGATTCGAGGCGCGTCATGTCGAGCAGCTCGCCCACGAGCCGGTTCAGGCGCTGCGCCTCGTCGGCGATCGTGTCCGCGAGTTCGGCGCGCGTCGCTTCGCTCATGGCCGGAGCGGAGTCGCGCAGCCCGGTCGCCGCGCCGGTGATCACGGCGAGCGGCGTGCGCAGGTCGTGCGAAACCGAACTGAGCAGCGCGTTGCGCGTGCGCTCCGCCTCGGCGTCCACACGAGCGCGCTCGGCGCGTTCGGCGAGCTCGGCACGTTCGAGCGCGACGGCCGCCTGGTTCGCGAACGTCTCGAGCAGCCGCCGCTGCTCCGGCCCGGCCAGCCCGCGCGATTCGCGCGGGCGCACCGACAGCACCCCGATCGCACCCGAGGCGACCACGAGCGGCAGGTGCAGCGCCTGCGACGCGGGCAGCGTCGGGGTGCCGAGCCCCGCCGGTTGGCGGTGATCGAACGCCCACTGCGCCACGCCCTGCTCGTGCGCGCCGGTGTCCGCCAGGTCCCGGTCGCCCGCCGCGAACGCCAGCGCGCCACCCTCGCCCGCCATCAGGATCGCCGCGCGCGCGCCGAACACCTCGCGCACCCGCGCGACGGCCGCGTCGAGCAGGCCCTCGCGCGTGCGCCGGGCGCTGAGCTCGCGGCTCAACTGGTAGAGCGCGGCGGTACGGCGTTCGCGCGCACGCGCCGCCTCGACCTGCTCGCGCAGCCGCGCGGTCAGCGTGCCGATCGTGGCGGCCACGAGCAGCATGACGGCGAACGTGATCAGGTACTGCGTGTCCGACACCGCGAACGTCAGGTGCGGCGGCACGAACCAGAAGTCGAACAGCGCCACGCTCACGAGCGACGCCAGGATCGCCGGGCCGCGCCCGAACGCCATGGCCACGATCACGACGCCGAGCAGGTAGAGCATGACGATGTTCGACAGGTCGAGCCGGCCGCGCGCGAGCGAGGCGAGCAGCGAGCACGCGAGCACGACCGGCACCACGCCGGCGTAGCCGCGCCAGCGCGGCGCCGCCGGAGGCGCCGGGGGTACGGGGGACGCGGGCACGGCCGGCGCCTCGGTGGCGCCGGCGGCCGCCGCGCCCTCGGGTTCGTCCTCGCCCGCGAGCACGTGCACGTCGAGGCCGCCGCTGCGCCGCAGCAGTTCGGGCACGAGCGCGCCGCCCAGCCACTCGCGCCAGCGCGGCCGGCCCGGTTTGCCGACCACGATCCGCGACACGTGGCGGTCGCGCGCGAACGCGAGCAGTTCGTCGGCGGCCCGCAGGCCCGTGAGCATGACGGACTCGGCGCCGAGTTCCTCGGCCAGTCCCATGACGTCCACGATCGCGTCGCGCGCGCCCCGCGTCGCGGGCACTCCGCCGGGCGTCTCGACGTGCGCGACGATCCACTCCGCCTTGAGTGCCGCCGCCATGCGGCGCGCGGCGCGCACCAGCCGCAGGCCGTGCGCGCCGTCGCCGATGCACACGAGCAGCCGCTCGCGCACCGCCCACGGTTCGGCGATCCCGGCGGCACGGCGGTACGACTCCATCTGCGCGTCCACGCGCTGCGCCGTCTGCCGCAGCGCCAGCTCGCGCAGGGCGATCAGGTTGCCCTTGCGGAAGAAGCCCTCGGCGGCCCGCTCCGCCTGCTGCGGCAGGTACACCTTGCCTTCGCGCAGGCGCTGCAGAAGGTCGTCGGGCGGCAGGTCCACGACTTCGATCTCGTCGGCGCGATCGAGGATCGAGTCGGGCACCGTCTCGCGCACCGTCACACCGGTGATCTGCGCGACCACGTCCACGAGGCTCTCGACGTGCTGCACGTTGAGCGTGGTGGCCACGTCCACGCCCGCGGCGAGCAGTTCCTCGACGTCCTGCCAGCGGCGGCGGTGGCGCGAACCCGGCGCGTTGGTGTGCGCGAGCTCGTCGAGCAGCAGCAGCGCGGGCCGCCGCTCGAGCGCGGCGTCGAGATCGAACTCGGTCAGCGTGACGCCGCGGTGCTCGACCGATCGGCGAGGGAGCAGCTCGAGTCCCTCGAGCAGCGCACCGGTCTCGCGGCGGCCGTGCGTCTCCACCAGCCCCACGGCCACGTCCACTCCGGCGCGCCGGCGCTCGTGCGCCTCGACCAGCATGGCGTACGTCTTGCCGACGCCCGCGGAGGCGCCGAGGAAGATCTTGAGCTTCGCCCGGCTCGCCTGCGCTTCCTGTTCCTTCAGTCGCGCCAGCAGCGCTTCGGGATCCGGCCGGCCGTCCGGCATCAGCGGCGTCCTTTCGGCCGCGCGAGTCACGCGCGGCCCGCGAGTATTACCGCACGGCGCGGGCCGCCGTCATGCGGTCGAGATCGAGGTTGAGGGTGAGCACGCGCACGCGCGGCTCGCCGAGCACGCCGAACTGTGGCCCCTCCGTGTGGCGCCGGACCAGCGCGCGAACCTCGGCCGGGGTCACACCGCGCTCCCGCGCCACGCGCGCGACCTGGTACTCGGCCGCCGCCGGGCTGATCTGCGGGTCGAGCCCGCTGGCCGAAGCCGTCACGAGGTCCACCGGCACGGCCGCCGCCGAATCCGCACCGGCCGCACGCAGCACGGCGATCCGCGCGCGCACGGCCGCGACGAGCGCCGGGTTCGTGGGGCCGAGGTTCGAACCCGCCGACGCCGAGCCGTCGTACGGCGTGCGCGCGGTGGCCGACGGCCGGCCGCGGAACTGCCCGGGGCGTTCGAACGACTGCCCGATCCACAGCGAACCCACCACCCGGCCGTCCACCACGATCGGGCTTCCGGCTGCCTGCGCGGGAAACGCCACGCGCGTCACCCCGGTCACGGCGAGCGGGTACAGCACGCCGGTCACGAGCGTGAACGCGGCCAGCACCACGAACGAAGCACGCAGCGAAGCGTTCACGAGGCCTCCCGTACCAGTCCCAGCGCCACGAGCGCCAGGTCCACGAGCTTGATGCCCACGAACGGCACGACCAGTCCGCCGAGCCCGTACACGAGCAGGTGCCGGCGCAGCACGACCGCCGCGCCCAGCGCCCGGTAGCGCACGCCGCGCAGCGCGAGCGGAATGAGGCACACGATCACGAGCGCGTTGAAGATGACCGCCGACAGGATCGCGCTCTCCGGCGACGCGAGGTGCATGACGTCGAGCGCCTTGAGCGCCGGGTACGTGCCCGCGAACGCGGCCGGGATGATCGCGAAGTACTTCGCGACGTCGTTCGTGACGCTGAACGTGGTGAGCGCGCCCCGCGTCATGAGCAGCTGCTTGCCGGTCTCCACGATCTCGATGAGCTTGGTCGGGTTCGAGTCCAGGTCCACCATGTTGCCGGCTTCCTTCGCCGCCTGGGTGCCCGAGTTCATCGCCACGGCGACGTCGGCCTGCGCCAGTGCGGGCGCGTCGTTGGTGCCGTCGCCGGTCATGGCCACCAGCCGGCCGCCGTGCTGCTTCTCGCGGATCAGCGCCAGCTTCGCCTCGGGCGTCGCCTCGGCGAGGAAGTCGTCCACACCGGCCTCCGCCGCGATCGCCGCCGCCGTGAGCGGGTTGTCGCCGGTGATCATGACCGTCTGGATGCCCATGGCGCGCAGCTGCTGGAAGCGCTCGCGGATGCCGCCCTTCACGATGTCCTTGAGTTCGATCACGCCCAGCGCGCGGCCGTCCTCGCACACGACGAGCGGCGTCGCGCCGCGGCGCGCCACGGCCTCCACGGTCGTGCGCACCTCCGCAGGCAGCACGCGGCCCTGCGCTTCGACGAAGCGCGCGATCGCGTCCACCGCGCCCTTGCGGATCGCCCGGCCGCTCACGTCCACGCCGCTCATGCGCGTCTGCGCGGTGAACGGCACGAACCGCGCGCCGAGCGACTCGAGGTCGCGCTCGCGCAGGCCATGCTTCTCCTTCGCGAGCACCACGATGCTGCGGCCCTCGGGCGTCTCGTCGGCCAGCGACGCGAGCTGCGCCGCGTCCGCGAGCGTCGCCTCGGCCACGCCGGGCGCGGGCAGGAACGCCACGGCCTGGCGGTTGCCCAGCGTGATCGTGCCGGTCTTGTCGAGCAGCAGCACGTCCACGTCGCCCGCGGCCTCGACGGCGCGGCCCGACATGGCGATCACGTTCGCCTGCGTCATGCGGTCCATGCCCGCGATGCCGATCGCCGACAGCAACCCGCCGATCGTGGTGGGGATCAGGCACACGAGCAGCGCCGCGAGCACGGTGACCGTGACCGGCGTGCCGCCGCCGGCCACCCGCACCGCGAACTGCGAGTACGGCAGCAGCGTGGCGACCGCGAGCAGGAACACGAGCGTGAGCGCGGCGAGCAGGATGTTGAGCGCGATCTCGTTGGGCGTCTTCTGGCGCTTCGCGCCCTCGACCATGGCGATCATGCGGTCGAGGAACGTGTCGCCGGGATCGGCGCTCGCGCGCACCACGAGCCAATCCGACAGCACGCGCGTGCCGCCCGTGACCGCGCTGCGATCGCCGCCGCTCTCGCGAATGACCGGTGCGCTCTCGCCCGTGATCGCGCTCTCGTCCACCGTGGCCACGCCTTCGACCACCTCGCCGTCGCACGGCACGAGGTCGCCCGACTTCACGAGCACGTACTGGCCCTTGCGCAGCACCGAGGACGGCACGACGGTGATCGAGAAGTGGTCCGCCGGATCGAGCAGCACCCGCGCCATGACGTCGCTGCGCGCGCGGCGCATGGCGTCGGCCTGCGCCTTGCCGCGGCCCTCGGCCATGGCCTCGGCGAAGTTCGCGAACAGCACCGTGAACCACAGCCACGCCGCCACCGCCACGATGAAGCCGCCCGGCGCCTCGCCACCGCCACGCCACGCGTCGACGGCGAGCCACGTGGTCAGCAGCGAGCACAGGTACACCGTGAACAGGACCGGGTTGCGGACCTGGTGGCGCGGATCGAGCTTGCGGAACGACTCGGCCACCGCGCGGCCGGCGATCGCGCGATCGAACAACGGGCGCCGGCGTGCGAGCGCGCTCATCGCTCACCTCCCGCGACGAACTGCAGGTGTTCGACGACCGGCCCGAGCGCGAGCGCGGGCACGAACGTGAGCGCACCCACGATCACCACGACGCCGGCGAGCATGAGCACGAACAGCGGGCCGTGCGTCGGCAGCGTGCCGGCGCCGGCGGGCGCGCGCCTCTTGGCCGCCAGCGAACCGGCCAGCGCGAGCACCGGGATCGCGACGCCGAACCGGCCGGCGAACATCGCCACGCCCAGCAGCGCGTTCCAGAACGGCGTGTTCGTGGACAGGCCCGCGAACGCGCTGCCGTTGTTGTTCGCCGCGGACGAGAGCGCGTAGAGGATCTCGCTGAAGCCGTGCGGCCCGGGGTTCGCGATCGCCGCGACGCCGGCCGGCACCGACACCGCGAGCGCGGTGCCCACGAGCACGCACGCCGACGGCAGCAGCACGGCGAGCGAGGCCATCTTCATCTCGTACGCCTCGATCTTCTTGCCGAGGTACTCGGGCGTGCGCCCCACCATGAGACCGGCGAGGAACACGGTGACGAGCGCGAACACGAGCATGCCGTAGAGCCCCGAACCCACGCCGCCGAACACCACCTCGCCCATCTGCATGAGCGCCATGGCCACGAGCCCGCCGAGCGGCGTGAACGAATCGTGCATGGCGTTGACCGAGCCGTTCGACGCCGCGGTCGTCGCCACCGCCCAGAGCGCCGACGCCGTGGGACCGAACCGTGTCTCCTTGCCCTCCATGTTGCCGCCCGGCTGGCCGGCCGACGGCGCCGCGTCCACCCCGAGCGCGACGAGCGCCGGATTCGGCGCGCGCTCGGCCAGCACCGCGGGCACGAGCAACGCCACGAACAACAGCAGCATCGCCGCGAGCAGCGCCCAGCCCTGGCGTTCGTCGCCCGCCATGCGGCCGAACGTCACGCACAGCGCCGCGGGCAGCAGCACGATCGCGAGCGTCTCGAGGAAGTTCGTGAGCGGCGTCGGGTTCTCGAACGGATGCGCGGAGTTCGTGTTGAAGAACCCGCCGCCGTTCGTGCCCAGTTGCTTGATCGCCTCCTGCGACGCGACCGGGCCCACCGCGATCGCCTGCCGGCCGCCGGGTCCGTCGGCGAGCCACGACGGTGCGAACGTCTGCGGCACGCCCTGCCACACGAGCACGAGCGCGAACGCCAGCGACAACGGCAGCAGCACGTGCAGCGTCACGCGCACGAGGTCGGTGAAGAAGTGGCCCACCGTCGCGCTCGTGCGCCGCGCGAAGCCGCGCACCAGCGCCGCGAGCACCGCGATCCCCGAGGCCGCCGACACGAAGTTCTGCACCCCGAGCGCGGCGGCCTGCGTGAGGTACGACAGCGTGGTCTCGCCGCCGTACGACTGCCAGTTCGTGTTCGTCACGAAGCTGATCGCGGTCGCGAACGCCAGGTCCGGCGCCACGGCGCCCAAGTGCTGCGGGTTCGCCGGCAGCAGGCCCTGCGCACGCTGGAAGGCGTACGTGAGCAGGACGCCGAAGAGCGAGAACACGAGCAGGTCGGCGGCGTAGCGCGCCCAGCCCTGCTCCGGGGCGCGATCCGCGCCCGCCGCATGCAGGATCGCGCGTTCGAGCGGGGCCACGACCGGGGTGAGCCACGTGGCACGGCCCTCGAGCACGGCCGCGACGTGCAGCCCGAGCGGGCGCGCCGCCGCGAGCAGGGCCACGAAGAACAGGACGATCTCGTGGAGTCCGTGCATGGTCAGAATCGCTCCGGACGCAGCAACGCGTAGACGAGGTAGGCGAACAGGACGGCCACGAGCACGAACGCGACGGCATGAAGTGCGGGCATGCGGGCCTCAGCGAAGCCGCTCGAGCAGCGACACGAAGCCGCCGGCGAGCGCGAAGAGCAGGGCCACGAGGAGCAGCCAGGCGAAGTCCATGATTCCTCCGATGATTCCTCCGGTGGGCGCCGGAACGGTGCCGACGGAATCATCAGACTCCCGGCTGCGGCCTCCGTCCCGTCAGGAGGTGGCGCGGACGCATCAAGAGCGCATCAAGACGGCGCCCACGCGGCGTCGGCGGAGCGCCGGCCCTGCCCGGAACGAAAATCGGGGCGGTCCCGGTCGCCCGGAACCGCCCCTGCGTGAACCACGCGTGCCGTCAGGCCGCGCGATCCTCGTCTTCGTCGTCGAACCGGCCTTCGAGCTCTTCGTCTTCGGCCATGTCGAACGCCAGCTCGGGGTCCATCGGCTCGAACTCGCGCTGCGCCGCCGCGTCTTCGGGCGACAGCTCGCCCGGGGCGTTCCAGCGGTCGGTCATGTACGCGCTCAGCGCCTCGAGGTCACGGCGCGCGGCGGTGTGGCCGGGGTGGATCCACAGCGTGTGGCGCAGCAGCCGGATCGCGTCCTCCACCGCGCCGAACTCGAAGCACGCGGTCGCGGCCACGAAGAACAGCCCTGGATGGTGCGGCGCGAACGACAGGCCGCGCAGCGCACGCGCGAGCGCTTCGCGCGCGTCGTTGTCCTCCATCGCGGCGTACGCGGCGCGCGCGAGGAAGCGTGCGGCTTCCGGATCCGGCGGGGAGTCGAGTCCGGGAATGTAGCGGCGCAGCTCTTCGCAGGCGCGTCGCAGCGAGACCGACACGAAGGGGTCGAGGCGCGACGCGGGCGAGGCGGCGACGCGTTCGGCGAGGCGCTCGAAGGCGTCGAGGATATCCTGCAGACTCGGATGGGCGGATTCGGACACCGGAAGGCTCCCTGAAGAACCGTCTGCTCCCCGGCGCACCCGATGTTCGGGAGACGCGGGGGAAGCGTCCCTGCACAACACGCCCTTCTTATCGGCAGGAGTCCCCGGGGGCTGAATGCGAGACTCGCGCCGGGGACGAGAAATTGCGGCCGCGGCGGGACCTGCCCGCCGCGGCCGCGTCGTGGAACCGGGCCTACGCGCGGAAGCCCGCGTGGCTCGCGCGCAGGAATTGCGCGAGAACGTGGCGGGCGGCGCTCAGCCGGTACTCGGCATCCGACCGGATGTCGTCGATGGGCACCAGGTCCTCGCCCAGCGCCACGTCGGCCCAGGCGGCGGCCTGCGCCGACGGCTGGTGCGCGAGCAGCGCCGCCTCGGCGCGCAGCGAGCGCACCGTGATCGGCGCCATGCTGCCCCACGCGAGCCGCACGTGGGCCAGCGCCCCGCCCTTGCCGGGCACGAGCAGCCCCGCGAACACGACCTTCGAAATGCTCTGCGCGGCGCGGGTGCCGACCTTGCGGAAGAACTGCTTCGCCCCCGCGGGCGGCGCCGGGATCTCGACCGCCACGATGAGTTCGTCCGGCTCCATGGCCAGCGTGCGGTAGCCGGTCTGCAGTTCGGAGAACGGCACCGTGCGCGTGCCGCGCACCGACGCCACGTGCACGATCGCCTCGTACGCCAGCAGCACCGGCAGCGAATCGCCGGCGGGCGACGCGTTCGCGATGTTGCCGCCGATCGTGCCGCGGTTCTGGATCTGCGCCGCGCCGACGCAGCGCGCGGCCTGCACGAGCATGGGCCAGCCGGCCATCTTCGGATGGCGTGCGATGCGGTCCCACGTCTCGAGCGCGCCGATCCGGATTCCCGACTTGCCGGCCGTGATGCCGCGCAGTTCGGCGCACGGCGCCAGGTCGAGGAACCGCGTGCCGCGGTGCGTGCCGGCATTGAGGTACACGAACAGGTCGGTGCCGCCGGCCAGCGGCGTGAGCCGCTCGCCCGCGAGCGAGTCGTGCAGCAGCTGCAGCGCGTGCTTCAGGTGCTTCGGGCGCTCGACCGACAGCGTGGTGATGGCGGCTTTCATCGGCGGCCTGCCTTCTTCTTGGCCGGTGCGGGCCTCCGGCCCGCGGTGCGCGTGGCGCGGGTCTTCGCGTTCGTGGCCTTCTTCGCGACCGCCCGCTTCTTCGCGGCCTTCTTCCCCGCCGGCTTCGTCTTCGCCTTCGCGCGGTGCTTCGGCGCCGCAGGCGCGACCGGCGCGGCCGCGGCCTGCACGGCTTCGACGATCTTCTGGTAGCCGGTGCAACGGCAGAGCGTGCCGCTCAGCGCCTCGCGCACCTCGGTGTCGCCCGGCACGCGGCCCTTGGTGCGCGCGAGCAGCGCGGCCGAGGTGACGAGCATGCCCGGCGTGCACATGCCGCACTGCGCGCCGCCCAGTTCGACGAACGCGGTCTGCAGCGCCGACAGCTTGCCGTTCTTCGCGAGACCTTCGACCGTCACGACTTTCGCGCCCTCGGCGTGCACCGCGGGCACGAGGCACGCGTTCACGGGGTCTCCGGCCAGCAGCACGGTGCAGGCGCCGCATTCGCCTTCGCCGCAACCTTCCTTCGTGCCGGTCATGCGGCAGTCTTCGCGCAGCACGTCGAGCAGCCGCTTCATGGGCGGCACCTTCACGCTCACGGGCTTGCCGTTCAGGGTGAATCGCACACGTACGAGCTGGCTCATTCCTCGGACTCCTGCTCTTCGATCTCGAGATTGGCGAACGGCAGCGCGTCGTAGCGCTCGTCGAACGCCTTGAAGACACGGTTGAACAACTTGTCGGATTCGCGCTTGTCGGTCGGGAACCACGCGAAGCGCAGCGCGTTCGCGCCCGACAGCTGCCACAGGTAGCGGCCGCCCCAGTGCGCGACCTGCTTGCCCGACCCGAAACGGATCATGCGCTTGATGCGCTGGTGCAGGCGGTGCCGCACGCCGGGACCGTGCGCGTGCCCGATCCACAGCACGCACGCGCCGTCCACCCACTTCTCCTGCAGCGTCTCGACGGGCACCGTCGGCGCCTGCCCGCGCAGGAAACCCGCCGGGCTCTTCGGCATGAAGCGCGGCGGCTCGGTCCAGTCGCGCACGACCACGTACACGCCGGTCTCGGCGGGCACCGAGGCGCAGTCCTCGTCGCGCAGCGTGCGCACGGTGAGGAACCCCTCGAAGCCGTACGCCTGCAGCCCTTCGATCGAATCGATCTCCAGCTCGCCGGTCGGCAGGCTCACGAGCCCCTCCGCTGCAGCGCGCGCATGAGCCGCTCCGGCGTGGCGGGAATCTCGTCCATGCGGCAGCCGGTCGCGTGCGCGATCGCCGCCGTCACGGCCGGTGCGGGCACGTCCATGGGCAGTTCGCCCACGCCCTTCGCGCCCCACGGTCCGCACGAGTACGGGATCTCGACGATCTCCACGTCGATCGGCGGCGCGTCGGCCGAGGTCGGGATGATGTAGTTGGTCAGCTGGTGGTTCCAGACCTTGCCGTCCTTGTGCCGCACCTCTTCCATGGTCGCCCAGCCCAGGCCCTGCAGCGTGCCGCCTTCGATCTGGCCGGCGCAGAGCACGGGGTGGATCGCCTTGCCGATGTCCTGCGCGGTCGTCGCGCGCAGCAGCTTGGTCTCGGCGGTGTCGAGGTCCACTTCGACCTCGACCGCGATCGCCGCGTACGCGAACACGCCGTACGCGTCGCCCTGGTAGGTGTCGTCGTCCCACACGATGCCCGGCGGCTTCTCGTAGCGCTGTTCCACGCGCAGCGGCCCGCGTTCCTTGAGCCACTTCTTCGCGATGCGCAGGTAGTCCGCGCCACCCTCGATCGGGTGCTCGGCGAATAGCTCGAGCTTCGACTTCAGCTTCTGCGCGCACTTCTCGATCAGCCCGCCGACCACCATGAGCGTGCGCGACGCCACCGTCGGGCCGCTGTCGGGCACGTGCGCCGTGTCGGGCACATGCACCACGACCTGCTCGTTCGGGATCCCGAGCACCTCGCCCACGATCTGCGCGAACACGGTGTTCGTGCCCTGCCCGATCTCGGTGTTCGAGATGCGCACGCACGGCCGGCCGTCGGGAAGCAGGTCGAGCGCGGCGAGCGAGTTGAGCTTCGATTCGCCGCTGCCGGTGAAGCCGGCGCCGTGCATGGCGAGCGCCATGCCGATGCCGCGGCGCAGCCGGCGGCCGTCCTTCGGGAACCGGCCCGCCTTCTCGGCCGCTTCGGCCGCGGCGTTCTCGCGCTCGTAGCGCGCGCGCTTCTCGGCGTACTTCGCGCGCTTCGCGGTGCGTTCGAGCACCTCGTGCGAGCCCACCGACTCCTTGAGCACCTGCCCCGTCGGCGTGACGTCGCCGAGCTTCACCGCGTTCCGGCGGCGCAGTTCGAGCGGGTCCATGCCCAGTTCGTGCGCGATCCGGTCCATGTGCGACTCGATCGCGAACAGCGTCTGCGGCGCGCCGAAGCCGCGGAACGCGCCGTTGGGCGGCGTGTTCGTGGCCACCGCACGCGCCAGGATGCGCGCCGCGGGCCAGCGGTAGCAGCCGCCCGCGTGGATCGCGCCGCGCGACAGCACGACCGGCGTGAGCGTCAGGTACGCGCCGCCGTCCATCACCACGTCGGCGTCGAGCGCCACGAGCGTGCCGTCGTTCATGACGCCGGTCCGGATGCGCACGCGCGCCGGGTGGCGCTTCGTGGTCGCGGCGATGTCCTCGAGCCGGTCGTACACGATCTTCACCGGCCGGCCGGACTTCCACGCGAGCAGCGCGGCGTGGCCGCCGATCACCGACGGGTAGTCTTCCTTGCCGCCGAAGCCGCCGCCGGTGGTGGTCTGCTCGATGCGCACCTTCTCGGGCGGCAGTCCGAGCAGGACCTGCAGCGCGCCGTGCACGTAGTACGGGCACTGCAGCGAACCGCGCACGTGGATGCCGCCGTCGGCCGTGCGCTCGGCGAGCATGGCGTTGTTCTCGATGTACAGCTGCTCCTGGTGCCCGCAGCGGTACTCGCCCTCGATCACGCGGTCCGAACGCACGAACGCCGCGTCGAGATCGCCGCGTTCGATGCGGATGGTCTTGAACAGGTTGTCCTCGCCGCGGACCTGCGCCTTGAGCTCGAGCGACTCCTCGAGGTTCAGCGCCGGGGTGAGCGGCTCGTACTCGACGTGCACGGCGTGCATCGCCGCTTCGACGCGCTCGGGGTCCTCGTGCGCGAGCAGCACGATCGGTTCGTCCACGTGGCGCACGTGGGTCGAGGCGAGCATGGGCTGGTCGCGCTCGATCACGGCGACGCAGTTCTCGCCGGGAATGTCCCGGTGGTCCACGACCGTCACGCCGGTCCAGTCGAACGCCGGATCGAGCGTCACGCTCACGATGCGGGCGTTCGCCACGGTCGAGCGCACGGTCCTTCCGTGCAGCACGCCGGGAACGCGGAGGTCGTCGAGGTACAGGGCGGCGCCGGTGACCTTGTCGCGGCCGTCCTTGCGGGGAACGTTCACGCCGACCGAGGCCGGCAGGGAGATGGTCTTGCGCACGAGGCGCTCGGGTGCAGCAGTCTTGGAGCGAGCCATGCGGCAATCTAACGCGGCCTTGCCGCAACGGGCCAGTGGCCGATGGGACCGGGCGGGCACCACCGGCGGTGGCGGCCGCGGCCGCCGTCGCAGCTGCCGGCGCCGTGTCCGGCGCCGTGTCCGGCGCCGTGCGTCCCGTTTCCCGGACGGCTCAGCGCCGCCCTTCGGCGCGGGCGCGCAGCCCCTCGGCCTCCATCGCCAGGTAGCGGCGGGTCAGGCCGCCGTAGGCCAGTGCCACGAGCGGCGCGAGCAGCCCGGTGTACTTCACGCGCAGCAGCAGCCGCGTGCCGCCGCCTTCGGGGGCCAGCTCGTGGTCCGCGCACGCGCCGAGCGCGGCGCCGCCCATGACCCACCGGAAGCCGCTTCCCGGGCGCCAGTCGGTGATCGTGAACACGGCCGGCTGCAGTTCGGGCTGCTCGACCCGCACGCGGGCGCCCCTGCCGGCGGGCCCCGGCGTGACGCGCTCGAGCCGGCGCATGCTCGCGGTCCACTCGGGCCAGCGTTCGAAGTCCACAAGCACGTTCCAGGCGTGTTCGGGCGGTGCGGCGATCGTGACGGCGGTCTCGAAGGTGGTCATGGCGATCCTCGCTGGCGGCGGGTCCGTCGGGTTCGATGCGCTGCCCGGCCTACGGTCGCACGGGGGCGCGAGGTTGCGCCCGCGCTCTGATACATTGCCCGGCCGTGACCTTCTCCTTCCGCGCGCTCGCCCGTGCCGCGTGCATGCTCGCCCTCGGGGCGGCGTGCGCGTGCGCCCCGCGCGCCGAAGTCGGGTCGCGCTGGTTCGGCTCCATCCGCCCGCCCGCGGCGAACGTGCTGCGCTTCAACAACGGCACCGAGCCCGAGACCACCGATCCGTCGGTCATGTCGGGCCAGCCCGACGGCCACATCGCCAAGATCCTGTTCGAGGGCCTGACCGAGTACGACCCGCAGACACTGCTGCCCGTGCCCGGTCAGGCGTACCGCTGGGACGTGAGCGCCGACGGGCTCGTGTACACGTTCCACCTGCGCCCCGGGCTGGTGTGGTCGGACGGCACGCCGCTCGCCGCCGACGACTTCGTATGGTCGTGGCGGCGCGTGCTGTCGCCGCGCACCGGCTCGCGCGGCGCGGCGCTGCTCTACCCGATCGCGCACGCCGAGGACTACAACACCGGCGCGACCGGCGACTCGACCGCGGTGGGCGTGGCGGCGCCGGACGACAGCACGTTCGTGGTCACGCTGCGCGCACCCACGCCCTGGTTCCTGTTCCTCACGTCGCACTACAACTTCCTGCCGGTGCCGCGGCGCTGCATCGAACGCTTCGGCGCACGCTGGACCGAACCCGCGCACGTGGTGAGCAACGGCGCGTTCACGCTGGCGCGCCACCGCCAGAACGAGAAGTACGTGTTCGTGAAGAACCCGCGCTACTGGGCCGCGCCCGAGGTGCGGCTCGACGGCATCGAGGCGTACTGCGTGGACGACCTGAACACGTCCACCAACCTCTACAAGGCCGGCGTCACCGACTGGAACCCGAGCGGTTACATTCCCGCGCCCTACCTGCCGCACATCCGCGGTTTCGCCGACTACGTCACGGGCGAGTTCCAGGCGACCTACTTCTACGGCGTCAACTGCACGAAGCCGCCGTTCGACGATCCGCGCGTGCGGCGCGCGCTCAACCTGGCCATCGACCGCGAGGCGATCGCGCGCGACCTGCTGAAGGGCACGCGGCGCGCGTGGGGCCGGCTCACGCCGAGCGGCTACCCGGGCTACGACGGCCCGCCGCCGGTGCCGTTCGCGCCGGACTCGGCGCGTGCCGAACTTGCGCGCGCGGGCTTCCCCGGCGGCCGCGGGTTCCCGCGGTTCACGATCCTGTTCAACACGAGCGAGGACCACCGCCGCATCGCCGAAGCCGTGCAGGCGATGTGGCGCCGTGAACTGAACGTGCCGGTCGAGCTGCAGAACATGGAGTGGTCGAGCTTCCAGCAGGCCGCGACCACGCTGCACTACGACGTCGCGCGCCGCTCGTGGATCGGCGACTACCTCGACCCGAGCACGTTCCTCACGCTGCTCATGAGCGGCAACGGCAACAACCGCTCGGGCTGGTCGGACCCCGAGTTCGACCGGCTGCTGCGCGCGTCGGAGTCCGAGCTCGACCCGGTGAAGCGCGCGGCGCTGCTGCGCACGGCCGAGTCGCGCGCGCTCGCGTCGAGCCCGTTCCTGCCGATCTACCACTACGCCACGCACGAGCTGGTGAAGCCGTACGTGAAGGGCATCTACCACACGGCGCTCGACGTGCACCCGCTGTCGCGCGTGTGGCTCGATCGCGACTGGCGCCAGCACGAGCCGATCGCGCGCGAGGCGCGGCGATGATCGCGTTCGTGCTGCGCCGGATCGCGGCGTTCGTGCCCACGCTGCTCGTGATCGCGACGGTCACGTTCTTCCTCGTGCGGCTCGCCCCGGGCGGCCCGTTCCAGTCCGAGAAGGACATTCCCGCCGCGGCCAAGGCCCAGCTGCAGCGCGCGTACGGACTCGACCGCCCGCTGCCCGAGCAGTACTGGCGGTTCGTCACGCACGCCGCGGTGGGCGACTTCGGGCCGTCGTACAAGTACCCGCAGCGCCAGGTGCGCGACATCATCGCCGAGGGCTTCCGCGTGTCGGCCGAGCTGGGCGGCTGGGCGCTGCTGCTCGCCACGCTCGTCGGCGTGCCGCTCGGCGTGCTGGCGGCGGTGCGGCAGAACCGCTTCGCCGACCACGCCGCCATGGCGGTGGCGCTCGCCGGCGTGTCGGTGCCCAGCTTCGTGCTGGGCCCCGCGCTCGTGCTCGTGTTCTCGCTCGGGCTGTACTGGTTCCCGCCCGCGCTGTGGACCGGGCCCGCGAGCCGCGTGCTGCCCGTGGTCACGCTGTCGGTGGCGTACGTCGCCTACCTCGCGCGGCTCACGCGCGCCGGCATGCTCGAAGTGCTGCGCGCCGACTTCGTGCGCACCGCGCGCGCCAAGGGGCTCGCCGAGCGCGCGGTGATCGTGAAGCACGCGCTGCGGCTGGGCGTGCTGCCGGTGGTGTCGTACCTCGGGCCCGCGGCGGCGCGCATCCTGATGGGCTCGATCGTGGTGGAGCAGGTGTTCGCGATTCCCGGGCTCGGCCGCCATCTCGTGAACGGCGCGTTCAACCGCGACTACACGCTGGTGCTGGGCATCGTGCTGTTCTACGCGTCGTTCCTGCTCGTGCTCAACCTGCTCGTGGACGTGCTGTACACGAAGCTCGACCCGCGCGTGGAGCTGTCGTGAGCGTCGGCCTGCACCCGCCCGCCAGCGTGCTCGCGGACGAACGCGCCGAAGCGCCGCGCGGACTGTGGGCGGACGCGTGGCGACGGCTGCGCCGCAATCGCGCCGCCGTGGCCGCCGGTGCGTTCCTCGCGTGCATGTGCGCCTTCGCCGCGGCCGCGCCGTGGCTGCCGCTCGTGCAGGACCCGGCGGCGCAGCAGCTCGCGCTCGGCGCGGCGCCGCCGTCGTGGGCGCACTGGTTCGGCACTGACGACCTCGGCCGCGACCTGTTCGCGCGCGTGCTGTACGGCGGACGCATCTCCATGCTCGTCGGCGTGGTGGGCACGCTCGTGAGCCTGCTGGTCGGCGTCACGTGGGGCGCGGTGGCGGGCTACGTGGGCGGCCGCGTGGACGAGTTCATGATGCGCGTGGTGGACGTGCTGTATTCGCTCCCCTACCTGTTCCTCGTGATCCTGCTGCTCGTGTTCTTCGAGCGCTCGCTCGTGCTGCTGTTCGTGGCGCTCGGGCTGGTGCAGTGGCTCACCATGGCGCGCATCGTGCGCGGGCAGGTGCTGTCGCTGAAGGGCCAGACTTTCGTGGAAGCCGCGCGCGCGCTGGGTGCGTCCGACGGCGCGATCCTGTTTCGCCACCTCGTGCCGAACACGCTGGGCCCGGTGATCGTGTACGCCACGCTCACGGTGCCGGCGGTGATCCTGCAGGAGGCGTTCCTGTCGTTCCTCGGGCTGGGCGTGCAGCCCCCGGACGCGTCGTGGGGCACCCTGGTGTCAGACGGCGCCCGCGTGCTTGCGCTGTTCCCGTGGCTCGTGCTGTTTCCCGGACTGGCGCTGTCCCTGACGCTGCTCGCCTTCAATTTCCTCGGCGACGGCCTGCGGGACGCACTCGATCCGCAGGACCGGCGCGACGTGAATTGACCCGGGCCAGACCCGCGCCCGGCGCCCCGGCCGGACCCGGGGCTTGCCTCCCGACTTCACCGGGCGCAAACTGTGCGTGGTCGCACAAGTGTCGTCCCCCGACGCCTACCTGATCGAGCCCCCCGCGAGGGCCTGGAGTTCTTGTCGTGAAGACTCTTCCGCGCACCCGACGCAGCAACCGAACCACCAGCCGGACGGCGACCCCGTCGGCCACGGCGCGCGGCGGTGCCCCGACGATCTGCATGGTCGTCGCCGACGGCGCCGCCATCGATCGCGCCGCGATCGCCGCCCTGCTCCGCGCCGAATCCGACTTCCTCGTGGTCGGTGAAGCCGCCGACACCGCCGAAGCGATCGCGCAGAGCCGCAAGCTCCAGCCCGACGTGCTCGTGCTCACGCTGACGCTGCCGTCGGCGAGCGAGCAGAGCGCGCTGGCGGAGATTCGCGCCGCACTGCCCGACCTTCCGATCGTGGCCATGTCCGAGCGCGGCTGGAGCGACTGCCTCGTGCTGAACCCGCCGCTCGCCAGCCACACGCCGCACGCACCCGGCCGCTCGCTCTGCAGCGGCGGCTCGGACTGCCTGCAGATCGCCGCCGCGTTCGGTGCCATGGGCACCGTGCGCCGCAGCGCCGATCCGAAGGCGCTGTTCTCGACCATTCGTTCGGTCGCCTCGGGCCGCGCCTCGTACGAGCCCGGCACGATCGCCGCGATCGCGGGCGAGAAGACGCTGTCGGGCGAGCCGATCCGCGAACTGTCGCCGCGACTGCTCGAAGTCGCCGCGCTGCTCGCCGACGGCCACTCGAACAAGGAGATCGCCTCCGCGCTCGGCATCAGCGAGCCCACCGTGAAGAAGCACGTCGCCCAGCTGCTGCACCGGCTGGGACTCGACGACCGCCTGCAGGCGGCGCTCTTCGTGGCGCGGCACCCGCTGCTGTTCACGCCGAGACCGGCCGGGGTGATGCGCTGACGAGAACGGGGCGGCTCGCGAGAGCCGCCCCGAATCGTTTGCGCCGCGAGCCGCCGGGCCTCAGGCCCGCGCCGTGATCGCCGCCACGCGCTCGGCGTGCGCCATGGGGCGGGCTTCCGCGATCAGCGCGCGTGCCCACTCGATGCGTTCGGGCGCGTTGCACAGCAGCACGCCGCGCACGACGTCGTCGCGCAGGTAGAACACGATCCCCTCGCGGCCCTCTTCCACCCACACCATCTCGGTGTCGAGCCGCGCGTGCAGTTCGCCCACGCCCTCGAACTGCTGCTCGCCGATCCGGAACCACTTCAGCGGCAGGTGCGTGTAGGGCGTTTCGGCGCCGGCCATGTTCGCACCCACGCAGAACCCGTGACGCGTCGCGTGATCGGTGCCTTCGACGCGCTCGAGCTGGCCGAGCACGAGGTACGGGAACTCGGCCACGTCGCCCGCGGCCCAGAACCCCGGGCGCGAGCAGCGGCCGTACTCGTCCACCACGATGCCGTCGTCGGTGTCGAGGTTGGCGGCCTCGGCGAGATCCACGTTCGGTTCGGCGCCCTGGTCCACCAGCACGAGCTGGGTGTTGAGCGTGTTGTTGCCGTACGTGCGCCCGCGCACGATGCCGTTGCCTTCGTCCACCACCTCGACCAGCGTCTCGCCCGAGACCGTCTCGATCTCCATGCCGCGCAGGTAGTCCACCACGGCGAGCCCGAGCTCGCGCGGCAGGATCCGGTGCAGCGGCCATTCCTCGGGGAAGATCATGGTGACTTCCTTGCCGCGCGCGCGCAGCGTGGCCGCCAGTTCGATCGCGACGAAGCCGCCACCGACCGTGGTCACGTGCTGCACGTGCTCGAGCGCCTGCTCGAGCGACAGGAAGTCCTCCAGTGCGCGGAAGTAGCGCACCGCATGGCCTTCGGCGCCGGCGGCCTGCAGCCGCTTCGGGCGGCAGCCGGTCACGATCAGGCAGTGGTCGAAGCCCACGGTGTCGCCGCGGTCGTCCCACAGGATCCTGTGCTCGGAGTCGAGCTCGACGATCTCGCGGCGCAGCCGCACGTCCACGTTGCGCTCGAGGTACCAGCCCTCGGGATGGATCCCCAGGTCCTCGAGCTTCATGGACCCGGTCCACAGTTCCTTGGTGAGCGGGGCGCGGCGGTACGGCAGGTGGTTCTCGCGGGAGAAGAGCAGGATCGAGCCGTCGGCGTCGCGCGAGCGAATGCCCTCGACGGCCGCTGCGGCGGCGACGCCGCCTCCCACGATGACGTAGCGGTAGTGCATGCCTTCCTTTCGGTGCAGTGGCGGGGATGTCTCGCGCTCACCCTAGCGGGAGTGTCGGGCCGGAGCCAGCCGGGCGCGAGGGGGCCGTTGGGACCGCGGCCCGCGGCCGTCCGGCTACAGCGCCTCGCCCGGCGCGTCGGCCGAACCCACTGCGGTGCCGTGCAGTTCGCCGCCCAGGCCACGCTTCCAGGTGCCGCGCGCCGACCACGCGATCACGGCGGCGGTACGCACCCAGCAGCTCACGGTGATCAGCCAGACGATCCCCATGACGCCGGAATGCGTCCATGCGGGAACGAGGAACGCCAGCGGAATGCGGGCCAGCGACACGATCGTGTAGATCCACGACACGGCGGTGGTGTGGCCCGAGCCCATGACCGCTTCGGCCGTGGTGATCTCGAGCGCGGTCGCCACCACGGTGAGCGCGAGCACGCGCAGGTACGGCACGCCGATCGCGAACACTTCGGCGTCCTTCGTGAACATGCCGAGGAACACGCCCGGCGCGAAGAACATGGCCAGCGTGAGCACGCACGCGAACGCCACCGACCACACCTGCGCGGTGCGCAGCACCGCGGCGGCGCGCTCGGGACGGCTCGCGCCCAGCGCCTGTCCCAGCAGGCTCGCGGCGCCCAGGCCGAGCGACGCCGAGAACACGAACTGGATCGCCTCGATGCGGTTCGCCACGCCCACGATCGCGGCCGCCGCGGCGCCGTGCACCGACGCCGAACGGACGAACGCGATGTACACGACCGAGAACAGCACGCCGATGCTCGCCGCCGGCAGGCCCACGCGCGCCATGCCGCGCACGTGCACGGGCGGGCCGTCGGCGCGCCGTGCGAGCGGCAGCGACGGGTGCCGCCGCCACGCGAGCGTGGCGTAGATGACGAACATGAGCACCTGCGCGCACACCGTGGCCCACGCGGCGCCGGCCACGCCCATGGCGGGGAACGGCCCGAGCCCGTAGATGAACACCGGCGCCAGCGCCGCGTTCACCGCGATCGCCACGAAGTCCACGAGGAACGGCGTGCGCGTGTCGCCGCACGCGCGCAGCACGTTCTCGCACGACAGGCTGGTCATGAGGAACGGCGCGCCGATCAGCACCACGCGCAGGTACGACGCGCCGGCCGCGACGATCGAGCCTTCCGGGTCCATGGCGCGGAAGATCGCCTCGGGCGCGAACAGCCCCAGCGCCACGCCGGCCAGTCCCATGCACGCGCTCGCGATGAGCCCCTTGCGCGCCGCCACGCCGGCGCGCGCGCGGTCGCCCGCGCCGACCAGCTGGCTCACGTAGGCGCTGATCCCGATCCCGAA
Organism: Candidatus Eiseniibacteriota bacterium; assembly: GCA_046327815.1. Classification (GTDB taxonomy): domain Bacteria; phylum Eisenbacteria; class RBG-16-71-46; order RBG-16-71-46; family RBG-16-71-46; genus CAIXRL01. Next base: position 273,682 of record JAXLXR010000004.1, on the reverse strand, counting down.
CACGTCGTGCAGCGAGTACACGCACCACATGACGAACACGCTGGTGGTGATCGCGGCCGTCGCCTGCACCCCCAGCCCGCGCACCCACAGCGCGTCCACCCACTGGAACGCGAGCCGCAGCGTCTGCGACGCGAGAATCGGCAGCGCCAGTCCCACCAGTGCACGCGGCACGCTCTGCGTGAGCGTGCGCGGCTCGACCGCGGCGCCACTCACGTGCGCGCGCCGTCGCGCGCGCCGTCGCGCGCGGTGCGCAGCTCGCGCACGCGGATCGCCAGGTCGCCCGCGTTCAGGTCCATGAGTGCGTGCACCAGCATGGCGATCCACAGCGTGCCGGTGAGCCACACGATCGTGGTCAGGAACACGCCGACGAGCCCGGTCGTGAGCACGCCGCGCGGGCCCTGGTATACGTGCGCGATCCCGAACAACACCGCCTGCACCAGCGCCGCCACCGTGTACGAAGGCATCACGTGCGCCAGCGCCCACGTGACGAACCCGCGGAACAGCAGTTCCTCGCACACGCCCGCGGTGACCGCGAGTACGGCGAAGCGCGGGTACTCGGCGCGCGTCGCGGGCATGAGGTGCTCGACCGGCAGCAGCCGTGCGCGCAGCCGTTCGACCATCTCGGGCTGGCTCGCGAGCGTGCGCCGCTGGCGGTCGAGCAGCACCACCAGGATCGCGACGCCCACGAGCATGCCGACTTCGAACGGCCCGAAGCGCGCCGCCACGTTGAGCGCCGTCCACCAGCGCCGCTGCCACACCCAGAGCGCGAGCACGCCCGCCACGAGCAACCACTGCGACAGCACCGCACGCGTCCACGCGGCCGAGCGGCGCGCCGGCAGTTCGGCCTCGGGCGCGTCGCGCAACGCCCGCATGGCGAACCACGCACGCGCGGGCAGGCCCACGAGGATCAGCACCAGCAACAGCACGTCGAACGGCAGCAGCATGCGGGACTCCCGGGAGGTGGACGCCGCACGGTAGGGGCCACGACCGGACGGGGCAAGGCGCGGGGTGTAGGATGCGCGCTCGCTCCACCCAACACCCGGCCGGCCGCCACGTTTCGAGGAATCCATGCGCCGTTTCGTCGCTTCGCTGCTGCTCGTCGCCGCGCTCGCCGCGGCCGTCCACGCCGCCCCCGCGCCTGCCGCACGCGGCGCCGCCCCCGCGCTCGAACTGGGCGAGTCGCGCCCCGCGGGCACCACGCTCGGCAATCCCGCGCTGCCCGAGGCGCGCGCGGTGTGGCTCGAGATGATCGGTTCGGCCCGGCACACGCTCGACCTCGAGCACTTCTACTTCTCGCACCACCCGGGCGAGTCGCTGCAGCCGGTCGTGGACGCGATCGGCGCCGCCGCCGCGCGCGGCGTGAAGGTGCGGCTGCTGCTCGACGCGAACATGTCGAAGACGTACCCGCAGCCCGCCGACTCGATCGGCGCGCTGCCCAACGTCACGCTGCGCCGCGTGGACTACCGCCGGCTCGCCGGTGGCGTGCAGCACGCGAAGTTCATGATCGTGGACGGGCGCGACGCGTGGCTGGGCAGCCAGAACCTCGACTGGCGCGCGCTGAGCGAGATCCACGAACTGGGCGTGCGCATGCGCGACCCGCGGCTGGCCGCGGCGGCCACGGCGGTGTTCGACGCCGACTGGCTCGGCGCCGACACGACGCAGGCCTTCACGCCCGGCGCCTCGAGCGCGGCGAAGTGGCCGCTCGCGGTGAAGCAGCCCTACGGCACGGTGCAGGCCTGGTTCGGCGCCAGTCCCGAAAAGACGAATCCCGCCGGCATCCCGTGGGATCGCGCGCTGATCCTCGAGCGCATCCACGGCGCGCGGCGCGAGATCTGCATCCAGCTGCTCCAGTACGGCGTGCGCTCGCACGGCTACGCCGACTCCACGATCCACCGCGCGCTCATCGCCGCCGGCGAACGCGGCGTGCAGGTGAAGCTGCTGGTCTCGGACTGGGCGCTGGGCGGCGCGAACGAGCCCGTGCTGCGCGAGCTGAGCACGCACCCGAACATTGAAGTGCGCATCTCCCGCGTGCCGTTCGAAGGCGACAAGTACATCCCGTTCGCGCGCGTCGAGCACTGCAAGTACATGGTCGCCGACGGCGACTGGCTGTGGGTCGGCACCAGCAACTGGGAGCCGAGCTACTTCATGGGCACGCGCAACGTCGGCCTGACCGTGCACGACCGCGTGCTCGCGGGCCAGGCGCGCACCGTGTTCGAGACCAGCTGGACCGCGCCGAGCGCGCTGAAGTTCTCGAAGGACGCGAAGCTCGAGCCGCGCGAACACGGCATGCAGGCGCCCGCGGGCATGACGCTCTACGGCGAGTAGCCGGAGCGGAGAGGAGGACGCGGATGGGGGTGGTCTCCCCCACCCGCGGGTCGGGGGCCGAAGCCCCGTCCACAGCGAATCGCCGAGCGAGACGATCGCCTCCACGACTGGCGCTCGGCGCAAGGTTCGCGCGTCGAACGAAGCGACTGTTACCAGACCGAGGCTGTTGAGACAAGAGTTTCGATAAGCGACAAGGCCCGCGCGGCGATTGCCTCGCGGGCCTTGTCTCACGGCGCCAAAACTGTGTGTCAGCCCACCAGTTGGTACCGCTCCCGCAGGAGCACGAGGTGATGCAGTTCGTGGCCGGCGCTCATGGCGCAGAGCGCCCGCACGCTGACGGGCTGGCCGCTCGCCGTACCGCGCCGGTCCACGGCCACCGCGTCGAGGCTGCGGTAGAACGCCACCGTCGCCGCGCGCACCGCCGCGAACTCGGCGGCGAGATCGGCGAGCGAACGCTGGTCGAAGTTCGCGACCTTCATGAACTCGTTCTCGTCGAAGCCCGGCAGCGGGGTCTGGTCGCCGCGCGCGATGCGCATGGCGCGGTAGGTGAAGACGCGCTCGGTGTCGGTGAGGTGCCCGACCACCTGCCGCACGCTCCACTTGCCCTCGGCGTAGCGGAAGCCGGCCTTCTCCTCGCTCGTCGCCGCGAGCAGCTTCGCGGTGGCGACCGCCTGGCTCACGAGCGCTTCGAGCGTGTCGTCGCCGACGCGATCGATGTACTTGCCGTAGTACGGCGCGTATTCGTCGGCGGCCGGGTGCGTGAACAGCGACATCGGTGTTCCTCCGTTGCGGGAGCCTCGCGGGGATGGACGGGCACTGCTCAGGGCATGATGCGCAACCGCGCCTCGGCGCTGCGCGCCGAAATGCCGGGGTCGTACATTCCGCCGACGAACGCGGGCAGCGCCGTCCACAGGCCCGGGATCTCGGGGCGCAGCAGGTACTCGATCACGGTGTCGCCGGCCTCGACCGAGGTCACGAAGAACGCGGCCTTGTCGTCGCGCGCTTCGGCCGACAGCGCCCACGGGCGCTCGGCTCCGGGGGGCAGGACCTGGTCGATCTCGAAGCCCGCCGGGCGCGGGTCCTCGACCAGCAGGCGCTCGAGCGGCGCGGTGGCGGTGAGCGTCAGCCGCACGAGGATGCCTTCGCCGACCTTGATCGGCTGCTTCGGATCGAGCGGCGTGGTGAGCCAGCGCGGACGCCCGCGCCGGTCGGCGGTGCGTTCGGCGCGCAGGTATTCGCGTTTCACGGCCAGCTTCGCGCCGGGCGCGGCCGCCGGGCCGGGGCTGGGCACGTTGGCACGCGCCGACCACGACCAGAACAGCCACGCACCCGCGCCGCGTGAAACCACGAGCGTGTTCGCGCCCGGGTTGAGCTTCGCCGCGGGCACCGTGAGCGTGACACCCTTGCCGAACATGGGCGCACCGGACAGCGAGCCCGCGCCGAGCATGCCCGACGTGAGCGGCTCGCCGTTCCACGTGAGCTTCGTCTCGCCCGCGCCGCCGAAGTACGACGTCATGCCTTCGAGCCAGCGCGCGATCGCCGTGGCCGCCTGCCCGGTGACGCTGGTGTTGCGCCAGCCGCGGCCGTCGCGGCGCGCCGCCAGCGCCTGCACGAGCTGCAGGCAGCGCGGGTCCGCCGGCGCCACGGTGGCGAACGCCTCGAGCGCGAGCGCGGTGTTCGCGAGCGGGTCGCCCCACCACGCGCCTTCGGCGTCCGCCGGGAACGTGAGCCCGGTCGGACCGGTCTGGCCGCGCTTCGCGAGCAGTGCCAGCACCGTGCTCGCGTCGGCGCCGCGACCGAGCCGCGCCAGCGCGATGGCTTCGCACGCGAGCCCGCCGGTGCCGAGCCGTTCGCGCTGGTCGAACGCGCTCTGCGCGAGCAGCCCCGGCAGCGACGCCAGCTCGTTCAGGTCCTGCGCGTCGTCGCCGAGCGCGCCCACGGTGGACAGGTGCATGGCGCAGAACGCCTCGCCGTCCACCGAACGCACGTCGCCCATGAGCCGCGGCACCGCCCACTGCGCATTGCGGATCGCGCCCAGCGCGACGTCGCGCTGCACGCCGGCGTTCGCCGCGCGCGCGAGCGCGCCGATCGCCATGGCGGTCATGTACGGGTCGGTCTCGCCTTCCTTCCACCAGCTCCAGCCGCCGAGGTCGGACTGCAGCGACGCGAGCCGCTGCACGTAGGGCGTGAGCCGCTTGTCGGGATCGTCCCAGCCGGGCACGGTCACGTTCGCCGTGCGCGCGGCCGCGAGCAGCGCGAGCGCCGGCGTGATCGCGCTGGCCGTCTGCTCGGTGCAGCCGTACGGGTAGCCGAGCGCGTGCTCGACGCCCGACAGCGCGAGCGCACCGGGCGACGGCGCGAGGTCCACCGTGAGCGTGCTGCCCGAGCGCACGAGGTCGGCGGGCAGCGTGATCGTCTCGCTGCGCGTCTCGCCGTCGCGCACGACGCCGGCGCCGCCCAGCGCGAGCGGCACCGCGCGCGGGCGCACGGGCACCGGCTGCTCGAGCGCGTCGGAGTCCGTCCTGCCCCGGGCGCGGAACACGAACGTCGCCACGGCGTCGGAGCCGTCGCGCGGCGATTCGGCCGCGGCCGTCACGGCCCAGCCGTTGCGCGATTCGCCGTTCGGCGGCAGCGCGCTGGTCACGCCCGGCGCGCCGGTGAGCTTCGCGAACCCGCTCACCGTGAGCGCCTCGCTCACGCCCGTCAGCGCGGCGGCGGTGCGGTTGGTCACGACGCTCGTGAGCGTGGCTTCGTCGCCGGCGACGAAGTTCCGCGGTACGGCGAGCCGCGCGACCAGCTCCTTGCTCACGCGCGTGCGCGCCACGCTCGTGCCGACCAGCGTGTTCGCGGTCATGCCGCGCGCGGTCGCGCGCCACGTGGTGAGGTTGTCGGGCCAGCGCAGCGTCACCTCGGCGCGGCCGTCGGCGCCCGTGCGCACCACCGGCGCCCACAGCGCCACGTCGCGGAAGTCGCGACGCACGTCGCCCGCGTCGCCCTTGTCGGCGCCGGCGTAGTACAGCGTCGGGAAGCTGACCACGGTCGTCACCCAGTTCGGGCGGCGGCCGTAGAACACGCCGTGCGGATCGGGCGTCTGGTCGGCACGCAGCGAGTAGATCGCCTCGTCCACCACGCCCACGGCCACTTCGGCCGCCACCGGCCGGCCGGCGCCATCGCGTGTCTCGACCGTCCACTTCGCCTCGTCGCGCGGGCGGTACTCCTGCCGGTCGGGCGTCAGCGCGATCGCCAGGTCGTGACGCTCGCCGCGCACCGCCAGCTCGAGCACGCGCGAGTGCACTTCGCGGCCGCGGCGCACGTGGATCGCGACGAACGTGTTGGGCGCGTCGGCCGCGGTGAGCGGCACGCGCACGAGCCCGGTGCCGCCGAACAGGTGCTGCACGCGTACGTCGCGCAGCGTGCGGCCTTCCACGCTCACCAGCACGCTCGCGTCCTTCACGTCGGTGTTCACCAGGATGCTCGCGGTGTCGCCGGGCGCGAACGTGTCGCGGTCGGCGATCGCCTCGAGCGACGGGTAGCGGTAGCCGTACGACCACACCTTCTCGTCGTACACCCACAGGCTGGTCTCGGCACCGATGCGGTTGCCGCGCGCGTCGTCGGCGCGCGCGCGCAGCTTGAGCCATCCGGCGCGCGCGACCGCGGGCGACAGCGTCACGCGGCCGAACCCGCGCGCGACGCTGGTCTGCGACTGCAGCGACGCCAGCGGGCGGCTCGAGCGCGTGTAGCGCCGCTCGAGCGGGTTCCACACGTCCTGGTCGAGTTCCACGGTGACGGCGGCCGAGACCGGCTTGCCCTCGTGGTCGCGGGTGAGCACGTCCACCTGCAGCGGCTGGCCCGCGCGGAACACGCCGCGCAGCGGCCGCAGCTCGATCCGGAACAGCCCGCGGCCCACGATCGCGGCCCCGCGCGCGCTGACCGCGCGCTGCGCGCCGTCCACGACCTCGACCTCGAGCGACAGCCGCCGGTCGTACGCCACGCGCTGCGGCGTGAACGCCACCGACACGCGGCCGTCCACGTCGGTGCGCGTCTCGCCGGACTCGAGCAGCCGTCCGTAGCCGGACTCGCCGCCCTCGGAGCCGTCGTCGGCCCACTCGCTCGCTTCGGCGTCCTCGGCGTCGAGCCGCGACTCGAACAGCGTCCAGCGCACCTGCGCGCCCACCACGGACGCGCCGAAGAAGTAGTTCGCCGCGACCCGGAACCGCACCTCGTCGCCGTTCACGTACACGGCGCGATCGGGCGTCACCTCGACCTTGTACTCGGGCTTGCGGTAGTGCTGCACGGCCAGCGTGGCGGCGCCGCTCGCGCGGCCGGCGCGCGCCGACAGCGTCCAGTCGCCGAGCGCGACGTCGGCGGGCAGCTCGAGCGTGCCGTCGGCCGCACCGCCGGCGGACAGCTTCGCGCCGGGCACGTCGAGCGTGGCGCCGTCGGGCCCGCTCAGCGTGAGCGTCACGTCGCCGGGTGCGGGCACGTTCCAGCCGGCGCCGCCGGGAGCCGCGTCGCGCGCGAACAGCTTCCAGTGCACGGGCTGGCCCGGCCGGTAGATCGGGCGCTCGGTGAACAGGTAGAGCTGGTCGCCGCCCTGCTCGGCTTCGCCCGACAGTGGCGATTCGGCGACCGACACGCCGTGCTTCTCGCTCAGCGCCACCACGCGCACGCGGTTGCCCGCGCCGTTCGTGGCCAGGTTCGCGAGCCCGTCGGCGTCGGTCGCCGTGCGGCGCGCACGCGCCGCGGCGAGCACCGCGGACCAGTCGCGGCCGTCGCCCAGCTCGTTGCCCGAACCGCCCGCGCCCACGGTGAACACCGCCACGTCGCCCAGCGGCAGGCCGGTCTTGAGCGAACCCGCCCACACCACCGTGCGTTCGGGCGAGCGCTTCACCACGAGCCCGAGGTCGGACACGAAGAACAGCGTGCGCTTGAACAGCGCGCCCGCCTTGCCTTGCAGCACGTAGACGCCCGCGGGCAGCTCGTGCGGCAGCGCCATGTCGCCTTCGCGCCACGCGAACGGCGGGCCGTCGTCCACGCGGTGGGTCCAGCGCTCGACGCGTTCGAGCCCGGTGGTGTCGGCGCCGCGCACGTACGCGGTGCGGAAGTCCTGCTTCGCGTCGAGCAGCCGCGCGACCGGCAGCCGCCACACGGTCATCTCGATCTCGCCCACGCGGAACGCGCGCAGCCCGACGCGCGGCTTCTCCTCGGGCGGGAACACCTCGCGCTGCAGCACGAACGAGAACGCCGCGGGCTGCGGCGTCACCTTGAACGCGGGCAGCTCGCGCGACTCGCCTTCGCGCAGCACGAGCGCGTCGCGGCCGCTCACCGGCTGCAGCCCGTCGTGCTGCACGTCCACGCGCCAGCGCCCGGGCGCGAGTTCGCCGAGCGACCAGAAGCCGCCGCCGTCGGTGGTGGCCGTGGCTTCGCCCGGTCCGCGCGCAACCACGCTCACGCCCGCCACGCCGGTACTGTCCGCCAGCCGCACCGTGCCCGCGAGCGACGCGGGGCGCGACAGCGCGAGCGCGATGGGCGTGGCCTCGCCGCGCCGCACCTGCACGCGCTGCACTTCGTCGGAGCGCAGGCCGGTAGCCTCGACCGCGACCGTCCAGTAGCCCGTGGCCAATCCCGTGAACGCCACCTCGCCGGCGGCGTTCGTCCAGCGCGGCTCGGGATCGCGGCTCGCGTTCTCCCACCACGAGCGCGCGCGTTCACTGCGCACGTTCACCCGAGCGCCCGCGAGCGGCTTGCCGCCCGACACCGCGGTGACCTTCACGCGCAGTTCACCCGCGCGTTCGAGCGGCACCACGATACGCACGTCGCGCTGCGCGGCCGGGAACTGCCAGCCCTCGAGCGCCCAGTCCGAGTAGCCCTCGGCGCCCACCGTGAACAGGTAGTAGCGGCTCGTCGCCACGCGCTCGATCGCGAACTCGCCCTTCGCGTCGGCCTTCACCCGGAAGTAGCCGGGACCGCCGCCGGAGTTCTGCAGTTCGATCTCGGCGCCGGCGACCGGCTGCAGCGTCTCGGAGTCGAGCACCTGCCCGGTCACGCGCGTGGCCGCGGCGCGCGCGGGCAGCGCGGAACCGGCGAGCAGCGAGAGCACGAGCAACAACGGCGAACACCAGCGGAAGGCGGCACGCGGCATGACGGACCTCATGGGGAGACGGCGGCGGAACGGTGGGACTGGAGCGTGGCAGGACCGGACACGGTGACGACGGAGAATCGCGAGTAGCGCACTTCGGACGCGCTCACGCCGGCGGTGACGCCGATGCGCTTCGCTTCGCGCAGCGCCCAGCCGATCGTGCGCGCCTCGCCGGGCAGGAACGCCACGGCGCCGCGCTCGGTCTCGACGCGCAGGCCTTCGCGCAGCGGGTCCACGGTCATGGGATCGCGCACGGCCACGGGGTCGCTCGCGAACGCGACGACCAGGCGGAGCGTGTCGAGTTCCTCGGCGCGCACGGGCGGGCGGCGCAGGTCGGTGTCGGCGAGCCGTTCGCCGAGCCGCGACAGCGTGGCGGCGAGCGAGCCGCCCAGAGCCACGTCGGTGCCCACGCACGCGCGCGTGGTGCGGCCGCGCACGAGCGTCGCGTACACCGGACGCGGCGAGCCGGGCCACTCGGGCACCTTCACGTACCTGGGCAGCTCGCCGGCGTCGGACAGCGCCATGGCGAGACCGAGCCGCGCCGCCGCGAGCGCGCCCTCGGCGTCGGCGGCGTTGCGCGCGAGCGCGCGGTACGGCGCCAGCTCGGGTGCGCCGCCGGGCGCGGGCCACGCCGCGGTGCGCACGGGCACGACGCCGGCGGCGGCGACGGCCAGCGCGAGGGCGAACGCGATCGCTCGCGCACGCCCGCCCTCCGGGAACGGCGACCGCGCGTTTCGCCCGCGGCTGGAGCGCTCGCGCGCCCTCATGGGTCCTTGCGTCCGCGCGACGGCGGGATCACGTCGCGGTGCACCAGCTCGCGCGACTCGCCGCCCGCCGCGCCGCGGCGCACGCGGTAGAGTTCGACCTCGAGCCCGGCGCGCGCGTCGTCCAGCCCGGGCTCGGCCGGCAGTTCGCGCTCCTCGCGCGCCAGTTCGAACGCGTCGGGCTCGGGCTGCTCGCCCTCGAAGCGCGCGCTCAGCGTGGTGCCCACGATGCGCACGCGCAGCCGCACGCGCTGCGCGAGGTCGTTGCGCAGGCGCAGGTCCTTCGCGCCCCACGCGATCGTGGCGTCCTCGCCGATCGCGATGTAGTCCACGGGCGTCGAGTGGCGCCAGCGTTCGTTCACCGACAGCCCGCTCAACAGCCCGGCCACGAACATCGTGCTCGCGACCTGGCAGATGCCGCCGCCCGCCTGCAGCTGCCGGGTCTCGTGCAGGATCACGGGCGCCATGAGGTAGCCGCGCTCGCTGGTGCGCGGGCCGACGCGCTCGTTGAACGACAGCACGTCGCCGGGCAGCAGCACCACCCCGTCCAGCACTTCGGCCGCGAGCCGGATGTTCTCGGTGCGCTCGGCGCGGCTGCCGTGCAGCGTGGTGGTGAACGTGCCGAGCGTGACCGGGAACTGCACCTGTTCGGTGGCACGCAGATCGCCCGCCGGGCTCGTGAGCGAATCGCCGGGCAGCGGCGCCAGCACGTGCGGCGGCGTCTCGGCGCGCGCGATCACGTTGGCGGCGAGCAGCAGCGCGAGCGCGAACAGCACCAGCACGAGCGCGCGTGCGCGTCCGGGCGTCCTTGTCCGTGGGGGCTTCACGGCGCGCACTCTACCGCCGCGCGCGGGCGTCGTCAGCCGCCGATCAGCGCGGCGCGCACCTCGGCGGCGAGCGCGGCGTTGGTGGCGATGCCGCCCAGTCCTTCGGGGCTGCGCGCCCCGGTCCAGTCCGTGAACAGCCCGCCGGCCTCGTCCACGATCACCTGCACCGACGCCGCGTCCCAGACCGCGAGCTTCGGGTCCATCATGACTTCGGCGCGCCCGGTGGCGACCAGCAGGTAGCCGTAGCAGTCGCCCCACGTGCGCACGATCGCCGCGCGGTCGGCGAGCGCGTCCCAGCGCGCCCGGCGCGGGTCGCCGGCGCCGAACGCCGTTCCGGTGCTGGTCACGGTGGCCTCGGCCAGCGTCGCCACGGCGGACACGCGGCAGCGCGCGCCGTTCCACCACGCGCCCTCGCCGCGTGCGGCGGCGACGACTTCGGCGGTCATCGGGAACGCGGCGGCCCCGGCGATCACTTCGGTTCCTTCCATGACGGCGATCAACGTGCCCCACAGCGGCACGCCGCGGACGAACGACTTGGTGCCGTCGATCGGGTCGAGGATCCAGCGACGTGCGGCGCCCGCGCTCTCCACCCCGAACTCCTCGCCCACGATGCCGTCGCGCGGGAACCGCTCGGCCAGCCACTCGCGCGCGAAACGCTCGGCCTCGCGGTCGGCCACGGTCACGGGCGAGCCGTCGCCCTTGGTGTCGGCGGCGATCCCGGGCACGTAGCGCGCGCGCGCCACTTCGCCGGTGCGCGTCGCCAGCTCCGCGACCGCCTGCAGCAGCGTGGCGGGCGACTCAGCGCCCACGGCGTTTCCCGCGCGCGGCTGGCCGCGCGGCCGGCCGAGCGGCCAGCTTCGCGCACTCGGCGTGGCGGAAGCACTCGACGAGGTGGTCGTTCACCACCCCGATCGCCTGCAGGTACGCGTAGATGATCGTGCTGCCCACGAACCGCATGCCGCGCTTGTGGAGCGCCTTCGAGATCGCGTCTGACAGTTCGGTGCGCGCGGGAATCTGCCCGCCGCGCGTCCAGCGATTCTGCACCGCCACGCCGTCCACGTGGCCCCACAGCCATGCGTCGAAGCTGCCGAACTCGGCCTGCATGTCGAGGAACACGCGTGCGTTGCCGATCGCCGACGTGATCTTCTGGCGGTTGCGCACGATCCCGGCGTCCTTCATGAGCGCCTCGATCTTGCGCGTGCCCCAGCCGGCCACGGTCTCGATCTCGAAGCCCTCGAACGCGCGCCGGTAGTTCTCGCGCTTGTTCAGGATCGTCTCCCAGCTCAGCCCGGCCTGCGCGCCGTCGAGGATGAGCTTCTCGAACAGCGCCCGGTCGTCGTGCTCGGGCACGCCCCACTCGGTGTCGTGGTACTGCACGTAGAGCGCGTTCGAAGCCTTGGGCCACGGGCAGCGCACGAGTTCGCGTGCGGCGGTCTTCGCGGTCGCCATGGCGGTCAGTGCAGGCCGCCCGGCGCGAAGCCGAACAGCGACAGGACGAAGCCGGCCACGGTCACCAGCGTGAGCACGCCCGCGAGCACGAGCTCGCCCGCCTGCTCGCGGCGCCCGGCCGTGGGCATGAACTGCGCGCACAGGTAGCCGCCCGCGAACCCGCCGGCGTGCGCCCAGTTGTCCACGCCCGACATGAGGAACCCCATCACGAACATCATGATCGCGCTGCCCCAGAGCTGGTTGGTGACGAACGACTGGTGCGTGCGCCGCCCGTACGAGATGAGCGCGCCGAGCAGCCCGAAGATCGCGCCCGAGGCGCCGACCGTGTTGTGCACGCCGAAGAACAGCCCCGTGCCCGCCGACAGCGCGAACCCGGCGATGCCCGCGATCATGAAGATCGTGTACGCGCGCACCGGCCCGAACAGGTGCTCCACGTTGGGCAGGTACTGCCGCATGACCGCCATGTTGAACAGGATGTGCAGCACGCCGCCGTGCAGGAAGATCGCCGTGCACAGCGTCCACCACTGCCCGGTCACCAGCTGGTAGCCGCCGGTCATGCCCAGCTTGAACAGCGCCTCGCCCGACGGCGACAGGATCCCGAAGATCCCGCCGCGGAACTGGAAGATCGCCATCGGGTCGAGCGCCAGCGACAGCACGTACAGGGCGACGCAGGTCAGCGTGATGGCGTTGGTGATGTCGAGCGAGCCGCCGAGCCAGCGGCTGAGCGCGGGCCCGTAGCCGAACATGCCGGGCTGCCACGTCCCGCAGTTCGGGCAGCGTTTCTCGTTGGCGGCGATGAGCCGCTCGCAGCGGGGGCAGACGATCGCACCTGTTCTCTGTCTCATGGTGCCGCACTATACGGAGAAGGGCCCCGCTCGCGCGAGGCCCTTCCGGTTCACCGAAGCGGCGGACGCCCTCAGCGGTACATGCTCTTCAGCTGGCCCCACGTGGCGGAGCGCGACGGCGTCGGGCAGTCGATCTTCGCCGTGATCGTGATCACGTCGCCCCAGCTGCCGTACACGCGCGACGGCGCGCAGCCGTTGTCGAGGAACGCCGGGTAGGTGGCCGGCTTCGGGCCCGCGTCGGTGTCGCCGCGGCCGACACCGTTCGCGATCGCGAAGGTCAGGTTGCAGGTGCCGGTGTCGAACAGGCCGCTCGTGTTGATGTTCACGACCGCCGCGAACGGGATCCCGCCGGCGTACTGCACGGTCACGGTCTCGATCGTCTGGTTGATCGTGCCGGTGCACGACGCGCCCGAGCACCACGGACCGTTGTTGAAGTAGAACGTGCCGCCGAGGAACGAGTTCGTGTACACGACCGTGCCCGTGCCCGAGACGCGGTTGTCCTGCACGAGCTGCGGCGCGTTCTGCGTGCCGCACGAGAACGCCCACTGCGTGCCGAGTGCGGCGCCGTTCCACGACTGCGCGTTGTACACGTCGCCCAGGCCCTGCGCGCCGTTCGCCGGCGCGGACCACGACTGCGACGACCGCCCCTCGAGCAATGGCCCGCCGAAGAACGTGGACTGGTAGACCCCGGGGACCGGCGCGGCGAGCGCGGCCCCGGCGAACGCGAGACAACAGACGACGGCGGCGACGATCGAGCTCCAACGGTTCATGCGACTCCCTCCTCATGCGAGACGAACGTGGGCTTCGGGCAGAAGGGGGGTGGGTGTTCGCCCTGGGCCGGGGGTACGTCAGTGGCGAAGCGTTGCGACCGGGTACGTGGCGCCCTCGGATGTCGGCAAGGTGCACGGGTTCGCGGCTTCTTGGGTGCGAACACACAAGCATGCCGTGGGCTGTTTGGTATGACTGGACTCGGCCGCCCGCGAGCCCATGAAGTTCGGCGCTACTGCGCCGGCGTTCAGCAGCGCCCACCACGACGCCCACACGCGCGTTCTGCAGCGCGCCGCACTGCAACATGAGCGGCCGCCCGCCCGGCGCGGCGCCACGCCTCCGCCCGCGTGCGGCCCAACTGCCGGGAATCGCGCCGTCACTCCCCCACGCCACCCCATGGCCTGCTTCCTGCCCATCGCCCCGCGGGGGAACCATGACCATCGCCATCTTCCACGCGCTCGTCTTCTGGCTGCCGGCGTTCCTGTTCTCGACGACCGTGCACGAGGCGGCCCACGCCTGGGCCGCCCGTCGCGGCGGCGACTCGACCGCGTCCGACGCCGGACTGGTGACGCTGTCCCCCCTGCCGCACATGGCGCGCTCCCCGCTGGGCATGGTGATCGTGCCGATCGTCACCTCGCTCACGCACGGGCTCACGCTCGGCTGGGCGAGCGCGCCGTACGACCCCGAGTGGGCCGAACGCCACCCGCGTCGCGCCGCACTCATGGCCGCGGCCGGGCCCGCGGGCAACCTGCTGATCGCGATCGTGGCGTTCACGCTGCTGCGCGCGGGACTGGCGTTCGGCTTCTTCGACGCGCCGACCCAGGTCACGCTCGACCGGCTCGTCGTGGCCCCCGGCGCCGCCGAAGGAACCATGGCCGCGTTCTTCGCCACCGGCCTGTCGGTGCTGGCGATGCTCAACGTGATCCTGGCCGCGTTCAACCTGCTGCCGCTGCCCCCGCTCGACGGCGCGCAGGTCGTGACGCTCGCGATGCCCGAAGCGCTCGCCCGCCGCATCCGCGAAGTGCACCGCTTCCCGGGCCTCTCGTTCGTGGGCCTGATCGCCGCGTGGCAGCTGTTCCCGATGCTGACGCGCCCGCTGTTCGACGCCGTCGTGGCGCTGCTGCACCCGGGGATGTACTGAGGGACGCGAGCGGGGCGCGATGCCGCACCCCGGGCTCACGCGGCGAGGCCCTTGCCTCGTTCCTTGAGTGCGGCGAGCACGCGGTCCTCGATCTTTCCCAAGGCCAGGTGCGTCGTGCGCTCGATGGCGATCTCGGCCTGCTCGCGCGTCATGCCCAGGCCCCGCAGGGCGGACATCAGGTCGGCGTCGCTCTCGCGGCGGGCGAGCGCGCGGTCGGCTTCTTCTTCCTTCGCCTTCTTCTGCTCGGCGACCGCGCGTTCGTGTTGTTCACGGACGGCAGCGATCTTCTCTTCGCCGATCCTCTTCGCGGCTTCGTGGCGGTTGTGGTGAGCGCAGAGCAGGCGAAGGTTCTCGGCCTTCGTTTCGCCTCCCTGTGAGCGCGGCACGATGTGGTCCACCTGCAGCGCTCGTGTCTCGCAGCAGCGATGGCCGTCGGGGCTGACGAACGAGCAGCAGCGGCCGTCGCGATCGGCGATGAAGCGGCGCAGGGCCTTCGGGATGTGGCGGCCCTTGGGAACGCGCTTCAGTTCGGGCGAGCCGGGCTTCGCGCCGTACTGTTTCTTCTCGAGATGCGCGGCATAGTGGCGGAGCGCTCGCGCGATCACTTCGGCGGCGTCGCCGTTGCGCACCACGTGCGCGAGCAGGTCGCGAGCCTTGGCGAAGTCGGCGAACTCTTCTTCGGTGAGCTCGACGCGAATGCCGTGCGCGCCGGTCTCGGTCTCGAAGACTCGGCCGCGGATGTGCGTTTTCATCCGCCCCGGGGCGGATTCGGTCACGGGCGTGTCAGGTCCGAGCAGGTCGGGACGCGAAACGGCGGGCGACTCATCGCCGGAAGCGGGTGAGGGCGGATTCGATGGCGCGGGCGCCTGCGTCGCCAGCGCCTTCGCCGCATGGTCGCGCTCGGCGAGCAGTCGCAACACTTCACCTCGCGAACGACGCTCCGCGAGTGCGAGCAGCGCCTCGGCGTTCGCCTCGCACAACCGAGGCGCCAGCACGAGCGCGGCGCTCACGCTCAGCCGCCCGTCCGCGAGACGCTCGAACACGCCGACGAACCGCCGCCCCGCGCGTGCGACCGTGATGCGCTTGCCCGCGCGATCCTCCGACATCCCCAGCCGCCCCATGCAGTACTTCTGCATGCACGAATACCCGGCTTCGAGGTAGTCGCCCCGCGCATCCATCAGCGCGATCAATGACAGCGCTTCGGCGAGCGCCTGCTTCTCGGCGAGGTCCACGACATCGAGACGACGGCGAACGGCTTCCGGCGACAGCGCATCGAACGCGAACGACTTCATCACGACACTCCGCTCCGGGGGCGGGTGTGCGCGCATTGTCGCACGCGCATTTTCGGCCGCCGCCACTGCGCGCACGCGCACGAACGCAGCCCGCGACGACAACGCGCGAGCCAGGACCTGCGAAGACGCGCCACGCGCGAACGTCGCGACGATCGCGCGAACCCGAGACGACATCCGCGCTCCGCGCCACATGCACGCGCGAATCCCGTCAACAGGAATCTGCACACCCGCTCACCCAGGTGGTTCTGAAACCACCTCCGCCGAGCCGCGCCCGGAGCAGCAAGGGGCCTGCAGCGGGACCAGGCGACTCGCGAAGCCAGGGATGGCGAGAGCGAGTCGATTCGTCAGAGAGGGCCGGCAGGATGCCGGCCCGAACGTCCGCGAAAGGCCCCTTGCTGCGCAGGGTAAGGCGACGCAGAAGGAAGCCGTGAACCAGCGATGCGAAGCGAAGCAAGCGAGCAAGCCTCCGCGAAGCAAGCGAGCCCCGCTTCCCGAACCAGGCACACAGCGCCCCGCCCGCTTGCATTCCCGAACGACCCGCCCCATTCTCCCGCCCGTCCGCAGCAAGCCACAGCGGACGTCGTCGTTCGGGGTGGTCGGAGAGAAACCCGACCTGAGATCACACCCGTCGAACCTGATCTGGTTCACACCAGCGTAGGGAAACGGCCAAGACGATTCGGCAGGACCGAGTTGCCTTTCCAGCCGTCCCTTCGCGGACGGCTTTCGCGTTTCCCGCCGCGCCGGGCACCGCGAGACCCGCCGGGAAGGCAGCAGTTATGTTCAGCCACAGCCCGCTCGATTGGGCGCTCGTCGCCGCGTACTTTGTCATGCTCGGTCTCATCTGGGCGCGCCGCTTCGGCTCGCGCCCGAGCAACGACGACTTCTTCGTGGCCGGGCGCGCCGTCACCCTGCCCGCGTTCGTCGCCACGCTCGTGTCCACGTGGTACGGCGGCATCCTCGGCGTGGGCGAGTACTCGTGGCGCTACGGCGTCGCCAACTGGCTCGTGTTCGGCGTGCCCTACTACGTCGGCGCGCTGCTGTTCGCGCTGCTGTTCGCGCGGCGTGCGCGCGGCACGTCGCACTACACCATGCCCGACCTGCTGCACGCGCACTACGGCCGCGGCGCCGCCGTGGTCGGGGCCGTCGCCGTGTTCCTCACCTCGGCGCCCGCGGCGTACGTGCTCATGCTCGGCACGCTGTTCTCCGCCATGTTCGGGCTGCCGCTCGTCCCGTGCGTGATCGCCGCCGCCGTGCTGTCCGTATTCTACGTGGACCGCGGCGGCCTGCGCACCGTGGTGTTCACGGACCAGATCCAGTTCGCGCTCATGTACGGCGGTTTCGCGCTCATGGTCGCGTTCCTCGTGGCGCGTCACGGCGGGCTCGGGTTCCTCGTGCCGCGCGTGCCGCACGAGCACTTCGTGTGGCACGGCGGCAACGCACCCGGCGCGATCTTCGTGTGGTACTTCATCGCGCTCGGCACGCTCGTGGACCCGGGCTTCTTCCAGCGCGCCTACGCCGCGCGCGACGAGAAGGTCGCACGGCACGGCGTGCTGTGGTCCATCGCGTTCTGGATCCTGTTCGACTTCATGACCACCACGTGCGGCCTGTACGCGCGCGCGCTGCTTCCGAACCTGAAGGATCCCGTGTTCGCGTTCCCCGAACTCGCGCGGCTCACGCTGCCGCCGGTCGCGCTCGGGCTCTTCTACCTCGGCATGATCGCCACGGTCATGAGCACCATCGATTCGTACGCGTTCATCGCCGCCACCACCGTGAGCCGCGACTTCGTGTGGCGTCTGCGCGGCGGCGACGAGTCTCGACTGCCCGCGCTCTCGCGCGCCGGGCTGTGGTTCGCGACCGCGTTCGCCACCGTGCTCGCGCTGGCGAGCCCCACCGTGATCGGGCTGTGGCACGACCTGGGCTCGATCACCACGCCCGCGCTGCTGCTGCCCGTCGGCCTCGCGCTCGCCGGCCGCGGCCGTCCCGGGCCGCGCGGCGCGCTGCTGCTCATGCTGGTCCCGCTGCTCGTCTCGCTCGCGTGGGTGCTGTACGCGCACGCACTCGCCGTGCCGCGCGGCGGCTATCCGTGGTCCATCGAACCGATCTACGCCGGGCTCGGCTCGTCCGCGCTCGTGTGGCTTTCGCATCGCCTGTTCACCCGCCGCACCCGAGAGGTTCCCGCATGAACCGCCTGCTCGTTCCGTTCGCGCTCGCCGCGACCCTGGGGTCCACCGCGCACGCCGCGGGCACCGCCGCGCCGACCGACACGCTGCGCCGCGTCGTCGTGCTGCCGGTGTCCGAAGTCAGCACGACGCGCTTCGACCAGCGCTCCGCCACCGCGCACGACCGGCTCGGCGCCGACGCGATCCGCCGCGGCAACTTCGGGCAGGACTCGCCCATGCTGCTCGCCTCGCTGCCCGGCGCGTACGCCTACTCCGACGCCGGCAACGGCATCGGCTACTCGTACCTGTCGCTGCGCGGCTTCCCGCAGCGCCGCATCGGCGTGACCGTGAACGGCGTGCCGCTCAACGATCCCGAGTCGCACGAGGTGTGGTGGATCGACCATCCCGACCTGTTCGCCTCGGCCGAGGCCGTGGACGTGCAGCGCGGCGCGGGCGCGGCGCTCTACGGCGCCGCCGCGCTCGGCGGCACCGTGAACGTGCGCACCGGCGCGTTCGAGCGCACGCCGCGGCTCACCGCAACCACGTCGGTCGGTTCGTGGAACACGCGGCGGCTGGCGCTCGAGGCGGTCAGCGGCACGCTGCGCAACGACTGGAACCTGCAGGCGCGCTACTCGCGCATCGAAACCGACGGCTACCGCGAGCGGTCGTGGTCGCGGCTGTGGTCGTACGCGTTCTCCGCGCGCAAGACCGGGCTCGACCAGCAGTGGGACCTGCGGCTCTACGGCGGGCCCGAGAACACCCACCTCGCCTACCTCGGCGTGTCGCGCGACCGGCTCGACGGCAAGGTCACCGGCGACGCCGACCGCGACCGCCGCTTCAACCCCATCACGTACGAGGGCGAACAGGACCACTTCTTCGAGCCGCACTACGAGCTCGAGCACACGTGGGAGCTGAACGCGCACGCGACGGTGGCGCAGACGCTGTTCTGGTTCGACGGCCGCGGCTGGTACGACGAGCGCCGCATGGGCCGCAGCCTCGCCGACTACCGGCTGTCGCCATGGCAGACCACCGACACCACGCTCGCGCCGCACGACTACTACGTGCTCGACGGCAACGGCAACGTCGTGCTCGACGGCCAGGGCCGCGCCACGGTCGAGCGCAGCGACCTCGTGCGCCGGCGCGAAGTGACGAACCGCCACTTCGGCTGGCTGCCGCGGCTGCGCGTGACGCACGAGCAGGGCGCGTTCACGCTGGGCGGCGAGCTGCGCTTCCACGACGGCCGCCACGTGGGCCGCGTGCTGAGCGGCAACCTGCTCGGCCCCGCCGCCGCGCCCGACGCCGCGTACTACGACTACCACCCGCGCACGCTTTCGGCCGGGATGTTCGCGCGCGAGGAATGGCGCGTGCGGCCCGAACTGCAGGTGACGGCCGACCTCGCGTGGCGCCACCAGGGCTACGACATGCGCGGCGACCGCTTCGACGGCATCGCGTTCACGCAGCACTACGATTTCGCGCTGCCGCGGCTCGGCGTCACGTGGACGCCGAGCGAACGCTGGAACGCGTTCGCGAGCGCCGCGCTCGCCAGCCGCGAACCCGCGTTCCGCGACCTGTACGACGCCGAGGGCGTGGGCAGCCTGCCGCTCTACGGCACCGTGGACGTGGCGAACGGCGTGTACGAGAACCCGCTCATCAAGCCCGAGCGCGTGCGCGACCTCGAAGCCGGGGTCACGTGGCGCACTGCGCAGGCCAGCGTCACGGCCACGCTCTACCGCATGGACTTCGAGGACGAGCTCGTGTGGGCCGGCCAGTACGACTCCGACCTCGGTTACCCGATCCTCGGCAACGCCGCGAAGTCCGTGCACCAGGGCGTCGAACTCGCGGGCACGTTCGCGCGCGCGCTGGGCACGGCGATGCTCGCGTGCGACGGCAACGCCACGCTGGCCGACCACCACTTCGTGGACTACGTCGAGCACTACGGCCCCACGAGCGCCGACGACGTGAGCTACGCGGGCAACGCGATCGGCGGCTCGCCCGCCGTGATGGCGAACGCGTCCGTGCGGCTCGCGCGCGCGGGCGTGACGCTGGGCGCCGAGGCGCACCACGCCGGCCGGCTGTACGTGGACAACACCGAGACGAAGGCCAACTCGATCGCGCCGCGCACGACGTTCGACCTGTCGTTCGGCGTGGCGCGCGCGCTGGCCGGGGCGAAGGCCGAAGCCACGCTGCGCGTGCTCAACGCGACCGACGTGCGTTACGAGACCGGCGGCTGGATGGACGACGACGAGAACGGCAACTACGGCCCGCTGCTGCTGCCGGCCGCGCCGCGCAACTGGCAGCTGGCGCTGCGCGTGGACTGGTGATCGCGAACCGGGCGACGCGTCACCGTTCCGCGCGCCAAACGAGAACCCCCGGTCGCCTCAGGCGGCCGGGGGTTCGATCGTTCGCGGCGCGCGTGCGTCAGCGCACTTCCGCCACGCACTTCTCGAGCGTCAGCCGCTCCGTCGGGGCGCCGCCCTGCGAGCCGGCCGCCTCGAGCGCCTTGAGCACGTCGAGGCCTTCGACGACTTCGCCGAAGATCGTGTGCTTGCCGTTCAGCCACGGCGTGGGCACGAACGTGAGGAAGAACTGGCTGCCGTCGGTGCCGGGGCCGGCGTTCGCCATGGACAGCAGGCCGGGACGATCGTGCTTGGCCTTGTCCGAGAACTCGCCGCCGAAGCCGTAGCCCGGGCTGCCGCTGCCGGTGCCGGTCGGGTCGCCGCCCTGCGCCATGAAGCGGGTGATCACGCGGTGGAACGGCGTGCCGTCGTAGAAGCCGAGCTTGGTGAGGTACAGGAAGTTCGTCACGTGCATCGGCGCGATGTCGGGCATGAAGCGGATGACCACCTCGCCCTTGTTGGTCGTCATGCGCACGAAGTACTGCTTGCCGGGCGTGAACGCGACCGCCTTGGGCTGCGGCAGCTGCAGCTTCCAGTTCGGGTTCGACCGGTCCACCTTGACCGCGGCGACCTGGGCGTCGATCGCGGCCATCGCCTTGTCGGCGGCAGCCGCGGCGGGCTTCTTCGCGGCGGCGGCGGGCTTGGTCGGCTGCGCGGGCTTGCCGGCCGGGGCAGCGGCGAACGCGACGGCGGCGAGGCACACGAGCGTGGCGGCGGCGGCGAACGTCATGCGGAACGACTTCATCGAGCAAGGCCTCCGGAAGAGATGGGGAACTCGGGCCCGCCCCGAGGGGGCGAGCGACGAGGAAGCATCGGGGCAGCCTCGCCCCGGGGCAAGTCAGGTCACTGCAAGGACACGATCCGCGCGGAGCCCGAACGTCCGCCCGCACTCCAGCGCACGAGGTACACGCCGGGCGCGACGTGCTCGCCCGAGCCGTCGCGGCCGTCCCAGCCGATCACGTGTTCGCCCGCGGCGAGACCGCGGCGCGACAGGTCGGCCACGCGCCGCCCCGTCACGTCGTACACGTACGCGCGCAGGTCGCCCGGCATTCCCAGCACGAACGACAACGTCGCGTGGTCGCGGAACGGGTTGGGCGCGAGCGCCCGCAGCGTGGTGACTCCCGTGACCGCGGGACCGCCCGCGGCGCGCACGCTCAGCACCAGCCGCCGCGCGTCACCGCCGACCGCCAGCTGCACACGGTCGCCGTCGGCGACCACGCGCGACCAGCCCGTCGCCGGATCGGCGAGCACGACTTCGCGTCCCGCCGGCAGGCCGTCGAACGCCACCGCGAGCGTCGCGGGCGCGAGCGCGCCCTCGCCGCTCGCGAACACATCCCACGCCAGCAGCGCGGCGTCAGGCCGCAGCGCCGCCGACGCGTCGGCACCGTCCGCGCGCGTCCACAGCGCGAGATCGCGGCCCGGCGACGCCGGGAAGCGCGCGAGCGTGCGCGTGCGCTCGTCGGCGCCGAGCGTGAGATGCGCGTCGGGCGCGCCCGCCTGCGACAGCGTCAGCGCGAGCGCCCAGTCGCCCGAGCGCTGCGGCTCCGGCGTGCCGGCGAACGCACCCTGGCTGTACTCGTAGGGGAAGCGCAGCGTCACGTTGGCCGCCGTGCGCTTGAACAACCAGTAGCCGCGGCCGGGCAGCAGCGTGGTGACCGGCTGGTAGCCGTTCACCGTGTCCCAGCCGATCACGACCGAGTCCGTGCAGGTCTGGCTCGAGACGAGCGGCACGTAGGCACCGCCGCCGCTGCGCACGCGCAGCGCCGACACCGCGAGCGGGAACCGGAACGGCACGCCGATCTGGTTCCAGCCCGTGGACTCCGCGGTCGAGGGCGTCAGCGCCACGCCGAGATCGGACTGCGACACCGGCGCGCCGAAGAAGTCGAGCGTGTCGGCCACGTGCGTGGCGAGCCAGAAGCCCTTGCCCGCCTCGACGTGCGTGAACGACGTCGAAGGCGTGCCGTAGAGCTTCGCGACCGGGTCCCAGCGTCCGACCCGCCAGCGCGCCGGGTCGGGCGGCCACAGGTCGCGGAACACCGAGTCGGGCGTGTCGTTGGAGAACGCGAACGGGAACGACAGCAGCCGGTAGCTGTCGGCCGCGGTGATCACCTGCTGCGTGAGCTGGGCGTTGTCGAACGACACCGTCAGCGTGTGGTTCGAGGTGATGTCGTGGAACGTGAGGTTCGGCACCGGGCCGTAGCCCACCGCGTCCGCGATCATGGTGGCGACATGGAAGCCGGGATCCGCCGTCGCCACGAAGCGCAGCGAATCGTGCTCGGCCACGATCTGCACGCCCGCACCGGGCGTGAGCGAACCACCGCCGCCCTTGCTGGCCACGACGCGCCAGTACGCACCCACGATGCGGTTCGGACCCAGCCGCTGCAGGACCAGGTTCGTGTCGGGCGAGCCGCCGGTGTCGGCGTCCTCCCACGCGGCGACGAAGTCGCCGGTCGGCAGCAGCGCGCCCACGGCGTTGCCGCGTGTGCGCGTGGTCGCGGGCGACATCGTGACCGGCGTGTTGCCCATGGGCAGCGAACCGCCCGACAGCACGTGCTGCGTGCGCACGGCGTTGCCGTCCGTCCACGTGACCCACGCGCCGTCGGCGCCGTCGGGAATCGCGCCGACTCCCGCGGCCGCCACGGGCGCGACGCCCGAGAGCGCCGTGCCGTTCGAGCCGCCCCACACGTCGGCCCCCGTCGCCGACTGCACGCGGGCGCGGATCTCGGTCGGCGAGGCGTACACGAACAGCGCCTGGCCGTTGTTGCGCGCGAACACCGCGACGGGCCACAGCGGGTTCGCGTTCGCGGACAGCACCGCGCGGTTGCCGCCCGTGTAGAGCGACGTGCCGGTCGAATCGAAGCGCTGCGCGAACAGGCCGTACGAACTGCCCGAGCCGATCGTGTCGGCGAACATCACCACCGTGGACGCGTTCGGTTCGCACGCGAGACGCGCGCGCGTCGTGGAGCTGTTGCCGTCCACCGAAATCCCGTTCGCGGCGAAGCGCACCGCGCCGCTCGCCGCGAGCCGCTGCAGGTAGACCTGCGTGCTCGTGAGCGAGTTGTTGCGGCGGTCCTCCCACGACACGACCGCGCCGCCCATGCGGTCGGCGACGATCTGCGGCGATTCCTGCGTGCTGTCGTCGGTGCACACCGCCACGCCGCTCGCGCCCCACGCGAGCGAACCGTCGGCGAGCACATGCTGCGCGAAGATGTCGGCGTTGCCGTTGCGCGAATCCTGCCACGCGACGAAGACGCCGCCCGCACCGTCGGACGCGACCGAGGGCGTCACCTGCGCGCCGGCGCCGGTCGAGACGCGGACGCCGTTGCGCGTCCACTGGTGCGAACCCGAGGTCGTGATGCGGTTCGCGAAGATCGCGCGCGGGGCGCTGCGCAGGTCGGACCACGCCAGCACCATGCCGCCCGTCCCGTCGGCGGTCGCCACCGGCCCGGTCACCGCGGAATCCGGCGGTCCGACGGGGAACCCGATCGCGCTCTCGGCCACGCCGGCCGAGTCCACGCGATTCGCCCACACGCCGGACGTGTCGCGCCGGTCCGTCCAGCCGACGTACACGCCGTTCGGCGCGTTCACCAGGATCGGTCCGGCCTGCGTGCCGGCCGACGACGCGACGGTCACCGGGGCACTGCTCCACGCCGCGACGGCGCGCGAGGCGAAACCCGCCGCGAGCGCGGCACCGACGGCGAGGAACACGAGCGAGCGCTTCACGGAGGGGCGAAGGCGAGCGTGCATGATCGGGCGGGATCCTCTGGCACGCGGGAGACGGAAACCCTAGCGCCGGTGGATTTCTGGTAGCTTGCGCGCGGCATCGTCCGAGGGCGGCGTCCGCGCGGAATCCGTTGCCGCGCTGCCGTGTTCGCCTCGACGTCCTGCCGGGCCGTGAATGGGACGACTCCGGGAGCAAGGTGCGACGGGAAGCGCCGGGTTGCAAGCCCGAACACTCTCCCGCCGAGTCCGGGCCGGCCGCCCCTTCGGCGCCCCCGGCCGGAGGCCCGCAACGGCCGCACGGAACGCGGCCGGAACCGAAACCCCGTCTGCCGAGGAGTGCGAGATGAGCGTGATGCCCTGGCGCATCGTGGTGGTCACCGACCTGGGCGTGGACAGTGGCGCGCCCGCGGCCGTCGCGCCGAACGCGGCCGACGCGTGGTGCAGTTCGATCGGGGTCGCCCTGCCGCTGCCCGGCGCGGGAACCCCCGACGCCACGCTGCACGACCCGAAGACGCAGCGCGTCGAGGCCGCCTGGCGCGGGCTGGCGCTGCTCGCCTCGCACGTGGGCGATACCGTCGAACTTTCGGCGTGCTCGGTCCCGCGCGCCGCGCTGGTGCAGCGGTTCCGCGAATCGGTGTACGAACCCGCGCTCGAATCGGGCGCGTCGCCGTCGCTCGTGGTGCTCGACTTCGACTTCACGCACAAGCCCTCCGACGTCGCCGACCTGGCCGCGCTCGGCGCCATGGCCGCCGACCTGCAGTGCTGCGTGGTCGGTCACGCCCACGCCGGCATCCTCGACCTGCGCTTCCTCGTGCAGGCCGCCGCGATCCCGGAAGTGGCGAACAAGCTGCAGAGCCCGGCGCACGCCGCGTTCGCGGCGCTGCAGAAGTCGGACGATGCGCGCTGGCTGTGCCTGACGCTCAACCGCTTCCTGCTCCGCGAACCGTTCCCGGGCGAGACCTGCAGCGAGTCGAATCCCGATTCCTACCTGTGGGGCCGCGGCGGCTGGCTGGTGGGCGCCGCGCTCGCGCGCAGCGTGCGCACGCACGGCCACGCGCTCGACCTGTCGGGCGCCGGCGGGCGCTTCGCCGACATGCCGACGCGCGGCTACCCGGTCAAGGCGAACGAATCGCAGGCGCTCGCGACCGAGATCCCGTTCGCCGAAATGCAGATGCTGCTGCTCGCGCACGGCGCGTTCGCCCCGCTCGTGGGGCCGCTCGACGTGCCGCAGGTGAACCTGCCGCTGGTCACCACGCTGCACCGGCTCGCGCCGCAGCGGCTGACGCTCGAAGGCACGCTCTCCTACCAGCTCACCGCCGGCCGGTTCGCGCAGGCCTGCGGCGCCCTGCTGGGCGAGCTGCCGGCGGGCGCGGCCGACGCCGACGCGTGCGCGTGGATCGTGGCGCGGCTCAAGGCGGACCTCGGCGGCCTGCTGCACGAGGCCGGCGACGACGCGCTCACGGCCGTCGTCGAGACCGACGAGAGCGGCGCACGCACGGCGGTCGTCACGCTGAAGCCGGCGGTGACGCTCGAGGGCAAGAACCCCGAGTTCGTGCTGGGCCTGCCGCTCGACTAGGAGTTCCCGCCGAAACGCCACGGGCGCGCCTTCCGCGAGGAAGACGCGCCCGTTCGGCGTGTGGCGGTCAGGCGAACGATTCCGCCGCGCGCCGCACCGTCATGGAGCTCACCGACGGATGCCGGCCGTCGCCGCGGACCGAGCGCAGCGGCTGGAACGCACCGGGCTGCCAGCGCGGCGCGAACGCCGTACCCAGCAGCACCGTGTGCAGCCGGGCCGACTGCATCTGGTTGCGCATGACCGCCTGCACGATCTTGTCGGCGACGATTCTCGCGATCCGCTGGTTCACGCCCACGCGCAGGAGCGACTGCTCGAGCGCCTCGACGGACTGCTTCGGCTGGCGCAGGGCCGTCGAACGCAGCGCCGACACCTGCCTGGGGTTGAGTCGCATCTGCACCTCCCGTGGATGGATGGAAATCCGGCGGGCCCGGGCCCGCACCGATCAGTTCGCCGCGGCCTGCGCGCCCTTCAGCGTCAGGTTGCCGCTGGCCTTCACGTCCACCTTCGCACCTTCGATCTTCACGTCGCCGCTCTTCTTGAGCGTGATCTTGGCGGAGCCGCACTCGATCACGATCTCGTCGCCGCCCTTGATGCCGATCTTGCCCTTCACGTCCACGCTCCAGTCGCCGTCCACCTTGAGCGAGACGTTGCCCTTCACCGAGCCGGAGTGGTTTCCGTCGGTGGTCTGCGACGCGTCGCCCTTCACGGTCTCGGAGCGGTTGCCGTCCACGGCGATTTCCTGGTTGCCCTTCACGCCGACCGACTCGTCGCCCGCGACGGACACGTCGTGCTTGCCGCTCACGCTCGTGGTGCGGTCGCCCTTCACGTTGAGCGTGTCGGCCCCGGTGATGTTCACCGTGCGCGCGCCGTCCACCTTGAGCGAATCGTCCTTGGTCACGCCCACCGTGCGGCCGCCCTGCACGGTGATCGACTGGTCGCCGGTCACGGTGACGGTCTCGTTGCGGCCGACCTCGCGCGTGCGGTCGCGCGTGACCTTCTGCTTCTCGTCGTTGCCGACCTCGTGCGTGCTGTCGTGCCCGATCGTCTGCGTGCGGTCGTTGCCGACCTCGATGTTCCAGTCCTTGTGGCCGTGCAGGTAGATCTCTTCGCTGCCGGCGGCGTCCTCGAACCGCAGCTCGTTGAAACCGCTGCCGCCCGGTGACGAGTAGGTCTTGAGCGACGTGCGCGTCTTGTCGTTCGGCAGCGTGTAGCCGTACGACCGATCCGAGTTGTAGACATGCCCGGTGATCAGCGGCAGGTCGGGGTCACCCTCGAGGAAGCTGACCACGACCTCGTTGCCGATGCGCGGAATGATCATGCCGCCGTAGGCCTGTCCCGACCACGGCTGGCTCACGCGGATCCAGCACGACGACTTGTCGTCGTTCTGCCCGAGCCGGTCCCAGTGGAACTGCACCTTCACGCGGCCGAACTCGTCGCAGTGGATCTCCTCGCCGGCCGGGCCCGTCACGACCGCCGTCTGCGGCCCTTCCACCAGCGCACGCGGCGTCACCGCGGGCGGCCGCCACAGGACCTCCGAGGGAATCGCCTCGAACTCGGCCGTGTACATGTGCGGGTCTTCGTCGCCCCCGCCCATGGCGTCGGCGCCGGCCGCCTGGCGCTGCGTGCCCTCGTGCTCGACGCGCACGAGCACGTACTCCTTGTTCAGCGCGTCGCTCGGGTGCTCGATCATCTTGAACTTGTGGCCGCTCGCGAACCGGCGGCAGTTCGTCTCGCCGTCCAGCAGGTCGCGCTCGGCGCGCAGCGACTGCATGCGCACGTTGCTGCGCCCGGCACCGTGATCGGTGTCCTCGTAGCGGCCCGGGAAGTCGTAGTACTCGTAGTCGGCTTCGGCCGACGCTTCGGCCATGGACTCGAGATCCACCGCCGACTTCTTGAAGTTGTAGTCCGTGAGCGTGTACTTGCCGGGGCGCAGCGAACGCGAGTAGCTGGCACGCCGGATCTGCTCGTGCTCGGCCTGCATGCCCTCGTCGCCCTCGCGGTACCGCACCTCGACGTCGCCGGAGATGTCCGCGTACCCGCCGGTGTGATCCGAGATCACCATCTTGTGCCCGGACTCACCGTGCTCGAAGTAGTAGTAGATGCCGTCCTCTTCCATGAGCCGGGACACGAACGCGAGGTCGGTCTCGCGGTACTGCACGCAGTACTCGCGAACCGCGTACTCCTCCTGCAGGCGGAAGCAGAAGTCCTCGTCCTCCGCCCAGCCCGCCTCCTGCAGCACCTTCTTGATCACGTCGGGGCCGTTCGCGTCCTGGTAGATGCAGCAGTCGCGGCGCAGGCCGAGCGTCCAGAGCCGCGGCACGATCACGGCGGTCCAGTTCGACCGCTGCGGACCGTGGTGCTTCTCCTCGAACTCGGACACGATCCCGTGGAACCAGCGCGTGTCGCCGCTGGTCTCGATGGACAGCAGCGCCGGCTTGCCGAGGAAGTCGTCGAACGCCAGGTCCGCTCCCGTCGTGGCCAGCTCCACCTCGAAACGGTACGGCTGCGACAGGCCTTCGGTGCCGCTGAACGCGGTCACGTCGAGCGGCTCGCTGACGCCGTCCACTTCCAGCCGGAAGAACGCCTTTTCGGCTTCGGGGCTCATGAGGGCAATCCTCTCAGGAAGCGGCCTCGACGAATTCGACGCCGAACGTGCCGTCCTCGCTCACCGTCATGCGCACGGCCCCGGGCAGCGGGCCCTGCGTCATGCGTTCGAGCAGCGCGGACGACAGCATCGGCAGCAGCGTCTGGTTGATGATGTGATCGATGTTGCGCGCACCCGTCTCGACTTCGGTGCAGCGGTCCGTGATGACCTGGATCATCTTCGGGTCGAACTCGAGCTTCATCTTGTGGCTGTCGCGCAGCCGGCCTTCGATCTTGCGCAGCTTGAGCCGCACGATGTCCGACAGGAACTCGGGCGCCAGCGTCAGGAACGGCACGATCTCCATGCGCGCGAGCAGCGCCGGCTTGAAGAACTCCGACAGCGTCGGGCGGATGGCCGTGACCAGTTCCTCGCGCGTCGGCTTCACGGGCGAGCTGCACATCTGGGTGATGATGTCCGTGGCGAGGTTGCTCGTGAGCAGCACGATCGTGTTCTTGAAGTCGATGACGCGGCCTTCGCCGTCGGCGAGCGTGCCCTTGTCGAACACCTGGTAGAACAGGTTGAGCAGGTCACGGTCGGCCTTCTCGACCTCGTCGAGCAGCACGACCGAGTACGGCCGCTGGCGCACCGCGTTCGTGAGCACGCCGCCTTCGCCGTAGCCCACGTAGCCGGCGCCCGTGCCGATCAGGCGCGAGGCGCTGTTGCGCTCCTGGAACTCCGACATGTTCACCACGGTCAGGAAGCGCTCGCCGCCGAACATGAGGTCGGCGACCGTCGTCGCGAGCTCGGTCTTGCCCACGCCCGACGGTCCGACGAACAGGAACACGCCGATCGGCGTCTGCGGGTTCTTGAGTCCCGCGCGCGCCGCGCGCAGGCCGCGGTCCACCGCCTCGATCGCGTGGTCCTGGCCCTTGAGGCGCTCGGCGACGCGGTCCTTGAACTGCAGCGTGGCCGCGGCTTCGTCCTTGACCATCTTGCTCACCGGGATGCCGGTCCAGCTCTCGACGACCTGCCCCACGAGGCGCGCGTCCACGTCGAGCGGCACGAGCGGCGAGTCGCCCTGCGTCTCGGTGAGCTTCACGAGCGCGGCGTCGAGCTCGGCCTGCGGCGGCGCCTCGCCCTTGCCCTGTGCGGCGGCTTCGAGCTTGCCGCGCAGCGCGAGCACCTCGTCCACCACCGCCTTCTCGCGCGCGTGGCGCTCGACGAGGTCGTTCTTCTGGCGTTCGAGTTCGGCGAACTCGGCGTCGAGTTCGGCGATGCGCGCCGACTGGTCGGCGCTGCCGCTCATGCGCGAGTCGGCGCCGAGCGCGAGGCGCTCCTTGTCGATCGCGTACATGCGGCGCTCGAGCTGGTCCACGGCCTCGGGCTTGGTCGCACGCCCGATCTTGACGCGCGCGCTCGCGGTGTCGAGCAGGTCCACGGCCTTGTCGGGCAGCTGGCGGCCGGCGATGTAGCGGCTCGACAGTTCGGCCGCCGCGACGACGGCTTCGTCGAGGATGCGCACGCCGTGCGCCTTCTCGTAGGTGTCGCGCAGGCCGCGCATCATGACCACGGCGTCGGCCGCCGACGGCTCGTCGAGCTTCACGAGCTGGAAGCGGCGCTCGAGCGCCGGGTCCTTCTCGAAGTACTTCTTGTACTCCGACCACGTCGTGGCGGCGATCGTGCGCAACTCGCCGCGCGCGAGCGCGGGCTTGAGCAGGTTCGCGGCGTCGCCCGTGCCCGCGGCGCCACCGGCGCCGATGAGCGTGTGGGCTTCGTCGATGAACGTGATGATCGGGGTCGGCGACGCCTTGATCTCGGTGATTACGTTCTTGAGCCGGTTCTCGAACTCGCCCTTCACGCTCGCGCCGGCCTGCAGCAGGCCCAGGTCGAGCGACAGCAGGCGCACGTTCTTGAGGCTGTCGGGCACGTCGCCTTCGTGGATCCGCAGCGCGAGGCCTTCGACCACGGCGGTCTTGCCCACGCCCGGCTCGCCCACGCAGATCGGGTTGTTCTTCCGGCGCCGCGACAGGATGTCGATCATCTGCCGGATCTCGCGATCGCGGCCGAACACCGGGTCGATCTTGCCTTCCGTCGCCTTGGCGGTGAAGTCCACCATGAAGCGCGCGATCGCCGACTCGCCCGCGGGCAGCCCGGGTGCGCCGCCCGATGCGGCGGCCGCGCCGGCGCCGCCGCCGATGCTCGCACGCACGGCGTCGCCGATCTCGCCGTTCTCGCGCGACGTCCTGCAGATCTCGTCCATGTCGCGCGCGAGCTCGTCCTGGCGGATGCTCTCGAGCAGCGACGAGAAGTCCTCACCCGAGTAGCGCTCGCTCTGCGACGCGAACGTCGCGAGCAGCACGCCCGAGCGGATCAGCGGGTGGCCGAGCGACAGCGACGCGCCCATCCACGAGTCGCGCAGCAGCGACACCAGCATGGTGCCGTACGCCGGCTTGCCGGGGTTGCCCGAACGCATGAGGTCGAGCGCCTTCTGCAGCGAACGCTGGAACACGACCTGCGAGACTTCGAAGTGCCGCAGGATCGGCACGACGTCGGCGCCGGGATCGTCGAGCAGGGAGAGCAGCCAGTGCTCCACCGTGAGCTCGTAGTGCCCGGCGGACATGCAGCGCCCGAGCGCGGCTTCGAGGCCCTTGCGGCAGGTCGGGTCCAGCTTGCGCAGCAGCGACTTGAGATCCACTTGCATCGGGGAACGTCTCCTATGCCGCGCGCGGCGCGGCGCCGGGGTGTCCGGGCGCGTTCGGACCGGGAGCGCGGAAGCGCGACACGCCTTCGCGTTCGTCGGTCGGTGTGAGCCACGTGTTCTGCCCGAGCCGCTGGCCGCCGTCGGCGACGAGCCGCGCGGCGGGCCGCTGGTCGGCCTCGAGATGGAGTTCGATGTCGAAGTCGAGCGGGTCCTTCACGTACAGGCGGATCAGCGCGGCGAGCTGCGCGAAGTCGGGTTCGCCGGGCAGGAAGCGGCGGAACTCGCCGTGCTTCATGGGGCCCATCGCGACGCGGAACTGCGAGCTCGCGTCCATGCGCGAGGTGCCGATGCACGTGTCGCGGCCGAGGCCGCCGAGCGCGTCGTCGCGCCGCGGCGCGGTGTGCCGCCCCGGGTGCAGGAACAGCTGCTGGTCCTCGGGAATCGCGCGCCGGCGAGCGATGCAGCTGGTGACGCGCACGGCGATGCCGGGAAAGCAGGCCTCGAGCAGTTCCTCGAGCCCGTGCGCCGAGCGCTGGCGCGCGGCGAGCATGCCGAGCCCGCGCAGCAGGTGGCGCAGCTCGACGCCGCTCGCGGCGCGGTTCTCGCGCGAGTCGAGCCCGGCGAGCGCGAGCACGCGGCCGGTGAACTCGTCCTCGCCGTCGGCGTGGAAGCGCAGCGCATGGCGGTACTTCTCGCGCGCCCGGAATTGGAACGACAGCATGCGGTGCTCGAACATCGCGAGGAAATCCGCGAGCCGCTTGCCCTCGGGCTCCTGCCGCTCCCAGAGCGCCTCCTGCACGAAGTGCAGCGGCATGGGCGACGCGGTCCCGAGCAGTCCCATGAAGTTCACGACGACCGTCGCGCGCGACGTGCCGCCGGGGCCGGCCTCCCATTCGGCCGACGCGATCTCCGCCGGCGGGAACCCGAGCGACGGGTTCGAGCGGAAGAACACGCGCTCGTCCGCCGGATCACCGGGATGCCCGGGGCGCAGCGGCGGCGCCGTGGCGTCCACCAGCTCGCGGACGAGCGGGTGGAACTCCCAGGCGTGCGCCGGCTGCCGGAGGGCGTCGTTCACGCGCGATCCCGTCCCAGCCGCGCCGGCCACACGAGCGGCAGGCGGCCTTCGTCGTAGCGCACGAGCAGCTGCGTGAACGTGTTGAGCCCGCCCTGGCTCGCGAGGAACTCGTCGAGCATGCTGCCGAACAGGAACAGTTGGCCGATGCCTTCGAACGGCTCGGGATCCACGTCCACAGTGACGCGCGTGCCGCGGATCATGCCGCCGCCGTACAGCCGGTCGGCGGCGACCGGGGTCACCGCGCGGATGCCGCGGATGCGGCGCTGGATGTCGCGCGTCGCGCGCTCGTCCTGACCGCCCATGACGAAGCCGCGCTCGGAACGCCCCGGCGCGCCGGCGTTGATCGCCGCCATCAGCTCGAGCGTGGCGCGCAGCGCGTCGGCCGAGGCGAACGCCTGCTGGCTCGCCGACAGCAGCGACAGCAGCCGCCACAGCATGCCGACGCGCATCGGCGGTTCGACCTGCGGCGTCGGCTTGGTGATGTTCTCGAACGTCGCCACGGTCGGGCTCGAATCCGACGTGCCCTTGAGCGCGCCGGCGTCGAGCGACGACACCGCGCGCCCGTTCGTGCACGTGAGTTCGAAGCTCGCGACGCCCTCGAGCGGCACGCGCGTGCGCCCGTCGGGCTGCGTCACGGTGATCCACGTCTGGTAGCTCTCGTGGTCCGCGGCGAGCTGGCGGCGCGCCGAGAAGTACGCGGGCGACTCGCGGAACACGTCGGGCGAGAACGAGTAGAACCACGGCACCGGGCGTTCGACGCGGTCGGTGCCGCGCAGCGACATGCTCTCGATCCAGCCGATGTCGAGGCGCGACTGGTCGCGCCCCGCCGGCCGCACGGGCCAGTGCGCACGCGTGCCGTCGAGCGTGACGGGCTCGCTCGAGTGCGGAAACAGGTTCACGACCGGCGTGCAGTACAGCCGGAGGTCGCCCTTGCCCACGCGCATGGCCTGCGACGGCTCGGTGTCGAACACCAGCCGTACGGTGAAGCGCGACTTCACCTGCGAACCGCCGAGCTTCTCCAGCCCGGTCAGGTCCACGAACCCGAACTTCTGCGGGAACACGAAGTACTCCTGCAGCAGCCGGTAGCCGGCGGGCACCCCCGGCGGGTACGGCAGCACGGCGTGCTCGGGCGCGAAGCCGACGGGCTCGAGCCGCACGCTCACCGGCGTCTCGTCCTGGTCGCCCCACGCCGTCGCGTCCTTCACGTGGCGCAGCAGGTGGTGGTACAGCAGCCGCGAGTGGCGCGAGTCCTCGTGCAGGTACAGCCGCAGCGAGTCGAGCGCGAGCGCGTCGAACTTGGCGTTCGCACCGAGCGCGAACTGCAGCACGAGGCTCGACTCGCCGCTGCGCGTGACTTCGAGCGCCGCGGATTCCAGTTCGATCGGGTACAGCTTCACGTCCCAGCACGTGCGGTAGCGGAACCGCAGCGACGCCGACGAGTCCTCGCTGCACACCTGCGCGCCGCGCGGCACCACGACGGAGCCGCGCACGGCGCCGGGCTTGGGCTTGAACTGCTCGATCGCCAGGGAGGGCACCGGCCGCAGGAAGTTCGGCCACAGCAGGTGGAAGAGGCCGTGCGTGAGCTCGGGGAAATCGTCGTCGAGCGTCTGCCGCACCTGGGCCGCGAGGAACGCGAAGCCCTCGAGCAGGCGCTCGACGTCGGGATCCTGGCCGGGCTCGACGAGGTGCGACGCCTCCTGGTGCGAGGCGCCGAACTCCTGCGCGAGCCGGCGGATGTAGTCGAGCTCTTCGTCGTAGTAGGAGGAACGCACGGAGTCAGTCCTTCACCGCGAGCCGGCCGGACTCGTCGAGGCGCGTCTCGAAGCGCACGCGCGACTTGCGGCCGCCGGTCACGAGGTCGGCGAGAATCTCGAAGCGCAGGAACGTCGGGTCGTTGTCGTTCTTCGGCGCCACCTTCACGCGCACGCCGCTCAGCCGCGGCTCGAACGCCGTGATGGACGCCTGGATGTCCGTGCACAGCTGGCGCAGGCCGTCGCCGCCGCCGTGCATGACGTCCTCGATGCTCGGAATGCCGTAGTCGTCGCGGATGCAGGCCGAACCGTGGCGCGAGTTGAGCAGCCGCTCGAGATTGCGCAGCACCGACCTCGTGAGCCGGCCGTGGTCGGTTTCGACCGAGCGGCGGTCCTCGAGATCGGGATGGCGAATGCGGTCGAACAGGCTGATTTCACGCGGCATGGTGGTCGGTGGTCTCCGGCGTCGGCTGCGGCGGAAGCGGCCGCGGGGAACCGTTCCCCGCGGCCGTCCGGATCAGCGCTGCTGGTCCCAGGTGTCCTCGTGCGTGACGCCACCGTTGGTGTACGTCCAGCCGATGGTGTGGAACACGAAGCCGATCTCTTCCTGCGGCGGCTCCGTCGAAGTGGCCGGCACGATCGTGTCCGGCACCCACAGGCGCTGGCTCTCGATGCGGCCCTTCTTGAACACCATGGTGAAGAACTGCTCGGTCGTGCCGTCGCCGGTCGGGTTCGGGCGGAAGAACTTCAGCGTGCCTTCCACGACCTGGTTCTCGCAGAGCGCCTTGGCGATCAGCGGCGTGGACTTGTCGATGCGCTTGCGGATCAGGATCGGCGTGTACTGCCGGCGGCCGGTCGCGAGACCGCTGCCGGCCTCACGCGCCGTGATCGCGCCCGACTCGAAGAAGATGCACTCGATCGAGTTCTCGCGGCCGAGCGAGGTCTGGGAGCTCTCGCCCTGGACGTCCGAGCCGTTCGCCTTGAGGTACAGATGTACGGTTTCCGCCATCGTCGTGGCCTCCGTGAGTGACGGGTCGAGCCGGAAGCGGGGAGCGCGTCACCCGGCGCGGGCCGGCGGTTCGCACCGCCGGCCCCGCTTCCGTGGATGGAATGGTTACGACGCCTTCTTGTCGAGCTTGCCGACGAGCGACAGCGTGAAATCGGCGCCCTCGTACTTCATGTGCGGAACGACCTTCAACGACACCCGGTACCAGCCGACTTCGCCGGGCACTTCCTCCACGCCGATCTCCGCCTTCTTCAGCGGCCGCGTGGCGACGACGTCGTCGGACGGGTTGTCCATCACGGTCACGTACTGGTTGATCCAGTCCGTGAGCTCGCGCGTGAGCTTCTCGACCGACATGTTCTTGCCGATCTGCTCGCGCTGGATGACCTTGATGTAGTGCGCGAGGCGCGAGATCACGAAGATGTACGGCAGGCGCGTGGCGAGCTTGAAGTTCGCCTCGGCCGCCTTGCCCTTCGCGCTCGTGCCGAAGTACTGCGGCTTCTGCGTGGAGTTCGCGGCGAAGAACGCGGCGTTGTCCGAGCCCTTGCGCCAGCTCAGGCTCATGAAGCCGAGATCCGAGAGCGACAGGTCGAGCGCGTCGCCGATCTGCACTTCGGTCGGGATCTTCATGGTGTCCGAGCCGCCGGACTTGAACACGTGCACCGGCAGTTCCTCGACCGCACCGCCGCCCTGCGGGCCGATCACGTTCGCGCACCAGCGGTACTTCGCGAACGCGTCGGTCAGGCGGCTCGCGAACGCGAACGCCGTGTTGCCCCAGAGGTAGTGCTCGTGCGAAGCCGAGACGGTCTCCTCGTACGCGAACTCCTTGACCGGCACCGTCTCCGCGCCGTACGGCAGGCGGAGCAGCGTGCGCGGGCACGTGAGGCCCACGTAGCGGGCGTCCTCGGAGTCACGGAACGAGCGCCAGCGCGCGTACTGCGGGCCTTCGAACACGGACTTCACGTCCTTGATCGCGGCCAGCTCCTCGTACGAGCCCACGCCGAACATCTTCGGGCTCGCGCCCGACAGGAACGGCGCGTGCGCCATGGCCGCGACGCTCGCGCAGTAGGACAGCAGCTTCACGTCCTGCGGCGAGGCCGAGAACTCGTAGTTGCCCACGATCGCGCCGACGGGCTCGCCGCCGAACACGCCGTAGCCGCTGTCGTACACGTGCTTGTACATGCCCGTGCGCGTGATCTCGGGTTCGTCCTCGAAGTCCGCGAGCAGGTCGTCCTTCGACGCGTTCACGAACTCGATCTTGATGTTCTCCTTGAAGTTCGTGCGGTCGATCAGGAAGTAGAGCGAGCGCCACGACGACTCCAGCTTCTGGACGTCGGGGTGGTGCAGCACTTCGTCCACCTGCGAGCTGATCTTCTTGTCGATGTCCGCCACCAGCTCGGTGAGCAGTGCGGCATTCACCTTCACGCCGGGGCGTCCGACCAGCTGGCGAATGAGCTCGCGCAAGCCGGTGTTCGCGACTTCGAACCCTTCCTCGCCCGGCTTCACCGACATGCTGCCGGCGAGGTCGTCGAGCAGGTCGAAGGAGGCTTCGGCCTGCGCCGGAGCCTGGGCTTCCTGCTGCTGTCCTTCCATCTCGTCTGCCATTGCTACCTCCGTGGTCCTTGCGGTCGTCGTCGAGATCGAGTCGAGCGGCGGAAGATCAGCCTTCGTTGCCGAGCACCGCGAGCAGCTTCTCGCGCATCGCGGGGTCGGACACCATGGCCTCGACCTTCTTGCGGAAGTCCGCCTTGTTCAGGTCGCCCTTGAGCGACATGAGCGCTTCGCGCAGCTCCATGAGCTTCGCGAGCTCGGGCACCTGGTGCGCGATCTGTCCCGGGGTGAAGTCCTTCAGCGAGTCGAACTTCAGGTTCACCGCCAGCTGCGAGTCGGGATCGTTCGTGAGCTTGTTCTTCACGGCGACCTTCGCCTCGAGCTTCTGCTGGCTCATGACCTCGTGGAAGTTGTCCTTGTTGATGGACGTCGCCTTGCGATCCGCGAGCGCCGTGGAATCGGCCTTGCCGGTGAAGTCGCCCATGACGAGCATCTTCAACGGAAGTTCGATCTCCTTCTGCGCGCCACCCGTATCCGCCTTGTAGCGGATGTTGATTCGGGACTTCGGTCCGACCGATCCGTCTTTCGCCATGGGTGATCTCCTTTCCGACAGGTGAAACTCCGCCCGTGCAGCCTCAACCCTGCGCGGGACGTGCGTAATCGAGCGCAGCAGCCGCGTCGAGCCGCGCCAGTTTCTTCAGAAGCTCGCGCGACCGCTGGTGTTCTTCCGCGTTCATCTGCGTCGGCGGGAGCGCCTTCTGGCGCGCCCACAGCAAGAGGCGCAGCAACTGCGCCGAAAGTTCGGGGTCCCACATCTCGAGCCGCGTGGCCTGCAGTTCGTCCTGCAGCGCCTCGAGCTGCGCGAGCGCCACGTCGGGGCGGCCCGCGTCGGCGCACGCCTCGGCCACGGCGATCTTCCACGCCGCGCGCTCGCGCGCCCGCGTGGCGCGCGCCGCACCGGCTTCGAGCAGGCGCACCGCGTCGCCCACCTGGCCCGCGGCGGCGAGTTCGGCCGCCTGCGACTTCGCTTCGGCGAGTCCCGCGAACGTGGCGGTCTCGGGCGCGACCTCGGTCGGCGCCGAGCTCGCGGGCTTCGCGCCGGCTCCGGCCGCGGCGCCCGGACCGGCGAGCACCACGTCCTTGATCCACGACTTGCAGGCGTCGTTCGCGAGCGGCATGCCCGTGGCGAACGCGAGCGTCGGCAGGTCGGGACAGCGCTGCAGCAGCGCGCGTACTTCGCTCGCAACCGCTTCGGCAGCGTGCGCGTTCCCCATGCCCTTGAGCGCCGACCACGCCCAGAAGTGCGGATCGAGCCAGAACACCGACATGTGCAGGCGGCCCTCGGTGTCCTCGACCACGCCGGCCCACGCCTGCGCGGCGAGCTTGGCCTCGACCTGCGCGGCGAACTCGGCCGGCTGCGGCGGCGGAATGCTGGTCGCGCCGCCGTTCGACGGCGGCGACTGCTTGATCGTCAGCCATGCCGCGACGCGCACCAGCCGGTACGCGAGCGGATCCTTGGGATCGGCCATGCGGCGGAACTCCGCCATCTGGCGCAGCAGCGGCTTGATCAGGTTCGCGGCGGCGTCCCATTCCTCGGCGTTCGCGATGCTCGACGGCACCGACGGACCGGACGACACGGGCGCGGGCGTGGCGAACGACGACGATTCGGACGACGGCGGAGGCGGCGGCGGCGCCTCGGGCTCGGCCGGGGCGAGGTTCTCGAGCACGCCGTTCAGCTCGCGGCGCAGTTCGGAGAACATCCCGCTCGCGCCTTCGAGCTTCTCGCTCACCAGCGTGTCGAGTTCGTCCACGGCCGCGAGCACGCGCTCGACGCCGTCGCGCGAGGCGCCTTCGGTACCGCGCAGCGCCACGCGGCGGGCGCCGCGGTCGCCGATGAACTGCATGGCCGCCTGGCGGCCGCGCGGCCGCTCGGGGAACAGCGTGTCCCACCAGGTGGCGCAGATCTCGCGCACCATGGTCAGGCCGTCGGCGAAGCCCGCGTAGCCTTCGCGCTCGAACAGCGCGATCGCGAGGTACGCGCCGACCAGCACGTCCTTGGACTTGTTCGCGAGCAGGTCGGTCGCGCTCTTCTCGGCGGCGTACCAGTCGGGCGCGCCGGCGTCGGGGCGCTCGAGCTTCTGGAACTCGCCCTGCAGCGCTTCGAAGGCGACGTCGTCGCGGCACGACGCGCCGGTCGGCGCGGCGTCCGAGACGGGCTTGCGCCCGAGTTCGAGTGTGGCTTCGCTCATGAACGTCCTTCCCTCTAGAAGTCGCCCGCGGGCGGCGGCCCGAGCCGCAGGAAGCCCGACGCGAACGGATGCACGCGCTGCTTGGGACTGATCTCGAGCGCCATGGTGACGCCGCCGAACTTCCAGGTCGCGATCACCTTGTCGCCGCTCGGCGACAGCGCCGCCTTGTCGAGCACGTGGAACAGCCCCCAGTCGCCGCCCTCGGAGCGCGGCCCCGCGACGGGCGAACCGTCGAGGTCGGCGCTCACCCACGAACCGCCGCCGGAGTTGTCCTCGGCCCACGTGAGCGTCTCGCGCTCCTCGCCCATCTCGTACGAGAAGTCCTTGTCGCCGACGTGCCACGTGACCGAATGCAGCCGGCCTGCGGGCGCGAGCCGCGAGGGCTTCGTGGTGACGTCGAACATGACCTTGGGCCCGGACGTCGAGCCGTAGAACGCCTGCTGGATCGCCAGCGCCTTCTTGAGCCACGCGACGTGGCCGCCCGACAGCGGCAGCGCGTCGTCGAGCATGTTGCCGTCGCGATCCATGTGGCCCTTGAGGTACGCGTCGTAGAACTTGTCGAGCGCGCCACCGGGACCGAAGAACGCCGCGAACTCGCCGAGCCGCACGTCGTCGCCGCCGCCGTCGAACGGATAGCGGCTGCCGATCTCGGCGAACGGCGCCTCGAGCCCGTCTCGCCAGCCGGAGATGAGCGCGGGAATGTCCACCGGCGCGGCCGAACCACCACCGCCGGCACCGCCGATGCCGCCACCCGCGCCGCCCGTCGCGCCGAACGCGGTGCGCTTGACCGGCTTCATGCAGGTGAGCACCGAGCTCATGGCGCGGTGCACGTCCTTGTCGGGTTCGTGGCGGGAGTCGGGCACCTGGTACGCGAACGCCTGCGGGCTCTTGTCGTACAGCTCGCCGTTCTGCAGCCCGAGCCGGTCCTTCGCCGACACCTTGAGCGCGCGCTGCCAGCGCTCGTGCGGCGTGAGGAACGCGTCGTCCACCGCGAACGGCAGCTTGCTCTTGAGGTCGCCGACGAAGCTCTTGCCCGCCGGGCGGTACGTGAGCCAGTCGTGCACGACCTGCAGCCGGCCGAGCCCCGCCTGCATCTCGGTGCCCGCGCCTTCGAGCTGCGCCTCGGCGTCCACGCGGCGGAGCACCGCCTCGATCTCGCCGGCCGGCGTGCTCTCGATCGCCAGCTCGCGGCGGCCGTTCGGGTTCGTGAGCGTGGCGCGGATGCCGTTCATGAACGCCGCCCACGCCGTGGCGTAGTCGCCGGCGTAGCGCGTGCCGAGCTGCTTCGACAGGTTGCGCGCCTCGTCGCCCATCGCGGCCACGAACTGCGGGTCCTTCTCGCGGCGCGTCATCTGCGCGATGACCTGCAGCCGCGAGCGCACGATGCTGTGCCAGCCGGCCTGCGAGTACGCGCCGGGCACCTTCGCGGTCGAGGCGAGCATGACGAACTTGAACTTGCCGCCGCGGTCGTGCGCGATGCTCTCGAGCGTCACGTCGGGCAGGCCGGAGTTCGCGTCGGCGATCATGTCGTCGTAGAGCGTCATGCGCTCGGGCCAGCGCCGCTGGATGGACGCGAGCGCCTGCGACGCGAGCGCCGGATCGAACTGCCCGAAGCGGTGCTTCGGCTCCTGGTGATCGGCGAGCATGCGGGCCTGCGCGCGCACGAGCCGCGAGAAGTCGCGCAGTTCGTCCACGGGCACGCGCTGCGCTTCCGGCTGGTGCAGCCGGATCAGCAGCCGGGACAGGACGACCGAGTCCGCAGGTTCGACTTCGTAGTGCTCGTCGAACAGGAGCCGGTAGCCCTGGTACTCGTAGAACAGGTCGGCGAACGGCGACGTGTCGCTGGAGGCGAGCGTGCGCAGCTGCGACGGCACGTCCTCGACCACGGGGTCGAGCAGGAACGTCTGCGCCTTCTGCACGTACAGCGCGAGCGCCGGCGCGATCACGCGGTCGCCCGCGTAGCCGCCGACGCGCATGCCGAACGACTTCTTCTCACGGTTGCGCTCGAGCCGGGCCAGCGCGGCGCGCAGCGGTTCGAGCGAGTCGAGCGCGGTGCGCGGCACGGTCTCGCGATCGAGCACGGCCAGCGCCTTGGCCGCGTCGGCCGCGGCGCGCACCGGGCGCGCGGCCTGCCACGCCACGATGCCGAACACCGCGGTCATGAGCAGCCACATGCCCACGCCGCCGCCGAACAGCACCCAGCGCATGCGGCGTTCGTTCGCGAGCGCGAACCCGCTCGCCGACGCGAGCGCCGCGTCCTTGAACACGATGCGCTTCCAGAGCTGCTGCGAGAACCACGCGTGCTGCGCCATCTCGGGCGTCGGCGCGTCGGTGCGCGGCGACACCTGCACGGCGCGCGCGGCGTCGCCGAGCACGCGCTCGATCGACGGCGCGCCCACGCGCGAGCTGGTCAGGTAGAGCCCGCGGAACATGGGCCCGTCGTTCGACGCCGACTTGCCGCGCGCGAACAGCACCTGCACGAGCCGCTTGAGCTCGGGGCGCAGGCGCTCGAGCTGCGCCGGGAACGCCAGCGCACGCATGCGCTGCACGTCGTCGGACAGCCGCGCCACGCGCTGCGTGCGCAGGTCGCCGAGCGCCGACACGAGCACGGTCCACTCCGCGTCGAACACGGCCTCGGGCGCGGACTCGCGCGTCTTCGCCACCGACAGCGTCATGCCCCACGTCTGCGTGGCGTCGTCCGCGTCGAACGCGGCGAACGTCTCGGCGAAGCCCGCGATCGCGTCGCAGTGCGTGAGCACGACGTAGACCGGGAACTCCATGCCGAGGTGGTGGCCGAGGTCGCGCGCGCGTTCGCGCAGCTGCTGCGCGAGCGTGTCGGCGGCGTCGGCGCCGCCGGCCAGCGCCGTGACCGGCACCGTCACGACGACGCCGCTGATCGGGCGCTCGGGGCGCATCTTGCGCAGCGAGCCGAGGAACTGCACCCAGTCCTCGTTGTCGTCGAACTCCGACATCTTGAGCGCCTTGCCCGACATGTCGAGCAGGATCGCCTGTTCGGTGAAGAACCACTGGAACGCGCGCGCGCCGCCCACGCCGCGCACGCCGCGCATCTTCCGGCCCGAGTCGGCGAGCGCCGACTGCAGCCCGGACTCCTGGATCAGCGTGGTCTTGCCGGCCGCGCTCGGGCCCAGCACGAGGTACATGGGCATGGTCGCGAGCGCCTTGTCGCCCAGGCGGCGGCCGGCGGCGGACTTCTTGAACTCGGCGATCGCGGCGTCCCACTCGGCCTTGAGGTTCTTCACCTCGACCTGCTGGCCGAACGTCGAACGCTCGATCTCGCGCTCGACCTGGCCGTCGAGCTCCTTCTCGATCCCGCGGCCGGCCTTCGCGGCCTCGAGTTCGCGCATGATCAGCCACACGACGATGCCGAGCACCACCACGATGACGACGAGCGCCGTGACGAGGAACGCGACGAGGTGCGCGTGCAGGAACGCGGCGAGCACGAGCAGCAGGCCGATCGCGCCGAGCACGACGTTGCGGGGCGTGAACGAGGGCATGCGCATGTCAGTACCCCCCGATCGCGCTCGCGGCGCCGCGCGCGTGCAGGAACGACACGAGCACCACCGTCAGCCAGCTCAGCAGCAGCGCCGCGCCCAGCGCGGCGGGCACCAGCCACACCGGGAACTTCTTCACCACGGCGCCGCCCTGCTCGTCCTTGCGCGCCACGTTCGGGGCGATCACGCCCGCGCCGTCGCCGCGCACCGCGGCGATGTCGCGCTCGACCTCGGCCATGAGCGCTTCCATGCCGGGTTCGTCGTCGATGTAGCGGCCGCGGTAGCCGGTGCGGAAGCACGCCGCGTACAGCTCGAGCGGCTCCACGCTCTGCTCGCGCGCGCCACGCAGCTCGGCGAGGCGCTCGTACACGCGCCGGCCGGCGATCAGCTCGCCGCTCATGTCGAACTCGCTCTGCAGCGCGCCGGCGTCGAGCCAGTACCCGCGCTGCTCGGGCAACCCGAGCATGGCCGCGTCGAGGTAGGCGCACAGCATGTACACGCACGCCTCGAGGTCGGCCTCGCGGTGGCCCGCGGCGCGCGCGTTCTCCTCGAACGTGCGGCGCATCGCCTGCCAGCGCTGGCGCACCACGCCGGCGTCGGGATTCGCGCTCTCGGAGCGCAGCGAATGGATCAGCGCGAGCGGCTCGATCGCCAGGTCCACGAGCCGCGGCCGCCGGCTCGCGCGCGCGGCACCACGAGCGGCGCCCGTGCCGGAGGACGGCGCGGACGCGCGCGGGGCCGGCGCGACGGGACGCTTCATCGCGGGCACGCCGCCGACGATCGTCTCGGTGACGTCCTGCGTTTCGGCGGCGCGACGGGGCGCAGCCTTCTGTCCGGCCCGGCGCGTGCGCGGGCCCTTCGAACCACCCATTCCGAACATGCCTACTCCCAGGTTCCGACGAGGTCGAGCTTCACCTGCTCGAGTTCGCGCGGGAGGTACACCGCGACCTGCTGGGCGCGGCGGACGTCTTCCCACAGCGGATGCGAGCGATCGAGTTCGAAGTAGTCGTATCCCGCGTAGCACGGAACGCCCGCCGGCACCGGGGCCGGAGCGTGCAGCGCGAGGCCTTCGGTGGCCGCCACGATGAGCGACTGCACCTTGGTCTCGGAGGCGATCTTCGCGCGCTTGGGGAACGTGAGCAGCATTTGCGGACGGTCCGGGCCCTCGATGCAGACACCGAGGAACAGCTTGCCCTGGCCCTCGAGGAGCTTGGCGTCGGAGACGGCGCCGACGTGGATCGAACCGGGCTTGCGCACCAGGTCCACGCGCGCGCCGCGCACGTTGATCTGGGTCTTGAGCAGTTCCTCGAGCAGCCGGGTGAGCTGGCCGAAGCACGAGCCCAGCGCGTCGTGTTCGTAGACGGGCAGGTCGCGCGGGGTGCGCGCCGCCGAGAACGTGCAGAGCTCGCCGGCGAGCGACGCGAGCACGAGGAACACCTGCTCGGGATGCGCGCCCGGGTTCTGCACGTGGTGCGACAGGATCGGGATGTACGTGTTCACGCTGTGCAGCATCCAGA
Source organism: Candidatus Eiseniibacteriota bacterium (assembly GCA_046327815.1). Lineage (GTDB taxonomy): Bacteria > Eisenbacteria > RBG-16-71-46 > RBG-16-71-46 > RBG-16-71-46 > CAIXRL01. The sequence continues at coordinate 230,335 of JAXLXR010000004.1, read as the reverse complement.
AGCTCGCCGCGTCGGACTTGCCGAACTCGGCGAAGCCGCCGCGCTGCGTGCGCATGTCGCTCAGCTCGCGGCTGCGGTCGAGCAGCAGGTTGAGCATGCGGCGCACGAGCGAGAGCAGGCTCTTGGAGCCCGCCAGCGACAGCACCGGCGGAATGTAGGGATCGGCCACGCCGCCGAACGCGTCGCGCAGCGCGAAGCCGGTCGTCGAGCGCACGATCTCGCCCACGCGCAGGCGCTCGTGCTGCGAGAGCGCTTCGTCGGGGAACAGCAGCACGAGGTTCTTGCGCGACAGCACGAGCTCGCGGTCGATGCCCTCGGCGTTCTCGTCGGCGACGGGCTCGAGGCTCGAGGTGTAGCGCGGGCCGGGAATGACGTTGCCGGCCTCGCGCGCGGTCAGCGGCTGGCCGGGGCGCTGCAGCGGCAGGCCGATGTGGATCTCGAGCCGGTCGCGCTGGCCTTCGAACCACGCGCCCAGGTCGCGCGGCGCCGGCAGCGGGTCACCGGCCGCGGTGTCGAACGGCGTGCCGTCCGGGAATACGCCGGCCGCGCGCACGAGCGCGAGCCGGCCGTGCGCGAGCGCGGCCTCGTCCACCTCGAGTTCGGTCAGGCCCCAGCCGAACGACTCGGCGAACCGGAAGCGCTGCGCGAACCGGTGGTGCGCGGCGCGTTCGGCCTGCTGGAAGTGCTGCGGCGAAAGCAGCATGCCTTCCTGCCAGACCACGCGCTGGATCGAAACATGTGCGTCCTTCTGCGAGTCAGCCATGGCTCACTTTCCGGAAGCGATCGAAAGACCGGTCGGGCCGGCCGTCACGAGCAACGGACCCTTCTTCGCGAGCGGGTGCACGACGTACCACGTCGCGCCCACCTTCTTGCAGAAATTGCCCTCGACCACGAGTGCCGTGGCCTTCGGGTCGCGCTGGGTCGGGATGGTCTTGCTGGCACCGGGACTGATGAAGTCTTCCGTGACCTTGACGAGGATGTTCGAGCCCCCGGCCTCGAGCTGCTTCGCCCAGGGCAGGCCCTTGTTCAGCATGGTGCGGACCGCACCCGTGTCCGCGACCTGGAAGACGCGGAACTTGAGCGCGGACGGCGTGCCGCTGCAGTTGTTGCAGTCGGCGGCCGCCGTGATCGTGACCTGGATCGTCGGGGATCCCTTGCGCGCGCCACACCCCACCACGGACACCACGACGACGAACAGCACGGCCAGGAGACCGACGCTTCGGCGAATGGAACGGCGCATGTGCACCCCAGACTAGGAATCGGATTCCTTGAGCGTCAAGAACTTACGACGGCGGAACAGCGCTCGGCAGGGCCGCGGTCAGCGGCCCGGAGGAGGCGGGAAATCCGGCACGACGGGCGTGACCGGACCGGCCGAGCCGCCACCGCCGCCACCTCCGGCGGCCAGCGCCGCCGCGGCGCCGCCACCGGCGACCGCGACGAGGATGGCGATCCCCTTGTGGGACGACAGCCAGCCCTTTCGGTCACCGGACGTGCTCGCGGGCGGCAGCGCCGCCTTCATGCCGGGGGTCTTCTCGCGGGGTTCGGCGGGCGCGGTCTGCGGCCCGGCCGGTTGCGCCGCGGCGACCGGCGCGGGCGCCGGCTTGACCACGCGGAACGCGGCCAGCTCCTCGGCGTCGGCCTTCGTCGCGTCGAGCTCGAACGCCGGCTCGGCCGCGAGGATCGCCTTGAAGTGCTCGGTGGCGCGGTTCTCGAGCCCCTTCTTCACGTAGCAGCGCGCCAGCACGATGCGCGCCTCGCGCAGGTCGGCGCCCTGCAGTTCGCCACGCGACACCGGGCCGAGCAGCAGCGAGACGGCCTCGTCGTAGCGCGCCTGCTGGTACAGGCCGAGGGCGCGGGTCACGATCACGGGCGGCTTGTAGGCGGTCGCCGGGGTGCGGCTCGCCGGGCGGCCCGCGGGAGCGGCCGCCGCGAGTGCGGCGAGCGGGTTCGCGAGCTGCGTGGCGAGCACCAACAGGGCGATCGAGCGGCGGAAATACGGCGAAGTGCGTGCGTGCATGAGAGCTCCCTGCGATTCCATTCGAGGTGAGACTCCGCGGCCACGAGATGCCGGGGCAAACTACCGCGTCGGGACCATGCGGACCACCACCGAAATACCTCTCCGGCGTTTTCGGCCGAAGTCGCTAGAACTGCACCACTTGATTGGAGGGCGAATCGCCCACCACCACGCTCTGGGAACGCACCACCGTGACGCCGTCGCTTTCGCGCAGCTCGATGGTCCGCCGGCCCGGCTTGATGCCGCGCACCACGCCGGGCGTGGTGACGCCGCTCGAGCGGCCGTCCACGAAGATCTTCAGGCCCGCCTTGCCGCCGCGGACCGAGATGCCGCCCTCACCCGCCCCGAGGTCCACCTTGAGCGGCTTGAGGGGCTTGTCCACCTTGAACTGGATCTCGCGGCGCACGGTCGCGTAGTCGGGGTGCTGGAACGACACCTCGAACTTGCCCGGCGGCATGGCCACGTCGGCGCTCGTCGCGGCGCTGGCGCGCAGCACGTGGTCCACGTAGATGTCGCAGGGCGGCGTGACCTCGATGTGCAGCGGGATGCTCGCCAGCTCGGCCGACGTGCCGGCGGCGGTCGTGGCCGGAACGAGCGGCACCGCCGGGGTCGAGCCCGGGGGCGCGGCGGCCAGCGTGAGCACCACGTGCCGGATGTCGCCGGCCTTGCCGCGGCCGTTCGCGAGCGCGGTCGTGAAGCCCGTCGCGCTCGCCTCGATCTTGTACTTGCCGGCCGGGATCGCGTAGGCGAACTCGGTCTCCTTGCCCTTCGCCGGCTTGCCGTTGACCAGCACCTGGTCGGCGCGCGGCGTCACGCTCACGTAGAGCGAGCAGACCGTGGCGGCACCGGACGTGTCGGTCGTCGTCACCACGGCAGCCGTGGCCGCCGCGGCGGCCGGTGCGAGCGCGGCCGAGTCCGTGACGGCGGCGAGGCTGTCGGCCGGCGCGGTCGCGGGGGCGCCCTTGCCGCCCATGAGCTTCATGCCGCCGAACACCACCGCGATCACCGCCACCGCACCGACGGCGCCCATCACGATGCCGCGCGAGGTGCCGCCCCCACCCGTCTTCGCGGGCGCGGCGGCGGGCACCGCGGCGGCCGCCTTCGCGGCCGCGGCGCTCTCGAGCGCGATGCTGTGGTCACGCTCGTTCTCGAGCTGGCGGATGTGCTCGCGCGCGGCTTCGTTCTCGGGGTCGAGGAACAGCGCGCGGCGGTATTCGGCGAGCGCGTCCTCGATGCGTGCCTGCCCCATCGCCTCGAAGTACTTGCCCTGGTCGAGGTGACGCGAGAGCCGCTTGGTGTGCCACTTCTGCGCGGTCGCCTGCGGATCGAGCGTGTAGTCGCGCATCATTTCGCGCGCACGCAGCAGGCCCATCTCGTGGATCACCGCTTCGAGCTCGGTGCGCACCTGCGTCATGGTCTGCGTGCGGCGCGCCGCGTCCTTCTGCAGCATGCCGCGCAGGATGCGCGCGACTTCCTCGGGCACGAGCGGGTTGATGCGCTGGATGTCCGCGGGCTCGGCCGTGAGCACGGCCGACAGCACCTTGGCGTACGAATCGCCGTCGAACGGACGGCGGCCGCCGAGCAGCTCGTACGCGACCACGCCGGCCGAGAAGATGTCGGAGCGCTCGTCCACCTTTTCGCCGCTCGCCTGCTCGGGCGACATGTAGGCGGGCGTGCCGAGCACGGCGCCGACCAGCGTGAGCGCCTCGCTCGCCTCGCCACCGGTGCGCGCGAGACCGAAGTCCATGATCTTGATGACGCCTTCGGGCGTCAGCATGACGTTCGCGGGCTTGATGTCGCGGTGCGTGATGCGGCGCGCGTGCGCGTGCTCGAGGCCGCGGCACAGGTCGCGGATCATGAGCAGCGCGATCTCGAGCGGCGGGGCGCCGTTCGCCTTGAGCCACTTCTGCAGGTCCATGCCTTCCACGAACTCCATCGCGATGAACGCGACGTTGTCGTGGCGGCCACAGTCGATGACCTGGACGATGTTCTCGTGGTGCAGTTCGGACGCGGTGCGCGCCTCGCGGACGAAGCGCTGCACGACCTTCTCGTCCTCCGCGAGATGCGAGAACAACACCTTCAGCGCCACGGGGCGCTGCAGGGTCTTCTGCATGGCGAGGTACACCTTCGCCATACCGCCCTTGCCGAGCTCTTCCTTCAGCTCGTAGGGACCGAAGTCACGATCCAGCGACATGCGCACAGCCTCCAGGGATGAAACGGCAGGGGCGGAGAAGCTACCGCGCGAAACGGCCGGGCACTAGCGGGAAAAACACGGGCGGGAGCGGCTCGCGCCGCCCCCGCCGATTCTGCGTGCCCGGAATCGTCCGGAACCCCGCCGCTCAGTAGCCGACGTAGCCCCGCAGCCCCAGCGAGACCCCGAACCCGGAGAAGGTCATGTCGCGGTTGCCGAGGTTGCCGGAGGCGTACTGGGTGAACGTGAGGCCGTCGTACATGTCCGCCGCGGTGGCGGAACGGAACAGCGCCCGGCCCGTGAGCGAGAGCTTCGGGTGGAACGCGTACTCGCCCTCGAGCCCGCCGTGGAAGTACGTGCCGGTCTTGGTGTCGGTGGTCTTGATCGGGATCGAGCCGTACAGGGAGAACTTGTCGGCCGCGTACGAGTTCAGCATGGGGCCGGCGCCCACGAACACGCTCGCGCGCATCTTCGGGCCGTCGTGCAGCAGGTACACGAGTGACGCGACCATCGGCGTCGCCGTCAGCTCGTAGGTGCCGCGCAGCATGCCCGTCACCGTGACCGTGTCCTCGCTCGTCGCGCGCAGGCGCTGCAGCTCGAGGTCGAGCGACCATTTGGGTGCGAGCGGGAAGCGCACGCCGAAGCCGAACATGGGCTTGTTGTCGAACTTGCCGTCGCCGCCGCCCAGCTTCACGTAGTCGCCGAAGTCCTCGTTCGCGCCCGAGCCCAGGCCGTAGAACGCCGAGATGCTGGCGGGAATGCGCTGGCGTGCCTTCTCCTGCTCGGCCTGGAAGCGCGTGAGCGCCTGGCGGAACACCTCGACTTCGTCGGGCGGCGTACGCACCTCGTCGAGCCGGTACTGCGGATCGAGCCGCAGGATCTCGAGGAACGAGGCCCGCGCCGCGGCCGGGTTGCCCGTCTTCACCTGGCAGCGCGCGAGCAGTTCGCGCGCACCGATCGCGTTGGAGCCCATCACCGCGCCGGTGGCGATCGCGTCCTTCAGGGTCACGAGCGCCTCGGCGAACTTGCCCGCGTCGTACTGCGACTGCGCCTGCGCGACGGGATTCGTCTGCGCGGCGGCGGTACCGACCGCGGCCGTGGCCACGGTCGCGACGACCAGGAGACACGCGAACGCGCGCGCGAGCCCCGATCCGAACAGCGTCCTGCGAATCATGCGGAAGCCTCCTTGCACGCCGGCAGCGCCGGCGGACGGATCAGTAGCCGATGTAGGCGCGCAGGCCCAGGGTCATGGCGAAACCGGAGAAGTTGATCTCGCGGTTCTTGAGCGAAGCGCTGCCGTATGCGCTGAAGCCGAACTCGTCGAGCACGTCGTCGGCCTTCGCCGAGCGGCCGAGCACGCGGCCCGCGAGCGCGAGGCGGCTGCCCATGAGCACCTCGGTCTCGAGCCCGCCCTGCAGGTACGAACCGTTCTTCTGGCCCGAGATCGTCAGCGGGGTGCCGCCGAAGTCGAGATCGATGCGCGAGATCGCCGACGACAGGATGCCGGCTCCCGCGAACACGTTGAAGCGCAGGTGCGAGCCGGTCCACGCCGTGCGGTACACGTTGAGCGACAGCGGGTACGCGGTGATCTCGTACAGCGCGGTCGAGGGCGGCGGGAACGCGTCCTTGTTGGTCGCGCGCAGGCGCTGCAGTTCGAACTCGAGCGACCACTTCTGCGCGACCGGGAAGCGCACGCTGCCGCCGATCTGGCCCTTCACTTCGTACTTGTCCTTGCCGCCGCCGGCCACGGCGATCTCGGCCATGTCCTTGTTGTCGCCGGCGCCCTGCCCGAACGAGAACGACAGGCTCGCGGGAATCCGGCTGCCGGTCTCGATCTGCTCGGCGGTCAGCTCGCGCTGCGCCATCTGGAAGACTTCCTGCTCGTCCGGCCCGGCGGTGTTCGGGTCGGGACGCCAGCTCGGCTGCTGGCGCAGCACGAACTTGAACGCCTGCTTGGCCTCGAGCCGGGCACCCGACTTCACGAGGCAGCGCGCGAGCAGCGCGCGTGCGGCGATCTGGTCGGCACCGGTCACCTCGCCGCTCGACAGCGCGGCGCGCAGCTGCGTCACGGCCTCGGCGAACTTCGCGTTGTCGTACAGCTGCTGCGCGGAGTCCAACACGGGCGACGCAGCCCATGCGGCGCCCCCTCGCGGAGCCGGCGCGGCGAGCAGCAGCAGCGCGAGCGCCGCCGGGAAGAGCGTCAACAACGGGGATCGCATCGGAGCCTCCTTGGCGAAATCGTGGACGACGTCCTGCACGTCACGGTTCGGGGGGAAACGCTACTTCTTCGACTTGAGCTTGAAGGACACCGTCAGCTGCTGGCCGGCCTTGAGCGTCACGGTCTGGGCACCCCCCTCGACCGTGAATCCGTCACGCACCACCGAGATCTCGTGCTTGCCGGGCGCGAGCCCGGTGACTTCGTAGGGCGTCGAGTGGCCGACGGACACGCCGTCCACGTAGATCTCCGCCCAGCCGCCGGACGTGGTCACGCTGATGCTGCCGGTCGAGGCGGCGAGGAAATCGTGCGACAGCTCCTTCGTGCCGCCCGCCGCGATGTCCACGGTCCAGCTCTTCTCGCCGAGCGACGGGTGCACGATCTTGACGGTGTGCGAGCCCGGCTTGAGCTGCAGCGTGACCGTCTTCTGGTTCGCGCCCTTCTGCTCGCCGTCCACCGTGAACGTGGCGAACGGGTTCGCCTGCACGACCAGCGTGCCGGTGCCGGCCGGGGCCGTGGCCGCGGGCTTGGCGGGAGTGGTCGTGGTCCCCGGTGCGGTGGTGGTGCCGGGCGTGGCCGGCTTGGCGCCGGGAACGGTGGTGCCCGGCGTGGTGCCCGGCGCCGTGGCCGGCGGCTTCGCCGGCGTGGTCGTGGTGGCCGGCGTCGTCACCGGCGCGTTCGTCGTCGCCGCGGTGGTCGCCGGCGCGTTCGTGGTGCCGGCCGTCGTCACGGGCGCGCCCTTCGGCGGCTCGGCGGGCGTCGTGGCGGGCTCGGACGGCGTCGCCGGCGGCGTGTCGGCCTGCGTCGCGGGCGCTTCGGCCGCCGACATCGGGTTGCGCGAGCCGCCATCCGTCACCCGCATGATCGCGAACACGACCAGCGCGACGAGCAGCAGTCCGCCACCGATGATCGCCGGCAGCGGCGCCGACTTCTTCGGGGCGTCGGCGCCTCCCGTGCCGGCCGCGGGCTTCGCTTCCTTCGCGGCCTTCTCGGGCTTCGCCTGCTTCGCGGCCGCGACCACCTTGGGGTCCGCGGGCGCGGGCGGGTTCGAGATGAGCTTCTCGCGCTCGCGCTCGAGCTTCTTCACGTGATCGCGCGCGGTGTTGTTGTCGGGCTCCAGGTGCAGCACGCGCCGGAACTCGAGCAGCGCGTCGTCGATCTTGCCGAGGCCCATGTTCTCGAAGTACAGGCCCTGGTCCATGTGGCGCGACAGGCGCTTCTTGCGCCAGCGGTCGCCCACCGCCTGCGGATCGAGCGCGTAGTCGCGCAGCAGGTCCTTGCCGCGCAGCAGGCCCATCTGCTCGATCACCGTCTCGAGTTCCTGGCGCGCCTGCGCGATCGTCGCGTAGCGCTTGCTCACGTCCTTCTCGAGCATGTGGCGCACGATCACCGCCACGTCCTCGGGCACGAGCGGGTTGAAGTGCGTCACGTCCGGCGGCTCGACCGTGAGGATCGCGCGTAGCACCGTGCTGTACGAGTCGCCGCTGAACGGCCGCTGGCCGCCGAGCAGTTCGTACGCGACCACGCCGGCCGAGAAGATGTCGGAGCGCTCGTCCACCTTTTCGCCCGTCGCCTGTTCCGGCGACATGTAGGCGGGCGTGCCCATGACCGAGCCGACCATGGTCATCTGCGTGCTCGTCTCGCTGCCCGAGCGCGCGAGCCCGAAGTCCATGATCTTGATGGTGCCTTCGGGCGTCAGCATGATGTTCGCGGGCTTGATGTCGCGATGGATGATGCGGTGCCCGTGCGCGTGCTCGAGTCCCCGGCAGATGTCGCGCACCATGAGCAGCGCCATCTCGATCGGCGGCGTGCCGTGCGCGCCGATCCACTTCTGCAGGTCCATGCCCTCGACGAACTCCATGCAGATGTAGGCGACGTCGTCGTGGCGGCCGCAGTCGATGACCTGGATCACGTTCTCGTGCCGCATCATGGCCGCGGCGCGCGCCTCGCGCTCGAAGCGCTGCAGGAGCTTCTCGTCCTCGGCCAGGTGCGGGTAGAGGATCTTGAGCACCACGGGGCGCTGCAGCGACTTCTGCACGGCGAGGTACACCGACGCCATGCCGCCGCTGCCGATCTTCTCCTTGAGTTCGAACGGACCGAAGTCCTTGTTCATCGCCATGTCGGGACAGACCTCTCCGTGGTGGACCTCTCGCCGGGCGCGGACGCGCAGCATGCGGGCGGCCGCCCGTGCGCGCAACGCCGGAGTCTTCCTTGCGAAACGGCTATCGCCGCAATTCGAACACCAGTTCCAACGTGTCGCCGAGCCGGATGCGGTCCTCGTCGGCCAGCGCCTGGCGGCGCACGCGTTCGTCGTTCACGAACGTGCCCTGCTCCGAGTTCGTGTCCACGAGCACGATGTCGCGGCCTTCGCGCTCGATCACGCAGTGATTCCGCGACACCCCGTCGCCGACCAGCAGCACGTCGTTCTGCAGCGCCGAACCCAGCGTGAGCGGCAGTTCGAAGAGCTCGAACCAGGTGCCGTCGTCCTCGCCGCCCGAGATCACGAGCAGCCCGATCGCGCGCCGCCGCGAGGAGAGCAGCACGCCCACCCCGGCCAGCACCGCGACCGCGACGATCACCCACACCCACACGCTCGCCCACCACGGCTGGTCGGACACGTCCAACAGCCGGTAGGCCTGCGTCGCCGCCACGTTCGAATCGGCCAGCTTCACGACCAGCGAGTGACGATCCTCGCCCGCGTTCCACTCGAGCGGGCGGAATCGCAGTTCCCAGCGGCGCGACAGCGCGAGCACGGTGGTCACGAAGTCCTGCGCGGCGCCGCCCGCGACGCTCGTGTGCCGCAGGAACCCGTGCGTCACGCCCGCGAGGCGGCCGAGCTTGTCCGCGGCCGGCGCGGCGCCGTCGTCGTCGAGCACGGCGACCGCGATCGACGTGACGCCCTCGCCCACGGTGCAGTGCGCGAGCACGTCCGCCATGCGGGCGCGGCTGCCCGCGTCGGCGCCGCCCGTGATCACGAGGATCAGTCCGGAGTTCGCGGTGCGCTCGGCCGCCGCGGTGCGCGCGGCGCCGGCGAGCGCGTCGAACAGCTTGGCGCCGCCGTCCTGCGCGAGCTTCCGCGGGTCGCCGGGCGACGCCTTGAGGGCCGCGGCGGTCCATTCCTGCGCCGCCACCTTGGCGCCGGCGGACACCACGCGCACGCGGTCGGTCGCGGCGAGCTGCGAGGCGAGCGCCTGCAGCGCACCTTCGACGAACGGCCGGCCCGCGCTCGAGGGCGCGAGCAGCGCGCCGTCGACGACCACGGTCACCGTGCGCGGCCCCGACTCGAACGGCGAACGCACGCGGATGTCGCCCACGCCGGCGCCGTCGACCGTGATTTCGAACGCGCGCTCGAGGCCTTCGGCGGGCTGGCCCGCGTCGTCCGCGGCGCGCAGCACGACGACGTGTTCGCGACCGTTCACGTGCACGTGATCGATCGCGAGCTGGGTGGCGGCGCCCGCGCGCACGGTGGCGGGCGCGAGCAGGATCAGGGCGGCGAAGGCGAAGACGAGTCGGCGCATGTCAGTCCTGGAAGCCGAAGCGCTCGGGCGATTCGGCGATCAACCGCACGGCGAGGATCTTGGGCACGTAGTTGCGCGTCTCTTCGGGCAGCAGCTTGCGTTCGACGAGGAACCAGTACTTGCGGGTGGCGCTCAGCATGGGCTCGTCCACCTTCTGCTTGGCCGCCTTGAGCGCGTTGTGGCCGCGATTGTAGGACGCGAGCACGAGCATGAAGTACTCGGGGCCCTGGTCCTTGAGCATCGTGGACAGGTAGTCGGCCGCCGCGTTCGTCGAGCGGACCACGTCGGTGCGGTCGTCGTGCGCGAGGTCGGCCTCGTTCACCCGCAGGCCGCGTTCCCTGGCGGTGTCCGACATGAGCTGCCACAGGCCCACGGCGCCCGCGGGGCTCTTCTTCATCGGGTCCAGTTCGCTCTCGACCCACGCGACGTAGCTCACCATCGCGGGAAGCCGGTGCTTGGCGAGGATGCCCACCATGCGCGGCTCGATCGCCTTGGACCGGCGGAGCATCTGCCGCATGCCGGCGGGATACGCCTGGTACTCCTCGATGAAGTGCCACACCTGCTCGACGAACTCCGGCGGCAGGTTCGGGTCCTGCCCGAGTTCGGCACAGTAGCGCCGCAGTTCGTGCTCGACGTACTCGCGCGGCGACATCGCCGACAGCGACTCCTCGTTGCGGCGCAGCGTTTCGGCGTCGTACACGGACTCGAAGTCGAAGTCGCGCTCCTCGCGCGAAAGTTCGCTCGCCACCTCGCGGAACAGCACGGCCGGCTTGTTCGGGTCGGCGCCCTCGGGCGCGAGTCCCGACAGGATCAGCAGGTCGGCGGCACGCTTGAAGTGGCCGCGCGCGAGGTCGGCGTCGCCCGCCTTCGCGGCGGACACGCCCTGCTGCACGCTCTCGGCGGCCTGCGCGCGGAACTGCTTCGTCACGCGGCGCGCCGACTCCCACTCGATCACGCGCGTCGCGCCGAACCACGCGAGCAGTGCGACCAGCACGAGCGCCGCGCCGATGCCCACCGGGCCGCGGAAGCGCGACGCCGCGAACACGAAGCGCGTGCCCAGCGTGTACTCGAGATCGCCGAAGCGCACGCGGTCGCCGGCCGACACGGGCCGGCTCAGGACGCGCTCGTCGTTGACCCACGTGCCGTTCGCGCTCTTGAGGTCGGTCAGCGTGAGCGAGTCGCCGTCGGCGTCGAAGCGCGCGTGCACGCGCGAGATGCTGCCGTCGTCGATCACGAGGCCGTTGCCGTCCTCGCGCCCCACCGTGACGCGCGCGCCCACGAGCTCGAGCTCGTAGCGGTCGTCCTCGTCGGTGGACGTGAGCGTCCAGCGCCGCTCCTGCCACCACGCGCCGCCGCTGCGCGGCGCGCCGGCCTTGCCGCGCGCGGCCTTCGCGGGCTTCGCGGCACGCGCGGGCGCGGGCTCGTCGTCGTCGTCCTCGTCGTCGTCGCGCGCGACGGCTTCCGGCTCGGGCTCGTCGGGCACGTATTCGACCTCGCGCTCGTCGTCGTCGGGCGGCGCCGCGGCGGGCGCGTCGAGCAGCAGTTCGAGCGCGGACACCGGGCCGAGCCGGATCACGTCGCCGTGCTCGAGCCGCACGTGTTCGATGCGCTGGTCGTTCACGAACGTGCCGTTGCTGCTGCCCAGGTCGCGCACGCTCCAGCCGTGCACGTCGAGCCGCAGTTCGGCGTGCTCGCGCGAAACCCCGGCGCCGTGCAGCTCGATGTCGCAGTTCGGGGAGCGGCCCAGCTTGAGCGCCGGCCCCTCGATCTCGACTTCGCGGGGCTCCCCGGAACCCGAGATGCGAACCCGCGTCACGCGGGCGCGTCCTTCTCGATCAGTTCGACCACGAACTGCGACGTACCGGCCTTGACCTGGTCGCCCGGGCGCAGCCACGCCTCTTCGATCTTCTCGCCGTTGACCGCGGTGCCGTTCGTGGACTTGAGGTCCTGCAGCAGCCAGGCCTCGCCCATGGGCAGGAACACGAGGTGTTCGCGCGAGAGGAACGAGTCCGCGAACGTCTCGACCTGCTGCGCCGGGTCCGGCTTCGGGCTCTTGCCGATCCGCACCGGCCGGTCGGTCAGCTCGAGGCGGTCACCCTTGCGGGGCCCGCCGGTGACCAGCACGGTCCACACCTTGATCTTGGGCCGGGGCGGCGGCGGGGGCGCGGCCTCGGGTTCGGGCTCGGGCACGGAGCCACGCAGGCGCGGATCGTCCGGAATGAACATCACCGTGGCGTCCGCGTTGCCGCGGAAGTTGGTGATGAGCTCCGGTTCCTGCCCGGTGCACTGGGGGCACGTCCGCCACGTCATCTGCATGTCGTGGCCTTCGGGACAGTGCTTGATGACCTTGGGTCGCTTCGTGTCTGGGCTCATGGACTGGCGCAACCTACACCGGGCCTCGGGACCGCTCAACCACCGACGCCTGACAAACACTTTGTAGTGATTTCATGTTCTCGTGAAACTTCTGTACTCAGTCCAACGTCATACTGCGGCCAGATTTGTTCCCAGTACGACCTGAACCCATCGAGAGTCCTCATGAGCGCACCCATTCCCGAGCTGTCGCGGCGCGAGCGCAAGAAGGAAGACACCCGCCGCCGCATCTTCGAGGCGGCGATCTCGCTGTTCCGCGAGAAGGGCTTCGAAGCGACGACCGTGGACGAGATCACCGAGAAGGCCGACGTCGGCCGCGGCACGTTCTTCAACTATTTTCCCAAGAAGGAGTCGGTGCTCGCGTGGTTGAGCGAGGAGAAGCTGCTCGTCGCCGAGCAGAACCTCGCGGCCATGCTCGAGTCGCCGCGCCCGACGCGCGAGAAGCTGGTCGAGCTCTACCTCGTGGCCGCCTCGATCTACGAGGACGAGCCCGAGCTGTCGCGCTACGTGCTCGGCGAATGGCTGCGGCGCGCGTTCCAGCCCACGGCCGACGTCGAGAAGCGCTGGCAGAAGCTGGTGCTCGACCTGCTCCAGCAAGGCCGCTCGCAGGGCGAGATCCGTGCCGAAGTCGAACCCCTGCGCGCCGAGGCCACGCTGACGAGCGTGTACTTCTCGACCGTGTTCCAGTTCCTGTTCGGCGGCGCGCACTGCATGACCCCGATCGCGAACCTGCGCGACGAACTCGTGCTGCGGTTCGACATCGTGCTCGACGGCCTCGTGCCGGCGACGGCACGAAAGGAGGCGCGCGCATGAAAGCCCGCGTCCTGCTGTTCACGTGCGCACTCGCGATGGCCGCATCGCTCCCCGCCCTCGCCACCGCCGCGCCCGCCCTCGCCGCCGCGGCGCCCGCCCTCGCCACCGCGGCGCCAGCGGCGCCGCCCATTTCAAAAGACACGCTGCGCCTCACCCTCGACGACGCCGTCGCCCGTGCGCTCGCGTTCGGCGACGAAGCGCGCGTCGCGCGCGCCGGCGTGGCGATCGCCGACGGCCAGGTGCGCGAGGCGTTCGCCGCCGCCCTGCCGCAGGTGACCGGCTCGGTCACCTACAACCGGAAGTTCGATTCGATCTTCCGCAACCTCGGCGGCGGTGGCGACACCACCGGCATCGCCGACCTGTTCGCCGCCACGCCGTTCGGCGCCAAGCACGGCTGGACGGCCGACCTCACCGCGTCGCAGATGCTGTGGTCCGGCGGCCGCGTCGGCGCCGGGCTGTCGGCGGCCCGGGCGGTTCGCACGTCGGCACGCGCCGAACGCGACGAGACCCTGGCCGACGTGGCGCTCACCGCGCGCTCGGCGTACCTCGAGGCCGCGTACGCGGCCGAGGTGCGGCGCATCGCCGAAGAAGGGCTCGCGCAGTCGCGCGCGCACCTCGCGCAGGTGAAGCTGTTCCGCCAACAGGGTTCGCGTTCGGAATACGACCTGCTGCAGGCGCAGGTGGACGCGGCGAACCAGGAGCCCGCGGTGGTCGCGGCGCGCAACGCCGCGGCACTCGCGCTGCTCGACCTGCGCCGCGCGCTCAACCTGCCGCTCGACCAGCCGCTCGCGCTGGTCACGCCGCTCGCGTGGGCCGACGGCATGGTGCCCGTGCTCGCGAAGCCGGCCGCCGACGGACGCGACCGCAACTCGATCGTGAGCGCCGAGGCCATGGTGCGGGCGCGCCGCGACGCGCTGCGCGCCGAGAAGGCGGGACGCTGGCCGCAGCTGACCGCGTCGGCGACCATTTCGCACCAGGCCTACCCGCTCGACCTGTGGCCCGAGCGCCGCCAGTTCACTCGCGCGATCGACGGCTCGATCAAGCTCGAGTGGCCGCTGTTCCAGGGCTTCCGCACGTTCGGCGCCGTGCAACGCGCGAACGCCGAACTGCGGCGCGCCGAAGCGCAGCGCGAACAGGTGCGCGAAGGCGTCGCCGTGCAGGTCGAGCAGGCGAAGCAGGAAGCCTGGCGCACGCAGGCCACGCTCGCCGCGCGCCGCGGCACCGCCGCGCTCGCCCGTCGCGCGCACCACCTCGCCACGGTGCGCTGGCAGAACGGCCTGTCCACCCAGCTCGAAGTGTCGGACGCGCGGCTGCAGCTGCAGACCGCCGAAGTGAACGAAGCCGCGGCGTACAAGGACTACCGGCTCGCGCTGCTCCGCCTGGAGCGCGTGACCGGTCATCCGCTCGCGCTCGAACTCACGCCGATCGAATCGCTCTCGACGAACCTCCCGAACGACGGAGACCGCTGACCATGCGCCCCATGAACGTTCCCGCTCTCGTGCTCTTCCTCGCCGCGCTCGCGCTCGCCGGCTGCGGCGGCAAGGGCGAACACTCCGCCACGAAACAGGCCGGCGCCGCGACCGCGGCCGCCGACACCGCGCTGTTCGCCGCCTCCGACGTCGCCACCGTGACGCGCGCCGATCTCTCGGCCGGCGTTCCGGTATCGGGCAACCTCGCACCGGGCTGGCGCGCACGCGTCACGTCGCCGCTCGACGAAGTGGTCGCCGACGTGCTGGTGCGCGAAGGCCAGCGCGTCGCCAGGGGCCAGGTGCTCGCGCGCTTCCGCATGGAGGCGGTCGAAGCCGCCGCCGCCAGCGCGCGCGCGCAGCTCAAGAGCGCGCAGGCCGACTTCGAGCGCCAGAAGAACCTGCTGCGTGAAGGCGCGGTGAGCGAGCGCGACCTCGAAAGCGCCGAGGCCGCGTACCGCGCGGCTGCGGCCGCCGAGGCCGCCGCGTCGCACCGGTTCTCGGACGCGAGCGTGCGTGCGCCCGGCGCGGGCACGGTGACCGTGCGTTCGGTGCAGGCCGGCGACCGCGTGGGATTCGGCGATCCGCTGTTCGTGATCGCCGACACGCGCGAACTCGAGTTCGAGGCCACGGTGCCGAGCGAGTTCGTGCGCTTCGTGAAGCCGGGCGCCGCGGTGACGCTGAGCGTGACGGGCTGGGACACCGGTGCGATCTCCGGCCGCGTCGCGCGCGTGAACGCGACGGCGGACGAGGCGACGCGGCAGGTGAAGGTGTACGTCACGGTGCCGAACGCCGACGGCCGCATCGTGGGCGACCTGTACGCCTCGGGCAGCATCGTCACCGAGCACGCGCCCAGGGTGCTCGCCGTGCCCGCCGCGGCCGCGCGCCGCAAGGACGGCGAGTCGTTCGCGTGGGTGGTGACGAACGGCGTGCTCGCGAAGAAGCCCGTGAAGTTCGGCATGACCGACGAAGCGCACGGCCTCGTGCAGGTCGCCGAAGGCCTCGCCGAGGGCGAGACCGTGGTGACGGGCCCGAGCGAAGGGCTCGCCGACGGCCAGCCCGTGCGCGTGTCCGGAAAGGAGCGATAGGACCGTGTTCCTCTCCGACCTCTCCATCAAACGGCCGGTGCTGGCCACGATGATGGTGCTGGCGCTCGTCGTGCTGGGCGTCTTCAGCTACCGGCGCCTGAACGTGGACCAGTTCCCCGACGTCGAGTTCCCGTTCGCCGTCATCACCACGACGTACCCGGGCGCCTCGCCCGAAGCCGTCGAACGTGAAGTCACCAAGCGCATCGAGCGCGAGGTGAATTCGATCGAAGGCGTGAAGAAGGTGTTCTCGTACTCGAACGAGGGCTACAGCCAGATCTTCATCGAGTTCCGGCTCAAGACGAAGATCATGGACGCGCTCGCCGACGTGCGCGCCAAGGTGGACGCGATCCGCGGCGACCTGCCGCGCGACATCGAAACGCCGGTGATCGGGCGCTTCGACCCGGCGTCGCAGCCGATCATGACGTTCGCGGTCGAGGGCAAGGGCTGGGAGCTGCGCGAGCTCACGCGCCTCGCCGAAGAGGACATCAGCCGCCGCCTGCAGAGCATTCCCGGCGTCGGCAGCGTGACCGTGGCCGGCGGCGTGCGGCGCGAGATCCAGGTGCTGCTGCTGCCCGACCGCATGCGCGCGCTGGGCGTCTCGCCCGACATGGTCGTGGCGGCGCTCGAACGCGAGAACGCCGACGTGCCCGCCGGCCGCGTGCAGCGCGGCGCGAGCGAGGACCTCGTGCGCGTGAAGGGCCGCATCGCGGACCCGAAGGACTTCGCGAACGTCACCGTGACCGTGCGCGGCGGCACGCCGGTGAAGCTGTCGCAGGTCGCACGCGTGGAGGACGCGCAGGAAGAAGAGCGCGACGCCGCCTACGTGTCGGGCAAGCGCGCGGTAAGCATCGAGATCCGCAAGGTGTCCGGCGGCAACACGGTCGAGATCGCCGACCAGGTGCACGCCGCGATCGAGAAGCTCAACAGCACGCTCGGCGGCGGCGTGAAGCTGTCGCCGGTGCAGGACAACTCGGTCTGGATCCGCGAGTCGGTCGAGGACGTGCAGAAGACGCTCGTCGAGGGCGCGATCCTGACGGTGCTGATCGTGTTCGTGTTCCTGAACTCGTGGCGCTCCACCGTGATCACGGGCCTGACGCTGCCCGTGTCGGTGCTCGCGTCGTTCCTCGCGTTCAACCTGTTCGGGTTCACGCTCAACACCATGACGCTCATGGCGCTCTCGCTCGCGATCGGCATCCTGATCGACGACGCGATCGTCGTGCGCGAGAACATCGTGCGCCACGTCGAGGCCGGCGAAGACCACGACACCGCGGCGCGCAACGGCACCGCGGAGATCGGCTTCGCCGTGCTCGCCACGACGTTGTCCATCGTCGCCGTGTTCGTGCCCGTGGCGTTCATGGGCGGCATCGTCGGACGGTTCTTCTTCCAGTTCGGCATCGTGGTCGCGTTCGCCGTGCTCGTGTCGCTGTTCGTGTCGTTCACGCTCGACCCCATGCTGTCGAGCCGCTGGTACGACCCGCAGGCCGAGGGCGGCTCGTACGACGGCCCGGTCGGCCGCGCGCTCAAGAAATTCAACGACTCGTTCGAACGGCTCGGCAAGCGCTACCGCGACGTGATCCGCTGGGCGCTCGCGCACCGGCTGCAGACGCTGGGCATCGCGGCGGTGTCGCTCGTGCTCGCGTTCGCGCTGCCCGCGGTCGGGCTCGTGGGCGGCGAGTTCATGCCGCGCTCGGACTCCGAGGAGACGCAGGTGTCGTACGAAGTGCCGGTCGGCTCGTCGATCGACTACTCGCGCGACAAGGGGCTCGAGCTGGTGCGGTACCTGCAGTCGCGGCCCGAGGTCGCGTACACGTACCTCACGGTCGGCGGCTCGGCGCAGAACAACAACGTCAACCGCGGCTCGATCTACGTGAAGATGACGCCGCACTCCGAGCGCAAGCTGAGCCAGCAGGAGTTCGAGACCGACATCCGCAAGGTGCTGCCGCGGTTCACCGGTTCGAACGCCCGCATCCTGCAGATCGGCGCCGTGGGCGGCTCGGCCGCGCCGATCGTGATCAACCTGAACGGTCCCGACCTCGCCACGCTGCAGACGCTGTCGGACTCGGCGATCGCGCGGATCCGCGACGTGCCCGGGCTGGTCGAGCTCAAGTCGTCGCTCGAGGGACGCAAGCCCGAGTGGATCGTGGACGTGAACCGCGACCTCGCGGCGAACGTCGGCCTGTCGGTCGGCGCGGTCGGCAACGCGCTTCGCCCCGTGCTCGCCGGGCAGAAGGCCGGCGACTGGGAGGACGCGACCGGCCTGTCGCACGACGTGCGCGTGCGGCTCGCGCCGGAGTTCCGCGAGAGCGAGGACGACCTGCTGCCCATTCCGGTCGCGACCGGGCGCACGGACGCCGCCGGCACGCCGCTCATGGTGCCGCTCGGCCAGGTGGCCACGCTCACGCGTGGTGCCGCGCCCGCGCAGATCGACCGCCAGCAGCTCGAGCGCGTCGCCACGATCGAAGGCAACTTCCAGGGCCGTGCGCTGACCGCGGTCACGGGCGAGATCGAGGCGCGGCTCAAGGCCATGGACCTGCCGCCGGGCTACCGGTTCGACTTCGGCGGCGAGCAGGCCGACTTCGTCGAGACCGTGGGCTACATGCTCGAGTCGCTGTCGCTCGCGATCATCCTGCTGTACCTGATCCTCGCGAGCCAGTTCGGCTCGTTCCTCAAGCCGCTCACGATCATGCTTTCGCTTCCGCTGTCGCTCGTCGGCGTCATGCTGGCGCTGGCGCTGACGCGCGGCTCGCTCAACATCATGAGCATGATCGGCATCATCATGCTCATGGGCCTCGTGGTGAAGAACGCGATCCTGCTGGTGGACTTCGCGGGCCAGGCGCGTGAGAAGGGCGCCGATCGCGTGACCGCGCTGGTGGACGCCGGCGAACTGCGGCTGCGCCCGATCGTCATGACGACGCTCGCGATGATCTTCGGCATGCTGCCGACGGCGATCGCCATGGGCGCCGGCGCCGAGTTCCGCGCGCCGATGGCCCGCGCGGTGATCGGCGGGCTCATCACGTCCACGCTGCTCACGCTGATCGTCATGCCCGTCGTCTACACGTACCTCGACGACTTCGGCGCCTGGTGCAGCGTGTGGGCGAAGAAATGGTTCGCCGAACCCGAGCACGCGCCGCACCATCCGAAGCACGGGCCGGCCGCGGGCGATCTCGAGACCCCGGGCATCATCCGCACGGACGGCCCGCCGGCGCACGGCGCGACCGGCGATTGACGCGCAGCACGAGCGCGGGCCCTGGCGATCGGCCGGGGCCCGCCGTGCTCCCGCGACAGCAGGCCGTGTGCTCGCGTATGTTGCCGCGCCGGGATTTGCGGCCCGGTGGAGGAGGTTCGCCTTGCGCATCGGTCTCAAGCTCACGCTCGCGCTGGTCATTCCCATGGTGCTGCTCACCCTGTTCCTGGGCTGGTCATTCCAGGAGCGAAGCCGCGAACTGCTGCGCGAGGAACTTGCCAAGGAAGGGCGCGCGATCTCGCGCGTGGTGCAGGTGGCGGCCGAGGACTACCTGCGTGACCGCCAGGTGCGCGATCTTCGTGAACTCGCCGACCGCATCTCCGGCTACGAACGAGTCCTGGGGGTCCGCCTGTTCGACCGCGACGGCGTGCTCACCTACCAGCCGAAGGCGCTCGATCCCTATCCGTTCGAGCACTGGAGCGAGCTCAAGCGCGTGCTCGCCGCGCACAAGCCGGTCGAGTTGCGCCGCCATGTCGGCGACCAACCTGCGGTGGGCTTCCTCGTGCCGCTGTTCAATCGTCGCGGCCAGCTACTGGGCGCCGTGCAGGTGCTTCAGCTCGAGTCGTACATCGCCGAGGACGAGCGGGCAACACGCGCGTTCGTGCTGTCGCTCACGCTCGCGACCGCGGTCGCCACGATCGCGATCGCATTGATCGTGACGCAGGTGAACATCGCACGCCCGGTGGATCGTCTGGTGCGCCGGTTCCAGGAGGTCGGGGCGAGTGAAGTGCCGACGCGGGTGCCGGTGCGGGGTGAAGACGAGTTCGCCCGGCTTTCGCGCGAGTTCAACGGCATGTGCGAGCGCCTCGAACAGGCGCACGAACGCATCGTCCGCGAGCAGGCGCAACGCCGCGATGTCGAGGAACAGTTGCGCCAGGCCGAACGCCTCGCGGGGCTCGGCCGACTGTCGGCAGGCCTCGCGCACGAGATCGGCACACCCCTCAACGTGATTCTCGGACGCGCCGAGTCCCTGCAGCGCTCGCTCCCCGACGGTGATCCCGGCGCGCGCCATCTCGGCATCATCGTGTCCCAGAGCGAACGCATCGCGCGTATCGTGCGGGACATGCTGGATTTCGCGCGCATGAAGCCGCGACGCCACGTCGAGCTCGCTCCCGCGGCGATCGTACGTACCACCGTCGAGCTCATCGAACGTCGCGCCGACGAGCAGCACGTCACGGTACGCGTGCACGAGGAATCCGACGCGCCCGTGCTGGGCGATCCCGACCAGTTGCAGCAGGTGTTCCTCAATCTGGCCTCCAACGCGCTCGACGCGATGCCCGACGGCGGCCGGCTCGACGTGACGGTGCGCGTCGAAACCGCCGCACCGCATGATGCTCCGGGTGCCTCGAGACGCTGCGTCACGGTCGCGATGCGCGACACCGGCTGCGGCCTCGAACCGGAGGCCTTGTCACGCGTGTTCGATCCGTTCTACACCACCAAGGAAGCCGGTCGAGGCACAGGACTCGGGTTGAGCGTGGCGTACGGCATCATCGAAGAGCACGGCGGCTGGTTCGACGTCGAATCGACGCCGGGTCAGGGCGCGACCTTCCACGTGCGCCTGCCCGCGTGCGACGCGGCAAGCGCAGGAGGCCAGTCATGAACACCCGGCACGTGCTGATCGTCGAGGACGACGCCGACATGCGACAGCTCCTCGAGGACGAGTTGGGTGCCGCCGGCTGGACCGTGACCGCGGTCGGGGACGGCGCAGCCGCGCTCGCCGCGAGCGTTCGCGAGCATTTCGACGTGGTGGTGACCGATGTGCGCATGCCGGTGATGGGTGGCGAAGAGCTGCTCGCTCGGCTGCTCGCGGAGCACCCGACACTTCCGATCGTCGTCATGACGGCTTTCGGCAGCGTGGAGTCGGCGGTCGAGGCGATGCGGGCCGGCGCCTACCACTACGTGACGAAGCCGTTCCGCATGGACACCTTGATCGGGACGCTGGGCGCGGCGATCGAGGAGCGGCGAGTGCACGCTGCCGTATTCGGCGGAGGCGAGGCCGCCCCGGACTCCCTTGGCCTGGTCGCCGAGAGCGCACCGATGCGCCGGCTGGTTTCGCTCGTCAGCCGTGCCGCGCTGGTGGACAGTCCGGTACTCGTGCGCGGCGAGAGCGGCACGGGCAAGGAACTGGTCGCACGCGCGCTTCACGAGAATGGTCCACGGCGGGCGGGACCGTTCGTGCCGGTCAACTGCTCGGCCATCCCGGAAGCGCTCCTCGAAAGCTTGCTCTTCGGCCACCGTCGCGGGGCCTTCACCGATGCCCGCGAAGACCGCGAGGGGTTCTTCCAGGCCGCCGACGGGGGCACGCTGTTCCTCGACGAGATCGGTGACATGCCGCTCGCGCTTCAGGCCAAGCTTCTGCGCACCTTGCAGGACTCGCGCATCCAACCGCTGGGCGCCACCTCGGCCGTCGAGGTGAACGTTCGCGTGGTCGCCGCCACGCACCGCGACCTGGAGCACATGTGCGCGACCGGCGCCTTTCGGCAGGATCTCTACTACCGGCTGAACGTGATCCCCCTCGTGCTCCCGCCGCTGCGGGAGCGCCCCGAGGACCTGGTGCCGCTCGCCACGCTGCTTCTCGCGCGCATCGCTGCCCGCCATGGCCGGGACGCCATGAGCCTTTCGCGCGAGGCGATCGAACGCATGCGAGCTCGCGCGTGGCCGGGCAACGTGCGTGAACTCGAGAACCTGCTCGAGCGCGCCACGGTGTTCAGCGAGAGCGACGTGATCGGTCCGGAGCATTTTCCCGCGTCACCGTCCTTGCTGCCGGGCCGCGAGGCGACCGAGGGTGAGATTCGGTCGCTTTCGGAAGTCGAACGGGAACAGATCGAGCGGGCCTTGCGGTCCGTGCAGGGCAACAAGAGTGCGGCGGCGCGAATGTTGGGCCTCGACCGCAAGACCCTCTATCGCAAGATCGAGCTCTACGGACTTGGCGCGGGGAGCTGACCGCCCCAACTCTCCCCACTCTGTGGCGTTCCGCCACACCCGATCGATGCCCGGCAAGCCTGGCGGCGACTCGCGCCGGCCGTCATCGCCCTGATCGGCGCGGCTTTCGCGTGCGACTCGAGCCGGCGACGTGCGGCGGCACGCCGCTTGCCGTGCGCACAGGTGGATTCCGTGGGACACGAATGCCGTGATCCCCAGGGCCCGCGAAGACCCCTGCGCATTCGGAATCCAGTCACCGAGGTGAAGTGCCACCCCGCCCGCGGCTGGCGGGGTGGCCTCGCCTTCGCTCGACGAACCGCACGTTCGCGAGGCCGATTCTGACGAACCTCCCCGGCGACCCGCTCCTGCGCATGGACTGGAGCGAGATCCGATCCCCCGGCGCCTACCTGCATCTGGCGAGCGGCCTGCTCGCGCGCGTCTACGACGGCGACGTGGAAGAACGCCCGCGCGGCGGAGGTGGCCGTTTCGTGAAGCTCTCCGACAACCCCGGCTTGCCGCTCGAAAAGCTGCGAGCCATCGCGGCCCAGCATGGACTCGAGGTGAACGCGTGAGGATGATGCTGGTCGGGCTCGTCTGCGGCGCGCTCGTGCTCGGCGGGTGCGGCCTGCGACGCCATGCGGCGGAAGCCGCGGCGGTCCAACTCAATGTGCGCTACGACCAGATCGAAGCGCGCCTCGAGTCGCTGCAGCCGCTCACTGCGCGCACCTGGCAGTTTCGGCTCACGCAGCTCGATCGGGAACTCACGCACGGGGATCCCGCTCGAGCGCTCGCGCTCGCGACCGCTCTGCAGGACTCCCTCACTCGACTCGAAGGCGAACTCCACGAGGTCGAGATCGTGCTCGACGAGCAATGGAGTGCGCTGGCGACCTCGACGCCGCCACTTCTCGAACGGCTGGAGCGTGACCCGGACGCACGCGTACGGCGCGAGGCCGCGCACCTCACGAAATCGTGGCGGACAGCGCTCGAAGTGCACGAGGAAGGCCGGCTCCACGAGGCCGTTGATCGCGCCCGCGCGGTCCATTCGCAGGCCATCCCGCTGGTGGCCGGCACCCGCTGAGTTCTCATGACACTGCCGGGCCTCGCGCGCCGGCAGGGCACTATCCCGGAGGTCATCATGTTCCGCTCCCCGAAGGTCCGCTGGTTCCTGTTCGCCGTCGTGCTGGTCGCCGTGCTCGCGTCGCTCTCCAGCTGCGGCAGGAAGACGGTTTCCCCGCCTGCCGCACCGCCTGCGGCCACGAACAATCGGCCGGGCGGCGGAGGCGCGACCGGCGACGGCGGCGGCTCGGGCGGCGGCTCGGGGAGCGGTGCTGCCTCCGAAGTCGCGGCCGACGTCGAGCCGGTGTTCTTTGGCTACGACTCCCATTCCCTCGACGAAAGCGCCCGCGCGACACTCGAGCGCAATGCTCGCGTGTTGCGAGCGCGCCCCGAGACGAAGATCACGATCGAAGGTCACTGCGACGAGCGCGGCACCGCGGAATACAACATGGCCCTGGGCGAACTGCGTGCACAGGCCGCAAGTCGCTGGCTGGTGGGCGCGGGCGTGGCGCCGGAACGCATCTCGACGATTTCCTACGGCAAAGAGCGGCCGTTCGACGAGGGCCACACCGAGTCGGCCTGGTCCCGGAACCGTCGAGCGCATCTGGTCGTTCGCTGACCGGCGCGCGACACCGGAATACGTGCGACAACATCGCGCGGCGCGGGGCATACTCCGCGCCGCGCGAAACTTTGCCTGCAACCCGTGGACGCCGCTCGCGTCCAACGCACGTCCCCGGCGCCGCGAGACGGCGTCACCCACCCCACCGAGAACGGAGAAGCACTCCATGAAGAGCACCGCGACCGCCGTCTGGACCGGCGGCCTGAAGGACGGCAAGGGCAACCTCACCGGCGGCACCGGTTCGTTCACCGGCATGCCCTACGACTTCGGCAAGCGCTTCGAAGGCGCCGGCACGCCCGGCACCACGCCCGAAGAACTGATCGCCGCGGCCCACGCCGGCTGCTACGCCATGGCGCTGAGCGGCGGCCTGAACAAGGCCGGCGTCGCCGCGCCCGAGATCAACGCCGTCGCGACGGTGTCGCTCGACATGGTGGACGGCAAGCCCGTCGTCACGAGCTCGCACCTGGTCGTGCAGGTGAAGGCCGCCGGCCTGACCGCCGAACAGTTCGCCGAGATCGCCGAGGGCACCAAGACCGGCTGCCCGATCTCGCGCGCGCTCAACACCAACATCACGCTCGACGCCAAGCTGGTCGGCTGACGCCCGACGCCGCACGAAACGCGAATCGCCCGGTGGCCGCGGAGGCCGCCGGGCGATTTCACGTGCGGGGCGCTCGAGGTGGTTTCGAAGCCACCTCGCGGCCGCCCCGGCGTCAGAACTTCACGGGCTGGTTCACCGGTGAATCGGCCACGACCACGCTCTGCGACGACACCACGGTGGCGCCGTTGGCCTCGCGCAGGTCCACGGTGTGGCGGCCGGGCTTCACGCCGCGCACGACGCCCGGCGTGGTGACGCCGGTGGACTTGCCGTCGAGGAAGATCTTGAGCCCGGGCTTGCCGCCGCTGATCGACAGGATGCCCTCGCCCGCCGCCAGGTCCACGCGCAGCGGCTTCGGTGCCTTGCCCGCCTTGATCTGCAGTTCCTTGCGGACCTTCACGAAGTCCGGGTGCTCGAATCGCACCGCGTGCTTGCCGGGCGACAGCTTGAGGTCGAGCGACGCACTGCTCTTCGCGCGCAGCACGTCGTCCACGTAGATGTCGGCCGCCGGGGCGACCTCGACGCGCGCCGGCACGCCGTCGGCCGGCTCGGCCACCGCCGCGACGGGCGTGGGCTCGGGCGTGGCCGGGGTCGCGGGCGTGGCCGGGGCCGATGCCAGCGTGAGCGACAGCTTCTTCACTTCGCCGGCGAGCGTCTTGCCGGTCGCGAGCGCGGTGGTGAATCCGGCCGCACTCGCCTCGACCTTGTAGCGCCCCGCGGGCAGCACGCCCCAGAAGAACGCGTCCTTGCCCGAGGCGGGCTTGCCGTTGAGCAGCACCTTGTCGGCACGCGGCGTGACGGTGACGTACAGCGAGCACACCTGCGCGGCCACGTCGGGCAGCAGCTTCACGTGCAGGCTCTGCGGCGAGCCCGCGGTCACGGCGAGCGTGGTCTCGCGCGCGAGGAACCCGGCGAGCTCCACGCGCACGCGCGCGGTGCCCTCGGCGAGATTGTCGAACGTGGTGTTGCTGGTGTTGCTCTGCGACGCGCCGCCGGCTTCGACCGTAACGACCGCGCCGGTGGGCTCGGTGGACACGTCGAGGCTGCCGGTGGGCACCGCGGGAGTTTCGGGCGCGGCGACCTCGGCCGGCTTCTTCTTGCCCAGCACCAGCACGAGCGCCACCACCAGCGCGATCACCACCACGCCGATCCCGACGAACAGCCCCACGGGCACCTTGGGAGCGGGCGCGGCGGCCGGCTTCTTCTCGGCGGGCGGCGGCGGTGCGGCGGCGGCCTTCTTCGGCGCGGGCGGCGGCGGTGCCGCGGCCGCGGCCTTGCTCGACGACGGCTTGAGCTCGGACTTGATCTCGCTCTTCGCCGCGCTCGCGCCCGGCTTGAGTTCGCTCTTCGGCGCGGCCGGGGCCGCGGGCTTCACCTCGCTCTTCGGCACCGGCGGCGCAGGCGTCGAGGCGGGCTTCACTTCGGACTTCACCTCGGGCTTCGGCGCCGAAGGCGCCGGAGGCGCCGGAGGCGGTGCCGCCGCGGCCGGCGGCGGGGTCGCACGCGGCGGCAGGTCGGGGAACCCGCCCGCGGGCATCATCATGGTGCGATCGCCACCCGCGCCGTCGATCTCCGACAGGAAGTGCGTCGCCGCTTCGTTGCCGGGGTCCACGCTGAGCACGCGCTCGACCAGCTTGCGCGCCGCCATCGGGTCCGGCGGCGGGCCGTCGAAGATGTCGCGCGCCACGCGCAGGAGGCCGACGATCGCGTCCTGGCGCGACTTCTCGGTGAACGCCTTGGGATTCGCGAGGTAGTCGCGGATCA
Source organism: Candidatus Eiseniibacteriota bacterium (assembly GCA_046327815.1). Taxonomy (GTDB): domain Bacteria; phylum Eisenbacteria; class RBG-16-71-46; order RBG-16-71-46; family RBG-16-71-46; genus CAIXRL01. The sequence goes on along the minus strand of JAXLXR010000004.1, from coordinate 204,460 downwards.
GGTCCGAGCCCACCACCACGCGCATCGCGTCGAGCACGTCCTCGAGCGCGAGCCGCGCCGTCTTGGCGTCGGCCGGGCGCGCGTTCGGCGCCTGCTCGAGCAGGTAGTCCACCACGTCCGACAGCGGCCGCGGCACGATCGGGTTGGCTTCGGCCAGCGGCGCCGGCCGGCCGCTGCCGCGCGCGGGCACGCGCGCCGACAGCATGTGGTACATGAGCATGCCGACCGAGTAGAGATCGGCCTGCACGCTCTCGCCGCCGCCCGTCACCACCTCGGGCGCCATGTACGCGGCGTCGGTGTCGTTCTCGTTGGCGCCGTCGCTGTCGCGCACGCCCAGCCCGAGCAGCTTCACGCCGCCTTCGGGGCTCACCTTCACGCGCCGCGGACGCAGCTTGCTGTGCATCATGCCCAGCCCGTGCGCGTGCTCGAGCCCGCGCAGCACTTCGCGCGCGATCGCGGCCGCGACGCCGGGCGGCATGGCGCCGAACGTGTTGAGGATGGTCGAGACGTCGAGGCCTTCGGCGTATTCGAGCACGAGGAACGGCTGGTCGCCGTCGCGCTGCAGGTCCACGACGCCGGCCACGCACTCGTGCTTCAGGCGCGCGGCGTTGCGCGCTTCGGTCTCGAAGCGTGCGACGCGGTCGGGATCGGCCGCGGCCTCGGGGTTGAGCACGCGCAGCACCACGCGCTGGCCGCGCATGACGCTGTGCGAACCGAGGTACGACGTGGCGTGCGCGCCACGGAAGATGACGCTTTCGACGGTGTACGAACCGAGCGTGGTGGGATCCGACATGATTTCCGTTCCGCTTCGGGGGACGTGGGCTACGGCGTGAATTCGATCTCGACGCGCGTGCTGCCACCGGCGCGCACATCGGCCTCGGTGACTTCCGCGGTGCGGCGCGTCTTGGGATTGAACGCACGGATCCTGTGGGGCCCGGGGGCGAGACCACGCACGACGCACGGCGCCATGCGCGGGTATTGCGCACCGTCGATGTAGAGCCGCGCCGATTCGGCGCCCTTGAGCACCACGTCGAGGTCGCCGACCTTGTCGAAGCCGGGCAACAGCGCCACGAGTTCCTTGCTGGGCGTGTCGCCGACCACGAACGTCATGGTGACGCCGCGCCCGCGCGAATCCTCGACGTGCGCGCTGTGCGAACCCGGCGACAGCTCACGCAGCAGCACGCTGCCGACGTCCTGCGAGTGCAGCTGGCCGTCCACCTGGAACAGCGCGGGCTGGAACGGCCGCGTCACGATCAGCACTTCGGTCTGCACGACCGCCGCCGCGGGCGTGGCGGCGGCCACCGGCGCGGCGGCCGCAGGCGCGGGCGCCGCGGCGCCCGGCTTGCCGAACGGGCTCCGGGTGGGCTTGGCCGCGGGCTTCTCGCTCGCGAGCGGCGCGCTCGTGACGGGCGTGGCCGCGGGCTTGTCGGCCGGTGCGGGCTCGGACGCGCGCTCTTCCGAGGGCGCCGCGGGCTCGGAGCCGGACGACGACTCCTCGGACGGCGCGGCCGACTCGGCCGGCGCGCCTTCGCCCTGCGCGGCGACGTCCGCCGGCTTGTTCACCTGCTTGAGCACCTGCATGGCCACCACCGCGACCAGCGCGAGCAGCACGACCAGGGCGAGGACCAGCTTGGGCAGGCCGGGCACGCCGGTGGACGGCGTCTCCGAGACCTGCTCGGACTTCGCCGCCTTCGCGCCCTTGCCGGGCTTCGCCGGCTTCGCCGGCTTCGCCGGTTCCGGCGCGGGCGCCGGCTCCGGATCGAGGATCAGCGTCGTGGTCGCGCTCTTCGCCGCCGGTGCGTCGTCGTGCGCGATGGACGCCGCGACGTCGCCGGTGATGCGCGCCACGATCGCGGTGATGTTGTCGGGGCCGCCGCGTTCGTTCGCGAGGTCGATGAGGCCGCGACAGGCCTCGTCGGGCTCGGATTCGCCCACGAGCATGGCGATCTCGGAATCGGACACCTGCCCGTGCAGGCCGTCGCTGCAGATCACGATGCGGTCGCCGGGCAGCAGCGGTTCTTCCACCGCGCCCGCGTCCACCTGCACTTCGGCCAGTGCGCCGACCGAGCGCGTGACCACGTTGCGCCGCGGGTCGTGCTTGGCTTCCTGCTCGGTCAGGTGGCCGCGTTCGACCAGTTCCGCGACCAGCGAGTGATCGCTCGTCAGCCGGTGGGTCTCGCCCTGCCGCACGAGGTAGGCGCGGCTGTCGCCGACGTGCCCGATCCACAGCTTCGTGCCGCGCACCACCACCGCCGTGCACGTGGTGCCCATGCCGCGCTGCTCGGCGTTCGCCACCGACTGCGCGTGCACCCTGGCGTTCGCGGTCTCGATCGCGATGCGCAGCGCGTGCGCGGGATCGTTCCCCGTGTCGGCGCGATAGCTCTCGACGACGGTGGTGGCCGCGAGATGGCTGGCCACTTCGCCCGCGTTCGCGCCGCCCATGCCGTCGGCGACCACCAGCAACGCGCCGCGGCGCGCGTACTCGGCCGCGTCCTCGCTCACCCAGACGGCGTGCGAGTCCTCGTTCCCGGAACGCCTCCGCCCCACGTCGGTCAGGGTGGCGAGCTGCAGCCCTTCGGCCTCGGTCTTGGTCATCACGGGATTCTCGGGGGCCTCCACGTCCTGTGTGCGGTCACGTCCCTGGCCGGACAGGGCGCGTGGTGCGCGCACGAGTCCGCTGCCCAGTCGAGGCGGACAATCTGCGGGGTCGGCGGCCCGGAGGCAAGCGGTAATGCGCCGGACCGGGCACGCCCGGCCCACGCGTCACTCGAACAGGCTTCCCAACGAGCCGCGATTCACGTTCCAGGCGTACCCCCGCGCGGGGCCGCCGTTCTCGCTCACCGACAGCCAGCCACTCCGCGGAACGACGACCACGTCCAGCCAGCCCCGCGCGTCGTGGAGCCGCAGGCCGTAGAGCACGCTCATGTTCACGGCCGCCGGGCCGACCGACGACCACGACTCGCGGCGCCCCAGCGCGGCGCGCAGTCGCTTCGCCCACGCACCGTCGCGAACGAGCGGCGCGCCCATGCGCTCGCCGCCCAGCGCGTACAGCGTGTCGCGCGGCCCGTCGGCGATGTGCTCCAGCCGGAAGGCGCGCACCACGGGAGCCGCGGCGAGCCGGCGGCGGAGCGCCTTCGAGGGCAGGTCCGCGGGTGTCATGGTGCGTTCGTCACGTGGGGGCGCCGGAAGCAGCTCGGCGTCGAGTCGCGTGGTCGCGTGCGCGCCGAACGTGAGCAGCGTGTCGAGCGGCCGGAAGCCCGCCTGCATCACCCGCACACGGTGTTCACCCGCGGGCACCGCCACGACGCGGAAGCGGCCGTCCTCGTCGCACACCATGCCGCGCCGCGGGCCGATCAGCACCACGTTCGCGAACCCGACCGGATGCGGTCGCCCGTCGGCGTCGCGCTCGAACACGCGGCCTTCGAGCACGGCCGTGCCCTGCGGGGCGGACGAGCTCGCGACCAGCGCGAACCCGACGAGGACACTTCGAACCAGCACGCGACGCATGCACCCTCCGGCCCGGCCCGCACATCATGACGCCGCGCGATTCAGCCGCGCAGCACTTTCTTCGCCATGGCGCTCACGCCGACCGCCGGTGCCGCGGCGTCGCACCACTTCAGCCCCGCGCGCGCCCGGGCGGTCGCGGCGCCCGTCGCCTCCCACACCTCCACCTCGATCGTGCGGTGTGTGATCGTGTGCCCCACGCGGCGGCCGCCGTCGGCGATGCGTGCGTGCACGCCCAGCGCCCGCAGCCGCGCGCGCAGCAGCGCGCCGGCGTCGCCGCCCTCGGGCACGTCCACGCCCGGCGGCTCCCACAGGCCGTCGAGCAGTTCGCCCGTGCGGCGCTCGAGCAGCACCTGTTCGCCGCGGCGCAGCAGCGCCACGGCGCGGCGCAGCTTCACGGCTTCGCGGCGCGCGGCGACCGGCGGGAACGCCTCGGGCGTGCCGAGCGCGTGCGCGCGGCAATGCGCACGCACGGGGCATTCGGCGCAGCGTGGCGCGCGCGGCGTGCAGACCGTGGCCCCCAGCTCCATGAGCGCCTGGTTCCAGTCGCCCGGGTTCGCCGCGCCGCCCGCTGGCGGCAGCAGCGACTCGGCCATCTTCCAGAGGATTGCGGCATCGGCCGGGCGTTTCGCCTGCAGCGGCCGGGCGGTCCAGCGCGCCAGCACCCGGCCCACATTGCCATCCAGAACCGGCAGCCGCGAACCGAGACTGATGCTCAGCACGGCACCCACGGTGTACCGGCCCACGCCCGGCAGCGCGGCGAACGCGTCCGGCGAGACGGGCACGCGGCCGCCGTGCTCGCGCGCGACCACGCGCGCGGCTTCGTGCAGGAACCGCGCGCGGCGGTAGTAGCCCAACCCCGCCCACGCGGCGAGCACGTCGTCGAGCGGCGCGTCGGCCAGCGCGACGACGTCGGGAAAGTGCTTCACGAATCGTTCGTAGTACGGTGTCGCGGTCGCGACCTGGGTCTGCTGCAGCATGACTTCGGAGACCCAGATCCGGTACGGATCGCGGGTGCGGCGCCACGGCATGTCGCGGCGGCAACGCCGGTACCACGCCAGCAGCGCGCGGCGCAGCGACGCCAGCGCACCGCCGGACAGCACCGCTTCCTTCGAGGACTCACGAGCCATGCACGACCCCGCGGTGATCCGGGCGCAGTTCGCCGAACTGATCGGGCGCGACGACGAGCAGATCGAGCTCGCGCGCGCGGCCCTGCTCGTGGCCGCCGAAGACGACGCCGCGCTCGACGTGGGCGCCTGCCTCGCCACGCTCGACGCGTGGGGCACGGCGCTGGCGGCGGGGCTCGCCGCCGACGCGACCAGCGTGCAGCGGCTGGCGCGCCTGCGGGCGTTCATGTTCGAGGAACTCGGCTTCCGCGGCGACGTGCGCGACTACTACAGCCCCGAGAACTCGCTGCTGAACGCCGTCATGCAGCGCCGGCTCGGCATTCCGCTGACGCTGGGCATCGTGTTCATGGAGCTGGGCTGGCGCATCGGGCTGCGCTTCGAGGGCGTCGCGTTCCCGGGACACTTCCTCGTGCGGCTGGCGGGCGAGGAGTCGGACCTGCTGCTCGATCCGTTCGACCACGGCACCTCGGTCCACGAGGACGACTGCCGGCGCATGATCGCCGCGTCGAGCCAGGGCACGCTGGCGTACGAACCCGGCATGATCCGCTCGGTCACGCGCCGCGACATGGTCGCGCGGCTGCTGCTCAACCTGAAGGTGGCGCGGCTGCGAGCGGGCGACTCGCCGGGGGCGCTCGCGGCGGTCGAGAAGCTGCTCGTGCTGTTCCCCGACTCGGCGCCCGAGCTGCGCGATCGCGGCCTGCTGCAGTACCAGCTCGACCGCTACCGCCCGGCGCTCGAAGCGCTCGAGGAATACCTGCGCCTGCGGCCGGACGCGGTGGATCGCGCCGAAGTCGAACGGGTCGCGCTCACGCTGCGCATGATGCTCGCGGCCCATTGAGTCCGCGAGGCTTCAGCCGCGCTGCTTGATGAGCGAGGCGTCCTTGAGGTTCGGCGTCTTCGACTGCGAACCCGTCCACGCGCAGGTCATGACCACGCCGCAGCGCGGGCACTCGAAACGGGTCGCCGCGCCTTCCTCGGCGGTGGGCATCCAGCGGTCCAGCTTGGTCTGGCAGCCCGGCGTGTAGCACAGATAGACGCACAACGGCATGGCTTGGGACTCCTGAAGGACCTCGCGGTCAGCGTGCGCCGCCGCTCGCGTCCGTGAACACGAATGCGTGAATCGTGACTCCCGCGACGTCGGGCGACAGCTTCACCACCCGCTCGCCGCTGCCGCGGTCGAACCAGTACAGCCGGCTCTCGCGGACCTCGATGCTCGCCGCGCCGTGCCCGTCGGTCCGGACGTCGGCGTCGCGATCCTGCGCGCGCGGCCACTGGTCGTTCCGCAGCACCCAGACCCGCGCGCTCGCGCCGTCGGGCGGACTCAGCACCACCCCGGCGCGGCCGGCACTATAACGGATGGCCACGAAGTTCGCCGCCCCGGCCCGCGTGGACGTGAGCCCCTCGCGGCCGGAACGCCAGCCCCCCACCGGGTAGGGCGTCCAGGCGTGGCCCTGCTCCTCGTGACGCAGCGGCGCCACGAACACCTCCTCGGCGCCGTTCGCGAGCCGGGCCAGCGGGCCGTCGGCCACCAGCCCGGAGCCCAGCTCCACCGTGCGCACGCGCGCCGGCAGCGCCACGGCCAATCGCGGCGGCGGCGCCTCGTCCGGGTGCGCACGCGCGAACCATGCCGCGAGCGCGTCCTCGACCGGCTCGAGCGTGCCCACGGTGTCCACGACCAGCGCCCCGCCCTCGTCGGCCACCATGACGCGCACCGCCTCGGTCATGCCGCCCGCCGCGAGCGCGATGCGCCCGGCGGGATCGAGTGCCACCGGCACGCCCGGGCATGCGGCGCGCACGAGGCGCGCGGGCACCGTGGTGTCGGCGGCGAACGCGTACTCGGGCTCGTGCACCGCGATCACGCGCACGCCCCAGCGCGACCACGCGCGCTTCCACGCCTCGAGCACCGGCAGCGCCGCCAGCGCGGCCGGGTCGGTGTCCGACCACAGCACCAGCACGGCCGGCGCGCCCGGCAGGTCGGCGGCCGCGAGCGGCTCGGACTGCAGCCAGCCCTGCGCCTCGCGCAACGACGGCAGCGCGCGCGCGCCCGCCGGCGCGCTCGAGCGCAGGCCGGGAAGCAACCGTGGCGCGACGAGCCACGTAACCAGCACGCAGGCCACGACGAACAGCGTGGCGCCGATGACGCGAGAGGGATTCATGCGGGCGGCAGTATAGCCGCGTTGCGTTCGGCGTTGGCCGGACCCACGCGGCGCACTATGCTGCGCGACGCTCATGATGACGCTGCACGATCCGGGGGGCCCGCCATGGAAGTGTCGTACACCGCTCCGCTGCGCGCCGCCTGGGCACGCATGAAGCAGACGCTGTTCGCGCGGCCGTTCCCGATCGAAGCCTGGTTCGTGATCGGCTTCTCGGCGTGGCTGGCCGACATCTTCGCCAACATGGGCGGTGGTTTCGGTTCGAGCTGGCGCGACCGCGACCTGAAGCACCTGGGCGGCGTGCGGCACGTGGACGACTGGGCGCTGCAGCCCGCCGTGCTCACGGCGTTCGCCGCGGTGCTGTGCCTCGTGCTCGTGGTGGTGCTGGTGCTGTCGTGGGTGTCGGCGCGCGCGCAGTTCGTGTTCCTCGACAACGTCGTGCACGGCCGCGCCGCGTTCACGGCGCCGTGGAAGCGATCGGGCCGGCTCGGGCGCTCGTTGTTCCTGTGGTACGCGGGCATGAGCTTCACCTGGCTCGTGCCGCTCGCCTGCGTGCTGCTGCCGGCCGCGCCCTACCTGCGCCAGCTCGCGATCGGCGCGAGCCCCTTCGAGCCGGCCGCCGGCACGGTGTCGGCCGGTTTCGTCGCCGGGCTGCTGGCGGCGGTCGCGTTGGCGGTGGTGCTCACCGTGGTCTACTCGCTCAACGACAACTTCGTGATCCCGCTCATGTGGAAGTACGACGAAGGCGCGCTCGCCGCCTGGCGCCGGTTCGGGCCGCTGCTGTGGGCGCACCTGGGTGACTTCGGCGCGTTCGTGGTGTTCGCGCTGCTGCTCCTGGTCGTCGCCTTCGTCACCGTCGTGCTCGGCGGGCTGCTCACGTGCTGCGTCGGTCTCGTGCTGGCGGCGATCCCGTACGTCGGCATCGTGCTGATGCTGCCGATCTACTTCGCGTTCCGCGCGCTGGGCCCGGAGTTCCTGCGCCAGTACGGGCCGGAATGGGACGTGTGGGCGCCGAACGCCGCGCACGCCGGCGACCAGCCGCCGCCGGCGTGAGGGGTCAGAGCTTCCGCCCCAGCCACCGCAGCACGTTGATCACCAGCTGCCGGTCGTCGTTGCCGGGCTGGTTCATGCCCATGGGCTGGCGGCGCGGGCCGGCGAGCTGCGCGCTGAACATGGCGGCCTCGCCCGACACCACCACGCGCCCCTTGCCGAGCGCGAACGCGATGATCTGCGCGCGGCCCGCGGCGCTGCGCGAACGGGCGCGCATTTCGGCGTCGCGCAACTGCCCCGCTTCGGTGATCGCCATGTTCACGTCGTAGGCCGAATCGCTGAGCGCGCACAGGAACGCCGCGTCTTCGGGGCCGCTCACCGATTCGCCGGTGAACGTCTTCACGCGCCGCACGCGTTCGCCGCCGTCGCGGCCGCGGACGATCGCGTGCGTCGTGTCGAGCCCGGCGCCCGCGCTGAAGAACAGCTGCGTGGGCCCGTCGTCGCCCGCGCGCAGCGGATCGAACGTGTAGCCGTTGCGCAGTTCCACGCCGAGCGCGCGTGCGAGCGTGGCGGTGGCGGCGCCGAACGGCGCGTGATCGGCGATCAACAGCAGCCCGCCGCCCGCTTCGACCCACGCGCGCAGCGCCGCGGCCTCGTCCGCGGTGAACGCGTCGTGCGTGGCGTTCGGCCCGCCCAGCTCGTCTTCGCCGCAGGCGTTCGCGATCACGAACACGTCGGCCGCCGCGAGCGCCTCGCGCGTGAGCGGCACGCGCCCGGGCGACACGCGGAAACCGTCGGATCGCGCCAGCGCCCCGAACGCGAAGTAGCGCCCGTCGAGCGTGTGGAACTCGTGGTGCGACTCGTCGAGCACCAGCCGCGGCCCCGCGCCCGCCGGCCACGCGGGCCGTGCGATGCGCGTGTCGAACGTGGTGTCGGGCACCTGCTGGGCGTTCGCGCACGAAGCGTTCGCGAACACGAGTACGGCGGCGAAGGCCGCGGCGCGGAAGCCGGAAGCGTGCGTCATGCGCGCACGTTCGCACGCGCGGCGCACCCCGCCACGCACCCGCCGACGAGCGGCGCGGAATCGCCGCCCGGCGCGTGCCCGTGCTACCGCGTCGCGTCCCAGCGCAGCAGCAGGAACTCGTCGTCCATGCGCGCGCCGCCGTTCACGCGGCGGTACGACCAGTACAGCCCCACCTGCCGGCCGCCGCGCAGTGGTCCCATGTGCAGGCTGGCGACCAGCATCTGCTGGCGGCCCTTCGGGCCCACGAGGTGCGCGGCGCGGAACGAGCCGAACCACGCCCAGTCGAGCCGCGACGCCATGCTGCGGTCGTCGGGCTGCGCGGTGCCGAGCAGCGCCAGGAGCCCGCGGCGGTTGCGCACGGTGCCCGCGTCGAGGTCCAGCACCGTGCCGTCGAGCGGCGCGAGCTTGCCCCAGCCCTTCAGCGTCCAGCGGTTGCGGTTGCCGTCGCGCGCGAACGTGAGCGTGGCGCGCTGCGTGACCGCGAGCGGCGTGTTCGCCGACTCGTCGAGGTAGCGCTGGTACTCCGGCTTGGTCACGCCGAGGTTGGGATGGTACGGCAGCGGCCGTGCGTGGCTGGCGGTGTACGACTGGAACCAGCGCGGGTTGCGGCGCGCCGCGGCCTCCATCTTGACCGCGATGTCCTCCACTTCCCGCGACAGCTTGGGCGACAGGATCTCGACCACCACGGGCCGCGTGGGCACGAGCCGCGCGATCGAATCGGCGGCGCTGCCCGCGACGTAGGCACGGGCGGGCGGCACCGGGGCGAACACCGGCGCGAGGACACAGCACGACAACAGGACCGCGAGGAGGGGCCGCCTCGCGAGACGGCGCCCTTGGCTCACGCTGGGCCTCCTCGCGAATGCGTACGCGGGAGTCATCGGCCCGCGCGGCGCGGCGCTAGAGGCCGAGTTCGGCGCGGGCGTCGCGGTAGGCGGCCAGCGTGGCCCCGTCGAAGCAGGCGCACACCACCTGCCGCAGGCTGGTGCCGGGCGCCTCGAGCGCGGCGGCCATCTCGGGCAGCGCCAGCCGCGTGGCGCGTTCGAGCGGGAACCCGTAGATGCCCGTGCTGATCGCCGGGAACGCGATGCTCGCCAGCCGCTCGTGAGCGGCCAGCGCGAGCGCCGAGCGGTAGCACGACGCGAGCTGGCGGTCCTCGCCCTGGTGGCCGCCGCGCCAGACCGGTCCCACCGCGTGGATCACCCAGCGCGCCTTGAGCCGGAACCCCGGGGTCAGCCGGGCCTCGCCCGTCGGGCAGGGCGCCGCGTCCTCGCAGGCCTCGGCCAGGTCGGGGCCGGCGGCGCGATGGATCGCACCGCACACGCCGCCGCCGGTGGCGAGCGCGGCGTTCGCGGCGTTCACGATCGCGTCCACGTCGAGCGTGGTGATGTCGGCCTGAACCAGAACGAGACGATCGCCCAGCGGCACGCGAACTCCCGGGAACCGGACACGAAGGATCGGGGTTTGGGGCAGTGACGCCCCGCTCACCACGAGAGGAAGACCAGGACCCTCTCCTCTCGAGGCCAACCGCACGCTAGGACGCGTGTACGGGAGCGTCAAACCCGCGCCGCCGGCTGTGCCGGTGCGTCGCGCCGAGATGGCCTCCCGGCGTGGCGCCCGGTGCCCCGGGGTTCACGCCGCACCGCCGCTCGCTCCGGCCGGTGCGGCGATGGCGCGGTCCCCGGGCCCGGGCCCGCCGCCGGGCATGCTTCCGGAGCATTGCCGTCCGCGACGCGGGCCGCGTATGGTGCGGCCGAGGCGCACGCTGCGCCGAATCCCAACCGGCCGATCGGACTCCCACCGCCATGACCGCCCGCGCCCATCTCGTGGACACGCACGGACGCACCGTGCGCGACCTCCGCATTTCGGTCACCGACCGCTGCAACCTGCGTTGCGTGTACTGCATGCCCGCCGAGGGCATGCCGTGGCTGCCGCACGAGCAGATGCTCACGTACGAAGAGCTCGCGCGCATCGCGCGCGTCGCGGTCGAGTGCGGCGTCACCGGCATCCGGCTCACGGGCGGCGAACCCACCGTGCGCAAGGGCATCACCACGCTGGTGCGCCAGCTGCGCGCGATCTCGCCCACGCTCGACCTGAGCATGACCACCAACGGCATCGCGCTGCGCGAGCTGGCGGGCGAACTGCGCGAGGCGGGACTCGACCGCGTGAACATCTCGCTCGACACGCTGCGCCGCGAGCGCTTCACCGCCATGGCACGACGCGACAAGCTCGACGACGTGCTCGCCGGCATCGCCGCGGCGCGCGCGGCCGGGCTGGCGCCGGTCAAGATCAACACGGTGCTCATGCGCGGCGTGAACGACGACGAAGCGGTGGACCTCGCGGACTGGGCGCGCGCCGAAGGGCTCGAACTGCGCTTCATCGAGTGGATGCCGCTCGACTTCGGCAAGGGCTGGGACCGCACCCGGCTGGTGACCGGCGCCGAAACGCGCGCCGCGATCGAGGCCGTGCACGCGCTGGAACCGGAGCCCGGGCACGACCCGAGCGCACCGGCGAAGACGTTCCGCTATGCCGACGGCCGCGGCCGCGTGGGCTTCGTGGCGTCGGTTTCGGCGCCGTTCTGCGGCGACTGCGACCGCATCCGGCTCACCGCCGACGGCATGGTCCGCACGTGCCTGTTCGCGCACAAGGAGTGGGACTTCCGCACGCTGCTGCGCGAGGGCGCGAACGATGGCCGCATCGAACTGCTGTTGCGCGACGCCGTGCTGCGCAAGCTGCCCGGCCACCTGATCGGGCAGGCGGAGTTCCGCCAGCCCGACCGGGGCATGAGCGCGATCGGCGGCTGAGCGGCCCTACTCGGCGGCTTCGGGCCCGGGCTGCGGCTGCGCGCCCTCGACGTAGCCGTACAGCTTCTCGAGCAGGTGCGACAGCTGGCGCGCCTCGTCGTCGGTGAGCGGCTCGCCGACCACCTTGTGCACCGCCTTCACGCGGGCGTTGACGCCGTTCACCAGCGTGCGGCCCTTGGGCGTGATGGTCGTGATCGCCTGGCGGCCGTCCTCGCCCGAGCGTTCGCGCACCACCAGCCCGCGCTTCACGAGCCGGTCGATCATGCGCGTCATGTCGGGCGCGCGGTCGATCATGCGGCGCGAAATCTCGCCACGCGAGTAACCGTTCGGGAAGGCGCCGTTCAGGATCCGCAGCAGGTTGTACTGCGGGAACGTGAGGTCGGTGTCCTCGAACGCCTCGTCGAGACGCATGCGCACGAACGTGTTCGCGAGCATGACGTTGATCATCATCTCGTGGACGGGGCTTTCGAACTTCGAGGTCAACAGGCGTTTCTGGAGTGCGATACCCATGGGTTCTCGGGACTCTGGAGCTCGGGGGGGCCTGCAGGAGCAGTGGGTTTCGAACTGGTGCCGGGTGGGGCGACGGTCCCGGCTGCACGCGCGCCGACACTCTCACGATTTGGTGCCGCGAGCGAACCGGAAACAGCACGCTTGCGGGAAAAACTCGCGGCCAACACCGGGGGAAGTTCTCGTGGAACCGGTCCGGCTCGAGTGATTCACACGCTCAGGGTTTCGGGTGTTCACCCACGAACATGACCTCTTCCTCGAGTTCGACGCCGAACTTCGCGCGCACCCGGGATTTCATCTCCTCGGCCAGCGCCAGCATGTCGCGGGCGGTGGCGTTGCCGGCGTTGACCAGGATGTTCGCGTGCTTCGCGAACACCGCGGCGTCGCCCACGCGCAGTCCGCGGCAGTCGCAGGCGTCGAGCAGCGCCCCGGCGGGAATGCGGTGCGTTCCCGGCGAGTGCGGCAGGCCCGGCACCTGGAAGCCCGGCGGCAGGTTCTTGAAGTACGAGCCCGCCGTGGGTTCGATCCGCCACTGCGGATGCTTCACGCGCCGGATCTCGAGCTTCTCGTCCATCTCGCGCTGGATCGCGTCGCGCTCGCCCCGCTCGAGCTGCACGAGGCACGACAGCAGCACGCGCGGCTCGCGCTTGAGCCGGGTGTCGCGGTAGGCGAACTCGAACCAGCTCGCCGGCACGGTCTCGACCGTGGCGCCGTCGAGCGTCGCGATCGTGCCCTCGATCACGCGCGAGCCCAGGTCCTGCCCGTAGCAGCCGGCGTTGCCGTACAGCGCGCCGCCCACCGATCCCGGAATGCCGGCGGCATAGGCCAGCCCGGCCAGCCCGCGGTCCCGGCACTGCCCGATGAACTCGAGGTAGTCGGTACCGCCCTCGACGTGCGCGACCGTGCCGTCGAACTCGACCTTGGTGCAGGCGTTGTGGATCACCATGCCGCGCAGGCCCGCGTCGGACACCAGCAGGTTGCTGCCGCCACCCACGAGGTGCACGGGCAGCGCGAGCTCGTGCGCCAGCCGCAGCGCGTTCACGAGCAGGTCGGTGGTGGTGGCCGTGACGAACCAGTCGGCCGGACCACCGATCCGGAACGTCGTGTGGTGCCTCATAGGTTCGGCCGTGAGCAGCGCGTCGCCGAGTGTGCGGCGCAGCTTCGACTCGATGCCGGCGGTCGGATGGGACATGCGCGCACGTTGCATCCCGCGCGCGGCGGCGGTCAAATGCGCGCACGATCCGCGAGAAGCGCGGGCGCCGGATCGCGTTCCCCCCCACCCGCACCGCGCGGAGGACTCCCATGACGATCGAGATCCTGTACTGCCAGCAGTGAAACTACCTGCCCCGGGCCTCCAGGTTGGCGGCCGAGCTCAAGCGCGAGCGCGGAGTGGACGCGAAGCTCGTGCGTGGTAGCGGTGGCGTGTTCGAAGTGAGCGTGGACGGCGTACTCGTGTTCTCGAAGAAGGCCGAAGGCCGCTTCCCCGAGCTGGACGAAGTCCTCGCCAAGCTCCCGGCCACGTAGCCGGTCGCGCGTACGGCCGGGCGGAGGTGCGCGGGGCGCGCGCCCCGCCCGGCGTCAGCGGATCACCACGAAGCGGCCCGTCTCGCGGGTGCCGCCACTCTCGACCACGAACAGGTACACGCCCGACGCCACGTCCTGGCCGTTGCGCGAGATCAGGTTCCACGACGCCTGCCCGTCGCCGCCGGTGCCGTCGTGCGGCACTTCGGCCACGAGGTCGCCCGCCAGCGTGTAGATCCGCACCACGCAGCGCGCGCGCGGCAGCCCGAGGAAGTCCACGTGGCGCGTGAACACGTCGCCGGGCACCGCGGGCCGGTCCCACGCGGCCGAACCGCGGTACGGGTTCGGCGCCACGCGCACGCGCCCACCGTGCGTCGCCGCGGCGTGCGGCACCACGCGCGCGTCGAAGTCGGGCTCGAACGCGCTCTCGAGTTCCGAGTAGGTGGCGAGCAGCGTGTCGTAGGGCGCGTGCACCCGCACCACCGACGTGACCACGTAGCCGTAGTCGAAGCCGTCGTGCACGGTCGAGTCCACGTACGCGTAGCGGCCCACCACGTGGTGCGGGAACTCGACCGCCGAATCCGCGATCGCCGCCGCGTCGTCGCGAATCGTCGCGAGCGCATGGCCGTTGTCGCCGTGTTCGTCGAAGTACGCGATGCGCTGCCAGCGTGCGGGTGCGGGCAGCAGCGCGTCGCGCCGCCAGTCCGACACGCGGTAGAGCTTGTAGCCCGCGAACGTGATCGCCGGGTCGCCGAGCAGCCCGCCCGCCAGCGCGACTTCGGGCCAGTCGTCCCACTCGACGCGCGCCCAGCCGTCGCCCGCGCGCGTGCGCAGCGTGGGCGGCGGCGGCAACAGCGTGGCGAGGTACCAGCGGCGAGCGGTGTCGGTGCCGTCGGCGCCCGTGCAGCCGTCGCAGTCGAGGTCGGTCCACACGCACGAGCCCGCGCGATACGGGATCTCGAACGAGATCGCGGGGCCCTGCGAGAGCGGGTCGGGCGTGTAGTCGGCGTAGATCTTCTGCGGACAGTGCGGGTCGTAGAAGAAGCTCACGCCGGCCGGCGGCTCGACGCAGGTCTCGTGGCCGTTGATCCCGCTCGTTCCGGCGAACCAGACGTTCGAGCGGTCGTTCGCGACGAAGTCAAAGCGCGCGCCGCGCTGCAGGTCGCGGGCCACGGGCGCGAGCGCGACGAGGCTGTCGAGCGAACCCGCGGCGACGAACGCGTACGAGCACTCCACCGACTGCCCGGGCGCGAGCGTCGGGAACGGCCCGCAACTCAACAGCACGGCGACGTCGCCGGTGAAGCCCTCGTCACGCAGCACCGGGTATTCGCCGGCCAGCGCCGCCCAGCGGTCGCGGTCCAGCGTCGGCGGTCCGCCCTGCCCGGGCGGCAGGCTGGGCGAGAACGCGTACGCGCGGAACGTGGTGTCGCGCCGCGGTGCCCGCGCCTTC
This sequence comes from Candidatus Eiseniibacteriota bacterium, assembly GCA_046327815.1. GTDB lineage: Bacteria > Eisenbacteria > RBG-16-71-46 > RBG-16-71-46 > RBG-16-71-46 > CAIXRL01. The sequence goes on along the minus strand of JAXLXR010000004.1, from coordinate 189,383 downwards.
GCGCGCGCCGCCGCGACGCCCGGGAACGCGTCGTTCGTGAACCAGCCGAGCGGGTCGGTGGTGTGCGAGAGCGGCAGCACCGCGCCGAGCGTGGTCACGCTCCCAGCCGCGGGCGCCGCGGCGTACGCCACGCCCTCGACGATCTCGGCGCAGGGCTTGCGCCACAGGCCGAGCGCGTTGATCACCGACTCGGGCTTCGGCGTCACGCGCCGGTACGGCACGCGCAGCAAGCGGTCGTCGAGGTGCCCGCCCGACGAGTTGCGTTCGCGCGTGTCGAGATCCACGTAGAACCCCACGCGCAGGTCGCGCAGCGTTTCGGTGCCGTGGTTCGTGATCGTGAAACTGATGCCGGCGATGCCGTCGAGCCCGTGGCGTGTCCAGCCGTAGCACTCCTGGTGCACCGACAGCCCGAGCGGTACGTGCTTCTCGCCGCCGTCGTAACCGAATGCGATCGCTTCGGGCGTGTCGTCGGTGTACTCGGCGGTGAACAGCTCCTGCGCGGGCATGTCGAAGTCCTCGTCCACGCGCCCGTCGCCGTCGTCGTCGCGCCCGTTCGGCGGGTCCTCGTCCGTACGGCCGTCGCCGTCGTCGTCCACGCGCCAGCGCCCGCGCGGATCGCCCGCGACCACGCGCCCCACGCGATCGTCGGGCGCCATGCTGGGCCGCCACTCGAGCATCGGGCCACCGGACACGCGGTGCTGGCCGTCGGCCGCGATCGCGCCCACCCACAGTTCGGCGTGGCCGAGCAGTTCGTGCCCGCTGCCGCTCGGGTACTCCCACGACGGATCGTACGAACGGCCGCGGTCGAACCACGGGTTGCCGAGCACGCCCACGTTGCTCACGCGCAGCGAGTACGCGCCGCTGCGCAGCACGGGACCACGATCCTCGATGTCGAGCACGGCGCGCGCATGGCGTGGCGCCGCGACAGCGAGCAGCGCCAGCACGAACGGCCACGCGCGCAGGCGCGTGTTCATCGCGGCTCCGGACGTCGCGTCATGCCCCACCAGTCCTGCAGCACCCAGTCGAGCAGCTCGATCGCCTGCGGGCGCTGGAAATACCAGAGCGGGAAGCCCGTGCACAGCACCGGTCCGCTCTCGCGCCCGTGGTAGAGCGTGCCGATCGGCCAGCCCGGACCGGCGACTCCGCCCTGCGTCGTGAACAACGTGTCGAGCACCGACCGTGCGGTGCCTTCGGGCGTGTCGTCCGTCTCGATCACCGACAGCGGCTTGGAGACGTACTCGCCGATGAACGAGCGCATGAAGTAGTCGCTCGTCGTGCGGTACGGCGGCAGCGGGTCGGTGGCGGTGGACTTCTCCGCGAGCAACACCGGGAGCCGTGAATAGTCGGGCGCGCCGGCCCAGTCACCACGCAGGTTCGGCGTGCGACCGGCGCGCACGACCGTGTTGAGCGTGATCTCGCTGCGCCAGTGCGGGAACGTGAACATGAAGTGGCCCGGCGCGAGTTCGCCCGTGCTCGTGGCGAAGATGTTGTCGGGCGTGCCGCGCGCGGGCTTGTAGTCGATGGTGGTGGCGTAGGCGATTCCGCCGCCCTGCACCCACAGCCGTCCGCCCTGCTGCAGCCACACCACCAGCGGGTTCGCCACGCCGGGCTGCGTCAGGCTGCGCAGCATGGGCATGGCGCTCGTCACCGAGCCGGCCGGACCGGTGAAACGCCTCGCCCGGTCGATGTCCGTCATCCAGATCACGTTGCGATGACGGTCGAGCAGCCCCAGCGACAACCCGCCGAGCGTCATCGTGCGCGTGCCGATCGTGTCCACGTCGTAGCCCGCGAACAGGCCGGGCGTGGTCGTCGTGCCCGCCGGATAGCAGCGCCACGGCTTGCCGCCGGTCGCGTAGAGGAACGTGTCGAGTTCGGCGGCCGTGGGCCAGCTGCCGCGCGGCCGATCCACGCAGCCGCCGGAGACCGGCTTGTCGAGGTTGAAGCCGGTGTCGTTCACCACGAGCAGCGGCCGCGTGAACGTCGGCGAGTAGCACGTGAACTGCACCACGGCGAGACTGCGGTAGCCGATGTCGTCCTCGGCCAGCAGGTAGAACCAGTGCGGCCCGTTCACGCCCGAAGCCCGCGGCTCGAACGCCGGCAGGTTCAGCGAGGTCGCGGTCGTCCACTGGCTCCAGTGCGCGAGGTCGGTGTTCTCGTCCGTGCGCGGCGTGAAGTCGTCCAGCTGGACCGGGTCCACCGCCCAGCGGTAGCCGCGCACGTATCCGCCGGTCTGCATGCGCACGCGCCACTTGAGCGTGATCGGGGTGCCCGCGGCGAAGTCCTGCAGGATGAAGCTCGACGGATCCACGAACCAGCCACCCGAGGGGTACTGGTAGCTGAAGCCGTCGTTGTAGAGCGTGAGCTGGGGCCCGAGCGTGAACGTCGGATCGGCGTACAGGTCGAGCAGGTTCTCATCGAGGCGGAACCGCGACGTGGTCACGCCCGCCTCGTCCGTCGCCACGATCGCGAGCAGGTGACGCTGGCGCAGCGTGAGGTCGGTCAGCGTGAGCGAGGTGCGCGTGCCGGGCAGCGAGTCCCACGTGGAGTAGTTCGGTCCGAACAGTCCGGCCAGCGTCTCGGGAAACGCCGCCACCACGTTCACGGGCGGATCCGAACTCGCGGAGAAGAGCCGGTAGCGATAGGCCACCGGACGCCGGTCGCCCACTCCGTCCAGGTCCTCGCCCGTCCACGCGACCGACACCGTGCCGCCCACGTAGCGCGAGCCGAGCCCGGACGGCACCGGCGAAACGAACCGCACCGTGGGCGCGATCGTGGTCGCGTCGAACGCGATGGTCGCGGGACCCGACCAGTCGCCGCGATCGTCGAGCGCTTCGACCGCGACCACGTGCTGGCGGCGCGCCACACCGTCGGCGCCGATCACGGCGCTGTCGAGCGGGAACACGAACTGCCGGCGGTTCTCGCTCGTGAGCACCCACGCCGTGTCCGCACCCGCCGCCGCGGGCGGATCCACCGCCCAGCGATAGCCCACCACCGCGCCGTCGGGATCGTGCGCGGCCCAGCTCAGCTCGTACGCATACGTCGAGCCCGTGGTGCCGGCCGCCGGCCACTGCGTGATCGTGACCACGGGCCGCGCGTTGGGCAGCATGGTGCCGAGGTAGCCGCGCTTCGAGCACGCCGGCAGGCACACGACCGCCGCGAGCGACACCAGCAGGGACGCGGCCCTGGCATTCCTGAAGATCATGTGGCGGGGACTCCGTGGACACCCGGTCGGGGCGCAAGTCTACGCCATGACGAACGGCGCACACCAGCGCTCATTTCGCCGGGCCGCCCTTCTCGAGGCGCAGCCGCACCGTACGGCCCTCGCCGCGCTCGAACACGATCGTGTCGCCGGGCTCGAGCCCGCGCTCGCGGCACCACTTCATCATGCCCGGCTGGTTCGGCGAGCGCGGCCGGAACACCCACGAGCCGTACTGGATGTCGCTCTCGAACGACCAGCCGAGATCGGTCTCGATCGTGAGCGGTTTCACTTCGTACGGCCGCGGGGCATCTTTCGGGCCGCGAGGCCCGATGCTTTCACGCGGAAAGAACTCGAGCACGTCCCACAGCGGCACGTTGCGCTGCGTGAACGTCCACACGTCCTCGGGGCTCTTCACCGCGATCCGCGCCTCGGTCACCTCGCGGCCTCGGCGGCGCGCAGCACCTCGATCGTCTTGAGCGCTTCCTCGAGGCCCGGCTCGATGTCCTGGAACTGCACGAGCAGCGCCGGCTTGCCACCCATCACGTTGATCGCGGCGATCCAGCGCCACGTGAGCGGGAAGCGCTTCACCACCGCCCATGGGTCCTTCGGGTACACCTCGAGCGCCTTCGCGAGCAGGGCGTTGCGCACCTGCAGCGCGGCGATCTCCTCCCACGGCAGCAGCCCGATGCCGGCGCGGAAGTCCTCGATCCCGCGCGCGTCGATGCGCATGGCCGGGCCGCGCATGAACAGGCGCGGCAGGTGGATCATGGGCGCGAACACGCCGAAGATCGCGACCGCGGCCCACGCGTAGACCGCGAGCTTGCCGTGCGCGTCGAGCGCGATCCACGTGAACCCGGTCGCAATGACGAGCGTGCCCACGAGGATGATCCACTGCTTCCGGCGGACGAACTGGAACTCGATCATGGCCGCGGCGGGGCTCCGTCGGTGGGTGCGCCGAGATGTTCGCGCAGGTAGGCGCCCAGCCGCGTGTACACGCGGCGCACGTCGGCGGGACGCGTCGGGCCGTGCGTCTGGCCCGGCATGGGCATGAAGTCGAAGTCGCGGCCCGCGCGGTTGAGCGCGTCGGCGAGCCGCATGGAGTTGAAGAAGTACACTTTGTCGTCGGCGGTGCCGTGAATGACGAGCAGCGGCCGCGTGAGCTTCGCCGCGTCGGTGAGCCCGCTGCTGCGCGCGTAGGCGAGCGAGTCGGCGGCCGGCAGCCCCAGGTAGCGCTCGGTGTAGAACGTGTCGTAATCGCGCCAGTCCACCACGGGCGCGCCGGCGACGCCGGCCGAGTAGAACTCGCCCGCCTTCTCGAGCGCGAGCAGCGCGTAGTAGCCGCCGAACGACCAGCCCGTCACGCCGATGCGCGCGGCGTCCATGGACGGATCGGCCGCGCACAGTTCGCGGATGCCCGCCACGTGGTCGGCGAGCGCGGGGCCGATCAGGTCGCCGCGGATCGCACGCTCGAACGTGCGCGTGCGGCCCGGCGTGCCGCGGCCGTCCACCGTGACCACGATGAAACCCTGGTCGGCGAGGTGCTGCTCCATGACGTAGCCGTCGGCGCGGTGCACCACGCGGTTGCTGTGCGGGCCGGCGTAGGCCCAGTCCACCACCGGGTACTTCCGGTTCGCGTCCCAGTCGCGCGGCCGCACGATCACCGCGAGCAGCGAGTCCTTCGTCACCCGCTTCCACTCGACGCGCGGCTGCACCACGGGACGCTCGATCGTGGAACGGAGCCGGGCCAGGAGCCGGCCGCGCGCGTCCTCGACGCGGAACTCGATCGGGCCGGTGACCGGCGTCACCTTGCGCGCCCGCAGCTTCGCGCCTTCGCGCGCGAGCAGTTCGTCGCTGCCCGCTTCGGCGCCCAGCCGCGCGGGTGCCGAGCGGCCGTCGAGCGGCACGCGCCACGCGTGCGACTCGAACGCGTCGGTGGTGGCGCTCACGTACGCCGCGCCGCTCGCGGCGTCGGCGCCCGTCAGCGCCGACACGCAAAGGCCCGGTGGCGTCAGGCGGCGCAGCAGCGCACCGTCGGCCGCGCGCAGCTCGAGCCACGGGCCCGAGTCGTCGCGCTCGGCGATCCACAGGAAGCGGCCGTCGGGCAGGAACCGCGGCGCGCCCACATGCAGGTTGAGCCAGACGTCGTCGCGCTCCTCGAGCAGCGTGCGCGTGGCGCCGCTGGCCGCGTCGGCCGCGAGCAGCAGCTCGTGCTGCTGCACGCGGTCCATGACGAGCAGCGCGAGCGGCCCGCCTTCCTGCCAGCGCGCGGCGCACAGGTACGGGAACGCCGCGCGATCCCACGTGACCCACGTGGGCTGCGGCGCCGCCTGCGACAGGTCGAACACCGCGAGCCTGACGTCGGCGTTCGTGCGCCCGGGCCGCGGGTAGGCGAAGTCGATCGGCTCGGCGGCGGGATCGGACGGATCGGCGATGCGCATGCGCTCGACGGCGGACTCGTCGGTGCGCTGCGCGGCGATGCGCCGGGAGTCCGGCGACCACCAGTATCCCTCGAAGCGCCCCATCTCCTCCTGCGCGACGAACTCGGGCAGGCCCCACGAGACGCGCTCGTTCTCGCGCGTGGTGATCCGGCGCTCGGTGTTCGTGGCCACGTCGATCACGTACAGGTCGCCGTCGCGCACGCACGCGACGTGCGTGCCGTCGGGCGACAGCTTCGCGTCGTTCGCGCCGGGGCGGCCGGGCACCAGCTCGCGCACGCGGCCCGTGGCGCGCTCGACCAGGAACAGCCGGCTCGAGAGCGGCACGAGCAGCTGGCGGCCGTCGCGCGACAGCTGGAACGACACCAGTCCGCGCGCGGCGAGCCGCAGGCGTTCGCGGCGCGCCCATTCTTCCTTCGTCAGCTTCTCTTCGCCTCCGGCGAGGATCTGCTGCGCCGTGAGCAGTACGCGTTCGCGGCCCGTGCGCACGTCCACCGCGTACAGGTTCATCACGCGGTCACGGCCGTCGGCCGAGCGCAGGTACAGCACTTCGGCGCCGTCGGGAGTGATCGTGACGGACGCGGGCGCGCCGGTGCGGAAGCGGTTCGTGGCCGCGTACTGGTCGAGCAGGTCCTCGGCGCGCGCGGGCGGCGGCGCGACGACCGTGACGGCCGCGGTGACCAGCGCGGCGAGCGAAGCGAGGGAAACACGGCGCATGCGACGGACTCCGTGAGGTGTCAGCAGCCGAACTGCGTGAGGTGATGGTGCCAGTGCCGCCACAGCAGGCGGCCGGTCTGGGCGCCCGAGAGCGGGCCGAACGCCGGGTGCACGCCGGCCGCGGACGCTTCGCCCTTCGCGGCGAGCCGCTCGGTGCGCTCCTTGAGCTGCGCGACCAGCGGCCCGAGTTCGCCCGGCGCGTCCGACAGCAGCTGCGGCGCGGTGGGCGTGCTCTTGGGCCACGGCATGCCCGAATCGATGATCAGCCAGTGGAAGAGCGGCCAGTGGAACACCGGCGGCACCTTGCGCGGCGGAATGCGGATCTCGCCGAGCACGTGGCTCACCTGCGTGCCGAGATGGAAGACCATCTGCTCGGGCGTCATGCTGCCCCAGCGGCGCGGCGTCCGGGGCGTCAGCTTGTCGAACCGCGCGAACATCGCGGCGCGTGCGGCGGGATCGAACAGCGTGGGCACGAGGTCGTCCTCCGAGGGATGGGTTCGGGGCTCAGAGCGGCTGGCCGCTGCTGCGCGAGATGCGCGGCCGCGGGACTTTCGCGATTTCGCGGAACGGCATGTAGAACTCGCCGCCCAGGCGGCCGACGGGCTTGAGCTTGGTCGCGTCCACGCGGCCGTCCGTCACGATCGCGTCGTCCACGCGCGCGAGCACGACTTCGCCGACCACGAACACCGAGTTGCCCAGCGCGATCTCGCGGTGCAGGCGGCACTCGAGCTGCAGCGGCGATTCCTTCACGCTCGGCGCCGCCACGCGCTCGGACGGCGCGGGCGTGAGCCCGGCCATCTCGAACTCGCTCACGTCGCTCGGCCATTCGCCCGCCGTCTGCACCATGGCGGGCAGCAGGTCCTCGGGCACGGCGTTGATCACGAACTCGCCGGTCTCGCGGATGTTGCGCAGCGTGTCCTTGGGATCGCCGGTGCGGTCCACGACCGCGATGCCCACGAGCGGCGGCGCGCTCGAGAGGGCCATGAAGTACGAGAACGGCGCCAGGTTGAGCCGGCCGTCGGCCGCGCGCGTGGACACGAACGCGATCGGGCGCGGGATCACGGCACTGGTGAGGAACGAGTACATCTGCGGCAGCGCGACGTCGGACGGGTCGAGACGCATGGTGCGAAAGGCTCCGTGGCGGGTGTTCGTTGGAATCGGCGCCGAAGCCTGCCGTGCGGCGGCCGTGAGCGCAAACGGCCGCTGGCGTACACTGCGGTGGCATTCGCCGCGCACCCTCGCGCGCGACGCATCCCATTCCTTCAGCCGGGAGCAGGGCACCGTGGAATTCCGGAAGATCACACTCGTGGGCGGCGGCGGTTTCATGGGCCGCTCACTCGCACAGAAGATGGCCTCCAGCGGTATCGACGTGACCGTGCTGGAGGTGTCCGAAGACCGCATCCAGGCCGCGCGCGACGCCATGACCGCCAGCCTCGACGACGAGCTCCGCAAGTGGGGCATCACGGCGAGCGAGAAGAAGGTCGTGCTGTCGCGCGTCTCGTTCACGACCGATCCCACGCAGGCCGCCGACTGCGACCTCGCGATCGAGGCCGTGCCCGAGGACCTCGCGCTCAAGCAGGCCGTCATGCTGCGGCTCGACGCGGTGTGCCGCCCCGAGCTCGTGTTCGTGACCAGCACGTCCACGCTGAGCGTGACCGAGATCGCCGCCGCGTCCGGGCGTTCGGACCGCGTGGTGGGCATGCACTTCATGCACCCGGTCACGCGCAGCCCGATCGTCGAGATCGTGCGCGGCTCGGACACGAGCGACGCCACGTTCGAGACCGCCACCAAGCTGGCGCGCGCGCTCGACAAGACGCTCATCGAGGTCTTCGAGTACCCCGGCTACGTGGTCACGCGCGCGATCCTGCCGTTCGTGAACGAGGCCATGCACATCTGCATGGAAGGCGTCGCGAGCGCCGAGGACATCGATCTCGCGCTGCGGCTGGGCTACGACTTCAAGATGGGCCCGCTCGAGTACGCCGACCGCGTGGGGCTCGACACCATGCTCGGCTGGATGGAGCACATGTTCCACGAGCTCGGCGACTTCAAGTACCGCCCCTGCCCGCTGCTGCGCAAGATGGTCCGCGCCGGGCACCTGGGCCGCAAGGCCGGCCGCGGGTTCTTCGAGTGGAAGGGCAGCGAGCGCGTGAAGAGCAGCAAGGAGGCGTCGCGATGAAAGTGCTCGTGCTCAACTGCGGCTCGAGCTCGGTCAAGTACCAGCTCATCGAAACGTCGCTCGAACAGATCGACGCGAACGCCGACGTGGTGATCGCCAAGGGCGGTGTGGACCGGATCGGCACCGGCAGCGCCGTGCACACGTTCCAGGCCTCGGGCCGCGCCAAGGTGACCGACTCCGGCGAGATCCTCGAGCACCGCGAGGCGCTCGTGCGGATCGTGCGCATGCTCACCCACCCCGAGAAGGGCGTGATCGCGTCGCCGAAGGAAATCGACGCCGTCGGCCACCGCGTGGTGCACGGCGGCGAGAAGTTCACCGCGTCGGCGCTCGCCACGCCCGCGGCCGTGGAGGCGGTCGAAGCGTGCGTGCCGCTGGCGCCGCTGCACAACCCGCCCAACCTGCGCGGCTACGAAGCCGCGCGCGGGATCCTGCCCGACGTGCCGCACGCGTTCGTGTTCGACACCGCGTACCACCAGACCATGCCGCCGGTCTCGTACCTGTACGGCCTGCCCTACGTGCTGTACTCGCGCCACAAGATCCGCCGCTACGGCTTCCACGGCACGAGCCACCGGTTCGTGGGCTGGCGCAGCCGCCACCTGCTGGGCAAGCCTCGCGAACAGACGCGCCTCGTGACCTGCCACCTCGGCAACGGCGCGAGCGTGTGCGCCATCGATCACGGCAAGTCGGTGGACACGAGCATGGGCTTCACGCCGCTCGAGGGCCTGCTCATGGGCACGCGCAGCGGCGACCTCGACCCGTCGGTCGTGTTCCACGTCATGCACGCCGAGGACCTCACCGAGCACCAGGTCACGACCATGCTCAACAAGCACTCGGGCCTGTTCGGCATCTCGGGCGTGTCGAACGACATGCGCGAACTGCTCGCCGAGGAAGCCAAGGGCCACGAGCGCAGCAAGCTGGCCGTGGACCTGTTCTGCTACCGGCTGCGCAAGTACGTCGCCGCCTACGCCGGCGCCATGGGCGGCGTGGACGCGGTGATCTTCACCGGCGGCATCGGCGAGAACTCCCCCGCCATCCGCGCCCGCGCGCTGGCCGGGCTGGAGTTCATGGGCGTGTCGCTCGACCCCGCGAAGAACGAGGCGGCGGCAGGAACGGAGGCGGACGTGTCGGCGGCGGGGGCGGGGGTGAAGACGCTGGTGATCCCGACGAACGAGGAGCTGATCATCGCCCGCGACACCGTGCGTCTGGTCGCCGGCGCCGACAATCCCTAGGTGGTGCTCGGAAGATTTGGGGTGAGGCTCCGGAGCGCGGTTTTCGCCCCGGAGCCTCACGCATTTCCAGCGACTTGGCCGCCTCGGCAGGGGCGGTTCGGGGCGCGCGGAGCACTCTCACCAATCTTCCGAGCACGACCCATTCTCCGCATGGTGTCCAAAGGGTGCATTGCGAAAACGGGACGATTTGCCGAAGCTGTGCCCGCAGCCCCAAAGACGACCGCGATCGCTCATCACGATGAGAGCCGCGCCTCTGCCGCGCGCGTCATGCAGGAAGGAGCCACATGAATCGCACGCTTCGCCTCGCCTCGGTGTTCGCCGGCTTCGCGCTGGCCGCAGTGCTGGTGTCCTGCGCCCAGCAGTCCTCGAAGGCCGCCGCCGATGCCGCCGCCGCCGCGAAGGCGGCCGCCGACTCCGCCAAGACCGCCGCGGCCGTGCAGCGCGGCCAGCACCTGTTCCTCTCCTACTGCGCCATGTGCCACGGCGACGGCGGCGCCGGTGACGGCGAAGTCGCGGGCCGGTTCGCGCGCGACAGCGTGATCATCGCCGCGCTGAACAACTCCGACCGCATGGACAAGCTGACGGCCGAGGAGCTCCGCAAGGTCATCGCCGAGGGCGGCAAGCACAACAGCCGCTCCGATCTCATGCCGCCGTGGGCCACGCGCCTCACGCCGGAACAGATCGACGACATCGTGCAGTTCGTGCTGCAGCTGCGCTACATGAACCCGTCGGTGCCCAACTCGACGATGCAGGCCTACCTCGCGGCGCCCGAAGGCGTGCCTGCGGACGGCCGGGTGCTGTTCGTGCACCACTGCGTGGCGTGCCACGGCTCCGAAGGCAAGGGCGACGGACCGTTCGCGGCCAAGCTGCTCGAGACCGCCAAGGTGCAGCCGCGCAACCTGACCGATGCCGTGTACTTCAAGGATCGCAAGGATTCCGACCTGTTCGCGACCATCGCGCTGGGCGGCGGCCACTTCAAGAAGGCCGTGCAGATGCCGGCGTGGACGCAGACGCTGAGCCCCGCGCAGATCAAGTCGCTCGTCGCGTACGTGCGCTCGCTCTCGCACACGGAATCCAAGTAACGCGGCGCTCCCCACGACGCGAAGCGGGCCCGGTCGAGCGATCGACCGGGCCCGCGTGCTTGGGGCCGGCGCCGTCTGGCCCGCGGGGGCGCGACCCACTACAGTGCCCGCCCTCATGACCACACCACCTCGCTCCGCCGATCCCGACTTCCTCGCGCGCCTGCGCGAGGCCACGCAGTTCCTCGAGTCCGTCATCGCCGACCGCGGCCAGCTGGTCGGCGTGCCCGAACCGGAGCGCCGCCGGCTCCTCGACGCCGCCGGCCGCGTGTTCCACCCCGACGTGTCCGAGCGCCGTCGCCTGGTCAAGGAGTCGGCGCGACTGCGGAAGGAAGCGCGCAAGCAGCGCGACGACGACAAGCTGCACGAGACCGGCATCCGCACGCTGCGGCGCCAGCCGGTGTTCACCACGCCGTCGGAATACGCGCCCGCGAACTTCCTGCCCGCCGACATCCCGCCGGGCGAGGCCGACGAGGAAGCCGCGGCACGCGCGGCGGCCGAGGCGGCGGCGCACGGCGTGAGCAGCGAGGACGAGCGCATCTGCTACGTGTGCAAGACGCGCTACACCACGGTGCACCCGTTCTACGACCAGATGTGCCACGCCTGCGCGGAACTCAACCTGTACAAGCGCACCGAACTCGCCGACCTGTCGGGCCGCGTCGCGCTCGTGACCGGCGCGCGCGTGAAGATCGGCTACCAGGCCGGGCTCAAGCTGCTGCGCTGCGGCGCGCGGCTGATCGTGTCCACACGCTTCCCGCGCGACGCGGCCATGCGCTACGCGAACGAACCCGACTTCGAGCAGTGGCGCGACCGGCTCGAGATCTACGGCCTCGACCTGCGCCACACGCCCAGCGTCGAGCGGTTCTGCCATCACCTCAACACCACGCTCGACCGGCTCGACTTCATCGTGAACAACGCCTGCCAGACCGTGCGGCGGCCGCCGGACTTCTACGCGCACATGATGGAGCTGGAAACGGCGTCGCTGCACGACATGCCCGAGCACGCGCGCCGGTTGCTCGGCGCGTACGAGGGCCTGCGCGGCTATCACCTGCTGCCCGAAGGCGACGCGAGCGAACCGGGCCAGGCGCTCGCCGCCGCGCGCAAGCCCGGCGACGCCGCCGGCCTCACGCACGCGGCCGAACTGTCGCAGGTACCGCTGCTGCCCGAGGAGATGAGCGCGCAGAAGGACCTGTTCCCGATCGGCAAGCTCGACCAGGACCTGCAGCAGATCGACCTGCGTGGCCGCAACTCGTGGCGGCTGCTGCTGGCCGAGGTGCCGACGGTCGAACTGCTCGAGGTGCAGCTGGTCAACGCGATCGCGCCCTACGTGCTCAACGCGCGGCTCAAGCCGCTGCTCATGCGCACGCCCGATCGTGACAAGCACGTGGTGAACGTGTCGGCGATGGAAGGCCAGTTCTACCGCGCGTTCAAGACCACGCGGCACCCGCACACGAACATGGCCAAGGCCGCGCTCAACATGATGACGCGCACCGCGGCGACCGACTACTTCAACGACGGCATCCACATGAACAGCGTGGACACCGGCTGGGTGACCGACGAGGACCCGGTCGAGATCGCCGCCCGCAAGGTCGCCGAGCACCGCTTCCATCCGCCGCTCGACATCGTGGACGGCGCCGCGCGGATCGTGGATCCGATCATCACCGGCTTCAAGACCGGCACGCACGTGTGGGGCAAGTTCCTCAAGGACTACAAGGAGACGCCGTGGTAGGGGCGGCAAACTGACCGTTGGAATGCTGCGGGCGAGCGCAGAATTCCGCTGACATGCGCCCGTCGGCAGACTTAGCCTTGTTTTCGGTGCCTCTGCACCGTCGGTGGCACCCCGCTCCAGCCGACCTGCTCGACCATTGCTGGAGCCGCACGTGAACTCGAACCTCCTGCTTCGCCACGACCTGACTGTTCTCAAGAACAAGTCGGTCACGGACACTGCGCAAGTTCCCGCGACGGGCGCGGTCGTCTCGCTGTTCGTCTCCGGGCCTCGAGTCCACCAAACGACGATCCTCCGGAGCCAGAACTACGATCCGCCCCCCCCCCACGATCCAGGCTATTCCGGTTGACGACTCGCGCCAGACGCAATCGGGAGACACGATTCAGGTCGGGACGACCTCCGCGCAGTTGCTCGTCGACTCCGTCGATGCGACTCATGTCTGGGTCCTGTACAACGAGCAGACCGACCTGACGGTCCCGATCAATACGACGCTTGTCGCGATCACGCGCCCGGCGACCGTGTATTCCGATCCTTACGCGCAGGTCCCACTCGGCTCGAGCCAGACGACCGTGGGCTCAACCGGACGAGCCACCTTCTTCCTGAAGGACTCCCGCGCCGACGCCCTGGTGACCGGCTCTGGCTTCAGCACGCGGATCTACCCCTTCCTCGCCGGTGGCTATCGCGCGGGCAACAGCTCGTGGCTGAACGCCAAGGACTTCCCGACGATCCAGGATGCGGTCAACGCGGTGCCCATCGGAGGAGGGACCGTCTTCATTCCCGCAGGGGTGTATGGCCCAAGCTCACTTCCCGCCTTCGAACCGCCTCTGGTCCTGCCCTACGATCGCCCGATTCGAATCCTGGGCGAAGGACGCGAGATCACGACGCTCCAGTACCGCTTCGTCGACGTCCCCGGTTCTTTCGACCCGAGCCTCGATCTCGTCCAAATGACGGGGCACTTCCAGACGATCGAAGATCTCTCCCTGCGAGGTGGCGTCTCGCCACTTGCAGAGGGACATGGATCCACAATCCGGATCTGGCGCACTCGAGACGTCGCCAATGACGACGGACTCATCTTCGGCGCCGCGGTTCGTCGCGTTGCGATCTTCGATTCGCCGGGGTTCGGCATCAAGATCGACGACGCGATTCGCGAAAATGTCGTTCAGTGCTCCGTTTGGGCGAGCTACGACGACATTCTGATCCAGAACTGCGGGCTTGGCGGAGCCTACGTTGGGCTGCGCACGACGACTCAAAGCTTCCGCAACTGCAATTTCCGCAGCATGGGCGGGCTGTACCCGGTGCAGAATCCATCAGTACGAGCCTCGGGAAGCTCGGGCCTGTCGTTCCGAGACTGCATCTTCGACGATCTCGGTGGAGTCGCGATTTCGCTTGCCGATGCCAACAACGTCCTGATCGACCACTGCTGGTTCGAAGGACGTCTCGAGCAAGGCACTCCCAACGTTGACGCAAGCGGTACCTACACGGGGCTTCGAATCGCTTCCTGTGTCTTCATCAACAACATCGCCACCCAAGGGAGCAAGGACCACCTGCTCGCACTTCGAGCGACCGGTCTCGGCCGCGGCCTGGTCATCAGCGACGCAGTGATCTGGCTGAACTTCGGCAACGGCGCGAACGCAACCGGGCCCAACATCGAGGTCATCTCGTCGGCCCCCGAGCTCCCGCGAAACGAGGTCACGGTGATCGGCGGAACCCTTCGCGATTCGACTGGACTGCACACGGCGCCGCACTGCTTGTTGCGAACCCATGACGGCAATGCGATCAGCGCGTCCCTCGGCAGTGCCTGGCGTTCCCGCGTGCCGTCGCTTACGACTGTCGAGCGCGACTCGGTAGGCGATTGGAATGCCGGAGACCTGATCTTCAACTCGGACGTTCCGGTCGCGCAGATGTACGACGGCTCCTTCTGGCGGAACCTGTGGCCGTAACATCGAAAGGAGGTTCGGAATCATGCCCCTCGCACGGTCTACTGTTCGCTCGCTGGCGCTCGTCGGATTCCTCTCACTTCCGTGCATGGTGATGGCGGGCACGCCCGCCAACTCCCCGCTTCTTCACCTCGCTTGGAGCGGTTGTACTCCGAGCGCCAGTTCAAATCGCGACTTCTCCTGCGACAACAACGCCGGAGTGGATGCCCTCGTTGCGAGTTACACGGGGGAGGAACTCGCCTCCGAGCCGCCAACCGCATTCACTTTCAGGATCGTGCTTCTGGGAGGAACCGGCGTTGCGCCAAGCTGGTGGCAAACCTACACGGGTGGGTGCCGCCAGGGGGGGCTCACGGTGGATGACGTCGCTCCGAATTCCGGGCCTTGTCTACATCTCACCTCGAGCAGCTTTCTCGCGACGCAGCAGGGTCGAATCGGCGGCCTTCAAGTGAACGGCTGGATATTTGTCTCCCAGCAACCTGCGCAAGGTGCGCTCGTGCCGGGCGAAACCTACTTCCTCGCGAACTTGAACCTGGCTCACACGAAGTCTGTCGGAGCCGACTCGTGCGCGGGCTGCAGTGAACCCATGGTGGCGTATTTCGATGAGCTGGTGATCGAGACTGCGACGCCCGGACTTCGGTACACGTACTCCGCAACATCACAGTCGCTCGCGACGTGGCAAGGCAGTCTCGTCCCCACACGCAACACCACGTGGGGGCGGATCAAATCGCAGTACCGGTGACCGCTTCCACCCAGTGGGAGGCGTTCGAGGTGAAATCGCAGCGCCGGGCACGATGTTCTGTGCCCGGCGCTGACTACTTCACACGTCCACATCAGCTCTTCGGCTTGTCGCCTTCGCTCATGCCCTTGCGCAGGCTCTCGCGCATCGCTTCGGCTTCCGCACTGCGCGCCCCGGCCGCAGCGCCGACCAGGTCATTGCCCATCTTCTCGCTCAGCAGCATGGTGAGCAGCGCTTCCATCACGTTGCCCGACGCGCCGCCGCCTTCGCCGCCGTGGCCGCCCACGACCACGCGCGGGACCACGTCCACCTTCGACGCCTGGATCGCCTCGGCGAAACGGTTCATGACCTGCTGCGTGAGCTGGAATCTCGGGCCACCGTACGCACGCACCTGCTCCTCGATCGCGAGCGCCTGCGCCACGCCGACTCGCGCCGCGCGCTCGGCGTCGGCACCGGCGATCGCCTTCACCTTCGCCGCTTCGCCTTCGCCCATGATGCGCACCTTCTCGGCCTCGGCCTGCGCGAGCGTCTGGATCTTGGTGGCTTCCTGCTGGGCGCGGGCGAGGTCGGCCTTGCCCTGGTTCGACTGCACGACGATGGACAGTTCGGACTCGGTCATCGCGGCCTGCTGGCGCGCACGCTGCTCGGCTTCGCGCAGCTCGCGCTCCTTGACCGCGGCGACTTCCTGCCGGTTGTACGTCTCGACCTGCTCGGTCGCGATCTGGCGCGAACGCAGCTGGGTCAGGATCTGTTCGATCTGGCCGCCGGCCACGCCGCTCGTGGGCGTGCCGATCAGCACTTCCTGCAGTTCGAGGTTGTACTGCGCGAACTTCTCCTTCATCTGCTCGCCGGCGATCTGCTGGATCGAGCTGCGGTCCTGGATCAACTGGATGAGCGTGCGCGTCTGGCCGATGTTCTTGAAGTACGCGCTCACCATGGGGTCGAGCGTCTGCTCGACCAGCCGCTTGATGTCACCGAAGCGCTGGATCACGAGCGGCGCCTTGCGGTAGTCGATGTGCACCACGACCGACAGCGGCAGCGACGGCTCGAACGCGTCCTTCGTGATCAGCGAGACTTCCGCGAGGTTCTCGTCGTACTTGTGCTCCCCGGTCTCCGACTTGTTCCACTTCAGGATGAAGTTGGTGGTCGGGACCATGTTCACCTTGCCGGCGTACGTGTTGAACGCGTACTTACCGGGCATGAGGCCTTCGCTCCAGACGCCGCGCAGGCCCTTCTGCACGAGCTCGCCGTGCTTGTACTGCTCGCCCGACAGGTCGGCGCCCACGTCACCGGTGTACGACACGACCACGCCCACGTTGCCCACCTCGACGATCGTCTTGGGCACCAGCTCGACGGTCGCGAACAGGCGATTGATGTAGTACGTGCCTTCGACGAGCGCCTGGTACTGCCGTCCGCGCATGCCGCCGCCGGCGAGGAAGCGCTCGGGGTCCTGGAAGCTGTTGTGGTAGGTCGCGGTGTTCTTGGGATCCTCGCCCACGTTCGGGGCGATGATCTGGCCCTGCGCGAGCGACGGACCGTCGTGCACGGTCACGATGCCGAGCATGTCCTCGTGGCCCTTGATGACCACGGGATTGAAGCCGTCGCGCTCCTTGATCAGGATCGCCATGCGGCGGAACAGCTCTTCTTCGGCCTTGTCGAGCGCCAGCGCGTACACGCGCTCTTCCGCGATCACCACGAACTGCGCCAGGTGAATGGCGTACGAGCCTTCGCGCAGGATCTTGCGCTGCGGGCCGCGCGAGCCGCCGTTCTTGAGGAACGCGGTGGCGTCCTGGAAGTCGTCGGCCTTGTCGTTCGACGCCAGCGTCTGCGACGGCGGCAGCGGCTTGCCGTCGCGCGCGAACACGTAGCCGATCTTGCCCTGCGGAATCGTCACGATGGGCAGCACGTGCACGGCGTACTGGATCGGCATGAGGTAGTGCAGACCGCCGCGCAGCATGTTCGGCTGGAAGCCGGCTTCGCCGTTCAGCGCGATGATGCCGCTCTTGATCGAGCCGCGGCCGGACATGCGCTTTTCGATGATGCCGATCTTGTTGTTCGGGATGTAGCGGATGCCGCTGAGCAGGAACAGCACGAGGACCAGCAGCAGGAAACCGGCGACGGGAGTCATGAGGAGCAGGGGCAGCATGTTTCACCTCTCGGACGCGCGCGGCCTCCCGCGTGCGAAGCGCACGAAGGAACCGCGTGACGGGTGTGAGCGTCGGGAATGAAGAAGAGTCCGGCGGCGCGCGGGTGCGCGGTCAGGCTCGCACGAGACGACGCAAAGGCAAAGCGTCGTCCGCGGCCTTCGGCGGAATCTCAGATCGGAGTCGCGGCGGGGAATCGCGGATCGCGCGTGCGCGGAGCGTGGCGCGGGCGGCGGACGGCGACTGGGCGTGAGCGGCGTGAGCGGCGCATGCGGCGTTGTGCGGCGTGCGGCGAGGACATCGTGCGACGACCTCCGGGAGGGCGGCTCTTCTCGAGCGCGCCGGCGAGGCCGGCTCCCGTGGGCGATCGTGCAGCCCCGTGCGCGGTTGACGTCGTCACGGCCGGGGATCTGTCGCTGGGGAGGGGACTCGGCCGTGTTTACGCGGCCGCCCGCGCGCCGGTTGCACGCCACGCCGGACGGAAAAGCCGGCGGGCCGTCCCGGCGAACGGGACGGCCCGCGCAAGTCGTTCGGCCGCAGCGGCGTCAGTCGCGCACCATCCACTTGTAGCCGATCGCCAGCAGGATCGAACGGTTGCGGTAGTTCGGCGTCTCCACGGAGATGAACTCGAGCGGGTCGGCCGTGCTCATGAGGCTCTTCTCGAGCCGCGCGTCGGCGAACCAGTGCGAGTCGGAGTCATCGCCGAAGTCCACGCTCACACCGAGGATGCCCGTCATGTCGAGCGAGTCCATGGTCTTCGGCTCGGTCTCGCCCGCCGACGGCCCGCCCTCGATCTTCAGCTTCTGCGCGGTCAGGAAACCGAAACCCATGCCGGCCTGCAGCGCCGGGCGCATGCCCGAGACCATGGGCAGCCCGGCGTGCAGCATGCCGTTCCACTGCCAGTAGTTCAGCGCGTAGGTCATGGACTCGGCGCCGATGGCCTGCGTGTTCGCGTCGTCCTTCCGCGTCAGGCCGCGCTGGATGTAGTTGACCTCGGTGTCCATGCCGAACGTGTCGGTCACCAGGAACCGCACGCCCAGGCCCAGCTGCAGCGCCCGGCGATCACCGGGTTCGCCCGACACGTCGCCGGTGAGCGTCGAGCTGGCGAGCCCGCCGCGCAGGTACGAGTAGAGCCCGGCCTCGGCGAAGGCGGGCGACGCGCAGGCGAGCAGCGCGAACACGAGTGCGGCCGAACGAAGAAGGCGCGGCATGTGGAGAAAGCCTCCGGAACGGTTGTGAGAGATGCCGGACGTAAGACGACGGCGGTCACGCTATCGGTGACCGCCGTCATCGGCAAATCCTTTCGGTTTCCGCAGGTCAGTCTTCGGTGCTGTAGATCTTGAACCGCCCCTTGCGCTCGGCGACCGCGCGCAGCCACTTCCATTCGTGCATCACACCGGTGTCGTCCTTCGCCACGATCGTCACCCCGGAGTGCAGCGTGAAGTTGCGGTAGCGCGCCACCGAGTCGGCGCGCACGCTCACGAGCTGGTACCAGTGCCCGCCGAAATCGCGCCGCGCGTGGATCACGCCGGCACGCAGGCGCGCGTACTGGATCTTCCACGCGTCTTCCCACTGCAGCCCGGTCGCCGGACGGCTCTGCGGGAACTCGCGCCACAGGATGTCGCGGAACTCGGCGTCGGTGATGGACAGCTTCGCGAGCGAGTCCGACTCCGCGTGCTGCAGCCCCCAGCACACGGCCTGCCCCAGTTCACGCAGGCTCGCGGTGCCGCCCGCGAACCGTGCGGACACGAGCGGCGCGTTCGTGCGGCGGCCGAGCCGTACCGAAGCCGACTCCGGGTCGGCGAGCGGCACGTAGCCGGGCGAGTCCCGGAGCGACGGGCGCCCCGAGGGTGCGACCGCCGCGGCCGCGCCGCACGCGCACGACAGAGCCACGGACAACGCCAGTGCTCCCGCCAACCGGTGCCCGCGCATCACGAACCCCACGACAGCGCCAGCGACGCGCTGCGGCCGGTGCGCCAGCCCGAGACTTCCTTGCCGCCCTGCAGCAGCTGGTGCCGGCCGTCGAGCAGGTTCCGGCCCGCGAGCTTCAGGCGCAGGCCACGCGGGGCGACCACGGTGAACGCGGCGTCGAGCGTCCGGAACGGCTGTTCGTACACGTCGGGCAGCGGCTGCATGCCCAGCGTGCGGAGCCGCTCGCCGGTCGCCGACCACAACACCGAGACGTCCGCGTGCCCCGGGGCGACCGCGTACACGAGCGACGCGTTCACGAGGTAGGCCGCCTGACCCTGCAGCGGGTGCTCGCTGCTGCCCGTGCGCGTGAGCTGCGGCCGCAGCTTCAGCCGGGACGAGATCAGCGACGCGTTCGCGTTCACGCTCAGGCGCTGCAGCCACGGCGCCAGGCGTCCGAGGCTCGTGCGCGCCTCGAGTTCGAGACCCACGTTGCGGCCGTGGTCGGAGTTCATCGGCACCAGCATCGGCGGCGTGCCGGCCTGGATCACCTGCTCGATCGGATCGTGCAGGCGCTTGTAGAACACGCCGGCCGCGAACACCTCCGACAGCGACGGGAACGCCTCGAAGCGCAGGTCGTAGTTGTCGATCATCGCGCGTTCGAGCCGCGGATTGCCGGCCACGCGGTAGCCGCCCACGTACTCGAGCGCCGGGCTGGGCGACATCTCGTTGAGGTCGGGACGCGACAGCGTGCGGCTCGCGCCCAGCTTGACCGCGAGCGCCCGGGTCACGCTCCACGACAGGTTGAACGTCGGCAGCACGTCGGTGTCGTCGAGATGGCCGTGCGCGGTGATCTTCGACGGCTCGAACAGGTCGAACGTGCGCACGTCCTGCACGCCGTGTTCGAGCCTCACGCCCACGTAGGCCTTCGCCGCGGGGCCGAGCGGCACGTCGAGGCTCGCGTAGCCGGCCTCGACGCGCTGGTCCGCGGCGTAGTTGTCGATGTCGAGCGTGGTCTCCTCGATCCAGCCACCCGACAACGTGCTGTCGAACTGGCCGCCCGCGAACAGCGACTCCGGCGGCGCCGCGTAGTCGGAGTTCTCGTTCGGGTGCAGGTTGAACCGGCGGTAGGCGTTCGCGCGCTGCTTGGTCTGGCGGTCGTAGCCGAACGCGAACCTGCCCTTGCCGAGCCGCCCGAAGTTCACGGGCAGGTGGCTCGACAGCGTCGTCCCCCAGCCGTCGTCGCGCAGGCGCCCGAACTCGCGCACACCGTTCGATCCGAGCAGCCAGTGCGCGGCCGGACCGTTGCCGTCGTCCCACACCCAGCGGTCGTACGTCACTTCGCGGCGGTCGGGCTGGTTACGTTCGGCGCGCGAGCGCGTGAACTTCCAGTCGAAGTGCAGCGCGCGCGCGCCGGGAAAGTCGTGCTGGCCTTCGAGCGTGCCCGACAGCACGTCGCGCTGCACGTACATGAGCCGCGTGCTGCGGTGCTGCAGCCAGTTGCCGTCGGCGTCGGTGCGGTTGTGATCAGGCCCTTCGTAGGTGCGGACCTCGTCCTCGGCGTGGTTGGTGTAGAGCCCGCGCAGGTGCAGCGCGTGCGACGGCGAGAGCCGGTAGCTGAGCCCCGAAATGCCGCCGAGCTGCACGCTCTCGGTGGAGCGGCGCACGGCGTAGTCGTAGAGCGTGTCGGAGCGGTCCATGAAGAATCGCTGCGATTCGCGCTGGTCGTCGTAGCCCGTGGACAGGCTCCACGATTCGATCAACCCGAGCGAGCGGCCGAACAGCTTGAACTCGTCGCCGTACGTGGCCGAGTACGACGAGTTCGGCCGCGCCGTCTCGCGGGCCGCCGACCACACGTTGCGGAACGCGCCGGCGAGCTGGGCCACGACCGACTTGCGGAACCCCTGCTCCGGGTTGTTGCTCACGATCAGCCGCCGGTTCCCGATCACGTCGAGCACCGCGCCGGGCAGTTCGCGCGCGCCCACGCCGAACCCGAAACGGTCGGCGCTCGTCGCGGCGTACGTGAGGCGCTCGTGGCCCGTGACGCCCTGCACCCAGCCCTGCGACGCGGAGAACGACCACGTGCGCGCACCGGGGAAGTCGCGCGTACGCACCTGCACGTCGCCGCCACCGAACTCGCCGGGGCGGTCGGCGGTGTAGGTCTTCTGCACCACGATGTTCTCGAGCAGGTTCGCGGGCAGCAGGTCGAGCGGCACGACGCGCTTGTTCTGCTCCGGGCTCGCGAGCCGCACGCCGTCCACTTCGGTCGAGCTGTAGCGCTCGCCGAGCCCGCGCACGAACACGTACTTGCCGTCGGACACCGACAGCCCCGTCACGCGGCGCAGCACCTCGGCCGCGTCCTTGTCGGGCGAGCGCCGCACCTGCTCGGCGCTCACGGCGTCGCCCACCACGTTGCTCCGCCGGCGCGCGGCGAGCAGCGCGTTCTCGGTGTTCTGTCGCAGCCGCGCTTCGACGAGCGTTTCCTTCTGCTCGATCGCCTGCGGTGCGAGCGTGACGACGATCTCGCGCATGGCGTCGTGGGAGAGCAGCACGCCCTCGACGCGCTTGCGCGTGTACGACATGGCGCGCACCTGCAGCGTGTACAGGCCGGGCGCGGCGATCAGCAGGAACGTGCCGTCGGCGTTCGACAGGGCGCCGACGCGCTTGAGCGTGGTGTCCGCGGGGATCAGCGACAGATCGGCGTACCCGATCGGCTCGCCGTTCTCGGACGACACCAGCCGGCCCTGGAGCTTTCCCATCGCGGCCTCGGCGAACGGCGCCCGTACGCAGAGGACGAGCAGCACCACACACAGCACCTGCAGGAGACGACGGATCACGAACGACCTTCCTTTCCCGAATCACCGGAGCCCGGAACTTCGCGAGTGATTCCGGAGACGACCGGTCGGCGGCGGGTTCCGGGCCCGCCGCCGTTCCCGATCGCTCCGTGCTGCTCGGAGCCCATCAGTCGATGCGCGTCAGCTTGCCCGTCGCGGACTGCGCGCCCGCGCGCACCTTGTAGAAGTACATGCCGCTCGGCGTGCCCTGCGGCAGGCGCCACAGCAGCGAGTGACGGCCCGCCTCCATCCGCTGGCCGTCGGCGATCGTGGCCACCAGTCGGCCGTCCGCGCCGTAGACTTCGACCTTCACGTCACCGGCCTGCGGCAGCGTGAAGTGCAGCGAGACCTGGTCGCGGAACGGGTTCGGGGCGCTCGACGACACGAGCACCTGGCCGGTCAGGCCCTGCTCCCCGGCCGACAGCGCACCCGGGCAGTAGACCGCCAGCGCCGTCGGCACCGCCGCGCAGTGCGCCTGCAGCGTGGCGTTGTCGTCCACCTTCACGGCCGAGGTCTTGAAGTTCGTGACGATCGAGTTCACGAGCGTCGCCGCCGTGCCGCGGCGGAAGTTCGCGCCCGCGACCGGGCCGGGAAACTGCGAGCCCGTGCGCTTGTCGCCGACGATCGTGAAGTTGGCGAGGAAGCAGTTCGAGCGGCCGGCGCACTGCGTGGCGTTGAAGTCGAACTCGTTGTCGTCGGCCTCGATGCCCTTGTCGCCGTTCTGCGTGCCCGACGGCGCGAAGCGCGGGCTCGGGCGGATGATCACGAACTGCGCGCGGTTGCGCGTGCCCATCTGCCAGTCGTAGCCGTCGTCGGTGCCGTCGGTGGCCACGAGGTGCTTCTGGTCCATCGTGCCGCCGAACCACTCGAACGAATCGTCCGCGCCCATGTACGCCTGCAGGTAGTCGCCGCGCGTGTTCCGGCCGCAGCCGCACCACGTGAACGAGTTGAGTTCGTTGTTCGGCGTGATCTCCTTGCCCGCGAACTCGACGCGCACGTAGCGCAGCGCGCCCGAGCAGTCGTTGTCGTCGTTGCCGCCGTAGTACCCGATCGCGCCGCCTTCGGTCGCGGCCGAATCACCGGCGCAGGAGTTCACGAGATTCGTCTTCGCGCGGCCGTTGATCACGATGCCGCCACAGCGGCCGCGCGTCATCGTACCCGGGGCGTCGTCGGACGTGACGATGATCGGTTCGCACTTGTTGCCGATCGCCCACAGCTGGCCGCCGCGCTCCACGATGATCGTGCCGAGCGTCGCGTTTTCCTCGAAGATCACCACGCCCGGCGCCACGGTGAGCGACGCCTGGTCCTTGATGCGCAGCTGGCCGCGCACGAGGTAGTTCGAGTCCGGCCCGAAGTACTGCTTGCCGAGGATCCGGATGTTGTCGTACACGGCCAGCGGACGCGGATTCGGCATGCCGGCGAGGTGCAGGTCCTGGCGGCTCGCGCCCGTCGAATCCCAGTAGGTCCAGCCTTCGGTCCAGTCGAGGCCCGGCCCCATCGCGCCGACGTAGCAGGTCTGTTCGAAGAACCCGTCCACCGGCAGCGTGAGCGCACCCGTGTAGGCCGGCGAGCCCATCGCCGGCTGGAAGTTCGGGCGCACGCCCGGCAGGTACGGCGCCGTCGGCAACAGCGGATCGGCGTAGTGGTTGTTCGTGAACGTCAGCGTGGCGATCTGCGCCGGGGTGAGACCGGTGCACAGCGGGCCCGTGCTGGCCGTGCCGGTGAACTGGCCCGCGAGCGTGCCCGACGCGTTGTTGTTGAAGACGATGTTGCCGTCCACCATGAGCTGGGCCGACGCGACGGCCGCGCCGAGCGCGACGCAGGCGACGGCGGCGAGCCCGCGGCACAGGAGTCCGAATCCGTGGTGAGCACTGAAGCGCATGAAGCCTCCCGGGGAGTGATGCCCTGCCGACGTGCGTGAGCGAGCGCCGTCTCGTCCGCGTTCCGGGCTCAGCCAGGCCCTGCGGGCGGATCCGACGACGAGGGGCGAAGAAGCGGCGGTTCGCGAGGTGCCGGTGCGTTCGCGCGAGCGTGGGGGGCGAGGAGTTCGTGCGCGGCCGCGGAGGTGCCACCGCTTCTTCGTGACGGGAAGACGCTACCGAGCCGCCGGGTCCCGCCCGGTGTCCGCGCCGTGAACGGCGGCGCAAATGAGCGTGAACGCGATGTGTCGCGCATTGCTGCAACCCGGAGCGCTTGACGAGCCCGCGGCGTGTCCCGAGACTGCCGCGCCATGACCGCCCACACCTCGAAGTCCCGCCGGGCCGCGAAGGCCCCCTCGTCCGCCGTGCGCGTCGCGATCACGCAGATGGCGTGCTCCGCCGACGTGCGCGAGAACCGCGCGCGGCAGCTGCACCTGCTCGAGAAGGCCGCGAAGGGCGGCGCGAAGATCCTGTGCACGCAGGAACTGTTCGCGAGCCAGTACTTCTGCCAGAGCGAGGAGCACCGCTTCTTCTCGCTGGCCGAGAGCATCCCGGGACCGAGCACCGACGCGTTCGCGAAGCTGGCGAAGAAGTACGGCGTCGTGATCGTGGCGAGCCTGTTCGAGAAGCGCGCGAAGGGCCTGTACCACAACACCGCGGCGGTGCTCGACGCCGACGGCTCGCTCATGGGCATCTACCGCAAGATGCACATTCCCGACGATCCGCTGTTCTACGAGAAGTTCTACTTCACGCCCGGCGACACGGGATTCAAGGCGTGGAAGACGAAGCACGCGCAGATCGGCGTGCTGATCTGCTGGGACCAGTGGTACCCGGAAGGCGCGCGCCTCACGGCCATGCAGGGCGCCGAGATCCTCTTCTACCCCACCGCGATCGGCTGGCATCCGTCGGAGAAGAAGCAGTACGGCAAGGCGCAGCACGAGTCGTGGGAACTTATCCAGCGCTCGCACGCCGTGGCGAACGGCTGCTTCGTCTGCTCGCCCAACCGCATCGGCCACGAACTCGTGGCCGGCGAGAACGGCAAGCCGGTGAACCCCGACGGCCTCGAGTTCTGGGGCCAGTCGTTCATCGCCGCACCCGACGGCCAGGTGATCCGCCGCGCGTCGGTGGATCGCGAGGAAATCGTGTCCGAGGACCTCGACCTCGCGCGCGTCGAGTTCTCGCGCACGCACTGGCCGTTCCTGCGCGACCGCCGCGTGGACGCGTACGGCGGGCTCGTGAAGCGCTTCGGCGACGAAGGCTGATGGCGCCGCGCGCACGCAAGCCGCTCGCCGGCACGCCGAAGTCTCACGGTTACGTCTTCCCCGCCGAATGGGAGAAGCAGTCGGCGGTGTGGTTCTCGTGGCCGCGGCCCGAGGGCATCTCGTTCCCGGGCAAGTACCACACGGTGCCGGGCAACCTCGCGGCGATCGTCGTCGAGATCGTGAAGCGCGAGCACGTGCACGTGATCGTGCCGAACGAGAACTGGGAGTTCATCGTGCGCCAGCAGCTGGCGGCGTACGACTGCCCCACGCGGCGCGTGAAGTTCTTCCACATCCCCACGAACGAGTGCTGGTGCCGCGACCACGGCCCGGCGTTCGTGGTGAAGAAGGGACGTGGCGGCGCGAAGCAGATGGCGGTGGTGGACTGGGGCTACAACGCGTGGGGCGGCAAGTACCCGCCGTTCGACGCCGACGACGCCGTGCCCACGCACGTCGCCGCACAGCTGGACCTGCCGCTGTTCCGCAGCGACGTGGTCATGGAAGGCGGCGCGGTGGACTTCAACGGCGCCGGCTGCGTGCTGACCACGGAGAGCGTGCTGCTGAACGCGAACCGCAATCCCGGCATGAGCCGCCGGCAGGTCGAGAAGACGCTCTGCGAGTGGTACGGCCAGGAGAAGGTGCTGTGGCTCGGCGAGGGCATCGAGGGCGACGACACCGACGGTCACGTGGACGACCTCGCGCGCTTCCTCGATCCGCGAACGATCGTCACCGCGGTCGAGGACGACCCGCGCGACGCGAACCACAAGGTGCTGAAGGAGAATCTCCGACGCCTGAAGCTGCTGCGCGGGCTCGACGGCCGGCCGTTCGACGTCGTGACGATCCCGATGCCGAAGCGCGTCGAACACGACGGCCAGCGCCTGCCGGCCACGTACCTGAACTTCCTCTTCGTGAACGGCGCCGTGCTCGTGCCCACGTTCCGCGATCGCAAGACCGAGCGCGTCGCGCTCGCGACGATCGCGAAGGCGCTGCCGAAGCACGCCGTGATCGGCTTGGACTGTACCGAGCTCATCTGGGGACTCGGCGCCATCCACTGCCTGAGCCAGCAGCAGCCGAAGGCATAGCCTTCGCCTTCCGATCCAAGCCGCCCTGCAATTCGATCGCCCCGCGAACCACAAGGCTCGCGGGGCGATCGGGTTCTTACCGCTTTCGCACGCCGGGGCCTCCGGCCGCGGGCGGCACTTCGGTGCTACTCGCCGCCCTTCGCCGCGGCAGCGGCCGGCGAGACGTCCTTCTTCTTCGCGGCCTTCGCCGCGTTCGACTCGCGCATCGCCTTGGCGAGCTGCTTGTCGAACAGGTGGATCTGCGGCGGTTCGTCGGCGATCAGGTACTCGAACTCGCTGCGGTACTCCTCGAGGTTCATGTGCGCGGTCGCCGCGAAGCGCGCGAGCTCGTGCTCGTCCTCGAAGTCGTCGCGGCGCAGGCGGATCATGTAGCGCCGCGCGATCGCGTAGCGCGTGGAGTGGATGTCCACCATGCGCGTCTTCGCGCGGCCCGTCACCGGGTCGAGCAGGTCCACGAACGGGATCGGCACGAACTGCCCGGCCTGCATGCTCACGAGCGCGGCGCTGCCGCCGTCGAGCAGGTACTTGGTGGCGCAGTAGCCCAGGTCGCGCGTGTACTCCATGTCGTTCGGGATCGGGTCGGCGCAGCGCAGCTCGTAGCCGATGTTCTTCTCCACGATCGTCGTGGAGATGCCGAACTCCTTGAGCCGCTTCTGCACCGCGCGCTTGAGCATCTCGCCGATGTTCACTTCGGCGATGCGCACGTGGCCGTGGGCGTCGCGCTCGACGTCCTCGAAGTTCTCGAAGTCCTGCGGATCGATGCTCAGCACGACGCCTTCGGCGATCACGGCGACGCCGTCGCGGCGGCCGTACGCGAGCCGCTTGATGATCGCGGTCACGAGCGTGTCCACGAGCGTCTTGAGGCGGATCGGCTGGGTCTTGAACTCCTCGGGGATCAGCGTGAGCGTCGCACCCGCGGCCTTGCCGATGCCGAGCGCCAGGTGACCGGCCTTGCGGCCCATCGCGATGATGAAGTACCAGCGCGACGTGGTCTTGGCGTCCACCATGATGTTCTTCACGATCTCGACGCCGTGGTGCCGCGCGGTCTGGTAGCCGAACGTGTCCACGTACGACGGCAGGTCGAGGTCGTTGTCGATGGACTTGGGCACGTGCACCACGTTGATGCGGCCGGCCGCCTTCTTCTCGACCATCATGGCGCTGAACGCGGTGTCGTCGCCGCCGATCGTGACCAGGTCCGTGACGCCGAGGCGCAGCAGCGACAGCACGACGTTCTCGAGGTACTCGGGCTTCGTCGTGGGGTTCGCGCGCGAAATACCGATGTGCGAGCCGCCGCGGAAGTGGATGCGCGAGATCGCGTCGATAGTGAGCGGGCGGGCGTGATCGATGTTGCCCTGCATGAGCCACTCGAAACCGTCTTCGATGCCGAGCACGTCCACGCCTTCGAGCAGCGCGCGGATGGTGCATGCGGCGATGACGCTGTTGATGCCGGGAGCGGGACCTCCGCCCACGAGGATCGCGAGCTTCTTGCGGTGCGTCATGTTCTTCTCCGGTGCGTGTGGCGCGCGGCGGCGGGGACTGCGGCGCGCGCTCGTGGTGGTTGTCGTCGGGCGGAATCTGCCGCACGCACGCGCCGCGGGCAAATCACCGTTTCATGGAAATGTCCGCTCCAGTCGCGGCCGAAACGCGAACGGCGCGCCGGTGTGGCCCGGCGCGCCGCTCGACTTTGTACGGAACGGGCTCAGCCCTTCGAGCCCACGGTGCGGATCAGGCGGCCGAACGCCTCGCCGAGGCCCTCGTGCAGCGCCTTCACGTCCTCGGCCTTCCACTGCGCCGGGTCCACGCGGACGAATGTGGTCTTGTCCTTGCGGTTGTCGAAACGCGCCACGGGCAGGTACCGCACCGAACCGCGCGAAGTGAACTTCACGGTGTCCGGCTTGTCGGACTGCTGGATCAGGTACTCCATGTCGTCGCAGCCGTAGTCGCCGAGCATGACCGCGATCGGCACGCCGTGGTGCAGGATCGAACCCGGGTCGTTCGGGTCGGTGCGCTCGTGGTTCTTGCGGCGCGACTCCTCGGGCGTGACCCACACGTACAGGATCGCGGCGCGCGACAGGATCGCGTCCGAGAACTGCGCGAGCGAGTACTGGTAGCCGAGCGGGCTCGGCAGCGGGCAGGTGGCCTTGTCCGGGCCGCCGCGCGCAGCTTCGATCACGATCGTCTTGCCTTCGAGCGTGTCCGGGATCCCGGCGTTCTTGTCGGCGAGCAGCTGCTTCGACTCGCCCTCGAGCGTAGCGACCAGCTTCGCGCGCACGTCGGCGGGCAGCTTGCCGAGCGCGGGGTCGGCGCCGACCTTGCCGCGCGCGGCGTCGAAGCGCGCGAGCAACCACTCGGCCGCCGACGCGGGCGCGGGGCGGTTCTTCTTCTGCAGGTCGTCGAAGTCCTCGTTGAGCAGCTCGATCAGCGTGCCCCAGTCGAGCGAGTTCTTCATCGGCAGGTCGTCGGAATCGAAGAACACGCCGTCGTGGCCGAGCTTGCGCAGCTCCTGGCTCACGCGCCGCATCATGTGCACGTACGGGTAGTCGTCGAGCTGCACCGTGGGCCCGAGGTGCATTTCGTTGCGGCACTGCTCGGGCGTGAGGTGCGCGAGGTAGCGCCGGACTTCGGACTTGCCGGAAGCCGGCAGCGCGAGCAGCAGGACGACGTCGAGAACGGAACTCATGGAACGCTCACTGTGCGTTGGGGTGTTGTCGTGTGCCGCGGGATGGCGCCGCGGGTCGTGGTGACGCGAAGGAAATGCCGCCCGGGACTATAAGCCCCGGGCGGCATCGTCGTCAGCGTATCCGAGCGGACCAGCGCGTCAGTGGCCGCCGCCGCCGGGCATGCCCGCACCGCCGGGGCCGCCCGGGCCGCCGGGGCCGCGCCCGCCCGGGCCGCCCATGCCGGGGCGCATGCCGCCGCCCGGCTTGGCCTGGCCGCGGTGGCACGTGAAGCACATGACGCGCGGCTTCTCGGTGCCGCCGAAGTCGATGCGCGCGAGCAGCGTGTCGTTGAGCGCACGCGTCATGGCCATCATGTCGCGCGTGATCTGCTTGGCCTTCTTGTCCTCGTCGGCCCAGTGGTTGTTCACGTGGCAGTGCCTGCACGACACGCCCAGGTTGCGGCCGAAGCTGTCCATGGTGCGCAGCACCTGCGACACCGTGCGGCCCTTCATGACCTTGAGGTTCTTGAACACGCTGTCGGCGGGCGCGTCGGGATTGCCGATGCGCGCGAGCACTTCCTTGATCACGCTGTCGCGCTCGGTCGCGAAGCTGTCGGTCGCGGCGCCCATCATGCCGGGCATCATGCCGCGCGGCGGTCCGTCGCCGCGGCGCTCGCCGCCCATGCCGGGGCCACCGCCCATGCCCGGCCCACCGGGGCCCTGCGCCTGCGAGGGCGCGTTCGACAACGCGAGCACGACGGAGAACGCGGCCAGCGTGAGCACGGCGTGAACGGGACGACGCATGAATCCTCCGGAAGAAGGGAAGGCGGAGCGCGAACCGCGCGCCGGCGCGGGACGTCGCGCGAAAGTCGAGGCGGCGGAGCATGGCCCCTCGCCCGCCGTGCTCCAAGGAAAATCTCCGGGGTTGCCCGGCACGCCCGCCCTCGCGCATCCTCGCGCGCGATTCCCTTCGTCCGCCCTCGCGCTCCGCGCGCGGGCTCCACCGCACGACGCGAGAGCCGAGACCACCATGAGCGACGCCACGCCGCACGCCGCACCCGCCGACGTGAACGATCTCTTCGACCTCACCATCATCGGCGCCGGCCCCGTGGGGCTGTTCGGCACCTTCTACGCCGGCATGCGCGGCATGAAGGTCAAGCTGGTGGACTCGCTCGCCGAACTCGGCGGGCAGCTGAGCGCGCTGTACCCGGACAAGTACATCTACGACATGGCCGGGTTCCCCAAGGTCATGGCGCGCGACCTCGTGCGCGACCTGTCGGCGCAGGCGCTGCAGTTCGCGCCGACCGTGTGCCTCGAGGAAAAGGTCATGACGCTCGCGAAGACCGACGAAGGCTTCGCGCTCGGCACCGACAAGGGCGTCACGCACCGCACCAAGACCGTGCTCATCACCGCGGGCGTGGGCGCGTTCGCGCCCAAGAAGCTCGACAAGCCGGAATACGCGCGTTTCGAAGGACGCGGCCTGCACTACGTGATCCCCAAGCTCGAGATCTTCCGCGACCGCCGCGTGCTGGTCGTGGGCGGCGGCGACTCCGCGGTGGACTGGGCGCTCGCGCTCAACGAGATCGCGAAGGAAGTCACGCTGATCCACCGCCGCGACGCGTTCCGCGCGCACGAGGACAGCGTGAAGAAGCTGCACGCGTCGTCCGTGCGCGTGATGCTGTTCCACGAGCTCGAGGACATCACCGGCGACCCCGCGGTCGGCGGCGCGGTGGTGTTCGACAACCGCACCAAGGAGAAGACCACGCTGCAGCTGGACGACGTGGTCGTGAACTTCGGGTTCCTCGCCAACCTGGGCCCGATCCGCACGTGGGGCCTGAACCTCGAGAAGATCTCGCTGGTCGTGAACCAGCAGATGGAGACGAACATCGAGGGTGTCATGGCCGCGGGCGACATCACGACCTACCCGGGCAAGCTCAAGCTGATCGTGACGGGCGTCGGCGAGGCCACCATGGCGGTGTGCACCGCCAAGATGCGCTGCGATCCCAAGGCGAGCTACTTCCCCGGGCATTCGTCGGGCAACGCGGCCTTCGGCGAGGGCGGCCACTGAGCACGCCGGTCCGCGTGCTGGTGGACGCCGACGCCTGCCCGGTCAAGCCGGAGGTCTTCCGCGTGGCCGAACGCTACGCGTTGCCGGTCACGCTGGTCGCCGACCAGTGGATGCGCGTGCCCGACGACCCGCGCATCACGCTGGTGGTGGTCGAGCGCGGCTTCGATGCCGCGGACGACCGCATCGCCGAACTGGCCGGGCCTGGCGCGATCGTGGTGACCGCCGACATCCCGCTCGCGGCACGCGCGATCGAACGCGGCGCCGCGGCGCTGTCGCCCACCGGGCGCGTGTTCACCGAGGACAACATCGGCGACACGCTGGCGACGCGGAACCTGCTCGCCGACCTGCGCGGCGCCGGCGAAGTCACGAGCGGGCCGCCGCCGTTCGGGCCGCGCGACCGCTCGGCGTTCCTGCAGTCGCTCGACACGCTGGTGCACGCGGTGCGGCGCAGGTCCGAGGGCCGCTGAGGGCGAAGACCGGGGCGATGGGCGCATGAGCCGGAGCCGCGGCCCTCGGGCGGGCGGCGCCGGCTCGCGCCGTGCAACCACCCCGCGCACGCGCGCGTAGGCACCCGGGCGCCGGCCCGACGTGCACTCGTCAGAGGTGGGATCCCGACGGTCGGGACGCGCGGTCCACCGGGCCGGAAGCCGCCGCATCCGCAGGACTCGCACGACACCGTATTCGGGGAGGCTCCGGATCCACCATGCTGAAGCGCGCCGCCGTGACTCTGGTCGTGGTCGTTCTCTGGGCCGCAGGGCTCGTCGGTGGCACCCTCTTCGGCTGGTGGCGGCGGCCGATCGCTCCCGTGGACGACCCGCAGGCGTTCCTGCGAGCGGCGACCCGCATGGCCCAGTCGGGCAACCGCGCGAACACCGCCCTCGTCCTGATCGAGAAGGGTGCCGTCGTCGGCGAGTACTACTCGACGAGCGCGGATTCGATCGATCGGAACACGGTGTTCGCGACCGCGTCCTTGAGCAAGTGGATCGCCGCGCACGCCGTCATGAAACTCGTGGAGCAGGGCAAGCTGGACCTCGACCGGCCGGTCGAGAGCTACCTCACGCGCTGGCACCTTCCCGCCGGCGCGTTCGACGCGCGCGGAGTCACCGCGCGGCGGCTCCTGAGTCACACGGCCGGACTCGCCGACGGGCTCGGCTTCGGCGAATACCGGCTCGACGAGACGCTCCCGTCACTGGAGGAGGCGTTGAACGCGCCTCGCGCATCGGCCGGTCGTCCGGCGCCGCCGATCGCCGTGACGTTCGAGCCGGGCACCCGGTTCCGGTACTCGGGCGGTGGCTACCTGCTGCTCGAGCTGCTCGTGGAGGAGATCTCCGGGGAGCCGTTCGAGACCTACGTCGAACGCGAGGTGCTGCAGCCCCTCGGCATGGTGCGCTCCGGCTACGCCGACCTGTCCGCGACGCCCCACTCGGCGAAGTCCTACGACTCCGACGGCAAGCCGGCGCCGATCTACCGGTACGCGTCGAGCGCCGCGACGGGCTTCCACACGTCGGCGGGCGACATGGTCCGGTTCGTGACCGCGGAACTCCGACCGGCCGAAGGCAGCCCACTCTCGCGCAAGACGCTCGAATCGATGCGCAGGACCGAAGCCCGTTCGATGGGCGTGGACCTCTGGGGCCTGGGCACCGTGCTGTACGCTCCGGCCCGGCAGGGCGGCACGCTGTACGGCCACGACGGCACGAACGAGCCGGCCATCAGCGCCACCGTCCGCATCAACCCGAAGACGGAAGACGCGATCATCGTCCTCGCGACCGGCAGCAGGACGCTCGCCTCGCGCATCGGTGCCGAGTGGGTGTTCTGGCAGGCGGGCATGCCCGACATCCTCACCATCCCCGATGAAATCCGCCGGGTCATGCCCCTGCTCGGCGCCGGCGCCTGCGGCATCGTGCTGCTCGCCTTCGTGCCGGTCTTCCGGAAGCGGCGGGCGGCTCCCCGAAGCACCGCGTAGCGCGCGGCCGTGGCCCGGCGCTGAGGGGCGCGCCGGGACAGGCGACAGCCGCCCGTCGTGCGTTTCGCACGGGTCTCAACCCTCGCGGGAGACGGCCGAGACTTGCGGCGACCCCCGCGGCCGCGTTCGGGGCACTTCCTGCCGTTCCTTCCGTGTCCGGAGCGACCTCATGGAACCGTCGAGCCCCGCCCGACGGCGAACGATCAGCGCCATCCTGATCGACGCCGCCGCCGTCACGTCCGAGCAGGTCGAACTCGCCATCGCGCGCCACCGCGACACCGGCTGCCGCATCGGCGAAGCGCTCGTGCAGCTCGGCTTCGTGTCCGAAGAGGACATCGGCTGGGCGCTCGCGCACCAGCTCGAACTGCCGTTCGTGGACGTGCGGCTCGACATGCTCGATCCCGAGCTCGTGCGCTCGTTCCCCGAAGGCGCGCTGCGCCGGCTGCAGGTGGTGCCGCTGTTCCGCGCCGAAGGCCGGCTCACCGCGGCCGCCGCCGACCCGACCGACCACGACGCCATCGTCGAACTCGAACGCCTCGCCGAAACGCCGGTCGCGTACGTCGCGGCCACGCCCACCGCGATCGGCCGCGCGCTCGACGCGCTGCTCGGCCACGCGCACGGCGCGCACGCGCGTCACGGCGAATCGCGCGGCCCCGCGGGCATCGGCGTGATCTGGGAACGCTCGGGCGAATCGTTCCTCGACTTCCAGATCGCCGAAGCCGTGCGGCTCGGCGCGCACGAACTGCACTTCGGCTGCGCGAACAGCTGGCTGCACGTGCGGCACCGCAGCGGGACGCGCGTGCCGACCGTGTCGCTCGAACCGGCTTCGGTCATGGACGTGCTGCTCACGCGGCTCGAAGCGCTCGGCATGCGCCCGCTCGAGGGCCGCGACGAGCACCGCGCGTTCCGCGCCGAGGTGCGCGAGCACGCGCTCGCGGTGTCGGTGCTCGCGAGCGGCGGCGACGTCACGGTGACCATCGCGCTGTCGCGCCGCGACGAAGCCCCTCGCCTCGACACGCTCGGGTTCGAACCGCTCGACCTGGCGCAGCTGCGCGACGCCGCGCTCGCGCCTTCGGGACTCGTGCTCGTGTGCGGGCCCGCGCGCTCGGGCACGAGCACCACGCTCGCGGCGCTGCTCGCCGAACAGCCGCGCGACGAGCGCCGCTGGGCGGTGTTCACGCCGGGCGGCTGGCCAGGCGCCGGCGCAAGCTCGACCGTGGACCGCATCGGCGACGCGCTCGCGGCGCAGTGGCCGCAGGTCGCGGCGGCGCACGGCCTCGACGGCGTCGTGCTCGACGCGCCCGCCGACGAACGCCTGCTGCTCGCCGACGGTGCGCACGGCCGGCTCGTGTTCGCGCGCTCCGCGGCGTGCGACACGTGCGAACTGCTCGCGCGGCTCGCGCGCTCCGACGGCGGCGTACTGGCGGCGCGGCTGCGCGCCGTGGTGCAGCAACGGCTCGTCGCCGCACCTGCACCCGGCACCGGCGCACCCGCCGCGCCGGCGACGCCGGTGTTCGAGCTGCTGTTCCCCTCCGGCGCGCTGCGCGAGGCGCTGCGGCGCGGCGCGGGCGCGGCGGAACTGCGCGCGATCGCCGGTGCCGACGGCCGGCGTGCGCTCGGCGACACGCTGGCGGCGCTCGTGCGGGACGGCCGCGCCGACGCGCGCGACGCGGAAAGGGCGGTGGCCTGATGGCGCTCGACATCACCGCGATCCTGTCCTTCGCCCACGACCAGGGCGCCTCCGACGTGCACATCACGCCGGGCCTGCCGCCGGTGTTGCGCCTGCGCGGCGAAACGCAGCAGCTCGACATGCGCGCGATCACGCCCGACGAGACGCGTGCCGCGATCTACGACCTGATGAACGACGAGCAGAAGCGTGTGTTCGAGGAGCGTCACGACCTCGACTTCGCGTTCGAGATCCCGAACCTGTCGCGCTTCCGCGCCAACGTGCTCGTGCAGCGGCTGGGCGTGCAGGCGGTGTTCCGGCTCGTGCCGACCAAGGTCAAGACGCTCGAGGAACTGGGCGCGCCGCCCGTGCTCAAGCAGCTCGCCGGGCTCGAACGCGGGCTCGTGGTGGTCACGGGCCCCACGGGCTCGGGCAAGTCCACCACGCTCGCCGCGATGGTGGACCACATCAACGAGACCGAGCGCTGCCACATCCTCACGATCGAGGACCCGATCGAGTTCGTGCACGCACCCAAGCGCTCGATCGTCACGCAGCGCGAGGTCGGGCCGCACACGCACTCGTTCGACAACGCGCTGCGCGCCGCACTGCGCGAGGACCCGGACGTGATCCTCGTGGGCGAGCTGCGCGACCTCGAGACCACGCAGCTCGCGATCACCGCGGCCGAGACCGGCCACCTCGTGTTCGCCACGCTGCACACGAACTCGGCGTCCAAGACGATCGACCGCATCATCGACATCTTCCCGTCGGGCCAGCAGGCGCAGGTGCGCACGATGCTGTCCGAATCGCTCGAGGGCGTCGTGGCGCAGACGCTGCTGCCGGCGAAGGACGGCAAGGGCCGCGTCGCCGCGCTCGAAGTGCTCGTGGGCGTGCCGGCGCTGCGCAACCTGATCCGCGAAGACAAGACCGCGCAGATCATGTCGGTGATCCAGACGGGCGCGAAGGACGGCATGATCTCGCTCGACCAGTCGCTGCGCGAGCTGGTGATGAACGGCCGCATCTCGCGCGAGACCGCCATGAAGCGCTCGAGCAACCCGCGCATCTTCGAGGCGCCGGCGCCGGGCGCCGCCCCGCCGGCCGCACCCGCGGCGCCGGGCGCGAAGCCCGGGGCGCCCTCGGGCCTCGCCGCCGCCAAGCCCGGACTGTTCGGCCGCTGACCCCGACCCCGGAACGCACATGACGCTCGACGACCTGCTCACCGCCATCCGCGAGAACAAGGGTTCCGACCTCTACCTGACCGCCGACGCGAACGCGCTGATCCGCGTGGACGGCTCGACGATCGAGGCGACCGACCGGCCGCTCTCGGCCGCCGAGGTCGAGGCGTGCGTGCGCGCTGCGCTGTCGCCCGCCGAGCAGGAGGAGTTCGACCGCACGCACGAGCTGAACACCGCGCGCGCGATCAGGGGTGTCGGCCGGTTCCGGCTCAACGTGTTCCGCCAGCGCGGCCAGGTCGGGCTCGTGGCGCGGTTGATCCCGATCCGGTTCCCCACCGCCACCGAACTCGGGCTGCCGGCGGCGTTGACCGAGCTGGTCATGCAGAAGCGCGGGCTCGTGCTCGTGACCGGCGCGACCGGCTCGGGCAAGTCCACCACGCTCGCGGCGCTCATCGACCACCGCAACCGCAGCACGCGCGGGCACATCCTGACGCTGGAAGACCCGATCGAGTTCGTGCACGACCACCACGGCTGCGTGGTCACGCAGCGCGAGATCGGCCCGGACACCGCGTCGTTCGCCGCGGGGCTCAAGAGCGCGCTGCGGCAGGCGCCCGACGTGATCCTGATCGGCGAGATGCGCGACCTCGAGACGGTCGAGGCGGCGATCCACTTTTCCGAGACCGGTCATCTCGTGCTCGGCACGTTGCACGCGAACAACGCGAACCAGTCGGTCGAACGGCTCATGAACTTCTTCCCCGCCGAACTGCACGAGCAGGTCTACGCGCAGCTGTCGCTCAACCTGCGCGGCATCGTGTCGCAGCGGCTGGTGCCGAAGGCGTCCGGCGAAGGCCGCGTCGCGGCGATCGAGATCATGCTCAACACGCCGCGCGTCGCCGACCTGATCGCCAAGGGCGAGATCGCGTCCATCAAGGCCGCGATCGAGGCGAACGCGCTCGACGGCTCGCAGACGTTCGACATGGCGCTGTTCGAGCTGTACCGCGCCGGGCAGGTGTCGCTCGAGGAGGCGCTGCGCCAGGCCGACAGCGCGAACAACCTGCGCCTGCGGATCAAGATGGCCGGCGAGCCGCCGAAGAGCGCCGACCCGAACGCCGCCCCCGGCGAAGCGAAGGCGGCGTTCTCGATCAAGCGGGACGACCCGGACGCGTTCGCGGCCTAGGCGAACCGGTTCAGCTCTTCGCCTTCTGCTCCCACACCTGCGCGAGTTCGATCAGCACGCGCGCGGACTTCTCCATGTCGTGCGCGCTGACCCACTCGAGCCGCGAGTGGAACTCGTGCATGCCGCAGAAGATGTTCGGCGTCGGCAGGCCCAGCTCGGTCAGGATCGAGCCGTCCGTGCCGCCGCGGATGCGGCCTTCGTCGTACGTGAGCCCCGCGCGCGTCACGGCTTCGCGCACGTTGCCGACCACGTCCGGCACCTTCGCCAGCGCGTCGCGCATGTTGCGGTACGTGTTCTTCACTTCGCACGTGAAGCTCGAGCCCGGCCAGTCCGCGCAGGTCTCCTTCGCGAGCTTCTCGAGCATGGCTTCCTTGACCGGCAGGCCCGCGGTCTCGAAGTCGCGGATGATGAACTTGACCGTCGTGCGGTCCACCGTGGCCTCGAAGCCCATCGGGTGCACGAAGCCCTCGCGGTCCCGGGTCGTCTCGGGCGCGAGGCCGTTCTTCGGCAGCCGGTTCACGAAGTCGGACGCGACCTTGATGGAGTTCACCATCACGTTCGTCGCCAGCCCCGGGTGGGTGTTGAAGCCCTGGAACGTCACGGTCATGGCGTCGGCCGAGAACGTCTCGGCATCCACGCGGCCCAGCGTCTCGCCGTCGAGCGTGTACGCGCAGTAGGCGCCGAAGCGCTTCACGTCGAACGGCCGGCAGCCGCGGCCGATCTCCTCGTCGGGAGTGAACGCCACACGGATCGTGCCGTGCTTGAGTTCGGGATGCGCGATCAGGTGCTCGAGCACGCTCATGACGACCGCCACGCCGGACTTGTCGTCGGCGCCGAGCAGCGTCTTGCCGCTCGCGGTCACGATGTCCTGCCCCACGCACGCGGCGAGCGCGGGCAGGTCCGCGGGCTTGAGCACCGCGCTCGGGTCGTCGGGCAGCACGATGTCGCCGCCCTTCCAGCCGCGATGCACGATCGGCTTGACGTCCTTGCCGCTCATCTCGGGCGACGTGTCCACGTGCGCGAGCAGCCCGATCACGGGCACGTCCTTCTTGGGCGTGTTCGCGGGCAGAGTGGCCATGACGATGCCGACGTCGTCGAGGAACGCGTCCGACAGCCCGAGCGACTGCAGCTCCTGCACGAGCGCGCGCGACAGCTCGAGCTGCTTGGCGGTGCTGGGCACCGTGGTCGAGGCGGGATCGGACTGGGTGTCGTACTTCACGTAGCGCAGGAAGCGCTCGAGTATGGCTTCGCGGAGCGTGTCGCTCATGACGGTCTTCCGGGTCGTGGGTCACGTGGGGCGGGAACCCCGGGACGGTAGAACCGCCCGCGGACCCGCGGCAAGCGCCCGGTTCACCGCGCCGGTGAGCGGGGTGTTGGCGGTGACGAGCGCGGCGGGTCTATCCTGCCGCGTCGCATTTCCTCACCCGCACATCCGACGGAGGTACCCGCATGTCGAACGCCGCGACGACGGCCCAGCCCGAAGAAGGCACCTGGCTCGGCCACCCGAAGGGCCTCTTCATCCTGTTCATGACCGAGATGTGGGAGCGCATGAGCTACTACGGCATGCGTTCGCTGCTCGCGCTGTACATGATCAACTTCCTGTTCGTGAAGCCCGACGTGGGCAAGGAAGTCATGGGCTTCAACTTCCTCGCCGGCGTCTACCAGAACCTGTTCGGCACGGCGTGGGCGCCCCAGCCGCTGCAGTCGTGGCTCTACGGGCTGTACACCGGGTTCGTGTACCTGACGCCGCTGTTCGGCGGCATGATGGCCGACAAGCTGATCGGCCGGCGCATGTCGGTCGTGATCGGCGGCGTGCTCATGGCCGCGGGCCAGTTCGTGCTCATGTCGCCGGCGCTGTTCTTCCCCGGCCTCATGCTGCTGATCCTCGGCAACGGCTGCTTCAAGCCGAACATCTCGACGCAGGTCGGCGCGCTCTACCCGGCCGGCGACAGCCGCCGCGACTCGGCGTTCTCGATCTTCTACGTCGGCATCAACGTGGGTGCGTTCCTCGCCCCGATCGTGTGCGGCACGCTCGGCCAGACGAAGGGCTGGGGCTGGGGCTTCGGTTCGGCCGGCGTCGGCATGCTGCTCGGCCTGGCGTTCTACCTCGCGAACCAGAAGTACCTGCCCGTCGAAGCCAAGCCGACCGAGTCCACCACCGCACCGATCGCCGGCCTCGTCGGCTACGCGGTCGCGGTGCCGCTCGGCATCTTCGCGCTGCTCATGCTGCTCACGCTGCCCAAGTGGATCCCGCTCACGCTGGCCGTCGCGGCCGTCGGTTCGGCGCTCGCGTGGATCGTGAAGTTGCCCGCCGACGAAAAGCCGCGCGTGATCGCGATCGTGACCGCGTGCGTGATCGTGGCGGCGTTCTGGGCCGTGTACGAGCAGCAGGGCAACACCATGCAGGTGTGGGCCGACCAGAACACGCACTGGCCCACGATCGGCGGCTTCACCATCCCGACCACGTGGTACCAGGCGTTCAACCCGTTCATGATCTGGTTCTTCACGCCGGCGCTCACGTGGTTCTGGGCCATGCAGGCCAAGAACAAGCAGGAGCCCACCAGCCTCACCAAGATGGCCATGGGCTGCGCGATGCTCGGGCTGGGCTTCATCATCATGATGGTCGCGTCGGCGGGCATGGCGCCCGACGCCAAGCGCTCGATCCTGTGGCTGTTCGGCTCGACCGCGGTGTTCACGCTCGGCGAGCTCTACCTGTCGCCGATCGGCCTGTCGTTCGTGACCAAGGTCGCCCCGGCGCGCATCGTGTCCATGATGATGGGCGTGTGGTTCCTGGCGAACTTCATCGGCAACTACATGACGGGCTACCTCGGCACGTTCTACGAGAAGATGCCGAAGAACCAGTTCTTCCTCATGCTGACCGCGATCGGCGTGGCCGCCGGCGTGGTGCTGTTCCTCATGAGCCGCCCCATGGAGAAGGTCGTCGCCGCGCACGACTGACGCGCGGAACGCGCGACGCCGCAACTGCACGAGAAGGCCCGGACGCCGCGACTGGCGCCCGGGCCTTCGACTTTTTCTTCGTGTTCGTTTCGCGCTCGGCCGGCATTGAGAAGGGTGACCACGCAGCCCTCACCTCTCTCACCCGGAACGTGCCCCGTGCGCCACCCTCGACTCCTGCCCTGTTGTTGCCTCGCCGTGCTGCTCGCGGCCTCCGTTCCCGCGCATGCCGCGTACACACTGTCGCGTGCGCAGGTCGTGCCGGGCGCGCTCGCCGGCGCCACCGCGCCGCCGTACCGCCTCGCCGCCGGCGTGGCGCAGCCGACCGCCGGGCAGATGGCCGGTGGCGACTACGGCCTGTGGGCGGGATTCCTCTGGCCCCGCGCCACGTCCACGGCGGGCGCCGACCGCGGTGACGCCGCCGTCACGCGCGTGGCGTGGCGGGCACCCCGCCCGAACCCCGCGCTCTCGGGCACCACGCTCACGTTCGAACTTCCCGCGGCCTCCGACGTGCGCGTGAGCGTGTTCGCGGTGGATGGACGCCGCGTCACCACGCTGCTCGCGGGCCGCCGCGAACCGGGCCGGTATTCGATCGCATGGGCATGCACGGATGCAGGCGGGCGCCGGGTCGCACCGGGCGTCTACCTCGCCGTGCTCGAAGCCGGCCCGCACCCGCTCTCCCAGCGCGTCGTCGTGCTGGATCGTTGACCCCAACCCCGCCGGAGGTGATGTCCCGATGCGCCGTCTCGTCCTGATGCTCCTCGCCCTCGCTTCGCTCGCCGCGACCACCGCCACGGCCGACCCCGTCGGCACCGGCTTCACGTTCCAGGGCTACCTCGAGAAGGACGCCGCGCCGTACTCGGGGCCCGGCGACTTCCAGATCAAGTTGTTCGACGCCGCCGGCGGCGGCGCGCAGGTCGGCGCCACGACGACGCACGTGAACGTGCCCGTCACGCAGGGCCTGTTCACGCTCGGGCTCGACTTCGGAGCCGTGTTCGACGGCAACGCGCGCTGGCTCGAAATCTCCGTGCAGTGCCCCGGCGATCCCGGCTGGACGCAGTTCGGCGGCCGCCTGCCGCTGCAGGCCGCGCCGTACGCACAGTGGGCACCCGGTGGCGGCGGTGCGTTCAGTCTGCCTTTCACGGGTTCGGCCACGCAGGTGGGGCCGACCTCCGGCAACGATCCCAACACGAGCGTGGCCGCCGCCCGATTCGAGAACCTCGCCACACTGGGCATGTCGAACGGCGTCACGGGGGTGACGCAGTCGTCGCGCTCCAACTCGGCGGGCGTCGTCGGCATCGGCGCGGCGGCCAACGGTTCGACCACCGGCGTGCTCGGCGTGGCCAACGCCAGCACGCTCGGGCGCGGGGTGACCGGGCTCGGGCTGGCGTACGGCGGCTATTTCGTGGCACAGGGCAGCACGGGCACCGGCGTGCTCGCGATCTCGACCGAAGGCACCGGCGTGGACGCCGCAAGCACGACCGGCACCGCACTGCGCGGCCTGAGTTCGACCGGCACCGGCGTCTACGCCGAATCGAACTATGGGTGGGGGCTCTGGAGCGTGGCGCACGCGGCGAACGCGCACGGCGTGTTCGGTCAGGCTTGGGGCGACGACGGCAACGGCGTGATCGGGCGCAATGAAGCATCCACCGGAGCCGGTGTGTACGGTTACTCGCCGAACGGCGCGGTCGGCGTGCTCGCGATCGCGGAGCAGGCCGACGGTCTCTCCGCGCGCACGAACGCCAACGGCAAGAGCGCCGTGTTCGGCTACGCGGGCGCGGCAAGCGCGTTCGGCGGCTATTTCACCGGCGTCGCGGGTTCGACGCCGCTCAAGGTGGACGGCATGGCCGAAGTGCGCTCACTCAAGATCCTGGGCGCCGATCTCGCCGAGCGCTTCCCGGTGCGCGAGCCGGCACTCGAACCGGGCACCGTGCTCATGCTCGACGACGGCGGCGCGCCGGGCCTGCTGCGCACGTGCGACGAGGTCTACTCGCACCGGGTCGCGGGCGTGGTGAGCGGCGCGAACGGGCTCGACGCGGCCGTCGTGCTGAGCGGCGGCGCGTTCGACGCCGACGGCCACGCGACCGTGGCGCTTTCCGGCCGCGTGTGGGTGAAGTGCGACGCCTCGTCCGCGCCGATCCACCCGGGCGACCTGCTCACGAGC
Organism: Candidatus Eiseniibacteriota bacterium; assembly: GCA_046327815.1. Taxonomy (GTDB): domain Bacteria; phylum Eisenbacteria; class RBG-16-71-46; order RBG-16-71-46; family RBG-16-71-46; genus CAIXRL01. The sequence continues at coordinate 147,179 of JAXLXR010000004.1, read as the reverse complement.
GCGCCGCGCGCGGGCCACGCGATGCGCGCGGGCAACCGCGGCCGCGCGTACGGCGCCACGCTCGGCAAGGCGATGACGTCGCTGGAGGCGGGCACCGGCCTCGTGCTGGTGCTCGTGAACCTGCAGTGAACGCGCGGCGCCTCACGCTCGCCGTCGCGTTCATCGCGCTGGGACTGCTGCCGGCGTTGTCGGCGACGCGCGCGCGTGCGGACGCCGAGTCCGTCGGCCTCTGCGCCCGCCGGAGCGGCACGTGCTCCCGGAACCCTTGGGCCGCACGCCCTCGCGCGCGACGGGTGGACCGCTGCAGTTCACGGTGACGTGGGACACCGCGATGGTCGCACGCCCCGCGTACCAGGCGGTCGTGATGCAGGCGCTCGCGGAATGGTCCGCGATCGTGACCGACGCCGGCTGCATCACGAACCCGCTGCCGATCCACGTGCAGTTCCTGCCGCTCGGCGGTACGTTCATCGGCTTCTGCAACTCCTACGTGTACGGGGCCGGCTGCATCGCCTACGACACGCTCACGATCGGGAGCAACACGGCGTGGTTCGTCGATCCCACGCCGGGGAACGACTCCGAGTTCGCGGGACCCGGACCCGGACCCGCGGGTTACGACCTGCTCACCGTCGTGCGCCACGAGGTGGGACACGGCGTCGGCTGGGGCACGGGCGCCCAGGTCGATCCCTACATGATGGCCGACTCGGTCTTCGACCAGGCCACGCTGAACATCGCGACGAGCACGGCGACCGGGCTCCACGTCCACGACGCGTGGCTGCCGAACGACCTCATGACGCCGTCGATCGGGGCACGCACGCGGCGGCCCATCTCGCTCTATCCGGACGCCAGCCTCATCGCACGTTCGGAGGGCATGCGGATCCCGATGCACTTCGTGGACGACGGCGGCGTGGGCCTGGGCGACGGTAGCGCGACGCACCCGTGGACGAGCCCGCTGAACGCCACGATCCACACGCCCGCGGGCTGGCCGATCCTCGTGGGACGAGGCACCCAGCACACGCTGACGGGCACCGTGTTCGAGACGCCGCACACGTGGAGCGCGGCGCGCGGGGGCGCCACGATCTTCGCACCTTGAGCCCGGCGTCGAGCGGCGACGGCCGGCGCGGGCGCATTTCGACACTGCGCGCGCGCCCGCCACGCCGCTACACTCGTTCCTCCCGCGGCCGTGAGGACGCCCCTCCTGCCGCGCATCCTCGGGAGGACGGGCATGTCGCAGGGCGGGGCTCCGGACGAAGCGCCACTCGATTCGACCGCGCTGCTCATCGAGCGTGCGCGCGGCGGCGACGATGCCGCGCGCGAGACGCTCTTCGCGCGCTTCCTGCCGGTGTTGCGCGAGTGGGGACACCGCCGGCTGCCGTCACGTGCGCGCGATCTCGCCGACACCGAGGACCTCGTGCAGGTGACGCTGCTGCGGGCGCTGCGCCGGCTCGACGAGTTCCGGCCCGAGCGCGAGGGCGCGTTTCTCGCCTACCTGCGCACGATCCTGCTCAACGCGGTGCGCGAGGAGATTCGCCGCTCGGCCCGGCGCGGCACCCGCGAGGACGTGAACGACGACCTTCCCGACGCGCACCGTTCGGTCGTCGAACAGGTCGCGGGTCGGCAGGCGCTCGAACGCTACGAGCGCGCGCTCGCCACGTTGCCCGACGCGGCGCAGCAGGCGGTGCTGCTGCGTCTGGAATTCGGCTACGACTACGAACGGATCGCGGAGGCGATCGGCGCGCGCAGCCCCGACGCCGCGCGCATGACGGTCGTGCGCGCGCTCAGGTCGCTCGCCGGTGCGCTCGATGAGTTCGCGCCCGCCTGAGCCCGGCAGCACGCGCGACGCGCTCGACGCGACGCTCGAAGCGATCGCCGACCGCACGCCCTCCGCGCGAGAGGCGCTCGCGGCGTCACCGGCGCTCGCGGTGATCGCGGCCGTCGCCGAAGGCTTCCGCGTCGCGCGTTTCGCCACGCCCGGCGACCTGGGCTCGACCGAACGCTGGGGCGCGCTCGAGCTGCGCGAGACGCTCGGCCGCGGCGCGTTCGGCGAGGTGCGGCTGGCGTGGGACCCGGCGCTCGAACGCGAGGTCGCGCTCAAGCTGCGCCACGCCGAGAGCGGCGTGCTCCGCTGGCTCGACGAAGCACGCGCGCTGGCGCGGGTGCGGCACCCGAACGTGGTGGTCGTGCACGGCGCCGACCTGCGCGACGGCCGCGCGGGCATCTGGATGGAGCGCGTGCCCGGCACCACGCTGGAGGCGCGGCTCGCGACGGAAGGCCCGCTCGCCCCCGCCGAAGTCGCGCGCATCGGCGTGCGGCTCGCGAGCGCGCTGCGTGCCGTGCACGCGGCCGGGCTGCTGCACGGCGACATCAAGACGGCGAACGTGATGTGGGACGCGTCGGACCCGCACGAGCCGCGGGCCGTGCTCATGGACTTCGGCGCCGTGCGCGAGACGAGCGGCGACGACCTGCTCGGCGTGCTCGCGGCCGCCGGCACGCCGCTCGCGCTCGCGCCCGAGCAGTTCGGCGGCGCGCCGCCGTCCGAGGCGACCGACGTGTACGCGCTCGGCGTGCTGCTGTACCGGCTGCTCACGGGGTGCTGGCCCGTCGAAGGCCGCTCGCTCGACGAATTGCGTGCGGCGCACCGGGCGGGCACGCGCGCGCCGCTCGCCAGCCTGCGGCGCGACGCGCCCACGGCGCTCGTGCGTGCGATCGAGCGCGCGTGCGCCGAGGATCCCGTGTGCCGCACCGCGAGCGCGGCACAACTGCTCGGCGAGCTGCGCGCGATCACCGAGCCCGCCCGGGCGTGGCGCGTGCGCTTCGCGAGCGCGGCCGCGGTGGTCGCCGTGGCGGCCGCGGCGGCATTCGTGGTGCCACGGCTGCTCGCATTGCGTGATCCGGCCGCGTTCCGGGCCAAGCCCCTGCCCGCCGTCGCGGACTCCGCGTGGGCGCAGCTCGCCTGGTCGGCGTTCGGCGAGCAGGACGGATCCGAACTCGCGTGGCACGCCGTCGGGATCGGCGATCTCGATGGGGATGGATGCGACGAAGTCGCGGTGAGCGAGGTGCACTGGCGCAGCGGCGAGCCCGCACCGGGACGCGTCCGGGTGTACTTCGGCGCGGGCGACGCGCTCGAACCCGAACCGCGCTGGAGCGTGAGCGGCACCCGTGACGGCGAGCTCGTCGGTACCTGGCTCGCGGCCGCGGGCGACGCCAACGGCGACGGTCGTCCCGATCTGCTGGTGTCGGCCGCGGGAGCACGCGGGCCACAGGGTGGTCTGGGCGCGGTGCGCCTGTACCTCGGTGACGGACGCGGGCTCGCGTCGCGCCCCGTGTGGACGGCGTGGGGGCCGTCACGCGAGACGGGCTTCGGCCGTGCGGTCGAAGGTGGTTTCGATGCGAACGGCGACGGCCTCAGCGACGTGCTCGTGAGCGCGGACGGCGACAGCGGCACCGTGGCGGACGGCGGGGCCGTGCGCTGGTACCCGGGCACGCATGGCGGACTCGCGCGCGTTCCGGCGTGGATCGCGCGGGGCGCGCAGCCGGACGCGAACTACGGAAGCGCGCTCGCCGCAGCCGATGTGAACGGCGACCGCTTCGGCGACGTGCTCGTCGGCGCGAGCCTCTGGTCCGGCGTGCGCGCGCACGGCGGGCGCGTCGAGCTCTACGCCGGAGGCCCGGCGGGCCCGTCGCGCGAACCGGTGTGGACGTACGAAGGTGATGCCGAGAACGCCCGCGCCGGTGGTGCGGTGGCGCTCGGCGACGTGGACGGCGACGGTCACGCCGACGCGGTCGTCGCCGAAACCGACTATTCGAGCGCGAGCATGGTGGAGTGCGGCCGCGTGTCGCTGTTCCGCGGTGGCCCGAACGGGCTGGAGCGCTCACCTTCGTGGCGGTGGACCGGACCGGCGACACGCGCGCGGGTCGGCACGAACCGCGTGCTCGCACGCGACCTCGACGGCGACGGCCGTGCGGAGATCGTGATCGGCGCGTACGGCTATCGCACCGCCGCGGCCGAGGGCGCACCGGGACTGGTGGCGGTGTTTCGCGGCCGGCGCGAGGGCCCCGCCGCACAGCCGGACTGGTGGGCCACCGGCGCGCGCCCCAACGAGTACTTCGGCGTCGCGCTGGGTGCGACGCGCCACGCCCTGCTCGTGGGCTCCCCCGCGGGCCGCGGGCCTGCCGGGACGAGTGGTCGTGTGGACCTGTTCGCGATCCGGCCCGCGCCGCGAGAAAGGTGACACGTTCCGTCACCGTTGCCGCGTATCGTGCCGCGCATGACGGCTTCGAAGCTCACCGCCGAGGCGCTGCTCGCCCCCTTCCCTCCCACCGTGCGCGCGACCTGCGGACGCGTGCGCGCGCTGCTGCACGACACGCTGCCCGGGTGCGAGGAGCGCGTGCTGCCGGGCTGGCGCGCGATCGGGTTTCGCACACCGGAAGCCGGGCACGTGTGCGCGCTGTTCCCCTACGAAGCCGAGGTCCGGCTGTATTTCGAGCACGGCTCGCACCTGCGCGACGGCGAGGGCGTGACCTACGGCGACACGCCGCTCACGCGCTACGCGATCTTCGCGCGTGCGGGCGACGTGAAGGTGCGCGCGCTGCGCGCCGCGGTGATGCAGGCGTACCTCGCCACGTGCGAGCGTCGGGCGCTGCGGCGTGGGGCGGCGAGGCCGCGGCGGTCACGCCGGGGCTGAACCGCGCCCCAGCCTCTCCTCGATGAACGCGCTCTTCGCCTCGCGATAGCGCTCCATGGGCGCGCCCTCGAAGCGGCGCTTCAAGGCGTCGTACTCGGTGCGCAGTCCGGGATCGGCGCGCAGTAGGTCGCGCCACGCGACGAACACGTCGTCCGCGCTGCCCTCCACCACGAGCTGCACGCCGACGGGCACGCCGTGCACGGTGCATTCGAACGCCGAGAACGTCGGGGTGCGCGTGGAGCCCTCGTTGCGCGCGAACACGTGCGCGAGCGCCTGGTCGGCCGCCGCGAACGCGTCGGCGCCCACGCACACGCACACGTCGAGGTCGCCCTTGGTGAGCGAGCCGGGCACCGCGGTGCTGCCCACGTGATTGAGGCACGCGTGCGGCAGCAGCGCGCGCAGCTCGCCGCCGACTTCGGCGTACGCGGCCGCGACGTCGTCGCGGAACGCGTCCTCGCCCGCGAAATGAACCGCGCCTTCGTCGTGCACGCGTCAGCCCGCCAGCTTCACCGCCTGGCGGATCGCGCCGAGGTGGTAGGCCACGTGCGCGATCGCGCCGGCGAGCCCGGCGACCACGTCCTCGTCCCACGACGGGGCGGCCGTGGCGAGCGCGACGACGCCGGCGTACGCCTCGCGCACGCGCGCGCAGGTCGCGCGCCACTGCGCGTCGTCCACCGTGGCGGGCGTGAAGCTGCCCGGCCAGTCGAACGGGCCGCGATCGCCGTGCACCCAGCGCACCGTGACTTCCATGTGATAGGCCGTGTGCGCGGCGTGTGCGGCGATGCTCTGGCCCAGCGCCGTCGGGTTCGACGCCTGCGCGGCCGACAGCCGTTCGAGCGTGGCGAACAGGCCGTGATTGACGCCGTTGCGCGTGCCGTCGAGGAACGCGGTGCCCTCGCCGGGCACGCCACCCTCGCACGCCTCACGCAGGATCGCGAGCAGGCCGGTTCCGATCGGCGAGCCGCTCACGACTTCTTCCCGCCCATCACCCACTCGCGGCCGACCGCGAGCAGGAACACGGTGAGCAGTGCGAACGGGATCATGGAAAGCGCGTCGGCGTTCGGGCCCGAGAAGAACGGGTTGCTCGCGTTCGCCCACTTCGAAATCGCCGCGTCGGCGTCGGTCATCACGCCCGCGAGGAACGCGATCAGGATGCCGGCGATCGCGCCGCCGGCGATGTAGCCCGACGACAGCAGCACGCCCGGGCTCTTGTCGCCCTCGGACTGCAGCTGTTCCTCGGTGAGGTTCTTGTGCGCGAGCTCGTCACGCTTCGCGCGGTCCACCAGCCAGCGCACCATGCCGCCGACCAGGATGGGCGTGCTCGACGAGATCGGCAGGTACACGCCCACCGCGAACGCGAGCGACGGAATGCCGCTCAGCTCGAGCACCACGGCGATCATGACGCCGAACAGCACCAGTCCCCACGGCAGGTGCCGGTCGAGGATGCCCTTGATGATGTAGCTCATGAGCGTGGCCTTGGGCGCGTCGAACTTGTGCACCTCGGTGCCGTCGGGGCGGTGCGAATACGCGCCGTTGATGCCCGGATCCACGAACCACACCGGCGCGCCCGCGTCGTCCACGAGGTACTTGCCCGCGGGGCCGCCCACGTCGTCGCGCTTCTGCCACACGCGCAGCTCGCGGCTGTCGGAAGACGCCTGCGGGCCGTGCAGCTTTTCGCGCTTCGCCTGCGCGAGCGCGTCCGCGGGCGGCGCGGCCACGCCACCCGCCTGCACGGTGGCGACGGGCACGTACACGGTGGCGGCGTCGTTCAGCTTGAGCAGGATCGGCCCGAGCACGAGCGCCGACACCAGCGAGCCGATCAGGATGGCGATCTGCTGGTACTTGGGCGTCGCGCCGACCAGGTAGCCGGTCTTCAGGTCCTGCGACGTCGAGCCGCCGTTCGAGGCCGCGATGCACACGATGCCGCCCACCGACAGCGCGGTCACGTACCACGACGCGCCGGTCCAGCCGATGAGCAGGAAGATGAGGCACGTGAGCAGCAGCGTGGCCACGGTCATGCCCGAAATGGGATTGCTCGAAGAACCGATCTCGCCCGTCAGGCGGCTCGACACGGTCACGAACAGGAACCCGAACACCACGATCAGCAGCGCGCCGAGCAGGTTCATGTGCAGCGACGGCGACAGCAGGATCGCCAGCACGAGCAGCACGATGCCGCCGAACACGAGCTTCATGCTGAGGTCGTGGTCCGTGCGCTCGATCGAGCCGGCGCCGCGCGAGCCGCCGAGGTCGCGCAGCCCTTCGCGCAGGCCGTGCCAGATGGTGGGCAGCGAGCGCGCGAGCGAAATGATGCCGCCGGCGGCCACCGCGCCGGCGCCGATGTACAGCACGTACGCGCCACGGATCTCGTGCGGCGACATCTGCGAGATCGGCACCGTGCCCGGGGCGAGCGGGCCGGGAATCGCGTCGCCGAAGAACTTGATCATCGGAATGAGCACGAGGTACGCGAGCACGCCGCCGGCGCACATGACCGCCGAGATCGCCGGGCCGATGATGTAGCCCACGCCGAGCAGCTCGGGCGAGATCTCGGCCGCGACCGAACCGGCCGCGAACGGCTTGCCGAACACCTTCTCGGGCGTGTCCTTCCACATCCGCAGCGCGGACATGGCGGTCTTGTACGCCAGCCCGATGCCGAAGCCCGCGAAGATCGTGCGCGCCGACACACCCTGCACGCCGCTCGCGGCGGCTTCGGCCTTGGCTTCGGGCGACGACGCTTCGAGCGAATCCTTCGACGCTCCGGCCTTGAGCACTTCGGCGCACGCCGTGCCCTCGGGGTACTTGAGCACGCCGTGCTGCTGCACGATCAGCGCCCGGCGCAGCGGGATCATCATGAGGATGCCGAGCAGCGCGCCCAGCACCGACACGAGCGCGACGCGCGTCAGCTCGAGGTCGAACCCGAGAATCATGATCGCCGGCATGGTCACGCCGACGCCGAACGCGATGGACTCGCCCGCGGAGCCCGCGGTCTGGGCGATGTTGTTCTCGAGGATCGTGGCGTCCTTCGCGCCCGTGAGCGAGAAGAACTTGAACAGCGTCATCGAGATCACGGCCACCGGAATGGACGCGCTCACCGTGAGCCCGACCTTGAGCACCAGGTACAACGACGAGGCGCCGAAGATCATGCCGAGGATCGTGCCCATGAGCACGCCGCGGACGCTGAACTCGTGCAACGAAGACGACGACGGAATGTACGGCACGAAGCGGGCGGGGCTGGACGCCATGCGTGTCTCCGTGGTGCGGGCCTGCGAGCGGGAAGGAGCGCGGACCTTACTGCACGGGATGCGGCCGAAGCAGCAACGAAACGGCGGGCGCGGCGGCGGCCGGGACGGCCGCCCCACCACCTACTCCAGCGTGAAGTCCGCCGTGCGCGTCACGTCGGCGCCCGTCACGAGGTCGCGCACCACGATCTCGACCCGGTACGTGCCGGGCTCGAGCTTCGCCGTGTCCACGGCCACGAACTGGCGCCGCACGCGTTCGGACGCCGACGCCACCACGCTGTCGGCCCGCGACGCCCACGCGAGCCGGGCGCCGGGCACGCCGTCGCGGTCGAGCCGGCGCACGAAGTACTCGTACTCGAACCGCGTGCGGTGCTGCTCGTCGGCTTCGAGCCGGTAGATCTCGGCGTACACCGCGATCGGCGCGCCCGCACGGAAGCGGTGACCGGGTGCCTCCTCCAGCCGCACCACGCCGCCGGCCGAGAGCGTCGTGGCGTTGCCGCAGTTCACGAGCAGGTCGCTCATCGCGAGCCCGGGCCGCGACGGCTCCACGTCCAGCGAGCGCCGCACGAAACCGCGGCGGCCGCGCGGATCGTGTGCCGAGATCGTGACGTCGTACGTTCCGGGTGCGAGCCCCATGGTGAACTCCACGATGCGGCGCGCGGCCGGGTCGCAGCCCGACAGCCCCGGCTTCGTGGTGCCGCGTTCGATCGTGCGCCCGCGCGCGTCGAGCACCACCCAGTCGGCGACCAGCGTGTCGGCCGCGCCCGCGCTCACGTCGAGCTGGGCGCGCACGCGCGGCCCGCGCTCGCCTTCGAAGCGCGTGAACGCGCCGCTCACCTCGAGCCGCTGCGACGCCGGGCGGCGCGTGGGCAGCACCAGCCAGCCGTCGCCGAGCGCGAGCAGGTCGCGCCGCGCCGCGAGCACCGCCGGGTCGGGCCGGTTCGTGTACTCGGGCGAGCGCTGGAACGGCTGCGTCCAACGGCCGCGCAGCGAGCGATCGTGCAGCAGCACGCGCATGCCCAGCTCCGGGTAGAGCCAGAGCTGCGCGCGCAGCGGGAACCCGACGCTCGAACGGTTGCGGTCGGCGCCGGGCCCGGAGTAGTCGCGCGCCGGATTGAAGTACAGCGGCACGCCCGCGGGGTTGAGCAGCACGCCCTGCGGGGGGCCGTAGCGCATGTAGGTCTCGGCGCGCGCGTCGAGTTCGGGATGCAGCGGATCGTCGAACAGCAGCAGCGCGTGCGTGACGCGCGACCACCACTCGAGCTGCGCTTCGTTCTCGCGCGTCGTGGGATCGGGGTCGTACGCACGCATCGCGCGGAACGCGGCGATCGGCCGGGTGGCCGCGTCCAGGGCGCGCCACTCCGAGTCGGGCTGCGCCATTTCGGGCAGCCGGCTCGGCGACTCGAACAGTGCCCGGCGATCGGGCGCGAGCCGCGCCAGGCCCTCGCGGAACGCGCTGTCGGCGTACGCGAAGTCGCCGAGCCGGTACGCGGTGTACGCCGCCGCGAGCGACGCCTCGGGCAGCCGCGGGCGTCCCGCGGCCGCGCGCCGCGCCGCGATCGCCGCGCCGGCCAGGTCGCGCGCCTCGTACCGCAGCGGCACCAGCGCGAGCCACGCGCGCGAGCCGTACGGGCGCAGCGCGGCGGCATGCTCGAGGGCGTCCACGGATTCGGCGAACCGCGTCGAGTCCAGGTCCCACAGGTATTCGCGCTTCTCGACCGCGGCGAGCCCCATCCACGAGTCGAAGTCGGCGGGCGCGAGTTCGGTGGCGCGCTTCCAGTCGCCGCGCGCGCGCTGGTCGAAGTTCTGCAGCTCGTGCAGCCGGCCCAGCGAGCGCCAGTTCGCGGCGGAGCCCGGATCGAGCGCGATGGCCTCCTCGAGCATGCGGCGCGCGCGGTCGCGCGACTCGACGTCGCCCTGCACCGCGTACTCGTCGGCCCAGCGCCGCAGCGTGGCGGCCCGTTCGGGATCGGGGCGTGCGCCCGAGAGCGCGATCGCGGCGGCGGCGGCGAAGCACACCAGCGCGAGCGATCGCCGGTACGGCGGGATGGTGGTGCGGCGCAAGAATCCTCCGGAAGCGCACGGCCGGTCCCGCCGCTCGCGCCACGATTAACAGAGGCCGAACGGAAAGCGCAACGAAGTTCGGGATTTCGGGCCACGAAGCCGTGCGAATACCGGCAGCGCCGTTGTATCCTTCGCGCGGCTGAACACGAAGCCTCAAGGTGCGCCGCGTTCGCGGCGCGCACGGCGCTCGAACACGAGACGCCGGGAGACGCGGGACCCGCGAGCCCCGACTCGGCCGGCCGAACCAACCAAAGGGGTTCTCCCATGTCTTCTCCGCAGGAACAGGCCACGCTCGCCGGCAACGGCGTCACCAAGGCCCGCGATCTCCAGATCTACGTCGGCGGCAAGTGGGTGCCGTCCACCGCGACCACGTGGTTCGACGTGCACAACCCGGCCAACGACGTGCTGATCGCCCGCACCCCGCTGGGCGGCAAGGAAGACGTGGACCGCGCGGTGAAGGCCGCCGCGGCCGCGTTCCCGGCTTGGCGCGCCACGCCGCCGGTGAACCGCGTGAAGTACCTGTTCGCGATGAAGAACATCTTCGAGAAGAACTTCGAAGAACTCGCGCGCATCTGCACCACCGAGCACGGCAAGACGCTCGACGAGTCGCGCAGCAGCGTGCGCCGCGCCATCGACAACATCGACATGGCGATCGCGATCCCGACGACCATGCAGGGCCGTTCGCTCGAGGACATCGCGACGGGCATCGACTGCTACACCTACCGCCAGCCGATGGGCGTGTTCGCGGCGATCACGCCGTTCAACTTCCCGGCGATGGTGCCCATGTGGTTCCTGCCGCACGCGATCGCCTGCGGCAACACGTTCGTGCTCAAGCCGTCCGAGCGCGTGCCGCTCTCGCAGCAGAAGATCTTCGAGATGCTGCACGACTGCGGCCTGCCCGAGGGCGTCGTGAACATGGTGCACGGCGGCAAGGACGCCGTGGACGCGATCCTCGACCACCCGGTCATCCAGGGCGTGTCGTTCGTCGGCAGCTCGCCGATCGCGCACTACATCTACAAGCGCGGTGCCGAGAACGGGAAGCGCGTGCAGGCGCTGGGCGGCGCGAAGAACTTCACGCTCATCATGCCGGACGCCGACATGGACCGCGCCGCGAACGTGAGCACCGAGTCGTGCTTCGGCTGCGCCGGCGAGCGCTGCCTCGCGAACAGCGTCGTGCTGGGCGTGGGCTCCGCGTACGACATCATGTGCGAGAAGCTCGTCGCCGAAGCGAAGAAGATCAAGGTCGGTGACGGCCTCGAGCCCGGCGTCACGATGGGCCCGGTGATCAGCAAGCAGCACCGCGAGAAGGTGCTCTCGTACATCGAGAAGGGCATCGCCGAAGGCGCCACGCTCGCGCTCGACGGCCGCGGCTACAAGGACCCCAAGAACCCGAACGGCTACTACCTCGGGCCGACGGTGTTCACGAACGTGAAGCCCGAAATGACGATCGCGCGCGAAGAGATCTTCGGGCCCGTGATCTGCATCATGAAGGCCGATTCGTTCGACGAAGCCGTGAAGATCGTGAAGCAGCACGAGCTCGGCAACGCGAGCAGCATCTTCACGAGCAGCGGCAAGTCGGCGCGCGAGTACCGCTACCAGGTCGAGCCCGCCATGATGGGCATCAACATCGGCGTCGCGGCCCCGATGGCGTTCTTCCCGTTCGGCGGCTCGAAGGGCAGCTTCTTCGGCGACCTCAAGGCGCACGGCACGGACTCGGTCGAGTTCTACACGGACAAGAAGGTCAACATCGTCCGGTGGTTCTAGGCCGAAAACGCATCGGGCTGCTCGCAGTACTGACGGCGGCGTCGGTCTCGCTCTCGAGCGAGGCCGGCGCCGTCGGCGCTTTCGGACCCTCCACGTCGGCGGCGCCGGAGACGTTCCCGGCGTCGTGCGCGGTGCAGGCTTCGATGCTGGAATGGCTCGGGGTCCCCAGCCTGCAGGACGAATGGACCGCGTGCGTCGAGTCGGGCGGTCGCATGCGGCTGCACGGCCGGCACGGCCTCAAGCTCGAACCCCTCTCGGCACGCGCGACCGACGCGGGCATCTGGTACGCGATGCCCGCGGACAGCGGTGGCGGCGCCGGCGCGACGGGCCTGATCGCGTGGCGTGACGTGCGGGGCGTGGACGTGTGGAAGAACGAGCCCGCGACGTTCAGCATCACCATGATCGGCTTCGTGGCGAGCGCCGTCGGCGGCGTCGTGATCGCGGAAGCCATCACGGAGGACCCGCACTCGATCGCGGAGCTCCCGATGCACGCCGCGATCGTCCTCGTGAAGTCGCTGCCGTTCTCGCTGGTCGGAGGACTCGCCGCGCACGCCATCGACCCGAAGCCGCTCGGGCACTGGGTCGGCTGCGACGACGCCCGCTCCCGAGAACGTTGAACACACTTCCCCGGCGGGGCACGCGCGTGTATGGTTCGCGCGACGAACGAATCCCAACGCGTGCGCCGCAGCATTCGAGACCACGGACGTTCGCGCGCGCGCTCGCGACAAGGACGTGAGACTCCCCTGGCGTGGGACGAGAGCCCCCGCGCCGCAGCAGCAGGAGCGCCGGTGCGTCATGCACCGGCGCTTCCTGTTTTCCTTCGGCAAAGGCGCCTCGCAGGCTCGTGACGTGCCTGCCATGCTGGCAGCCGAACACCGCGGCTGACAGACACCCGGACGGAGAAGCGCGCGCCCACGCTCCCGCCGGATCGCGCAAGTTCCGTAAAACTACGGAGTCGCCCGGTTCGCCCGGCCATGCGCCCCGCGGCCTGCGCCTTGCTGAACCGGTGAGGCCTCGCCCTCGACGGTAGCTCCTTCCCCGCCGTCGGGACTTCTCCCGCGAGAGCCCGATCAGTCCAGACTTCGAGGCGAACATGACGCAGCACCTGAACGATATGCCCACCGGCGGGGACGAACCCACCGGAGCCCAGCCCCCGCGCCGCGACGATCGCATGCGGCGCTTCACGTTCGCGGCCCTGATCGTCGCGCTGGCCGTGTTCGCGATGAGCGTGTGGCACGGCTCGGCCGGCTCGGCCAAGCCCGCCGAAGCGCCGCTGCCCGGCTACTCCGAGTGCAGCGACTGCCACAACCCCGGCCCGCCGACCACCAGGCGCGTTCCGGACGAAGGCCCGAACTTCGACCCGGCGCTGCGCGGCTCGGCGCACGCGACCGTGCGCTGCGACGGTTGCCACGCCGAACTCAAGGGCGGCGACTTCCCGCACGCCGAGAAGCTGAAGAAGGTGGACTGCGGCTCGTGCCACGCGGAAGAGAAGAAACTCCACGACGAGTCGCTGCACGGCCAGGCCGAGTCGCGCGGCGAGAAGCTCGCGCCGACCTGCAAGGGCTGCCACGGCACGCACAACGTGCTGCGCCCGAAGGATCCGGCTTCGCCCACGTACGTCGTGAACATTCCGCTGCTCTGCAACAAGTGCCACCGCGAAGGCTCGCCGGTGCAGTCGTTCTACAAGATCCCGAAGGACTCGATCCTCACGAACTACCGCGAGTCCATCCACGGCGAGGGCCTGTACCGCAAGGGCCTGCTCACGACCGCCGTCTGCACCAGCTGCCACACCGCGCACAACCAGCTGCCGCACACCGACTCGCGCAGCAGCATCGCGCGCCACAACGTGGCCCGGACCTGCGAGAAGTGCCACGTGCGCATCGAGAGCGTGCACGCGAAAGTCGTGCGCGGCGAGCTGTGGGAGAAGGCGCCGAACCAGGTGCCGGCGTGCGTGGACTGCCACGAGCCGCACAAGGCCCGCCGCGTGTACTACACGCAGGGCATGGCCGACGCGAACTGCATGATGTGCCACGGCAAGAAGGACCTGTCCGCCGACCGCGGCGGCAAGAAGGTCTCGATGTTCGTGGACACGTCGCACCTCGAAGGCTCGCGCCACGCGAAGATCGCCTGCGCGCAGTGCCACACCGGCGCGAACCCGGCCGCCATGCGGCCGTGCTCCACCGTGAAGCCCAAGGTGGACTGCTCGATCTGCCACGCCGAAGTCGTGAAGGTCTACCAGTCCAGCGTGCACGGGACGCTCGCGGCCAAGGGCAGCCCCGACGCGCCGGAGTGCACGGACTGCCACGGTTCGCACGGCATCCGCAGCCACCTCGAGGTGGATTCCAAGACCTACGCGCGCAACGTGCCCACGCTGTGCGGCAGCTGCCACCGCACCGGCAAGAAGGCGGCGCTGCGCTACAAGGGCGACCAGACCGAGATCCTCGAGCACTACGAGGAGTCCATCCACGGCAAGGGGCTCATGAAGAGCGGCCTGGTCGTGACGGCCACCTGCGCCGACTGCCACAGCCCGCACGGCGAGCTGCCGGCGAAGGACCCGAACTCGACCGTGAACCGCGCGAACATCGCGAGCACCTGCGCGAAGTGCCACCGCGGCATCTACGAGCAGTTCGAGGCCAGCGTGCACTCGCCGCTGGTGACGAAGCACCTCAAGAAGGACCAGAAGCTGCCGGTCTGCTCGGACTGCCACTCGTCGCACACGATCGGGCGCACGGACACGGAGAACTTCCGGCTCACGATCATGAACCAGTGCGGCAACTGCCACGGCGAACTGGCGAAGAGCTACTTCGAGACGTACCACGGCAAGGTCTCGAAGCTCGGCTTCCTCAAGACCGCCAAGTGCTACGACTGCCACGGCGCGCACGACATCCTGCCCCCGACCAATCCGGCGTCGCACCTGTCGCGCGACAACATCGTGGCGACCTGCGGCAAGTGCCACCCGGGCTCGAACCGCCGGTTCGCGGGCTACCTCACGCACGCGACGCATCACGACCAGAAGAAGTACCCGATCCTGTTCTTCGTCTTCTGGGCCATGACCGGCCTGCTCGTGGTGACGTTCCTCGTGGCCGGCCTGCACACGCTGGCGTGGCTGCCGCGCTCGCTCGCGTACCGCAAGCACCTCGAGGAGTCGCACGCGCTCGAGTCGAAGCAGCACGTGCGCCGGTTCACGACGCGCATGCGCAACATGCACCTCATGGTGATCAGCAGCTTCCTCACGCTGGCCATCACGGGCATGACGCTCAAGTTCTCGTACACGCCGTGGGCGTACTTCCTGTCGCGCCTGCTCGGCGGCTTCGAGATGGCCGGCCTGCTGCACCGCCTGGGCGCGGTCGTGACGTTCGGTTACTTCGCGTTCCACCTCACGGACCTGTTCCAGCGCAAGGCCGCGAGCGGCAAGTCGTGGTTCACGTTCATCACCGACCACACCGGCATGATGTTCAGCCCGGTGGACGGCAAGGAGTTCATCGGCTCGATCAAGTGGTTCCTCGGCAAGGGCCCGCGTCCGCAGTACGGGCGCTGGACCTACTGGGAGAAGTTCGACTACTTCGCCGTGTTCTGGGGCGTGGCCGTGATCGGAGCGTCGGGCCTGCTGCTGTGGTTCCCGACCTTCTTCACGAAGTTCGTGCCGGGCTGGCTGCTGAACGTGGCCACGATCATCCACAGCGACGAAGCGCTGCTCGCCGTGGGCTTCATCTTCACGGTGCACTTCTTCAACACCCACTTCCGTCCCGAGAAGTTCCCGATGGACACGGTCATCTTCACGGGCGGCATCCCGCTCGACGAGTTCAAGGAAGACCGTCCGCGGGAATACGAGGACCTCGTGAAGAGCGGCGAACTCGAGAAGCGCCTGGTCCCGGCGCCCGACGAGCGCGACGTCCGCGGCTGGAAGATCTTCGGCACGATCGCGCTGTCGCTGGGCGTGATCATGATCCTGCTGATCCTCTACGGCGCGTTGTTCAGCTATCGCTGATCCCGGCTTCCCTGCCGCACGCGAAGACGGGCCCCTCGCATCGAGGGGCCCGTTCCGTTAGCGTCTCGGCCGGCTTCATTCCCCACGACCGGCCACGCCATGGAGACGAACTCATGTCACGCCTGCTTCGCACGCTGCTCGCGCTCGCGCTGCTCTGCGGGTCGCTCGCCCTCGGGCGCGCGGCCGACGCCGCGGCCGCTCCTTCGATTTCGCAGTTCCTCAAGATCCGCACGCCCGGCGCGCCCGACCTGCTGCCCGACGGCTCGCTGCTGCAGCGCGACTGGCCCGACGGCGTGTGGCAGCTGTACCGCACGACGCCCAAGGTGCCCGGTGCGAACGCGTCGTACGCGCCGGACCAGGTCACGCGCACGCCGCTCACGAACTTCCCCGACGGTCTCGCGGCGTTCACGCTGTCGCCCGACGGCAAGCGCTGCCTGCTCATGCACGCACGCGGCGGCAACGAGAACACGCAGATCTCGCTGATCGATCCGCTGGCGCCGGGCATCGCTCCGCTCACGCCGATCGTGGCGAACCCGAAGGTGCAGGCGAGCGTCAACGCGTGGCTCGAGGACGGCTCGGGCTTCTTCTACTCCGCGAACGACGAGAGCCCGAACGACTTCTACCTGTACCGCTGGGACTTCGCGGCGTCGAAGGCCACGAAGATCTGGTCGGAGCCCGGCCAGTGGTCGGTGAGCGCGGTCACGGCCGACGGCAAGCGCGTGATCATCGACCAGTCCATTTCGGCCTCGGACACGCGCATCTGGGAGCTCGACCTCGCCACGGGCGCGAAGCGCGAGCTGACGATCAAGCCGGCGAACGGCACCGCGGCCTGCGGCGTCGTGGGCTACATGCCCGGCGACAAGTCGGTGCTGCTGACGTCGGACGTCGCGGGCGGACTGCAGCGGCTGTACCTGGTGGACCTCAAGTCGGGCAAGCGCAGCGAACCGCTGCCCGCGCTGTCGAAGTTCGAGCTCGACGGCGCCGAACTGAACAGCACGCGCGACATCCTGAGCGTGGTGACGAACGAGGACGGCTACGCGGTGCCGCACTTCTACGGCCTGCCGGGCTTCAAGCCCATCGCCGCCCCCGAGATGGAACGCGGCGTCGTCGGCGGCTCGGTGTTCCGCGGCCGCACGCTCGTGTGGACGCTGTCGAACGCGCGCAACGCCGGCCAGGCGTTCATGACCACGTTCGGCCCCACCGGCCCGGCCGCCACGAAGCAGCTCACGTGGACCGAGAACGCGGGCGTGGACCTGTCGCGCATGCGGCTGCCCGAGCTGGTGCGCTACCCGGCGTTCGACGGCCGCCAGATCCCGGCGTTCCTCTACCTGCCCGAGGGTGCGAAGAAGGGCACGCCGATCCCGTTCGTCGTGTACTACCACGGCGGCCCCGAAGGCCAGAACCGCCCGAACTTCTCGGCGGCGCTGCAGTACCTCGTGGCTCGCGGCTACGGCCTGATCATGCCGAACGTGCGCGGCTCGACGGGCTACGGCCGCGAGTTCCAGATGCTCGACGACTACAAGCTGCGCTGGGACAGCGTGCGTGACGGCGTGGACGCCGCCGAGTGGCTCGTGAAGGAGGGCTACGCGACGCCCGGCCGCATCGCGACGTACGGCGGCTCGTACGGCGGCTTCATGTCGGTCGCGTGCATCGTCGAGGACCAGGAGCGCGTGGACGCCGGCAAGCGCAAGGAGCGCCTGTTCGGTGCGTGCGTGGACGTGGTCGGCATCGTGAACATGCAGACGTTCCTCGAGAAGACGAGCGGCTACCGCCGCAAGCTGCGCGAGGTCGAGTACGGCCCGCTCACCGATCCCGATTTCCTGCGCACGGTGTCGTCCATCCACAAGGTGGACAAGATGAACGTGCCGTTCTTCATCGCGCACGGCTTCAACGACCCGCGCGTGCCGGTCGAAGAGGCCATGCAGCTCGCGGTCGCGCTCAAGGACCGCGGCAAGTCTCCGCGCGTGTTCATCGCGCCGGACGAGGGCCATGGGTTCGTGAAGCTGGACAACCGGATCTACTTCAACGAGCGCATGGTGCAGTTCTTCGACGAGACCATCGGCACGCTCGGCGCGACCCCGTAGCGCGGCGGATCATGCAGGACGAGACGGCCGGCGGGATCCTTCCGCCGGCCGTCTCGCGTGTGGCCCGCGTGCTCAGGACCGCCGAGCGGCGCCGTTCGAGCGAACGGCCCGAACGCCACCACTCGGCGAGCCGCCCGTACGCCCACGAGTACTCGGCGTTGCCCGTCACGTCGGACGCGTACACGCGCGCGAACAGGCGCGCGGCCTCGCGCACGTCGCCGCGTGAACGCGCGAGCACGCCCGCGTACCAGTCCAGTTCGGCCACCTGCCGTGCGTCGTGCGCCTCGGCGCGCGCCTGCGCCTCGGTGCCCTCGCCCAGCATCCAGCGCGCGATCGTCGCGTAGCGCCCGCCGCCGGGGTTCGCGTAGTGCCGTCCCAGTTCGGCGCGGTGCGGACCGGGCCGTTCGACGTGCGCCGCCGCGCGAAGCAGCCAGAGGTACTCGAGATCGTCGCCGGGTTCGGCGGGCTCGGGCAGCGCCCACAGCAGCTCGTCCGCTCCGCGGCCGTACGCGGTGCACGCGAGGATCGACAGCCCGACCGCGGACTCGCGCGACGCGACGCGGCCGAGCTCGGCGAGCGCCGAGTCCCGCGCGCCCGCCTGCCGCATCCAATCCCAGCGGATCACCGCGTACGCGAGCTTGTTGCCGGGACTCGCGCGCACACCGCGCAGCAGGGCGATCGCGAGCACCGCGTCGCCGGAGTCGCGCACGCACTCGGCGAGCCGCCAGACGTGCGCCGACATCGGCCCGCCGGTGCGCGCGAGCACGTCCGCCGCCTGGCGCCCGGCGTCCCCGCGGCGGGCGAACACCGTCGCGAACGACGGCCCGAGCTCGAACGCCCAGTCGCTCGAGGTGGGCGTGAAACGCGCCTCGGTGAGCGTGCGCGCGGCCACGTCGAACGCGCCCTTGCGCCACAGCACGCGCACCAGCGCGGCGAGCGCCCCGGAGTCGTCGGAGTAGCGCGAGCAGGCGTCGCGCGCGACTTCCTCGGCCTCGTCGAGCCGGCCCATCGCTTCGAGGATCCGCACCTCGCAGAGCAGCGCGGCGTTCTGGCCGAACTCGCACGCCGGCGCGATCGCCGCGAGCGCCGAGTCCTGGCGCCCGAGCTTCGACCACGACTCGGCGAGCAGCCGCTGCACGATCGGCGCGTCGAACGCGCCCGTGTCGCGAGCGGGATCCGAGAGCCACGCGCGCGCCACGTCGCGCGCGCGATCGGGCCGGCCCGTGCGCATGCAGTAGTCGGCCCAGGCACCCACCGCCGCCTGCGAGTGCGGGCGCTCGCGGTAGAACGCCTCGCACGCCTCCCGCAGGCCGGGCGAACGGTCGCCCTCGCTCTCGGCCCAGCCGGCGAGCGCGTACGCGCGCATCGCGTCGTCGAGCGCGCCGTCGCGGGCGAACCGCGCGAGCTCCGCGCGATCGCCGGAGAGCATGGCCCAGTACACCCGGCGCGTGACGTCGTCGGGGTGCACGCGCGCCTGCGCGGCTTCGAGCAGCTCCTGCGACCAGCCCAGCTCGAAGAGCGGCCAGCCGTGCACGAAGCCGCGCAGGAACAGTTGCGACGGCCGCGTGTCGAGCCGGGCGTCGAACGCGTGCGCCGCCGCGCGCAGGTCGGGACCGGGCAGCTCGGGCAGCGCCCTGAGCGCGACCCACGTCTGCTCGAGCGGGTTTTCGCCGAAGTGAGGAAGGCCCACGAACGTCGCGGCGAGTGCGTCGCCGCGGCCCTCGCCCGACTTCGCTTCGGTCAGCCTCCGCTGCCACGCGACGAACTCGGCCGCGACGGGTTCGCGCGGCTCGCCGAACAGCTGATCGAACCGGCGCGAGTCTTCGACCGACGAATAGACGTCGCGCAGGTGCGTCCCGAACGCCCAGAGCGCGGAGTAGAACTGGCTGCGCGCCCACGCCTGCACGATCGCGGCGTCGAGCAGCGGCCCGGGCGCGCGCACGGGCCGCTTCGCCAGCGCGCGCTCGAACGCGTCCGACACCGCGCCGAGCGGCGGCTCGCGCCGGTCGCGCGCGTGTCCCAGCTCGCGGTCGTCTTCCAGCCGCAGCAGTTCCGACATCGCCGCGAAGAGTTCGCGTGCGGCGCCCGGCGTGTCGGTGAACTCGCGGCACGCGATCGCGCTGGCGAGCCAGGCCGCGCGCGGCGCGTTCGCGGGCGCGGGCCAGCGGCCGTTCCACGTGTTCCAGGCGGCGCCGTCGTGACGCTCGGCGCAGCGCGTCAGCACGAGGTAGCGCTCGAACGCCGAGCCCGAGCGCGCCGCGAGCGACGCCAGCCGTGCGTCGTCGTGCCGCACGTACGCGCCGATCGCGTCGTCCGTGCCGAGCCGCTCGGCGAGCAGGCAGGCGTCCGCGCCGTAGCCCATGCGGACCGCGAGCAGGCTCGCGTCGGCCGCGCCGGCGCCGGGCACCCCGCGTTCGCGCAGCGCGGCGAGCGCCCACGCACGCGCGAGCAGCGTGTCGGCCGCGCCGACCTGATCGTTCGCCTGCACGTGCAGCACGAGCAACGCTCGCTCGGCCGTGCCGAGCACCAGGTCGCCGCGCTCGCCGCGCGCCCACGCACGATCCGCGAGTTCGAGCGCTTCGAACGCGCGCATGCCGTCGAGCAGCGCCGGCGCGTCGGCGATCGTCGCCGCCGAAGGCGCGGCCGAGGCCGACGCGGCCGCCGCGGTGACCGCGGGAGCCTGCGCCACGGCGCGTTCCGGGGCGTTCGGCACACCGGGCAGCGGAACGCGCGCGAGCAGTGCCCACAGCTCGGGCCAGCGCGGGTACGCGGTCGCTTCGCCGCACGCGGCGCCGTCGATCGACAGCGACCAGTGACCGGCGTCGAACGTCCATTCCACACGCGGCGCCGGCGCGCCGGAGAGCACGTACATCTCGCGCACCGCCGCGGCGAAGCGCACGTCGGGAGCGGGCCGGCCGGGATCGAGCGGCGCGGGCGGCAGCGCGGGCGCAGTGGCGGCGGCCGGGCGGACGTCGGCCGCACGCGCGCGCGATTCGGACGCGCGGCGCCCGATCTGGCCGGCGAGCAGGAAGGCGAGCGCCAGCGCGATCGCGACGAGTCCCAGGGTCCGAGTCTTCACGTCCGCCTCCGTACGTACGCGCCCGCCGGTTGGCGGGAGTCCGCGTTCGTTATCGGCGGGGGCGAACGGGACCGCCACCTCCGCGGCGGGTGCCGCCGGCCACGTCCCGCGTCAGTCGGCCACCACCACGCGCGCCGTGCGCGCCTCGCCCGCGCGCGTGAGCCGCGCGAAGTAGAGCCCGGGCGCGACGCGTCCCGCGGGAGAACACTCGACCGTGTGCGCCCCGGCGCCCAGCCCGCCCACGTGGCGCGACGCGACCCGGCGCCCCGCGGCGTCCAGCAGTTCGAGCGTGGCCGGCGCGCCGTCGGGCAGCGTGAACGCGAGCGACACGCGGCCGGCGCGGGCCGGGTTCGGCGCGGCGCCGGAAAGCGCGAACCCGGCGCGCGGCGTCGCCGCGGGCGCCACGTCCGTCACGGCCCCCGTGCGGCTGTTCGCGATGTTCCACGAAGGCGAAGCGAGCGCGTAGCCCGCGGGCAGGGACATCACGAGCCCGGACGCATCGCCGATCACCAGCCCCGCGCCGACGGGGCCGCCGGAGGTGCCGCCGCCGTCGCACAGGAGCTCGGCGATCTCGCCGTTCCAGAACACGGAGGACATGGTCGTGGCGATGAGGCTGAGTTCGACCGAGAAGGGCGTGCCGACCGGCCACGTGCGCGTGACCGCGAGCACGGTGTCCATCGCAGCCGCGTTGCGGATGCCGTAGCCCAGCACGCCCGAAGTCTCCGTGTACCAGAGCGCGTAGGGGTTCCAGTGACGGAGGTCGCCGATGTAGTAGCTGTTGTTGCTGATCGTGATGTAGGGCTGCAGGTCGATGCGGTTGCCGCCCCCGAGGCTGCCCCCGACGCCCTGCAGCGCGCCTCGGAACCGGAAGTACATGGTCCCGCTCACGTAGCCGCCGGGCCCCGTGACGACCAGGTCGTTCGTGAACGCCTTGGGCCACGCGGTGCCGTAGTTGCCCCCCGAGTAGCCGTGGTTGATCGAGTACAGGCTGACCGTGGCCCCGACCGCGCCCTTCGCCGCGAACGCCGAGAACCCGAAATGCCCCTCGGCGCCGCTGTTCTGGTACGCGACCAGCGTGGTGTCGAGCCGGAACGGGGCGGCGTAGCTGCGCGACGGCGTGAAGTCCTGGTCGAGCGTGTACAGCGGGGCCGCGAACGCCGGGCGGGCGGCCAGCAGCAGCAGGGCGAGGCGGAGGTACGGAAGGCACTTCATGGCGATGGACTCCGATGCCGGCGCGCCGGCGCGAGGGACGGATGTACGGGCTCCTGGAATGGAACGCGCAGGACCCGCCCGGATCGGCTGGACAATTCTCACCGGGGCGCCCCGCGCTGACCGCGACCTCATGCCAGTCGCGAAACGCAACGCCCGCGCCTCCCCGGACGCCCTTGCCCGGCGGCGAATGCGCCCGCCGGGCCGGGGCCGCGCTCACGGCGGCACCCGCGCCGCCGATACTCCGGCGCAGGCCCCGGGGCCACGTTGCACCTCCACGAGGGAGCGACGGAACGCAATGCTCGACGAGCTCGTCACGCGCTACAACGAAGCGCTGATCGATACCGATCGTGAGCGCGCACTGCGGGTGGTGCACGAAGCGCTCACGCAAGGCGTGTCACCCGAAGCGATCGTGTTCGAAGTGGTGCTGCCCGCGATGGACCGGATGATCTTCTCGGTCACCGAGAGCTGCGACGCGAACCTCGCGCAGCACTTCATCACGGCGCAGATCTCGAACGCGGTCACGAACGCGATGCTGGACAAGTTCACCGCGCCGACCGAGACGCGCGGCCTGGTGGTGATCGGGAACTCGTTCGGCGACCTGCACGCACTCGGCAAGCGCATCGTGATCGGCTGCCTGCGTGCCCGCATGATCGAGGTCGTGGACCTCGGGACGAACGTGCCCGCGGACCGGTTCGTCGCCGCCGCGGTGCAGCGCCAGGCCCCGATCATCGCGATCAGCTCGATGATGGTGCACACCGCGCGCGGCCCGAACGGGCCGCTGCGGGTGCGGGAACTCCTGCACCAGCACGGCCTCGAGGATCGCATCAAGCTGATCGTCGGGGGCGCGCCGTACCGCTTCGACCACACGCTCTGGCAGACGGTGAAGGCCGATGGCTGGGCCGAGAATGCCGTCGCCGCCGGACGCCTGGTCGAGGACATGCTCTCGGAGGTGACGTCATGATCACGGGCCTGGATCGGCTCGGTGCCGCGCTGCGCGGCGAGCCTTCGGATCGGTTCCCGGTGTTCGTCAACCTGATCGACCAGGGCGCGGCCGAACTCGGCCTGTCGCCGGAGGAGTACTTCTCGCGGGGCGACCTCGTCGCGGAGGCGCAGGTGCGCCTGCGCGCGAAGTACGGGCACGACAACGTCTGGAGCCTGTTCTACGTGGGCAAGGAAGCCGAACTGCTCGGCTGCCACAAGATCAAGTACGCGCTCGACGGCCCGCCCAACGTGGAGGATTTCGTGATCCGCGAGTGGGACGACATCGCGCGGCTCACCGTGCCCGAGCGCGTCGAGGACCACGAGGCGTTCGTCGAATCCGCACGCTGCCTCCACCTGCTGCGCGCGGAGGCCGGGCGCGAGGCGGCGATCTGCGCGTACGTCACGTCCACCATGACGCTGCCCGCGCTGCTCATGGGCATGGACCGCTGGATGGAACTGCTGTTCCTCGGTCCGCCCGACCTGGTCGAGGCGCTGCTCGCCAAGTGCCACGACTTCTTCGTGAAGGAAGTGGCGGCGTACCGCGCCGGCGGCGCGAACGTGATCGTGTACTCGAACCCGTTCGGTTCCGCCGACATCGTGCCGATGAGCTTCTTCCGCCAGCGTTCGCTGCCGTGGATCGAACGCGACATCGCCGCGATCGGCACCGACGGCGTGGTCTACTACTGCGGCATGGCCGCGCTGAATCGCACGATTCCCGACGTGCTCGAGAAGACCGGCATCGGCGTGTACTACCTGAGCCCGTTCGACGACATCGCGAAGGGCCGCGAGATCATCGCCGGTCGCGGGCTCACGTGCGGCGTGATCAACGACATCGCGCTCATCGACTGGACGCCGGAGCAGGTGGATCGCGAGGTCGCGCGCATGATCGCGGCCGGTCGGCCCGGCGGGAAGTTCCTGTTCGGCACGGGCGTCATGCCGAGTTCGATTCCCGAGGCGAACATCCGCGCCATGGTGGACGCCGCGTTCCGCCACGGCGCGCACGAGGTGCCGACCACGTGAGCGCACCCGATCGGCTCCTGCTCGGCTGCGGCATCCTGCGCCGCGAGGTGCGCCTGCTGTGCGAGAAGCACGGCTGGCCGCTCGAGCGCCGCTGGCTGAGCCCCGACCTGCACGGCAAGCCGCTGCAGCTGGGGCGGTCGCTGTCGCTGGCGCTGGCCGCGAACGCGGGCCGCGAGGTGATCGTGATGTACGGCTGCTGCCACCCGCAGATGGACGCGCTCGTGGCCCGGCCGGGCGTGCGGCGGCTCGACGAGCAGAACTGCCTCACCATGCTGCTCGGCGCCGACGAGTTCGCACGTGAAGTGCAGGCCGGCGCCTACTTCCTGCTCGAGGACTGGATGCGCGACTGGAGCCAGGCGCTGCGCGCGTCGTTCGGCACCTGCGACATGGGGCTGGTCGGCGAGATCTTCCGGGCCGACCGGCAGTACCTGCTCGCGCTGCGCACCCCCTGCTCCGGCGACTACACGGCCGCGGCCGAAGCCGCCGCCGAGCTGGTGGGGCTGCCGCTGCGCTGGCGCGACTGCGGTCTCGAGCACCTCGAGGACGCGCTTCGGGCGGCGCTCGCCGCACCGCCGAAGGCGTGCGCCGCCTCATGAGCCCGCGCTCCCCACGCCTGAACCGCTTGATCGCGCGCATGAGCCGTCTGGCGCGCGAGAAGTCGAACCTGCAGCTCGTGAACAACCTCATGTGCAGCCTCGGCGCGATCGCCGGCGTGGACAACGTGGTGGATCGCGTGCTGCAGCTGCTGTTCGACCAGCTCGGCGGGAACAACATCGCACTCTACTACCCGTTCGAAGGCTCACTGTTCTACGCCGACGTGTTCGGCGAGAAGCGGCTGGTCGAGTCGCTCGACGACGACATGGTGCGGCGTGCGTTCGCGACCGGCGAAGCGGTCGAGGAGACGCGCCCGTTCGAGGCGACCGGCATGCTGACGCGCGAGTTCACGCGCGCCTCCTACTGCGCGCTGCCGCTGCGGCGCCGCGACCAGCTCGTGGCGGTGGTCAAGCTCGACGGCATGCTGCTCGACAACGCGCAGGTCCGCGGCGAGCTGAAGGGGTTCTTCGAGTACGTGGCGCTGGTGCTGCAGCACGAGATGGACAGCCACTCGCACCTGCGCGACACGTACGAACAGCTCAGCCGTACGCACGTGGCCCTGCGCGAGGAGATGCTCGTGCGCCAGCGCGAGCAGCAGTACCTCGCCACGGTGCTCGACACGATCGACGCCGGCATCGTGGCATGCGACACGATGGGCCGCATCACGCTGTTCAACGACAAGGCGATCCGCCTGTACGGTGGCGCGCCACGCTCGAACCAGCTCGAGGAGTGGGCGGAACACACGCCGCACCACCGCGCGGACGGGCACGCCACGCTGCCGCTCGCCGATCTGCCGCTGTTCCGCGCGCTCAAGGGCGAGCGGGTCGAAGACCTCGAGTTCCGGCTCATGCGCGCCGACCAGCCGCCGCGCGCGGTGCTCGCGAGCGGCCGCCAGGTGCGCGACCGTGCGGGCCGCGCGATCGGCGCCGTCGTGGCGCTGCAGGACATCACCGAGCGTCAGCACCTCGAGGTGCAGCTGCGGCTGGCGCAGAAGCTCGAAGCCGTGGGCCAGCTGGCGTCGGGCATCGCCCACGAGATCAACACGCCCACGCAGTTCGTGAGCGACAACCTGCAGTTCCTGTCGGAGAGCTTCGCCACGCTGCGCGGGCTGCTCGACGAGTACCGCAAGGCACTGCGCGCGCTCGAGGGCACGCCCGAGGGCGCGGAGCTGTCGCGGCGCCTCGCCGCGGCCGAGGCCGAGGCCGATCTGGCGATGATCGAGGACAACGTCGGCGCCGCGTTCGCCGACGCCGGCGAGGGCGTGACGCGGATCAAGGTGATCGTGAACGCCATGCGCGAGTTCGCGCACCCGGCGAAGCGGCACAAGTCGCCGTGCGACGTGAACCACCAGCTCGCCACCACGCTCACGATCGCGCGCAACGAGTACAAGTACGTGGCCGACGTGGAGCAGGAGTTCGGCGAACTGCCGCCGGTGCTGGCGTTCGCGAACGACCTCAACCAGGTGTTCCTCAACCTGCTGGTCAACGCCGCGCACGCGATCGAGGACGCCGTCCGGCATACGCGCCGCCGCGGCGTGATCCGGCTGCGCACGTCCGCCGCCGGCGGACGTGTGCGCATCGAGATCTCGGACACGGGCTCGGGCATTCCCGAAGCGGTGCGCGACCGGATCTTCGAACCGTTCTTCACGACCAAGGAGGTCGGCCGCGGCAGCGGGCAGGGACTGGCGATCGCGCGCGCGATCGTGGTCGAGCGCCACGGCGGCACGCTCACGTTCGAGAGCGAGGTCGGCCGCGGCACCACGTTCGTGATCGAGCTGCCCGTCGAGGCCGCGGGTGGCGCGGGCGAACCCGACGCGATCGGCGCCGAGGGCGCGGACGAGCGCCGGGCGGCCTGAAGGCCGCGTCCGTGCCGGACGCCGGGCGATTTCCCCCCGGCGCCATTTCGACCACTCCGAATCCGCCCTTCCCGTTGTAGACTCTCCCGCGCCCTGCGCCATGCGCGGGGCACCAACGGCAGACATCACCCGCTGCCGGGAGACACGGGTCCCGCGAGCCCCGACTTGGCCGGCATCGAGCCATACCGGAGGACGCGACCCGAGCGCCGGCGCCCCTTGCCCCGACGCCCGTCGCGCCTTCCTTCCCGGAGGAAAGCCATGGGTCTCCTGATCAAGGGCGGCGAGATCGTCACCGCTTCCGACCGCTACGTCGCGGACGTCCGCGTGGACGGCGGCACCATCACCGAAATCGGCGCCAAGCTCGACGCGCGCCCCGGTGACGAAACGATCGACGCGGCCGGCAAGCTCGTCATGCCCGGCTTCATCGACCCGCACGTGCACATGGAACTGCCGTTCATGGGCACGGTGAGCGCCGACGACTTCGAGTCCGGCACGGCGTCGGGCATCGCGGGCGGCACCACCTGCATCATCGACTTCTGCATGCAGGGCCCGGGGCAGTCGCTGCCCGACGCGATCGCCGAGTGGCACAAGCGCTCGGCCAAGGCCGTCACCGACTTCACCTACCACATGGCGATCACGAACTTCGGCCCGAACACCGCGGCCGAGATGCGCGAAGTGGTCGAGAAGCACGGCATCACGAGCTTCAAGGTGTTCATGGCCTACAAGGGCGCGATCATGGTGGACGACGGCCAGCTCTACCAGGTCATGAAGGAAGCGGCGAAGCTGGGCGCGGTCGTCACCGTGCACGCCGAGAACGGCGACGCGGTGGCGCTGCTGCAGAAGGAACTCGTCGCGGCCGGCTGCATGGGCCCCGAATACCACCCGGTGTCGCGCCCGAGCGCGGTGGAAGGCGAAGCGACCGAGCGCGCGCTCATGATGGCGCGCCTGCACGGCACGACCGCCTACATCGTGCACATGACCTGCAAGGAAGCCGTGCACGCGCTCGAGCGCGCGAAGCTGTCGGGCCAGCGCTGCTACGGCGAAACCTGCCCGCAGTACCTGCTGCTCGACGACACCGTGTTCCAGAAGCCGGACTTCGGCGGCTCCGCGTACGTGATGAGCCCGCCGATCCGCCCCGGCCACGTCGGGCACCACGACGCGCTGTGGGCCGGCGTGTCGAACGGCATGCTCGATTCGGTGGGCACCGACCACTGCCCGTTCACGCACGAGCAGAAGAAGATGGGCCTGGGCGACTTCACGAAGATCCCGAACGGCGCCGCGGGCATCGAGGACCGCCTCACGCTGCTGTACTCGTACGGCGTGAAGGGCGGGCACTTCGACGTGCAGCGCATGGTCGAGCTGGGCAGCACCGCTCCCGCACGCATCTTCGGGCTCGCCAAGAAGGGCTCGATCGCCGTGGGCATGGACGCGGACATCGTGCTGTACGACCCGAACGGCGAGTCCGTGCGCAGCGCGAAGACGCATCATTCCAAGTGCGACCGCAACATCTTCGAAGGCTTCAAGACGTACGGCCGTGTCGCCACGACGATCGTGAACGGCAAGATCGCGTGGGACGGCACCAAGCTCACGACCACTCGCGGCAGCGGCCGGTTCGTTGCCCGCAAGCCCAGCCACTTCGCCCAGCACGCGGAGGTGAAGGTTTGAAGCAGGTCCTCGAAAGCCGCATCGCCGACTCGAAGCCGAACTACATCCCGGGTGACGCCGTGGCGGAGGCGAACCGCTGCCTCTACTGCCACGACGCGCCGTGCATCACGGCGTGCCCGACCGGCATCGACATCCCGACGTTCATCCGCAAGATCTCGACCGGCAACGTGAAGGGCTCGGCCCGCACCATTCTGTCGGCGAACCTGCTCGGCTACTCGTGCGCGCGGGTCTGCCCGGTCGAAGCGCTGTGCGTGGGCTCGTGCGTGTACAACGAGTGGCACCGCAACCCGCCGATCCAGATCGGCCGCCTGCAGCGCTACGCGGTCGAGACGGCGTTCGCCAAGGGTGACGCGGCGGCGCTGTTGAGCAAGGCGCCGAAGAACGGCAAGAAGGCCGCGTGCGTCGGCGCCGGCCCGGCGTCGCTCGCATGCGCGGGTTACCTGGCGCTCGAAGGCTTCGAGGTGACGCTGTACGAGAAGCGCGAACTCGCCGGCGGCCTCAACCGCACCGGCGTCGCCCCCTACAAGATGAACGGCGAGGGCGCGGACGCCGAGATCGAGTTCATCCGCTCGCTCGGCGTGACCATCAAGACCGGCGTCGAGATCGGCAAGACGGTGACGGCCGAGAAGCTCGTGGCCGACCACGACGCGGTGTTCGTCGGCGTGGGCCTGGGCGCGGATTCCAGGCTCGGGATTCCCGGCGAGGACGGCGCGAACGTGTTCGGCGGCGTCGAGTGGGTCGAGAAGATGAAGCTCGACGCCTCGTACTCGCTCGACGGCGTGGCACGCGCGATCGTGATCGGCGGCGGCAACACCGCGCTCGACGTGGTGCGCGAACTGGCCAAGCTGGGCGTGCCCGACGTGGCGCTGGTCTACCGCCGCACCGAGGCCGACATGCCGGGCTACAAGCACGAGCTCGAACTGGCGCGCAAGGAAGGCGTGCGGCTGATCGAGAAGGCGACGCCCAGGCAGTTCGTGCGGCAGGACGGCAAGCTGGCGGCGCTCGCGCTGGCGGACGGCCGCGAGGTCGCGTGCGACCTGGCGGTGGTCGCGATCGGCCAGGGCAAGCTCGGCTCGCTCGTGTCGCAGTTCGCGGGCGTGGCGGTGAACGACAAGGGCCTCGCGATCGCCGATCCGCTGACGGGCGCGACCGGGAACCCCAAGGTGTTCGTCGGCGGCGACGTGACCGGCGGCGAACTCGTCGTGACCGCGGCGCAGGACGGCAAGCGCGCCGCGCGCGCCATGGCCGCGGCCTGCGGCGTCACCGTGCGGCCGGACTCGCCGATGCTGGCGGGACATCGCTAGAAGTCTCTCGACCCTCTTCGCACTTCCGGGGGCCGGGAGCCCTCTCCACCGCCGGCTTCGGCCGGCCAACATCGTGAGTCCCGCATGGCAGATCTCTCCGTCAACATGGCCGGCATCCAGTCGCCGAACCCCTTCTGGCTCGCGAGCGCGCCGCCGACCAACTCCGGCGACCAGATCATGCGCGCGTTCGACCACGGCTGGGGCGGCGCCGTCTGGAAGACGCTCGGCGACCCGATCGTGGACACGTCGAGCCGCTTCGGCTCGATCGACGTCGGCAACTCGCGCATGGTCGGCTTCAACAACATCGAGCTGATCACCGACCGGCCGCTCGAAGTGAACCTGCGCGAGATGCGCGAAGTGAAGCGCAAGTACCCCAAGCACGCGGTCATCGCGTCGCTCATGGTGGAATCGCAGGAGGACTGGCGCGACATCATCAAGATGGTCATCGACGCCGGCGCCGACGGGCTCGAACTGAACTTCGGCTGCCCGCACGGCATGTGCGAACGCGGCATGGGTTCGGCGGTCGGGCAGGAACCGGAAGTGCTCAAGGTCGTCGCGGGCTGGGCGGTGCAGTACTCGACCGTGCCCGTGCTCGTGAAGCTCACGCCGAACGTCGGCGACATCACCGTGCCCGGCGCCGCGGCGGTCGAAGCCGGCGCGCACGGCCTGTCGCTGATCAACACGATCAAGAGCATCGTGGGCGTGGACCTGGACAAGATGGTGCCCTACCCGGTCGTGGGCAATCGCTCGACCAACGGTGGCTACTGCGGACCGGCGGTCAAGCCGATCGCGCTGCACATGGTGAGCGCGCTGGGCCGCGATCCGCGCATCACGGTGCCCATTTCGGGCATCGGCGGCATCGCCACGTGGCGCGACGCGGCGGAGTTCATCGCGATGGGCTGCACGACCACGCAGGTGTGCACCGCGGCCATGCACTACGGCTTCCGGATCGTGGAGGACATGATCGACGGCCTGTCGAACTTCCTCGACGAGAAGGGCATGAAGTCGGTGAACGAGCTCCGCGGCAAGGCGCTGCCCGCGTACAGCGAGTGGGGCGATCTCGACCTGAACTACAAGGTCGCGGCGCACATCAACCCCGACAAGTGCATCGGCTGCGACCTGTGCTACGTGGCGTGCCGCGACACGTCGGTGCACTGCATCCACACCGCGGGCGAGCCGCTGATCGCCGGCCACCGCGCCCCGACGCGCGACCAGGCGCTCGCCAAGGCCAACGCCACGGGCGTGCACGTGCCGTGGGTGGACTGGGACGAGTGCACGGGCTGCAACCTGTGCTCGCACGTCTGCCCGGTGCCGGGCTGCATCACGATGCAGGACGACACGCGCGGCAAGCCGTTCGAGAGCTGGAACGACCGCATCGCCAAGGGCACGAACAAGGTGCCGGGCGGTCTGCGGGGATAGCCGCGCGGCGCGAACGACGAAGACGATACCGGCCCGGCGGAGCGATCCGCCGGGCCGGTGTGCGTTGGGGAGCCGCCAACCGCTAGACTGCGGCCATGTCCGACGCGAGAGACGACGCCGAGGCACTGCGAGCGCGCAAGGAGCAGTTCGAGCGCTACGCACGCTGGGAAGCCGAGCAGGAGGCGACGCGCGAGCGCACGCTTTCCGCCGATCTCGCATGGCTGTCCGAAGCGCTCGAATTGTCTCGCAAGCTGGCGCCGGACCTGTACACGGAGGCCGCCGCGATCGAGCGCGGACAACGCCGCGCCCGCTGGCTGGCGACGATGATCGTCGCGGAGCGGCCACAACCGTGAACGCGTTCGAATCGACCCTGGCCACGTTTGCCACCCGCCTGCACGAGGCCGGCGTCCGCTACATGGTCATCGGCGGCTTTGCGAACCTGCACTGGGGCCGCGCACGGTTCACGCAGGACCTCGACGTGACCGTCGCCGTGACGGAGGACGCGCTCGCGGGCCTGATGAACGCGTTGGCGCCCGCGTTCCGCTCGCTCGTCAAGGACCCGGTCGCCTTCGCGCGCGAGACCGCACTGGTGCCGCTCGAGTCGCACACCGGCATTCCGATCGACATGGTGCTCGCGCGATTGGCGCTCGAGCACGAGGCGATCGCTCGTGCGATCACGATCGAGGTCGGCGATGCGGCCGTGCAGTTCGCCACGCCCGAAGACCTCATTCTTCACAAGATCATCTCGGAGCGCCCGCGCGACCGCGAGGACATCGAAGGCATCGTGCGCCGCCAGCGCGGCAAGCTCGAACTCGACTACCTGCGCCCCCGCATCCGAGCGCTTTCCGACGCGCTCGAGCGGCCGACGATGGTCGCGGAGTTCGAGAGGCTGATCTCCGAATGACACCGGCCCGGCGGAGCGATCCGCCGGGCCGGTGTGCGTCGGGAAGCCGCGCCTACTTCGCCCGCAGGTACTGCACCGGCCACGGGTGCTCACCGCCCAGTTCGGCGGCGGCGCGCAGCGGCCAGTACGGGTCGCGCAGCAACTGGCGCGCGAGCAGGATCACGTCCGCCTTGCCCTCGGCGAGGATCGTCTCGGCCTGCTTCGGATCGGTGATCAGCCCCACGGCGCCGGTCGCGATGCCTGCCTCGCGCCGCACACGCTCGGCGAACGGCACCTGGTAGCCCGGCGCGAGCGGGATCTTCTGGTGCGGCACCATCCCGCCGCTCGAGCAGTCCACGAGGTCCACGCCCAGCGCCTTGAGCGCGTGCGCGAGCTGCACGGTTTCGCCCTCGTTCCAGCCGCCGTCGGCCCAGTCGGTCGCGCTCACGCGCACCCACACCGGCTTGTCGGCGGGCCACGCCTCGCGCACCGCGCGCGTCACCTCGAGCGTGAGCCG
This sequence comes from Candidatus Eiseniibacteriota bacterium, assembly GCA_046327815.1. Lineage (GTDB taxonomy): Bacteria > Eisenbacteria > RBG-16-71-46 > RBG-16-71-46 > RBG-16-71-46 > CAIXRL01. The sequence goes on along the minus strand of JAXLXR010000004.1, from coordinate 114,832 downwards.
CATGCGGTTCTCGATCGAGCCGCCCCACGAGTCCGTGCGCTGGTTCGCGAGCGGCGAAAGAAACTCGTGCAGCAGGTAGCCGTGCGCCGCGTGCACTTCCACGAACTCGAAGCCGGCGGCGAGCGCCCGCTTCGCCGCGTGGCGGAACGACTCGATCACGCGCGCGATGCCGGCCTCGTCGAGCGCGTGCGGAGTCGCGTACGCGTCGCTGAACGCGATCGCGGACGGCGCCTCGGGAATCCAGCCTCCGGCTTCGGGTGCCAGCAGCCTGCCGCCCTCCCACGGCGCCGACGTGCTCGCCTTGCGCCCGGCGTGCGCGAGCTGCACCCCCGCCGCACAACCGTGCGCGCGCACGAACGCCGTGATGCGCGACAACGGCTCGACGTGCGCATCGCTCCAGAGCCCGAGGTCGCCAGGCGTGATGCGGCCCTCGGGCCGCACCGCGGTGGCCTCGACCAGCACGGCGCCCGCGCCGCCGACGGCGCGCGAGCCCAGGTGCACGAGGTGCCACTCCTCCGCGAAGCCGTCCACCGCGCTGTACTGGCACATCGGTGCGACCACGATGCGGTTGCGGAACGTGAGCGAACGTTGCGTGAACGGCGAGAACAGGTGCGAAGGCATGCTTGGTCTCCGGGTCGGAGGACGGTGTGCGGCACCGGACGCGTGACAGAGTAGGACAACTCGGGCGCGGCGGTTAGCATGGCCGCGACCGTCACCCGCACACCGACCGGAGGACCGCCGCATGCCGCTCCGCTCCCGCGCCACGCTCGTCGCTGCTGCTGCGCTGTTGGCCACGCTCGCATTCACCGCGTCCGCGTTCGCGCAGGACGCCTCGCGGTTCCCCGACCTGCGCTGGCGCTGCATCGGCCCGCACCGCGGCGGCCGCACCGTGGCAGCGGTCGGCGTGCCGGAGAGCCGCGGGCTCTTCTACATCGGCGTGAACAACGGCGGCGTCTGGCGCACGGACGACTACGGCCGCACATGGAACCCGATCTTCGACGACCAGCCCACGCAGTCCATCGGCGCGATCGCGGTGGCGCCGGCGCGCCCTGCGACCATCTACGTGGGCAGCGGCGAAGGACTGCAGCGCCCCGACCTGTCGGTGGGTGACGGCATGTACCGCTCCGACGACGGCGGCCGTACGTGGGGGCACCTTGGACTCGAGAAGACGCGACAGATCGCGGCGATCGCGGTCGATCCCCTCGACTCGCGGCGCGTGTACGTCGCCGCACTCGGACATCCGTACGGGCCCAACCCGGAACGCGGCGTGTATCGCAGCACAGACGGCGGACACACGTGGGAACGCGTGCTGCACACCGACGACGACACCGGGGCGATGGACGTCGTGATCGATCCGGGGAACCATCGCTCCGTGTACGCGGTGCTGTACGCGGCGCGACAGGCGCCGTGGGAGAACGGCTGGACGCTGAGTTCCAAGAATGGTCTCTGGAAGTCCGACGACGGCGGCACCACATGGCGCCGCATCGGCGCGGGACTTCCCACCGGCGAAGAAGGCCTGGGGCGCATCGGCATCGGCGTGTGCCCGAGCGACTGGAAGCGCGTGTACGCGATCACCGCGGGCTCCAAGTCCGGCGGGCTGTACCGCAGCGACGACTCGGGCGAACACTTCCAGCTCGTCAACGACGACCCGCGCCTGTGCGAACGCAACGGCGACTTCGACGAGGTGAAGGTCGATCCCAGGAATGCAGACATCGTGTACGTGGGCAACGTCGTGGCGTGGAAGTCCACGGACGGCGGCATTCACTTTGAAGCATTGCGCGGAGCACCCGGCGGCGACGACTACCACCGCTTCTGGATCGATCCCGACGACCCACGCGTGATCCTGCTGGCCGGCGACCAGGGCGCCGTGATCAGCGTGAACGGCGGTGCCACGTGGAGCTCGTGGTACAACCAGCCGACCGCGCAGTTCTTTCATGTGGCCACCGACTTCGACTGGCCCTACAACGTCTATGGCGGCCAGCAGGAGAGCGGCTCGGCCGGTGTCGCGAGTCGCGGCCGTGACGGCGCGATCACGTTGCGCGAATGGCACCCGGTCGGCGTCGAGGAGTACGGCTACGTCGCGCCGGACCCCGTGCACGCGCACTACATCTTCGGCGGCAAGATCACGCGCTACGACCGCCGCAGCGGCGACGTGAAGAGCGTGTCGCCCGACCCGCTGCGCCGCCAGCCGCTGCGCTGGGTGCGCACGATGCCGGTGACGTGGCACCCGGCGCAGGCGCACGAACTGCTGCTCGGCGCCAACGTCATCTTCTCGTCCACCGACGACGGCGAGCACTGGGCCACGATCAGCCCCGACCTCACGCGCGAGTCGTACGACACGCCGCCCTCGATGGGCGCGTTCGCCGCGCTCGACGGCGAGAAGGGCAAGCATCGCGGCGTCGTGTACACGATCGCGGGTTCGCCGCGTTCGGCGGCGCTCATCTGGGCGGGTACCGACGACGGGCTCGTGCACGTGACGCACGATCACGGCCGCACGTGGGCCAACGTCACGCCGCCCGCGCTCACGCCGTGGAGCAAGGTGTCCATGCTCGAGGCGTCGTACGCCGACTCGAACGTCGCCTACGCGGCGATCAATCGCTTCCGGCTCGACGACTTCGCGCCGCACGTCTGGCGCACGCGCGACGGCGGGCGTACGTGGACCGAGATCGTGAACGGCCTGCCGCCCGACGTGGTGGTGAACGCCGTGCGCGAAGATCCCACCGTGCCGACGCTGCTCTACGCGGCGACCGAGCGCGGCGTGTTCGTGTCCTTCGACGCGGGCGATCGCTGGCAGTCGCTGCGCTGCAACCTGCCCGCGACCAGCGTCCGCGACCTGGTCGTGAAGGACGCCGATCTCGTGATCGGCACGCACGGCCGGTCGTTCTGGATCCTCGACGACGTGTCGCCGCTGCGGCAGGCGGCCGCGGCGTTGGCCGCGCCGCACGCGTACCTGTGCCGGCCCGCGCTCGCGACGCGCGTGCGCTGGAACCGCAACACCGACACGCCGATTCCGCCGGACGAGCCCGCGGGAGCGAACCCGCCCGACGGCGCGGTGCTCGACTACGTGCTCGCGCACGACGCGAAGGGTCCGGTGACGCTCGAACTGGTGGACGCGAAGGGGCGGCTCGTGCGCCGGTATTCGAGCGCGGACTCCGTGCACGCGATCGCGACCGAGGACCAGACCCCGTGGTACTGGATGCGGCGTGAGCACGCGATGAGCGCGAAGGCCGGCGCGCACCGCTTCGTGTGGGACCTGCGCGAGAGCGCGCCGCCGTCGGACGATCGCGCGTGGGGCATGGCGGCGATCGAGCACGACACGCCCGCGGAGCCTCGCGGTCCGTGGGCACTGCCGGGCACGTACACCGTACGTCTCGTCGTGGACGGCCGCGCGTACGAACGGCCGCTCGCCGTGCGCATGGACCCGCGTTCGCCCGCCGGCACGGAAGCCCTCGCAACACAGCACGCGCTCTCGCTGCGCCTGCTCGACACCTGGCGCACGAGCGCGAGCCTCGCCGCGCGCGTGCGGGCGCTGCGCGCCCGCGTCACCGGCACCGACGCCGCGAGCGACTCGCTGCGCCGCGACCTCGCCGCGCTCGAGGGCCGCAGCGGCGGTCCGTGGTGGGCGCGTGGCGGCGGCGGTCGCGACTGCGCCGCACTCGCGTCCGACTGCAGCCGCGCGCTCGACCAGATCCAGCGCGCCGACGACGCGCCGACCGCGGCGCTCGCGGCCGCCGCACCCGAGGCCGAACGCGCGCTCGCGGCACTGCTCGACCGCGAACGCGCGCTGCTCGCGCGGGCGAAGACGCTGGGCGTGAAGCCCTAGCGCGGGCTAGCGCCCCGGCGCCACCAGCTGGCCCTTCACCACCTCGGCCTTCTCGGTCGCGACGCCGTTCACCACGATGTGCGTGAACGGAGCGGGCAGGCCTTCGGCGTCGAACGGCTTCGGGCCGTTCTGCAGGTGGTAATGAATGTGCGGCTGGCTCGTGTTGCCCGAGTTGCCCACCAGTCCCAGCCACTGCCCGCTCTTCACGCGGTCGCCGGTCTTGACCTTGAGCGAGTGCGGCTGCAGGTGCGCGATCAGCGAGAACTCGCCGTTGCCGTGATCCACCACGACGCCGTTGCCGATCGGGTGCGAAAGGTCGGTCGAGCCGATCGGGTTGTCGGGCAGGCTGTCGCTCGCCCACACGATCGTGCCCGCGGCGGGCGCCAGCGCACGCGCGCCGTAGCACCAGTAGTCGGCGAGCGCCTTGCCGTCGCCCTTGTGCGTGGCACCGTCCTTCTGCATGACCAGGTCCATGGCGAAGCGCTGGTCGCGAGTCGAAGCATGGCGGTTCTGTTCCAAGGTGCGCCCGCCCCAGCCCACGAACCACTCGCCTTCGAACGGCGGCCGCAGCACGGTCTTCGTTTCGTACGAGAGGTTCGGGCTCGCGTACTCCGTGGGCTTCGCGCCGCCCGCGGGCCGCGCGAACATGCCGATCACGCGGCCGTCGGCGTCGAACGCGAACGTCATGTCGATGGGCACCGGCGCCAGCTTGTAGCGGCAGTGCCCGACCCAGGTCCACGCGCCCGGTGCGGTTTCGGTGGACGTCTCGCCCGTGAGCGAGTCGAGTGCGCCGAGACTGGCGCTGATACGCGCGAGCGTTGCGGCGAAGCTGACGGAGTCCTTCATGGCGGTGCGCATGGAGGGCGCGAACGCGTCCCAGAGCGGTCCTGGTTCGCCGGCGACGGCATGGGCCAGCAGTGCGCGGCCGCGCGCGGCGGCCGAAGGCGCGTCGAACGCCGCGGCGTTCGTGACGGTGAGGGACGCGAACGCGAGCGCCGCGGCGACGGCCGTGGCGAGGACGGAACGATTCAAGCGAAGCTCCTTGGAGGGGCGTGATTTTCGGCAGCGCGGCGTGGCGCACATGCTAACCTGCGCGCCACTCTTCGACGGATGCGGCGGGCCGAAGGTTGCGCGCCCGGCGCAGAAAGCTCGCTCCGACCTCCGAGGACCCCTGCATGGCCGCCCGTTCCCCGATGGACGTGATCCGCCACGCCGACGGCCGCGTCGAACTTCGCGATTCCGCCGCGCTGCACGCGAGCCCGCTCTACAACGAGGACCTCGCGCCGGTCGCCGTGAAGGACCGCGACTGGAGCACGTACAACTACGCCGCGCTGTGGATCAGCATGGCGCACTGCATTCCCACGTACATGCTGGCCTCGGGGCTCATGACGTCGGGCATGAACTGGATGCAGGCGCTGTTCACGATCCTGCTGGGCAACACCATCGTGCTCGCGCCCATCCTGCTGAACTCGCACCCGGGTACCAAGTACGGCATCCCGTTCCCGGTGTTCGCGCGCGCGGCGTACGGCACGGCAGGGTCGAACCTGCCCGCGCTCATGCGCGCGATCGTCGCGTGCGGCTGGTTCGGCATCCAGGCGTGGATCGGCGGCGAGGCGCTGCAGACGTTCTTCGCCGCGCTGGTTCCCGGCTGGGCCGGGCTGCTCGGTGCGGGCTTCGCCGGGCACACGGGCACCGAGTGGCTCAGTTTCCTGCTCTTCTGGGGCCTCAACATCGGCATCATCTACAAGGGCATGAACCTGCTGCGGATCGTCGAGAACCTCTCGGCGCCTTACGTGCTGGTGGTGACCGCGCTGCTGCTCGTGTGGGCGGTGAAGGCCGCGAACGGATTCGGCCCGCTGCTCTCGCAGCCCGGCAAGTTCCGCACGATGGCGGAATTCCTGCCGGTGTTCGTGCCGTCGCTCACCGGCATGATCGGGTTCTGGGCCACGCTGTCGCTCAACATGCCCGACTTCACGCGCTTCGGCCGCAGCCAGAAGGAGCAGGTCGTCGGCCAGACGGTGGCGTTGCCCACCACCATGTTCGCGTTCGCCGCCATGGGCGTGCTCATCACCAGTGCGAGCGCGATCCTGTACGGCGAGCCGATCTGGGACCCGGTCAAGCTGGTCGGGCACTTCAGCAATCCGTGGATCGTGGGCTTCGCCATGTTCTCGGTGGTGGTCGCGACGCTCGCGGTGAACATCGCCGCCAACGTGGTGTCACCCGCCAACGACTTCGCGAACGCGCTGCCCCGGTACATCTCGTTCAAGACCGGCGGGCTGATCACCGGCCTGCTCGGGATCGCCATGCAGCCGTGGAAGCTGCTCGCCGACCCGAGCGGCTACATCTTCACGTGGCTCGTCGGCTATTCCGGCGGCCTCGGCTCGATCGCCGGCGTGCTGATCGCCGACTACTGGATCGTGCGGCGCAAGGAGCTCAATCTCGGCGACCTGTACCTGGCCGACGGCGAGTACGCGGGCTGGAGCATGCCCGCCGTGGTCGCGACGCTCGCGGGCTGCGCGCTGGCGTGGGGCGGGCTCGTGTTCCCGCCGCTGCGCCCGCTGTACGACTACGCGTGGTTCGTGGGCTTCGGCGCGGCCGCGGTGATCTACGTCGGGATGAAGGGCGGCCCGGGGAAGCCGGCCGTCGCGCGATGAAGTCGCGACGCGTTCGATGAACCCGCGGCCGGAGGCCGCGCACTCCGTGCTGTTCTACGACGGCTCGTGCGGCCTGTGCGCACGCTCGGTGGCGTGGTGCCTGGAGCACGATCGCCGCGGTGTGCTGCGCTACGCCCCGCTGCAGGGCGAGACGTACGCGGCGCTCGACGTGGCGGACAAGCCGACCGCGCTCGACACGGTGGTGCTGTTCGACCGCGGCGTGCTGCTCGTGCGCAGCGACGCCGTGCTGCGTGCGATGCAGTTGTGCGGCGGCGCGTGGGGCGCGGTGGCCGCGGTCGGCCGCGCGGTGCCGCGGCCGCTGCGCGAGGCCGCGTATCGCTTCGTCGCCGCGCGCCGGCTCGGCTGGTTCGGGAAGGCGGACGCTTGCGCGCTCGCGACACCCGAGCAGCGCGCGCGCTTCCTGCCCTGAGCAATGGTCCGTTCGGATAGCGCGGCGGCCGATGAAAAGTGTGGATTTCACGTTCCCGGGCAGCTCCCACCCGGCTTATCCTCGTGCGGCAGCAGACCGCGTGAGCCCGCCCCCGCGAGCGTGCGCATCACCGCGCGTGCGACGCGCCCGAGGCCGTACATGTCACCTCGCTCCTCGATCACGAGATCCGTCCTCCGGCTCTCGACGTGCCTGGTCCTTCTGGCCGCCTGGCCGCCTCGCCCCGCAGCCGCCGACCCCGCGTCATGGACCTGGGAGGCCTATCCCCACCTGCATTCGCTCCAACGTCACGCGGCGGTCGTCGACACGAAGCGCGACCGTCTCGTCGTCACGGGGGGCGAGTTCCGCGAGCGGGCCTACTGGTCTTTCGACCTGCAATCGAACTCGTGGACGTCGCTGGGCTCGATCCCGAACCGGCGGGATCATGCGGCCTGCTACGACCCGTCCCGCGATGCGATGTTCTTCTACGGTGGAGGAGCCGAGAACGCCTCCTACCATCGCGACGGCACCCGCATCGACTTCGAGACCGGAGCGTCGGCCCTGCTCGAGTGGTATGACGACCTTCCCGGCCCGGCGCTCGACTTCAATCTCCTGCTCGATCGCACGCACGAGCGGCTCGTCCTGCTCGGCATCCCGAACGGCGCTTCGCTGCGCGTCTATTCGTACGACTTTTCCGCGGGCGCGTGGTCGAGCGATTCCAGCGTCGGTGCGATTCCGGTCGCGGACGTCGCGCGCACCGCGGTCATCGACGCCGCGAACGACCGGGTGATCTCGCTCGCGGGTGGCGAGCGGCAGATGACGCTGAGCGGCACGCCCACGTGGAGCGCGCTCTCGCCCACCGGCACCGCGCCGCCAAGCCTCGAGGGCACGGCCGTCATGGATTCGGTGCGGCAGCGCGTCCTGCTGTTTCGCGACGACATGACGGTGTGGGCGCTTTCTCTCGGCGCCCAGCCGGAATGGACCGCCGTGTTCACGGCGGGCGTCGCCCCGGCGTCGCGCACGCGCCACACGGTCACCCTCGATGCGGAACGGGATCGCGCCCTGCTCTGTGGCGGAACCCAGACGGCCGGCGACACCACCAAGGCAGACGTGTGGGCATTCGATTTCGCCAGCGACACCTGGCAGTTGCTGTTCGACCCCGGTCCGTGGCCCGAGTGGCGCCAGGATCACACCGCGGTGCTCGCCCCGGAACTCGATGCGATGCTCGTCTTCGGCGGCTTCTTCGAGGGTGACAGCGCGGCCTACCTGTGGCCGCTCGAGGGGGCTCCGTCCGGCCATCGGTTGTCGCCCTCCGGAACGCCACCGTCCGTGCGCCGGTCCTGTGCGCTCGCCTACGACCGCTCGCGCAATCGGGCGTACGTCTTCGGAGGCTCGGCGCTCCGGAGCGACGATCCCTTCGGCGACCTCTGGTCGCTCTCACTGGGTGACGCGCCCTCGTGGACACAGATCGCGGTGGCCGGGGGCCCGTCCGCGCGTTACGGCAGCACGGCGTTCTGGGACCCGGTGCGCGACCGGCTGATCGTCGTCGGCGGAGTCTCCTCCATGTCCTCGCGCGTCAAGACGGACATCTGGGCGCTGACGCTCTCCGGTACGCCGACGTGGCAACAGCTGCTCGCCGACAGCACGACCAGCCGTCTCGGGAACATGCCCGTCGCCGTCTACGATTCCCTGCGCGACCGTATCGTCCTCGTCGCAACACCCACGACGAGCGGCGTCCTCCGCGCGTGGTCGTTCGACCTCTCCGCGAGCGCCGACTGGGTCGACTTGGGAGCGACTGGCTTTGTCGGCGGCACGCTGGCCGTCGCCGGAACACTCGACACCGGCAGCGACCGCGTGTGGCTGCACGGCGGCTGGTGGGGCCACACGGGCTGGTACTCCGCGCAGCTGGCCTACCTCTCGCTCGGAGCGAATCCCACGTTTTCCACGGTCTCCTTGGCGAACGCACCACTCCCGCGCCAGCACCACACACTCACCTACGATCCCCGGCGCCATCGCTGCGTGCTGTACGGTGGCCGCGAATGCCCGGAGGGCGGCGAACCGGAAAGCTGGCCCGCCGTCGACCTCCAGTTCCTGCAGGGCGACTTCGCCACGCCCGCTCTCGCGTCGCTCGCCGCGGCGGAAGTCGAAGGCGGTGCCGCGCGGCTCGAGTGGCTGGTGGCCGAAGCCGCCTACACGACGTGGCGTGTGGAGCGTTCGCTCGACCAGACCGAATGGGCCGACGCCGGCGTACCGATCTCGCTCGGCAGCGACCGCCTCGAGTTCCGCGACGCCGGGCTGCCCGAAGGCGCGCACGTCGGCTACCGGCTCGTCGCGATCGAGGGCGGCGTCGAACGCCGCATGGGCGAAGTCTGGATCACGGTGCCGGCCGCACGGTCCGTGCTGCAGCTCTCGCACGTCTCGTTCGGCGGCGGCTCGTTGCGCTATACCGCGACCCTGCCGGGTGGCGGCGACGCGAGGCTCGCGGTATATGACGTGAACGGGCGCGCGATCGGTGGTACCGCTCTCGGCGGCCTGCGTGGCGAACGGCAGGGCGCGATCGTGCTCCGGACCCCGGGCCGCCCGGGTGTCTACTTCGTGCGGCTGTCGCAGGGTGGGCACGCCGTCACTCGAAAGGTCCTGCGGCTCGACTGAAGCGAGCGCGAGGGCCACGCCTCCATCGAAAGGAAGCGAACGCACGCATGGCTCTCCAGCGTCTCGACAACGTCGGCATCGTGGTGGAGGACCTCGATCGCGCGATCGCGTTCTTCGAGGAACTCGGGCTCACGCTCGAGGGCCGCGCGCCGGTCGAGGGCGAGTGGGCATCGGGCGTGACGGGCCTGCCCGGCATGCGCGTCGAGATCGCCATGCTGCGCACACCCGACGGCCACGGCCGGCTCGAGCTGTCGCGCTTCCTCGCGCCGCCGGTGGCGGCCGACCACCGCACGGCACCGGTCAACGCGCTCGGCTACCTGCGCGTGATGTTCTCGGTCACCGACCTCGACGGCACGCTCGCGCGGCTCGCGAAGCACGGCGCGACCGTCGTGGACCGCGTGACGCAGTATCGCGACATCTACCGGCTCTGCTACATCCGCGGTCCCGAAGGCGTGCTCATCGGACTCGCGGAGGAGCTGAAACCGCAGGCCTCGCGATGACCACAGCCGAACACGAGATCCGCGACCTGCACGAGCGCTGGATGGCCGCCGTCAACGCCGGCGACCTGCCGCTGCTGCTCGCGATGCTCGCGGACGACGCCGTACTGATGAATCCCGGCGGCCCCGCGATCGACCGCGACGGGTTCGCCGCGAACTTCCGCGTCGCGCTCGAACAGCTGCGGTTCCGCTGCACCAGCGAGCCGCTCGAGGTCGTGGCCGCGGGCGACTTCGCCTACGTGCGGAGCCGTGACACGGTGTCGGTGTCGCCGCGCGCCGGCGGCGCACCGGCGCGACACGCGGGTCACCGCCTCACGATCTGGCGCCGCGACACCGAGGGCCGCTGGCGGCTCGCCCGCGACGCGCACACCCTTTCGCCCGTGGAGGACGCATGAAGATCACCGTCTCGACCGTCGTCGCCGCGCCGCTGCAGGACGTCTGGAACCGCTACACGAATCCCGAGGACATCGTCGCCTGGAACGCGGCGTCTCCCGACTGGCACACGACCTCGGCCACCGTGGACCTGCGCCCGGGTGGCAAGTTCTCGTCGCGCATGGAGGCGAAGGACGGCTCGATGGGGTTCGATTTCGCGGGCGTGTATACCCGCGTCGAACCCTGTCGCGTGATCGAATACTCGTTCGGCGAGCGTACCGCGCGCGTCGAGTTCGCCGAAGGCGCGGACGGTGTGACCGTGACGGTCACGTTCGACGCCGAGACCACGCACTCCGAGGAGCAGCAGCGCACGGGCTGGCAGGCGATTCTCGACAGTTTCGCGCGGCATGCCGGCGGGAAGCGGGCTTCGGGCTGACGCACGCCGCAGCGGAAGAGCGGTGTCGGCGAATGTCGCCTTTCGGCTACCTGACGGGCGGATCTTTCGAATTGTCCGCCCTTCCGGCGCGCGGCTACCCTCGGTGGTGCAGTAGCTTCCGGCCGCGCGCCTCTGCCCCCGCATGAGCGCGCATCACCGTGCGGAATCCGCACCCTCGAGGTCGCACATGACGCCCCGATCGCCCCTCGCATCGCGCGCCGCCGCCGTCGGCGCGCTCGCGATCGCGTTTGCCACACTCGTCCCCACGCACGTGTTCGCCGATCCCCTGCCGCTCGCGTGGCGCAGGTACGAGAACCTGCACTCGATCTACCGTCACTCGGCGGTCGTGGACAGCAGACGCGACCGCCTCGTGGTGATGGGCGGCTACCCGGTGCAGTCGGCGTTCTGGGCGTTCGATCTCCACACGCCCTCCTGGACGGAACTCGGCAGCTACGGAAGCCGCCTCGATCATTCGGCGTGCTACGACCCCTCTCGTGACGCGATGTTCTTCTACGGCGGTTCGTCGCAGGAATACGCGATGACCTACTCGAGCGGCGAGCGCTACAGCTTCGAAACCAGCCTCTCGACGCCACTGCAGTCGGGAGTCCTGAATCTTCCCGGCGACCCGCAGAACTTCAATCTCCTGCTCGACCGCGCGCACGACCGCCTGCTCGTGCTGGGCTACAGCGACACTCCGCCCGCCACCGTCTATTCGTACGTGATCAATACCGGCGTCTGGTCCAGCCAGGCGAGCGCCATGGTCTATCCCAACGTGAACGTGGCGAAGACCGCCGTCGTGGACGCGGCCAACGACCGCGTGATCACGCTCCTGGGCGGGGTACGCCAGATGACGCTCTCGGGCACACCCACCTGGACCGCGCTGCCCACCGGCGGGACCGCGCCGCCCGCGCTCGACGGCATCGCGATCATGGATTCACTGCGCGCGCGCGTGTTGTTGTTCCGCGACGACATGTCGGTGTGGGCACTGTCGCTGGGCGGCAGCCCGGAGTGGTCGCAGGTCGCGCTCGCGGGCGCGGGCCCGGCCGCGCGCACGAAGCACAGCGTCACGCTCGACGTGGAACGCGATCGTGCGCTGCTGTGCGGCGGCACGCTCACCGTGGGCGGTACGTCGAAGGCCGACGTCTGGGCGTTCGACCTGGCGACCCACACGTGGCAGCTGCTGCTCGATCCCGGCGCGGGCCCCGAGTGGCGGCGCGATCACACCGCCGTGCGCGCGTCGGCGATCGACGCGCTCGTCGTGTTCGGCAGCCAGGGCGTGATCGGCAACACCGCCTACGTGTGGCCGCTGTCGGGCACCAGCAGCGGTACGCGTCTGTCGCCCTCCGGCACGCCGCCTTCGGCACGCCGCCTGAGCGCGCTCGCGTACGACAGCTCGCGCAACCGCGCCTACGTGTTCGGCGGCATGGTGAACTCCGGTGGCGCCGTGCCCGGCGACGTCTGGGCTCTCTCCCTGGGCGGCTCGCCCGCGTGGACCGATCTTTCGACGAGCGGCGGCCCCAGCGGCCGGCGGAGCGCGAATGCATTCTGGGATCCCGTGCGCGACCGGTTGATCGTCGTGGGCGGCACCGAGGCGGGTACCTACACGAGCAAGACCGACATCTGGGCGCTGACGCTCTCCGGCACGCCGACCTGGCAGAGGCTGGTGGACGACGGCACGCTCCCCCAGATCGCCGAGCAGCCCGTGGCCGTCTACGACTCGCTGCGCGACCGCGTCGTGCTGGTGGGCCTGCCCTACTCGGGCGGCAGCATCCGCGCGTGGACGTTCGACCTCGGTTCCGGCACCAGCTGGACCGACCTCTCGCCGGCCGGCAACGCGTTCTCGAACACGCAGTACTTCCAGGGCACGCTCGACACGTACGGCGACCGCATCCTGCTGTACGGCGGCATCCAGTGGTCGAACGGCTACTACTCGACCGAACTCGCCGCGCTCTCGCTCGGCGCCAGCCCGGCGTTCACCCACCCCGGCGCGTCCAACCCGGTCTACGGCCGCGCCTACCACTCGCTCACGTACGACCCGATCCGCTACCGCAGCGTGCTGTACGGCGGCATGGAGAATCCCTTCGGCGGCGACCAGTACGCGACCTCCGCCTCGGTGAAGTACCTGCAGGGCGACCTCGCCGTGCCCGCGCTCGCCTCGCTCGCGGCGGCCGAAGTCGTGGACGGCGACGCGCGGCTCGAGTGGCTCGTGGCCGACGCCGACTACGCCACGTGGCGCGTCGAACGCTCGCTCGAGCAGGGTGAATGGACCGACGAAGGCGCACCGCTCGCGCTCGGCGACGACCGGCTCGAGTTCCGCGACGCGGACCTGCCGGCGGGAGCGCACGTGGGCTACCGGCTGGTGGCGATCGAAAACGGCGTCGAACGCCGCATGGGCGAAGCGTGGATCACCGTGCCCGCGGCGAACGCCTCGCTCGCGCTGTCGCGTGCGGCGTTCGCGGGCGGCTCGTTGCGCTACGCGGCCACGCTGACCGGTGGCGGCGAAGCGCGGCTCGACGTGTACGACGTGGGCGGCCGGCTGCTCGGCGGCGCGCGACTCGGGTCGGCGCGCGGCGAACGGCAGGGCACGCTCGCCCTGCACGCCCCGGCCGCGGCCGGCGTGTACTTCGTGCGGCTCTCGCAGGACGGCCGCACGGTGGTGCGCAAGCTGGCGCGGCTGGACTGACCACGCTCGCCACGCGAAGGGCCCGGTCGCCGTTCGGCGGCCGGGCCCTCGTGCATGCGGCAGAGCGGCTCAGCGCAGGATCGCCACCTTGCGCTCGCCGATCACCCGCTCGCCCACGCGCACGCGGACGAAGTACACGCCCGGCGGCACGTCACGTCCGCCGGCGGTGTGCGACGAACACGCCACTCGCCACGTGCCCGCGTCCCGTTCGCGATCCTCCAGCGTGGTCACGCGGCGGCCCGCCATGTCGAGCAGTTCGACGCGCACATGCGCGCCCTCGTGCAGTGCGTATTCCACCGTGAAGTCGCCGCGCGCGGGATTCGGCGACAGGCCCTCGAGCCGCGTCACCTCGGGCAGGCCCGCGACGCCGGCGTCCAGCCCGGCCACGTGGAAGCCCACTTCGAAGTCGCCGTCGAGCCCGTTGTCGTTCACCACCACGAGTCCGTACCAGCCCGTGGTCGAAGCGGTGAAGATCGTGTGGGTCGTGGCTTCGAACAGCCGCGACGCGCGTCCGGCCCAGTACGCGCCCCCGGCCGCGTTCTGGAACAGCAGCGCCTTCTGGTCGGCCGCACCGGTGTGCGCGAAGTACAGGCTGTAGGTGGTGCCGCCGGTCAGGTACACGTCGTACACGCGAAGCGCGTGCGCCGACGACGTCTTGCCGCGCGCGTACGAACCCACCGTGCCCAGCACTGTCTGGCCCTTCGCCCATTCGAGCAGGCCCGAACCCGTGCCGCTGTAGCGGTACGGCCGCACGTAGTACGTGCCGGGCGCGTTCGCGCCCGAGTTGAAGTCGCCGACCACGAAGTCGAGCGTCACGGGCGGGTTCGCCTGCCCCGACGAGCCCAGCGCCCCCGTGAAGCACGTGCCGACGGCTCCGCCGCTCGGGTTCGAATACACGCCCAGGTCGTAGTCGTCGGTGCCGCTCGAGCGCACGCCGACCGCGGTCCAGTAGCGCGTCGCCTGCGTGAACGAGGCGAACCCCGCCACGCTCACGTACGACGCCGTGGTGTCCGCGAGCGCGACCACCGCCGGGCAGCTGCGGAACGACAGCGTGAACGTGCACGGCAGGCCGTCGTCGCTCACCACGATCGCGCCGTAGGTGTCGGTCGCCGGCGGCGTGAACGTGACGGTGCCCGTCGCCGCCGGCAGGTCGAGCAGTGCCGACGAGCGTCCGACCCAGTACGCGGCCGAACCCGGGTTGCGGAACAGCAGCACGTGCAGGTTCGCGCTGTTCGAGGGCGACAGGTGGATCGTGTAGGTCTCGGTGGACTTCAGCGACACGTCGAACGCGCGCAGGATGCGGTCTCCCCCCATGCTCCACAGCGTCGTGTGCACGTCGTTCGCGTAGAGCAGGTCGGACGACGCGTCGTACAGCACCTGCGCCGGGTCCGTCGCGCCCGCGGTGTACTGGCGCGCGTCCACGTAGTACGTGAGCCCGAGGGTGGACCGCCCGAGGTTGCCGACCACGAAGTCCACGAACGGGACGGTCGAATATGTGCTGTTCACGAGCGTGCTGCCGATGCAGTTCGGGAATCCCGTCCCTGCGGTGGTGGACACCCGCAGGTCCCAGTCGGTCGTGGCGGCACGGGTGCCGACGGCCAGGAACCGGCGCGAGGTCGTCGTGAACGTGTACGTGCTGACGGCGTACGGCGCCGTCTGCGTGACGCCGCTCGCGAGCACGGCGGGCGTGGCGCACAACCCGTAGCGCAGCGTGTAGCCGCCGGTGACCGCGCCGTCGTTCGTCACGACCAGCGCGTGCATGCCCGTGCGCGTGGCGGTGTAGTTGAACGTCACGTTGCTGCTCGCGGCGGCCGCGGAGCGCGGCACCACGTAATTGCCGCTCGCGACGCCCGGGAACACCTGCAGGCGCAGTTCGGTGTTCTCCGGCGTGAACTCGATCGTGTAGGTCTTGCCGGACTCCATCCACGCGCCGAACGCCTGCACCAGGTCGCTCGCGGCCATGCCGGTGTAGAGCGGGGTGCCGTTCAGCTCGAGGTGGCTGTGCACCTGGTACCACTCGGCGCGGCCCGCCGTGGAGCCCGCGTCGTAGTGATGCGCACGCGCGTACCACGTGGCCTGCGGCGTGGTGTGGAAGTCGAGCGCCACGAAGTCCACGCGGTTGGCGATGTACGAAGACGACGCGAC
This sequence comes from Candidatus Eiseniibacteriota bacterium, assembly GCA_046327815.1. Taxonomy (GTDB): domain Bacteria; phylum Eisenbacteria; class RBG-16-71-46; order RBG-16-71-46; family RBG-16-71-46; genus CAIXRL01. The sequence goes on along the minus strand of JAXLXR010000004.1, from coordinate 99,143 downwards.
GACCGGCCCGATGCACGCCGGCGCGGCCGAGCCCGTCGGCTGGTCGGACACCGTCAGGTCCCAGTCGTCCGTCGCGGTGGCACCGCGCACCGCCATGACGCCCCACTCGCCCGCCGTGGGCGTGAACTCGTACCAGCTGTCGGGCGACGCGGCACCGATCGCCGTGCCGGCGAGCAGTGCGGTCGGGAACGGGCAGTCCGTGGTGGTCACCCCGACCGTGTAGTGCCCGGCGACACCGTCGTCGTTCACGACCGCGAGCATGTAGCGGTCGGTCGCCGGCGCGGTGTACGAAACGGAACCCGACTGGTCGAACTCGGCGAAGTAGCGCGAGGTGAAGTACAACCCCTCGCCCGGATTGCGGAACAGCAGCAGGCGGAAGTTGCCCGTCGAGTGCGAGAAGTAGAAGTTGTAGTGCGCTCCGGACGTGAGATCCACGGCCCACGTCTCGATCACCGTGGTGGAGTCCACCGTGTGCGTGAAGGCCGGCGAGGCCGTCGTGAGCACTTCGTCGGTGCGGCCGAACTCGCCCCAGACGCCGGGCGGGCCGGAATACCCGTACGTGTGCGCCTGGAAGTAGCCGTCCGCCGGCACGATGTGGTTGAAGTCGGCCACGATGATTTCGGCCTTGGTGGTGCTGCGTACGTACGAGGAGGCCGCGTCGCGGTTCGAGCACGCGGGATAGAACCCACCGGTCTCGGTGGAGGCCTTCACGTCGTAGTCGCCACCGGTCGAGCGCGCGGCGAACGCCTGCCACGCACCGGCGGGCGAGTACCACTTCGCGTTCCAGTGGTTGGTGAAATACGGCGTGCCCGGCGGCGGCCAGTAGCCGTCGCAGTTGCCGATGCTCAACCGGAACGTGTTGTTCGCGTGCCCGTCGTTGGCGATCACGACGAGGTACTTGCCCGCGGGGGTCGGCGACACGTAGCAGTTGCCCGTGCCGTTCGCGACGGAACCCGCGCGGTTCGTCCAGAACGAGCCCGTACCCGGGTTGCGGAACACGTGGATCGTGGACGTGTAGCTGTCCTGGTCGAGGTTGAACCACGTGGCGGCGCCGGTCGCGGGCAGGTCGAGTTCGTACACGGCGACCAGCGAATCGGGCGTGAACGAGCCGGTGACCGGTGCGCCGAACTGCACCATGGGCGTGGCCGCGTCCTTCCACTGCGCGCGGCCGATGTTCACTCCCGAGAAGCGCGTGAACTGCTGGTACACGTCGGCGTGCGTGGTGGTGCGCATGTCGCCCACCACGAAGTCCACCACGCTGCCGCCCGCGGTGGACGACGTGAGCAGGTTCGCCACGCACGTCGGGTCGGCGGCGGAGTTCTGGTACAGCCGCAGGTCCCAGTCCTCGCCCGCCCACGGACTGACGGCGCTGACGAGCCAGTTCGATCGCTGCCACGCCGCCGGGATCCGGCCCAGCTGGCCCGACGAGGTGAGCAACATGTTCTGGCTCGAGACCGGCGTGTTGTAGGTGCACGCCGCGCGCACGAGCGGAGCGGACGCGGTGAGCAGCGCCGACGCGAGCGCCAGCGCGATCGGGATTCGGGCGAACGCGTTCATCGCTTCGCCTCCTTGTCGCGGGGCGACGGCGCCGGCAGCGCGGGATCGCGCGGTGCGCGCGTCACGATCTCGCGCACGGTCTTGGGTTCGCGCGACGGCTTCGCGTTCGCGGGCTCGGGCGCGAGCTCGGGCACCGGCGCGAGCGGGGCCGCGGTCGCCGGCTCCACGCTCACGACCGGGGCGGGCTTGGGCTCCGCGTGGGGTGCAGCGGTCCACTCGGGCCGCGGCAGCGTGCCGAACACCGCGAGCGCCGCGGCTCCGGGGCGGTGCACGATCGGCGCGGGGGCCGGAGCGGGTGCGGGCTGGAACGGCACGGGGCTGGCCGGCGCCGCCACGACGGCGGCGGCGCCGACCGGGGTGGTGACGCCGCCGATCGTCTGCACGTCGGGCGGTTTGCCGGCGGAGGCCGAAAGGGCCGAGAACGCGAGACACGGCAGGGCGAGCGCGAACAGTGTGTATCGCATGGGGCGACTCCGGAACGGGGACGAAGCTCCGCCGGTCGGCGGCGGGCGCGGGCGAGCGATCCGCGCATCCCCTTCGACCCGGGTTCCGGGAAGTCGTCAGTCACGGCCGGCACGAAAGCTCGCGGGAGAACGCCGCGCCCCGCCGGCACGCCGCAGGCGCACGCGAAACGGCGCCCGGGCGATCGCTCGCCCGGGCGCCGTTCGTTCACACCGTCGCCGCTCAACCGTGCACGAGGAACGCCTCACCGTGCCAGCCGTACTTCGCGAAGCTCTCGAGCTGCAGGAACGGCCGCTCGGCGAGCCACTCGCGCACCGCGCGGCGCTCGCCCTTCTCCCAGTTCGCGTCGAACGCGTTCCAGTCGTCGAACAGCATCACGGTGCCCTGGCGCAGGAACGGCGTGACCCACTCGAGCACGGTCTTCGCGGAGCCGTACAGGTCCACGTCCACGTGCACGACGTTCGCGAGGTTGCCGCCGAATCGCGACGTGTCGAACGTGGCGAGCGACTGCTCGAAGAAGCCGGGCACCAGGTGCACGCGCTGGTCGTTCCACACGCCGTGCTGCTTCAGCTTGTCGCGCACCTGCGACTCGCCGAACGCGTACTGCCCTTCGTGGAACGCGACCGAGCCCACGTCGGGCCCCGAGAGCGCGGGCAGCCCGGCGAACGAATCGAAGAGGAAGAACTTCTCCGTGCCGGCCGGCGAGTAACGCTGGTGCGCGCGGATCGCGGCGACCGCCGAGCGCCCCGCACCGACGCCGAACTCGAGGTAGTGCCCGAGGAACTTCTGCTCGGCCACGAAGAATGCGGCGAGCGTGTGCACGTCCACCCGGCCCCACGCGCTGCGCAGGTCGGGCCACGCGGCGTCGTACGGCAGCGGGTCGAGTTCGTCCCGCCGCACGTACGGTGCCGCTCCGCTTACGCGCGTACCCGCGCGCCGTACGCCGCGAGCGCCTGCCCGAGTATGCGCATGGAGCGTTCGAGCTTGGGCACTTCGAGCACGTACGCCAGCCGGACTTCGTCGCGGCCGAGCCCCGGCGTGGCGTAGAAGCCGTCGAGCGGCGCGACCATCACGGTCTCGCCGTCGAGCGAGAACTCGCTCAGCAGGAAGATCGCGAACGCGTTGGCGTCGTCCACGGGCAGCCCCAGGCACACGTAGAACGCGCCCTCGGGCTTGCGCACGCGCACGCCGTTCATGCGCGACAGCGCGCCGTACACCGTGTCGCGGCGCTTCGTGTACTCGGCGATCACGCCCTGCGTGTACGACGCCGGCACTTCGGTCAGCGCCGTGCAGGCGAACTGCTCGACCGTGGGCGGGCACAACCGCGCCTGGCCGAAGCGCAGGATCGCCGACATGAAGTCGCGGTTGCGGCTCACGATGTTGCCGATGCGCGCACCGCACAGCGAGTAGCGCTTGCTCACCGAGTCCACGACGATCGCGAGATCGTCCATGCCGTCCAGCGTGAGCACGGAGCGCGACTTCTTCCCGTCGTACGTGAACTCGCGGTAGACCTCGTCGGCCACGAGGAAGATCCCGCGATCGCGGCAGATGGACGCGAGCAGTTCGATCTCGGCGTCGGTGTAGACCGTGCCCGTGGGGTTGTTCGGCGAGCAGATGAGCATGGCGCGCGTGCGCGGCCCGATCTTCGCCTCGATCGCGGCACGATCCGGCAGGTGGTAGCCGTCGGCGCCGCTCGTCGTGACCGGCACGCACTCGACGCCGTTGAGCGCGGCGAAGCCGTTGTAGTTGGTGTAGAACGGCTCGAACACGATCACCTGGTCGCCGGGATCGCAGAGCGCGCCGAGCGTGAACTGGATCGCCTCGCTGCCCGCCGTGGTGACGAAGATCTCGTCGGCCGACAGCTTCGCGCCGACGCCGGCGTAGTACGTACGCAGCGCCTCGATGAACTCGGGCAGCCCCTGCGACGGGCCGTAGGGCACGTACGGAGCGTCGTAGGCGCGGAGCCGGGCGCGGATCGCGTCGGGCGTGGGAATGTCGGGCTGGCCGATGTTCAGGCCGTGAACTTCGAGGCCCTTCTGACGCGCGGCCACGGCGTACGGCGCGAGCCGGCGAATGGGCGACGCGGGCATCGCGGCCGCGCGCTGGGAAAGTCGGGTCGGGTTCGACACGGGAAGCCTCCGGTGATGTTGCGCCGCGGAGACTCTAGCCCGGACCGCCGCCGGAAGGCGAGCCGTGCACCGTCACGCGTTCTGGCGCCACGCCTCGAGCATTTCGACGAGCAACCGCGACGCCACCTCGAACGGCGCGTCGGGCTCGAGCGCCATGCGCGCTTCGTGCAGGCTGCCCTGGTGGATCAGCGTCACGATCTCGGCGGCCTCGCGGTGGAAGCTGTCGTGCATGTCGCGCACGTGCTTCCACGACGGCTCGACCCGCGTCTCGGGCGAGGCGTGCTGCAGCCACACGCCGAGCTCGCAGCGGTCGTCGCGCTCGGCCTCGGCGGCCGAACCTTCCCAGTGACCGGTCCGCACGGCTTCCACCAGGCGCTCCTTCCACTGCCGGTGCGCCACGATCGCACGGCCGATCTCGAGCGAGTGGTGACGCAGGAGCTCGTTCAGGGCCTGCAGCAGTTCGTCGTCCTTGGTCGCCATCGGGGTTCCTTCCTCGCGTGGGACGCACCCGGGGGAGGGTGGCCGGCTCCGGCGCGAGGGTGTTTTCGGCCGCGTCGCGCCCGTGCTTCAGCCCGCTCTCCCGGGGGGGCCGAAACGGACCGCCCGCCCCGGAAGACGGGGCGGGCGGCTGGTCCGGCGGGGCCATGCCCCGGTCAGTGGCCGAGCAGCGGGAACTCCAGCCCGACGAGCGCCTGCACGCTGGCGTTCTTGAGGTCGGGCCCGAAGGGCAGCTTCGAGACGTCGGCCAGGCCCTGCTCGTAGCGCGCCTCGAACGTCCAGTTCAGCCCGCCGGCGGGCAGCCGCAGCCCGGCGCCGACCGCGACGCCGTAGTCCAGCGACTCGATCTCGTCGCTGTTCAGCTGCGCGTCGAGCAGCCCGTCGGTCGTCAGCGCTTCGCTGATCTTGAACGCCACCGTCGGGCCCGCCGTGAGCATGAGCCGCGCGCCACCGGGAACCCCGGACTGGAGCCGGAGCAGCAGCGGCACCGACACGTAGTCGAGATCGATGCCCGTGCGGATGTTGCCGAAGTCGAGCCCGCCCACGTTGACGTCGGTCGAGGTGAACGTGGCGCCCTTGCGCAGCCACAGCAGTTCAGGCGCGAACGCGACGTTCTTCGTCAGGTCCACGGCGAGCGACGCTCCGCCGCCGACGCCCGAGCGCCACTTGAGGTCGCCGAGGTCCGTGCCGAGCTGCGAGGTGACGATGCCGGCCTTCAGGCCGAGCGTGACGGCCGCACGCGCGGGCGAAACGACCGCGAGCGCGAGCGGCAGCGCGAACAGCGCGACGAACAGCTTGCGATTCATGGGATCTCCGGGAGTGTGAAGTTCACGCGGGGAGCGTGGGTGCTTCAGTGCAGCCGCTTGCGGCGGTTGCGGACGAAATCGCGGAACACGTACGCACCGATGTTCTGCGGGTCGGTCTCGTACAGCCGGCCGTGATTCAGTTCGGTGAGCTTGCGCACGAACTCGAGCAGCACGTGGTCCGCGGCGAGCATGAACGTGGTGATGGTGATCTTCTTACGGCGACAGTACACCGCTTCTTCCAGCGTCTTGTTCACGATCTTCGGGTCCAGCCCGAACGGGTTCTTGTACAACCGCCCGAACTCGTGCATGCAGCTCGGCTTGCCGTCGGTGATCATGAACACCTGCTTGTTGACGCCCTTGCGCGACGCGAGGATCCGCCGGGCCATCTGCAATCCCGCGCGCGTGTTCGTGTGGTACGGGCCGGCCTGGATCCCCATGAGGTCCGAGAGCCGCACCTGCCGCGCGTCGTCGCCGAACAGCACCACGTCGAGCGTGTCCTTGGGATAGCGCGTCTGGATCAGCTGCGTGAGCGCGAGCGCGATGCGCTTGGCCGGCGTGATGCGGTCCTCGCCGTACAGGATCATCGAGTGGCTCACGTCCACCATGAGCACCGTGGCGCAGGCCGACGTCTGCTCCTGTTCGAACACCTCGAGGTCGTCCTCGCTCAGCACGAGGTCGTCGGTGCCCTGGCGCTTGACCGCGTTGCTCACCGAGCCGAGCGGGTCGAGGTTGGCGAGGTCGTCGCCGAACTGCCACGGCCGGGTCTCGGAGAGACGCTCGCCGCCCTTGCCCGCGACCGGCGTCCGGTGATCGCCGGGCCCGCCCGCGCGCAGCGACGAGAACATCTCGTTGAGCGAGTCCTGGCGGATGCGGCGCTCGCCCTTGGGCGTGATCTGGAATCCCCGCGGCGTGCGCTCGGCTTCGCCGCTCTGCTCGAGCAGCTTCTTGAAATCGTCGATCCCGAAGCGCTCGTCGAAGAACCCGTATTCGCGCCCGAAGTGCTCCATCCACTTGAGCGCTTCGTCCACGTCGCCACCCGTCTGCAGCAGCAGGTTGCGGTAGATCTCCATGAGCTGGCGCAGGCGCTCTTCGTCGCCGGGCTTCATGCCCTTCCAGCTCGTGTAGTCGAAACGCATGGCTCAGGCCTCCGTCGTCATCGCGCCGCCGGCAGCCGCACCAGCCGCAGCGTCGCCGAGGCGTTCCCGGCGGTGAGTCGCGCCACGTACACGCCCGCGTCGAGCGCGCGCACGTCGAGCGCCCACTCGTGTTCGCCCGCGGCGAGCGCGCCGGTGCGCCGGGCGCGGCGCCGGCCGGCGGCGTCGAACAGCTCGACCACGGCCTCGGCGGGCGCGCCGAGCCGGAACCGCACGTGCGCCCGGGGCCTCGGCGACCGCGGGCGCCGGCGATCGCGAACCCGAGCGCGCGCGCGACCGGCTTCGGCGCCACGCCGAGCGCCGCGGTTCCTGCGCCACCAGAGTCCGTCCGAGCGCGGCCCACAGCCGGCCCCCGGCGTACTCGAGCTCGGTCACGTAGGTCTGCACCTGTTCGAGCGGCTGCCACCGCACGCCGTCGTCGTCCGTCCACAGGAAGCGTGCGCCGGTCGAACGGTTCACGGCGACGAACGTGCGGCCGTCGCGGCTCACCACGTGACTGCCGAGTTCGGGGGCGTAGTTCAGCCCCACGAACGTCCACGGCGAGCGACCGGTCGCGCTGCGGTAGAGGCCGTAGTCGGTGCCGACGAGCCACGCCGTGCCGGTCCACGCCGCACCGGTCGGCGACAGCCCGGGCAGCAGCAGCGAGTCGCCGAGCATCGTGGCCGTCCACGGCGCACCGCCGTCGTTCGTGAACACCAGTCCGTTCGCGCCACCGGCCGCGAGCAGGCGCGAGCCGTCGGTCGCCAGCGCCACGATGCTGCCCGCCTGCGCCGAGATCAGTTCGTTGCCCGTCGTGGACCACGCCGTCGCACCGAAGCGCGGACGGCGGAACACCCCCGCACCGTCGGTCGCGGCGTACAGCGTGTCGCGCCGCAGCCGGAACTCCTGCACGTACAGGTGGCTCCCCGACACGCCACCCGCGAGCCCGGAGTTGCGCAGCTGCCACGAGGTGCCGAGGTTGTCGCTCGTGAACACGCCCTGCCCGCCGGTGCCCGCCCAGATCCGGCCGTCGAGCATGAGCACCGCGTCGAGGAACGCCGGCGGCGTGCCGAGCACCGCGGAACGGCGCCACGTGACGCCGCCGTTCGTGCTCACCCACGCGACGCTGTCCCTGCCCGCGACGATCGTGTCGCCGGTCGCACGCACGGAGAAGATCCAGTCGGCGGGCAGCGCGGTCACGCGCGTCCACTGCGCGCGGGTCCGGCGCACCACGCGCTCGCCACCAGCGCCGCGGCCAGGATCGCGGAACGTGCGCGGGTGCTCATGCCGGCACCCGGCGCGCCACGATCATCGCGTAGCCGGGCACACCGTCGCGCGGCTCGCGGCCCTGCTCCTCGATGCGGAAGCCCGCGGCGGCGAACCACTCGCGGTACTGCTCGATCCCGGCGTGTTCGTAGAACATCCGCGCGCCGGCGACTCCCCGCCAGTTCGACTCGACGCCGCTCCACGGCTCCTGCCCCACCGTGGCCACCAGCCGGCCGCCCGGCACGAGCCAGCGCGCGAAACGCGCGAGCAGGCCGGGCTGCTCGGCGAGCGGCACGTTGATGAGCGAATAGAACGCCGCCACGCCGTCGAACGACGCGTCCGGGAACTCGACGCAGGTCATGTCCGCGCACACGAAGCGTGCGCCCGGCACCAGCGCGCGGGCGCGCTCGACCTGCACGGGTGACAGGTCCACGCCGGTCACGTCGAAGCGCCGCGCCAGTTCGAGCGCGACCGGCAGCCCGTTGCCGCAGCCCGCGTCGAGCACGCGCGCGCCCGGCGCCAGCCCCGCGGCGAAGCGCGCGAGCCAGTGCGCGTAGCGCGAGCCCGCGAGCGGGAACACGTCGCCGCGATATTCGTGCGAGGCGAGCGCGTAGCCGTCCACCACGATGCGGCGGGCTTCTTCGGCAGGCGTGGTCAATCGTCTCCCAGGCCCGACAACATGGTCTTGAGCATGTCCTTGTACTCCGTCACGGCCGCGTCGGTGCGTTCGCGCGACAACATCGAGTTCTGGTGCATGCCTTCGAGCACCAGTTCCATGGCGACGGCGAGTTCGTCGCGGCCCTCCGGCGACAGGTGCCGCTTCGCGAGCTCCTCGAGCCCGTTCACGCGCGCGAGTTCGGACTCGAACGCCACGGCGGGCATGTCGTCGCCGACGCGCAGGTGCTGGCCGCCCGCGAACCACTCGAGGATCGGGCGGTACTCGTTCGCCGCCTGCGACTCGGGCTCGGCCGCCGGCCGCCCGCGGCGCTTGCCGCGCGCCTTGTAGGCGTCGGGGAACCGCTGCTGGAACAGCGCCTTCACGCCGCGGCCGAGCAGCGCCTTCGCCACCGCGAGCGCCCCCTCCTGCTCGCCTTCGAGCACGAGCTCGACCTTGCCGCTCACCGCGCTGACCGCGTTCTGCAGGTCGCACACGCGCGTGATGGCGCGCTTCTCGCCGGTGCGCAGCGCGCGCCGCTCGGCGTTGCTCACCAGGTTCTCGATCAGCGCGATCGGCAGGCGCGCCGACACGCCGGAGTTCTGGTCCACGTACTCGCTGCGCCGCGCCTGGATCGCGACCTCCTCGACCAGTTCGCGCATGAAGGGCGGCACGATCACCTCGACGCCGGAATCGCGCGACGCCCACGCCTCCTGCGCCGTGATCGCCATGCCCTGCTCGCGGGTCAGCGGGTAGTGCGTGATGATCTGGGAATTGATGCGGTCGCGCAGCGGCGTGATGATGTTGCCGCGGTTCGTGTAGTCCTCGGGATTGGCCGAGAACACCACCGCCACGTCGAGCGGAATGCGCACGGGGAAACCGCGGATCTGGAAATCCTTCTCCTCGAGCACGTTCAGCAGGCCCACCTGGATGCGCGGCTGCAGGTCGGGCAGTTCGTTGATCGCGAAGATGCCCCGGTTCGTGCGCGGCAGGATGCCGTAGTGGATGACGCGCTCGTCGGAGTAGTCGAGCTTCATGGTCGCGGCCTTGATCGGATCGATGTCGCCGATCAGGTCGGCGATCGTGACGTCGGGCGTCGCGAGCTTCTCCTGGTAGCGCTGGTCGCGGTGCAGCCACGTGATCGGGGTGGCGTCGCCGTGCGTCTCGATCGCGAGGCGCGCGTGGTGCGTGAGCGGCTCGAACGGATCGCTGTGCAGCGGGCAGCCGTCGATCTCGGGCACCCACTCGTCGAGGAACTGCGCGAGCGATCGCAGCAGCCGCGTCTTCGCCTGGCCGCGCAGCCCGAGCAGGATGAAGTCGTGCTTCGAGAGCAGCGCGTTCACGATCTGCGGCTCGACGGTGTTCTCGTAGCCGACGATGCCCGGGAACAGCGCCGCCCCGGCGCGCAGGCGGGCGATCACGTTCGCGCGCAGCTCGTCCTTGACGGAACGCGGGCGGTAGCCGGCGGCCTTGAGCTCACCGAGGGTGCGGGGACGGGACATGAATGGACTCTCCGGAAGGCCGGTCGGGCCGGGAAGCGCGCCGGCCGCGGGGACGGGCCGGAAGGGCGCGCAGGTTAGACGAAGAACGGGCGATCCCGCAGGGAAAGATGCGGGACCGCCCGTTCCGGTTGCGCCCGGATTTCAGCTGTGGTGGCAGCCGAAGCAGGAAGTGGGCGTGGCCAGGTAGCCCCCCACGCCGCCGTGGTTCGAATCCGTCTGGGTCTTGCTGCTGTGCGGATGGCAGCTCAGGCACGTCACCGCGCTGAAGACGTTCGGGTTCGTGCGTGGACAATCCCAACACGTCCGCCAGCGCGTCGAATGACGCCCCGTGTAGATCTTGAATCGCAGGGCGTCGTGCGACGCCATCCGACCCGTCGTCCAGGCGGGTGGTCGTGTGGCAGGTCGCGCACTGCGCGCTCTGGAACCGGCCGCGACGTGGCTGAGCACCGGCGTGTTCCAGTCCGACTGGTGGCACGAGAGGCAGGCCGTCGGCTGTCGTACACGCCGTCGGCGTGGCACGACTGGCAAGTGGTCGTGACGTGCGCACCGGTGAGCGGGAAGCTGGTCAGCGAGTGGTTGAACGTGGCGCCCGCCCACGCCGTGGTGGTGTGGCACGTGGCGCACGCGTTCGTCGGGAACGTGGTGTTCGTGTGCGTGGGCACGGCGGCCGAGTAGTCGCTCGCATGGCACGAGTAGCACGCCGTGGGCTTGCCGTCGTACACGCCGTCGGAGTGGCACGAGTTGCAGCTCACCGCGAGGTGCGCGCCCGTGAGCGGGAACGCCGTGGTGGAATGGTTGAACACCGCGCCCGCGAACGTCGTGGTGGTGTGGCAGGTCGCGCAGGCGCTGGCGGCGAAGCCCGAGCTCGCGTGCGGCGGCTGCGCGGCGTTGTAGTCCGCCATGTGGCACGAGGCGCAGTCCATGGCGTGGTTGTTGAACACGCCGTCGCCGTGGCACGAGTTGCAGGTGGTGGTCGTGTGCGCGCCCGTGAGCGGGAAGCTGGTCGCGTTGTGGTTGTAGGTCGCGCCCGTCCACGCCGTGGTGTTGTGGCAGGTCGCGCACGCGCTCGCCGCGAACCCGGCCGCGGTGTGGTTCAGCGACGCGCCCGAGTAGTCGCTCGTGTGGCACGCCATGCACGCCGTGGGCTTGCCGTCGTACACGCCGTCGCCGTGGCACGACTGGCAGGTCACGGTGCGGTGCGCACCGGTCAGCGTGAAGCTCGTCTGCGTGTCGTGGTTGAACGTGGCGCCGGCGAACGTCGTGGTGTTGTGGCACGACGCGCAGGCGCTGGCGGCGAAGCCGGCCACGGCATGGTCCGGCGTCGCCGCGGAGTAGTCCGACATGTGGCACGACGCGCAGGCGGTGGAGCGTCCGGCGTACACGCCGTCGGAGTGGCACATCGCGCACGGCTGCGCGACGTGCGCGCCGGTGAGCGGGAAGCTGGTGTTGAGGTTGTGGTCGAACACCGCACCGGCGAACGTCGTGGTGCCGTGGCAGCGCACGCAGTTCGTGGAGAACCCGGCCGCGCGGTGATCGGGCGTCGCGTGGTCGTAGTCGGCCTGGTGGCACGAGGCGCAGTCGGTCGGGTGGTTGTTGAACACCCCGTCGCCGTGGCACGAGTTGCAGGTCGTGGTCGTGTGCGCGCCCGTGAGCGGGAAGCTGGTCGCGTTGTGGTTGTAGGTCGTGCCGGTCCAGCGCGTGGTGTTGTGGCACGTCGCGCACGCGCCCGAGGCGAACCCGGCGGCGGTGTGGTTCACCGTGGCGCTCGAGTAGTCGCTCGAGTGGCAGGCGAAGCAGGCCGTGGGCTTGCCGTCGTACACGCCGTCGGAATGGCACGACTGGCAGCTGACCGCGCGATGCGCGCCGGTCAGCGTGAAGCTGGTCTGCGTGTCGTGGTTGAACACCGCGCCCGCGAACGTGGTGGTGTTGTGGCACGTCACGCACAGGTTGGCGGCGAAGCCCGACGCGGCGTGATCGGGCGTGGCGCCGGAGTAGTCGCTCGCGTGGCAGGAGATGCACGTGGTCGGCTTGCCGTCGTACACGCCGTCCGAGTGGCACGAGTTGCAGCTGACGGCCTGGTGCGCGCCCGTCAGCGCGAACGCGGTGGCGGCGTGGTCGAACCGCCCGCCCGTCCACGTGTTCGTGCCGTGGCAGCTCGCGCACGCCGACGCGGCGAAGCCCGCCGCGGTGTGGTTCGGCAGGGCCGAGCCGTACTGCGCCTCGTGACACGACACGCACTCGCGCGGCTTGTCGTGGTAGACGCCGTCGGCGTGGCAGCTCAGGCACGCGGCCGACGCGTGCGCGCCGCTCAGCGCGAAGCGCGTGGCGCCGTGGTCGAACGTGGCGCCGGAGAACGACGTCGTGTTGTGACACGACGCGCACTGCGACGCCGGGAACCCGGCCGCGGCGTGCCCGGGCGTGGCCGTGTCGTACTGGGCCTGGTGGCACGACGCGCACGCCGGGTCGGCGGCGGCGAAGTCACCGCCGTTGCCGTGGCAGGTCGCGCACGCCTGCGCGACGTGCGCGCCGGTGAGCGGGAACCGCGTGCGCGCGTGGTCGAACGACGCGCTGGTCCACGTCTGCGCGGTGTGGCAGCCGCGGCAGTCGAGCGGGAACCCCTGCGCGGCGTGGTCGGGATTGCGGGTCGCGCGGTAGTCGGCTTCGTGGCACGCACGGCACTCGGCGGCCGTGCCCACGAACTGCAGCTGGCCCTGCGCCGCGGGCCGGTGGCATTCCTCGCACGCGGCGGTCGCGTGCGCGCCGTTCAGCGGGAAGCGCGTGAGTTCGTGCGCACGCACCATGGGTGCGCGGTCGGTGAAGCTGCGCGCGCCGTGGCAACGCGCGCACTCGGTGCCCATTTCGCCGCGGTGCGGATCGGCGTGGCACGACGCGCACGCGGTCTGCGCGCGGGAGAAGTCGAGACTCTGGTGGCACGACGTGCAGGCGGCCGAGGCGTGCGCGGATTCGAGCGCGAAGCCGTAGCGGGCGTGGTCGAAGCGCTTGCTCAGGCGCAGCGTGCGCCAGTCGGACGAACTGTGACAGAGCGCGCACTCGCCACGGAACGACCCGTGCGGGTTCTCGATCGCCTGTCCGTTCGCCGCCTGCAGCGGTTGTCCGCCCAGCGCGAGCACCACGAGTGCGGTCGCCATGGCGAGCAGTCCCGCCACGGCGGCCCGCGGCGGCCACCACGACTTCAATTCACACCTCCCGCGTACCGGCGCCCGGGGCGCCGAGTTGCGTTATGGTGTCGGCCTTCATGGTCCACGACTCCAGTCTTCTGTCCGAATGCCGCGACCTGGTCCGGGCGGTCACCCCCTGGCCCGACCTCGCGGCGCTGCACGGGTCGCCGGCCTGGCGCACGCTGGGCCCGCGGTTCGACGTGCTGCTGCACACCGTACGCCGCCACGAGCCCCCTGCCGAGCCCGCCCCGCCGCGCGACCCCGCGCGGGTGCGTGTCGTGCAGTGGAACATCGAGCACGGCAACTGGTACGACCAGGTCGAGCGCGCGTTCCTCGAGCGCGACGAACTCGCGGCGCCCGACGTGATCACGCTCGACGAAGTGGACTTCGGCTGCGCGCGCGCCGCGAATCGCGACGTGACCGCCGACCTCGCGCAGGCGCTGAACCTGTACGGCGCGTGGGCGCCGCTGTTCCTCGAGACCACGGTCGGCCGCGACGACGACCCGCGCATGGCGGCGGGCCGCGAGAACACGTACGGACTGTTCGGCATCGCGGTGCTGAGCCGCTGGCCGATCGGCGAAGTGCGGATCGTGGACCTGCCGAGCCCGCAGGCGCTGCAGTTCGATCTCGAACGCATGGTGGGCCGGCACGCGGCGTTGGTCGCCGAGATCCTGCGGCCCGGCGCACCGTTCGTGGCCGTCGCCGCGCACCTCGAGGTGCACCGCACGCGCGCGCACCGCGCCGCGCAGGCGCGAGTGATCGCCGACGCGCTCGCGCACGAGCGCCGCCCGGTCGTGCTCGCGGGCGACTTCAACAGTCATACGTTCGATCGGGGCCTGTGGCACTCCTCGCTCCACGGTGCGACTGCGCTGATGTTGTGGCCGGGCCCTGCATTGCGGTACCGCCTGGTGCATCCGGATCGCGGCTTCGCGCGCGAACCGCTGTTCGACGTGCTGCGTGAAGCCGGGTTCCGCTGGGACGACTGGACCGACGGCCGGCCGACGCTGCAGCTGCGCGAGGACCGGCTGGAGGAAGCCCAGGCGCTGCCCGGACCGCTGCGCGGGGCAGCAAGTCGCGTGCTCGACTGGGCGATGCGACGGGGGACCCTGCGGCTCGACTGGATCACCGGCAGGGGCTGGAGTTCGGGTACGGGAAACACGGTGCTGGGGCTGGACGGCGCGGGTCGCGCGAGCGATCACGCACCGATCACGGCCCAACTCGTGTCCTGAGCACCTCCCACGCGGCCCACGCGGCCGGGCGCCGGTCGTACGCACCGGGCCCCGGCGGGTGAGTTCGCCCGTGCGGCCGGGTGGCTCGCGTGCAGAAGACCACACGCAGGGGGGCCGGCGCGACGGCGTTCCGCGCGGCGGTGCGCGAAATGACTCCGGCGGTGCAGTGACACGTGACCTCGCCGCACCGTGCCGCCATGCCCCCGAACGTGCGCGATGCGCGATCGCGGCGTGCGCGCCGCACGCCGGGGCGAGTGCCGGACCTGCTATCGTGCGCGCCCGTACGCTCCGTCCCACCCCGACCTGAGGCCGCTCATGCCCGGTTTCGCGATCGAAACCTTCGAACTCACCCGCACGTTCGGCGCCCAGACCGCCGTGGACCGGCTGTCGCTGCAGGTGCCGGAGGGTTCGTTCTACGGCTTCCTCGGCCCGAACGGCGCCGGGAAATCCACGACCATCAACATGCTCACCGGGCTGCTCCGCCCCACGTCGGGAAGCGCGCGGCTGCTGGGGCTCGATCTCGAGAAGGACGACCTCGAGATCAAGCGCCGGATCGGCGTGGTACCCGACGGCCTGCACCTGTTCGAACGCCTGAACGGCGAAGAACAGCTGCGCTTCGTCGGCGAGGTGCAGGGACTGGCGCCGAAGGTGGCGAAGCAGCGCGCGGGCGAACTGCTCGAGGTCATGGAACTGACCGCGTCGGCGCGCAAGCTGGTGGCCGGCTACTCGCACGGCATGCGCAAGAAGCTGGCGCTGTCGTGCGCGCTGATCCACGAGCCGCGGCTGCTGTTCCTCGACGAACCGTTCGAGGGCGTGGACGCCGTCGCGACCAGCGAGATCCGCGAACTGCTGCACCGGCTGGTCGCGAACCGCAACGTGACGGTGTTCCTCACGTCGCACGTGCTCGAGGTGGTCGAGCGCCTGTGCACGCACGTCGGCATCGTGGCGGGCGGCCGCCTGGTGGCGAACGGCTCGCTGGAAGCGTTGCGGCTCGACGCCGAAGGGCGCTCGCGTTCGCTCGAGGACTTCTTCCTCGCCAGCGTCGGCGCGCAGAAGAACGACGCGGCGCAGGGGCTGGACTGGCTCACCGGCGGCGCGACGCCTGCGGCGCCTCCGGCGCCCGACGGGAACGACGCGCGGTGAAGACCCTGCGGCTGCTGCTCTGGCTGCGCTGGAAGCTGTTCCTGAACTCCGGCACCGCGAAGGCGCGCTGGGTGTCGGCGCTCGTGGCCGTGGTGTTGTTCGTGGCGCTGTCGCCGTTCTGGGCGGGCGGTGCGGCGCTCGCGTACATCGGCGTGGACCGCGCCGGTGCGCCCGCCGTGCTCGTGACGTTCGCGGTGTGCCAGTTCGTGTGGCTGTGGATGGGGCTGGTGTCGGGCGCGCTGGGGCGCACGTTCGAGCTCGACAAGTTCCTGCGCTTTCCCGTGTCGCCGCGCTCGGTGTTCACGATCAACGTGATCGCCACGCTGCTCGAACCCATGTCGCTCATGACCGCGCCGGCGCTCGGCGCGGTCGCGCTCGCCGTGGGCCAGCGCGCCGGCGTCGTGGCGGCGATCGCCGCCGCCTGCGCGGCGCTGCTGCTGTCGCTGCTCACCGCGCTCGTGCTGCAGGTGCTGCTCGCGCTGCTCGACGAACTGCTGCGGCGCGAGGCCACGCGCTATGCGGCCGGCCTCGTGCTGCCGCTCATGTTCTTCGGCATGCAGTTCGCGGCGCGCGCCACCGTGCAGGACTCCGCCCGCTGGCTGCAGGCGAACCACATGGACCCGGCGCGCGCGCTCGAAACGGTCGCGAACGCGCTGACGTTCGTGCCCACCGTGAGCGCGCCCGCCGCGCTCGCCACGGGCGCGCTCGAGGGCGATCCCGTACGCGCGCTGGCCGGGGCCGCGGGCGCACTCGCCATGCTGGTGCTGGGCGTGCTGCCCGCGGCCGCGCTCATGCGCCACGTGGTGCGCGCGGGCGAAAGCGCGGGCGGCGCGCCGCGCGCCACGGTGCGCACGCGCGCGGCCGACCGTTTCGCGCTGTTCTCGCCGCCGCTGCGGCCGGAACTCGGCGCGCTGCTGGCGCGCGAGGTGCGCTACACGTTCGCGCACCCGCAGCGCGTGGCGAGCATGATCTCGCTGCCGCTCATGGTGATCGTGCTCAGCGTCACCGGGCGCGGCCAACCCTCGAGCAGCCCGGCGTTCGTGCTCATGATGCTGGTCTTCACGGTCGGCATGTCGAGCATGATGCTGTTCGCGTACGACGGCGCCGGCGTGCGCAGCCTGTTCCTGCTGCCGTGCCGTCCGCGCGACCTGGTGCTGTCCAAGAACCTCGAGTTCCTCGCACGGATCGCCGTCGAGCTGGTGCTCGTGGGCGCGGTGGCCGCGTTCCTCATGCCGCTGACGCGCGGCCCGGAACAGGCCCCGATGCTGCTCGCGGGCGTCGGCGTGCTGTTCGGCTCGCTCGTGGTGGGCACGTCGGTGGGCATCCGGTTCCCCACGCGCGCACGACGGCGCGGCTCGGGCATGCGCGGCGGCCCGGGGTTCTTCCAGACGCTGGGGCTGTTCCTCGCGACCGCGCTGATCGCCGCGCTCGGATTCGGCACGGTGTGGTTGGCCGCGCACCGGCTGGCCGCTCCCGCCGCGCTCGCCGTGGCGTGGACGCTCGCCGGATTCTGGGCGCTCGCCGGCACCGCGCTGTGGTGGCGGTCGCTCGACGTGCACGCCGAACTCGTGCGCGAGTACCGCGAGCGCATCATCACCGAAGCCGGCCGCTCCGACGTGGAGTAGCGCCCCGCGGGGCGCGCGGCTACAGTGCCCGCCCGCCGCGCACGCACTTCCTCGTCCGGAGATCCCATGCAGACCCCCGCCCGCCAGTCGCTCGCCATCGTCGGCGCCGGCCCCGTCGGCCTCGAAGCCGCCGCCCGCGCGCTCGAACTCGGTTTCGACGTCCACGTCTTCGAACGCGGCGAGATCGGCGCGCACCTGCGCGGCTGGGGACACGTGCGCATGTTCACGCCGTGGCGGATGAACGTGGGCCCGGCCGGCGAACGGCTGCTCGCGGCGAACGGCTGGACCGCGCCGCCGGCCGACGAGTGCCCGACCGGCGACGAGTTCGCCGACCGCGTGCTGCTGCCGCTCGCCGCCACCGACGCACTGCGTGCGCGCGTGCACGCGCACCAGCAGGTGGTGAAGATCGCGCGCCGCGGCCTGGCCTCGCACGAGCGCATCGGCGATCCCGCGCGCGCGGAGGCGCCGTTCCGCCTGCTCGTGCGCGACGCCGGCGGACGCGAGAGCGTGCTGCACGCGTTCGCAGTGCTCGACGCCACGGGTACGTTCGGCCAGCCCGCTTGGGCGGGCACCGGCGGCATGCCGGCGCGCGGCGAACTGTACCTGGCCCCGCAGATGAGCTACCGGCCCGACGACGTGCTCGGGCTGCGCCGCGAACGCCACGCGGGCAAGCGCACGCTCGTGGTGGGCGGCGGCGCGAGCGCGGCGACCACGGTGACCGCGCTCGCGAAGCTCGCGCTCGAGGAACCCGGCACGCAGGTCACGTGGGTGACGCGCGAGACCGGCCCGCTGGCGGGCGAGGTCGCGAACGACCCGCTCCCCGCGCGTGCCGCGCTGTACGCCGAAGCACACGCGCTGCGCGGCGGCGCGAACCCGGCAGTCGCGTGGATCGGGGGCGCCGAAGTCGAGGGCTTCGAATACAACACCGGCACGCACCGCTACCGCGTCACGCTGCAGGTGGGCGAACAGGCGCGCGTGGAAGAAGTCGAGCAGGTCGTGCTCAACGTGGGCTACGTGCCCGATCTCGCGCTCACGAGCGAACTGCAGGCGCACTTCTGCTGGGCGACCCGCGGCTCGATGAAGCTGGCGACCGAACTGCTCGGCGGCGCGGCGGGCACCGACTGCATGGTCGCGCCCGAGGGTGGCGCGGGCGTGCTCGCGCACCCCGAACCGAACTACTTCGCGATCGGCGCCCGCTCGTACGGACGCAACAGCGCGTTCCTGCTGCGCACGGGATACGCGCAGGCCGAAGACGCGCTCACCGCACTGGCGGCCTCGCTGCGCTGAACCCGCGTTCTGTCGCGGGAGTCCGGCACGAAAGGTGTGCCGACCCGAATTGACTTGCGCGCCGGTCCGTCACTCGGGGAACGTGGCGCCACCGCGGAAGCATTCCCCCACCGCGGCCCTCGGAGACTCGATCACCGAACGTCCGGCGGCCCAGGCCACCGGGCGAAGCCGCATCTCCTGGTAGTGATGGGTGGGGATCCGTGTCGGAGATTCCTGCGCGCCCACGGCGCGCGGACACGACCGCGACGCACGTTGCCGAGCGCCGGCCCTGGCGGGCCGTCGTTCCCTTCGTGCGCGACCTCGAAGCCATGGTGCCGGCGGGCCCCGCCGGCCGTGGCGCACGCCGCGCGCTCGAACGGCTGATGGAGCAGGCCGAGGCCGACCGGCTCGCCGCGCTCCCCGAGGCGCTGGCGCGATTCGAGCAGGCGCTGGCCGAGACCGGCCGCGATCCCGCCGAGGTGCACGAACACGTGCGCGCGCTGGCGCGCGAACGCCACGCCGCACTGCTGCACGAGCCCGCGGTCGCGCACGTGATCGAGGCTCCGCACCGGCGCGCCGACATGCTGTCGTGGTTGCTGCGCGAGAACGCGAACCGCACCGAGCGCATGAGCGCCGAGTCGCAGCGGCTGCAGCAGGAACTCACGCGCGCGCTCGCCGAGCGCGAAGTGCTGGCGCGCGAACTCGAACGCCAGCGCAACCTCGCCGAAGTCGGGCTGCTGGCCGCCGGCCTCGCGCACGACATCAACAACATCCTGCAGGTGGTCGGCGGCCACACCGCCATGGTGCGGCACGCGCTCGCCCCCGATCACCCCGACCGCCCCGCGCTCGACGCGGTGATCGCCGCCACGCACCGCGCGGGCGAACTCGCGCGCCGCATGATCGCGGTCGCGCGCCAGGAAAGCGCGCCGGCGCAGGCGGTGGATCTCGACGCGGTCGTGACCGAGATCGTGGAGCTGGTGAAACCGGCGGCGCCCAAGCACGTGCGGATCGAGATGGCGCTCGCCGGCTCGCTGCCGCCGGTGTTCGCCGACCCGACCGATGCGCGGCGCGTGGCGCTGAACCTGGTCGTGAACGCGTGGCAGGCGATCGGCCCGGAAGGCGGGACCGTGCGCATCACCACCGGTCCGGGCACGCCACGCCGGCCCATGCCGTGGCTGGAGGTGAGCGACGACGGCTGCGGCATGTCGGAGGAAGTGCAGTGCCGCGTGTTCCAGCCCTTCTTCACCACGCGCGCCGACGGGCGCGGGCTCGGACTGCCGACGGTGCACGCGCTGGTCGAAAAGCACGGCGGCACGCTGGAGATCCACAGCGAGAGCGGCAAGGGCACGCGCGTGCGCGTGTCGCTCCCCGAGGCCGCCCGCTGACCGCGGGCGTCAGCGCACCAGCGTGACCGCGCGCCGGCCCGCCGGCGCACCGTCCACCCGCAGTCGCGCCCAGTAGGTGCCGGGCGTGCACGCGCGCCCCGCGTCGTCGTGCGCGTCCCAGGCCGCCGACTGCGCGCCCGCGTCGCGCGCGCCGCGCAGCAGCGTGCGCACGCGCCGGCCCGAGGTGTCGTAGACGTCGAGTTCGACCGTGCCGGGCCGCGCGAGCGTGAACGCGAGCGCCACGCGCGCCACCGCCGGATTCGGCGCGGCCGCCAGCGCCACCGTGGCGGGCGGCTGCCCGGGCCCGCCGGGCGCGTCGAGCGTGAGCACGAGCGGCACGCGCTGGCAGTAGATGTCGCTGCCGCCGGTGCGCTGGTCGGTCCACACCACGATCGCCACCGTGTCGCCGTCGGCGACGACCGAGACGCCGTACTGGTTGCCGTTCGCGGTCGAGACCGCCTGACCGTTCGGCGTCCACGCGGGCACGCCGGCCGCCGAGAGGCGCTGGGCGTACACGTCGGCGATGGTGCCGGGCCGGTAGTCCTCCCACGACACGATCGCGCCGCCGCGGCCGTCGCTCGCGAGCGCGGGAAACTGCTGCGTGCTCGGCGCCACGCACACGGCCACGCCGTCGGCGATCCACGCGTCGGCGCCTTCGGCGCTCACGCGCTGCGCGTAGATGTCGGAGCCCGCGCGCTGGTCGGTCCACGCGGCGATCACGCCGCCCGCGCCGTCGGGCACGATCGCGGGCTGCCACTGGTCGCCCGGCGCGCTGCAGACGGCGCGGCCGTTCGTCAGCCACTTCGTGCCGCCGAAGTAGCCGAGCCGCTGCGCGTACACGTCGGAGTCGGCGCCGCGGTGGTCTTCCCACGCGACGATCGCGCCGTCGGCGCCGTCGCGGCAGACCACGGGGTGCACCTGCGCGCCGGCGGCCACGCTCACGTTGGCGCCGTTCACGCCCCATGCGACCGAACCGTCGGCGAGCAGGTGCTGGCCGGCCACGTCGTAGGTGACCGCGCCCTGCTGCGCCCACACCACGAACGCGCCGCCGTCGCCGTCGGGCGTGCACGCCGGATCGAACTGCGGCGCGGCCGCGCCCGAGAGCCGCAGGCCGTTCGCGGTCCACAGCATGCTGCCGGACGCGTTCACGCGCTGCGCGTGGATCGCGATCTGCGACCGCCAGTCCTCCCACACCACGATCGCGCCGAGCGGGTTCGAGGCGCTCAGGGGTCCGGGCGCCAGCGTGCGGCCGTCGGTCACGATGACCGGGTAGGCCTGTTCGTTCGCGGCCGTGCACAGCGCCACGCCGTTGGTGGGCCACGCCGGCGTGCCCGTGGCGTCCACGCGCTGCACGTAGAGATCGCCGGTCACGCCGTTGCGGAAGTCGCGCCACACCACGTACACGCCCCCGGTGCCGTCGGCGACGAGCACGGGCTGGTCCTGGTCGCCCGCGGCGCCGCACACCAGCCGCCCGGTCGCGTTCCACAGCGGCAGGCTCGAGACCGAAATGTGCTGCACGTAGATGTCGCCCGTGCCGGTGCGCGTGTCGGACCACGCCACGAACATGCCGCCTTGTCCGTCGGTGATCGCACCGTGGTACGCCTGCACGCCGGCCGCGGTGCACACCGCGACGTTCGTGGCGGGGTTCGTCGGCCACGCGGCGCGCGCGCCGCCGGGCCGCGCGGCGAGCGCGGCGAGGCTGAGCAGGGCGGCCAGCACGAAGCGGCCGCCACGGATGCCGGAGCGGAGGAGCATTCCGAAGGATGGTCCCGTTCCGCGGCCTCGCGAGTCAACGTGCATGTTGCACGGCATGCTTATAAGGTGGCCGCCATGCCGCTCACTCCCGCCGCGCTCGACGAACTGCGCGCCCTGCTGGGCGCGGACGGCGTGCTCGCGGAACCCGCCGCGCTGTTCACGTACGACGCCGACGCGATGACGCTCGACCGCGCCGCGCCCGACGTGGTGGCGCTGCCGCGCACCGAGGACGACGTGTCCGCGGTGCTGCGCTGGGCGCGTGCGCACGACCTGCCCGTGACGCCGCGCGGGGCCGGCACCGGGCTCGCGGGCGGGTGCACCTGCGAACAGGGCGGCGTGTCGCTGTCGCTCAACCGCATGGACCGCGTGCTGCACGTGGACGAGGAACGGCTGTTCGCGTGGGTGCAGCCCGGGCTCGTGAACCTGTGGCTCAGCCGCCAGCTCGAACCGGCGGGCCTGTACTTCGCGCCCGACCCGGCATCGCAGCAGGTGAGCACGATCGGCGGCAACGTCTCGACCAACGCCGGCGGTCCGCACTGCCTCAAGTACGGCGTCACGCTGAACCACGTGCTCGGCGTGAACGTGGCGCTCGAGGACGGCACGCGCGTGACGCTGGGTGGCGACTGCTGCGACGCGCCGGACTTCGACCTCGCCTCGCTCGTGGTCGGCAGCGAGGGCACGCTCGCGGTGGTGACCGCGGTGTGCGTGCGGCTGCTGCCGGTGCCCGAAGACGTGCGCACCATGCTGTTCGACTTCACGTCGGTCGCCGACGCGTGCAACGCGGTCTCGCGCGTGATCGCCGACGGCATCGTGCCCGCCGCCATGGAGATCATGGACCGCCACACGGTGGCGCTGGTCGAAGCGTGGCTCGGCATGGGCCTGCCCGTGGACGCGGCGGCGCTGCTGCTGATCGAGGTGGACGGACCCGCGGCCAGCCTGCCCGCCCAGGTCGAACGCATCGGCGCGATCGCCCGCGCGCACGGCGCGCGCAGCACGCGCGTGGCGCGCGACGCGGCCGAGCGCGCGCTGCTGTGGAAGGGCCGCAAGTCGGCGTTCGGGGCGTACGGCCGCACGGCGAGCGGGTTCTACATCATGGACGGCGTCGTGCCGCGCACGCGCCTGGCCGAGGCCCTCGCGACCATCTACCGGCTCGCCGATTCGCGCGGGCTCGAAGCGGGCAACGTGTTCCACGCGGGTGACGGCAACCTGCACCCGCACGTGCTGTTCGACGCGAAGTCGCCGCGCCAGCAGGCCGACGCGCTCGAGGTGTCGCACGAGATCCTGCGCATGTGCATCGGCTTCGGCGGCACGATCTCGGGCGAACACGGCGTGGGCATGGAGAAGCGCCCGATGATGTCCGAGCTGTTCGCGGCCGACGACCTCGCGGTCATGGACCGCGTGCGCGCCGCGTTCGACCCGGCACGCCGGCTGAACCCGGGCAAGATCCTGCCCGGCGGCGCCGGCTGCGGCGAAGCGCACGCGAGTGCGCACGCGAGTGCGCACGCCAGTGCGCACGGCCGCGCGCCCGTGCAGCTGGGCGGCCGCGCGTGGCCACGCCCCGCCGGCTCCCCGCATCCCTGGCCCGGCGGGCCCGGAGGGCCCGGACCTCCCATGGATCTGAACCCCGCGGACTTCGCGATCGGCGGCGTGACGCCGAGCACGGCCTCGGCGCCCGCCAGCGCCGAGGCGCTGCGCGACGCCGTGCGCGCGCTCGCGGCCGGCGCCACGTTCGCACCGTGGGGCGGCGGCGTGGCGTTGCCGCACGCGCCCGCGCCCACGCGCTACGACCACGCGCTGTCGCTGCGCGCGCTCACGCGGATCGTGCGCTACGAGCCCGACGACTTCACGATCACCGCCGAGTGCGGCATCACGATCGCCGCGCTGCGCGACGCGCTCGCCGCTCGCGGGCAGGAACTGCCGCTCGAAGCGCCGTGCGCGGCGCGCGCCACGCTGGGCGGCGTACTCGCCGCGAACGCGTCGGGGGCGCGGCGGCTGCAGTTCGGCGCGCCGCGCGACCGCGTGCTGGGCGCGCGGTTCGTGACCGGCGACGGCGTGCTCGCGCGCACGGGCGGCGGCGTGGTGAAGAACGTCGCGGGCCACGCCGTGCACCGGCTCATGGTGGGCGCCGAGGGCGGGCTCGGCGCGTTCGTGGAAGCTTCGCTCAAGCTGCTGCCGCTGCCGCCGTCGCGCGTGGCGCTCGTGCATGCCGCCGACGCGGCACTGCTCGCCGACGCCGCGCGCTGGCGAGGGTTCCCGCGCCGCGAGCCCGCGGCGCTCAGCGTGCTCGGTGCGCGTGCGGCCGCGGAGGCGCTCGGCGGTGCGGTGCCCGCGGAGCCGTTCGCGGTGGTCACAGGCTTCGAGGGCGACGCGCTGTGGACCGAGGCATCGGCTGCGTTCACCGCGCCGCGCTCGGCGCCGAGGCGTTCGCGCGCGACGCGCACGACGTGCCGCCGCTCTGGCAGGCGCTCGCCGATCTCGAGGAACGACCGGGGCCGCGGCTCACGTGCACGAGCGCGCATCGCACGCCCGCCGCGCTCGCGCCACTGCTCACGCTCGCGTGCGCGGACACGCTCGTGTTCCACGCGGCGTGCGGCCGGCTGCACCTGTGGCCCGCCGAGCACGAACGGCCGGTGCTGTTCGAGCGCCTCGCCGCGGCGGGCTTCACGCCGATCGCCGCGCGCGGCCTGGCGCTGCCGGTGCGGCCCGAGGACGACGCGACGCGCGCCACCCGCGCGCTGCGCGAGCGGCTGTCCGCGGCGCTCGATCCCGCCGGCGCGTGCGCGCTCGGCGAGCGCTGGCGCACCCGGTAGCACCCGCGGCGAACCCCGCGGCGGGCGCCTCCCGGCCGCGCGATTTCGCCCAGGAACGCCGCTGCGGAGCGGCGTTGCGCGCGCGGGCCCGAAATCGTGCAGAACGCCGGGTGATTTTTCCCGGCCGCCGCGCTCGAGCGGGCGAAACGCGATCGGTGCTTGCCCGGCGATTCACGCGCACGGGACGATTCCCCTACCCCTGACGCAGCACCGCCCCGTTCGTTCCCGCACCTCGCTCACGCTTCGAGGGGAGCGTCATGCATTCCACGCAACGCGCGCGGCTCGTCCGCGCCGTGCGGACGATTTCGGCGTTCGCGCTGCTCGGCGCGGCGCCGGACGCGCGCGCCGCCTGCACGGGGCCCGGCGCGGCCGTGTCGTACGCCACGGGCACCAGCCCGCGCATGGTGATCCGCGCCGACTTCAACGCCGACGGCGCCGACGACCTCGCGTGCGCGAACGGTTCGGGCGCCGCGCTCAGCGTGCTGCTCGGCGTGCGCGTGAACGGCGCACCGAACGGCACGTTCGCCGCGCCCGTGCCGTACTCCGGCGGCACCGCGGGGCTGGGGCTCGCCCCCGCCGACCTCGACGGCGACGGCGACACCGATCTCGCGGTGGCGGTGAGCACGGGCGTCGTGCTGTGGCGCAACGACGGCGCGGGCCGCTTCGCCGGCGGCACGCTGGTCGCCGCGGGTTCGAACGTGCGCGGCGCGATCGCCGGCGACTTCGACCGCGACGGCGACGACGACCTCGCGCTCGCCTCGAGCAGCACGAACGCCGTACTCGTGCTGCGCAACGACGGCACCGGCGCGTTCACCACGGCCGCGACTCTCGCCGCGGGCGCCGCGCCCACGCGGCTGGTGTGCGCGGACTTCGACGACGACGGCGCGCTCGACCTGGCGTGCACGAACAACTCGGGAGCCAGCGTGAGCGTGTTCCGCGGCGACGGCCGCGGTGGCTTCGCGGCCGCGATCACGGTGGCGGCGCCCGGCTCGCCGTGGGGACTGGCGGTCGTGGACGCGAACGCCGACGGCCGGCCCGACCTGCTGGTGTCGAACGGCGCCGGCAGCGCGCTCACGCTGCTGCGCGGCACGGGCACCGGCACGTTCACGAACGCCGCGAGCATCGCCACGCCGCTGTCGCCGCGCGACCTGGCCGTGGCCGACTTCGACGGCGACGGCACGCCCGACGTGGCGGCGGCGTGCGCGGGCACGAACCAGCTCGCGCTGCTGCGCGGCACGGCGGGCAGCTTCGCCTCGTGGCTCGTGCTGGCGGCGGGCAGCGGCGCCGCGGGCGTGGCGGTGGGCGACTTCAACCGCGACGGCGCCGCCGACCCCGTCAGCCTGAACACCTCGGCGAACAGCGTGACGCGCTGGCTCGGCAGCTGCGCGACCCCGCGGCCGCGGCGCCGCGCCTGCTCGCGCCGAACGGCGGCGAAGCGTGGTGGCCGGGAACGGCGCAGACGGTGCGCTGGAGCGCCGCGCCGGGCACGGCCGCGGTGGACGTGGAACTCTCGCGCGACGGCGGCGCCACGTGGACCGCGCTCGTGCGCGGCGCGACCGGCGACCACGCGCGCGTGCTGGCGAGCGGCGCCGCGTCGGAACGCATGCGGCTGCGCGTGCGCGACGCGGCGATCGGCTGGCGACAGGACGCCAGCGACACCACGTTCGCGCCTGCGGGCTGCTGCGCGCACCGCTCGCTTCGGCCGCGGGGTGCGCGGCGAACCACCTCGCGGTGGCCGACCTGGACGGTGACGGACGGCTCGACGCGCTCGCCGCCGGCGGCGGCACGGCGTGCGTGCTGCGTGGCACGGGCGACGGCCGCTTCACGGCGCTCGCACCGTTCGCGCTCGACGCGTCGGTGCGCGTGCGGCTCGCCGACGTGGACGGCGACGGCCTGCTCGACCTGCTGGCGCTCGGCGCCGCCGGACTCGACTGGCGCGCAGGCGACGGCGCGGGCGGCTTCGGCCCCGCGCACGCCGTGCCGCTCGCGCACGGCGTGGACGTGACCTGCGCCGACTTCGACGCCGACGGCCACGCCGACGCGGCGGTGCTCGCCGACGACGGCACGTCGCGCGCACTGGTGGTGCGGAGCGCGGTGGGCAGCGCACCGCTCGCGGCGGAATGGCGCGTGGCGCTCGACGCGGCGCCGCGCACGCTCGCGCACGCGGACTTCGACGGCGACGGCATCACCGACCCTGGCGGTCTCCGGCAGCAGCGCGCTCGAGATCTGGCGCGGCGGCGGTGCGGCCGGGCGCGGTGACGCGCGCTTCGCGCTCGCTTCGACGCGCGCGCTGCCGGGCGGCGCGGGCGACCTCGCGCTCGGCGACTTCGATCTCGACGGCCGTCTCGACGTGGTGGCGTGCGCGTTGGCGACGGGCGACCTGTTCACCGTCGGCACCGAGTCGGCGACGCCGGCCGCGCCCACGCTCGGCGTGCCGGTCACGTCGTCGGCCGGCGCGGCCGCGGCCAGCCCCGTGGTCACCGACTTCGACGGCGACGGCCACGCCGACGTGGCGCTCGTGGACGCGGCCGCGGGCGACGTGCGCGTGCTCGCGGGCGCGGCCGGCGGCTTCGGCGCGCCGCAGGTGTTCGCCGGTGGCGGGGGCGAACTGGCGAGCGGCGACTTCGACGGCGACGGCGTCACCGACCTGCTCGTCGCGCGCCCGGACCAGTCCGCCGTCGCATGCCTCGCCGGCATGTGCCCCCCGCTCGCGAGCGCGAGCGTCGCGCTGCGTGCGCGCCACGACGGCGAACGCTTCGTCACCGGCTTCGCGCGTCGGATCGCGTGGTCGCGCGAGAGCGGCATCGCGCTCGCGCGCGTCGAACTGTCGCGCGACGGCGGCATGCACTGGGTCACGCTCGCCGAGGCCAGCGCCGACACCGCACTGGCGTGGATCGTCACGGGCCCGGCCACGGCGCACGCGCGCCTGCGCGTGAGCGACGCCGCGAACCCGTCGCGCGCCGACGTGAGCGGTGAGTTCGCGATCGTCGCGCCGTACGGCACGCCGCGGAGCGACGCGTGGCCGGGCTCGGGTACGGGCGCGAGTGCGCTCGCGCTCGGCGCGTCGCACGTGGCGACCGTCGCGGCGGGGCGCGTGCTCGTGGCGCCGCTCGGCGGCGGCGCGTGGACCGACGCCGGCGAAGCCGACGCGCGCTCGGTGGTGTTCGCCGACTGCGACGGCGACGGCCGCGAGGATCTCGTCACGCGGCTCGCGAACTTCGTTTCGGTGCGCCGCGCGCTCGAAGCCGGCGGCTTCGGCGAAGCGCGCATGCTGGGCACCGCGGGAGCGAACGCGGCGCTCGTGGCGGCCGACTTCGACCTCGACGGCCGTGCCGATCTGGCCGTGGCCTGCGGCACGCCGCCGGCGCAGCGCGTGACGTTTCGTGCCACGGCCGCCGCGGACGACGGCCGCGCCGCGTTCGCGGCGCCCGGAGCGGTGGCGCTGCCCGCGGCGGCGACGGCGCTGGTCGCGACCGACGTGAACGCCGACGGCATCACCGACCTGCTCGCGGGCGGCAACGGCGTGCTCGCGACGCTGCTCGGCAACGGCACCGCCGGACGCGGCGACGGCAGCTTCCGGCTGGGCGCGACGCGCGGGTTCGGCGGCGGCGCGCTGGCGGCGCTGCTGGCGACCGACCTCGATCGCGACGGCGCGACCGACGTGGCGGGCGTGGACGCGACCGGCACGGTGCTGGGCGCCGCGGGCAACGGCGCGGGCGGCTTCGGCACGCCGGTCGCGTTCGCGACCGCCGCAGCGGCGCGCGCGCTCGCCTGGTGGCGACTTCGACCGCGACGGCGCGCCGGACCTGCGGTGGGCGGCGACGGCGGCGTCACGCTGCTGCGTGGCACGGCGCGCATCGCCGCGGGTGCGTTCGCCGCGGCCGGCACGCCGCTCGCACGCGCGTGCGCGCTCGCGGCGTGCGATCCCGACGCCGACGGCGTCGCGGACCTGCTCGTGCTGGACGACGCCGCGGCAGCGCTGCGCGTGCTGCCCGGGAACCTCGCGCGCGAGCGCGAGCCCGCGCTCACGCCACCGGCCGCGGGCGCACCCGCGCTGGGTGCCTCGCTCACGCTGCACTGGAGCGCGCTGGACGCCGCCGATCTCGACCTGTCGTACGACGACGGCGCGCACTGGGTCGCGCTCGCGCGCGGCGTGACCGGCGGCGCGTGGCGCTGGAACGTGACCGGCGCGCCCACCGGGCTCGCGCGGTTGCGCGTGCGTGACGCGTTCGCGCCCGTGCGCGGCGACACCACCGCGGTGTTCGCGATCGCGCCGGCGGCGCTCGGCG
This sequence comes from Candidatus Eiseniibacteriota bacterium, assembly GCA_046327815.1. Lineage (GTDB taxonomy): Bacteria > Eisenbacteria > RBG-16-71-46 > RBG-16-71-46 > RBG-16-71-46 > CAIXRL01. The sequence goes on along the minus strand of JAXLXR010000004.1, from coordinate 70,454 downwards.
TGGAAGCGGGCCCGGCGCCCGCGCTCGCGCTGGCCGCGCCGTGGCCGAACCCGGCGCGCGGCGCCGTCACGCTGGCGTTCGCGCTGCCGCGCGCGGGCGGCGCGACGCTCGAGATCTGCGACGTGGGCGGCCGTCGCGTGCGCACGCTGCACACCGGCACGCTCGCCGCCGGACGGCACGCGTTCGCGTGGGACGGGCGGGACGACGCGGGTGGCGCCGCACCGGCGGGCGTATACTTCGCCGCGCTCCGCACCGCGGGCGCGCGCACGACGCGCGAGTTCGTGCTCGCACGCTGACGCACGCGCCGCGGCCGGGCCTCGCCCGGATCCCGTGAACCCGGAACCGCACGCCATGACCGCTCCCACCACGCCGCCCGGCGCCGCCGGCCGGCTCGGCTTCCTCGACCGCTACCTGACGCTCTGGATCTTCCTCGCGATGGCCGTCGGCGTCGCGTTGGGCGCGTTCGTGCCGCAGGCGACGGCCGTGCTCCACCGCTTCGACCGCGGCACCACGTCGCTGCCCATCGCGATCGGCCTGATCCTCATGATGTACCCGCCGCTCGCGCGGGTGCGCTACGAGGAGATGGGCCGCGTGTTCCGCGACGGCCGCGTGCTCGCGCTGTCGCTCGTGCAGAACTGGCTGATCGGCCCCGTGCTCATGTTCGCGCTGGCGGTGCTGTTCCTGCGCGACCTGCCCGAGTACCGCACCGGGCTCATCCTCATCGGGCTCGCCCGCTGCATCGCCATGGTGATCGTGTGGAACGACCTCGCGAAGGGCGACCCGGAGTACTGCGCCGGACTCGTCGCGTTCAATTCGATCTTCCAGGTGCTGTTCTTTCCCGTGTACGCGTGGTTCTTCCTCAGCGTCGCGCCCGTGTGGTTCGGGCTCGAAGGCGTGCAGGTGCACATCACGATCGGCGAGATCGCGCGCAGCGTGTTCCTGTACCTCGGCGTGCCGTTCCTCGCCGGCGTCGTGACGCGCTTCACGTTGATCGCCGCCCGGGGACGCGAGTGGTACGCGCGCCGGTTCGTGCCCGCGACCGCGCCGATCACGCTCGTCGCGCTGCTGTTCACGATCGTGGTCATGTTCTCGCTCAAGGGCGACGCCATCGTGCGCCTGCCGTTCGACGTGCTGCGCGTGGCGCTGCCGCTGGTCGTGTACTTCGCGGTCATGTTCGTGGGTTCGTTCCTGCTGAGCCGTGCCGCCGGCGCCGGCTACCCGGCCTCGGCCACGCTGTCGTTCACCGCGGCGTCGAACAACTTCGAACTCGCGATCGCGGTGGCCGTGGCCACGTTCGGCATCGCGCACGGCGCGGCGTTCGCGGCGGTGATCGGCCCACTCGTCGAGGTGCCCGCGCTCATCGCGCTCGTGAACGTGGCGCTGTGGTTCCGCGAGCGGCTGTTCGGGGGCGTCCGCCCGGCCTGAGTCGTGCGACGCGATCGGTGCTCGCGCCCGGACGCCGCCCGGGCGTAACGTGCGCGCGTCCGCCGCGTCCGTTGACTCCACCGGAGGTGCCCCGATGCGTCGCCTGCTCGCCGCTCTCGCGCTCGCCGTGCTCACCGTGCCCGCGGTTCCCGCCCGCGCCGTCACCGTTCCGGGCGCCGCACCTTCGCCGCTCGCGCACACGTACTCGATCGTCGCGCGCGATCCCGTCACCGGCGACATGGGCGTGGCCGTGCAGTCGCACTACTTCTCGGTCGGCCCCACGGTGCCGTGGGCCGAGAGCGGCGTGGGCGCGGTCGCGACGCAGTCGCTCGTGCTCGTGGACTACGGCCCGCTCGGGCTCGAGCTGATGCGCAAGGGCTTCTCGGCGCAGCAGGCGCTCGACTCGCTGCTGCGCGCCGACGAAGGCCGCGACGGCCGGCAGGTCGCACTGGTGGACGCGCACGGCGGGATCGCGGCGTGGACCGGGCCGAAGTGCATTCCCGACGCGGGCGACGTGCAGGGCGACGGTTTCAGCTGCCAGGCGAACCTCATGGCCAGTCCCACCGTGTGGCCCGCCATGAAGCGCGCGTTCGAGGCCGCGAAGGGCGATCTCGCCGAGCGCATGCTCGCGGCGCTCGACGCCGCCGAAGCGCAGGGCGGCGACATCCGCGGCCGCCAGTCGTGCGCGATCCTCGTGGTCAAGGGCAAGGCGAGCGCGAAACCGTGGAACGACGTCGTGGTGAACCTGCGCGTCGAGGACCACCACTCGCCGCTCGTCGAGATGCGGCGGCTGCTGCGGCTGCAGCGTGCGTACCGCATCGAGGACCAGGGCGACAACTTCACGAGCGAAGGCAGGAGCGCCGACGCCGCGGCCGCCTACGCCGAGGCCATGCGGCTCGCACCCGACGTGGTCGAGCTGCAGTTCTGGTCGGCCTGCACCATGTGGCAGAACGGCCAGAAGCCGCGCGCGAAGGAAGTGTTCCGCACCGTGTTCGCGCGCGAACCGCGCTGGGTGCCGCTGCCGCGCCGGCTCGCGAAGGTCGGGCTGTTCCCGAACGTCGAAGCCGACATCGCCGAGGTCGAAGCGCTGGCGCCCAAGCCGGCGAAGCGCACGGCGCGCTGAGCGCCGCCGGTCGCGGGAACGCGCGGGCGCGTCAGATCGCCCGTTCGCGCGCTCCCGCTTCCGCCAACCCCGCACCGAGCGCGGCGACGCGCTCGATCTGCGCCGCCCACGTGTAGCCGTCGGCCACGCGCATCCGGGCACGCCGCCCGATCCGCGCCGCGCGGTCCGGTGCGGCGAGCAGCTCGCCGATCGCGGTCGCGAGCGCGGGCACGTCGCCGTCGTGCACGAGCCAGCAGTCCTCGCCCGGCCGGCCGATGCGGCGGTGATCGGGCAGGTCGTGCGCGATCACCGCGCGCTCGCAGGCCATGGCCTGCAGCATGGGCAGCGGCCCGGCGCCACGGCCGGCGAACACCACCCCGCACGCGGCGAGGTGCGCGCCGAGTTCGTCCTCGGCGACGCGGCCGCACAGCGTGAGCCGCACGCCCAGCTCGAACGCCAGCGCGAGCGCCGCATTGCGCGCCGCGCCGTCGCCCACCAGCACCACGCGCGGCTGCGGGTCGAGCGCGCGCTCGTGCGCCGCCGCGGCGACGGCACGCAGCAGGTCGAGCGCGCCGCCCTCGGCGGTGAGCGGTCCCACGTAGCCGACGCGCGTGTCGCGCTCGCCGAGCCGCAGCCGGGTCGCGACCTGCGCCGCCACGTCCGGCGCGGGCACGCCGAGCAGTTCGGGACGGACGGCGTCCTCGATCACGTGCACGGGCAACAGCGGCCCGGCGAGCCGGCGCACGTGCGCCGCGTCGCGTTCGCTCGCCACCAGCACGCCGGCGACCCCGCCCGCGGTGCCCAGCGTGGCGAGCAGCGCGTCGTCGTGGCGGCCGTCGAGCAGCGCGGAGTCCACGTCGAGCAGCAGCGGCACGCGCGCCTCGGCGGCGGCCTCGGCACAGGCGTCCTGCCCGGGCACCCAGTGTTCGATCACCAGGTCGGGGTGCAGCTGCGCGAAGTGCCAGTCCACTTCGCGCACGGTCACCGGCAGGCGCAGTTCGCGGACGGGAATGCCCTCCACGGACGACTGCGGGCCGGCGGCCAGCACGTGCACGTCGTGGGCGGCACGAAAGAACGCTTCCGCCATGCCGCGGACACGGGCCGGGCAGCGGCGGGCGTCGGCAAAGGCGACCTGACGATCGGTACAGACGAGAACGAGGCGCATGCAGTCTCCGAAGGCGGCCTGTGGCCGGGGGGGTCCTGTATCCCAGAGGTGAATCCCGCCCTCCCCCTGATACCCGGAAAGTTCGCTCGTGCTGTACCGATCCCGCGGCGCTCCGATAAAGTGCGCGCGCCATGGTGCCGCTGCCCCGATCCGGAGCCCTCGATCCCGCCGCCGACGCGCGGCTCGTCGAGCGTTGCCTCGCAGGCGACGCGCGCGCGTGGGAGGCGCTCGTCCGCCGCCACGAGCGGCTCGTGTATGCGGTCGGGCGCTCGTGGCGGCTGTCCGACGAGGACATGACGGACGTCTTTCAGGAAGTCTTCTCCGCCCTGGTCAAGAGCTTGCCCCGGCTGCGCGACGCCCGGACGCTGGTGCGCTGGCTGTCGGTGACCGCGGAGCGGATCGCCCGGGCCACCGCCCTGAAGCGCCGGCGCGAGCAGTCGCTGGCGGTCGAGAGCGAGACCGCGCTCGAGGAGCGCCCGTCCGACGACGCCCCGGTCGGCGCCGACCTCGAACTGCTGGAGCGCCAGTCGCTGGTGCGGCTGGCGTTCGGCGGGCTGAGCGACCGCTGCAAGCGCCTGCTGCACGCGCTCTACTACGAAGATCCCGCGCCGGCGTACGCCGAGTTGTCGAAACGCCTCGGGGTGCCGATCGGCTCGCTCGGGCCCACCCGGGCGCGCTGCATGGAGAAGCTGAAGGAGTTCGCGACACCGCTGCTCGACGAATCCGGTATCAGCGCCGGGGACGCTCCCACCTCTGGGAGCGAAGGCAAGCCCCACGGCGCCCGGCGCCGGTCCCGGCCGCAGGCCGAGTGATTCCGAAGGAGAGACCTCCCCATGAAGCGCACCGGTCCGCGTGACCGCCATCTCGACTTCGCGACCACGCTCGATTACCTCGAGCAGCGCCTGGCCGCGCCCGCGGCGCGCCAGGTCGAAGAGCATCTCGGCCGGCCCTGCGGCACCTGCCGCGAGAAGCTGCGCACGACGGGCGACCTGCTCGAGACCATGCGCCGCGACCGCACCGGCGAGGTGCCCGAGGCCCTGCACCGCATCGCGCTCGGCGTGTTCACGCCGCGCGAGCAGGCGTCGCCCGTGCAGCGCGCGCTCGAGTCGCTCGCCACGCTGGTGTTCGATTCGCTGACGAGCCCGCTGCCCGCGGCCGTGCGCCGCTCGGTCGGCGAGGCGCGCCGGCTGCGCTTCAAGCTCGGCGGCCACGCGCTCGAACTCGAGATCGAGCGCGAGGGCGCCGCGACCATGTCGGTGCGCGGCGTGCTCGTGGCCGGCGATCCCGCGCTGTGGACGCTCGAGATGCTCGTGAACGGCGAACGCCGCACCGCCCGCGCGTCCCGACGCGAACGGCACGTTCGCGCTCGAGGACGTGCCCGCGGGCGCGCTCGACGTGCACGTGAGCGGCCCCGCCGGCCGCTACCGGCTCCCCACGATCGAGAGCTGACGGTGACCGCGCTCGCTCTGATCGAGCGCGTCGAGGCGCTGCGCCGCGGCGAACCCGCGCGCGCGCTGACGGCGCTCGAAGCCGGCTTCGCCGCCGCGCTCCGCCGCGCCGACGCCGCCACGCGCGGCCTGCTGGCGCACGCGCGCGCACATCCTGCGGGCGCTGTCGCGCACGCGCGAGGCCGCCGAGTGCTACCGGCGCGCCGCGAAGTGGTACGCCGCCGCGGGCGACGCGCGCGAGGAAGGGCGCTGCGCGATCGGGCTGGTGGACGCGCTCATGTACCTCGGGCGCTACGCCGACGCTCGCCGCGCGGCCGCGCTCGGCCGCCGGCGGCTCGAGCACGCGGGCGACCGCGCGGCGCTGGCGCGGCTGCTGAACAACGAAGGCAACCGTGGCACCGGCTCGACCTGCCCGACCGCGCGCTGGCGTGCTATCGCGCCGCGGTGCGCGCGCTCGAGCGCGCGGGCGACGCGCGCAGCGCGCGCATGATCGGCACGAACGTGGGCAACTGCCTGTCGCTGCTCGGCCGCTGCGACGAGGCGCGCGCGCACTACCGCGCGGCGCGCGACGCGCACGCCGCCGCCGGCGCCGACGCCGAGGCGCTGAACGCGAGCTACAACCTCGCCTACCTCGACTTCCTCGAGCATCGCGACGAGCGGCGCTCGCCGGGCTGGCGGCGGTGCGCGACGAAGCCGCCGCACGCGGCATTCCGTCGCTGGCGGCACTGGCGCGGCTCGACCGCGCGGAGATCTTCCTGCGGCTCGGCGCGCACGACGAAGCGTGTCCGAGGGCGCGCGACGCGGCCGACGCCTGCGCCGCGCTCGACCTGCGCTACGAAAGTGCGAAGGCCGGGCTGTTCGGCGCGCTCGCGCAGTTCCGGATCGGGCAGCTCGCCGGCGCGAAGCGCGGTGTCGAACGCGCGCTCGCCGCGTTCGACGCCGAAGGCAACCGGGTCTGGACCGGCGAAGGCCTGCTCGGGCTGGCCACGCTGTGGTGGAAGGACGGCAACCCCCGCGCCGCGGCCGCGCTGCTGTCGGCCGCGCGGCGCCGCTTCGTGGACGCGGGCGACCGCGAACGCGCGGCGTGCGCCGCGACGCTGCACGCCCGCGCGCTGCTCGCGTGCGGCGACGTGCGCGCCGCGCGGCGCGCGTTCGCGTCGGTGCGGCGCGCCCGGCGCACCACGCCGCGGCTCGCGCACCTCAAGCTGGCCGCGGGCGCCGCGCGCGCGCGGCCGGCGACGTGGCCGGGGCGCGGCGCCTGCTCACGCGCGCGGCCGCGGCGGCCGAGCGGCTGGCGGCGCGCATCCTCGACGAACAGTGGCGTGCGACGTTCTGGGGCGAATGGGGCTGGCCGCACCGCGAACTGGCGGCGCTCGAACTGTCCGAGGGCCGCTTCGCCGCGGCGCTCGAGGCGCTCGAGGCGGGCGCGGCCGCGCGCTGCTCGGCGAGACCGCGCGGCGCCAGGCGCGCGGCGGCCTGCCGAGAGCGTGCGGCGCTGGGCGGCGTCCGCGCAGGCGCGCGAACGCGCCCGCCGCGCGGGCACGTCGGTGACCAGTCGCGAGGGCGAAGCCCAGCTCGAACGTTCGAGCCGCATGCTCGCGGCGCGTCCGGCGCGCGTCATTCGCGCCGCCGAGCTGTGCCGCGCGCTGCCCGAGCGCGCCGCGCTGCTCGACTACTTCGTGCACGACGGTGCGCTCGGCGCACTGGCGCTGGCGCGCGACGGCGTCACCGGGCGCGGCGCGCGCGCGAGCGAGGCGCAGGTCGCGCCGCGCATGCACGCGCTGCTGTTCGCGCTGCGCGGCGCCGCGTACCTGCCCGCCGAGGCGCGCCAAGTGGACGACGCGCTGCGCGCACCGCTCGCCGAGCTGGCGGCGCTCGCGCTGTGGCCGCTGCTCGCCGGACGCGAACGGCCCGGCGCGCTGGCGATCGCGCCGGCCGGTGCGCTCGCGCGCCTGCCGTGGGAGGCGCTGCCGCTGCCCGACGGCCGCGCACTGTGCGAGGCCGCCGAGAGCGTCGTGGTGCCGGGCCTGCGGCTCGCGCTCGCGCGCGAGGACCAGCCCGCCGCACCCACGGCCCGCCCGCTCGTGGTGGCCGTGGACGCCGGCGAGCTCGACGCCGTGGCGCGCGAGACGGCGGCGGTCGTGGCGGCGTTCCCGGACGCCGAAGTACTCGCCGGCGCCGACGCGACCGCCGAGCGGTTCCTCGCGCTGGCACCGTCCGCGCCGTGGATCCACTTCGCCGGGCACGGTGGCTGGCGCGCCGACGCGCCGCTCGAGTCCGGCCTGCGCCTGGCCGACCGCTGGCTGCTCGCGGGCGAGCTGGCCGAATCGCCGCTGGCCGCGCGCTGGGTGACGCTGTCGGCCTGCCACACCGCCCGCGCGCTCGTGCGCCCGGGCGAGGAGTGGTTCGGGCTGTCGCGGTCGTTCCTGCTGGCGGGCGCCCGTGCGGTCGTGGCGGCCCAGTGGGACGTGGACGACGCGGCCACCGCGGCGCTCATGGCCGACCTGTACGCCCGGTTGGGGCAATCCACCCCGATCGCCCGGGCACTCGCGCAAACTCAACGGCAACTCCACCGCCATGGTGTGCATCCACTGGACTGGGCGGGGTTCGTCGTGCTGGGCGGACCCGGCCTGCTCACCCCCGGGGACGACCGGGCGAGCGGCCACGAAGTTTAGCCAGACTTGCTTTTCGCCGTATCAGCGACGGCCCGGACGACACTTTTCGGAGTGAAGAACAGTTTGGCCGCCTCAAAAGCCGTGTGTCGCGGGTAGTATTCCCGCCCACCGGAGGACACGAGATGCCGCGTTCGAACCACCACATCCTGCAGCGCACCGCCCTCGCGGCCCTGCTGCTCGCCCTTTTCGCCTCCTCGTGCGGCCGGCACCTGCCGACCGCGGCGGAGCAGGCACCCGTTCGTACCGTGGGCGGCCTGCAGCACAGCGGCGACGAGGGCGTGGACAACCAGGTGGTGGTCACGCTCGCGACGGGTACCGACCCGAACGCGGTCGCCAGCGACTACGGCGCCACGCTCCTCAGCTACGACGCCGAGAACTCGCTGGCGGTGTACGTGCCCGGCATCGGCCAGACGCCGGCCGACCTCGTGCTCGCCATGACCGGCGACGCGCGCCTCACCACGCACGAAGCGAACGGTTGGATCGTGCCCGCCGAGGCGCGCCAGAAGAGCTTCGCGTTCGACGACGGCTTCGGCACGCTGCAGAACACCATCGAGCAGCCCGCGGCCGCCGCGATCGGCCTCGACGCCGCGCACCGCGTGAGCACGGGCGGCGGCGTGAAGGTGGCGATCCTCGACACCGGCATCGATCCCACGCACCCGATGTTCGCGGGCCGGATCGTGGGCGCGAAGGACTTCCTCGACCCGGCGAACGTGCTGGCGACCGACGTGGCCGACGGCGTGGACAACGACAACAACGGCGCGGTGGACGAAGCGTTCGGGCACGGTACGCACGTGGCCGGCATCGTCTCGATCGTGGCGCCGGACGCCATGCTGCTCGTGGGCCGAGTGCTCGACGCCGACGGCCAGGGCGACGTGCTCGCGGTCGCGGCGGGCATCCGCTGGGCGGTCCGCAGCGGCGCCCAGGTGATCAACCTGTCGCTCGGCACGCTCACGCACAGCGACGCCATCCAGAACGCGCTCGAGTACGCCGAGGACCGTCACGTCACCGTGATCGCGTCCGCCGGCAATTGGGGCGCCGAGAACCCGCAGGAGTTCCCGGCGCGCTCGAGCCACGCGATCGCCGTGGCCGCGTCCGACGCGACGCGCCATCCCGCGGCGTTCACCTCGTTCGGCAGCTTCGTCGCGCTCGCGGCCCCCGGGGTCGCGGTGCGCAGCGCGTACCCGGGCGGCACCTACCGCCTGTGGAGCGGCACGTCCATGTCGGCGCCCTTCGTCACGGGCACCGCGGCGCTGCTGCTGTCGGTGCACCCGGCCTGGTCGTCCTCGCGCGTGCTCGAGCGCCTCACGCAGAGCACCGCGAACCTCACGGGCCTGACGCCGGCGCAGGTCGGCAAGCTCGGCGAGGGCATGCTGCACGCGGGCGACGCGCTCGAACCGGACTACGACCCGGGCATCACGCCGGGCGATCTCAGCGAAGTGGTGCGCACCGCGCGCTGACCGGGACACGCACACGAAACGGCCGGCGGGGGGCATCCCCCGCCGGCCGTTTCGCGTTCGGCGATCTTGTGGCTTGGTGGCGGCCGCCCCCGGGGCTAGCCTTTCGGACGAGGCCGAGAACGGCACTTCCCCCGGTGTTCCCCCCAAGGCCGCGGCGATCCTTCACCCGTTCACTCCTCACCTCGGCAGGCCATCATGAAGCCCCTCCCCCGGCAGCTGGCCACGCTGGCCTCGTGTGCCGCGTTCGCTTCGCTGGCGATGCTCGCGGGCCCGGCGCTCGCGTCGTGGCCCGAGTCCGGCCTTCGCATCGCAGGTCCCGCCACGCTGCAGGCGCTGCATCACGACGGCGCGGCGGGCGCGTTGGTGGTGTGGACCACGAGCGGCTCGCGCGCGTTCCTGCACGTCTCGCGCATCGGCCCCGACGGCGGTCCCGCCGCGGGCTGGACCGCCGACGGCATCACGCTGCCGCCCCAGCGGGGGCGGGCGGAATACTTCACGTCCGCGCCCGACGGCGCCGGCGGCGTGTACCTCATGACGAGCGCCGACTCCGTGCTCTACCCCGTCGTGTTCGGGACGCGCACGTGGTATCGCGCGTGGCACTTCGGCGCCGACGGCACGCTCGCGAGCGGCTGGCCCGCCGAGGGCGAGCTGCTCGACTCGACGTACGTGGACGTGGACACGGAGTGCGGCCGCTCGTTGTCGCCGTGGCCGAGCCAGCCGGATTCGGCCGGCGGCGCGTTCCTGCTGGCGCGTATCCGCACGTACTGCCCATCGGGCTCGTTGCGCTCGATCTCAGGCTGGCACCTGCACCCCGACCGCTCGCGCGAGACGGCGGGCCTCGCGACGTTCGACGACCTGTGGGGCGGCACGAACTCCATGCCCGACGCCGGCGGCGGCACGATCGGCGTCACCGTGCTGGGCGGCTACGTGGACGTGCAGCGCTGGCACCATTCGGGCGCCACGCAGACGCGCGTGCTGGTCTCGGGCGGCGGGCCCGGGGACCCGACGTACGGCGGTGCGGTCCCGCTCGGGCCCGACGGCGCGATGCTCGCCTGGTACCGGCACACGGTCGTGCTCACTCCCGACACGGCGCAGTGGCGGCTCGTGCGGCTCGACCGTGACGCGCAGTTCGACGGCACGTGGCCGCTCGGCGGCATGCTCACGCAGGTGGTGCCCGTGATGGGCGACGGCACGGGCGGCGCGTTCTTCGGCGTGAGCGAGTCCGGCACGCCGCGCCTGCAGCGCGTCGCGGCGAGCGCGTGGCCGCCGGTGCCGCTCTGGAGTTCGCCGGGCCTGCCGCTGCTGCGCACCGGACACCGCGTGCTCGACGGCGGCGGCGGGCTGTTCCAGTCGTGGCTCGAAGCCGAGCGCCAGCCGTTGCGCGCGGAGCACGTCGGCGACAACGGCGCGATCGCGGCACACTGGCCGGCCGGCGGGGTGCTGCTGTCGGGCGCGGCGAAGAGCCCGTGGTACTCGTGCGCGGCGGGCGCCGGGCATGCGTACGTGGCGTGGACGGACGCCGGCGCCGATTCGAACAGCGTCTACCTGCAGTGGCTGGGCGACGACGCGCCGGTGCCCGCGCAGGCGTCGCTCGCAAGCACGTGGGCGAGGCCCGATCGCGTGACCCTCGAGTGGCACGCGCCGGGTGCCGGGCCGTTCCGGGTCGAGCGGCGGCGCGACGACGACACGTGGACCACGCGTGGCGAGGCGACCGATGCCGGTGGCGACGTGCGGCGCTTCGACGACCCCGACGTGCGGCCCGGCGACGCGCTCACCTACCGGCTCACGCGCGACGGCCTCGCGCTCTCGGGCAGCGAAGTGCGCGTGGTGGTGCCGGCCGGCGTCCGGTTCGCGATGCGCGGCTTCACGGGCTCGCCGCGCGCGGAGGCGATCGAGTTCACGCTTCCCGACGCGGCGCGGGCGCGGCTCGAGCTGTTCGACGCGGCCGGGCGGCGCGTGTCGTCGCGCGAGGTGGGCGGGCTCGGCGCGGGCACGCACCGCGTGACGCTGCCCGAGCTGGCCGAACGCGCGCCGGGCCTGTGGTTCGCACGGCTGACGCGCGCCGGCGTGTCGCTGCACGCGAAGACCGCACGACTGCGCTGACGGCGCTGACGTCGCGGGCACGGGCGCAGGCCGGTCCCGGCGCACGATCGCCCGCCACGCCGGATTCCGGTGTGGCGGGCGATCGCGTTTCCGAGCGCGTCAGCTCTTCTTCTGGCGCGCGTCCCACGCCGCGCGCGTCTCGCGCACCAGCGGTGCGCGCCGCGCGCCGGCGAGCGCGGCGTTGAGCGCCGGCAGCTCCTTCGCGAGCAGCGCGTCGAGCGCGGCCTGCGCGGCGGACAGCTGCGTGGCGAGGCGTTCCGTCATCTCGAGCTGCGAGCCGGTCGGACGGCCGTCGTAGGCGTTGACCTTGCCGTAGAGGTCGCCGAGCTCCTCGCGCAGCTGCACTTCGCCCGTGAGCCGGCCGCCCTCCTTGGCCGCCACGAGCGTGCCGCGTTGCTGCTCGAGCCGCGTGGCGAACGCCCCGAGCCGGAGCGCCAGCGCGTCCTTGCGCGGCAGCGCCGCCGCGGTGGCGCGCGCCGAGTCGCGCAGCGCGAGCATGGTCTCGGTGGTCCACGTGAGGTCGGAGAGCATGCCGTAGAGCCGCCGCACCAGCGCGACCTGCGCGGCGCGATCCTCGGCCGTGTGCGTCGAGCGCGTGTCGGGCACGAGCGTCAGCCGGCCTTCGTACGTCTCCTTGTTGCGCACCACGCGCACCGTGTAGTCGCCGGCGGGCGCGCGCGGGCCGAGGAACGTGTACGGGTTCTGCACGAGGTTCGCGGCCGCGGGAATCTTCGGCGCCGGCAGGCGCATGGGCCACTCGACGCGGTTCAGGCCGCGGCGCTTGGACGCGGGCAGCGTCATGAGCAGGCCGCCGTTCGCGTCGAGCAGTTCCACCTTCAACTCGCCGACGACGTGGCGCTTGCGCAGGTAGTAGCAGAACACCGCGGTCTCCCCGAGCGTCTCGCCCGAGAACTCGGTGTCGCCCTCGAAGCGCTGCTGCGTGACCGGAATCGTGAGCGTGCCCGGGCGCGACGGCAGCACCGCGGCGTCGGACGCCAGCACCTGCGCGGTGAGCGCGCGCAGCGGCGTGAGGTCGTCGAACACGTACAGCCCGCGGCCGTGCGTGGCGACCAGCAGGTCGCCCTCGCGCGGCTGGATCGCGAGATCGCGCACCGCCACCGGCGGCATGCCGGACTTGAGCTGCGCCCACTGGCGGCCGGCGTCGAGCGACACGAACAGGCCGCTCTCGGTGCCGAGGAACAGCAGGTCGGGATTGACCGTGTCCTGCCGCACCACGTGCGCATGGCCGCGCAGCGACTCGGTCGCGAGCGACGTCCACGTGGCGCCGTAGTCGCGCGTCACGAACACGTACGTGCGCATGTCGCCGCTCCAGTGACCGTCGGCAGTGACGAAGCAGGTGCCGGCGTCGAACCGCGACGGCGCGACGGACGAAATCCACGTGTGCGCGGGCAGGCCGGGAAGCGCACGCGTCACGTTCGTCCACGTGCGGCCGCCGTCGCGCGTGACCTGCACGTGGCCGTCGTCGGTGCCCACCCACACCACGTTCGTGTCGCGCGGCGACTCGCCGATCGCGAAGATCGTGCAGTGGTTCTCGGCCGCCGAGTTGTCCACGCTCAGGCCGCCGGATTCCTCCTGCCGCTGCTTGAGCGGGTCGTTCGTCGTGAGGTCGCCGGAGATGCGCTCCCACGTGTCGCCGCGGTCGCGCGTGCGGTACAGGAACTGCGCGCCCATGTAGAGCGCGCGGCTCGCCGGGCCCAGGTGCAGCGGTGCGTTCCAGTTGAAGCGCAGCTTCGGCTCGCCCGTGCGCTGCGCGGGACGGATGGACTTGGCCTCGCCCGTGCGCAGGTCGGTGCGGGACACTTCGCCGCCCTGGTACTCGCTGTAGAGCGTGCGGCCGTCGGCGGGATCCACCAGCGCCCACATGCCGTCGCCCATGTTCAGGCTCTCCCACGCGCGGTTGGGCACGCCGCCGGGATGGCGCGACGGTCCGCGCCAGACGCCGTTGTCCTGCAGCCCGCCGTACACGTGGTAGGGCACGTCCATGTCGTAGCCCACGTGGTAGAACTGGCCGACCGGCAGGTTCTGCACCGAACGCCACGTGGTGCCGCGATCCTGCGACACGGCGAGCCCGCCGTCGTTGCCCATGACCATCCACTCGGTGTTGCGCGGGTCCACCCACAGCGCGTGCACGTCGGAGTGGTACGCGGCGTGCGCCGCACCGCTGCCGCCGAACGTGAGCCCGCCGTCGTCGCTCACGGCCAGGTTCAGCGCGCCCTTGTACACGCGGTCGAAGTCCTTCGGGTCGGGCACCACGTTCGCGAAGTAGAACGGCCGCCAGGTGACGTTCATGTTCGAGTCGTTGAGCCGCGTCCAGTGTTCGCCGCAGTCGTCCGAGCGGTAGAACGCCGTGCGCTTCGACTCGACCACGGCGTACACGCGGCTCGTGCGCGCGGGCGACACCGCCACGCCGATGCGGCCCAGTTCGCCTTCGGGCAGGCCGTCCGTCAGGCGGCGCCACGTGGCGCCGCCGTCGGTGCTCTTGTAGAGCCCGCTGCCCGGGCCGCCGCTCGAGAACGTCCACGCCTGGCGGCGGAACTGCCACATCGCCGCGTACATGACGTCGGGGTTCTGCGGGTCCATGGCCACGTCGGCCGCGCCCGTGCAGTCGTCCACGTACAGCGTCTTCGTCCACGACTTGCCGCCGTCCGTGGTGCGGTAGATGCCGCGCTCGGGGCTGTCCGAGAACGCGGGGCCGAGCGCCGCGACCACGACCGTGTCGGGGTGCTTCGCGTGCACCACGATGCGCGCGATGTGCTCGGTCTTCTCGAGCCCCATGCGCGTCCAGTTCTCGCCGCCGTCGCCGGTGCGGTAGACGCCGTCGCCCACGCCGACGCTGTTGCGCACCCACGACTCACCGGTGCCCACCCACACGACCTTCGGGTCCTTCGGCGACACGCGGATCGCGCCGATGGACTGGCAGTACTTGTCGAACACCGGCTTGAACGTGGTCGCGCCGTCGCGCGACACCCACACGCCGCCGCCCGCGGTGCCGATCCACAGCGTGACGCGGTCCCCGGCCACGCCGTCGAGGCAGGTGACGCGCCCACCCATCACGCCCGGCCCGAGCGGGCGTGCGCGCAGCCCTTCGAAGGTGTCGGAGTCGAGCACCGGCGCGTCGTCGGCGCGCACGAGGGTCGGGGCCGCGAGCAGCGCGGCGAGCATCAGGGCACGAAGCGGGTGGACCAGGGGGCGCATGCGGTCGTTGCTCCGGAAGTGGTGGAGACGAGCGCGGCGCGCTCCGGGAAACCGGAAGGCGCGCCGCGCGCGGAACGTGGGGAGCCGCTACTTCTTCTTGCCGGGCGCCGCGGGCGCCGAAGGCGCCGCAGGCTTGGCGGGCGCCGCCGGCTTCGCCGCCGCCGAGTCGGCCGGCGCGGCCACCGCCGGCATGGCGAAGCGCGAATCGTCCACGGCGGCATTCACCTGGATCTGGTCGAACGAGAACGTCTGCTTCTGCGGCGAGCCGATCATGCCGTTCGTCATCGAGAACGAGAACATGATGCCGTCCACTTCCTTGTAGTCGCTGAACAGCGACTCGCCCTCGACCTCGGTGCCGCGCACGGTGCGCTTGGCCGTTTCGCGCAGCATCAGGTAGGTCTCGGTGTCGATGTAGTAGTACTCGACCGCACCGCTCTTGCGCGTCAGCTTGAGCTTCCAGGTCTCGGCGCCCTCGATGCTCTCCTTGCCCACCAGTTCGAGCGCGTGCCCCTTGGCCTTCCAGTCCACGAGCGGGCCGTCGAAGTCGGCCATCTGCTCGACTTCCTTGGCGTCCTCGGCGCCGATCGCCTCGGGATCCTTCTTGCCCATGAACGGCATGACCTGCCAGCCCTTGGTCCCGTCCCACGCCTGCGTGCCCGTCATGCCCGAGAACGTGAAGTCCATGCGCATCATGCCGGGGCGCTTCTTCTCCATCGTGAAGGGCGCTTCCATGCCCGGCCCGACCGTCATCTTCCCGGTGAGGCGAACGGACTGCATCTTCCGCAACCGGTCGAGCCCACCCTGGGCGTCGAAGTGCTTCGTGAGGATCTCGTCCACCGTCTGGGCGTGAACGGCGGGCGCGAACACCACGGCGAGGGCGAGCACGGCGAGAGCGGTGAATGCCTTGCGGAACATCGAGACGACCTCCGGGAGGAATGGACGGGGCACTTCGCGGGAGCGGCCCGCAAGCTACGCGGGCACCCCGGTCCGCGTTACGCGGTGGCGACGAACGCGGCCCTGAAAGCCACGGGCGCGGGAAGGATTCTCGTGTACATTCCGGCGCCATGTCCGCGACCACCGATTTCCGCCTGCCCGACCTGCGCTTCGTGCCCGTGGACGCGGTCTTCCCGCACGAGTACAACGATCTCCAGCGCACCGAGCCGCTGGTGCGCAAGCTGCGCGAATCGGGCGTGCTCAAGAACCCGCCGATCGTCACGCAGGTGGGCGACGGACACCGCGTCGAGCCGCGCTACGTGGTGCTCGACGGCGCGAATCGTTCGACGGCTGCCCGGGCGGCGGGCTGGCCGCACATCGTGGCGCAGGTCGTGCGCTACGAGTCGCCCACCGTGCAGCTGCACACCTGGTACCACGCGCTCACGGCCGACGCGCGCGACCGCATCGAGGCCGGGCTCGCGCGGGTGCCGGGGCTGGCGTGCACGGTCGAGTCGCGCATCCACGCGCGCGCCATGCTCGCGCGGCGCGAGGCGCTGGCGTGCGTGATCCACTCCGACTCCGAGGCGCTCGTGCTCATGGGCGGGCGCACGCTGCACGAGCGCAACCGGCTGCTCGTGGAGATCGTGCGCGTGTACCAGGACCGCGTGCCTTACGTCCGGGTGAACACCGACTCGCTCACGCAGGCGCGCCACGAACATCCTGAGATCTCCGCGCTGATCGTGTTCCCGCGCTACGACCCGGCCGAGGTCGTCGAGCTGGCGGGCGCCGGGGAGTATCTTCCGGCCGGGATCACGCGGCACCTGATCCAGTGGCGCGCGCTGCGGCTGAACATCCCGCTCGAACGCTGCATGGACACGGTGGCCACGCTCGAAGAGAAGAACGCGTGGCTGCAGCGCTGGCTGCAGGAACGCCTCACCTCGCGACAGGTGCGCTTCTACGAGGAGCCCACCGTCGTGTTCGACGAGTGACGACATGAAAGCGGTCACCTTCACGCGGTTCGGCGGGCCCGACGTGCTCGAGTACGGCGACCGGCCCGAACCCGCGATCGCTCCCGACGAAGCGCTCGTGCGCGTGCGCGCGTGCGGGATCAACCACCTCGACCTGTGGGTGCGCGCAGGGCTGCCGGGGCTCGACCCCGAAATGCCGCACGTGCTCGGCAACGACGTGGTCGGCGAGATCGTCGCGGTCGGCGCCGCGGTGCGGCACCTGGCGGTCGGCGCGAAGACGCTGGTGCTGCCGACGCTGTCGTGCGGCACCTGCCCGGCGTGCATGAACGGCGACGACAACACCTGCCGCAGCTACGACGTGCTCGGGCGCCGGCGCAACGGCGGCTACGCCGAGTACGTGAGCGTGCCGGCGGTGAACTGCCTGCCCTACCCCGAACGACTGCCGTGGGAACAGGCGGCGGCCATGCCGCTCGTGTTCCTGACCGCGTGGCACATGCTGGTGGGCCGCGCCCGGCTGCAGCCGGGCGAGACCGTGCTCGTCATGGGCGGCGGCAGCGGCGTGGGCACGGCGGCGATCCAGGTCGCGCGGCTGCTCGGCGCGCGCGTGATCGCCACGACGAGCGGCACCGGCAAGGCCGAACGCTGCCGCGCGCTCGGTGCACACGAGACCGTGGACCACGCGGCCGAGGACGTCGCGAAACGCGTGCGCGAGCTGACCGCGAAGAAGGGTGCCGAGGTGGTGTTCGAGCACGTCGGCGGCCGGGTGTTCGAAGCCGGCGTGGCGTCGCTCGCGCGCGACGGCCGGCTCGTGACGTGCGGCGCCACGATCGGCGGCAAGGTCACGCTCGACGTGAACGTGCTGTTCGGCAAGCACGTCTCGCTGCTCGGCTCGTGGATGGGCCGGCGCTCCGAGATGCTCGCGGTGCTCCGGCAGATCGAAGCCGGGACGCTCGTGCCGGTGGTGGACTCGGTGCGGCCGCTCGCCGAGGCGCGCGCGGCGCACGAACGCATCGAATCGCGCGCGCACTTCGGCAAGCTGGTGCTGGTCCCGTGAGCACCGCGGCACGCAATCCCGCCCGGCGCTGGGAGCGCCACCACGAGCCGCTCGCCGACGCCGCGACCTACCGCGCCCGGCTGCTGCACAGCGCGAGCGTCATGCTGCTGCTGATCGGCGTGTCGCTCGCGATCGGCATGGTGGGCTACCACCACTTCGCGCACCTCACGAGCTGGGTGGACTGCCTGTACAACGCCGCCATGATCCTCGGCGGCATGGGCCCGGTGGCGGACATGCCCGACGACGGCGCCAAGATCTTCGCGTCCGTGTACGCGATCTACTCCGGCGTCGTGCTGCTCGCGAGCGTGGGCGTGCTGCTGTCGCCGGTGCTGCACCGCGTGCTGCACCGCCTGCACGTGCAGACGGAAGACGACGCGTGAGCGGCGACGCCGGCCACACCCCCGCGGACCGGGGGCCAGCCGGAGGCTGGTTCGACTCCGACGACCCGCCGCGGCAGCTGGGGCTCGACACCTGCATCCACTGCGGGTTGTGCCTGACCGCCTGCCCCACGTACCGCACGCTCAAGACCGAACCCGACTCGCCGCGCGGCCGCGTGTACCTCATGCGCGGGCTCGCCGAAGGCACGCTGACCGCCGACGCCACCGTGGTGCGCCATCTCGACCGCTGCCTCGACTGCCGCGCGTGCGAGACCGCCTGCCCGGCGGGCGTGCCGTATTCGCAGATGCTCGAAGCGACGCGCGGCCAGCTCGCGCGGCGCGTGCGGCGTTCGTCGCCGGCGCGGCTGGTCGCGGGCTTCGTGCTGTCGCACGTGCTGCCGCATCGCGGCCGCGTCGCCGCCGTGGCCGACCTGCTGCGGCTCGGCCAGTCGAAGCCGGTGCGTGCGCTGCTCGCGAGCCCGGGCGTGGAACCGCTGCTGCCGGACTTCGTGCGCCGCGGCCTGGCGACCGCGCCCGTGGTGCCGTCGCGCGGCGAGCGCGCGCTCGAGCGCGTGTACGCGACGCTCCCGCACGGCTCGCGCATGGAACGGCGCGACGGTGCGCTGGTGTTTTCGCCTCCGGGACCGCCGCGGCTGCGCGTCGGGTTCCACGCCACGTGCGTCATGGAGGCGCTGTTCCCGCACACGCATCGCGAGAGCGTACGGCTGCTCGTGCTCGCCGGCGCCGAGGTGCGGCTGCCCGACGCGCAGACGTGCTGCGGCGCGCTGCACGCGCACGACGGCCGCCGCGACGAGGCGCGCGCGCTGGCGCGCACGAACGCGCGCGCGTTCGCGGGCACCTGCGACGTGGTCGTGTCGCACTCCGCGGGCTGCGGCGCCGCGCTGCGCGACGCCGCGCACACGTGCGCCGGCGACGCCACCGTGGCCGGGTTCGCCGCGTGCGTGCGCGACCTGTCCGAAGTGCTCGAACAGCTGGGCCTGCCGTTCGCGGGCGCGCGGCCGCTGGCCGCACCCGGCGGCGCGCGGCCGTTGCGCGTCGCCTACCACGACCCGTGTCACCTCGCGCACGCGCAGAAGGTGCGCGAGGCGCCGCGCCGGCTCGTGCGCGCGCTGCCGGGCGTCGAGTACGTGGAACTGCCGAACGCCGACTGGTGTTGCGGCAGCGCCGGCGCGTACCACCTGACGCAGCCCGAGCTCGCCGACGCGCAGCTCGAGCAGAAGCTCGACGCGATCGCGCGCGTGGCGCCCGACGTGGTCGTGGCCTCGAATCCCGGCTGCCTGCTGCACGTGCAGCGCGGGCTCGCCGCGCGCGGGCAGGCCGTGCGGCTGGCGCACCTCGCGGACCTGCTCGGCGAGGCGTTCTCGGCATGAGCGCGCCGCTCACGGTGCCGCGCCGCGCGGTCGCGGCGCTGTTCCTTTCGCGCCAGCACCTCGACCGGCCGCGCGCACGCCGGCTCACGGCCGCGTCGCTCGAACGGTTCGTGGGCGACGTGTGCGGGCTGCAGGTGGACAGCGTCAACGTGCTCGAGCGCGCGCACCACCTGACGCTGTGGAGCCGCTTCGGCGCCTACGATCGCGCCGCGCTCGAGAAGCTGGTGTACCGCCGGCGCGTGCTGTTCGAGTACCTGTCGCACGTGGCGTGCTTCGTGGCGACGCGCGACCTCGCGCTGTGGCGCGGCACCATGCTCGACGTGTCGCAGGGTCCCTACCCGCTCGCGCGCTGGGGCCGCGCCCGCGCGAACGCGAAGCTGGTCGCCGAAGTCGAAGCCGCCGTCGCCGCGCACGCGCCGGTGGGCAACGCCGGGTTCGAACGGCCCCGGGGCAGCAAGGGCGGCGGCTGGTGGACGTGGAAGCCGGCCACGCACGCGCTCGACTACCTGTGGAAGACGGGCCGCATCGGCGTGCACTCGCGCCGCCATTTCCAGAAGCTCTACGCGCCGATGCGCGCCGTGCTGCCCGCGCTCGAGTCGGTCGCGCCGGTCGCGGCCGCCGAACTGCCGGTCGAACGGCTGCGCCGCACCGTGGCCGCGCTCGGCGTGGCGTGCGAGGACGACCTCGCGAACTACTGGTCGTGGCCGCGCCGCCCGGTGGCGCAGCGCCGCACGGCGCTGGCGCGGCTGCTGCGCGAGGGCGAGCTGACCGAGCTGCGCGTCGCCGGCCTGCCGAAGCGCTGGTACGCGCTCACGCGCGACCTGCCCGCGCTCGAGCGCGCGGCGCGCGCACGGCGCCCGAGCCGCGGCACCACGCTGCTCTGCCCGTTCGATTCGTTCCTGTGGCACCGCGAACGCACGCTGCGGCTGTTCGGCTACTTCTACCGCATCGAGATCTACGTGCCCGCGCCGCAGCGAGCGCACGGCTACTACACGCTGCCGCTCATGCACGAAGGCCAGCTCGTGGGGCGCGTGGACCTCAAGCATCATCGCGAGCGCGGCGTGCTCGAGGCGCGCCACGCCCACTTCGAGCCGTGGTTCGCGCGCGGCGAGGCGCCGCCCGTGGCACTGTGGGCCGCGCCCGACCGCGACGCGGCGATCGCGGGACTGGCCGGCTCGCTGCACTCGCTGGCGGCGTTCGTCGGCGCGCGCGAGGTCAAGCTCGCGCGCACCACGCCCACCGCGCTGCACTCCGCGCTGTCGCGCGCCGTCTCCGCAGGAGGACCGACGCCGTGAAGCAGTTCATCCGCACGCTCACGTTCCTGGTCGCGGCCATGGTGCTGCTGCTCGGCATCGCCGGGATCCTCGGCTGGATGACGCCGCGCCGGCACCACGCCGCGAGCGAAGTGACGATCGCCGCGCCACGCGACAGCGTCTGGGCGGTGCTCGCCGACATGGAACACTCGCCGGCCTGGCGCCGCGACGTGACCGCGGTCAAGCGCCTCGCCGACCGCGACGGCCACCCCGTGTGGGAACAGCAGTCGCGCGACGGTGCGTACGCGCTGGTGCTGACCACGATCGAGCCGCCCGTGCGGCTGGTCGCCACGGTCGCCGACACCTCGCAGGGGTTCGGCGGCACGTGGACCTGGGCGCTGGCTCCGGCGGGCACCGGCACCCGGGTGACGCTGTCCGAGGACGGGTTCGTGGACCACCCGATGTTCCGCTTCCTCGCCCGCTACGTGTTCGGGCTGCACACGGCCCAGCGCGCCTCCCTGCGCGACCTCGGCCGGCGCTTCGGCCAGGAGCTCGATCCCGCCCGGGTGAACTGACCCGCCCCACGGGGGATACCGGCCGCAGGCCGGGCTTCCGGTCCGGGCGGTGGGGCCCGTACAATTGGTGCCCGGCCACGGCCGCCACTCGCCCCACCTCCTGCGCTCACCCGGAGATCGCATGCCCCGCCGCCCGCTGCCGACGCTCGCGCTCCTGCTCGTGTTCGCCGCCGCCCTCGCATGGCTGGTGCTGGGCGCGCCCCGGGAGCTGATCGTGGACGGCGCGCCGGGTCCGCACGAGAAGCAGGGCGCCGAGCACGAGGACCTGCTCGCGCACCAGTACCCGAGCGACTTCTTCTACGCGCGCCGCGCGAACCCCGACGGCACGTTCCCGCAGGACGAGTATCTCGCGGCGCTCGACCAGCTTTCGTTCGAGCGCGCGACCTCGCTGCAGACCAGCGCCGGCGTGGCGTGGCAGCCGGTCGGTCCGTACAACGTCGGCGGGCGCGTCACCGCGCTCGCCGTGGCGCCGGGCGCCACCACGCTGTACCTCGGCTCGGCCAACGGCGGCGTCTGGAAATCCACCGACTCCGGCGTGAGCTGGACGCCGGTCACCGACCGCACGCCGATCGTGTCGGTCGGCGCGCTGGCGCTGGACCCGACCGATCCGAACGTGCTCTGGTGCGGCACGGGCGAGTCGAACGGCTCGGTGGACTCGTACGACGGCGTCGGCGTGTGGCGTTCGCGCGACGGTGGCGCCACGTGGCAGAACCGCGGACTCACCACGACCGGGCGCATCTCGAGCGTGGCGGTGGACCCGCTCGATCCGCGCATCGTGTACGCCGGCGCCATGGGCCGGCAGTTCTCGACCGGCCCCGACCGCGGGCTCTACCGCTCCGCCGACGGCGGCGCGACGTGGACGCGCGTGCTCTTCGTGTCCGACAGCACCGGCGTGTGCGACCTCGCGGTCAATCCCGTGCATCCCGAGACGGTGTTCTGCGCCACGTGGGAACGCGTGCGCCGCAACACCTACCGGCGTGCATACGGCGCCGAGTGCGGCGTGTGGCGCAGCGTGGACCGCGGCCTCACGTGGACGCGGCTCGCGGGCGGGCTGCCCGCGGGCGAGAACGTGGGGCGCATCGGTCTCGCCATGGCGCCGTCGCAGCCGGCCACGGTGTACGCGCAGGTCGTGAGCGGGCTGGCGGGCGGCTACACCGGGCTCGGCATGTGGCGCACCGACGACGGCGGCACCACGTGGACGCAGCGCAACGTGGACGCGACGTTCACGAACGCGTTCGGCGGCTTCGGCTGGTACTTCGGCGAAGTCGCGGTCGAGCCCACGAACCCCGAGCGCGTGTACGCGATGGGCGTGAGCCTGCTGCGCTCGGACGACGGCGGCGCCACGTGGGCCGACCTGACCGGCGCCATGCACGTGGACCAGCATGCGATCTGGCTGGACCCGGCCGACCCGGCCCACCTGTACGCGGGCAACGACGGCGGCTTCTGGTGGAGCACCGACGGCGTCACGTTCGACCAGTCGCTCGGCCTGCCGATCACCCAGTTCTACGACGGCGACGTGGACGCCACGAACCCCGCGATCGTGTTCGGCGGCGCGCAGGACAACGGCACCAACCGCACCAACGCCGGGCCGTTCGCGTGGACGCCGAGCCTGGGCGGCGACGGCTTCCACGTGGGCGTGGACCCCACCACGCCGAGCGTGGTGTTCGCCGAGTGGCAGTGGTGCAGCGACAAGACCGGGCTCAAGCGTTCGACGAACGGCGGCACGTCGTTCTCGTCCACGAGCGGCTGGACCGGCAGCGACCGCTTCGGCTGGGACGCGCCGTTCACGTTCAATCCGCGCTCGCACAACACGCTGCTCGCCGGCAGCCAGTACGTGTACCGCTCGCTCAACAACGGCCGGAACTGGTCCAAGATCAGCCCCGACCTGTCGGCCAACATTCCCAGTGCGCTCACGTTCGGCAGCGTGACCACGCTCGACGTGAGCAAGCCCGACACGAACGTCTACTACGCCGGCACCGACGACGCGCGCGTGTGGCGCACGCTCAACCGCGGCGGCGCGTGGACCGAGATCTCCGCCGGGCTGCCGAAGCGCTGGATCTCGCGCGTCGTGGCCGATCCCGCCGACGCGCAGGTCGTGTACGTGACGCAGTCGGGCTACGCGTCCGACGTGCCCACGGCGTTCGTCTGGCGCAGCACCGACCGCGGCGCGACGTGGACGAACATCGCGGGCAACCTGCCCGCGGTGCCGGTCAACGACCTCGTCGTGGACCCGCTCGACACCAACCGGCTCTACCTCGCCACCGATCTCGGGGTGTGGACGACCCGCAATCTGGGTGCGACGTGGTACGAACTCGGCGCCGGCCTGCCGCTGGGCGTGGTCGCCGACCTCGTGCTGCACGCCGCCTCGCGGCGGCTGTTCGCGTTCACGCACGGGCGTTCGGCGTGGTCGCTCGACCTCGCCGCGCTGCCCGTTTCGACCCCGGAAACCGCGGCCGGGAACGCACTCCAGCTGGGCGTTCCGCGCCCGAACCCGGCGCGCGAAGGCGCACGCATCGCGCTCGAACTGCCGCGAGCGGGCGTCGCCCAAGTCGTGATCTACGACGTGCTTGGACGCCGCGTCGCGACGCTGCACGAAGGCGCGCTCGGCGCCGGGAGGCACGAGTTCGCGTGGTCGCGGCGCGATGCGCACGGCACGCGCGCGGCGGCCGGCGTGTACTTCGTGCGCGCCGCTTCGCAGGGCGCGACGCGCGTCCGCCGGCTGGTCGTCGCGGACTGAAATCGCGGCTCACGCCGGGGGGCTTTCGTGGCCCGACGCGTTTCGACCGCGTCAGCCTTGGTCCGAAAGCACACCCCCCCGAAAAACTCCTTTGAAATCGCGGTCCTCCCTTGCTATACCCACCACCGGCATCGGCGCTCGACCCGCGCCGGCCCCGATAGGGAAGTACTCACACGCTCCAGAGAGGAAGGATCCCCGATGGCCAAGATGATGACGAAGACCCAGGTCGCCGGTCACATCGCGACGAAGTTCGAAATCTCGAAGAAGCAGAGCACGCAGATCCTCGAAGAGCTCGCGACGCTCGCGGCCAAGCAGGCCAAGAACGGCTTCGTGTTCCCCGGCGTCGGCAAGCTCGTCGTCGTGAACCGCAAGGCCCGCATCGGCCGCAACCCGCAGACGGGCGAGTCCATCAAGATCCCCGCGAAGCGCGTGCTGAAGTTCCGCATCGCGAAGGCGATGAAGGACGCGGTGCTCAAGTAGATCGCACCTTTCGCCGTTCACGACGGGTTCCGGTTCGCCGGGACCCGTCGCTGTTTTTCCGGGATCGAGGCCGCGGCCGCGGCGGCCGATAACGCCGACGTCCCGGAGACTCTCCACATGGCGGTGGACATCACCCTGCTCGAACGCCTCGCGGATCCCGTGCTGCTCGTCGCTCCCGGCGGCGACACGCTCTACGCGAACCGCGCGTTCCACGAGCTCGCGGCGAAGCACCAGGTCGAGCCGCGCCTGCAGGCGCTGTTCGGCCCGTCGGCGCAGGTGGTGCTCGCCGAGGCGCGCCGCAACGGCCGCGCGAGCGCGTTCCTGCCGCTGATCGTGAGCGACGACACGACGCACGGGTACCGCCTCACGCTGAGCGCCGGCGCCGAGGACGGCACGATCGCCGCGCAGCTCACCGACCTTTCCGACGAAGTCGCGTGGCGCCACCAGCTGTTCGTGCGCAACAGCGAACTGTCGGTGCTCAACGACATCGGCACCGCGCTGTCGGCGACGCTCGAGATGGACGTGCTGTCGCGCCGGATCTGGGAACAGACCGGGCGCATGATGGACCACTCGAACTTCTTCATCGCGCTGCACGATCACGAGGACAACCGCGTCCGGTTCCCGCTGTGGGTGGACGGCGGCAACATCGCCGGCGTGGACCGCGCACGCGCGTTCGGCAACGGCGCGACCGAACACATCCTGCTCACGCGCCAGCCGCTGCTGCTGAACGGCGACGTCGGCGCGCAGATGGAACAGCTCGGCATCGTGCCCATGGGCCGAGCGTGCGCGTCGTTCGTCGGCGTACCGATCGTGGCCGACGGCGAGGCGATCGGCGTGCTGGCACTGCTCGACTACGAGACGCCGAACCGGTTCGGCCGCCACGAGCTCGGCGTGCTCAGCATCGTCGCCACGCAGGC
The DNA here is from genome assembly GCA_046327815.1 of Candidatus Eiseniibacteriota bacterium. GTDB lineage: Bacteria > Eisenbacteria > RBG-16-71-46 > RBG-16-71-46 > RBG-16-71-46 > CAIXRL01. The sequence goes on along the minus strand of JAXLXR010000004.1, from coordinate 45,178 downwards.
GGGCGCCGCGATCCGCAACGCCCGGCTGTTCGAGCAGGCGCGGCAGGCGTACGACGAACTCGCCGCGGCGCAGGCCCGGCTCATGGAGAACGAGCGGCTCAAGGGCGTCACCGAAACGGTCGGCGCGCTGAATCATGAAGTGAACAACCCGCTCGCCACGATCGTGGGCACCGCGCAGCTGCTGCTGCGGCGCGAAGGCCTCGACCCCGACACGCGCCACAAGGTCGAGCGCATGCTGGAGGGCGCCAAGCGCATCCAGTTCGTCACCTCGAAGATGGCGACGCTCATCCAGGCGCACTCGCGCCCGTATCCCGGACAGGCGCACATCCTCGACGTGCGCCGCTCGATCGCCGAGTTCGCGAACGAGGCCGCCGAGGCCCGCGAGGACGGCGCCGCCTGACGTCGGCCGCCGCGGCCGCGCAACCTTCCGCCCCCCCGGGCGCGTAGCGCTGCCTCGCACCTCGCGGCGCGCTCTGGCACAGTGCGCGTGTCCGTTCCGCACTCTCCCGGAGGCCCGATGTCGTCGTCCGAAACCCCGGCATTCTTCGTCGAGAACCTGGTCAAGACCTACCGCGGCGGCACCGTGCGCGCACTCGACGGCGTGTCGCTGTCGGTGGCTCGCGGCGAGACCGTGGGCATCATCGGCCCGAACGGCGCGGGCAAGACCACGCTGCTGGGCTGCCTGCTGGGGTTCCTGCGCCCGGACTCGGGGCTGGTGCAGGTCGAAGGCCGCGCGCCCGACGACCTCGACGTGCGCGCCCGCACCGGCTACCTGCCCGAGCGGCTCGTGCTCGACCGCTGGATGACGGGAACGGAGTTCCTGCACTACCACCACGAACTCGCGGGCCTCGACGGCGCCGCGCGCGCGGCCGAGTGCATCGCGGCGCTGGAGCGCGTCGGGCTCGACCGCGCCGCCGGGCTGCAGCGCATCGGGCGCTACTCGCGCGGCATGCTGCAGCGGCTCGGGCTCGCGCAGGCGCTGCTCGGCGACCCGCAGCTGCTGTTCCTCGACGAGCCGATCTCGGGCGTGGACCCCGCCGGCGTGCTGCTGTTCCGCCGCCTGCTCGCCGAGATGGCCGCGAAGGGCGTGACGATCCTGGTCAACTCGCACCAGCTGGCCGAAGTCGAGCGCGTGTGCTCGCGCGTCGTGTTCGTGAAGAAGGGCCGCATCGAGGCGCTCGAGACCGTGCGCGCCGGCGCGACCGACGCGCGCGTGCTGCGCGTGCGCTTCGCCGCTCACGCCGCGTGGCCCGCGCCGCGTGACGGCGAGACCCCGGCGGCGCTGCTCGCGCGCGTCGCGTCCGAGGCGGGCGCGGCGTGGATCGAGCACACGCCGCCCGACGCGCGCTTCCGCGTGGCCGACGACGCCGGCGCGACGCGCCTGCTCGCGGCGCTGCTCGCGGCCGGCCTGCCGCTGGTCGAGGCCGCGCCCGACGAAGGCCGGCTCGAACGGCTGTTCGTTCCCGGATCGGAGGTGCGCTCGTGAACCGCGCACTCATGCTGCACTTCGCCCGCCAGCGCCTGCAGAGCCCCATGCGCCTCATGCTGTTCTTCCTCGCGTTCGTGCCGCCGGTCGTGATGGCGCTGATCGCGCGCTCGCTCCAGCCCGTGCAGGCGGGCGCCGGCGTGTTCGCGCTCATCTTCACCGCCGGTGCGATCGGGCAGGACGTCTCGAGCGGCGTGCTGCAGCTGCTGTTCGCCCGCCCGGTCGCGCGCACGACCTACGTGATCAGCCGCTGGCTGACCGGCGGGCTCGTGGGCGCCCTGCTCGGCCTGGCCCAGGTCGCGCTGTGCGTGCTCATGCTGCTTTCGCGCGGCGCCACCCCGGATCCTTCGACGCTCCTGCGGCTCGTACTGGAGAACGCGATCGCGGGCTTCGGCACGGCGGCCGTCATGGTCATGCTGTCGTCGCTCGTGAACGGTCTCGGCGACGTGGCGCTGTGGGTCACGGGGCTGATGACCACGCAGATCCTGTCCATGGCCGCGTCGGCGAAGAACTGGAAGCTGCTCGCCCAGGCGTCCGACGAACTGCGCGCGTTCCTGCAACCCGAACTCCCGCTCGGCTGGATCTCCGGACTCGGCGATCCGAACTACACGGGCATGATCCGTTTCTTCCTCGCCATCGCGATCGGGCTGACCGTCGCGGTGACCGTGACGCAACGCAAGGAGTTGTCGTATGCCGCAGACTGAAAAGGCACCCGCCAAGGGCTTCGACGCCTCGTGGCTCGCCCTGATCACCGCCATGCTGCTGGTCGCCTTCATCGCTTCGAAGGTCTGGGAAAGCAATCACCCCAAGGCGCCCACCGACGCCATGAAGTGGGTGCCGATCGCGCAGGCGGCCGAACTGGCGAAGCAGAGCGGCAAGCCGATCCTGTACGACTTCTCCGCCGAGTGGTGCAATCCCTGCAACATGCTCAAGCGCGAAGTGTTCGAGAACCCCACGTTGGCGAAGCAGCTGAACGAGACCGCCGTGCCGGTGAAGGTGATCGATCGCGTGCAGGAGGAAGGCCGCAACCCGGCCGACATCGCCGAGCTGCAGCAGCGCTACGCGGTGGACGGCTTCCCGACGCTCGTCATGGTGGACGCCGCCAGCGGCCGCGCCGTGCAGACGGTCGGCTTCCTGGGCGCGACCGAGACCGTGGAGTGGGCGAAGCAGGCCGCGAACGCGGTCAAGACCGGCGTGAACCCGGACGGGTCGCCGCTGCGGTAGCGGCAAACCCACCGCCCGCCGCTCAGCGCGTCGCGCTCGCCAGCGCCAGTTCGGGCAGGCTGCCGTGCGCGAAGCGGCGGATCGCGGCGGCCAGGTCGTGCGGGCGGTCGAGCATGACGAAGTGCCCGGCGCCCTCGAACCGCAGCGGCTGCGCCTGCGGCAGGCCGGTGTAGCCGAGCGAGTCGGCGCACGCGGGCCAGAGTTCGTCGGTCGGCCACGAGCGGTCGCTCAGTACCACGAGCAGCGGCACGCGCAGTTCGCGCACGCGGCCCGCCATGTCGGTGCCGGTCGCGATGCGCACCCACGCGCGCATGGTCGCGGGCTCCATGGCGCACGCCTCGCGCGCCAGCGCGGCGCCCTGCACCGAGTCGCGGCCGAACGACTCGTACACGACGCGCAGCGTGCCCGCGTAGTCGGCGTCGAGCGACGCGAGCAGCGCCTCGCGATCGGCGGAGCCGAGCTGCGGGCGCAGCGCGGTCTCGACGAGCACCAGCGCGCGCACGCGGCGCGGCGAGCGCAACGCCTCGGCGGCGGCCACGAGCCCGCCGACCGAATGCCCGACCAGCACCACGGGCTCGTCGCCGTACTCGGCGATCTGGCGGTCGAGCGCGAGTGCGGCGTCGTCGAGCGCGAGGTTCGCCGGCATGGACGCCAGCCCGTGCCCCGGCAGTTCGGCGAGCACCACGCGATGGTCGCGCGCCAGGTCGCGGGCGACCCCGAGCCAGTGGGTGGCGCGGCTGCCGAGCCCGTGCACGAGCACGATCGTCGGCCCGCGCCCGAAGGCGCCGAGCGCACGCGGCGAGCGCGAAGTGAACGGATCGCGCGTCATGACGAAAGCGAGCGCGACCGCCACCAGACCGAACGAAAGAAGTGAGCGAGAGTGCATGGGTTGGGCGACGCAGCGGGCCACGTTGGTTCGTGCGTCCCCGTGGTCATCGGCAGGATTCGGTCAGGACTTGGGTGCGATCTCGTGCACTGGCATGCAAATCCGGCTTTCGGGCCGGCCGCGTCCCGGCCTACAATGGCGCCTCTCCGATCCCCTCGGAGCGTTCCCTCGCCAGGAAGGTGCAGCGCATGGCGCTCCGGCGGTTCGCCGGCAATCTGCTCGAGCAGCTGGTGGTCGCCCTGGTGGTCATGCTGTGCCGCGTGGCGGCATGGACGTGGCTCGACCCGGGCGTGCTGCCGCCCATTTCCCCCGTCGCGGGCATCGCGGTCGGGGTCCTGCTGCTGCGCGGGGTGCGCCTCTGGCCCGCCCTGCTGGTCGGCGGCACGCTCGGCGCGTGGCCGCATTTCGGCGTGTTCCAGTACGCGTTCGGCGGCGGGCTCACCCTGACCGTGCAGTCGCTCTTCGCCGTGCTGCTGCTGCGGCGCTGGCCGCGGTTCCGCGCCACGCTCACGAGCACGTCCGACGTGGTCGGCCTCGCCGTGTGCACGCTGCTCGGCAGCATTCCTTCGGGCGTGACGGCCGGCCCGACGCTGTTCCTCTCGGCGCCCGGCCTGCACATGTCGGCCGCGTACATGACGCTGTACTACCTGGTGAGCCAGGTGCTCGGCGTGCTCGCGCTGACGCCGGCGATGCTGGCGGTCGCCACCCGCAGCCGCAGGCCGGGGCAGTTCTGGACCCGGCGCCGGGTCGAGACCGCGCTGGTCGCGCTGGCCGTGCTCGGGGTCGGCGCGTTCGTGATGCTGTCGGGCGAACACTCGGGCACCCAGCTGCGCGTGCTGCTGTTCGTGGTGACGCCGCTGTTCATGTGGGCGGCGTTGCGCGGCAGCCCGTCGGTGGCGCTCGCGCTGCCGGGCGTGGTCATGCTGCTCGCCACCTACGGCGACGCGCACGGCATCGGGCTGTTCCAGCGGCCGCACTTCCCCTACGACGCGCGCGGCATCCAGGCGATCGGCGTGGCGCTCACGCTGTTCACGTCGCTGCTCGTGGCGAACGAGCAGAGCCATCGCCAGGCGCTGCGCGAAGTGTCGGACCGCGAAGCCAAGCTGCAGCGCGTGCTGTCGGGCGGCAACGACGGGTTCTGGGAGTGGAACGTGGCCACGGGCGAGCTCGAGATCAGCGAGCGCATCGCCGGCATGCTGGGCCTGCCGCTGTCGGAATGCCCGCGCTACCTGACCGACTACCTCGCGTTCGTGCACCCCGACGACGCGGCGCCGCTCGTGCGCACGATCCAGTCGCAGTGGTCGGGCGCCACCACGCACCACGCGCACGAGTACCGGCTCAAGCACCGCGCCGGGCACTGGGTGTGGGTGCAGAGCCGCGGCCGGATCGCCGAACGCGACGCGGCCGGGCACCCGCTGCGCATTTCGGGCACGGCGTCGGACATCACCGAAGCGAAGCAGGCCGAAATCGCCCTGCGCGCGAGCCAGGAACTGTTCACGAGCTTCATGCGCTACAGCCCCGCGGCGGCGTTCATCTTCGACCGCGAAAGCCGGCTGCTGTACGTGAACAAGGCGTACGAAGAGGCGATCTGGGGCGACGACGTGCCGGACTGGCGCGGCCGGTCGGTCAGCGAGCTGTTCTCGCCGCAGATGGCGGCCGAGTACCGCGAGTCCGACGCGCGCGTGTTCGAGGAGGAGCGCTCGACCGTCGTGGAGCAGATCGTGCCCGCCCGCGGCGGCGATCGCGTGTGGCTGACCGTGAAGTTCCCGCTGCACGACCACACCGGCCAGCTCCACGTGGGCGCGATGGCGCTCGACATCACCGACCGCCGCCGCGCCGAGGAACAGCGCCGTTCGCTCGAGGCGCGCTCGACCGAAGCGCAGAAGCTCGAGAGCCTCGGCCTGCTCGCCGGCGGCGTGGCGCACGACTTCAACAACATCCTCACCAGCATCCTCGGCCACGCCGACCTCGCGCGCATGACCGTGGCCACGGGCACGCCGCTGCGCGAGAGCCTCGACCAGATCGTGGTCGGCGCGCGCAGCGCCGCCGAGCTGACGCGACAGATGCTCGCCTACGCCGGCCGCGGCACCATGACGCGGCGGCCGCAGTCGCTCAGCGAACTGATCGCCGAAATGGGCCAGCTGCTGCAGGTCTCGATCGGCAAGCGCACCACGCTGCACTACGAGTTCGCGCCCGGCGTGCCGGCGATCGAGGGCGACGAGGCGCAGATCCGCCAGGTCGTGATGAACCTGATCCTGAACGCGTCCGAGGCGATCGGCGACACCAGCGGCGCGATCACGGTGGGCCTGCGCGTGCGGCAGCTCTCGCGCGAGTCGCTCGCGTCGCGCTGGACGCACGACGACCTGCCCGCGGGTGAATACGTCGAGTTCGAGGTCAGCGACACGGGCGCGGGCATGACCGAGGACACGCTGTCGCGCATCTTCGACCCGTTCTTCTCGACCAAGTTCACGGGCCGCGGGCTGGGACTGGCCGCCGTGCTCGGCATCGTGCGAGCGCATCGCGGCACGGTGCAGGTGGACAGCGAACCCGGCCGCGGCACGTCGTTCCGCGTGCTGCTGCCGGCCTACCGCCGCGCGAAGCCCGCGCCGGTCGCACCGCGCAGCCCGATGGACTGGCGCGCGAGCGGCGTGGCGCTGATCGTGGACGACGAGGACAGCGTGCGGCGACTCGCGAACGCGATGCTGCTGCGGCTCGGGTTCGACGAGGTGATCGTCACGAACGGCGGGCTCGAAGGGCTCGACGCGTTCCGCGCACGTGCGCACGAGATCCGGCTGGTGCTGCTCGACGTGACCATGCCCGACATGGACGGCGAGACCGTGCTCGCGCACATGCGCGAGATTCCGTCGGACGCGCGCATCGTGCTGACGAGCGGCTACAGCGCACCGCCGCCGCGCGGGTCGGACACGGCGCGGGCCGACGGCTTCCTCGGCAAGCCGTACCGCCTCGAGGAACTCGCGCGCGTGGTGCGCGACTCGCTCGAGCGCGTGCGGGTGTAGCGGCGGGGCCCGGCGGGCCCGCCGGGCGCGCCCGGCGACGAAACGGCGGCGGTCCCATGCCGGGGCCGCCGCCGTTCGACTGCGTCCGTGCGCGCGCTACTTCGCCGCCACCCGCGCGTTCGCGAACTCCGACACGATCGCGGCGAGCGTGTCGGGCTGGTCCTTCATCACGAGCATGCCCGCACCGGCGAGGCGCCGCGGCGCGGCGAACGTGGAGTCCTCGTAGCCGGCGCCCTTGGCGAGCGTGCCCCACGACGTGCCCGGCTTCCACATGCGCTCGGTGAACACGAGCGCGGGCGGCGTCTTGAGCGACTTGAGGTCCCGATTGGCGTCGGCGGTGAACAGCGAGCGCAGGTAGGCCTTCACGGTGGCCGGCGGCGCCGCCGACATCATGGCGAACAGCTTCGCGCTCTCGGTGGAATCGCGGCCCATGCGCGAGAACGCCATCTGCAGGAAGGTCGCGTAGTTGTCGTCCATGAACCGCGTGATCTGCGCGATCTCCTGCTCGCCCACCGGCAGCGGCGACTTGACCGCGGTGTCGAGCAGCAGCAGCCCGCGCGAATGGTCGGGGTGCGCCGCGACCGCCTTGAGCGCGATCATGCCGCCGACGCCCTGTCCCACGACCACCGTGCTCTCGGCCTTCTGCCGCGCGATCACGGCGTCGAGCAGTTCGGCCGCCGCCTCGAGCGAGAACGGGTCGGGCAGCGGGCTGGTGCCGTGCCCGGGCAGGTCCACGAGCACCACGCGGTAGCGCCCGATCAGCTTGCGCGCGGTGGGCATCCAGTCCATGCGGCCGGCGCCGAGCGAATGCACGAACACGATCGTGGTGCCGCGGCCGAGTTCGGTGGTCTGCGGCGCGGCGGGCGGATCCGCCTGCACGCGCGCGGCGAGAACGACGGCCGCGAGCGCGAGCGCGGCGAGGACAAGGCGAAGCAGGCGCATGGGTCCCTCCGTTGGACGAACGCCGCGGGGAGATGCGGCGCGAAGTGCTGCGGTATGGCGGGACTGTAGACCGGAGCGCGGGCCGCGGCCAGCGGGCCGCTCGGCGATTCACGGTTCGTCCGCGTACTCGTCCCCGTCGTCCCCGTCGTCCAGGTCGTCGTCCTCGGCCGCCACACGCTCGTAGCACTCCGCGCAGATCCCGTGCGTGATCTCGGGCAGTGCGTCGCGCTCGAACAGGTTGAGCAGTTCCACGCCCAGTTCGGGCTCGACCCACTGCCCGTCGGCGTCCACGGCCTTGCACCAGCCGCACATGCGCAGCCCTGGACTGTACCTGGCCCGCAGTAAAAACGCATCGTCGCGACGGAACCGCGAGGACGGACGCGGGCGCGCGAACGCGCGGCGGGGTCGTGTTGGAACCATCCCTGCGGTGCGGCGCACGGCGGCGAGCGTCGTCAGCGCCCGCCCAGCACCGACAGGTACGCGCGCCACGGTCCGACCGCCTCGCCGTACTGCTTCGCCATCACCCGCGCGACCTGCACCACGTGCCCGAGATCGTGCGCCACCCACGTCGCGAGCAACTGGCGCAGCGTGACCGCGCCGAACTCCGGGTGCTCGCCTTCGAGCGCGAGCTGCGCTTCGCCGAGCCGCCACGCGCGGAGCGTGGCGAGGCTCTCCGCGCGCACCCGCGCGAACTCGGCGAGCAGTTCGGCGAGCGGCTTGCCCTCGCTCTCGCGGAACTGCGCGAAGCGGTCGAACGGCGGAACCGGCGGTCGGCGCCCTGCGCGAGGATCACGCGGGCGCGCGGGATCCAGTCCGTGCGGTCGGCGTGGATCAGGTGGCCGACGACCACGTGCGGGCTCCACGTGTCGGGGCCTTCGGTCGCGCCGGTCCACGCCGGCGACAGCCCGCCGAGCATGTGCTCGAGCGTGCGCGGGGTGCGTTCGAGGACTTCGGCGGCGGTCGTGAGCGAGAACGTCATGCGAGGGCTCCTCGGGGTGGGTGGGGACGATGCGGAGCAATGGAAACCCGCGCCGGAGCGAGCCCGCCTGTGATGGAAACTAGTTCGAACGAGGGCTGGGGCCCTCTGTCATTCCCAGCTACGGCGGTGGATCTGGCCGAGTCACGCCGTGGGATATGAAGTTATTGAACCCAGCACCCTTGAGCTGGATGGAGTAGGGAACTCCTGACCAGTCGCTGGCCATACCCAGCGCCCTGCGCCTCCCACTCCCAAGGGGACCCGCCTGAGCAGGGATGTGCTCGAGGTATTCGACGCTCCAGTCCCAGTTGCCCCACATCGGTGGTGGAATCTCTGTCCATGCCGCGATCATGGGCATCGAGAGCCTAGGAGCGATGGCAAGCCAATAGTAGCCGGGTGCAGTCATCCCTGACCACGCACGACGATGCTGTCGTTGACGCATGTGTTGGTCAGTGAAGCACCGTAGCCCTGAAGCGTGAACAGGTACAACGCCACGGCATGCCCGGGAGCGCAGACGGTGGATGCGCTGAACTCGGCTGGTCGCAGCACTCGGATACAGTAGAGAGTCCGGGTCGTCCGGTGACTGCATCGACCCAACGATGGAGTCAGTTCGCCATCTCCGAAGGTATCTTGGCCGTTTACTCCCCATGTCCGCAGGCGGGTCCCGCACGCTGCTCCTGCCAGACGGCACCACTCGCTGTCTCCATGCATGGGCGGGGACGACTGACAAGACGCCGAGAGACGTGATCATCACGAGAAGATGCTCGCGAAATTTTATGGCGCCCCCTGTTCAGGTTGATTCCCCGGATACGTCAGCCCGAACACCGTATCCGTCATCCAGCGGCGGAACGACCTGCTGTCCATGAACTGCCGAAATAGCCGGCATCGTCCTTCATTAGGGCTGTCATCACGCGCAGAAGCGCCTTGTCATGCTCGATCCGGGCATTCTTGCCGGTCGGAGTTCGCGCGCGCGTTCTGGTACGCCCCGTCCTGCGCCACTCGCTGCGGATCTCTTTCAGATGAGCCGGTGCACGCGGTCCGCGTCGGCCCACGGCACATTGCCGAACTGATCGTTGAACGATTCGATGATGTTCGAAAGCCGGTCGAGTTCCGGCCTGGCCAGGGCCGCCGCCCGCCGCGGGAACGGGGCCCAGCCTGTCGGCGTCGGCAGCCGAATACGCGCCGGCCTGCTGACCCGAAGGTCCATGTCGATCGTTTCCGCGAGGATGCCCTCGCCGCGGCCCTTCCTTGCCGATTGGCGCCGGCAGCTTGGGCAGCAGGAAGTTCAGGAAGATCGACAGCTTTTCCCTGACTTCGACGTTCGCGTACGGCAGCACCGACGACAGAAAGCTGTACGTGACGAAGGCTTTCGCCTTGCCCTTGAACACCTGCCCGTCTTCGTCGAGCTCCGACAGGTACACGGCCACACATGCGTCGAGGATCGGGTCGAGCTGCGGGCGTTCCGCGCCGCCCAGAGTACAGAGTCACACGAACCGCTTGACCTGTTCGGGCGTACACCTGCCGGCCGTCCAGCGCGGCCTGCAGATCGTGAAGCTTGTCCGGATCGGTCTCTTCCGGCCAGAAGCGTCGTTCGGTGGTAGTCCGCGAACGCCTTCGATGGTGTCGAGGTCGTTCATGAAGTCGAGCACGAACACGTCGTGCTTCGGGTGCGCGCGGCTGAGACGCGAAAGAGTCTGCACCGCCTTGATGCCCGAGAGCTGCTTGTCCACGTACATTGTATGGGTACCGTCGTCATAACCCGTCTGGAACTTGTCTGCGCAGACGAGGATCCGGTATGGCCGTTCTGGATCTCGTCGGCGATCCTGCTCGACAGACGAAGCCGTTCAGCGACGTTCAGTCACCTGGCGCCGCCGTATTCGTGCTCGCCCGGAGAACGCCACGATCGCCTTGTACGGACTCTTGCGCTCGATCAGGTAGTCACGGATCGCGTGGAAGTACTGGATCGCCTGCTCGATGCCGCTCGTCACGACCATGGCGCGCGCCTGCTCCGCCGATCTTGCCCGGCGCGAGCACCTGCCGTGGTCCACCATGATCTCGGCCGAGCCGATGGCGTGATCGTGGCTTCCACGTAGCGGCGCAGCTTCTTCTTGTAGCGCGCTTGGTGTCGAACTTCGGGGTCGCCCTCGGATCTCCTTGACGAGCTTGTAGTAGCTCGCGACGGGCGTAGTGCTTGAGCACGTCGAGGATGGAAGCCTTCCTGAATGGCCTGCTTCATCGTGTGCCGGCGGGAACGGCCGGTGCCGCACCTTGCCGTCCTGGCCAGGCTCGGGGATCCGGAAGAGCTGAGCGTCTTGTTCTTCGGGGGTCGCCGTGAACGCGAAGTAGCTCGCGTTGGGCAGCAGCTTGGCTTCGATCAACCGGTTGATCTGGTTTCTTCGAGCGTCTTGCCGTCCTCGGCCTACTCGCCGTGAGTGCGACGAAAGCGCCGCCGACGTGCGCCGCGCCCGACTCGAGTGCGCTGTCGATCACGATCGCGAACTTTCGCCCGCGATGCTCCCCCATCTCGTTGAGGATGTACGGGAACTCTGAACCGTCGTGATGATGATCTTCTTCTCCTCGGCGATAAACGTCCGAAGGTCGCCTGAGCGCTCCGCGTGACCGACTGTGGCACCGAATTCATCGCGAACTGCTTGATCGTGTCGCGGATCTGCTGATCGAGAATGCGCCGGTCGGTGACCACGGTGATGATCGAGTCGAACACCGCCGTATCGTCCTTGCGCAGGGTGATCAGCTGGTGCGCGAGCCACGCGATCGAGCTGGACTTGCCGCCGCCGGCAGAATGCTGGATGAGGTAGCGCTGCCCGACGCCGTTCGCCTTCGCGTGCGAGCAGTCGGCGCACGACCTCGAGCTGATGGAGGCGCGGCCAGATCTGCACGGACCTCTTGCGGCCGGTCTTCTCATCCTTCGTCTCGACGATCTGGGCGTAGTTCTCGAGGATGTCCGTGAGTCCGTCGCGCGTGAGGATGCGCTTCCAGAGAAAGTCCGTCTTGAGGCCGTCGGGATTGGGTGGATTACCCGCGCCGTCGTTCCAGCCCTGATCGAACGGAAGGAACCACGAGCCTTGCCCTTGGAGGGTGTGCAGAAGCGGACCTCGTGCTCGTCGACGGCGAAGTGCGGCGATGCAGCGGCCGAACTCGAAGAGCTTCTCGCGCGGATCGCGGGTCGGCCTTGTACTGGCCGTGCTGGCGTCGTCGACGGTCTGCTTGGTCAGGCTGTTCTTGAGTTCGAACGTAGCGACCGGCAGTCCGTTGAGGAATGTTCCTGCGGCTGAGCGCGAGCTGCGACTCGCGGCTGTAGCGCAGTTGCCGCGTGACGCTGAAGCGGTTCTTCATGCATGCAGTGCTGCCGCGGCGTCGTTCCCGGGTGAAGGCGTGCTGTAGAACAGATCGACGTGATGTGCGCCGTGCTTCATGCCCTTGCGCAGCACGTCGATGGTGCCGCTTGGAGATCTCGCCCTGCAGCTGCGCGAGAAACTTGCGCCGCGTAGGACCGTCCTTATCGAGCTCGAGCGCGTCGCAGCCGGGCTGCGTGTCGCGCAGGAACGCCGTCAGGCTGGGCGAGGTCGACGCAGTATTCGCGGTCGTAATCCTCGGGGCGGCTGCTGCAGATCCAGCCTGCACCGTAGGCGGCAGGGCGTTCGCGCACCGTCGTCGGCTGGACCGTGCCCGGATCGCAGGCACCGCCGGTCATCACGGTGCAGATCAGGCGGCCGAGACCGCGTTCGGACGTGTCGGTGGGGCTCACGCCGACGGCCGCTCCCCGAGCGGCTTGGCCTCCAGCCATGGGCCACCAGTACATCGGCCGCGATGCGGATCTGGCGCAGAGTGAACTGCTCTGCGTTCGTTCCATGCGTAGGTGCGCCCCGGCGACGTCGCCGAGTGAGCGCACGGGTTCATTGCGCATGACCCAATGCACGGTTCGACAGCAACTCGAGACCGAACGGCGATTCGAAGCCCTCGACGAGCGTGGCGACCCGGTCGAGCGCTCTACGTCCCCGGATGCTCTGCGAGGAATACCGCGGCCTCCCCCACCGCACCAGGCGACGAGCGTGAGAGGCTTGTCCAGAGCGTCGCCATCATCGTCGTAGCCCGCGATCAGGTGGCCCTCGATCGCGTGCAGCACATGGCGCAGGTTCTCGGCATAGGGGCCATAGGAGCGCCGCCTTGTAACGCAGGGGCGAAGCGGTTCGCCCGCCTCCTGCAGGAAGTACATCAGCTTGTGGACTTCCAGCAGAGTGACGAACGGATCGAGCAGGCCGCCCAGGTAGCGGTTCACCAGCTCCACCAGTAGCGGCCTGACCCACGGTCATCTTCGGAACCTCGCGGCGATGCTTCATCGCATCGAGCGGCTGGCGCACCATGAGGCTCGTGCACGATGATCTGCACCCTCGAGCCCACCAGCGCGGCCCTCGACCTGCGGACGCACTTCGACCGCCCAGTCGAGCCCACCCAGACCTGCGCCAAGGGAGCAGCGCGATCGAGCGAATCTGCCGGGCGCGGATCTCTTTCGACCAGCGCCACAAGGCCGGTCTCGATGTCCTCGATGCGGCTCTTGCCACGCCAGCACGACGCTTGGTAGGGAAGCTGGATGATGTAGCGTGGCGGCGTGAGCTGGCCGGTCTCGAAGACAAACATGCGGCCCGGTCCGCTCACGCCCTGCAGCGGCCGCGTACGCCTCGAAGTTCTCCGGGAAAGGCGTTCTTGAACTGCAGCGCAATACCGCGCCCCATCACGCCGACACAATTGACCGTGCTGACGAGCGCTTCTGCCTCGCTCTTCAGAATGTCGCCGCTTCTGTAATCGATCATGACGGGTTCCCTCACTCGTCACCAGTAGTACCACTCCGGCAGTACTCGACTGCAGGTCTGCGGCTGACGCCGGCAACGCGTTGACGGCCGCGGTGAAGGTGGAGAGTGAATGCACGCCAATGCGCTCCACGAGCGCCAAGGGAAGCCCAGTTCCAGCAGAAACTCGGCCTGTTTGCCGTAGCTGCGCTGCTGTCCCGGGCACCCACGGCATCCCACCAATCTCGCCGAGCCGGCCGAGATCATTGCGTCCTCGGCATCTCGGCCGCCAGCGTTCGACAACGTAAATGCCCAGCGACGTGCTTGAGCGTTGGCCCATAAGAACTACGCATGCAGATCGGCCTCAAGGTGCACAATCTCCCGCCCGCCCGCCACGATAAGTCAGCTCCGTGGTTGCCCCGATAGATCAAGTAGAGCATGACTGAACGCGGGCAGAAGTAGAAGGGCACGCAGTCGCCAACGAACAGGTCTGGGTAGCTCGCAAGATGTAGCCCCTCGAGACGCCGCTTTGATGCTGCCCATGCCGATCGTAGTGCTCCGGCAGCGCCCGCCGCAGCACTCGCTCGTACCTTCGAGAACCTCGTCGGCAATGATCGACGGCAGCCGGTTCGATGTGGGCGATGTGATAGATCTTCGGCTGCTTCGGCACGCTCACGCCTGAGCCTCCTCAGGCTCCAGCCTACAGCCATTGTCCTCGTAGGCGCCGCGGGGCATCACGGTGCAGGTTGGGCGCTTCCTCGAGGCCGAGTTTGGGCACGTTGGTGGTCATGGGTCAGATGGCTCCGTCGGTGTTCAGCTTTGAGAAGCGTCCGTGCGAACACCTGATTGGTTGCCACCGTGCATCAATCGCTTCTTGGCGCCTCTGCCGATCTTCGCGGGCCAACTTCGAGTACCACGCGGCGACGGATCGGCGTCTTCCATGTAGACGAAGACCCGGCTCTTTGCCGTGCGCTTCCACTTCTCGATGTGAAGCACTGTCGCCGGGGGGTAGACCATTCGGCGACCGTCGGCCTCCTTGAGCACCTGAACGACGATGTCGCCCGGCTCGAACGCAGGCCTGGCCTCCGGCCAGCTCGATTTCCTCGGTGGTGCGGAGCTTCGGCTTCGGTTACATGCGCTTCTTGGCTTCAGCCCGCGCGCCTGCGCCTCCGCCGTCCTCACTCGGGCCACGTGGTCAGGGTCGTCTGCGCAATGAACACGCGAGGCAGAGCCATCTCCTGGGCTTTCGCACAGAATGTTTCCTGCGCCGACCGCCGGGCACTTTTGGGCGCCCGATAGAGCTTCTGCAGTTCCGCGAGAGCATCCGGCCCGAGGTCGTGCAGGCACAGGTCGGCGACGAACTGCTTTGGCGTCGGCGACCGTCTGCGGTCGGCCGTCACGACCATGGCTTCGATCAGCTCGCTCTCGCGGACCGGCGCCGAACAAGCGGCCGAGCCCACGTAGGCGCGGGTTCCACGACGAAGACTTTCGCGCAGCCCGATGGCGCTGAAGATGCGCACGCCTCCTTGCAGCGCGAGGAGCCCGCGGGGCAGGTCTGTCCGGCCTTGACCGCAGCCTCGCTCGCGTCCACGACCAGCCGGCTGTTCTTGCGAAGCGGAGCTGGCTCGAAGCGCCCTGCCCGAAGTACGCGACCGCAACGAAGGCCGGCCGCTTCGATTGCTTGACGGCCCCAGCCAGATCCTTCCAGACCGCGCCGCCTTCAGCGCGTGCTCATGTCTCGATCTCCTCGGAGACCTCGGTGGCCTCACCGCCTCATCTCCTCGCCAATCATCGCATCGAGCAGCTCCGAGATCCTCGACCTCATCGGGCAGTAGCGCTGCGGCTTCAGCACGTCGAGCTTGCCGGTGACGACGTCGGCAGCGAGGCGGGCGGTGGTACTCGAGAAGGAGCTGGATCTCGCGAGATGCGCGCTGAATTTGCCTCCGATGGAAGCCGAGTCGCCCCTTCAATGTAGGTAAGCAGCTCGGATTGCCTGAAAGATGGAAGAGCAACGGCCAAGCGCTCCATCGCCCCCATGGAGAGGTTGGGTTGAGTTCCATAAGACCAAGTGTCCTGGACCTGACGCTGCACATAGCGGGACCTCTAGGATCGTCGGGAGAGCAGGCGGGCCAACACTCTCCCTCAGGGACGCGAATCAACGCCAAGGGCGACCAGCCGCTGAACTCCTCATCCGTCGACAATCGCCACTTTTCTCCAGTGGTTGCGCCAGATTTGCACATAAATATGTCATCTCGACGCGGGTGGCATTTGCGACAATAGGCGTGATGCTGCTGCTCAGAAATGAAGCCTCGCCGTTTCGCAATATCGAAGCCCCCCCAACCATGGACTCGGCGGAGAGAAAGCAATGCCGCTGGCAACCCATTCAGGAAGTCTCGTGAGGACCGTCAGTAATCCTTGTTGACACCTGCCCAGCGTTTCAAGGGCGCACTTCCCAATGCTCCGGGATGTCGCCGAGCCATTCGATGCCGGAAGGCTGCGGCGGACGTCGGGGGTCGAGGCCGCGGGTCACCGCGCGATGGAGATGATCGCCTGCTTCTGCTCCTCCGTCACGCTTGATCAGCTTCTGCTCTGCTCGACGTACGTAGCACACGCTGCTCGGCGTGGTCGCCGAGGAAGTGGACGATCGCAGCTTGTTCCTCGGCGGGAGGCACGAGCAGTGGAAGCTCGAGGAGATCATGAGCAAGGGGCGGTCGAACGGACGCCGGCCCCGAGCTGGGGCTGTAGATCCCTCGCTGATAAAGGTCGAAGTATTGCCTGAAGAAGAACTGCTGAACTCCTCCGTGCGCCCTAACGAGCCGGACATACGCGGAGCTCATGATCCCATCTTGGTGAACGAGTCCGACTTTGCTGGTGCGAAGGTTCTCCAAGTCGATTAGCTTGAACACCAGATCGCCCTTCTCAAACAGCTGATACGTCCCGTAGTCCTTGTGTCCAATCCCTCGGGTTGTCTGTGTTGTTGTTCACGACCCTCCGCAGGGTCAGCGACAATACGTTTGTACTCTTCAGGCCAGCGTCCAGCTCCTTCGGTCCGAAAGAGCCACCGGCCGCGCTTCAGCACCCAATGCTCGGGCACCGCGCCCAACCACGGCACCCCCGAGTCCTTCATCTTGGCGTACGGCTTCAGCCTGTCAATCACGACGCGCTCTCCCCGTTGCCCATCTGCTTCTCGAAGGCCTTTGGCTGTAACAACCCAAGCACGTAGGGCAACTCACGCATGTCGCTGACCGCCACTTCGACGTCGCCATTGCCCCAACGCCCGAGCCCAGTCACGTCGCGGGCAAGTCCACGGGGGTCGTGCAGTTCGGGTGGAACTTCAGGTTGAGAATGAGGAGAAGCTTGCTCTTGAGCGCAACCACGTCGACGAAGTTCGTTTCTGCCTTGTAGGCGACGTAGAGTTTCAGGAACTCCTCCCTGACACACGGGTCAAGAGCCTGAACTTTCCTGCGGATGGTCTCGAACACCGGACGCATGGGGCTAGCTTCGACAGATGCAGGTGATCATCGATGGTGTAGTCGGCCAGCGCTCCCATCCTCGGGGCGTACCTGCATGGCCTCGCCGACAGGGTCGGCATCGCCCATTACCTTGCACGCCTGCGGCAGCCGTCGCCGCGCGGTCACTTCGAATGGCGGTTTCATTCCACGCCTGAACGGCGCCGAGACCTTCATTGAGCCGCAACGCTCTCGGTGAACCCGCCCGCCATGTCGCGCTTCTCCTCGAACGGCCGATCGCTGTACTCGAGTTGTAGCCGGTGAGCGTCAGGCTGCCGATCGTGTGCAGCCACGTTCTTCGCACGCGCTGCCACTCGGGTCCCAGCGCCTCACGCCACTTCGCCGAGACTCGTTCTGCGGCAGGATGTGCTCGATCGTGTACTCGTCGACGGGCACACGCTCCTTGCGGCCGCCGTTCTCCAGTTCGACGCAACCAGTACTGCGGCGCTGCTGAAACTTGTAGAGGTCGCGCACCGTGAGCTCGCGCTGGAACTCGGTCGCCTGGAATCGTCGATACGACGGCAGCTTCAGGAGCCGCGCCTGCATGCTCGAGGTAGCGGGACCTTCTTCAGCCCGCGCGCCAGAGTGGCGAAGGTCTTGTTGAGGCTGCAGGCTGGTCGATCGTACACGGCGCGCCGGAACACGTACGCCTCGACGAGCCGGACCGCGGCGACGAAGTCTTCGCGCGAGAGCCGGTCCCGGGAGTAGTCGTCGTGGAGTCGAGAAGAAACGGGAAGGCCACGTCGACCTTCAGCTCGCGGAGATCTGGAAACGCCGCCGCCAGATCCTTGTCGGTTTCGGCCCCGAGCGCCATGGCGCAGTAGTAGCCCGCGAACGTGTGAATCTCTCCCACGAGCGCCTCGACACCGGCCGCCGCGGCCTGCGCGCATGCCCTTGAACGCTTCGTACACCCCGCGGACGTTGGGAATCTCGCCGACTTGAGCGTCAGGTAGTGGCGCAGCGAAGCCGTCGAAGGCGTTCCGTACGCCTCCTGCCCGAAGGCGACTTCCATGGGACGCCAGTGTTCCTCGTAGAGCCGCGTCTGCACGGCGGGCTCGAGCCCCATGAGGATGAAGTTGCGGATCAGGTCGGCCTGACTCAGCTCGCGGCCACCATGCTCTCGAAGATCAGCTGCGGGTTGTCCTGATCGCGGCTCAGCGAGATGTCCACGATCATCAGTTTCGCGAGCCCCTTGCAGAGCGTCGCGAGGTCGTCGCCCAGTGCCTGGATGCGCGCTTCGAAGTACTCGAAGTTCTCGGTGATGCGCAGCGAAGGCTCGGCCGGCTGCGGCCGCTGCTTCGAATCAGCGCGAAGGCTCTGCTTGTCCGTCTGCGTGAGCAGGAGCTTGAACGCGCGCTCGCTCGTTCTCGAGGTCGTTCCGCAGGTAGTAGCTGCGGATCTTCTTCGCCGAGAACCCGTCCTCCGGCTCGGTGTCGCCGAGCCTGCGCGCGAGCGCCTCGAGGATCAGCATCACCGTCGTCAATCGCTGCTGGCCGTCGATCACGAGCAGGGCGAGGACTGGCTCGACACCTGATAGAGCCCCTTCTCGACGTACACGATCGAACCGACGAAGTGAGCCGACGTGCCGGCATTGCGCCCGGTGCGCAGGATGTCGTCCCAGAGTCGGGCGCACTCGCGCTCGGTCCAGCTGTAGGTGCGCTGATAGATGGGAATGACGAACTGCGGCGACTTCTTGAGGAAGTCGAGCAGGCGGGCTTCGGTCGCCTTCACGACGGCTTCCCTCCGACGATCTCGCCCAACAGCCCTTCGGTCTCCTTCTCGAGCGCCAGAATGTCCGCGCGGATTTCTTCGAGCGGGAGCGCGCAGGGGCTGAGGCTTGTAGAAGTAGCGCGTGAAGCTGATCTCGTAGCCGGTCTTCACGCTCTCGGGGTCGTACCAGGCTGTCGGGCCGCGTGCGGCAGCACCTCGCGTCGCAGGAACGCCTCGATGCCGCCCTCCTCGAGAAGCGGCACCTGCTCGGTGTCACGCAGATCGGAGTCCGGCTCGTACTCGACCACGACGGTCTTGCCGTCGATCTTCGCCTCGAACAGGCCACGCAGCGGTCGGCAACCGTGCCCTTCTTGTGGATCTTCTTGATCACCGGCGGCGCGTCCTCCGCACGTGCGGCACTCTCCTTGAGGGCTTTGAGCTCTTTGGCGGTGTACACGCGCCCGGCCCGATCCGCCAGTCGCGCAGCATGGTCCACGTGACCTTCCAGTAGCCGAACGCCGCGTTGGGAAAGATCTTCGACTTGCCCGCCTCCTCCGAGCCCATGGAACGGGTCGCAGATGCGCGAGGATGTCCTGCTCGGTCAGCTCGCAGTTCTTCTTGCCGAGGTTCTTGCGCGGAAGCGGCTTGCTCCAACCGGTCGCGTCGATCAGCTGCACCTTGCCTTGCGGTGCGGCGCCTTGCGGTTCGACAGCACCTTGTGACGTAGGTCGCAATGCCCGTGTCGGTAGAACATGTTCAACGGCAGCGCGACGATCGCCTCGAGCCAGTCGTTCTCGATGATCCAACGACGGATGTTGCTCTCTCCCTGACCGGTGTCGCCCGTGAAGAGCGAGCTGCCGTTGTGGACCTCGGCAATGCGGCCGCCAAGCTTCGAACTCTTCTTCATCTTCGACAGCATGCTCGCAAGGAAGAGCATCTGACCGTCGCTCGAGTGCGTGAGCATCGAGTACCGGCGTCGCCGGCGTGTTCGATCATGGCGGGTCCTTGACGCCTTCCTTGCCGCCCATGCGCGCTCGAGGTCGCCCTTCCAGCTCTTGCCGTACGGGGGATTCAAGAGCATGAAGTCGAACTCGCGCGGACAAGAATGCGTCATTCGACAGCGTGGGCGGCTCCCGGGCCAGCTCATCATGTTGTCCGCCGCGTCGCCGTCGCCCTTGAGCAGCAGGTCCGCCTGCAGATCGCGCAGGTCTCGGCGTTGATCTCCTGCCCGTACAGGTGCGTCGCGACCTTCTTGCCTTGCGCGGCCGCGAGCTCCTGCAGCGTCTCTTCGGCGACCGTCGCATGCCGCCCGTGCCGCATGCTCCGTCGTAGAGCAGGTAGGTGCCGGACTCGATCTGGTCCGCGATGGGCAGAAAGATCAGCTTCGCCATCAGCTTCACGGCGTCGCGCGGCGTCCAGTGCTCGCCGGCCTCTTCGTTGTTCTCTTCGTTGAAGCGCCGGACGAGCTCCTCGAACACCGTGCCCATGGCGTGGTTGTCAAGGCCCGGGTGCTTGACTGTACCGTCGCCGGCAAGCACCGGCTTCGGGCTCAGGTTGATGTCGGGCGACAGCAGCTTTTCGATCAGCGCGTCGGCGCTGCGCGTCGGCCTTGGAGAGCCGCGGAATCTGGTTACGGAACTCTTCCAGTTGTCGAGGATCTCCTGCACGTTCGGTGAGAAGCCGTCCAGATAGGCCTCGAAGTCCGCCTTGAGCTGCTGCTGGCTCGTGCGGGACTTGAGATCGCGGATGCGTGAACTTGGAGGTGTTGTAGAACGCCTGTCCCGCGGCTCGCCGCAGCGCCTGGTCTTATTGGCGATCTTGGCTTTGTCGAGCGACGTCTTCATCTCGAGCACGGCCTGCTTGGTGGGCTCGAGCACCGCATCGAGCCGGCGCAGCACCGTCATGGGCAGGATCACGTCGCGGTACTTGCCGCGCAATGCAGAGGTCGCGCAGGCAGTCGTCCGCGATGCCCCAGATGAAGTTGGTGAGCCAGCTGAGATTGCCGTCGTGCACGCGGGGCTCCTGAATGGGGTTTCCGTCGTGGGATCGTGAGCGCAGCTATACCTGTTGCATCAGCGGGTCTTCAACCATTCCTCGATCGCTGCCCAAGCCGCGAGAACAGCTACAGCAAGAGCGGGCGAAGGATTGCGCGCTTCGTACTCAGCTTTGTTGCGGACCTCGGTCACTACCCGCATGCACGCTGCGATGTCGCGGGGAATGACTTCCTCGCGAGCAAGTCGACCGATTCGAGCGCCGATTCCATCGCCGCTCGTCAGACCTGCCGCGACCTCGAGCTTCACGACGTGGCCAATCAACTGCCTTCGTAGATTGCTCAGGTCTTCGATCGTGAGTCTTGCGGCAACGTGCTGCTTGGGCTGAGCGACGGGTGCTTCTGCAACAGGATCCGGCGTGGCCTCAATGGGCGCAGAACCATCGAGCCTGTCGAACACCATCTTCAGAACGCTCTGTTCGGACGCGTTGAGCTTTCCCGTGGCTTTCAAGCTCGCGAGTTTGCTCGCGAGGGCTTTACGTCCGCTCTTGGCGATCTCTGCAAGCTCGTTCGGGAATCCCGGGTAGCACTTCGGCAGCATCTCTTCGACGCGTCTTAGCGCGTTCAACCGGATGTTGGGATTTGCCAGTCCACGGCCGAGCAAATCAGCTCTAACGGACGCTTTGATGTCGCTCCAGGTCACAGCGACTTTCTCCCTTCTTCTGCGGTCTTCACCAAGGCCCACCACTTCTTGCTCCGGGACGTCTTGAGATCCTGTTTGGCGAACACTTGCTCAATTTTGCCAATGTACTCGGCGGGCAGTTCATGTTCGCGCGCACCTTCAACGACGAACGCTTTGTACCAATCATAGGGCTGGAGCCCAGTCTGCTTGTTGGTGGCGACGTAGGCGAGCGCTTGGACCACCCCCGATGGCGTCACAACAGACACGATTTCCGTTTCGTAGCCCTTGCCGAGCCCCTCGCACTCGTCGAGTTCGGCGCGCTGCGCTTCGTCGATCCTGAAGAGCACGCCGTGAACCTGGCTACCGGGTTCTTGGCTGCTCTCCATGTCGCACTTTCCCGATCCGTCTGAGCTCACCTTGTCGAAGGTGAGGCGTCGCCCAACCACATACCCCGTGGCGATGACGCGCGCCGACGGAGTCCTTCCCCTGAGCCGAGCCGTGAGCATGTTCGACCCATAGGCGAAGCAGAGGAACGAGTCAGCCTCTTCGCGCACATCTCCTCCCGTTGGCTGGCGGATGCACTTGGTGCGACGGCACGCGAGTTTCGTCTCCGGCGTTCGCGGCTGTCCAACGGCCCGCGAAGCTCTCGCCACCCCGCCGTGGCGCCCCATGAAATTTCTCTCTTGCCTTACTGCACACTTGTGCAGTAACGTGCCGCGCACGCGGTCGGCGGGGTTCGCCGGCGGCGAGCCTTCCGACGACGACCCCGAGCAGGACATGCGCAGCGAGCACCTCGACGAAGCCGTCTCCGTTCGCGCCGACTTCCACGGCGGCGTCGTGACCCCGGTGGCGTTCCGCCGCCGCGGCCACGAGCACCGCGTGCAGCGGGTGAACACCCGCTGGGTGGATCGGGGCGGCAAGCATCCGCGGTTCTACTTCTCGATCACCGACGAGAACGGCGACGTCTACCAGCTGCAGCTGCAGGGCGGTGACCTGCTGTGGTGGCTCGACACCGTTTCACTGGAGGGCTGATGCACTCCGAACTCCCGCCTTCGATCGCGGCGCCGGGCAACGCGCGAAACGCGCCGCGCCCCCCGGCCACGAAACAGGCACCCGTGGCACCGGGAGCAGGCGCCGCGGTCGGGCGCGGGAGCGCACACCAGAATGCGGGCGCGGGTGCGCCTGGCGTCGGCATCGCGGGGATGGCCGAGTCTGCCAGCGCAGCCCGCCCGCAGGAACTTCCCTCGGGCGAACACGAAGCGCGCACCGTGCTGCACGCCGACATCGACGCGTTCTTCGCCGCCATCGAGCAGCAGCGCGATCCGCGGCTGCGCGGCAAGCCGGTCATCGTGGGCGCGGGCGTGATCGCGTCGTGCTCGTACGAGGCGCGCGCGTTCGGGCTCAAGGCGGGCATGGCGCTCTCCGAAGCCCGGCGGCTCTGCCCGCAGGCCGTGGTGCTCGCCGGGCACGCGCAGGTCTACCGCTGCTTCGCCGAGCGCATCTTCGACCATTGCCGCACGCTCTCGCCCGACGTCGAGACCTACCTCGACGAGGCGTACCTCGAACTCACCGGCACCGAGCGCGTGCACGGCGACTTCGTGCGTGCCGCCCACGCGGTGCGCGCGGCGATCCGCGAGGAGACCGGGCTCACGGTCACCTGCGGGATCGGGCCCAACCGCATGCTCGCGAAGCTCGCCGGCAAGACGGTCAAGCCCGACGGCGTCGCGCGCGTGTACGCGCACGAGGCCGAGGCGTTCCTCGTGGACCGCCCGATCGAACAGCTCGCGGGCGTCGGGCACGCGCACGCGCGCACGCTGCGCTCCATGAACGTGCGCACGATCGGCGAGCTGCGGCCGTTCTCCGCCGCGGCGCTCGAAGCGCTGTTCGGCGCGCCGGGCCGGCTGCTGTTCGAGCGCTGCCGCGGCCGCGACACGGCGCCGGTGGTGGCGCGCGAAATCCCGGTCACGATCAGCCGCGAGACGTCGTTCCTGCGCGACACCGCCGAACCCGCACAGGTGGACGGCATGCTCGAGTACCTCGTGGGCCGCGCCTGCCGCGCCACGCGCGAGCTGTCGCTGTCGGCGCGCACGGTGGGCGTGCGGCTGCGCTGGTCCGACGGCGAGTACACCGAGCAGTCGCGCTCGCTGCGCTCGGCGAGCGCGGTGGACCCGGTGATCGGCGCGCTCGCGTTCGACCTGCTCAAGCGGTTGTTCACGCGGCGCGTGTCGCTGCACGCGATCGGCGTGACGCTGTCGGGGTTCGTGCGCGACGCGGCCGAACAGGGTGCGCTGTTCGACGAGCCCGAAGCGGGCCGCCGCGCCGCGCTCTGCGACGCGCTCGACCACGTGCGCGACAGCTACGGCGACGGCGCCATCGTCTCGGGCCGCGCGCTGCGCCTGGCCGAGTCGCACGAGCAGGACCGCTACGGGTTCGTGCTGCGAACGAGCAGTTTGACGAAGTAGCAGCGGCCACATTCGGATCCGGACTTCGGCAAACCCGGCGACCTCCGGCCGCCACCGCCCGCGAGTACTCACGCCATGCCCACGTTCACTCCGCTTCGCGTCCGTTCGCACGGCACGCTGCTGGCCGGCACGGCGAGTCCCGAGCAGCTCGTGGACCGCGCGCTCGAGCTGGGTTGCGACGCACTGGCGCTGACCGATCGCGACAACCTCTACCTGGTCGTGCGCTTCCTGCAGCACGCGGCCAAGGTGGGGCTGCGCGCGCTGCCGGGCGCCGAACTCACGCACGGCCGCACCGCGGCGCTGCTGCTGCCGGTGGACCGCCGCGGCTGGGCGCACCTGTGCGCGCTGCTCACCGCGCGCCGGCTCGACGCGGACTTCGATCTCGTGCGCGCGCTCGGCGAACGCCACGCCGGGCTGCACGTGATCGTCGAGTCGCCCGCGCTCGCCGCGGCGCTGGTGGCCGCCGGCGTGCCGCCGGCGCTGCCCGCGGCGGCCGAACGTGCGCGCGCGCTGCAGCATCGCGGCGGGCTGTGGCTGGGCGTACGCGGGCTGCCGCGCGAACGCGCCGGGCTGCGCGAACGGCTGGCGGCGGCGTGGAGGCTGGGCGTGCCGGCGGTCGCCACCGGCGACGTCATGCTGCGCGAGGGCGGCGAACACGAGGCGCACCGCGTGGCCGTCACCGCCGCCGCGGGCGAGCTGCTCGAGCGCATGCCGCCCGGCTCGTTCTGCAGTCCCGAGGCGTGGCTCGCCTCGCCCGCCGAATGGGAGCGCCGCGTGCGCTCCGTGTGCGCGGGCGGCGGCTGCGCCGACGCCGCCGACGCACTGCTCGAGAACAACGCTGCGCTGGTCGAGCGCTGCCGCTGCGAAATCTCCATGGGCGTGCCCATCCTGCCCAGCGCCCCACTGCCCGACGGCGTCACCGAGGACGGGGCGCTGCGCGCCGCCGCCCTCGCCGGCGTCGCGCGCCGTTATCCCGCTCCGGCTGCCCGGAGGGCGGCGCTCCTGCAGATGGAAACCGAGCTGGCGCTCATCTCGCGCCTCGGTTTCACCGGCTACTTCCTGCTGGTCGCGAACATCGTGGCGTTCGCGCAGTCGCGCGGCATTCCCAGCGTGGGCCGCGGCTCGGGCGCCAGCTCGATCGTGTCGTACCTGCTCGGCGTGACCAACGTGGACCCGCTGCGCTACGGGCTCTGCTTCGAACGCTTCCTGCACCCGCAGCGCCGCGACTGCCCCGATCTCGACGTGGACCTGTGCTGGCGCCGGCGCGACGAGGTGATCGCGCATGTCTACGACGCCTACGGCCACGACCGCGTCGCCATGATCTCCACGCACGCCACGCTCGGGCCGCGCTCGGCGTTCCGCGAAGCGGCCAAGGCGCTCGGCGTGCCGCTGCCGCGCGTCAACGCGCTCGCGCGCCGCATCCCGCGCGGCGAACTGCCCGACCCTTCGGCGCTCGAGAAGACGCTGCATGCGGGGCGCGCGGAAGACTTTCGTGAACCGCGCGTCGGCGAAGCGCTGCGGCTCGCCGCCACGCTCGCCGGCGCGCCGCGCCACCTGGGCATCCACTGCGGCGGACTGGTGATCGCCGACCGCGAACTCACGCACTACCTGCCGCTCGAGCGCGCGGCCAAGGGCGTCGTGGTGTCGCAGTTCGAGATGCGCGCGGTCGAGGCGATCGGGCTGGTGAAGATGGACCTGCTCGGCAACCGCGCCATCACCACGATCGGCGAGTGCATCACGCTCGCGCAGCGGGCCGTGGCCGAAGGTGTGCCCGGCGCGGTGCCGCCGCCTGATCCCGACACGATCGCCGAAGACGACGCGCCCACGGCGCGCACCGTCGCCACCGGCGACACGCTGCACTGCTTCCAGCTCGAGTCGCCCGCCATGCGCCACCTGCTGCGCATGCTGCGGGCGCGCACGCTCGACGACACCGTCGCGGCCGTGGCGTTGGTGCGCCCGGGCCCGGCCGAGTCGGGCATGAAGGAAGCGTTCTGCCGCCGCGCGCGCGGACTCGAGCCGGTCGCGTACCCGCACGAGCGGCTGCGCGCCACGCTCGCCGAAACCCACGGCGTCATGCTCTACGAAGAAGACGTCATGCGCGTGGCCGCCGCGCTCTGCGGCCTGCCGCTCGCCGAGGGCGAGACGTTGCGCCGCGCGATCGCCGGCGCGCGCGACGACGAGGAGTTCCGCTTCCTCGAGCGCGGCTTTCTTTCGCAGGCCGTGCGCACGGGCGTGGACGAAGCCTCGGCGCGCGCGGTGTGGCGCGACCTGACGCGCTTCGCGGGCTACGCGTTCTGCAAGGCGCACGCGGCGGGCTACGGCAAGCTCGGCTGGCAGGCGGCCTGGTTCAAGACGCACTTCCCCGCCGCGTGGGGCGCGGGCGTGCTCAACCACCACGCCGGCATGTACCCGGCATGGGTGCACGTCGAGGACCTGCGCCGCCACGGCGTCACGTTCGCGGCGCCGTGCGCGCAGGCGAGCGGCTGGGACTCGACGCTCGAGCCCGGCTCGCCGGCCGGCACCGGCGGCATCGTGCGCGTGGGACTGCACCGCGTGACCGGGCTGTCGCACGCCACCGGCGAGCGGCTGCTCGCCGCGCGCGCGGCGCGGCCGTTCGCCAGCTTCGCCGACTTCACCGACCGCGTGCGTCCCACGCCGCCCGAGCTCGAAGCGCTCGTGCTCGCCGGGGCGTGCGACTTCACCCACCGCGCGCGCGCCGCGCTGCTGCTCGAGGCCCGCATCGGCTCGGCGCTGGCCGCGCGCGCGGGCACGGCGCGCGCCGCCGCGCGGCGTGGCGCACGCCGCGGCGCCCGCACTCGGCGCGCCTGCGCTCACGTCGAGGGCGGCAGCGCCGCTCGCGGGCGCGGCGGCCGCGCCACGTCCGGGCGGCGAGCGCTGCCCGAACTGGCGGAGTTCGCGCTCGCCCCCGCGTGCGCGGCGAGTTCGCGGCGACCGGGACTCTGGTTCTCGGCGCATCCGCCCAGGCGCTTCGCGCCCGAGCGCGTGCGGCGCGGCTGCGTGAGCGCGGCATCGCTCGAACAGCACGTCGGGCGGCGCGTGAGCATCGTGGGCATTCCGTGCGCGTCGCGACGCGCTCGAGTCGAAGACCGGCGGCCACGTGCTGTTCACCACGCTCGCCGACGAATCGGGACGTCGCCGAGTGCGTGCTGTTCCCGCGCGACTACCCGGTGTGGGGCGCGGCCATGCGCGCCGAGATCGTGCGCGCCGAGGGCCGCGTGGACGACTCGCTCGGCGCGCTCACGCTGGTGGTCGAGCGCGCGTGGGGCTTTGGCGGCGAAGCGCGCCACGAGGGTGCGCCGAGCCGCAACCGCGACGACGCCCTGAACGGTCGCGCCGGCGAGACCGGCCCGCCGTCGCGCTACCGGCCGGAGCCCGACGCGAAGGCGCTCGCCCGCGCCACCGCGGCGGGCGCGTGAAGCCTCAGGCGTTCGCCGCCAGCGCCGCCTCGCGGCACTCCTGCACGATCGCGGCCACGGGCCGGATGTCGTGGATCGCGGCCACGCTCCTGCCCGCCTGCCACACGTCGCGGCCTTCGCGCGGGTCGTACGCGTCGCGCTTCATGAGCCACGCCGAGCGCAGCGCGAACCACGTGCGCATCCAGTGCTTGGTGCGCGGCCCCTTCAGCATCCAGCGCTCGAACGCGTTCACCTTCGTGCCCGCGCGCTTCACCCACGGTGTGTTGAGGATCGCCACCGGCACGCCGGTGATGCGTTCGCTCAGCACCACGTCGTCCTCGGTCGCGGCCACGATCGCGCGCTTGTACGCCTCGCTCGCGCTGCACTCGGTGGTGGCGATGAAGCGCGTGCCCATCTGCACGCCCGCGTAGCCCAGCCGCAGCGCGGCCGCGAACCCCGCGCCGTCGCCGATGCCGCCCGCGCACACGACCGGCAGGCCGAACGGCCGCAGCTGCTCGAGCAGTTCCTCGGCGCTGCGCGCACCCGCGTGACCGCCGGCGCGACGGTTGACCGCGATCAGGCCGTCCACGCCACCGTCCACGGCCTTCGCCGC
Organism: Candidatus Eiseniibacteriota bacterium; assembly: GCA_046327815.1. Lineage (GTDB taxonomy): Bacteria > Eisenbacteria > RBG-16-71-46 > RBG-16-71-46 > RBG-16-71-46 > CAIXRL01. The sequence goes on along the minus strand of JAXLXR010000004.1, from coordinate 17,460 downwards.
CCACTTCGCCTCGGTCACGTCGTGGTACACCACGCCGCCCACCGCGTGCGCGCGATCGGCGACCCAGCGCGGGTTGCCGAGCGAGGTGACGAAGAACCGCACGCCCTCCTCGAGCGCCTCGTCCACCCAGCGCTGCATGCGCTTCATGTACTCGGCCGACGAACGTTCGATCAGCGCGTTCATGCCGAGCGGCTTGCTCGTGAGCGTGCGCATGTACCGCAGGCCGGCGCGGAACTCGCGCTTGTGCACGTACGTCAGCGACACCGGCTGCACGATCCCGATGCCGCCGGCCTCGCTGGTCGCGGCGACCAGTTCGGGATTGCCGCAGGGATACATGGCACCGCCGATCAGCGGCACCTCGATGCGCGCGTGCCGCGTGAGCGGCGTGTCGAGCGGGTTCGCGTTCACGCGACCGGCACCGGGCCGAGCCGCCAGCGCACCGTGACCACCGCGACGATCTCGTTCGCCTGGTCGCGGATCTCGGCGATCACGTCGTGCTCGACGTCCTCGTCCTTCACGTCGGGCACCGTCACGCGGCTCTCGGCGGTCAGCAGGCCGCGCGCCTTCTTGCGGTACTCGATGGACAGGTTCGTCACGATGCTGCGGATGCCGGCCGGCAGCGCGGTGGTCATGGCCAGCCCGCTCGCCATTTCGCCCATGTTCGCGAGCGCGAGCGCGTGCACGCTGTTGAGGTGGTTGCGCACGCCGCGGCGTTCGCGCAGCCGCACCACCACGTGCCCGGGCTCGAGCGACTCCACGCGCGCGCCGAGCGCGCCGGAGTACGGCACCATGCTGCCGAACGCGAACATGAACAGCGACCGCCCGAACGGCAGCCCCGCGCACCGCCGCCACAGCGCGAGCACGCGCGCTCCGGGCGAGGCGTTCGCGCTCACTTCGCTGCGCCCTCGCGGGCGCCCTCACGGGCGCCCTCGCGCTCCGCGTCGCGCCGCATGCGCCCGACCTGCACGAGCAGGTCCCACGACATGCCCGCGCCGTTCGCGAGCATCGCGCAGACGACGGGTACGAGCCGGTACAGGTGCGAGCGAGTCGGCGACGTGATCAGGCCGTACGCGGTCATGATCGCGAGCCCCATGAAGAAACCCGAGACGACGTAGCGCCGGCGCAGGAACGCCTCGTAGCCCGTCACCCGGCCCTTCACGCGGGTTCGAAGGCCGTCCCACAGCACGCCGCCGAGGCTCACCACCGACAGCACGATGGTGGCGACGCCGACGAGCAGCGTCTCCGTGCCGGGCACGAGGAAGAACAGGCTCAGCATGAGCACGAAGATGAAGTTCATGAATGCCAGCCGCGCGGCCGCCAGCAGGTGCGAACGCTTCTCGTGCAGCATCGCCTCGAGATGGAACGACAGCGCCACGAACAGCAGGCCCACGAGCGTCACCGCCGCGGTGCCGGCCATGAGGTAGAACTCGTGCCAGCTCTCGATCGTCTCGGCCGTGACCGGGCCGCCGATCAGGTTCGAAATCATGCTCACAGTCCGAGCTCCTCGCGCGCCGCCTTCAGCGCGTCCAGCGTGAACGCGACGTGTTCGTCGAGGTCCACGCCCAGTTCGGCCGCGCCGTTCACGATGTCCTCGCGGCTCACGTTGCGCGCGAAGTCGGCGCGCGCGAGCTTCTTCTTCACCGACTTCGGCTCGAGGTTCGCGATGGACCGGTCCGGCAGCACGAGCGAGCACGCGACGAGGAACCCGCACAGCTCGTCCACCGCGAACAGCGTCTTCGCCATGCGGCTCTCGCGCGCCACGCCGGTGTGCGTCGCATGCCCGAGCACCGCGGTGCAGACGTCGTCGGGCCAGCCCTTCTCGCGCAGCACCGCCACGCCGGCGACCGGGTGCCGCTCGAGATCGGGATGCCGCTCCCAGTCGAAGTCGTGAATCAGCCCGGTCACGCCCCAGCGTTCGACGTCCTCACCCGCGCGCGCCGCGTGCGCGCGCATGGCCGCCTCGACGCACAGGCAGTGCTTGCGCAGCGCCGGGTTCTCGATCCACTCGTGCAGCAGCGCGAGCGCCTCTTCGCGCGAGGGGCAGGCGGTCGTGGTCATGCGGGGCTCCTCCGGAAACGCACAAGGCGGCGCGTGGCGCGCCGCCTTGCCGGAACTCGTCGCGGACGGCGCCGCGGTTACTTCTGGAAGAACGCGCGGTTCTTGGCCGTGAAGCTCGCCCACTTCTCGGGCACGCCGTTGTCCGGGAAGATCGCCTGCACCGGGCACGCGGCTTCGCACGCCTGGCAGTCGATGCACTCGTCCGGGTGAATGTAGAACTGGTCCTCGCCCTCGTAGATGCAGTTGACGGGGCAGACTTCGACGCAGGACTTGTCCTTCACCCCGACACAGGGCTCGGCGATCACGAACGGCATGACTTCCTCCGGGTAGGGCTCGGCGGGTGGCCGGGCGGCGAGCTGGGTAGCGGCGCGGCACAGAGAACCCGCGCAGGATAGGCAATCCGGACGGAGGGCGGCAAGGCGGACGCCCGTTCGGCCGCCCGTCCGTCGGGCGCTTTCGACCATCCACCCCTGGGCGCTTGACCCCCGACTGCGCGGTCGCAATCATCCGCCCGGATTCTGCCCCACTCCACGCCCATCCCAGGATGCACATGACGCCGCCCAGTGACCTCTCCGCGCTCAAGATCGATCGTTCCCCGAGTCCTCCCACCCGTGCCGGCATGCCCGTCGGTGCGATCGTGGCCATCGTGGCCGCGCTCGCCGTGGCCGGCTTCTTCGTCCTGCCGCGGCTCACGAAGAGCGCCCCCACGGTGAGCGTCGGTCTCGCCGAAGCGACCGGTGGCGGCAGCGCGAGCGGCGACGGCATCACCGCGAACGGCTACGTGGTCGCCCGCACGAAGGCGTCGGTGTCGAGCAAGATCCTGGGCCGGCTCGCGTGGATCGGCGTGACCGAAGGCTCGCGCGTCAAGGCCGGCGACGTGATCGCGCGCATCGAGGACGCCGAGTACGCCGCAGCCGCCGCGAACGCGCAGGCGAACGTCGGCCAGTTCGAGGCGCAGCTCGCGCAGGCGAAGCGCGAGCTGAAGCGCTCGCAGTCGCTGCGCGCCGAGAACCTCGTGCCCGAGTCCGCGCTCGAAGAGGCGCAGACGCGCGTCGAGGTGCTGGCCGCGCAGCTGTCCAGCGCGCGCGCGCAGGCCAAGCTCGCCGACGCGAACCTCGCGAACACGCGCGTGCTCGCGCCGTTCTCGGGCACCGTGCTGCGCAAGGACGCCGAAGTCGGCGAGATCGTCGCGCCCTCGTCGGCGGGCGGCGGCCTCACGCGCACCGCGATCGTGACCATGGCCGACCTGCAGACGCTCGAGGTCGAGGTGGACGTGAACGAGGCCTACATCGCGCAGGTGCGCAACGGGCAGGATTCGCGCATCACGCTCGACGCCTACCCCGACACGTCGTTCGTCGGCCGCGTGCGGCAGGTGGTGCCGACGGCCGACCGCCAGAAGGCCACCGTGCTCGTGAAGGTGAGCATCCTCGACCGCGACCCGCGCATCCTGTCCGAGATGGGCGCCAAGGTCGTGTTCCTCTCGCGCGGCGCCGATCGCGCCGCCGCGCCCCGCCGCGTGCTCGCGCCCGCCGCGGCCGTCGTGCAGGAAGGCGGCGCCGCGCACGTGTGGGTCGTCGAGAACGAGGCCGTCCGGCGCGTGACCGTGGACGTCGGCGGCACGCGCGGCACGCAGGTCGAGATCCGGCAGGGCCTCGCCGGCGGCGAGAGCCTGGTGTTGCAGCCCCCGGCGACGTTGAAGGACGGAGCACGCGTCAAGCTCGCGAACCGCTGAGCCCCATCCCTCGGAGGTCCATCGCATGGCCTGGATCGAAGTACGCGAAGTCCGCAAGGTGTACCAGCGCGACCAGCAGCAGATTCCGGTGCTGGACGGTCTGTCGCTGCAGATCGAAGAAGGCGAGTTCGTGGCGCTCATGGGCCCGTCGGGTTCGGGCAAGACCACGCTGCTCAACCTGATCGGCGGCATCGACAGCCCCACCTCGGGCGACATCGCGGTCGCCGGCACGAGCATCGCGCGGCTCTCGGGCGCCGAACTCGCGCGCTGGCGGTCGAACACCATCGGCTACATCTTCCAGCTCTACAACCTCATGCCCGTGCTCACGGCGCTGCAGAACGTCGAGCTGCCGCTGCTGCTGCACAAGATGAGCGGGGCCGAGCGCCGCAAGCGCGCCACGTTCGCGCTCGAGCTGGTCGGGCTGGGCGACCGGCTGGGCCACTACCCGCGCCAGCTGTCGGGCGGGCAGGAGCAGCGCGTCGCGATCGCGCGCGCGCTCGTGAGCGATCCCAAGGTGCTGCTCGCCGACGAACCCACGGGCGACCTCGACCGCAAGTCGGGCGAAGAGGTGCTGCAGCTGCTCGAGCGGCTCAACACCGAGTTCAAGAAGACCATCGTCATGGTCACCCACGACCCTCACGCCGCCGAGCGCGCCCACCGCATGGTGCACCTCGACAAGGGCGTGCTGTCCGCCTGACCCGCACGGAGGAGGACGCATGTTCCATCTGGTGCTGGTCAATCTCGGCCGCAATCCGCTGCGCACGCTGCTCACGCTCGCGAGCGTGACGCTGGCGCTGTTCCTGTTCTGCGCGCTCAGCGGCGTGCTCGACACGCTGCAGGAGTCCATCAAGGTCGGCTCCGAGACGCGCCTCGTCACGCGCAACAAGGTGTCGCTGATCTTCCCGATGCCGAAGTCGTACTTCCAGCGCCTGCAGGCGGTGGACGGCGTGCAGCGGGTCGCGATCAGCAACTGGTTCGGCGGCACCGACCCGGCGAACCCGCGCGACTTCTTCGCGCAGTTCGCGGTGGACGAGAACTACATCCCGATCTACTCGAGCGACGTGGACATCGTCGAGTACTCGAAGCTGCCCGACGGCGTCACGCCGCCGCCCGGCGTGGACCCGAAGCTCGCCGTGTTCGAGACCGAGCAGACGGCGTGCGTGGTCGGCATCAAGCTCATGGAGAAGCGCGGCTGGAAGCTCGGCCAGCAGGTGACCGTGCGCGGCACGATCTACCCGGGCGACTGGACGTTCACGATCCGCGGCGTCTACAAGGCGAAGAAGAAGTCGTTCGACGAAAGCTCGCTGCTCTTCCACTTCTCGTACCTCGAGCAGAAGGGCATGGGCGGCTCGGGCCAGGTGGGCATCTACATCCTCCAGCTGTCCGATCCGTCGCGCGCGAGCGCCGTGGCGTCGGCCATCGACGGCATGTTCCAGACCTCGGCGCCCTCCACGCGCACCGAGAGCGAGCAGGCGTTCCAGGCCGGCTTCGTGAGCATGTACGGCAACCTGCCGTTCGTGCTGCGGCTCGTCGGGTTGGCGATCGTGTTCAGCATCCTGCTGATCGCCGCGAACACCATGATGACGTCCATGCGCGAGCGCACGAGCGAGTTCGCCGTGCTCAAGACGCTCGGGTTCACCGACGGCGCGGTGTTCGGCATGGTCGTCGCCGAGGCCGCGGTGATCACCGTGGGTGGCGGCACGATCGGTGCGCTCGCCGCCAAGTTCGGCATCGAGAAGTCCGGGTTCAACATGCTCGGCTTCCTGCCGTCCATGACCGTCTACTGGTCCACCGTCTTCGTCGGCATCGGGATCGCGCTGTTGATCGGCGCGGTCAGCGGACTGATCCCGGCCCTGCAGGCCTCCCGCCTGCGCATCGTCGACGCGCTGCGTCGCGTCGAGTAGGAGGACGCATGGCCATTCCCCTCACGTACAACGTCCGCAGCGTCTTCCAGCGCCCGGTGTCCACGTTCACGACCGCGGCCGGCATCGGGCTGACCGTGGCCATCTTCATCGGCGCGCTCGCGCTCGCCGAAGGCTTCCGCTCCTCGCTCGTCAGCACCGGCTCGAACGACAACGCGCTCGTGCTGCGCAAGGGCGCCGAAAGCGAAATCTCGAGCGCGGTGTCGCTCGAGGCCGCGAGCATCATCCGCTCGTCTCCCGGCGTCGCGACGAACCCCGAGGGCCGCACGCTCGCGAGCCCCGAGCTGGTCGTCGTGGTGAACAAGGACCGCCTCGGCATGGCGGGCTCGTCCAACCTCACCGTGCGCGGCGTGGACCCGGCCGCGGCCGGCGTGCGCACGGGACTCGTGCTCGAGGAAGGGCGCATGTTCACGCCGGGCTCCGACGAGATCATCGTGGCGCAGCGCATCGCCAAGCGCTTCGCGAACTGCGAGATCGGGCAGAAGCTGCGCTTCGAGCAGCGCGACTTCACGGTCGTCGGTCACTTCAGCGCCAAGGGCTCGGCGTTCGAGTCCGAGATCTGGGGCGACGCGAGCGTGCTCGCGCCCGCCATGCACCGCGAGGGCACGTACCAGACGGTCGTGTTCCGCATGAAGGACCCGTCGCAGTTCCCGGCGATCAAGAAGGCGCTCGAGACCGACCCGCGGCTGCAGGTCGAGGTCTACCGCGAGCGCGAGTTCTTCGCGAAGCAGTCCGAGATGTTCACCATGATCGTCACCGTGCTCGGCACGTTCATCACGTCCATCATGGCGGTCGGCGCGCTGTTCGGCGCCGTGAACACCATGTACGCCACGATCGGCGCCCGCACGCGCGAGATCGCCACGCTGCTCGTGCTCGGCTTCTCGCCGCTCGCGGTCCTGCTGGCGTTCGTGGTCGAGTCGCTGGTCATCTCGCTGCTCGGCGGGCTGATCGGCTGCCTGCTCGCGCTGCCGATCAACGGCATCACGTCGAGCACGACGAACTTCTCGTCGTTCAGCGAACAGGCGTTCCAGTTCCAGGTCACGCCGCAGGTGCTGCTCGCCGGGCTCGCCTTCTCGGCGCTGCTCGGCCTGCTCGGCGGCTTCTTCCCCGCGCTGCACGCGTCGCGCCGCCCGCTGGCCGCCGCGCTGCGGGGCAACTGACCGCAACCGCCCGCCTCACGCCGTACCCGACGGCCCGCGTCGCCCCTTCCGGCGGCGCGGGCCGTTCGCTTGCGGCGATTCGACAGCGCCCGCGCTTCGCGCGACACTCCATGCGCGTTTTTCCGCACGAGAGCCCCGGAAGCACCCCGACGAGGAGAAGTCCGATGGCCTGGGTCGAAGTACGTGACGTCCACAAGAAGTACCGGCGGGACCAGCAGGAGATCACGGTGCTGGACGGTCTGTCGCTGCAGATCGAAGAAGGCGAGTTCGTGGCGCTCATGGGCCCGTCGGGCTCGGGCAAGACCACGCTGCTCAACCTGATCGGCGGCATCGACAGCCCCACGTCGGGCGACATCGCGGTCGCGGGCACGAGCATCGCGCGGCTCTCGGGCGCCGAACTCGCGCGCTGGCGGTCGAACACGATCGGCTACATCTTCCAGCTCTACAACCTCATGCCGGTGCTCACGGCGCTGCAGAACGTCGAGCTGCCGCTGCTGCTGCACAAGATGAGCGGGGCCGAGCGCCGCAAGCGCGCCACGTTCGCGCTCGAGCTGGTCGGGCTGGGCGACCGGCTGGGTCACTACCCGCGCCAGCTGTCGGGCGGGCAGGAGCAGCGCGTCGCGATCGCGCGCGCGCTCGTGAGCGATCCCAAGGTGCTGCTCGCCGACGAACCCACGGGCGACCTCGACCGCAAGTCGGGCGAAGAGGTGCTGCAGCTGCTCGAGCGGCTCAACACCGAGTTCAAGAAGACCATCGTCATGGTCACCCACGACCCTCACGCCGCCGAGCGCGCCCACCGCATGGTGCACCTCGACAAGGGCGTGCTGTCCGCCTGAGCGCGAAAGGAACGCCATGCTCCAGCTCGTGCTCATCAACCTGTTCCGCAACCCGCTGCGCAGCGCGCTCACGCTGGGCAGCGTGCTCGTGGCGCTGTTCCTGTACAGCTCGCTCGGCGCGGTGCTCGACTCGCTGCAGGCGACCGCGGATTCCGGCAGCCGCGAACGCCTCGCCACGCGGCACGCGATCGCGCTCACGAACTTCATGCCGTACGACTACAAGGACCGCATCCGCGCCATTCCCGGCGTGAAGCGCGTCTGTACGCAGGTGTGGTTCGGCGGACTCATCAACGGCCAGCGCCAGCGCATCACGCAGTTCGCGGTGGACGACGACTTCTGGCCCATGTACGCGAAGGACCTGCGCATCGTCGAATGGAGCGAGCCGCAGGTGGCCGTGAGCGTGCCGCCGGACCACGACCCGCACCTCGCCGCCTACCACGCCGAGCGCACGGCCTGCATCGTCGGGCGCGGCATCATGAAGAAGAAGGGCTGGTCGCTCGGCCAGACGATCCACCTGAAGGGTACGCGCTACCGCGGCGACTGGGACATGACCATCCGCGGCGTGTACGTGAAGCTGCCGGGCGGCAGCTGGAACGAGGACCTGATCCTGTTCCACAACGAGTACCTCGTCGAGAAGGGCATGGACGGGCGGCCGTCCACGGGCGTGTTCAAGGTCGAGCTGTCCGACCCGTCGCAGTCCGCGGCCATCGCCACGCAGATCGACGCCATGTTCGAGAACTCGGACAACGCCACGAAGACCGAGAGCGAGCAGGCGTTCGGCGCCGGCTTCATCAGCATGTTCGGCAACGTGCCGTTCGCGCTGCGCGTGATCGGGCTCGCGGTGGTGTTCACCATTCTCGTGATCTCGGCGAACACCATGGTCATGGCCGTGCGCGAGCGCACGAGCGAGATCGCGGTGCTCAAGACGCTCGGGTTCACCGACGGCGCGGTGTTCGGCATGGTCGTCGCCGAAGCCGCCATCCTCACCACGGGCGGCGGCGTCGCGGGTGCGCTGCTCGCCAAGTTCGGGCTGCAGGGCAAGCCGCTCGCGTTCATTCCCGCCATGACGATCACCTGGACCACGGTCGTGACCGCCATCCTGATCGCGGTCGGGCTGGGCATGGTGAGCGGCTTCATCCCGGCCTGGCAGGCGTCGCGCCTGCGCATCGTGGACGCGCTGCGGCGCGTGGACTAGGAGCAGCTCCCATGGCCATTCCCTTCGTCTACAACGTCCGCAACGTGCTGCAGCGCCCGGTCGCCACGCTCACCACGGCGATCGGCGTGGCGCTCACGATCGCGGTGCTGCTCGCGGCGTTCGCGCTCGCCGAGGGCTTCCGCTCGACGCTCTCCTCGACCGGTTCCGACGCCAACGTGCTCGTGCTGCGCGACGGCGCCGACAGCGAAGTCACGAGCGGGCTGTCGCTCGAAATGGCGTCCATCCTGCGCGCGCACCCGAACGTCGCGCTCACCTCGAGCGGCCGGCCGCTGGCCAGCTTCGAGATGGTCACGACGATCAACCTCGCGCGCGTCGGGCAGAAGGGCGCGTCGAACATCAAGGTGCGCGGTCTCGACATGGACGACATCGGCATGCGCACCGCGCCGCGCATCGTCGAGGGCCGCACGTTCACGCCCGGCACGGACGAGATCATCGTCGGGGCCCGGATCGCGCCGCGCTTCGAGCACTGCCGCGTGGGCGACGTGATCAAGCTGCAGAAGCGCCCGTTCAAGGTCGTCGGGCGATTCACGACGGACGGCTCGTCGTTCGAATCCGAGATCTGGGGCGACGCGCGTGCGCTGGCGCCGGTGTTCCATCGCGAGGGCGGCTGGCAGATCGGCGTGCTGCGCATGAAGGACCCGGCGGCGTTCGAGGCCATGAAGCGCGAATGGGAGGCCGACCCGAGGCTCGGCGTGCAGGCGAAGCGCGAACGCGAGTTCTACGAGAGCCAGTCCGCGGGCACCACGGGGCTGATCCGCGGGCTCGGGATCTTCATCACGGGGATCATGGCGATCGGCGCGCTGTTCGGCGCCGCGAACACCATGTTCGCCGCGGTCGCGAACCGCACGCGTGAGATCGCCACGCTGCTCGTGCTGGGGTTCAGCCCGCTCGCGGTGATGGTGTCGTTCGTGGTCGAGTCCACGATCGTCGCGCTCATCGGCGGAGCGTTCGGCTGCGTGCTCGCGCTGCCGATCAACGGGATCACCACCAGCACGACGAACTTCCAGTCGTTCTCCGAGGTCGCGTTCCAGTTCCGCGTCACGCCGCAGCTGCTCGTCACGGCGCTGGTGCTCTCGGCGATCCTCGGCGCGCTCGGCGGCTTCTTCCCCGCCCTGCGCGCGGCGAACCAGCCGCTCTCCCGCGGCCTGCGCGGCGGTTGATCACCCGGGCGTTCCCGATTCACGAAACGGCCCGCGACGCACCGGAGCGTCGCGGGCCGTTTCGTATTCGCCGCCTCGGGTGTTCAGTCCGGAGGGATCGGGTGGGGGCGCTCGAGCCGGATCTACCGCAACACCAGCACGCGCTCGGAGTCCTCGCGACCGGCGGCCGAGAGCTTGGCGAAGTACAGGCCCGGGGCGACGGACGCCACCTCGAGCGGCACGCGCGTCTCGCCCGCCGGCGCGTGGCCGTCGTACAGCGACGTCACGCGGCGGCCGTTCACGTCGTAGAGCGCGATCTTCACCGCGCCCGCCTGCGTGAGACGGAACGCCAGCTCGCCCGTGCCGCGCACGGGATTCGGCGCGCAGCGCAGGCGCGACGCGAGCGGCACCTCGACCGGCACGTCCGTGGTCGCGCCCGTGTAGCGGATGCGATGCAGCACGCCGACCGTACCGGTGAGATTGGTCGTGTTGATCTGCTGCAGCCAGTAAAGCGAGCCGTCGGGGCCCACCGCCGCGTCCACCATGGCGCGGAAGCCGGTGCCCCAGTACGCGCCGGGCTGGCCGGGAACGGCGGGCGATTCGTGCCAGTTGCCCGTGCCGCCCGTGAGCAGGTGCAGCTGCCCGTAGTAGTAGTCGCCCCAGAACGTGGTGCCGCGGTACGCCGCGGGCCAGTTCGCGGCCGCGCCCTGCACCGCACGGTAGAAGCCCAGCGAGAAGATCGAGTGCAGGGCGAGGTCGCGGTGGTAGGCGACGATCGGGTCCGTGTAGCCGTTCGCGGGATTGCCGGCGCCACCGGGCTCGGGGCAGATCTGGCTCGGCGTGCCGGTCGTGCGCGGCAGCACGGTGTCGAGCCCTTCGCGGTACGGCCAGCCGTAGTTGCGGCCCGGCAGCACTTCGTCGAGTTCTTCCTCGTCCTGCTCGCCCACGTCGGCCGAGTAGATGCGGCCGTTGGTCGGGTCGATCGAGAACGTCCACGGGTTGCGGAAGCCGTACGCCCAGACCAGCTTCGCGTTCGAGTCCGGCGTCGAGAGCGGGTTGCCGCTCGCGGGAATGATCAGCGCGCGCGGCGGCTGCGCGCCGGCCGTCGCGGGCACGTTGTTCACGTCGATGCGCAGGAACTGGCCGCGCAACGACGTCGAGTCCTGCGCGGTGCACCACTGCTCGTCCTCGCCGAGCGAGACGAACAGCTTGCCGTCCGGGCCGAAGCGGATGCAGCCCGCCTGGTGGTTCGGGTCCACGTCGGGAATATCGGAGATGATCTGGCGCAAGCTGCCGAGCGTGATGGACTCGGCCGCGGCGTTCGAGAGCTGTCCCGACGCCGTGTAGCGGACCAGGTGGTTGAAGCCGTCGGTGCCGTTGTAGAACACGTACACGTACGGGCGCGCGGGCCAGCCCGGGTCCACCGCGATGCCCTGCGTGCCGCGCTCGTAGCCCGTCGTGTTCACGCCCGCCACGGTCAGGATCGGGTCGGTCGTCGCGATGTGGTTCTGCCCGACGATCATGCGGATGCGCGCCGTCTTGTGCTCGATCACCAGCATGCGGCCGTCGGGAAGGAACGTGAACGCGCGCGGCAGGGCCAGCCCGGCGACGAGCGAATCGTCCACGAAGCCCGTCGGCACCTTGACCAGGGCGGACGTCACGGCATGGGCGGTGTGCGCGGCGAACACGCAGGCGAGGAATGCGGCGGCCACCAGCACGGACCGGCGGAGAAGCATCGGCGAGAACTCCTGGCTCATGGATGAGTATGGCTTCACGGGTCGCGGCCGTGGGGGGTGGCCAGCCGGCGAGGGGTCCCATGCTCACCCGTCCGGGACCGGCAAGGCAAGTGCCACGTGCGGCGGAAGTGCACCTGCTCCTTCGGGGCTTTCGTACCACGCGCCTTCCGTCAGATGCGCCGCCGGGCGGGCGGTCGCCGGCCGCGGCCGCCCGCCCGGCCCGCGACTGCGCACGGCCGCCCCCGGCAATTCGCACGATCGTGACGGACCGCGCGGCCGGGAGCGGCCTCTCAACCAGCAGGCCCGGTGGCGGCGGGTCCGGGCCGCTGGCCGCACTTCCGGCGCGCCGCTAGTATCCCGCCCGCTCGGTTCCTTATAACGCCATCTTCCCGTCAGGAGACGACCGTGTCCCGTCTGCACGACGTGCTCATCCTGGGCTCCGGCCCGGCCGGCTACACGGCGGCCGTGTACACCGCCCGCGCCAACCTCAAGCCCGTGCTCTTCACCGGCCTGCAGCCCGGCGGCCAGCTCACGATCACCACCGAAGTCGAGAACTATCCCGGCTTCCCCGAAGGCATCATGGGCCCCGAGCTCATGGAGCACTTCCGCGCGCAGGCCGCGCGCTTCGGCACCGAGATCCTCGACACGATGGTCGAGAAGGTGGACTTCTCGCAGCGCCCGTTCCGCGTGTGGGCGGACGGCGTCGAGTACCAGTCGAAGAGCGTCATCGTCGCGACCGGCGCCAGCGCCATGCTGCTCGGGCTGCCGAGCGAAACGCAGTACATGGGCTTCGGCGTCTCCGCGTGCGCGACGTGCGACGGCTTCTTCTTCAAGGGCAAGCGCGTGATCGTGGTGGGCGGCGGCGACACGGCGCTCGAGGAGGCGAACTTCCTCACCCGCTTCTGCACCGAGGTCGTGCTCGTGCACCGGCGCGACGAGCTGCGCGGCTCGAAGATCATGCGCGAGCGCGCGCTGTCGAACCCGAAGATCACGGTCGAGTGGAACTCCGAGATCGCCGAAGTGCTCGGCGAGGACGGCAAGAAGGTCACGGGCGTGCGCCTGCGCGACACCAAGACCGGCGCGCTGCGCGAGATGGTGGTGGACGGCGTGTTCATCGCGATCGGCCACAAGCCCAACACGGCGTTCCTCGGCGGCCAGCTGAAGACGGACGACAAGGGCTACCTCGAGGTGAAGCCCGGCACGTCGTACACGAACGTCGAAGGCGTGTTCGCCGCGGGCGACGTGCACGACAAGGTCTACCGCCAGGCGATCACCGCCGCGGGCAGCGGCTGCATGGCCGCGATCGACTGCGAACGCTGGCTCGAAGCGCAGGCGCACGCCGAACACTCGGCCGCGGCGCGCTGATTCCTTCCGGGAGGTACGTGTGGAGCGCGAAGTTCTCGAGTTCGACGTCCAGTTCGTGGGCGCGGGTCCTGCGGGCCTCGCGGGCGCGATCCACCTCGCGAACCTGATCGAGAAGCACAACGAGGCCGTCGCCGCGGGCGGCCCCGGCGAGGCCATCGGCGAAACGAACATCGCCGTGCTGGAAAAGGCGGCCGAGGTCGGCGCGCACGGCTTCTCGGGCGCGGTCATGGACCCGCGCGCCATGCGCGAGCTCATGCCGGACTTCGTCGAGAAGGGCTGCCCGCTCGCCGCCGAGGTGACCGGCGACGAGGTGTACATCCTCACCGAGGGCGGCCAGTTCAAGCTGCCGTTCCTGCCGCCCGTACTGCACAACCACGGCTGCTACATCGTGAGTCTCGGCGACCTCACGCGCTGGATGGCGGGCATCGCCGAGGAGAAGGGCGTGCTGATCGCCACCGAGACGCCCGCGCAGACGCCGCTGCTCGAGAACGGCAGGCTGCTCGGCGTGCGAACGGGCGACAAGGGCGTCAACAAGAACGGCGAGCGCAAGGGCACGTACATGATGGGCGCCGACGCGCTCGCGAAGGCCACGGTGCTCTGCGAGGGCCCGCGCGGCACGATCACCAAGCAGCTCGAGTCCGCGCTCGGCCTGACGAAGCAGAGCCAGCCGCAGAACTACGCGACCGGCGTGAAGGAGCTGTGGGAAGTGCCCGCCGGGCAGGCGAAGAAGGGCGCGGTGCTCCACACCATGAACTGGCCGCTCAAGAGCGACACGTTCGGCGGCGGCTTCATCTACGGCCTGTCCGACACGCAGTGGGCCGTGGGCTTCGCCACCGGCCTCGACACCGCGGACCCGACGAACGACCCGCACGCGAACCTGCAGCGCTTCAAGACCCACCCGCTCGTGCGCAGGCTGCTCGAAGGCGGCAAGCCGGTCGCCTACGGCGCGAAGGCGATTCCCGAGGGCGGCTGGTACGCCATGCCGAAGCTGTCGGCGGACGGCGTTCTGCTCGCGGGCGACGCCGGCGGGTTCCTGAACGGCGCGCGGCTCAAGGGCATCCATCTCGCGATCAAGTCGGGCATGCTCGCCGCCGAGACGCTGTTCGAGTGCCTCAAGGCGAACGACTTCTCCGCCGCGAAGCTGGCCGACTACGAGCGCCGCGTGGCGAACTCGTGGGCGGCCGAAGAGCTGAAGAGCATGCGCAACTTCCACCAGGCGTTCGACGGCGGCCTGTGGCAGGCGCTGCCGCGCACGGGCTTCCAGATGTACATGGGCGGCCGCGACCCGTTCGGCGACGAGCTCCAGGGCCACGCGCCGCACACCAAGGTGCGCAAGCTCCGCGACGTGCACCCGAAAGCCAAGCCCGAGCCCATGAAGTACGACGGCAAGCTCACGTTCGACAAGCTCGCCGACGTGTACCTGTCCGGCACCATGCACGACGAGGACCAGCCGTCGCACCTCGTGGTCGCCGACACGAGCATCTGCGCGACGAAGTGCCGCGAGGAGTACGGCAACCCGTGCCAGCACTTCTGCCCCGCGGCCGTCTACGAGATGGTGCCCGACGAGGCGAAGCCCGGCGCGCTGCAGCTGCGCATCAACGCGTCGAACTGCGTGCACTGCAAGACGTGCGACATCGCCGATCCGTACCAGATCATCACGTGGACCACGCCCGAAGGCGGCGGCGGCCCGAACTACAAGCAGCTCTGACGCGCGGCGCGGCGCGGCCCGCCGTGGCACCGCGCGGCCAGCGGCCGCGCACGGAAAAAGAAACGGGCGGTCGCGGAACTTCGCGGCCGCCCGTTCTCCGTCCGAGCCGGGACGATCAGCGGTAGATGCTCTTCAGCGAACCCCACGTGCCCTGGCGCGCCGCCGTCTGGCTGCCGCAGTGGTACGGCCCGAGCAGGCCGTTGTTGTACGAGTCGAGCGTCGAGCCGAGGCTCGACGTCTGCGCGGGCGTGAGCGCGCCCGTGCCGATCGGCGGGCACACGCGCGCGCCGATCAGCGCGTCGGCCTGCGTGATCGCCAGCTGCACGGTGGCCGGGTCGGCGCCCTGCGCGACGTTGAACTTGGCCGCGATGAGCTGCTGGGAAAGGCTCACGAGACCGTTGCCCTGCACCGGCTGCGAAAAGATCAGGCCGAGCTGCGCCTGGTTGTAGGTGATGTTGCCCAGCGCCAGGCTGCCCAACGGCCACGAATCGGGGTGCGTCTTCCAGTACCCGATCGTGTAGGTGCAGTCCTGCTTGCCCACGCCCGGCTGGGCGATCGCGCCGGCCTCGGCGCCGCGCGGTGCGACCGCGAGCGCGAGCGTGGCGACCAGGGCCATCAGGAGGGTCCGCAGTATCGAAGGCTTCATCGTGTCTCCGCGAGATGTCGAGGCATGGTGGTGTGGTGTGACACGACATAAGTCTGCAGAACTGAACTCGCGCATCTCAACCCAATCCGCTTGCCGGAACGGTCCGTGCGCGATTCTTGACCATTTTCCGCCCGAATTCGGGGTATTTCCCCCAGGTTCGCGTGCGCGCGACGGTCCCGGCGCGTTCCGGGCGGCGCGTGCTCGGGTGTATGGTGCCGGCGGCCCAACCACGTTCCTGTCCGACCCGAGGTGATCTCGTGCTCCGTCGTCCGCTCGTTCCGGCCCTCGCGCTGATCCTGCTGGCGCTCACGCTCTCGTGCGCCGTCACCGGCCCTTACGACTCGCTCGGCCCCAGCGTCTACGACACCCCGGGCGGGAGCGCCGCTGCGCCGCCGGAGAACGCGATGCCCGCGCCGCGGCTGGGACTGCGGCCGGAGTACCGCGTCTTCTACGACGCACTCGTGGACGAAGGCGACTGGACGCTGATCGAGCCGTACGGCTGGTGCTTCCGTCCCGCGGTGAACTTCGTCGCGTGGCGCCCGTACCAGCAGGGCTGGTGGGAACCGTCGGACACGTACGGCTGGATCTGGAACTCGACCGAACGCTTCGGCTGGATCACGTACCACTACGGCGCGTGGTTCTACGATCGCTTCCAGGGCTGGGTGTGGCAGCCGGGGCCGGTGTGGGGCCCCGCATGGGTCGCGTGGGCCATGGTGGACGACTACGTCGGCTGGGCGCCGCTCGCGCCGTACGACATGCAGGACATTCCCGACGCTCCGGACGGCACGTTCCAGTTCGTGCGCGCGCAGATGCTGGCGTCGTCGAGCGCGAGTTCGCAGGCGTCGTACGTGAACCGGCTCACGCAGACGACGGGCTCGCTCGTGGGCATCGAGAACCTCGACCGCGTGCGCGGCGTGGCATTCAATCGCGGTCCCGATTTCCAGACGCTCGCGCGGCTGAACGTGCCCATGCCGCAGCTCGTGAGCGCGGACCGCTTCCCGCGCGCGCCGATCGCCGACGGGCTCGCGCTTCCGGACGAAGCCGATCTCGTGGTCGCGACGCGCCGCATGCTCGACCAGGCCGCACGCGAACTGGCGCGCGCGCGCGGCATCGCGCCGCCGCCCGCACCCGGCGGCTCGGGCAGCGGATCGGGCAGCGGCACGCCCGGCGGCACCGTGACGCCGTCGAGCCGCCCGCGCATCAAGCCCGGCACCACGCCGACGCCGCCCGACAGCACGCGCGCGAAGAAGCCGCCGCTGCCGCGCGGCGACCGCTCCGGCAAGCCGCGTCCGGCCGCACCGGACACCACGCACCGCTGACCGCACGCGCATGACCCCTCGCGAGCAGGTCCTCGCGCGTGCGCTCGAAGCGGGCTTCGACGCCGCACGCATCGCGAGCGTGGGTCCGCTCGAGGCGCAGCGGCACTACGAGGCGTGGCTCGCCGCCGGCCGTCACGGCGAGATGACCTGGCTGGCGTCGGACAAGCACCGCGCGCGGCGCGCGAATCCCGCCCTGCTCGTGCGCGACGTGCGCTCGGTGCTGAGCGTGGCGCTGTGCTACCCGCCCGAGAGCGGCGGTGCGTACGCCGCCCGCGCCGCGCGGCTCGGGCGCATCGCCCGCTACGCCGCGGGCGAGGACTACCACCGCGTCATGAAGGACAAGCTGCTCGCGCTCGAGACCTGGATCCGCACGGAGCTGTTCCCCGGCTCGGGCTCGCTCTGGTACTCCGACACCGGCGCGATCCTCGAGCGCGGCTGGGCCGAACGCGCGGGCATCGGCTGGGTCGGCAAGCACTCCGGCGTGCTGTCGTCCACGTTGGGCTCGTGGTTCCTGCTCGGCCAGATCCTGCTCGACCGCGAGCTCGAGCCGGATCCGCCGGTGGAGCGCGAACGCTGCGGCACATGCGTGCGCTGCCTCACCGCGTGCCCCACCGGCGCGATCG
>JAXLXR010000039.1:0-3079 GCA_046327815.1 Candidatus Eiseniibacteriota bacterium | reverse complement strand
CACCACGATCTCGTCCACCGAAGAAGGCATGCGCCCGATCACTTCGCGCACGCCGTCCTCCTCGTTGTAGCACGGGATCACGACGCTCAACTTCAGGTTCTGTCGCATGCCGATTCGCTTCCGGGTGGGTGATTTCCGGGGGAATCCCGGTACGAGGGTCGAAACGTGATCGAGCGTAGCGCAGCGGGGAAAAGGGGGGCAACGAACGGCCGGGCGATCCGGCCCGCAGGCCTCCCGGATGTTGCATGGCGCACGAAACCGCCTGGCGCGGACGCGTGCGCCGTGCAGTTCGCGTGTTTCAGGACGCGGACGACTCCGGCGGACCCGACGACAGCCAGCGCGTCACGCCGGGCCAGAGACGCTCGAAGCCGAGCGCGGCGAGCAGCGTGAGCTGGGGTTCGACGGGAATCCGGTAGCGCGTCTGCGTGAAGAAGAACGAGTAGAACGCCGCGGTGGCGACCGAGACGAGCACGAGCAGCATGCGGTCGCGGAACTTCGCCACGCCGAGCACGAGACCGGCGATGCCGAACAGCAGCACCGGCCAGAAGTGCACCGCACCGACGGCGCGCACGCTCGGTGTCGTGAACCTGTTCGTGGTCTGCAGGCGGTCCACGCCGGGCCAGAAGAAGTGCCCGAACTCGTGCGCGAAGTCCTGCACGTAGTCGAGCGGACGCGTGCGGACGTAGTTCCATTCGCGGTCGAGGAACACCTTGGCCGGGAGCGGATGGAACTCGGTGCCGATCGGGAACTGGATCCGGCGGTCGTCCCGCATCGAGACGTCGGTGCGCGCCCACCACAGCGTCCACTGGGCCTTGCCGAGGAACGGCGCTTCGCCCGTGTCCGGCGACTTCTGCGTCCGCATGTAGGCCTCGGTGAGGCCGCCGGCCGTGACCGCGGCCAGCAGCGTCGCGAAGAAGAGCGCGCGGCCGGTCCGGAGTGAACGCGCGGCGGTCCAGCCGAGCGCCGCGGCGCCCGGCGCGATCATGACGGGATCGGTCAGGATGCCGAGTGCGAGCGCCGCGCCCGTGCCGATCGAGTTCCAGAACCCCGGCTTCTCGGCCATCGCGAGCGCGCCGAGCGTCACGAACACCAGCAGCAGGGTGTAGATCGTCGTCGGGTAGAGCAGCCCGTTCGAGAACACGAGCGTGGGCGACAGCGCGATGCCGAGACCCGTGAGCAGGCCGATCGCGGGCCCGCCGACGCGGCGCCCGAGCGCGACGCCCGCGAGCACCAGCGCGACCGAGAGCACCAGCTGCATGAGCCGCAGCGCGAGGAAGTTGTCGAGCCCGAACAGCGCGTAGCCCACCGCGAGGAACGCGGGGAACACGGGCGCGCGCGGCGTGCTCGGGTCCGGCGCGCGGCCGGCGAGCATGTCGATCGCGTTCGCGCGGTATTCCGCGGTGTCCGCGAAATAGTACTCGTTGCGCAGGGTGCTGATGAACGCGATGCGCGTGAAGAGCGTGATCGCGAGCACGATCCACAGCGCGACGCGCTCGCGGGCGAGCGCGCCGGGCATCACGGCGTCGATGGGGCTGAGCAGTGCGGCACGGCGGTTCGGCATGTCGGGTCAGTCCTCGGGGGCGGGACGGTCAGGTGCGCACGCCCTGCGCGCGCAGCTGGTCGCGGCGCACGCGGTAGGCGGCCACCCACATCGCGAACATCAACCACACCTGGTACTGGTACGTGTTGTTGCGCAGGTACTCGATCTTGAACTGGTCCACGGCGAAGAACGCCATCTGCACGTGCGCCATGAACAGGTAGCCGTCGAGGTAGTTCTCGGCGGCGGGCGTGTCCACGCGCGGCTTCGTCATGCGCCAGTACGACCAGAACAGCCACAGGAAGAACGACAGGCCCACGAGGCCGGTGAGGTTGCCGACGTACAGGTACAGGTTGTGCGGCCAGTACCAGTAGTCGAGCCCGCGCTGCGAGGAGTAGTAGGGGCCCCAACCAATGATCGGGTGGTACATCATGCGCTGCCACGCCTCGGTCCAGGTGCCGACGCGCGTCTCGGGCATCCAGCCGACCATCTCGGTGCCGGCGACGCGCTCGAACAGGTTGCCCGAGCGCGTGAAGTTCGACACGAAGAAGTTCATGCCGAACAGCAGCGCCGCGCCGCCCGTGGTGGCGATCGTCATGGGCACCACGCGCAGGTGCCGGCGCATGAGCCACGTGAGGTACAGGATCGCGACCGAGAGCGAGACGACGGGGCCGCGCGTGACGGTCGCGAACAGGATGAACAGCACGAGCACCATGAGCGCGACGTGCGCGATCCGGGCGTAGAACTCCTTCTGCTGCGACAGCCGGAAGCCGAGGAACAGCAGGTTCAGGCCGCAGAAGTCGGCGAGCAGCTCGAAGTCGTAGAACGTGGCGCCCACGCGCACGCCGTGGCGGTTGAACTCGTCGCCGTGCGTGTTCTCGAAGTTGATCCAGCCGGGCACGAGCGTGGCGCCGGGGTGGTTCAGCTCCCAGATCGAGATGAGCATGAGCCCGAGGATCGAGACCGTGTGGAAGAAGTGCAGGCGCTTGACGTCGGCCTCGGTCTGCACCGAGTTCACGATCAGGTAGAACATGATCAGCGTGCCGACGAGCAGCTGGAAGTTCTGCAACGCGAAGTACAGGTCGTGCTGGCTCTCGACGTTGTAGAACGAGACGACGTACGTGAGGAAGAACGCCGCGATCGGCGCGTCCACGGGTGTGGGCCTCGGCGGCGCCACCTCGCGCTGCGACATGCGCAGCAGGTAGATGATCACGAGCAGCAGGATGAGCGCGATGTTCGTGCTGCCGAACACCGTGCCGCGCGGGTAGGGCAGCGCGAGGATCATCACGCCGATGCCCGACACCATGTCGAGGCGCCAGGCGATGCCGATCACGATCACGGCGGCGGCCACCGACAGGAGCCGCTTGTTCGGCTCGAGGTACTGCGAACCCAGGATGACGCCCAGCGCGATCACGACCAGCGCGTTGACCGCGCGATCGAACCACTGCCCCCAGATCGAGGGCCGCACCACGGGGCGCGCCGGGAAGAGCGTGACCTTCATGCCGCTCCGAAGCGCTTGGCGACGAGGTGGGTGAGGTTGAG
>JAXLXR010000038.1:0-4610 GCA_046327815.1 Candidatus Eiseniibacteriota bacterium | reverse complement strand
TGTTCGACGCCCCGTTGCTGGAACTCGGCCGGCTGGCCGACGCGGTCGCGCGCGACAAGCACGGCGACCGGGTCTACTTCACCGTCAATCGCCAGCTCAACCCGACCAACGTCTGCGTGCTCGCGTGCAAGTTCTGCGACTACGCCAAGAAGCCCGGCGACCCGACGTCGTACACCATGAGCAAGGACGACGTGCTCGCGCACGTGGACCCGGAGATCACCGAGATCCACATCGTGGGCGGCCTGCACAACAAGTGGCGCTTCGACGACTACCTCGACGTCATTCGCTGGGTGAAGGAGAAGAAGCCCGACCTGAGCGTGAAGGCGTACACGGCCGTCGAGATCGACTTCTTCGTGCGCCTCACCAAGAAGCCGCTCGACTGGGTGCTCACCGAGCTCAAGAACGCCGGGCTCGACGCGCTTCCCGGCGGCGGCGCCGAAGTGTTCAGCGAACGCGTGCGCCGCGAGCTGTTCCACCAGAAGATCGGCGGCCGCCGCTGGCTCGAGATCCACGAGGCCGCGCACCGGCTCGGCATCCCGAGCAACTCGACGCTGCTGTACGGGCACATCGAGACGCGTGCCGAACGCGTGCAGCACATGATCGACCTGCGCGAACTCGAGATGCGCGCGCCCGGGTTCTTCGCGTTCATCCCGCTCGCGTTCCAGCCCGGCAACACGGGGCTCGTGCGCCGTCAGGCGTCGGCGATCGAAGACCTCAAGACCATCGCGATCTCGCGGCTCGTGTTCGACAACGTGCCGCACGTGAAGGGCTACTGGGTCATGCTCGGGCAGGACACCGCCGCGAGCTCGCTCAACTTCGGCGCCAGCGATCTCGACGGCACGATCGGGCTCGAGAAGATCGCGCACGCCGCGCAGGCGCGCAGCCCGGTCGGCATGGCCGAGGCGGGCATGGTCCAGATGATCCGTGAAGCGGGCAAGACGCCGGTGCAGCGCGACGCGCTCTACCGGGTGGTCCGCGAGTACTCGCGCCGCGACGAACCGGCGCTCGCCGTGGGGGCCTGACCGTGTCCACCGAAACCGCTCCGAAGTCGCACGCGCACAACCCGGGCTTCCTCGCGTTGATCGAGGAGGCGAAGCAGCGCGTCCAGACGTGTTCGATCGAGGAATTCATCGCCCGCCTGCAGGCGGGCGAGCGCTTCGTGCTCGTGGACGTGCGCGAGGAGAGCGAGTGGGCCGCCGGCCACCTGCCGAGCGCGCACCACATCGGCAAGGGCGTGATCGAACGCGACGTCGAGACGAAGCTGCCCGCCAAGGACACGCCGATCGTCGCCTACTGCGGCGGCGGGTTCCGCAGCGTGCTCGTCTGCGACAACCTTCAGAAGATGGGTTACACGAACGTGCTCTCGCTCGACGGCGGCTGGCGCGGCTGGAACGAGCGGGGCCTGCCCACCGTGACACCGGAGGCCTGACGTGATTCCCGAGCTGCGTGGTTACGAACTGATCTTCCGCACGTCCGACGCGCTCTTCCTGCGCGCGCTCGACGGCATGACCGACGAGAGCGCCCGCCGCAGGCCCGGCAACATGAACTCGCCCATGTGGATCGCGGCGCACATGACGGTGACGCGCGGGCTGTTCCTCGGCGCGATCGGCGGCAAGGTGGACATCGCGTGGGCGAAGCACTTCCAGCGCGGCGGCGAGCACGGCGACGGCGCCGGCTGGCCGAGCCTCGCCGACGTGCGCGCGAAGTGGTCCGAGGTGCACGCCGCGTTCATGGCGGCGCTCGAACGCCAGACGATGGACGGCCTCAAGGTCGAGACGCCGGTGCCCGGTCTCGAGCCCACGCTGTTCGGCGTCGTCGGACTGGCCGCCGTGCACGATTCGTATCACCTCGGCCAGCTCGCCATGTGCCGCCGCGAGCTCGGTCTCGAGCGCCTCGTCGGCTGATCCTTCGCGCGGGGCCGCGCACGTCGCGGCCCCTCCGCGTTTCCCGTCCCCGCCCGGAGCCGTCTTGTTCGACACCAACGCGCCGCTGTTCCACCAGACGCGCTTCACCGATCCGCAGCAGGCGCTCGAGGCGATCTTCGGCTACCGCGAGTTCCGGCCGGGGCAGCGCCGCATCATGGACGCCGTGCTCTCGGGGCGCGACTGCATCGGCGTGATGCCGACGGGCGCGGGCAAGTCGCTCACGTTCCAGATTCCCGCGAAGCTCATGAGCGGCACGGTGCTCGTGCTGTCGCCGCTCATTTCGCTCATGAAGGACCAGGTGGACGCGCTCGTGCGGCTCGGCTTCCGCGCGACCATGGTGAACTCCACGATCCCGTTCGAGGACCGGCGCGAGCGGCTCGCGGCGCTGCGCCGGGGCGAGATCGAACTGCTCTACCTCGCGCCCGAGGCGCTCGAAGGTTCGCTGCGCGACTTCATCGCGGGTTGTCCCATCTCGCTGGTGGTGGTGGACGAAGCGCACTGCATCAGCCAGTGGGGCCATGATTTCCGGCCGGCCTACCGCAAGCTGCGCGGTCTCAAGGAGCAGCTCGGCGACATCCCGGTGCTCGCGCTCACCGCCACGGCGACGCGCCGCGTGGCGGGCGACATCATCCGCCAGCTCGGCATGAAGAAGCCCGACGGGTTCAAGGGCTCGTTCTTCCGCTCGAACCTGCACATCACCGCGGTGCGCAAGGGCAAGGCCGCCGACGGCACGCAGCGCAACGTGCGCAAGGACCTGCTCGGGCTGTTGCGCCGGCACATGGGGCGGAGCGCGATCGTGTACTGCATGAGCCGCCGCTCGGTCGAACAGACCGCGGAGTGGCTCCGCACGCAGGGCGTGCGCGCGGTGCCCTACCACGCCGGGCTGCCCGACGAGCTGCGCGAGCGGCACCAGAACGCGTTCGCGCGCGACGAGGTGGACGTGGTCGTGGCCACGGTCGCGTTCGGCATGGGGATCGACAAGAGCAACGTGCGGCTCGTGGTGCACCGCGACATGCCGAAGAGCGTCGAGGCGTGGTACCAGGAGATCGGCCGCGCGGGCCGCGACGGCCTGCCGAGCGACTGCGTGGTGTTCTATTCGTACGCCGACGTGATCGGGTACGACTCGTTCCTCGATTCGATCGACGACGAGATGCTGCGTGCCGAGACGCGCCGCAAGACCGTGGACCTGTTCCGCATGTTCGACACGGGCGGCTGCCGTCATCAGGCGGCGTGCGCGTGGTTCGACGAGACCATCGAGCCGTGCGGCGAGTCGTGCGACACCTGCCGCGGGATCGGCGTGGCCGACCTGGTCGCGCCCGTGAGCGTGCGAGCCGCGGGCGCGAAGCCGCGCGCCGGCGGCGCGTCGGCCGAGCTCGACGAGGCGCAGCTCGAGCGCTTCGAGCGGCTGCGCGTGGTGCGGCGGCGGCTCGCGGACGCCGAGAACGTGCCGGCCTACATCGTGTTCAACGACGCCGTGCTGCGGGAGATGGCCGTGCGCGTGCCCGCGAACGAGCGCGAACTGCTCGACGTACCCGGCGTCGGGCCCGCCAAGCTCGAACGCTACGGCGCCGAGTTCCTCGTCGCGCTGCGCGAAGGCTGAGCCGCCGGCAGCACCAGCCGGAACACCGAGCCCGCGCCCGGCGTGCTCTCCACCTCGATCGTGCCGCCGTGCGCGCGCGCGATGCCCAGCGCCGCGGGCAGGCCGAGTCCGCGGCCGGGGAACCGGGTGCTGAAGAACGGGTCCCACAACCGTTCGACCACGTGTGCGTCCATGCCTTCGCCGTCGTCCTCGACCTCGATCGCGACGTAGTCGCCGCGCGGCAACGACTCGTGCACCTGCGGCAGCCGGGGTGGGGGCGACGGCGCGCGGCGCTTCGCGCGCACGACGATCCGGCCCGGCTTCTGCGCCGCGGCCTCGACGGCGTTGGTCGCGAGGCTCATGAGCACCAGTCGCAGGCGCGCGGCATCCCCGATCACGCCCGGCATGCCGGCGTCCGGCGGTTCGACCCGGAGCGTGACGTGACCGGGCACGTGCTCGCGGAACAGCGGTTCCCACTCCGCCAGCAGTGCCGCCAGCTCGATCGTGTCGCGCGTCACCATGGAGAGCCCGGCGTAATCGAGCATCTGCCGGGTGAGGTCGGCGGCGCGGTGAGCGGCCCTTTCGATCTGCGCGACGTAGTCGCGCGACGCGGAGCCTTCGGGCAGCTCGGTCGCGAGCAGGCTGGCGTTGCCGAGCATGCTCTGCAGCAGGTTGTTGAAGTCGTGCGCCAGCCCTCCCGCGAGTACGCCGAGGCTTTCGAGGCGCCGGGACTCGGCGAGCCGGTGTTCGAGTTCACGCGTGTGCGCTTCGCGTTCGCGCACGTGCGTGAGATCGGTCGCGATGCCGCACACCGCCTCGACCCCGCCGACGGGATCGGTCAGCACGAACTTGTTCACGAGGAACGTGCGCGGCCCGATCGAGGTCGGCAGCGTGATCTCGTGCTGCGCGCGCCGGCCCTGCGCGATCGCGGCTTCGGTGGAAGCCCGGATCTCGCTCACCTGCTCGGGCGGCAGGAGCTCGGACAGCATCCGGCCTTCGATCGGCTGGCCACCCGGGTTGAACAACACGTGCCACTCGCGATTCACGTACAGGATGCGGCCTTCGGGCGTGTGCAGGAACGCCGCCGCACCGAGGTGGTCGAGCAC
>JAXLXR010000037.1:0-4875 GCA_046327815.1 Candidatus Eiseniibacteriota bacterium | reverse complement strand
TGGCCACGTTCACGCCGGGCGAGCCCGCGACGACCACGCGCGGTGGGTTCCTCGAGGCGGTGTGGGCGCCGGGCGACGCGCGCTGGTACGGCTTCGGGCTGTGGAACCGGCTCGATTGCGACCGGCCGCTGCTCGATCCGCGCATGGGCGGACCGGTGGACGTGACCCGCTACCAGACCTTCAGCGCGGGCCTCGGGCATTCGCTGCAGCGCAACGTGCGCCTGCAGGCCGAGGCCGGCTGGGACACGGAGTCCGAACGCGCGCGGCTCGCGCTTTCGTTCGTCACGGCGTACTGACCGCTCCGGCGCTCCGGCGGCGCGGTCGCGCATCCGCGGCCGCGCCGCACGGCTTTGATCGTGCGGGCGCGGGCGCTACTGTCGCGCGGTTCACGAACCACTCCTTCCCGCCGGAGCACTCCCGATGCGCTTCGCACGCTTCACGCTCGAGCACGCGCTCGCACTCGAACCTCACGTGGTCGTGCGACGGCCGGCGGCTCGTGCTCGTCCGGCCCGCGACGAAGCCGGCCCGCGCGAACCACACGGCATCCACGAACCCCGACACCGCGCCGACGGGTTCCTGCACCACGCGGCGCGGCTCGACCGGTGGGTGAAATGAGACCCGATCTCGCACGCCTCGTACGCTTCACGATCGTGTTCGCGCTGCTCGGCCTGTTCGCCGCCGTCGTCTGGCCGACGCGCTGGCGCTACGACCACATGACGGTGGACGGCAACGTCGTGCCGGTGCGCATCGACCGCTTCACCGGAGAGGCCGACATGCTGTTGCCCGACGACGGCTGGGTGCCGGTCGAGGCGCCGCAGGACGGCTCCGCCGCCGAACCCGAACCGCAACGGAGCTGAGCCGATGACCACGGCCGCCGCGCTGAACCGGATCGAGAAGCTGCGTTTCACGTTCGGACCCGAGGCGGCGCGCGAGAAGCGCCGCCTGTTCGCCGCGCTCGGGCGCACGCGGATCGGCAAGGCCGGCGACCTGCTCCGGCTGCACGAGGCGCTCGTGTACTCGCGCGCCTACCCCGACGACGAAGCCACGCTCGCGCTGGTCGAACGCCTGCTGCGCGGCTTCGCGAAGCGCGCCGACCTGGCGGCGCTGCGCGCGCAGCTCGAGGACTCGGGCATCGCCGGCACCGACGTGCGGTTCCGCTTCTTCGCCGCGACGGCGCTGCGGCTGGCGACGCGGTTCCCCGAGCGGCTGGCCTACGACTGGGAACGCATGGACGACACCGCGCGCCTCGAGGAGTTCCTGCCGCTGCTCGTGGCGCACGGCGAAACGCCCGGCATGGACGAGTACGACCTCGGACTGCGCGGCTGGCTCGACCGCATGCGCGGACCGCGCACCGGCGACGCGGCTTTCGTCACGCGCCGTCTCGCCGCCCGCGTGCGCGACGCCCAGCTGTTCGAGAAGCTGCACGACGGCGCCGACGCCGCGATGAAGCTGGCGTGGGGCCCGGGCGGGCCGTCGCGCACGCTCGCGCGCTGGCCCGGCGCGGCGGTGACGTACCAGCGCGGACCGTTGCGCCGCGGCCGGCCCGACCTGCGCGACGAACTGTCGCGGCCGCCGGTCGCGATCACGCCCTTGTCGCGCCGCGACGGCGAGCGCGTGCTCGCGATGTGCATGGAAGCCATGGTCACGCGCAGCCGCGACCTCGATGTGTTCGCCTACGGCGATCCCGACGACGTGCGCATGGTGGACTGCGGCGACGGCCTGCAGTTCGCGTGCGTCGGTGCGCTGCCGTCACGGCGGCTGCTGCTCGAATCCGTGTACGGCATGCTCACGCTCAAGAACGGCGTGCCGACCGGCTACGTGCTCACGAGTGCGCTCTACGGTTCGGCGGAGATCGCGTACAACGTGTTCGAGACCTACCGCGGCGGCGAAGCCGGCACGGTGTACGGGCGCGTGCTGGCCATGACGAAGGCGCTGTTCGACGTGGACAGCTTCACGATCTACCCGTACCAGCTCGGCGGCGCCGGCAACGAGGAAGGCCTCGCGAGCGGGGCGTGGTGGTTCTACCGCAAGCTCGGCTTCGCACCGCGCGACCGCGCCGCGCGCGCGCTGGTGCGCCGCGAAGAAGCGCGCATGCGGCGCGACCCCGGGCACCGTTCGAGCCGACGCACGCTCATGACGCTCGGCGAGTCGAACGTGTTCTGGCACCGGGACGCGAAGCGCGACGACGTGATCGGGCTGCTGCCGCTCGCGAACGTCGGGCTCGCGGTGACCGACCTGCTCGCGAAGCGCTTCGGCGGCGACGCCGATCGCGGCGCGGCCGCGTGCACGCGCGAGGCGGCCCGGCTGCTCGGCGCCGCCCCGGCGAGCGGCTGGACGGCCGGCGAACGCCAGGCGTTCGAGCGCTGGGCGCCGCTCGCGCTGCTGCTGCCGGGCGTGTCGCGCTGGAGCGGGGCAGAGAAGCGTGCGCTCGTCGCGGTGATGCGCGCCAAGGGCGGCCGGCGCGAGACGGACTTCGTGCGGGCGTTCGACCGCCACGCGAAGCTGCGCGCGGCGGTGGCACGGCTGGCGGGGACGACCCGGGCTTAGCGCGGGTGCGGAACGGCCGAAAGCGAGGAATTCCCGCTTGAAACGGGGCGAGTGCGCCCGCCACACTTGGCGCCTTCCCCCCGTGTTCCGATCTCTCCGTCCTCTCTCCTCGGGGTTCCCATGCTCGGTGCGACCTCCGCGCTTCGGCGTCTTGGCCTGCTCCTGCTCCTCACCGCCACACCTTCGACCACGTGGGCCGCGTGGCCCCACGACGCCGGGGTCAACGTGCCGGTCTGTACCGCGGCCGCCACCCAGACCGACCCCATCTCCGTTCCGGACGGCAGCGGCGGCGCGATCCTGGTGTGGGCCGACGGTCGCCCCGCAAGCCACTACGACCTCTACGCACAGCGCATCTCGGCGCAGGGAGTGCCGCTGTGGACGGCGGACGGCGTTCCCGTCTGTACCGCCACCGGCAGCCAGCTCGCGCCTCGCGCCGTCGCGGACGGCGTGGGCGGCGCCTACATCGTGTGGACGGACTACCGTGGCGGCGCGAGCGCGGACCTCTATGCCCAGCGCCTCAACGCTTCGGGTGTCGCGCAGTGGACCACCAACGGAGTCGCCGTCTGCACGGCCGCGAGCGAGCAGGGCGACGTGCGGCTTGCGCTCGACAGCAGCGCCGGGATCCTCGTGTCGTGGGAAGACAGCCGCAGCGGCACGAGCTACGACATCTACGCGCAGAAGCTGGGCGCGGCCGGCGTTGCGCAGTGGACCGCGAACGGACTGCTCGTCTGCAACGCGGTGAACAACCAGCTCTACCCGGACATCGCGACGGACGCGAGTGGCGGCGCGGTCGTGACGTGGCAGGACCTCCGCAGCGGCACGAGTTACGACATCTACGCGCAGCGCATCAGCCCGGCGGGTGTCGCGCAATGGACCGCGAACGGGGCCATCGTATCGACCGCCGCGGACAACCAGGATTCTCCCCGGCTCTTGAGCGACGGCCAGGGCGGCGCCCTGATCGCGTGGGAAGATTCACGCTCCGGCACGTCCGATGTGTACGTCCAACGGTTGAGCCACACGGGCACCGCGCAGTGGACCAGCAACGGGCTCCCCGTCTGCACCGCCGCGAACTCGCAGTTCGAGTTCGACATCGCTTCCGATGGCGCGGGCGGCGCCTATCTCGCGTGGAAGGACTATCGAGGAGGCGTCGAATACGACCTCTACGCCCAGCGGATCGCGCCGAACGGCGGCACCTACTGGGCGAGCAACGGCGTGGTCGTCTGCAACGCCGTGTACGACCAGATCGCTCCGCGCCTCGCACCGGACGGAGCCGGCGGCGTGCTGGTCAGCTGGTCCGACTACCGATTCACGGACGTGACCTCGGACGTGTTCGCTCAGCGGCTCTCGCCCACCGGCACCGCACTGTGGACCTCGAACGGCGTCGCGGTCTGCGTGCAGTTCGCCTCCCAGGGCGGCACGACCGTGGTCTCGGACGGCAATGGCGGTGCGATCGTCACGTGGTACGACATTCGCAACCTGGTCACCGGCTCCGACATCTACTGCCAGCGCGTCGAGCGCTACGGCCAGCTCGGCAACCCCGAGCCCACGATCACCTCGGTGGGCGACGTGAAGAACGACCAGGGCGGCTTCGTGAAGGTGGTCTGGAGCGCGTCGTACCTCGACGCCGACCCCACGTTCGGCGTCACCGAGTACCGCGTGTTCCGCAGCGTGCCGGGCGCCGCGCTCGCCTCGGCGCTCGCCGCGGGCCGCGCCACGACCACCGACTCCGACGAGGCCGTGCGCGAGGGCAAGCTGCTCGTCGTGCCGAACGGCGCGACGGCGACGAGCTGGGAGTACGTCGGCACGCAGGCGGCGGAAGCGTTCGCCACGTACTCGAAGGTCGTCGCCACCACCGCCGACTCGGTGGCGGGCTCGAACCCGCGCACGTGGTTCCTCGTCGAGGCACGCGCGTCCACTTCGATCTCGAGCGATCGCTGGTCGTCGGCGCCCGACTCGGGCTACTCGGTCGACAACCTGCCGCCGGCCGCGCCGGCGCCGCTCACCGGCCAGTACCTCGCGGGCACGACGCAGCTGCACTGGAACCGCAACCTCGAAGCCGACCTCGCGGGCTACCGGCTCTATCGCGGATCGTCGGTCGCGTTCGTCCCGTCACCGGCGAGCTTCGTCGCGCAGCTGCCCGACACGGGCGCGGCCGACGCCGCCGGCGCGCCGTACGTGTACAAGCTCACCGCCGTGGACGTGCACGGCAACGAGTCGCCGGTCGCGACGCTGGTCCCGAGCGGCACGCTGGGCGTGGAGACCGCGCCGCGCGCGCTGGCGTTCGCGGCGCCGTCGCCGAACCCGGCGCGCGGCACCGCCACGCTGCGG
>JAXLXR010000036.1:0-4964 GCA_046327815.1 Candidatus Eiseniibacteriota bacterium | reverse complement strand
CCGGCACGTGTCCGGCGGGGCGGCGCGTGATCACGGTACGTCAGTGCAGGACGACCTGCTTGAGCGTGGCGACCCGCGAGCCCTGCACGAGCCGAGCAAAGTACACGCCCGCGGCCAGCCCGTCGCCGAGTTCCACGCGCTGCTGGCCCGCTCCGGAGAGCGTGCGTGCGTCGCGCACGCGGCCGGCCACGTCGAGCAGTTCGAGCCGGCCCGGCTCGCCGCCCGCAAGGGTCGCGCGCACCGCGACCGCTCCGGTCCGCGCTGTGGGCCCCGCCGGTTGCAGTGCGAAGCGGGCGACACCGGGCTCCACGCCCGTGGTTCCGAGCGGGATGTTCACCCACACCGGCGCCGATGCCATGTCACCACCCCGGGCGGTCACGACCGTGCGGTAGGCGTACGCCCGGCCCGCCGCGACGGTGCGGTCGGTGAACGGCAGCGCGAGTGCGTGCGGCAGCAGGCGCGCCAGCGGCCGCCAGTGCACGCCGTCGTCGCTGCGCTGCACGAGCGCGGCATTGCGGGCCAGCGCGGGCAGCTGCCACTCGAGCGCGGCGCGGTCGGCGAGTCCGGCGGCCTGGGTCGTGGCC
This sequence comes from Candidatus Eiseniibacteriota bacterium, assembly GCA_046327815.1. Lineage (GTDB taxonomy): Bacteria > Eisenbacteria > RBG-16-71-46 > RBG-16-71-46 > RBG-16-71-46 > CAIXRL01. The sequence goes on along the minus strand of JAXLXR010000036.1, from coordinate 4,380 downwards.
ACGAACGCCGGGGGCTGGGGATTCGGCCACTGCAGGAACCAGAGCTGCTGCGAGTAGCTGCCGTCCCAGCCGCCGTACAGCCACATGCCGTCGGCCTCGGCATCGTAGACCGTCTTCATGCCCCAGCGCGGCGACGGCTGTGCGCCGGCCGGCTCGAGCCCCCACCACGCCGACGTGCCGTCGAACGTCAGCGCCGCGAGGTCGCCGAGCAGGTGGTAGTACGGCATCGCCTGGTCGTAGCCGCCGAAGATCACCATGCGGTCCCGGGCCACGTCGTACACGGCGCCGTGCTCCTCGCGCGCCGCGATCGTGCCTGCGGGTGCGATCGCGGACCACACCGGCGCCCCGGCCAGGTCGAGCGCCCAGGCGTCGTTCCGGTAGCTCGGAGTGGTGCCACCGAACAGCACCAGGCGCCGGCGCGCCGCGTCGTAGACGGCGCTGGCGCTCGAACGTGCGGGCGGCGGTGCGGCGGCGTCGAGCCGGGTCCACACGAGCGGGCCCGACAGCGAGAGCGCCCAGGTGTCCGCGACCCGGAAGTTGGGCGAAGTCACGCCGTCGTAACCGTGCGACACGATCATGCGCTGGCCGACGGGATCGTAGATCGCCACGTGGCCCGCGCGCGGCGAAGGCGGCGTCCCCGTGGGATCGAGCTGCTTCCACGCCGCCCCGGCGCCCGAGAACGCCAGCTCCCAGACGTCGTTGTAGAACCCGCCGTCGAATCCACCGAACACCAGCATGCGGTCGTTGCCGGTGTCCCAGATCGCGGTGTGCAGGCGGCGCGGCGCCGGCCTGGCGCCGGTCGGGTTCACCGGCGCCCAGCCGCGGCCGGAATCGAGCGCGTGCACGTACACGTCGTTGCGATACGAACCGTCGGTTCCACCCATCGCGACCAGGCGGTGGCGCGTGGGATCCAGCACCATGACTTCCTGCAGGCGCGGCGGGTAGAGGTCTTCGTAGCCCTGCCACACGTGCGGCCCGGCCACGTGCAGCTTCCACACGTCGGCCAGCAGCGAGTAGTGCTCGTTCACTCCCCCGACCACGTAGAGGTCGCCCGCGGGCGAGACCGCGCCTCCCGCGGCCCAGCGTGGCAGGATGTTCGGATCGGGCGTCACTTCGGTCCACGCGGGATTCGCGGCGTTCGGCGCGATCGTCCACACGTCGCCCCACGTCACCGTGGCCCAGTACGCGTTCGGGTCGTCCCACGACGTGCTGTGACCGCCGTAGAGCACGAAGCGCTGCGACACGGGATCGAATCCCGCGGTCGCCCACGCGCGCGGCGACGGCGCGGCCGAACCTTCCGCGGCGACCAGGCTCCACGCGGGCGTGCCCGCGAGCGAAAGCCGCCACAGTTCCCCGCTCTCGGTGGAATCGAGCCCGCCGAACACGAACAGCGAACGCGACGCGCCGTCCCAACCACCCGCGAAGCCGAACCGCGGCGAAGGTCCCGGAACGGACGGCGTGATGTCGGTCCACTCGGGCGTCCCCGCCAGCGGCAGCACCCACACGTGCGCATCGGCGTTGAAGTACGCCGAGTCGGGCACGTAGCCGCCGTAGACGACGAGCCGGTTCGCGGCCGCGTCGAACGTCGCGGCGAACGCCGCGCGCGCGCCGGGCGAGTTCGTGGTGACGATGCGCGACCACGTGGGCGTGCCTGCGAGCGAGAGCTGCCAGACGTCGTCGAGCGGACCGGACGCGCCGAGTCCGCCGAACACGATCATGCGATCGCCGAGCGGGTCGTAGACGGCACCGTGCAGCCGGCGCGCCGGAGGCGCGGTACCCGCGGTGGTGAGCGGAGTCCAGAGTCCGCTCGAGAACGTGAACGCCCAGGTCGTGGCCTGCAGCGCGTCGTCGGCACCGCCGAACGCGAGCAGTCGCCCGCGTACCGGGTCCACGATCACGCCGGGCTGGAAGCGTTCGGCGCCGGCCTGCGGCCCGACCAGGCTCCAGTCGCCCGCGGGCCCGCCGTCCGTGCCGGCGGCGAAGCGCGGTGTGGTGCGACGCACCGTCGGCAGCATCTGCAGCGGATCGTCCGCGGGACGCGGCGCGTCGAGCGCCGGGATGGGATGGGAACCGGCCCAGTCGGTGGCCGCCGGTTCCGATGCGAGCGCGGGGGCCGTGCACGCGACCAGGGCCGCGACGGCGAGCGCGAAGGTAAGCGAGGGACGCATGAGCGAACTCCTCCATGGGATCGGTCCACGAAACGGCGCGGACCGACTGCCGGGGCTCGGGGGCGGCACCGCCGTGAGGGTAGGCCCAGCCCGCCCCTGGTCGCAATGCCGGGATCACGAAGGGATTCCTCCCGGCGGGCCACGCACTCGGGGCTTGGCCCCGGCGCCGCGGCGAGGCATGTTGCGGGGGCCGCAGGCGCCGCATGGAATCTTCCTCATCCTCGGAGGTACGAATGCACCTCGAACGCAACAGCCGGAACGCCGCGCGTTTCGCACCGCCACTGCTGAGCGTGCTGCGGATGGTGGCGGGCTTCACGTTCCTGTTCCCCGGCACCGTGAAGCTGTACGGCTGGCCGATGGCGATGCCGGGCGGCGCCACGGCGGCGCCGTTCACGCAGGTCTGGATCGGCGGCGTGCTGGAGGTGTTCGGCGGGGCGCTGATGCTGCTCGGGCTCTTCACCCGGCCGGTGGCGTTCCTGCTCTCCGGCGAGATGGCGGTGGCCTACTTCCAGTTCCACCAGCCGCGCGGGGCGCTGCCGATCCAGAACGGCGGTCTCGACGCCGTGCTCTTCTGCTTCATCTGGCTCTACCTCTCGGCCGCCGGTCCGGGACCGTGGAGCCTCGACGCACTGCTGCGCCGAGGCTCCTCGCGGCGCTAGTGCACGGGCAACGGCCCCTCGGTCACGTCGGGCTCGCCACGCTCCGCCGCCGTCTTCACGGCGACGTTCGGCGCCAGCAGCGTGTAGACGACCGGCGTGACCAGCCGCGCGAGCAGCGTCGAGCTGAGCAGCCCGCCGATCAGCACGTTCGCGATCGGTGAGTACAGGCTCGAGCGCTGCAGCGCGAGCGGCAGCAGGCCGCCGATCGCGGTGAGCGTGGTGAGCAGGATCGGCAGGAAGCGGATCTTGCCCGCCTCCTCCACCGCCTCGCGCACGCCGAGCCCCCTTTCGCGGAGCTGGTTCGTGAAGTCCACGAGCAGGATGCTGTTCTTGATCTCGATGCCGATGAGCGCGATGAACCCGATCATGGCGGTGAACGACAGCGAGTAGCCCGACACGAACAGCGCGATCAAGCCGCCCACAACGCCGAGCGGGATCACCGACGCCACGATCAGGGTGCTGCGGAACGTGCCGAACTCCAGCACGAGGATCGCGAGGATGATGAACACCGTGAGGAGGATGGCGGTACCGAGCCCGCCGAAGCTCTCTTCGCGGCTCTCGATCTCGCCCGCGGGAATGATCCGGTAGCCCGCGGGCAGCTTCAGCGCCTCGAGCCGTGCGAGCACCTGCTTCGTGACCCTGTCGGTGTTCTCGCCCGAGCGCACGTTCGCCGACACCGTCACCGACCGCGCCTTCGCGTAGTGCTGGATGATCGGCGTGCTCGACTCGAGCCGCAGGTTCGCGACCTGGCGCAGCGGGACCGCCGCGCCGGTCACCGACGTCACGTACAGCCGGTCGAGCGCCTCGAGCGACGGCGCGCCGTCGAAGCTGCGCGCGAGGTGCACCGCACGCGGATCCGAGGGCAGGCGCACGCGGATCGCGTAGTCCTGTCCGTCGGCCTCGCGCACCGAGCCCGCCTCGAACCCCGCGAGCGCCATGCGCACCGCGCGGTCCACCTCGACGGTGGGCACGCCGAGCAGCCCGGCCTTGCGCGAATCCACGTCCACGCGCAGGTCGGTCGTGCGCAGCTGCACGGGGTTCACGACGTTCCACGTGCCGGGCGTGCCCTCGATCGTGCGCTGCACTTCGGCGGCGACGGCACGCAGCGTGTCGAGATCCTCGCCCGTGATGCGCATGGCGATCGGCGCGTCGATCGGCGGCCCGTTCTCGAACGCCTTGAGCTCGATGCGCGCGTTCGCGTAGCCGTCGAAGATCCGCTGCAGCGAATCGAACGCCGCCGGGGTGCGACGCGAATCGAACTCGCGGATCCGCACGAACAGCTCGGCGAAGTTCGCCCGCTCGTTCTCCGACGACACGTTGTAGTAGATCATCGGGTTGCCGTGCCCGACGTTCGTGACCACGTCCGTCACCTCGGGACGCCCGCGCAGCACGCCCTCGACGAAGCGCGCGGCGCGGTCGGTCTCGGCGAGACTCGAACCCTGCGGCGTGGTGATGCGCACGAGGAACTGCGGCGTGTCGGCCTTGGGAAACAGGCTGAAGCCGATCACCGGGACGAGCGCGAAGCTGAGCGCGAACAGCGCGCCGGCCGCGAG
>JAXLXR010000035.1:0-6737 GCA_046327815.1 Candidatus Eiseniibacteriota bacterium | reverse complement strand
GCATCCACGCGTACGCGCCGGTGGCGACGATCGTGTGGTCGGCGGTGATCTCCTGCGTGCCGCCGGCGTTCAGCGTGACCGCCAGCCGGTTCGCCGTGGTGAAGCGCGCGACGCCGCGGTGGATGTCCACGCCTCGGCCCTTGAGCAGCGCGCCGACGCCGCCGGTGAGCTGCTTCACGATCTTGTTCTTCCGTTCGACGAGCGCGGGCCACACGATCTTCGGCTCGCCCACCTCGATGCCGAACTCCTTCGCACGCTTGATCTGCTCGTACAGGTGCGCGGACACCACCCAGGCCTTGGTCGGGATGCAGCCCCAGTTGAGGCACGTTCCGCCGAGTTCGTCCTTCTCGACGACCGCGGTCTTGAGGCCCATCTGCGCGGCGCGGATCGCGGCCACGTAACCGCCGGGGCCGGTGCCCACGACGACGAGGTTGTAGTGCGGATTCGACATGAGAGGTGCTCGCTCGGGAAGCGGACGCCCGGGATGGACCGGTCGCCACGGGTGGTGTGAGGAAGTGCGGCCCGACTCTAGGAAGCGCCCCGACCAGCGTCAACCGCGCCGCGTGGTAGCGTGCCGGCATGCACTCGCTCGGGATCCTCGCCCGCCATCCGGTGGCCGGCCGCGTGAAGTCGCGCCTCTCGCCCGCGCTGCCCGCCGCACTCGCGGCCCGGCTGTACGCGGCGCTGCTCGCGGACACGCGCGCGGCGGCCGCCGCCTGCACCGCGGCGCGCACGTGGTGGTGGGCGGACGCCGGTGAGCCGCTCGCCGACATCGCGTTCGACGAACGTGCGCAGCCCGAAGGCGATCTCGGCGCGCGGCTCGCGCACGCCGTGCGCGCGATGCGCGCCGAGGGCGGCTCCGAGTCCCGCGTGGTGGTGGTGGGCAGCGACTGCCCCGCGCTCGCGACGGCCGATTTCGATCGGGCGTTCGCGGCGCTCGCGCGGGCCGACGTGGTGCTCGGCCCCGCCGCGGACGGCGGCTACTGGCTGCTCGGCGCCCGCCTGCCGTGCGACGCGCTGTTCGAGGACATCGCGTGGAGCACGCCGGCCGTGTACGCGCAGACGTGCGCGCGCGCCGCGGCCCGGGGCTGGTCGGTCGAGGCGCTGGAGGAGAAGCGCGATCTCGACACACCCGAGGATCTCGTGGCGCTGGTCGCCGCACGGGCGGCCGGCCGGACGAGCTGCGGCCCGGCGCTGCACGCGGCGCTGAAAGCGGCGGGCCTCGCGCGCTGATCGGCGTGCGAGGCCCGGTCTTCGGCGGTGCCGCGGACGTGCGTCAGCGGCCCGGCATGCCGCCACCGGCGGCGCCGCCCGCCTGCTTCTGCAGCACGCGCTGCTTCGCCTCCTCGATGCCCTGCGCCATGCCCGTCGGCGGGTTCGCCGCCTTGGCGCGGTCGTAGTAGCGGATCGCCTCGGAGAACTCGTTCCGGCTCTCGCTCACCACGCCCATGTTGAAGAGCGCGATCGGGTGGTTGGGCTCGTGCCGCAGCGCGCGCTGGAACATCTCGATCGCCTCGTCGGACCGCCCGAGGTTGAAGTAGCAGACGCCGAGGTCCACGAGCGTCGTGACGCGCGTGGAATCACGGCTGAGGGCGGACTTGTAGTGGATCACCGCCTCGGACCAGTTCGCGCTGTCGTACAGGATGTTCGCGAGCATGATGCGCGCGCTGACGTTGGTGGAGTCCTTCGCCAGTTCGTTGCGCGCCATGGTGGCGGCGTGCTGCATCTCTTCGTTCGCGCCCTCGATCTGCGGCTGGGCGTTGTTGTTCTTCTGGAAGCCCTGGAAGGCCGTGTAGAGCACGAGCAGCACGCAGAAGCCGCCCACGCCGAGCCACAACTGGAACTGCAGCTTCTGCGCCGCGGTCTGGGCCGGGCGCGAGCGCGCCGGACGCATGCGCCGGATGTTGGGATCGAACGCCTGGATGCGGGCCGCCGGCTCGCGCGCGGGCGCCGGCTCGGGTTCGGGCTCGGGCACCGGTGCCGGTGCCGGTGCCGGTGCCGGTGCCGGCGTCGGCGTGGGCGCCGGGACCGGCGCCGGTACCGGCGCCGGCGCGGCGACCGGAGGAGTCGCCAGGTTCAGCGGGTAGCTGCAGTTCGCGCATTCTTCGAGCCCGGCGGCGTTCGGTTGGCCACAGCTCGGGCAGCGGTTGTCGGCGGTCATGTCGGTTTCCGGGTGGCTCGAATCGTGAGGTGCGTGGGAAGGCGACACTATAGGCGGGCGTATTCCGGGCGGACAAGCACCCGTGGGCGGGCCCGGCCGGGGCCTCTCCCGGGATCCCGGCCACGCTGGCCGCGGCCGGGCCGCGCTGTTACCGTCCCCGGCCCGGCCGGCCGTTTCCCCGCTCCCGCACGCCTCGCATCCGAATGTTCGGAGGTCGAAGTTCCATGCGCCGTTCGCTCGTTTCGTGGGTCCTGACGCTCGCCCTGCTGACCGCCGCTGCTGCCGGCGCGCACGCCGCCGAGACCGTCAAGCTCACCGTGCTGCACACGACCGATGTCCACGGCTCGCTCCTGCCCTGGGACGACCTGCTCGAACGCCCGGTGAACCGCGGACTCGCGCTCGCCGCCACGCGCATCGCCAAGGTGCGCGCCGAGGGCCACCCGGTGCTGCTGCTCGACGCGGGCGACGCCATGTCGGGCTCGCCGGCCGTGAGCGTCTGGCAGCGCCGGACGGACGGCGACACGACGCCGCATCCCGTGGCCGACGCCATGAACGTGCTCGGCTACGACGCCATGGCGCTCGGCAACCACGAGTTCGACTGGGGCCCGGGCGGCGTGGAGCGCGCGCGCAGGGACTCGAAGTTCCCGTGGCTCGCCGCGAACGTCGTGCGCCGCGACGGCTCGCCCGCATTCCCGCCGTCGCTCGTCAAGGAGTTCGACGGCGTGCGCATCGGCGTGATCGGGCTGTGCACGCCCGCAGTGCCGCTCATGGCGGACACGGCGGCGTACTCCGGCTACGTCTTCCTCTCGCCCATCGAGGTGGCGCGCAAGGAAGTCGCGCGCCTGCGCGGCGCCGAGCGCTGCGACGTCGTGATCGCGCTGGCGCACACCGGGCTCGAGAAGAACCCGCGCACGGGTGAACTGCGCAAGGGCGACGCGCCGGGCGAGAACTTCGGCTGGCAGCTGGCCCACGAGGTGACCGGGCTCGACGCCGTGATCCTCGCGCACACGCACGAGGCGATCCCGTTCGCGAACGTGGACGGCACCGTGGTCACGCAGGCCGGCAAGTCGGCCGAAGGGCTCGGGCGGCTCGACTTCACGCTCACGCGCGAGACGCCGGCGAGCCCGTGGAAGCTGGACAAGCGCCCGTTCGCGAGCTACGCGGCGTTCGGCGACAGCACCGCGGCGGACGCGGCGTTCACCGCGCACTTCGCGCCCGTCGCCGAGCGCACGCGATCGGCACTCGACGAAGTGGTCGCGCTGGCCGACGGCGAGCTGTCCGCGACCTACGGCCGCTTCGCCGACAACGCGCTGTGGCAGCTGATCCATCGCGCCCAGCTCGCCGCGACCGGCGCCGAAGTGTCGCTCGCGGCGCTGTTCGCTCCCGACCAGCGCATCGCCGCCGGCTCCGTGCACCTGCGCGACCTCATGCGGCTGTACCCGTACCAGAACTCGCTCGCCGTGCTCGAGATGTCGGGCGCCGACCTCAAGGCAGCGCTCGAACAGTCCGCGCGCTGGCTCGCCGCGTACACGTACGAGGACGGCCGGCCGCTGGTCGAGGCGGGCATGCCGAGCTGGAACTTCGACATGGCCTACGGCGTCACCTACGAGGTGGACCTGACGAAGCCCGTGGGCGAACGCATCCAGCACCTCGCGTTCAAGGGCGAACCGCTCGCGCCCGAGCGCATGCTGCGCGTGGCCGTGAACGGCTACCGCGCGGCGGGCGGCGGCGACTTCGCCATGATCCGCCGCGCGAAGCGCGGCCCGGTGCCCGAGCTCAGCGCCCCCGACGCGATGTTCGCGTACGCGAGCCAGGCCAAGCACCTTGCGCCCGAGCTCGAGCCCTCGTGGACGCTGGTGCCCGACTACGTCGGCGCGCCCGAGCGGCCGATGATCGACCGCCTCGTACGGCTCGGCATCGCGCCGAAGGAGGAAGTGCAGCACCTGATCCCGAACGAGCCCGCGCGCCGCGTGGACCTCGCGTACTGGCTCGGGCGTGCGTTCGGCTGGAAGTCGAACCGCCCCTCGGGCGCGTTCGGCGACGTGCCCGACGAGCTCGAACCGTGGCTCGACGGCATCCTCGCCAAGGGCGTGCTCGGGCCGGACGGCAAGGGCGATCGCTTCGATCCGTTCCGCCCCGCCACCGTGCTCACCGCGCTCGACTGGTCGGAGCGCTGCGCGCGCCGTGCGAACTACGCGCTCGGCACGTTCGCGCTCGGCGACGAAGCGTACTGGCGCTCGCTCGTGACGGGCGTGAGCCTGCGCGGCAAGCCGGGCCGGCAGGGCATCGCGTTCGACGCCACGCTCACCCGCGCGCAGTGGCTGGGCATGCTCTCGAACCTGCGCTTCCCGCGGCTGCGCGTCATGGAGACCACCGATTTCCACGGCGCGATCCTCGGCGGGCAGAAGGAACGGCGCTCGGGCCGGCCGATCGGCGGCTCACCCGCGCTGGCGGCCACCATCGAGCACTACCGCGCCGAGAACCCGGAAGGCACCGTGCTCATCGACGGCGGCGACCTGTTCCAGGGCACGATGATCTCGAACCTGCAGTACGGCCGCCCCGTGGTCGAGCAGATGAACGACCTCGCCTACGCCGCCGCGGCGATCGGCAACCACGAGTTCGACTGGACCGCCGACACGCTCAAGAACCGCGTGCTCAACATGCGCTTCGCGGCGCTCGGCGCGAACATGCTCGAACGCAAGTCGGGCAAGCGGCCGTGGTGGGTGCGCTCCGACACGACGGTGGCGCGCCGCGGCGTGAAGGTCGGCATCTTCGGCCTCGCCTACCCGGGCACGCCGCGCGTCACCATGCCGGCGCACGTCGCGCACCTGCGGTTCGCCGACGACTCCGTCACGTCGGCGCCGCTGCCGGGCAAGCTGCGCAAGGGCGGCGCCTCGCTGGTGGTGGGCGTGGGCCACATCCCGGCCGAGACCGATTCGACGCGGCGTGCGAAGGGCGACATCGCCCGGCTCGCGCACGGCATCCGTGGCGTGGACGGCTGGTTCGGCGGGCACAGCCACAACGTCGTGGACGACGTGATCGAGAACGCCCCGGTGATGGTCGCCGGCGCGAACGGCCAGTGGCTCGCGATCGCGGACTACACCGTGGACCCGGTGGCGCGCACCGTGGTGGCCGGCGAGACCAGCCACCGCATGCTGCAGGTGTTCGCGGACGAGTTCCCGATCGACACCGCGTGGACCGCGCGCGTCGAACGCTGGAACGCCGAAGTCGGTCCGGTCGCGGCCACGGTGCTCGGCAAGTCGTCGTACCCGCTCGACCGCAACCGGCCCGAAGCCACGATCGGCAACTTCATCTGCGACGCCATGCGGTTCTCGAGCGGCGCCGACATCGCGCTGCAGAACCCGGGCGGCATGCGCGCGAACATGGCGGCGGGCACGGTGACGCGCGCGATGGTCTACGACGTGATGCCGTTCGACAACACGATCGTGACCATGGAGCTGACCGGCGCCGAAGTGCGCCGCGCGCTCGAGCAGGCGCTGCGCGGCGAGCGCATCACGCAGGTGAGCGGGATCCGCTACGTGGTGGACATGAACGCTCCGGCCATGTCGCGCGTGGTGAGCATCACGAACGCCGACGGCACGCCGTTCGACGAGGCGAAGACGTACAAGGTCGCGGCGAACAACTTCATGGCCTCGGGCGGCGACAGCTACGACGCACTGGGCGGCGGCCGCAACAAGTCGGACAGCGGGTTCGTGATCCGCGGCGCCATGGAGGCGTTCGTCACCGACCGCTGCAAGGGCGGCGCGGCGCTCGAGATCAAGGCCGACGGACGCATCCAGAACGCGAATCGCTGACGCGTCGCTTCGAGCGAACACCGAACCGGCGGCCCCGAACGGGACCGCCGGTTCGACTTTCCGGGAGCGGGCGCGCGACTACCAGCCGGCCTTGCCCTCGCAGCCGCCGTACCGCGAGAAGTGCCAGAGCGGCGCCGAGAGCTTGAGGGTGAGCAGGTCCTGCACGCTGCCCGGAACGCGCGTCCAGCGGCCGAGCGCGGGATCCCACCAGCCGATCACGAGACCGCCCGTCGCGACGGCGCCGACGGCGTCCATCTGCAGCTGCACCGGACGCGAGAAGCCGTTCGCCGACTCCGGCGAGATCGACAGGTCGCAGGCCAGCCGCGTGCCGTCGGGCACGCGGATCGTGACGGCGGCGTTGCCGCGCCAGGCGCCGGGCGGCACGACCACGGAGAAGCGCCCGCACTTCGCGACGCCGCCCTTCGCGCCGTCGATCACCGTGGTCGCGGAGGCCGGCTGCGACGGTCCCGGGACCAACACCGGCATCACGTCGAGCACCGCGCCGACGGCGCCGGTCACGGTACCGGTGACCGTGCCGATGAGATCACCCGCGGCCACGGTGCCGGCAGGCACCAGCGAGGCGGCGAGCAGCGTGAGCATGAGCGCGGCGGCTAGGCTCCGCGTGCGACGGACGATGCGACGAGGAGAGATCGTCATTGCGGCTCCCGGTTGAGAAGGTGAAGTGTGGAGGATGGAAGGCCACACACCTGCTCGAAGGCATCGCAAGGGCCGGTCCGCCGATCGTGCGGGATGGCGCAAGC
>JAXLXR010000034.1:0-7126 GCA_046327815.1 Candidatus Eiseniibacteriota bacterium | reverse complement strand
TCCACGCTCACGGCGCTCACGTGGTCGGGGCGCACGCTGCGCGCGCCTTCGCTGAACGCGGCGAGCAGCGCCTGCGCGGCCACGGTGTTGATCTCGCGCGGAATGCCGTGCGTCAGCCGGTACACCTCGCGGCACGCATCACCCGGGAAGATCGAGATCGCGTTGCCGCCGGCGACCGACAGCCGGTGCTGGATGTAGCCGGTGGTCTCTTCGGGCGACAGCGGGTTGAGCCGGTAGTGCACCGTGATGCGCTGGCGCAGCTGGCGCAGCTCGGGGCGCGACAGCTTGGCTTCGAGCTCGGGCTGTCCCACGAGGAAGATCTGCAGCAGCTTTTCGCCCTGCAGCTCGGTGTTCGACAGCAGCCGGATCTCCTCGAGCAGCTCGATCGGCAGGTTCTGCGATTCGTCCAGCAGCAGCACCGCGTGTTCACCGCGGTTGCGCACGCTGGTCAGGTGCCGCTCGAGCGCCGCCAGCATCTGCGGCTTGCTGATGCCGGGCGCGGGCGTGAGCCCGAAGCGCAGGCAGATCTCCTCGAGCAGTTCCTGGCGGCTCAGCGCCGAGTTCGTGATCAGTGCGACCGTGACCTGCGCGCCCCACTCGGCGAGCGCGTCGTACAGCGCGGTGGTCTTGCCGGTGCCGACTTCGCCCGTGATGAGCACGAAGGGCTCGCGGTTCTCGATCCCGTAGCGCAGATGGGCGCGCGCTTCCTGGTGCTCGCGGCTCGGGTAGAGGAACCGCAGCTGGTGTCCCGCGGGAAACGGGTTTTCGCGCAGACCGAAATGTCGTTCGTACATCCCTGTGCTCTCGAAGCTCCGGGGGAGTGAGGTACGGACACGTGCCCGCACGTTATCGGCCGCGGGGGCGCGGCGCTTTGCCTCGCAGAACGGGGGGAGGAACGCCGCGGCCGGAGCGCCTGCGAAGCGCGCCGGCCGCGGTCCTGCCGAGTGTTACTTGCTCGCGGGGAGCAGGTCGCCGATGCCGAACAGCGGCGTGAAGTTGTAGCCGCGCTGGCTGAAGATCTGCGGCGCACCCTGGCCGCGGTCCACCACCGCCAGCACGCGCACCACTTCGGCCTTGTACGACTCGGCGGCCTCGGCGGCGATCAGCGCGCTCTCGCCGCTGGTGATCACGTCGTCCAGGATCGCGACGCGCTTGTGCCCGGCGAGGTTGCCTTCGACCTGGCCGCGCATGCCGTGGTCCTTGGTGCTCTTGCGCACCAGGAATCCCTCGAGCGGCTTGCCCATCTCGTGGCTCCACCACATGACGCCGGCCACCAAGGGGTCGGCGCCCAGCGTGAGCCCGCCGACGGCGGTCACGTTGTCGTTCTGGATCTGCTCCCAGAACAGCTTGGTGATGAGCTTGAGCCCCTCGGGATGCAGGCTGGTCTTGCGGACGTCGATGTAATAGTTGGACGTGGCGCCGGAGCTGAGCACGAACTCGCCGAAACGCATGGAGCGGTCGAGCAGCATCTGGCGCAGCCGATCGCGATCGTTCTGGGACATGGGACCCGCACGGGTTCGAGGTGAGTGCGGCGCACACGGTGCGCCACGACAGGGAACCGGCGGCAGTCTCACCGTGCGCCGCGGGGGCGTCAAGGATGCGCGCCGCCGGCGGACGAATCGCGCGGGGCCCCGCCCGCGCAGGTGGCCCGTTCCGCAAACCAGCCGTGGCGAACGGCCGGCGCGGGAGGCTATGCTTTCGGCCGCACGCGACCGGGGGTTCCGCCATTGGGGCGGAGCACGGTCGCGTCGGTTTGTCCCGGGAGCTCATGCGCGCGCTTCTCACCAGCCTGCTCGCCCTGTGCGTGGCCGCCGTCGCGTCGGCCGCCACGCTCGACCTGCCCGTGCAGCGGGCCGGTGAGCCGCTGGCGCCGCCGTTCTACCGCGGCGACGTGCTCGAGCTGCGGCTGGCGCCGGGTGCCGCGCGGATCGCGCAGCCGCTGCGCGCGGGCGCGGTGCGCGACGGCGCACGCGGCGCGCTGGGCGTGGCCGGGGTGGATGCCACGGCGCGCGCGCTGGGCGGCGCCACATTCGAGCCGGAGTTCGTGGGCGAGACGGCGCCGCTGCCGGGCGACGATCGCGACGACCTCACCGCGTTCCACGTGGTGCATCTGCCGGCGGGCGTGACGCTCGAAGACGCGCTCGCGCGCTTCGCCGCGCTGCCCGAAGTGGCGAGCGTGTCGCCGGTGGCGGTGCTGCCGGTGTCGGCGGCGCCGAACGACTCGTTGTTCTACCGCCAGCAGTGGATGCGCGACGACCGCTTCCCGCGCCACGACGACCGCATCCTCGATGCGTGGAACGTGCAGCAGGGCGACACGTCGGTCGTGGTCGGCGTGCTCGACACCGGCGTGCTCGCGTGGCACCCCGAACTGGGCGGCACGGTGGCGGGCGGTCACGGCAACCTGTTCGTGAACTGGGCCGAAGCCGCGGGTACGCCGGGCGTGGACGACGACGCCAATGGTTTCGTGGACGACGTGAGCGGCTGGGACTTCGTGGACTCGGTCACGGTGAACCCGGGCGAAGACGGCCGCGGCAAGGACAACGACCCGTCGGACTACGTGGGCCACGGCACCGCGATCGCCGGCATCATCGGCGCGATCGGCGACAACTTCTCGGGCATCGCCGGCATGCTGCCGCGCGTGTGCATCCTGCCGCTGCGCTGCGCGTACGCGTTCAACGGCGCGATCCGCCCGGGCGCCGCGGTGGACATGCTCGCCGCGGCGCGCTGCATCGCGTACGCCACGCGCATGGGCGCGAAGGTGCTCAACTGTTCGTGGGAATCGCTCGACCAGGGCGGGCTCGGCGCGGCGGTCACGAACGCGGTGCGCAGCGGCGTCACGCTGGTCAACGCGTCGGGCAACCGGCTCTCGGCCGCCGCGTACCTCGGCCAGCGCGAAGACGTGCTCTCGGTCGGCGGCGTGGACAGCACCGACGTGCTCTACGCCAGCACCACGCGCGGGCCGTGGCTCGACCTCGTGGCGCAGGCGACGGAAATCACGAGCACGTTCGTCACGGGCTCGGGTCCCGACAGCATTTCGTACCGGCAGCCCGACTACCGCAGCGGGCTGGTGGGCACGTCGTTCGCCGCGCCGCAGGTGGCCGCGGCGGTCGCGCTGCTGCAGGCGCAGCGCCGTGCGCAGGGGCTCGACCCGCTCACGCCGATCGGTGCGGCGCTGCGCGTGCGCGAGACGGCCGACGATCACCATGCGATCAACCCGATCTACCTGAACATCGGCACGGGCCGGCTCAACGTGCTGCGCGCGCTCACCGACCCGCCCACGTCCACGGCCACGCGCGGCCGCGCGCGCACGGTCGGCGCGCCGGTGGTGCTGTCGCTCAACACCGGCGAGACGCGCGTCGTGTACGCGACCAGCGACCGCAAGGTGCTCGCGCTCGACGGCGTGAACGCCGACACGCTCTGGTCGTTCACGCTGCCCGCGGCGCCGGTGGGCCACCCGGTCGGCGGCGAGTTCGGCAACGGCGTGGTGGGCGTGTGCGTCGCGGTGACGGGCGGCAACGTGTTCGCGTTCGATCACGAGGGGCACCTGCTGCCGGGCTGGCCGCGCGCGACGGTGGGCAACACCAGCTTCCTCGCGCTGGGCGATCTCGACGGCGACGGCGTCCAGGAACTGGTGTACGCCGGCAACGACGGGCTGGTCGGCGCGCTGCTCATGAGCGGCGGCCAGCGCGCGATCAGCACCGTGGGCATGCTCGGCTCGCTCGCGCCCGCGCTCGCGGATTTCGACGGCGTGCCGGGCGACGAAGTCGTGCTCACCGACGGCGCCGGGCTCGTGCACGTGTATTCCGCCGACGGCAGCGAGCGCACCGGCTGGCCGGTCGCCGGGCCGACCGGGTCGCGCGCACCCATCGTGGTCGCGCTCGGCACGCGCCGCGAGATGGCCGTGATCGTGGCGGGCTCGGGCCGCACCGACGCGTTCGACCGCGACGGCAACCTGCGCTGGTCGAACACCTACGCCGGCGCGCCGGCGCAGGACCCGTTCGCGGGCGACCTCGACGGCGACGGCGTGGACGAGATCCTGCTGGCGCTGGGCAATCCGCTGCAGCTGCGCGCGCTCGATTCGGCGGGCGTGGCGATCACGCGCGCGGGCTGGCCGCTGACGCTCCCGGCCGCGCCGGTGGGCGTGCCGGTCATGGGGCCGCTGCTCGCGGGGCGCACGTGCGTGGGCTGGTTCACGAGCGCGGGCTTCGTGGCGTGGGACGACAGCGCGAAGAGCGTGGCGTCGTTCCCGCGGCCGGGCCTGGCTGGCGCGCTGCCCGCGATGGGCGACTTCGACGGAGACGGCGCCACCGAGATCGCGCTGGGCACGTCGAACGCCGACTCGTCGGTGTACGCGTTCGACGCCGGCGCGCTCAGCTGGAACGCGGCGCGCGCGTACTGGCCCACGGTGCGCGGCGACATCGGGCGGCGCGCGAACCGCAGCGTGCCCGCGTCGCTCGCGCCGCTCGACGTGATCCGCCCCGCGGCGCCGCACGACCTGACCGCGACGGCGTTCGGCAACACCAGCGTGCGGGTGCGCTGGACCAACACGGGCGACGACAGCCTCACGGGCCGCGCGGCGCTGGTCGAGATCCGCTACGCCACGCCCTCGCTCGACGGCGTGTTCTACACCACGTCGCGCAGCTGGGTGGTCATGGGGCCGAGCGAAGCGGGCGTCGAGCAGGAGACCTGGATCGAAGGGCTCACCGAGGGGCGCGTGTACGACTTCGCGATGCGCGTGCGCGACGAGGCCGGCAACTGGAGCGCGATCTCGAACGCCGACACGGCGCGACTCACGGCGCTCGCGCCCGACGCGGTCGCCGACCTGCGCGTGGACGGCGTGAACGGACCCGACGTGATGCTGCGCTGGACCGCGACGGGCGAGGACGGTTCGGTCGGGCGTCCGGAATACTACGTGGTGGTCGCGAACGACCAGCCGGTCACGTACGCGAACTGGTCGGTGACCACGTACCTGTGGCAGCGCCCGGCCACGGCCGACGCGGGGGCGCCGGAGTCGCTGCTGGTCACGGGCCTGGGGCGCGGCAAGCGCTGGTACTTCGCGGTGCGCGCGCTCGATCGGGCCGGCGGCATCTCGGCGCTGTCGAACGAACCCACCGCGTTGATCGCGGCGGGCGGGGCGCTGGGTGCGCGCACGGGGTTCGCGATCGCACCGCTCACGCGGCCGGCTACGTTGCCCACGGCGCTGGCGTGGCAGGCGGGGCCCGAACTCGCGGGCACGCCGCTCATGCTGTCGCTCTACGACATGAGCGGCCGGTTGCTGCGGCGCGTGCGCCTGGGCACCGAGCCCGCCGGCGTGTGGTCGTGGGACGGCACCGACGCCGACGGCCGGGGCGTGCCGGCCGGAATGTACTTCGCGCGCCTCGACGGTGGCTCACGCCACGTCGAGACGCGCGTCGTACTGCTGCGGTAGCCGGATTACTCGACGATGATGCCGCGGCCGTCGCCGCCGCCGTCCATGGAGCCACCGTCGTAGCCGTGACGGGTGACGATCACGCTCGAGGAGTACGCGCTGGTGTTGCCCGACGCGTCCACCGCACGCACGCGGTAGGTCTCGTTGCCGTCGGTGCCGCGCACCGGCAGCGCCATCACGTCCTGCGTGGCGTCGAGCGTCTCGATCAGCGAGGGCGAGCCGCCCGAGGGCACGATGTACACCTCGTACGCGAGCACGTCGGCCGAGGAGCTCAGCGTCCAGCTGAGGTAGTCTCGGTTCGCGGCCGGGTCGTACCAGCCGTGCACGCCGGTCGGAGCGGCGGGAGGCGTGGTGTCGAGCGTCGGCGGCGGGGTGACCGAGTTGACGGCCGTGGTGGTCTTGCCGCAGCTGGTGAGCGCGAGGATGGTGGCGCCGAGAATGAGCGCAGAAGCGATGAGCTTGTTGGACTTCACGAGTGGCCTCCTGAGTGGTACGGGATCCGAGGGGAGTGCGGGCCTCCAAGCCAGGAGCCCGATTCGGACGCGGATGGGTTCAGCAACCCCGATGCCACACGTGGGAGGCGCCCCCGCCCGGGGCGAGGGACACGCAATGACAACCACTAAGCAGGCGAACTCCGGGTCGAACGAGCGGGCACTCGCGTCTTGCGCATGCGCGATGCAATGGCTCGTCGCGTCCGCCGTTGCGACCTGCGGTGCGCTCCCGGCGGTCGCGGCGGTTCCGGCAGCCCCGCTCGCCCCGCCCGTGGCGGTCTCCCCGCTGCCCGTGATGCGCCTGACGGGCGGCTACGGCGAGACGCGCAGCAACCACTTCCATGCCGGGCTCGACCTCTCGACCGGGGGCGTGGTCGGCGCGGCGGTGCGTGCGCCGCTCGCGGGTTCGGTCGAACGCGTGCGCACCAGCGGCATCGGCTACGGCCGCTCGCTGTACCTGCGCGCGCGTGACGGACGACTCGTGGTGTTCGGGCACCTCGACGCGTTCGCGCCGCCGCTCGCGGCGTGGGTGGATTCGGTGCAGGTCGCGACTGGCCGTTACGAGCAGGACCTGTGGCCGCCGGTCGCGCGCTTCGCGTGCGCCGCGGGCGACACCGTCGCGTACAGCGGCGCGAGCGGTGCGGGCCCGCCGCACCTGCACGTCGAGATCCGCCACGGCGACTTCGCGCTGTCGCCGCTGCGCGCCGGTCTCACGGTGGCCGATGCGGGCGTGCCGCGCATCGAGCGGCTCGTGCTCGAACCGATCTCCGCCGACGCGCGCGTGCGCGGGCTGGCGTCGCCCGCCGTGCTCGCACCTTCGGCGCGCGCCGAGACGCTCGTCGCGGTCGGCACGTTGCGCGCGGTGGTGCGCACGCGCTCGGGACTCGCGGGTGCGGGCGACGTGCCGGCGTGGAGCACCGCGGTCACGTGGGAGGGCGCGCGCACCGAGGCGCGGCTCGACAGCATCTCGTGGGCCGGTGAAATGTCGCAGCTCGACTGGCTCGTGGACCGCGGCCGCGTCGCGGGAAGCGAAGGGTTCATTCTCTACTCGCCCGCGGTCGAGCGGCCGCGCTTCCTGCGCACCGACGCGCCGTTCACCGAACCGGCGGGCGAGATCCGCGTGGAGCCCGGCGCGCCGCCGCGGCCGCTGCAGGTCGAGGCGACCGACGTGAACGGCGCCTCGCGCACCTGGACGGTGTGGCTGCGC
>JAXLXR010000033.1:0-7333 GCA_046327815.1 Candidatus Eiseniibacteriota bacterium | reverse complement strand
TCGCGGTCGAAGTCGCCCCAGGCGAGCGCGCGCGCCGCTGCGGCGGTCGCGAACGCGACCGGCGTGCCGAAGCCGCCCGCGCCGTTGCCCGCGGCGCCCAGCACCGTGCTGGTCGCGTCCACGCCCGCCACGTCGGTCGCGCCGTCGCGATCGAGGTCGGTCGCCAGCAGCGCCGCCAGCGCGCCGCCGCCGAACCCGCGCGTCGCGCCCAGCCGGAAGCTGCCGTCGCCGCGTCCGGCGGTGCCGTTGCCGAGCAGCGTCGCGAGCACGCCGTTGCCGCCCGCGAGCAGGTCGGTGATGCCGTCGGCGTTCACGTCGGTCGCGACCAGCGCCGTCGCCGCCGCGGGCAGCGCCACCGCTCCGGGCGCCGCGAACGCGGCGCGGCCGTCGTCCGCGGCGGCCGTGGCACGAAACGTCATCACGCGCTGCGCCGGCGGCGTGCCGCAGGCCACGGCCAGATCGGCACGGCCGTCGAGGTCGAAGTCGGCCGCCACGAGCGCCGCGTTCGCTCCCGCGGTGCCCAGCATGCGCGCTTCGCCGAAGCCGCCGGCTTCGAGCGCGCGGCGCACCGAAACGAAGTTCGCGAGCCGCGTGACGAGATCCTCGCGGCCGTCGCCGTCGCAGTCGGCGAACATCACCGAGCGCGCGTCGGCTTCGCCGGCGTCGGTCCACGCGCCGCCGCCGAGCGGCGCCACGAGCACGCGCCCCGCCGCGACGGTCGCCACGTGCGACGCGCCGAGCGCGAGCGCACTCGCGCCCGTACCCGAGCCCGGCCACGCGTCGCTCCGCGGCGTGCCGTACGGCGCGACGATCGCGAACTCACCGCTCACGTCGGCGCGCGACGGGTTCGCGGCGTCGCTCACGCGCAGGCGCGCGTGCGCCGTGGCCGGGCCCGTGACGATCCACGCCAGTGCGGTGTCGGCGCTGGCCTCGGCGAGCGTGACCCAGTGCATGCCGCCGTCGCGCGACAGTTCGACGCGCGCGAGCGCGATGCCGCTCTCGCGCGACCACGCGATCCGACGCGCGAAGCCGGTGACGAAGCGTTCGCCGTCGTGGCGCGCACGCAGCGCGACGCTCGCGCTCGCGAGCGGGGGGCACATGCCGGCGAGGCATGCGACGGCGGACTGGTCCGGGCGCGCGACGAGCAGGTCGGTGACGCCGTCGCCGTCGAAGTCGCCGCTCGCCAGTTCGCCGCCGCCACCGGCGAACACCTGCGGCGCGCCGAAGCCGCCGGCCGCGCCCGCGAGCACGCGCACGTCGCCCGCGGCCGCGTCCACGAGCGCCACGTCGGCGTGGCCGTCGCCGTCGAAGTCGGTGACCACGGGGCTGGCCGCGGCCGCGCCGGCCGACGACGTGACCGGCACGCCGAGCGTGGGCGCGGCCGGCGTCGCCGACTCGGTGCCGACGGTGTAGAGGTCGCCCGTCGCCAACGCGCACGCCACCACGTCGAGACGGCCGTCGAGATCGAAGTCGCCGAGCGCGAGGTCGCCCGCGCCCCCCGGCAGCGCGCGCGTCGAAGCGAGCGCGAAGCGCGCGTCACCGCGCCCGGCCGCACCGCCGCCGCGCCAGATCTCGAGCGCGCTGCTGCCGGAGACCGCCAGGTCGGTGATGCCGTCGCCGTCGAAGTCCGCGTGTGCGAGCGTGCGCGGCGACGCGTCGAGCGCCACGCGCCATTCCGCCGCGAGCGGCGCACTGCCCACCGCGCTCCGCACCACCAGTGCGCGCGACGTGCCGTCGTCGGTGAGCACCGCGGCGTCGGCGTGGCCGTCGGCGTCGAAGTCGGCGCAGGTCACGTCCACGCCGTGCGCGAGCGGCACGGCGTGCGCGGGGCCGAAGCCGCCCGCGCCGTCGCCTGCGCGCCAGTCGAGTCCGGCGGCGCCGAGCGCCAGCAGGTCGAGCACGCCGTCGCCGTCCACGTCGGCGAGCCGCACGCGCACCGACGCGTCGAGCGCGAACGGTGCGAGCGCCGTGAAGCGGCCGTCGCCCGTGCCACGCAGCACGCGCGCCGTGCCGCCGCCGGCGGCGAGCGCGTCGAGCCGTCCGTCACCGTCCAGGTCGGCCACCGCGAGGTGGTTCGCCGCGCACCCCGCGGCCGAAGCGAGCGGTGCGCGCAGCAGCCCGCAGAGCGCGAACGTGGTGTCGCTGGCGTCCTGTCGCCAGCCGATCGCCGCGTCGCGCACGCGCAGCCGCATGCGTTCCGACGCGGCGCCGCTCGCCAGCACGCGCGCGTGGTCGCCGGTCGCGCCGCGCACGAGCGCGGTCCACGTGGCGCCGCCGTCGCGCGAGAGTTCCACGTCCACCGCGGCCGTGCCCGGCGCGGCGCTCCAGCGCACCGTCTGCGCCGTTCCCGGCCACCAGGATTCGCCGCCGTTCGGCGCGAGCAGGCGCGGCGCCGCGGCCGCGGGGGCCGCGCAGCTGCCGAGCCAGCGCGTCACGCTGTTCGCCGAGGTGTTCAGGCTGACGGGGTCGGCGGCGCCGTCGCGGTTGAAGTCGCCCACCGCCACGCCCGCGGCGCCGCTGCCCGCCGCCAGCACGAGCCACGAGGCGAAGCTGCCCGCCGTGCCGCGCAGCAGCGCGAGCTGGTTCGTGCCCGCGCACGCCGCCGCCACGTCGGGCGTGCCGTCGCCGTCGAAGTCGGCCACGGCCAGGTCGCGCGGCGACAGCGGCGTGGCGATGCTCGCGGCGTTCGTGAATGTGCCCGTGCCCGTGCCGCGCAGCAGCGTGAGCGCGCTGCCGGCGCCGTTCGACACCAGCAGGTCGGGCCGGCCGTCGGCGTTCGCGTCCACGACCGCCAGTCCCCACGGCGAGCCGGGCGCCGCCACCGTGATCGCGGCCGCGAAGCCGCCGCGGCCGTCGCCGCGGAACACGCTCACGCTGGCGCCCGAGTTGTTCGTGCACGCCAGGTCGAGCGCGCCGTCGTCGTCGAAGTCCGCGCGCACCAGCCGCGTGGGCGCGCCAGCGCGGCGAGAGTCGCGGCCGTGGTGAACGCGCCGGTGCCGTCGTTGCGCAGCACGAGCACGGCGTTCGTGCTGCTCGAAGCGAGCGCGAGGTCGTCGTCGCCGTCGCGGTCGAAGTCGCCGGCGATCGCGCCGCGCACGTTCGAACCCGCGGCGACCAGCGTGCCGCCGGCGAAGCGGCCCGCGCCGTCGTTGCGCCACAGCACGACGCCCGTGCTCACCGCCACCGCGAGATCGGTGTCGCCGTCGCCGTCGAGGTCCACCGGGGGCGAGCCCCAGCCCCGCGGTGCCGCCGGAGTACGGCACGGGCGCGGCGAACGTGCCGTTCGGTGCGCCGTTCACGCGCACGCCGAGCAGCACGCTGAGCGCGGCGCCCGAACCGTTCGCGCACGCGAGGTCGTCGGCGCCGTCGGCGTTGAAGTCGGCGCGGATCACCATGCGCGGGCTGGTGCCCGTGGCGTACGACACGGCCGCACCGGGCCCCGTGCAGGCGGCGCGCGCGTCCGGCGCCGCGCCGAGCAGCGCGAACGCCGAGATCGTCCGCACGGCGCGGACGAGCCGCGCGCGTTGCGTGGAATGCATGACGCTCCCCTCGAAGCGTGAGCGAGGTGCGGGAACGAACGGGGCGGTGCTGCGTCAGGGGTAGGGGAATCGTCCCGTGCGCGTGAATCGCCGGGCAAGCACCGATCGCGTTTCGCCCGCTCGAGCGCGGCGGCCGGGAAAAATCACCCGGCTTTCTGCACGATTTCGGGCCCGCGCGCGCAACGCCGCTCCGCAGCGGCGTTCCTGGGCGAAATCGCGCGGCGGGAAGCGCCCGGCGCGGGGTTCGCCGCGGCTGCTACCGGCTGCGCCAGCGGCCGCCGAGCGCGCACGCGCCGGCGGGATCGAGCGCCGCGGACAGCCGCTCGCGCAGCGCGCGGGTGGCGCGCGTCGCGTCGTCCTCGGGCCGCACCGGCAGCGCCAGGCCGCGCGCGGCGACCGGCGTGAAGCCCGCCGCGGCGAGGCGCTCGAACAGCACCGGCCGTTCGTGCTCGGCGGGCCACAGGTGCAGCCGGCCGCACGCCGCGTGGAACACGAGCGTGTCCGCGCACGCGAGCGTGAGCAGTGGCGCGAGCGCGGCGGGCGTGCGATGCGCGCTCGTGCACGTGAGCCGCGGCCCCGGTCGTTCCTCGAGATCGGCGAGCGCCTGCCAGAGCGGCGGCACGTCGTGCGCGTCGCGCGCGAACGCCTCGGCGCCGAGCGCGGCGCGCGTGAACGCAGCCGATGCCTCGGTCCACAGCGCGTCGCCCTCGAAGCCTGTGACCACCGCGAACGGCTCCGCGGGCACCGCACCGCCGAGCGCCTCCGCGGCCGCACGCGCACCGAGCACGCTGAGCGCCGCGGGCTCGCGGCGCGGGAACCCTCGCCAGCGCGCGGCGTCGGCGAGCAGTGCCGCGTCGGCGGCATGCACGAGCGCCACGCGCGACGGCGGCAGCGGCAGCAGCTTGAGCGAAGCTTCCACGAACGCGCCGAGCCCGCCCTCGGCGCCCACCATGAGCCGGTGCACGGCGTGGCCCGCGACGTTCTTCACCACGCCGCCGCCCGTGCGCGCGAGCACGCCGTCGCCGGTCACGAGCCGCGCGCCCAGCACGCGGTCGCGCGGCGCGCCGAACTGCAGCCGCCGCGCCCCCGACGCGTTCGCGGCGAGTACGCCGCCCAGCGTGGCGCGCGCCGCGCACGGCGCTTCGAGCGGCAGTTCCTGCCCGCGAGCGGCGAGCGCGTCGCGCAGCGCGGCGATCGTGATGCCGCACTCGGCGGTGATCGTGAAGTCGTCGGGCTCGTAGCGCACGATCCGCGTGAGCGCGCGCAGCGACAGCGCGTGGTCGTAGCGCGTGGGCGCGGGCGCGTGCGGCAACGCCACGCCGCCGCCCCACGGTGCGAACGTGGCGCCGGCCGCGAGCGCGCGCACGGCGTCGCGCAGCGCCTCGGCGCTGGCGGGCGCCGAGGCCGTGCTCGGCGTCACGCCGCCGATCGCGAAGTCCGCGGGGTTCAGATCCATGGGAGGTCCGGGCCCTCCGGGCCCGCCGGGCCCGAAGTGCCCGGGGAGCCGGCGGGATGGGAGGAGCCGGCGGGGCGTGGCCACGCGCGGCCGCCCAGCTGCACGGGCGCGCGGCCGTGCGCACTGGCGTGCGCACTCGCGTGCGCACTCGCGTGCGCTTCGCCGCAGCCGGCGCCGCCGGGCAGGATCTTGCCCGGGTTCAGCCGGCGTGCCGGGTCGAACGCGGCGCGCACGCGGTCCATGACCGCGAGGTCGTCGGCCGCGAACAGCTCGGACATCATCGGGCGCTTCTCCATGCCCACGCCGTGTTCGCCCGAGATCGTGCCGCCGAAGCCGATGCACATGCGCAGGATCTCGTGCGACACCTCGAGCGCGTCGGCCTGCTGGCGCGGCGACTTCGCGTCGAACAGCACGTGCGGGTGCAGGTTGCCGTCACCCGCGTGGAACACGTTGCCCGCTTCGAGCCCGCGCGAATCGGCGAGCCGGTAGATGGTCGCGAGGGCCTCGGCCAGGCGCGTGCGCGGCACGACGCCGTCCATGATGTAGAACCCGCTCGCCGTGCGGCCGTACGCCCCGAACGCCGACTTGCGGCCCTTCCACAGCAGCGCGCGCTCGGCCGCGTCGCGCGCCACGCGCGTGCTGCGCGCGCCGTGCGCGCGGGCGATCGCGCCGATCCGCTCGACCTGGGTGGGCATGCTGGCCGCGGGTCCGTCCACCTCGATCAGCAGCAGCGCCGCCGCGTCCACGGGCAGGCCCATGCCCAGCCACGCTTCGACCAGTTCCACCGTGTGGCGGTCCATGATCTCCATGGCGGCGGGCACGATGCCGTC
This sequence comes from Candidatus Eiseniibacteriota bacterium, assembly GCA_046327815.1. Lineage (GTDB taxonomy): Bacteria > Eisenbacteria > RBG-16-71-46 > RBG-16-71-46 > RBG-16-71-46 > CAIXRL01. The sequence goes on along the minus strand of JAXLXR010000033.1, from coordinate 1,508 downwards.
GGCGATCACGCGCGAGACCGCGTTGCACGCGTCGGCGACCGACGTGAAGTCGAACAGCATGGTGCGCACGTCCTCGGGCACCGGCAGCAGTCGCACGCACACCGCGGTCACCACCGCGAGCGTGCCCTCGCTGCCGACCACGAGCGAGGCGAGGTCGAAATCCGGCGCGTCGCAGCAGTCGCCACCCAGCGTCACGCGCGTGCCGTCCTCGAGCGCCACGTTCACGCCGAGCACGTGGTTCAGCGTGACGCCGTACTTGAGGCAGTGCGGACCGCCGGCGTTGGTCGAGACGTTGCCGCCGATCGTGCTCACCTGCTGCGATGCCGGGTCGGGCGCGAAGTACAGGCCCGCCGGTTCGAGCTGGCGGCTGAGCCACAGGTTCACGAGCCCGGGCTGCACCCACGCGAACAGCCGTTCCTCGTCCACGTGCAGCACGCGGTCCATGCGGTTGAGCGACAGCGACACGCCGCCCTGTTCGCAGGTGCACCCGCCCGCGAGCCCGGTGCCGGCCCCGCGCGGCGTCACGGGCAGGTCGTGCGCACGCGCCCAGCGCAGCACCGCGGACACGTCGTCCTCGGTGCGCGGCAGCGCCACCACGTCGGGCGCGGCGCGGTCGAGCGTCATCGCGTCGGCGTCGTACGTGAACAGCGCGGCGGGTTCCGCGAGCACGCCGTCCGCGCCCAGCAGGGCGCGCAGTTCGTCGAGCGCGGCGGGAGTGAGCGGCATGGCGGCCACCTTATAAGCATGCCGTGCAACATGCACGTTGACTCGCGAGGCCGCGGAACGGGACCATCCTTCGGAATGCTCCTCCGCTCCGGCATCCGTGGCGGCCGCTTCGTGCTGGCCGCCCTGCTCAGCTTCGCCGCGCTCGCTGCGCGGCCCGACGGCGCGCGCGCCGCGTGGCCGACGAACCCCGCCACGAACGTCGCGGTGTGCACCGCGGCCGGCGTGCAGGCCTACCACGGTGCGATCACCGACGGACAGGGCGGCATGTTCGTGGCGTGGTCCGACACGCGCACCGGCACGGGCGACATCTACGTGCAGCACATTTCGGTCTCGAGCCTGCCGCTGTGGAACGCGACCGGGCGGCTGGTGTGCGGCGCCGCGGGCGACCAGGACCAGCCCGTGCTCGTCGCCGACGGCACCGGCGGCGTGTACGTGGTGTGGCGCGACTTCCGCAACGGCGTGACCGGCGATCTCTACGTGCAGCGCGTGGACGCCACGGGCACGCCGGCGTGGCCCACCAACGGCGTGGCGCTGTGCACGGCCGCGAACGAACAGGCCTACCCGGTCATCGTGACCGACGGCCGCACGCTGGCGCCCGGACCCCTGAGCGCCTCGAACCCGCTCGGCGCGATCGTGGTGTGGGAGGACTGGCGGTCGCAGATCGCGATCCACGCGCAGCGCGTGAACGCGTCCGGCAGCATGCTGTGGACCGCGAACGGCCTGCGGCTCTCGGGCGCGGCCGCGCCGCAGTTCGATCCCGCCTGCTCGCCCGACGGCAGCGG
>JAXLXR010000032.1:0-20846 GCA_046327815.1 Candidatus Eiseniibacteriota bacterium | reverse complement strand
CGATCCTGGTCCTTGCGAACGAGTTCGCGGACGTATTCGCTTCGCGAACCGAAGCCGCGTTGCTCGACCTGCTCGTCGACGAACGCCTCGAGACTCTCGGGAAGCGAAATGTTCATGGTGCTCATGAACGGATCGTAAGACGCATGGCAAATTTTGGCAATTCCGATGGCATCTCCGCGAAGGCCAGACGCGTGATCCCGACAAGGAAATGCCTGCCGCCCCCCTGACGCCCGAGCACGTGCGAGACTCGTCCGAGCAAGCCTCGACGCCCCGATCGCCGCCCGGAGGGCCCCACCCATGCTCCCGACGCCGAAGCGCCAGGAAATCGACCACCGCACCATCAAGCTCGTCGTCGGCGTGATCGCGACGAGCCTGGCCGGGCTGACCAGCCTCTTCGCCCAGTCGCGGATCGCGTCGATCAGCGCGTCGTACTACGAAGGCGGCTGGTCGCAGAGCATCTTCATCGGGTTCCTGTTCGCGATCGCGGCGTTCCTGCTCGCGTACAACGGCCAGTCGCGCGGCGAGATGGTGCTGAGCAAGGTCGCGTCCGTGGCGGCGCTCGGGGTCGCGCTGTTCCCGTGCAAGTGCGAGGTGCACACCGAGCTCGTGCCGTACGTGCACGGCGTTTCGGCGGCCGTGATGTTCGTGGTGCTGGCGTGCATGTGCCATGGGTTCTATCGACGGGCGCGCGACAAGGGCCACGCCCAGGCCAACGCGCGCGCGACGGTCTACGCGGTCTGCGGCCTCGCGATCGTGCTGTCGATCGTCGTGCTCGCGCTCGACAACTTCACGGGCGGTTCGATCCGCGCGCTCGTGCCGCGGCTCACGTACTACGGCGAGACCACCGGGCTCGTCGCCTTCGGCATCTCGTGGCTGACGGCGAGCCGGGTGCTGCCGGTGCTGACGCGGGGGGACGAGCGGTTCTCTCCGTTGCGGGAGAGGAATCCGGTGTGAGGCCGGGGCGGACGAAGGCGGACCACGCCCGCGCGCACGGCTTGACGCATCGGCTTGACGAATCCCTTGCGGCGCTACACGGCTTGCGCGTGCAATCGAACGCCGAGGGCCCGCGCGACCTTCAACACGGTCGCAAGGCTCGGATTGCCCTCCGCGCTGAGGGCGCGATACAGGCTCTCGCGGCTCAGCCCCGAATCGCGCGCCACCTGGCTCATGCCCTTGGCCCGCGCGATGTCGCCCAGCGCCTTGGCGATGCCGGCCGCGTCTTCCGGTGCCTCGGCAAGCCACGCGTCAAGATACGCGGCCATTTCCTCGGGCGTGCGCAGGTGATCCGCGACGTCGTAACGCGTGGTCTTCGTGCGGGCGGTCCGCTTCACGGTACTCGGCATCAGCGCATCACTCCTCGTAGCGTCTGGCAAGTTCGATCGCCCGCTCGACGTCCCCCGCCTGCGAGGACTTGTCACCGCCGGCCAGCAGCAGCAACAGCGCGGCACCACGCTGCGCGTAGTACACGCGACAGCCCGGGCCGAAGTCGACCTTGAGTTCGGAAACGCCGCCCGCCAGGTGCCGGTGCCGGCCTGGATTGCCGGCGATCAATCGCTCGACACGCACGAGGATCCTCGCTCGCCCGGCCACGTCCCGGAGTCCGTTGATCCAGCGCGCGTACTCGAGCGTCTTTTCGACTCGCATCGGAGTGTAGCCCATACACTACATTCGTCAAGGTCGTCCGCGGTCTTCCGTAGTCCAGCTCGAAGGCGCGGAAGTTCGAGGCAACTCCTTGGGACATCGGAGACGACGACTCTCCGGGGTCGAATGACTGGCGTCGATGCGCCGTCTGGTCGAAGCGTGACGGCAGCCGAGACGATGACTCGCAGGCGGTGCTCGCCATCCTTGTCGAGGCCTGGGCGTCGCGCCCCGCACTCGACTCGGCGCCCAGGTTCGAGGTGCCGGCGCAGCCCGGTCCCGCAGGACGAGGGCAGGCTCACCGTGAACCCACGCGGCCGTCGGGCCGTTCCGACAGCCTCGCTACTTCCCGGCCTCGCCCTTCTGATCGGCCTTCTGATCGCCCTTCGAGTCGGCCCTCGGCTCGGGCGGCCTCATCTCCGCCTGCCACCTCTGCTGGACTTGAGCGATGCTCTGCGTCACGCGCTGGATCTCGGCGGGAAAGCCGACGGCATTGCGCGCGTCGCGCATCGCCTCGAAGACCGCCGCGCGCTCCGCCTTCGCGATCGGCGAATCGCGCCACGCGAGAAGCGCCGTGCGATCCGCTTCGGGGACCGCCCGCCAGAGGCCCTCGATCTTCGCCCAGTTGGCCTGCGTGCCCTTCGAGACCTGGATCGGAATCGCACGCACCACCGAGCGATCCCCGCCCTGGCCGGGATCGAGCAGGGCCCACTGGAGCCGCACGTAGTCGTCGAGCAGCCCGATCACCTGCTTGAACTCCCGGTCGTCGGACGGCGGCTTCGCGTCCGGCGGGCGCTCCCCGAGCGCGGCGAGGCGCTTCAGGAACATCACGCCGATCTGGGCCTCGGCTACCAGCGACGACTGCAGCGCCGCGAGCTGCTTTCCGGCCGGCGACGCGTAGTAGGCGACGAGCTCGCGAACCTGGTCGGCGCCCAGCCGCGTCGCGACGCCGCGGACGACGCCCTGCGCGGCCTGCCGCTCGAGCTCGCGCTGGCGAGGGTCGGCCGTCAGGTCGTCGCGCAGCTTCGCGAGATCGCGCTCGACGCCGGCGGCCATCCGCTTCCACTCCGGATTGTTCTCGTTCCAGTCCCGTTGCGTCTTCACGCGTCGAAGGCTCTCCGCCACGAGGACGGACACGAGTTCCGGGGACACCGTGAACGTCGCGACGTCGGGAATGCGCAGGGCGCCGGCACGGCCTTCGACGTAACGGCTCGCCAGCTCCAGCGCCTCCGGAGTCGGTTCGCCACGCTTCTGCGCGAAGTACGCTCGCTCCAGCGGATTGTTCGAGGCGCCCTGCGCGAGCACGGACGGGCTCGCGCCGATCAGCGCGCAGGCCACGAGCAACCCTCGATATCCGGTCATGTGCGTGCCCTCCCGTGCGGCGGTTCGTGACGACGCCGTATGTTGACACGGCGAGAGATCGTGCCGGGCACCGACCGGGATGTCCCGGAAGGCCGCCGGTCGCGGACCCGGCGCTGGTGAAATGGGATCGACGTGGCGTCGTCACCCCCCCATGCACTATGATCTCGCCGCATTCGGGAGAATGCGGAGCCCTTTGCGTCGGATTGTCCGCCTGCCGAACGCCCGTCCGCGAGTCCCACCGTGCGAATCCTCGAATACACCGGCCTCGACACCTCCCGCGTCGCCGCCACCTACGCGAAGGTGCGCGACGCGATCGCACGCGACGACTTCCGCGCCGCGCAGGTCAAGAAACTCGTCAATCTCTCGAACGGCAAGTTCTACCGCGCGAAGCTCGACGACGCGAACCGGCTGATCTTTTGCCTCGTGCGGCACGGCGGCGAGGTCTGCGCGCTGATGCTCGAGGTGGTCGAGAACCACGACTACGACCGCTCGCGCTTCCTGCGCGGCGCGGCGATCGACGAGACGAAGATTCCGGACGCCGACGTCGCGGCCGAGGCTGCGCAGGCGCAGCCGCTGCGCTACCTGCACCCGCAGCGCGGCACCGTCCACCTGCTCGACAAGCCGATCTCGTTCGACGACGCGCAGGACGCGATCTTCCGCCGCGCGCCGCCGCTGGTCGTCGTCGGCAGCGCCGGCAGCGGCAAGACCGCGCTCACCCTGGAGAAGCTCAAGCACGCCGAGGGCGAGGTGCTGTACGTGACGCACTCGGCGTTCCTCGCGCAGTCCGCCCGCGAGCTCTACTACGCGAACGGCTTCGAGCACCCGGGGCAAGACGCGCAGTTCCTGTCGTACCGCGAGTTCGTCGAGAGCGTGCGCGTGCCCGAGGGGCGCGAGGCGCTGTGGCGCGACTTCGCCGGCTGGTTCGCGCGGATGCAGCAGGCGTTCCGCGGCGTGGACGCGCACCAGGCGTTCGAGGAGATCCGCGGCGTGATCGCCGCGCAGGCCGCGGGCGTGCTCACGCGCGAGCAGTACCGCGCGCTCGGCGTGCGGCAGTCGATCTTCCCGCAGGAAGAACGTGACCGGCTGTACGACCTCTTCGTCAAGTACCGCGAGTGGCTCGCGCAGGCGGGCCTGGTCGACCTGAACCTGCTCGCGCACGAGCGGCTCGCGCTCGCCGCGCCGCGCTACGACTTCGTCGTGATCGACGAGGTGCAGGACATCACGCCGGTGCAGCTCGCGCTGGTGCTCGCCACGCTGAAGAAGGCCGGCCACTTCGTGCTGTGCGGCGACTCCAACCAGATCGTGCACCCGAACTTCTTCTCGTGGAGCCAGGTCAAGACGCTGTTCTGGCGCGACGAGGCGCTCGCGGCGAAGCAGCCGCTCGCGATGCTCGCGGCGAACTTCCGCAACGGCACCGAGGCGACGCGCGTGGCCAACGCGCTGCTGAAGGTCAAGCACCGGCGCTTCGGCTCGGTGGACCGCGAGAGCAACTTCCTGGTGCGCGCGGTGGGCGGCGAAGCCGGCGAAGTGGCGCTGCTCGCGGACCGCGACGCGGTCACGCGCGACCTCGACCGCACCACGCGACAGACCACCCGCTTCGCGGTGCTCGTGATGCGCGACGAGGACAAGGCCGCGGCGCGCCGGCACTTCGCGACGCCGCTGCTGTTCGCGATCCACGAGGCCAAGGGGCTCGAGTACGAGAACATCGTGCTCTGGCGCTTCGTGTCCGACCACCGCGGCGAGTTCGCCGAGATCGCCGACGGCGTGACGCGCGAGGACCTCGACGTCGACGACCTCGAGTACCGGCGCGCGAAGGACAAGTCCGACAAGTCGCTCGAGGTCTACAAGTTCTACGTGAATGCGCTGTACGTCGCGCTCACGCGGGCGGTGAAGAACCTGTACCTGGTCGAGTCCGACACGTCGCACCCGCTGTTCGGCCTGCTCGACCTGGCGCCCGCCGGCGCGGTGCGCGTGCAGGCGCAGGCGTCGACGCTGCAGGACTGGCAGAAGGAGGCGCACAAGCTCGAGTTGCAGGGCAAGGCCGAACAGGCCGCCGCGATCCGCGACGGCATCCTGAAGCTCGCACCGGTGCCGTGGCCGGTGCTCGACGAGGCGCGGCTTCGCGAGACGCTCGTGCGCGTGTTCCGCGACGAGGTGCCCGGCGCGAAGCTGCGCCAGCAGCTCTACGAGCACGCCACCTGCCACGACGAGCCGATGCTCGCGAGCGCGCTCGCCACCGACGCGAAGTTCGACGCGGCGCGCGGGTTCGCCGCGCAGCGCACCGGGCTCGCGCGCAAGCACCTGGTGCAGTACTACGCGGCGAAGTTCAAGGACGTGCTCGCGCAGTGCGACCGCCACGGCGTGGACCACCGCTCGCCGATGAACCTGACGCCGCTGATGTCGGCGGCGCACGCGGGCAACGTCGCGCTCGTCGACGCGCTGCTCGAGCGCGGCGCCGACCCGCTCGAGGTCGACCACTACGGCAGCACCGCGCTGCACTGGGCAATGCGCGAGGCGTTCCGCGATCCGGCATTCGCGCGCGGGCGCTTCGGCGCGCTCTACGAGCGGATCGCCCCGTCGTTCGTCGACGTGCAGGCGGGCGGGCGGCTGGTGCGCATCGACCGGCACCTGTCCGAGTACTTCCTCTTCCAGACGTTCTGGGCGCTGTTCAAGTCGCGCTTCACCGAAGAGGGGCGGCGGGGCCCGGCAGCGTTCGACGCGGGCGCGATCCTCGCGGCGTGGGGGCACCTGCCGGCCAACGTGGTGCCGCCGAACCGTGCGAAGCGCGCGCACGTGTCGGGCGTGCTCGCGCGCAACGAGGTCGAGCGCGACTACGCGTACAACCGCGCGCTGTTCGCGCGGCTGCGCCAGGGGTGGTACCAGTTCAACCCGCGGCTCGCGGTGCGCCGCGGCACCGGGGATGCGGCGCGCTGGGTGCCGGTGTACGAGGCGCTGAACCTGCCGCTGGTGGGCGAGATGGCCGTCGAGCGCCAGTGGGAGCGGGTGTCGGCCGCGCTCGAGGAGGGCGGGCTCGCGGCGTGGGCGATGCCGATCGCGATGGAGCGGCGGCACGCGCGCGCGCTCGCGATCGCCGAGGAGGAGCGGCAGCGGCAGGAGGCGTGGAAGGCGCGGGCGATCGCGCTGGCCGCGGAAGGGCGCCGGATGCAGGAGGAGCGGCAGGCGCGTGCGCTCGCGCTGGCCGAGGAAGCGAAGGCCAGGCGCGCGCGCCGGCAGGCCGCGCTCGAGCGGCGGGCGAAAGAGAAGGCGGGGAATCCGACGCCGGCACCGGCACCGGCATCGACACCGGCATCGGACACGGCGCGGGTGCCTGCGCAATCGCCCGAGCCCGCGCCGGGACCGGCCCCCGACGCGCAGCGCCCCGCGCCCTGGGGGACGCCGCGGGCGAGGCAGCAGGAAATCGAGCGGATCCGGCGCGAGATCGAGGCGAAGCGAGCGGCGAAGAAGTCCGGCGAGTGATGCCGATCGGAGCGCGCCGCCGCTGCACCGCGAGCCCGATCTCGCGCGATTCCCCGTCAGCCCCCAAGTTCGTAACCCGTGCTCCTGCCGCCCCCCGGCGTCTTGCGGAGCACGCCGAACTCCAGCAGTTGCGTGATGTCGCGCAGCGCGGTGTCGGGCGAGCACTTCGCGATCGCGGCCCACTTGCTGCTCGTCAGCTTGCCGTCGAAGCCGTCGAGCAGGCGGTTGAGCAGCTTCGCTTGCCGTTCGTTCAGCGGCAGACCGGCCCACCGTTGCCAGAAGCGCGCCTTCGCCCAGACCGCGTCCAGCGTGGCGTGGGCGCTGGCCACGGAACGTCCGAGCGTTCCCAGGAACCACGACAGCCAGCCGGTCACGTCCAGCGTGCCCTTCTGGGTGCGTTCGAGCACGTCGTAGTAGTCGCGGCGCTCACGCTGGATCTGTGCCGACAGGCTGTAGAAGCGTTCGGGACTGCCGTCGGCACGGGCGAGGAACAGATCGCCCACGGCACGGGCGATGCGGCCATTGCCGTCGTCGAACGGATGCAGCGTCACGAACCAGAGGTGCGCCAGCCCCGACCTCACGAGCGCGGGCTCGCCGGGCGCGGCGTTTGCCCAGGCCAGGAAGCGATCGATCTCGGCGGCGAGCACCGCGGCGGGCGGTGCCTGGAAGTGGACTTTGCGTCGACCCGAACGGCCGGAGACGACCTGCATGGGGCCGTCGGCATCGCTGCGCCAGCGACCGACGGCGATGCGGGTCATGCCGGCGTGGCCGGTCGGGAACAACGACGCGTGCCAGCCGAACAGCCGCTCGGCGGTGAGTGGAGCGTCGGACCGGGCGGTGGCGTCCAGCACCATCTCCACGACGCCTTCCACGTGGCGATCCACCGGCGACACGGCGCCGATGTCCACTCCCATGCGGCGAGCCAGGGACGACCGCACCGACTGCACGTCGAGAACCTCGCCTTCGATTTCACTGGTCCTGACCACGTCGTCGGTCAATGTCGTCAGCTTGGCCTGGTCGCGCAGCGCCAAGCCTGCGTCGGCCAGACGTCCCAGCAGCAGGCCCTGCGCGCGACTGACGTCGGTCAGGGGATCGGCAAGCGCGGCGAGGTCGTAGCGCCAACGGGGCCAGTCGGCGGCCTGCCAGATGTAGAGGGGTTCACCGCTTTTCATGCGGAGATTAGGCGCCTGATTCGCCGCACGCGCAAGTTTCTCCGCATGACAGGCGGCGAATAAGCTGGACATTCTCCGCGGCACGTCTCGAGTGCCCTGACCGACGGACAACCTGCCGCCGAAGGACCGGGATCCCCTGTGACCGCCACCGCGTGGATGCTCGACACCCATGCGCTGTCGGAGTTGATCCGCGATCCCGCGAGGGTACGAGTCTTCGGCGCAACGTGATTCGCTCGATGGCTCCGACAGTGCACGGCAACACCCGTGACTGTACCGATGCGTCGCCCTAAGATCGACGCTGGACCCTACGCCACCTCGCATGCCACCCGTGACTTCCGACACCGTCCGCTGGTACGACGCCAACGCGCCCGAGCTCGCTCGCAGCTACGAGGCGATCCGCGCCGAGCAGCTGCACGCGTGGGTCGCCGACCTGCTGCCCGCGCCGGGCGGGCTTGCGCTCGACGTCGGTGCGGGCACCGGGCGTGACGCCGCGTGGCTCGCGACGAAGGGCCTGGACGTCGTCGCGGTCGAGCCCTCGCGGGCGATGCGCGAACAGGCCGCGACGCTTCGTCCCGGCTCGTCGGTGCGCTGGATCGACGACAGCCTGCCCGAGCTGCGCTCGGTGATCCGCACCGGCCTGTCGTTCGACCTCGTCCTCGCAAGCGCCGTGTGGATGCACGTGCCGCCTGGCGAGCGCGAGCGTGCGTTCCGCAAACTCGTCACGCTGCTCAAGCCCGGCGGATGCCTGGCGATCACGCTGCGCTCCGGGCCGCCGGGCGACGGCCGCGCGATGCACGCCGTGTCGCCGGCCGAGATCGAGCGCCTCGCACGCGCCCATGGCGCGTTCGTCGAGCGTCGCGTCGACGCGGCCGACGGCATGGGCCGGACTGGCGTCTCGTGGGTGCAGATGGCGCTGCGACTGCCCGACGACGGCACCGGCGCGCTGCCGCTGATCCGGCACACGATCCTGAACGACAGCAAGTCGTCGACGTACAAGCTCGCGCTGCTGCGTGCCGTGGGCCGCGTCGCGGACGGCGCTGCCGGCTTCGCGCGCACGGACGAAGACGGCTTCGCGTGCGTGCCGCTGGGTCTGGTCGCGCTGTACTGGCTGCGGCTGTTCAAGCCGCTGCTCGCGGCGGACCTGCCGCAGAGCCCGGAGAATCGCGGGCTCGCGCGACTCGGCTTCGTGGGCGACGGCTATCGCGCGCTCATCGGCGTCTCGCACCTGGACCTGCGGGTTGGGATGCGCTTCGCGGGCGATCGTGCGACTGCGTTGCACCGGGCGCTCGCCGACGCGAGCCGGACGATCGTGAAGATGCCGGCCACGTACCTAACGTATCCGGGCGGCAACCGGTTGGAAAGTGCGCGCCCATCCGGCGCGCCTGTGTTCCCCGCACGCAAGTTCGCCGTGCGGCACCGACCTCGCAACGCGCTAGTGCTCGACGCCCCCACGCTGTGGTCCTTCGGCGAGCTTCGGGTGCCACTACCGCTTTGGAAGGCGATGCAGCGCTTCGATGCGTGGATCGAGCCTGCGATCGTCGCCGAGTGGACGCGGCTGATGCACCGTTACGCCCAGGGCCAGGGCCGCACGCTGCCCGCGCACGGGCTGGCTGCCGCGACCGCGTGGATTGACCCCGCGCGCGACGTGAGGCTGCCGCGCGAGCTGGCGCTGCGCACGATGACCGGCGCGCCACTCCACTGTGTGTGGACCGGCAAACGCCTGAACGAGCGTTCGCTCGACATCGACCATTGCTTTCCGTGGTCCGCGTGGCCGTGCGACCAACTGTGGAATCTGATGCCCGCGCACCGCGACGTGAACCAGCGCCTGAAGCGCGACCGGCTGCCCGGTGACGCGGCACTGTCGCAGGCGCGCGATCGCATCGCCGAGTGGTGGATGCGTGCGTACCTGGCGAGCGGCGAACCGCTGGCGCAGCGCTTCGAGACCGAGGCACGCGCGGGGCTGCCGTCGATCGGAACGACCTCGTTCGGGATGGACGAAGTCTTCGACGCGGTCAGGCTGCAACGGCTGAGGCTGCGGCAGGATCAGGGGATTCCGGAGTGGGACGGCAACGCGGGCCCGTCGGGAATCTCGTTGTCCCGTTCTTGACGCCGAAGCGATGGGGAATCTCGCGCGCCTTCTGCAGCACCGATTCATCGAGCGGTGCCCGGCTGGCTGGGAGTGTGTCCACGAGGAACCCATCATGAGCCGCGAACTCGAACGTGCGCTCGGATTCGGCGCCCGCGCCGACGTGATGCTCGCGCGCCGGGACGGGTCGCGCCGACTCTGGATCGAATTCGAGATCAGCCGTGCGGACCCCGTTGCCAACCACGCGAAGTTCGCTGCCGCGCATCTGTTCGAGCCGCGGCCGACATCCGACACGTTCGTGTCGATGGTCAGTTCGCACGTGACGCGCGGGCGGAGCAATCTCGCAGCATCGGCGGTCTACCTGATGCGAGCCGTCGGGATGTCCGCATTCCAGACGCATCTGCTCCCCGATCTCACCCCTGATCGCGTGCACGATCTCAACCAGCTTCCCTTCGACGAGCTTCTGCGCGAGGGGGCGCTCGACGTCTCGCCCGAAATCGACCGGGCAGTGTCGGTCACCGCGCCCGTCACCGAGCAGCGCGGGCATCGGATTCATTTTGCCGCGAACCTCTTCGAGGTGATGCTGAACGTCAACGCGTGGAATCAATCGATCCTGACGACGCAGGGGGCGCAGCAGTGGGGCCGCAGGACCGTGACTTTCTTCGTCTTCAGCCCGAAGTCCGGCGACTTCGCACCCTCGAAGTTCTGTGCCTTCGTTCCGATCGGAAGTGGACCCGCGGCCAGTCGATTGGCGTCATCGATGGAGATGGCCACTTATGCGAGCCTCGACGAGTCCGAAACTCGGTTCGACGGCCACATCGCACGTCGACATCTCACGTCGCGGCTCTCAATGACCGCCTCGCTGCTCTCGTCGTGCGCTGCCGAGACGCGGCGCGACTTCGATCGGTGGTACGGCCGGATCGAGCCATACGTGAAGATTCATCCCGCTGGACCCCGGATCATCGTCGCGCCGACTTGGTGGTGAAAAGGGCGACCCGCGGCGGGCGCGGGTCGTCTCCAGGATGGGGTCAACTTTCGGGCCGGGTATTCCCCCCCATCCGCCGCCCCTTCTCCATCTTCCGTCGCAGGTAAGCCGCCTTCCTCGACTCCACCCCCTCGACATAGCTCCCCGCCACCTCGCTCGCATCCGCCAGCCGCGTCCTCATCGTCCGCGCCTGGTACGCCGCCTCCTTCGACAGCGCTTCGAGCTCGCGACGCGCGGCGTACTTCTTCAGCGCCTCGACCGCGCCCTGCAGCCACGGGTTGTCGACGGCCTCGCGCGTGGCCAGATCCAGCAGCCGGTCCACGGTGCGCCAGTCGCCGGCGCGGGCCGCCATGCGAGCCTTCTCGGTGAGCTCCGCGGCGCGCAGCTCGCCCAGGCGCTCGCCGACCATCGGGTCGCTCGCCACCGCGGAGAACGCGGCCGCGGGCAGCCACGGCAGCTTCAGCGCAGGCGCGGCGAGCATCAGCGGCAGCCCTTCCATGTCCTCGAACACGACGCGCGCTTCGAGAACGACGCTCTCGCCGTTCGCCGCGGCATCCGCCAGCGCCGCCGGCACGCGCAGGCGCACGGCGGCCCACGCCTCGCCGCCCCACGCGAGGTCGGGCAGCTGCCAGCCGCTGGCGGGGTCGAACGCGTAGCCGTTGAGCACCTGCACGGTCACGCCGTCGGGCGCTGCGAGCTGCAGGCGCAGCTTGCGGGCGCACAGCGCGCGCACCAGCTCGAACTCCTCGCGGAACGGGTCCATGAGGTCTTCGGCGGTGGCGCCGTAGTAGCTGTTGCCCAGCCCCGCGCGCGCCATGCCGAGCATCAGGTCCTCGTTGAAGCCGTGGCCCAGGCCGTACGTGGACGTGGTCACGCCCGACTGCGCGATCTGCGCGCAGTGCGCCGCGATCTCGTCCGGCTCGGTCAGGCCGTGGTTGGCCTGGCCGTCGGAGAGCAGCAGCACGCGCGAGACGCTGGCGCGCTCCGTGCCCTGGGCGGCCTCGCGGGCGCCGGCGAACCAGCCGTCGTGCAGCGCGGTGCTGCCGCCGTCGACGATCGCGCGGATTGCCTCCACCAGCCCCTTGCGGTCGCCGACGAGGCGGTGCGGGATGTCCACCGTCACCTGCGTGTCGTACGTGACCAGCGCGATCGCGTCCTCCGGCTTCAGGCTGCCGACGATGAACTCGGCGCAGCGGCACGCTTCCTCGAGCGGGCGCCCGGACATCGAGCCGGAGCGGTCGATGACGAGTGCGAGGTTCAGCGGCTTGGCGGGGGCCGTGCCGTCGGGCGCGGCCGGGGCGCGCACGCGCACCAGCAGGTTCAGTTCGTTGTCGTGGCCCGCGAGCAGGGCGGCGCGCTGCGGGGTGATCGTGAGCTCGAGTTCTTTCATCGTTGTGCTCCTTCTGTCGTCGGTGCCGTCGGCTTTCGGGGCGGCGGCGGGCCCGTCCGGGCGGCGCGTCGAGCGCGCTGCCGGCGGGGGTTCTTTGCTGCTGGATTCGGGCTTTGCGCCCGAGCGCGCCATCCCGGCGGGCCAGGACTGAAGTCTGAGCGGCGCGGGGCTCAGGAGATGAGCCTGGCGGAGTCGGGGTCGATCGGCGTCGCGGAGGTGTCGGTGCCGAGCCGCACGGCGCCGGCGGCCTGCGGCGCGCCGGCTTCGCTCGCCAAGCTCATGGCGAGCCGCTTCACGCCGGCGCGCACGCCGGGGTGGTGGATGTCCATCGCGATCTCGCCGAGCAGCACGCCGATGCGGCGCGCGGCGGGCGGCACGGCACCGGGCTGCGCGAGGCGGCGCTCGATGGCGGCGATGACTTCGAGGGCGAGGCGTTGGGCGGCTTTCTCGTTCACGGCGGGCTCCTGGATCGAGGGGGGTCTCGCGTACGCACGGGCGCACGCATTAATTCCAGATCGCCGCGTCTTTTTCGGATTTGTCAAGCGGCCGGCGTGGTGCTGGGCGGAAGTGGGACAATCTCGACTCCTGCGGCCCTGCCCGAAGCGCGAGTCGCTTCGTCACGCCATGTACGTCTGCGACCTGACTCACTTCCTCGACGACAAGGGCGCCATCGGCCCCGATCGCGGCCCCGCCAGGAAGCTCGCGTCCTTTCTCGCCGCGGTCGTCGCGCACGCGACGGACTTCGAACGTCCCGACGAAGTCCCGGGCCCGCTCTGCTTCAAGTGCCGCAAGCGCGACGCCCGGCCGGTGGAGACGATGCTCACCGTCGACGACTTCGTCGTCTGGCGCTGCCTCGCGTGCGGCACCGAGGGCCAGATCTCGCACTGGCAAGACTCGTTCTGGGACTTGAGCGTCGGGCGGCCGGACGCCTGACCGCGAGGAGCGCCTGACATGCCGGAAGATCGCTGGTCCGCATCGGAGAAGAAGATCGCCCGCCGCGTGTTCGAGGAGGCGCTGGCCACGGAACTCGCGCAGACGATCGCCGAGTTCAAGGCGCGTGCCGCCGCGATCACTACGCCGGACGACCTGTGGCCGCTCGAGGACTTCCTGCGGCGCCGGCGGTACGAGATCGACTCCAGGTACGACTATCGCTACTCGCGGCTGCGGTTGGTTTTCGGGCTGCTGCTTCGCGAAGGCCGGATCTCGGAGGATGCGCTCGCGCGGCTGTCCGAAGACAAGCTCGCTGCCATCCGGCGCGTCGCGGGGCTCTGAGAGCGCTCTCGCGGACCCTCGCGTCGTGCGTGTGGTGCCGGGCACGCCCGGCGCATCTCGACCCACAAGTGCGCAATCAGACGGTCGGTCGGAACAAGTCGCCGACTTGTCGTGACACTGTCCGGACGCGTAGAATGCCGGAGAGCCAATCCGTCGAGGGCAAACCGTGGGCGCTCCAAATCTTTCCAAGACCGAACGCATCGACGTCCGAGCCAGCGCACCCGTCAAGCTGCTGCTGCAGGACGCCGCTCGTGCCTGCCACAAGAACGTCAGCGAGTTCCTGCTCGATGCGGGCGTGACGGCGGCCGCGCAGGCGCTGGCGGATCGCCGCCAGTTCAACCTGGACGAAGCGCAGTGGCGTGCGTTCCAGGCGGCGCTCGATCGTCCGGTGCAGCGCAAACCGCGTCTGAAGAAGCTGCTGCGTGAGCCCGGAGCGCTCGGTTGACCGGTGACTCGGCGGAAGTCCCCTACGCCTCGATTCGCAAGCTCGCCGCCACGGATCAAGTCGATGCCTTCGACTGCGGTCAGGCGGCGCTCAACCAGTTCCTGAAGCGCTACGCGCACGTCAATCAGAAGAGCAACAGCGCCCAGACCTACGTGTGCTGCCGGGGTGAAGCGGTCGTCGGCTTCTACAGCCTCGCGGTCGGCAGCGTCGAGCCGCCGGTCGCCCCCTCGAGAGTGACGAAGGGGCTGGCACGACACCCGGTGCCGGTCATGATCCTGGCGCGACTCGCCGTGGACGTCGTCCATCAGCGAAGGGGCCTCGGCCAGGCCTTGCTGAAGGACGCCCTGCTGCGCACCGCGCAGGCCGCCGACATCGCCGGCATTCGCTGCCTGCTGGTCCACGCCAAGGACGACGCGGCGCGGCGCTGGTACGCGTCGTGGGAGTTCGAGTCCAGCCCGACCGATCCCTATCACCTCTTCCTGATGCTCAAGGATCTCAGGGGACTGTTGGGCTGAAGGGGGCTCGTTCCGGCGACGGCCCCGGTCACGCCGCCACCAGCACCTTCCCCGCCCGCGCCTTCTCCTCGTCCGCGACCTGGTTCTCGCGATCGATCGGCAGCTCGTCGAACGGCCAGGTGCCGTCGCCGCGGATCGGCTGCAGCGCGCCGTCGGGGATCGGGCCGCGCTTGCGGCGCCAGCGCCGCGCGGGGCGTTCGCGCGACCAAGTCAGCCGGCCGGTGGCGCACTCGACCTCCCAGACGGTGTCGGCGAGGCCGTGCATCGAGAGCTCGCCCTGGCCGTCGTGCAGGCGCAGCACGTGCACGATCCGGCCGAGGTTGGCGGCGTGGAAGGCTTTGACGACGATGGCGAGGTCGCCGGGTTTGCATCGGGGCATCGTGGGCTCCTGTGTCGTGAGTGTCTCGCGCGCTTCGTGGGGCGCGAGGGTTTCGGGCGCGTGCCGCGGATCACGCGGGCCGGCCGCCTCTTGTGCCCGGACATCGGGCGTCGAATCCGGGGCGCGGGGCGGGCGACTGCGTCGGCGCCCGAAGGCGCTTCGCGTTCGCGTCGCCGGCCGCGCGCGGGATGCCGCCTACGGACGGCCCGCGGCTGCCTCGTCGTACACCCGATCCAGGGCCGCGTTCGTGCCGCGCAGGCCGGCGACCACGCGCTCGGCCCAGGCGAAGTACTCCCGGCGGCGCTGCAGGTCCCAGTGGCTCGGCGGGTTGTTCGCCACGTCGCGCAGGTTGCAGATCTTGTCGGCCAGCTTCACGAGCTTGGAGTCCGCGGGCAGGTGCGGGGCGTGCTGAACCTGCAGTTCCTTGCGGACGGGCTTGTCCAGGCGCTTGTCGTCGGACACGTCGAGCACGATTCGCGTGACGCGCTCGCCGAAGCGGGCTCGCAGTTCGGTCGCATCGACGGGCGTGTCCTCGATCACGTCGTGCAGCAGGGCCGCGGCCAGCACTTCGGGATCGTCGACAGCGCCTTCGTCGGCGAGCAGCCGTGCGACGGCGATCGGGTGGTTGATGTACGGGGTCTTGTTCGCGTCCTTGCGGGGCTTGCCGTGCTTGTGCCACTCGGCCTCGTATTCGGCCGCCGCGAGGACCATCGTGTAGTTGGGACGGACTTCGTTCATTCACTCTCCTTGCAAGAAGGTTGACGCTTTCATGGCCGCTTGCGCGTCGTCAAAGAGCGTGCCCGGTACACCTGGGCCGGGCGGTACGCGCCCGTTCTCATCTCGCCGGCCACGGGCTCGACGAGCTCGCGGTCGTCCAGCCGCCGCCGGAACGACGACTTGTCCAGCCTTCGCCCGAGCAGCGCCTCGCACTGCGACTGCAGCTCGGTGAGCGTGAACGTCGGCGGCAGGCACTCGAACGGCAGCTCGAGCCGCTCGACCTCCTCGCGCAGCCGCGCGACCGAGTCCGCGACGAGCGCGCCGTGGTCGAACGCGAGCCGCTCGCTCGCCACGTCGTCCACCGCGCTCCAGCGCAGCGCCTGCAGGCGCTTGCCTGGCGTCGCGTCCAGCCCCGCGACCAGCCCGCGGTACACGACACTCAGCGCCCACGCCGCGCGCGGGTCCCGCTTCGGGCCGCCCACCGCGCGCAGCTGCCGCAGCGCGGGCACCTCTGCGTTCAGGCGCTCGCGGCACACGCGCCGCGCGGCGTCGTCCAGGTCCCTGTCATGGTCGATGCGCAGCACGCCACCGGGCACCGCCCACCGGCCCTCGTACGGCGGGCCCTCGCGCCGGCCGAGCAGCACCGCCAGGCGCCCGTCCACCGGCGACAGGAGCACGAGCTCGATGCGGACGAATGGCATCGAGTGGCGGGGGGCGGGCGCGGCGGTCATTGCGGGGTACTTATTGTCATTTCACACATAAGCATCGTACTCGACTTATTTGCACTATGCAACTTTCAAGCCGCATTGTCGCGAAACGCACACGCGGGCCAGCGCGCAGACGCCGCTCCCGCACGCTTCGCGCGAACGGCGCTCGCGGCCGGGTGCCGCCGGTGCGTGCTAGGCTGCGCTCCCCTCCCCCGACCGGACGCCCGCCGTGACCGACGTGACGCTCACCTCCAAGGGCCTGCGCCTGGCCGCCTCCGTGCACGGCCCGCACGACGCGCCGGCGCTGCTGATGCTGCACGGTCTCTCGATGAGCCGCGACACCTGGGAGGAGGCCGCCGCGCCGCTCGCCGGGCGCTGGCAGGTGTGGACGCTCGACTTCCGCGGCCACGGCCACTCGCAGCACGCGCCCGAGTACGCGTTCGACGACTACGTGGCCGATGCGCGCGCCGCGCTCTCCGCGATCGGGCGGCCCGCGGTGGTTGTCGGTCACTCGCTCGGCGGACTGGTCGCCGGCGTGCTCGCGCAGGACGCCGATCCGGCCGTGCGCGCGGTCTTCCTCGAGGACCCGCCCTGGTACTTCTCCGAGCCGAGCGAAGCCGAGCGCTCCGGCTTCATCCCGATCTTCGAGATGACCGCCGCGTGGCAGGCGAAGGTGCAGGCCTCGGGGGCGCCGCTCGAGTTGTACTTCGCGCGCATGACGACGATGCCGGTCCCGATGGGCGGCGTCGCGAGCGAGCACTTCTCCGAGCGCCACCTGCTCAGCCACGCGTCGGCGCTGCAGCGCCAGGACCCGCGCTGCTGGGGCGGCGTGCCCGCGGACGTGCGCGCGCTGCTCGCGGGGCCCGCCATCGACACCGCGCGACCGCTGCGCTGCCCGGTGACGGTGATCCAGGCCGACGCGCGCTGCGGCGCGGCGCTGCTCGACGGGCACGAGGCGCGCTTCTCGGCCGCGAACCCGCATGCGCGGATGCTGCGCTACGGCGGATGCGGGCACCACCCGCACCGGTCGCTGAAGTACGAAGCGCGGTTCCGAGAAGACCTGGGGACGTTCCTCGAGGGCTGTCTCGATCGAAGCTAGCCGCGCCGCGTCCCGGCCCGCGACTTCGGCCGGGGCGCCAGCGACTGCGCATCCACGTACGCATCGAGAAGCCGTCGGATCATCCGCTGGTACTGGGTGTGGTGCTTCTGCGCCTCGGACTTGAAGAACTCGACGCTCTTGCGACTGAGCGCCAGCGTTACCTTCACGCCCTCCTCCCGAAACGCCAGTTCCGCGGGCGACGGGAGAAAGTCGGCGATGACCTGCACGCGCCCGAGGGGCTCGTCAGTGTAGGTGATTCTCCCGCTCATAGATCGACTTCCCCTTCCGCCAGTACCCGGCTCCGATGATCCGAATGACCGAGGCACGATAGGTGAACCGCACAGTCAGGATGGCACCATCGACTTCACCGAAACAGTAGAAGCGTTCCTCGGTCTGGCTGTGACCGATGTCCCGAGCGATGACGCGATCGGGGTCCGCGAATGCGCGCTGTGCCCAGGCGAACGAAACACCGTGCTTGCGCCGATTCTCGGCGTCCTTTTCCGGATCCCAGTCGAAGTTCGTGACCGACTTCCGGGCACGCTAGCATTGAGCCATAAACTTATCCATACGTCTAGCCATATAGTCTAAGCCGTCGCCGGGTCGACAGCCGTCGCCGGGTCGGCCTCGGTCAATCCTGCCTCGTGGCCCCGTCCACCACTCTTCGCGCGACCGGCCCGACCACCAGCACCACCGGAAACGCGATCGCCCACGCGGCGAGCCACGACGCGATCCACGCGCCGACGAAGCCCTCCGCCAGGCCCGCGACCCGCGCCGTCGCCACGCCCGACACCACGAGCGACATCAGCCCGGAGAGGATCAACCCGAACAACACGGGCGCGAAGCGCGCGGGGATCCCGCGGGCACCTCGCAAGGGGACGGGGATCATGCGGACACCTCTTTCGCGAACTCGCGTGGCACGGGCGCCGCGCCCACGCGCACCAGGCTCTGCGCGAAGTGGCGCCCGAACATCCGCGCGGTCTTCACGTCGCCCGGCACGAACGCGTCCGCGGGCGCCGCGTGCCCCGCCTGCGCCATCAGGCCGGACCACGAGCCGAGCCGGTTGGCGGCCTCGTCGTACGGCACGCCGGCGTGCTGCTCCGGCAGGATCGGGTTGCCGACCCACAGCATGCCGTGCTGCATCGCGAAGACGAACATCGACGTCAGCGTCGACTGCTTGTCGCCTGCGGGCAGCGACGACACCGTGAAGCCGGCGGCGAGCCGGCCCGCGAGCGACTGGGTGCGCCACAGGCGCCCGGTCGCGTCCATGAACGACTTGAACGGCCCGGAGACGCCGCCGAGGTACGTCGGCGAGCCCAGCACGACACCGTCGTACGCGACGAGCCGCTCCGGGGCGCGCTCGAGGTCCTGCGCGCGCAGCAGGTCGGCGCGCACGCCTTCGACGCCGCGCGCGCCCTCGGCGACGTGCCGGGCGATGTGTTCGGTGTGCCCGTGGGCACTGTGGTAGACGATGGCGAGGGCTTTCATGTCGAGGACTCCGTTCGTTCCGACGATGGCGAGTGACTTCAGGTCGAGGGCTCCGTTCGTTCAGCGAGCGACCCACGCGAGCGCGCTCGCCGCGAGGTACAGCCCGGCGCCGAAGACCGTGTGGTTGGCGAGGCTGCGCAGGCCGTTTCGCACCGGGGTCGCGGTCTTCGTGCCGAGGAAGCCCGCGCCCATCGCGGGCTGCATCACGAGCAGCGGGGCCGCCACGGTCGCGACGCCGGTCGCGAGCGCGGGAACGAGCGAGGGGTCGCGCAGCCAGTCGAGCCCCGCGACCCCGACGAGCGCGCCCGCGAACGCGACGCCGGTCGCGTAGTGGGTCGCCCAGCCGAGCGCCCGCTCGGCGCGCACCGGGCGGGCCCGCGCGATCGCGTCGTGCGCGAACCGCCCCTGCGCGAGGTGGCCGACCCAGCGGCCGACGAGCGCGAAGTCCAGGCCGCGCACGCCGGCGCGGCGCAGCAGCGCGAGCCACGCGTCCATGATCGCGGTGGCGCCGGCGCCGACCAGGACGACGGCGGGAAGTGACGAGAGCAGGTTCATTCGGGGTGCCTCCGGTTGACGATCGATGTCGATGACGGCAGCATGCAAGTTCAAGTCCACTTGAAGTCAAGGGGTCGCGATGGACATCGTGGAAGTCGCGCAACGCTCGGGCGTTCCGGCGTCGACGCTGCGCTACTACGAGGAGAAGGGGCTGATCGCGTCGGTGGGCCGGCGCGGACTGCGGCGCGTGTTCGCGCCCTCCGTGCTGAACCAGCTCGCGCTCGTCGCGCTCGGCCAGGCGGCCGGCTTCTCGCTCGACGAGATCCGCGCGATGTTCACGCCCGCGGGCGAGCCCGACATCGACCGGCGCACGCTCGCCGCGAAGGCCGCCGAGATCGATCGAACGATCGTGCGCCTGCGGGCGATGAGCCGCGGGCTGCGCCACGCCGCCGCGTGCCGTGCGCCCAGCCACGCCGAGTGCCCGACGTTCCGGCGGCTGCTGGCGGCGGCCGCGTCGGGGGCGCTCAGGGAACGGCGGGGGACGCCGGGTGCGGGGGCGTGAGGCTCGGCGCGCCGGAGGTCGCGCGGCGTGCCGGTCGTCACGCGGCGCGACAAGCGTATCGACGCGAGCCGATGAACGTGATAGCGTACAGAATTCTGCACCTTCCAAGTCGGGAGCCTGTCATGGGATTCACCGTCCGGGACGTGGTCCCGCTCACCCAGGCACGCGCCCGCCTGTCCGAGCTGGCCGACGAGGCCAATGCCGGCGCCGAGAAGATCATCACGAAGAACGGCGAGAGCTTCGTCGCGCTGATCGCCGCCGAACGGCTCGACTACTACCACCGGCTCGAGCGCGAGCGCATCCACCTGCTGCTGCTCGAGGATGCGCGACGCGGCCTGGCCGACGTCGCGGCCGGGCGAACGGGCGACGCCGATTCGGCGCTCGCCGCCGTGCAGTCGCGCCGGGCCGGTGCCGCGAAGGGCGCCTCGGGGCGTCGCTCACCCGGCAAGCGAGCTCGCAAGGCGGCCGGCACGCGTGGCTGAACGCCCGTATCGGGTCGAAGTCACGCAGACGTTCACGGAGCGGCTGGACGCGATCGAAGCCTTTCTCGCGGACGCCGGCGCCGCGCCCGCGTTCGACGCCCTCCTCGCGAGCCTGCGGAAAACCGTCGTCCCCCACCTCGCCCGCTTTCCGCGCATCGGCCGCCGCTGGCTCGACAGCCCGCCGACGTCGGCCGAAGCGCTCGGGCTGCTGTCGACGATTCCACCCGACCGCGCCGACGCCCTGCGCGAATACCTGCACGACGACTTCCTGATCCTGTACGCGGTCACGGACACGCTCGCCACCGTCCACCTGCTGTCGATCCGGCACCACCGCGAACTGTCGTTCGACTTCACGGGCACGCGGCCGGGACCCGGCTGACGGCTCCGCCGAGCACCCGGAGCGCACTCGAGGTGCCCGGCGCATGCGAGAGTCCCGCCCGCCCGCGGCGCGGCGCCTCCAACGCGAATCCCCAGCGCGCCCGGTCCGCGAGCCTGGCGCGCACCGCGCCGCGCAGGCGCGCAGCGACCGCCGCGTTCGCGTAGCGCGGCACGTCCACGTCAAGATCGAAGCGCGCCCG
>JAXLXR010000031.1:0-22983 GCA_046327815.1 Candidatus Eiseniibacteriota bacterium | reverse complement strand
GAGTTGCCGAACACGGCGACCGCCGAGCCCACGACCTCGCCCGCGGAGCGGAACCCGCCCAGGACCGCGACGGCGTCGCCGCCCACCTTGGCGGTGTTCTCGAGCTGCACCGAGCCGAGCACCGCGACGACCGAGCCGGTCACTTCGCCCGCGATCTTCGCGTTGCCGCCGAGCGCGACCACGTCGCCGTCCACGCGCTCGCCCGGCTTCACCTCGACGTCGGACAGGAAGCGCACCACGCCACTGCCGTCGTCCACGAGGATCGCGCCCGAACCGAACGAGTCGGAGTCGGTGGTGATGCTGATGTGCGCCTTGTCGCCGGCGCGCGTGACCTGGATGCCGTCGGGGCCGATCGAAACGCGCGCGTCGTCGCGCGTGCTGTCGGGACCGTTCACGTGCACGCGCACGCGCGCTTCCGCCGACATCGCGCCCGTCACGAGCAGTGCCAGCGCCAGCGCGGCGGCACGGCGGACGATTCTAGAGACCGAGCAAGCCCACATGGTGATCTCCCGGTGCGGCGCGCTTCTCGCGCGGCCGCATCCACCAGAGCATGGCGACGCAGACGAGGACCGCGGACAGCACGATGGCCGCGACGGCCGGCTGCGACAGCGGCAGGCGCAGCGCCCGGACCAGCGGGCCGGCCTTGCCGAGCAGGGCGAGGCCGATGTGCAGCACGTCCACGACACGCAGCGCCGCCGCGTTGAGCGACTTGAGCACGAAGAGCAGCGAACCGACGAGGGAGCGTGTCGCGTCGGCGACGAGGTCGTAGGTCCACTGGCGCGGACCGGGAAGGAATGCGGCCGCCGAAATCGCGGCGATGCTGGCGGCCACCGCGCCGCCGTAACCCCACAGCGCCAGCTTGGGCCAACGCGACGCGTGCGCCGGCATGACCTCGGCGAGCACGCGGTCGGCGAGATCGGCGGACGGCTCGAGCAGGGGCAGCGACTCGAGATCGGCGAACACCTGCCGGTACAGGGCGAGCTCGGCGGCGCAGTGCGAGCAGGTCGCGAGATGAGCGTCGAACGCCTCGCGCTGGGCCGGCACGAGTTCGTCGTCGAGGTAGTCCTGGATGTGATGGGAATCGGGGCAGTGGCTCATGACGTATGGCCTTCGATGCGATCCTTCAGAAGCGCTCGCGCCCGGTGGATCCGGGCCTTCACGGTGCCGAGCGGTACTCCGAGGGCCTCCGCGATTTCCTCGTACGACAGGTCCTGTTGATGCCGCAGCAGGACCACGATCCGGTAGTGCTCGGGCAGGGAGTCGATCAGTTCCCCGGCCCACTTCTCTTCCTGTCGATGCGACGTGACTTCGTCGGGTTTGAGACCCGTGTCCTCCACGTCGAGTGTGCGCTCTTCGGTGGAACCGGGATCGGTCATGGTGAGGGAGACCGTCTTCACCCGGCGCCGCCGCAAGTGATCGATGCCCAACCGCGTCGCGATCGTGAAGAGCCAGGCCGTGAACGGTCGCTCGATGTCGTAGCGATCGAGGGCCCGGAACATCCGCACGAACGTTTCCTGCGTCAGGTCCTCCGCATCCTCGGCGCTGCGCACGACGCGCATGAGCACCGAGAACACCGGACGCTGGTAGCGCACCACGAGGTCTCGACAGGCCTTTTGGTCACCCGCAAGGCACCTGCGAATGAGATCCGCGTCTTCCCCGCTCACGCTACCCTCACCTGACTGGGCGGCTTACGGGCAGACCGGGGGGAAGGTTTCATGGCGGGCGACCTTAGGGTTGCCGTCCCGGGACGGTCAAGAAATGGCCCCCTCCCCGCGGGGCCGGGCGGCCCCGAAGCGTCCCGCCGGGGACCGGCTCTTGACGCTCGCGGAGGGTGGCTCGTAGCTTCCGGCTCATGATGACCATTGCGGCAGTACACGGACGCGAAATCCTCGATTCCCGCGGGAATCCGACGGTCGAAGTCGAAGTCCTGCTCGAGAGCGGAGCGCTGGGTCGCGCCGCGGTCCCCTCGGGCGCCTCCACCGGTGAACACGAAGCGGTCGAACTTCGTGACGGCGACGCCAAGCGCTACAAGGGCAAAGGCGTCGAACAGGCGGTCCAGAACGTCAACGAGGCCATCGCCCACGAGATCGTGGGGCGTGACGCCTTCGACCAGGCCGGCATCGATGCCGCCCTGGTGGCGCTCGACGGAACGCCCAACAAGGGCAAGCTGGGCGCGAACGCCCTGCTCGGCGCTTCCATGGCCGTGGCCCACGCCGCTTCCGCGGCGCTCGACATTCCCCTCTACCGCCACCTCGGTGGCGCCCACGCCCACGTGCTGCCCGTGCCCATGATGAACGTGCTCAACGGCGGCAAGCACGCGGACAACAACGTGGACCTGCAGGAGTTCATGATCGTCCCGGTCGGCGCGCAGTCGTTCCGCGAAGCGCTGCGCTGGGGCGCCGAGGTGTTCCACACGCTTGCGTCCGTGCTCAAGAAGCGCGGCCTGTCCACTTCGGTCGGCGACGAGGGCGGCTTCGCGCCGAACCTCGGCTCGAACGAAGAGGCGCTGCAGGTGCTGGTCGAAGCGATCGAGAAGGCCGGCTACAAGCCCGGTGAGCAGATCGCGCTCGCGCTGGACGTGGCCTCGTCCGAGATCTACAAGGACGGCGCGTACGTGCTCGAAGGCGAGGGCGGCAAGAAGCTCAGCGGCGCCGATCTCGTGGACTGGTACGCGGGCCTGTGCGGCCGCTACCCGATCGTCAGCATCGAGGACGGCCTGGCCGAGGACGACTGGGCGTCGTGGTCGCTCATGACGCAGAAGCTCGGCAACAAGCTGCAGATCGTCGGCGACGACCTGTTCGTGACCAACGTCGAGCGCCTCTCGCGCGGCATCCGCGAGCGCGTGGGCAACTCGATCCTCGTGAAGGTGAACCAGATCGGCACGCTGTCCGAGACGCTGGCGGCGGTCGAAATGGCGCACCGCGCGAACTTCACGTCGGTCATCTCGCACCGTTCGGGCGAGACCGAGGACGTGACGATCGCCGACCTCGCGGTGGCGACGAACGCCGGCCAGATCAAGACCGGCTCGCTCTGCCGCACGGACCGCGTCGCGAAGTACAACCAGCTGCTCCGCATCGAGGAGCAGCTCGGTGACAGCGCCGTGTACCCGGGCCGGAAGGCGTTCAAGGCGCTGTAGTCGTTCGTGGGACCCGGGCGCCAGGACGGCGCCCGGGCCGCCTCATTCCGCACATCGGAGGTGCATGGCCATGAAGCCGCGCGACATCGCGGGACGGGTGCTTCGGCGCCGCATCGAGTCGCCCTACGCGGGCCCCAGTGCATGGCCCGTGCGGCCGCGCTGGATCGCGCTCGCCCTCGGTCTGTGGCTGGCCTGGGCCGCGTTCAATCCCGACCATGGCCTGCTGCGCATCCAGTCGCTGCGCAACGACCTCCACGACTCGGGCCGCGAGCTGGCCGCCGCGCGCAAGCAGAATGAGGCGCTCGACAAGCGGCTGAACGATCCCGTCGGGCAGGCCGAGCACGCCGAGGAGATGCTGCGCCGGCAGGGCATGGCGCGACCGGGCGAGATCATCTACCGCTTCGACCCGGCGACCGGCGACAGCACCGCGCGCTGAGCGCGCGCCCGGCCCACCGGTCCGCACGCGAAACGAAAACACCGCGGGCGCCTCTCGCCGAGGCGCCCGCGGTGTCGTTTCGAGCGGCGTGCGTCGTCAGAACCCGATGCCGACCGCCATCTTGATCCCCACCCCGCCGAGGTCGAGCTTGTCGGTGGGCTTGAGGAACTGCTGCGTCGGGTTGAGCGGCGACGCGGTGCTGGAGTTCTCGGTGATGACCATGTTGCGCAGTTCGGCGCTGCGGTAGACCAGCGACACGAGCGCCGAGAAGCGCGACGCGAAGAACATGTGCGCGCCCACCTCGCCGTAGTAGCCCGGCGAGTCCTGCGTCTGCGCCTGCTTGAAGCTGCCCGTCATGGTGTACGTGAGCAGCGAGTCGGCGCTGGAGAGCGTCTGCGTGATGCTGGCACGCGTGTGCGTGTACTGCACGTAGCCGCCGCCGATGAACGCGCGGGCCTGGAAGTCGCCCTGGTTGTACGGCGTGAAGTAGTACGCGCCGCCCACGTGCACCGGCACGGTGATGACGTCCGTGCGCACGTCGATGGCCTGCGTGAGGGCCGGCAGGTACTCGTTGTGGTGCCCGGCACGCATCTGGCCGACGCCCGCCGAGACCGCGAAGTTCGGGCGGACGAAGTAGCGCAGTTCGCTGTCGAACAGCCACGAGAACGTGACCTTGGGCAGCAGCTCCTTCTGCTGCGGCGCCAGGTGGGTCGCGTTGTAGTAGTCGATGGCGTCGTTGAAATCACCGCCGTTGACGCTCGTCGGCACGCCGGCGAGCACGAGGCTCAGCCGGTGCACTTCGGCGGCGGCGTGGGCGTTGACAGGCATGAAAGCCGCGGCGAACAGGCAGAAAAGCGCTGCCGCGACGACGGCTCCGGGCCGGAATCGGGTCAACGGAAACCTCCGGAGATGGGTCTTCAATGGGATCGAGATGCGGACTACCCGGTCGGAAGCGCGCAGGATAGCGGCGGGCGCGGGCGGAGGCAATGCGGGATGCGGGAGGCGCGCGGACGGCCGGGGCGCCTCGGCCGGCGGGGAAACGGCGGTAAGAACCCGACCACGATCCTGCGCAGGAATGACGCGGGTGAATCGCGACGCGCGGCGGCTGGGATGATCCACGCCGGGCAGTCTCACGGCGGCCACCGCGGGCACCGCGAGCCGGAGGCCCGCAGCTGCTCTCCCGAAAAGGATCGCGCCTCGGAGGGTTTCCCCTCCGAGGCGACTGGATTGGTAGCGGGGGCTGGATTTGAACCAGCGACCTTCGGGTTATGAGCCCGACGAGCTACCAGGCTGCTCCACCCCGCATCAACAAGGCGCAACCTAACGGCCGGGCCCCGGGGTGTCAAGTCAGGCACCCGACAACTCAGGCGGTGGGCTCTCCCGCCTCGGTCGCGCCCACGGGCATCTCGTCGCGGTCCTGGAACTCCACCGCGAGAATGTGGCGCGCCTTCCACGCCAGCCAGCCCAGCCCGATCGCGAACAGCGCCAGCGGCAGGATGGTCATGAGCATGGTCATGTCGAAGAACGCCTTGCGGCTGTTGTCGTTCGCCCCGTTCAGGCACACGGCGCAGGCGTGCGCCGCCGAGGGACCGAGCACCGCCACCGTGGCCGACAGCACCGCACGCAGGCGAACGTTCACAGGTACACCCTCCAGTACAGCACCGGCCAGACCAGGACGACGAAGTACCAGAACATCTCCACCGCGACCAGGCGCGACTCGGTGAGCCGGCCGCTCGCGTTGCGCGCCGCGGCCAGGCCCAGCGCCGCGATCGCCGCCAGCGCGTGCAGCCCGTGCGCGCCGACGATCACGTAGAAGAACGAGCCCAGCTGGCTCGACGTGAGCGTGAGTCCCTGCCGCAGCATGGCGATCCACTCGACGCCCTGCAGCGCCACGAACAGCGCGCCCAGCGCGAGCGCGGTCAGCATGAGCGGCTGCGCGGTGCGCGGTCCCCGCTTGCGGAACCGCCGCCCCGCGATCGCCAGCGCCACGCCGCTCAGCAGCAGCGCCGCCGTGTTGAACGCGGTCCGTTCGAACGGCAGCCGCGGCTGGTCGGCCGGCGGCCACGCGCCCTCGGGCACGGCCTTGCGCACGATCACGAACGCCGAGAAGAACCCCGCGAACAGCATGATCTCGGTGAAGATGAAGATCCCCATGCCGAGCGCGCTGTGCTGGCCGAAACGGCCGCGCCGTTCGGGCGCGGCCATCGGGACGGCGGGATCAGTGGCCGGGTGCATGCTCGCCACCCGAACCGGCGGACTCGTGCTCGCTCTGCGGAGGCAGGTGGTGCCAGCCCGACGTCTTCTCCCAGCGCTGGCCCTTGTCGCGGCCCACGTCGGGCGAGATGCCGGCGTACATGAGCACCATGAACACCAGCGCGAGCGCCAGCACCCAGTGCACGATCGGCTTCTCGAGGTCGAGGTGCATGAACTTCTTGGCCACGATGTACGCCTTCACCAGCGCGATGCCGAAGGCGGTGATCAGCGTGAGGACCTGGATGTGCGCCATCGGTCCGACGACCGAGACGACGAGCAGCCCGAGGAGGAGCGCCCAGACCTTCACGTAGTTGGTGTGATGGTGCGCACCAGCGTGTGCGGACATGTCTCTCTCCTTCCTACTTGGCGATGTACAGCAGGGGGAACAGGAAGATCCAGACGATGTCCACGAAGTGCCAGTACAGACCCACGTTCTCGACGCGGTGCAGGTCTTCGTTCTTCTTCGCGCTGGAGGCGACCCAGAGCATGACGAGCATGCCCGCGAGCACGTGGAACCCGTGCAGGCCGGCGGCCACGTAGTAGTAGCTCCAGAAACCGCCCGACTGCAGCACGAAGCCCTCGCGGATCTCGTGCGCCCACTCGAACGACTTCACGATCAGGAAGATCAGGCCGCCGAAGCAGGTGTAGTACAGGAACTGTGCCGCCTTCTTGCCGTCGTGCTTCTCGGCCGCCTGGTGCGCGAGCACGGCGAACAGCGACGACGTGAGCAGCACGAAGGTGTTGAACGCGCCGGCCCACGTGTTCGTGTGCGACGCCTGCTCGCCCCACTCGACGTGCGCGAGGCGATTCATGATGTAGGAACCCAGCACGCCTCCGAAGATCACGATTTCGGAGACGAGCACCCACCACACGGCCAGCTTGCCGGTGGCGATGTTCATCGAGCTGCGGGTGGTCGCGATCGGCTTCACGGGAGCCCTCCTCAGGCCTTCTCGTTCTGCGGCCAGTAGTCGAGTTCGCGGCCTTCGACGCTGTACTCGTAGGGTCCGCGGTAGCAGTTCGGGAGTTCCGCCCAGTTGCCGTGCGGGGGCGGCGAATCCGCCGTCCACTCGAGCGTGTTCGCCTTCCACGGGTTCTTGTCGGCCTTCTTGCCGCGGAACATGCTCGAGACGAAGTTGATCAGGAACACCGGCTGGAACGCGAGCATCACGACCAGCGACACGGTCGCGATGATGCGCAGCGTCTGCAGCTCGGGCGTGGCGAGGTGCGGGAACGAGTGGTAGTCGAAGATGCGGCGGTGCTCACCCGCGGCGCCGAGCACGAACAGCGGGATGAAGATGCCGTTGAAGGGAATGATCGTTCCCCAGAAGTGCACCTTGCCCCAGAACTCGTTCATGTGACGGCCGAACATCTTCGGGAACCAGTACGTCACGCCCGACATGACCGCGATGATCGCGATCGGGAAGAACGTGTAGTGGAAGTGCGCCACGACGAAGTAGGTGTCGTGGAAGAAGATGTCGGCGCCGCTCGAGCCCAGGTAGATGCCGGTCACGCCGCCGAGCATGAACTCCGCCATGAACGCGAGCGCCCACAGCATCGGCGTGGACAGCGTGATCGAGCCGCCGTACAGCGTCGCGATGTACACGAAGCACATTTCGGCGATCGGGATCGAGATGAGCACGGTGGTGACCGTGAACACGTTCGCCATGCGCGGGTCGATGCCGGCGACGAACTGGTGGTGCGCCCACACGAAGAAGCTGAGCACGCCGGTCGCGACGATCGTGTAGATGACCGTCTTGTAGGCGAACAGCTTCTTGCGCGCGAACACCGTCATCACTTCGGCGACGATGCCCATGGCGGGCAGCAGCACGACGTACACCTCGGGGTGCCCGAAGAACCAGAACAGGTGCTGCCAGAGGATCGGGTCGCCGCCGCGGTTCGGGTTGAAGAAGCTCGTGCCGAGCATCTGGTCGAACAGCAGCATGACCGCGCCGGCGACGAGCGGACCGACCGACGCCATGAACAGGATGCTCGCGATCACGATCGTCCACACCACGATCGGCACGTCGAACGCCTTCATGCCCGGAGCGCGCGCGTTCATCGCGGTCACGATGAAGTTGATGCCGCCCAGCAGGAACGCCACGAACTCGAGCGCCACGGCGATGAGCCACAACGACGACCCGAGCGGCGTGAGGTTGTAGTCCTTGTTCGCCGACAGCGGCGGGTACGCCGTCCACGCGCCACCGAAGCCGCCGTTCTGCACGACGAGCGACGCGATCAGCACCAGCACCGATACGAAGAAGAGCTGGTAGCTCAGCCGGTTCAGGCGCGGGAACACCATGTCGTCCGCGCCGATCATGAGCGGGATGATGTAGTTGCCGAACCCGGCGATCAGCACGGGCATCGCGACCCAGAAGATCATGATGCTGCCGTGGTTCGTGATCAGCATGTTGTACTGGCCCGGCGAGACCACGCCCCAGCCCGGCACGACCTGGCCCGGGAACGCGAGCTGCATGCGGAACACGTACGCCATGAAGGCGCCGAGCAGCGCGAGCAGCATGCCGGTGAACATGTACTGGAAGCCGATGATCTTGTGGTCGGTGGACCAGAAGTACTTCTTGAACCAGCCCTCGTCGTGGTGCCCGTGCGCCCCGGCGTGGTGGTCGTGCGTGTCGTGATGGTTGGACATGTCGCTCCCCGTCACTGCTGCCCGGCCGCGGCCGAGGTGGAATCCGAAGACGTGGCGTCGCCCGAGGCGGCGTCCGTGGCGGTCTCCTCGGCGGCGGGCGCGTGCGCGGCGAGGAACGCGGCACGCTGCTCCGCGTTCTCGACGACCAGCTTCGCGCCCATCACACCGTGACCGATGCCGCAGATCTCGGCGCAGAGGATGTCGTACTCACCTTCGCGCGTGGGCTTGAACCAGCCCGTGTAGATGCGGCCCGGGACCGCGTCCTGCTTCATGCGGAACGCCGGAATGAAGAAGCTGTGCAGCACGTCCTTCGATTCCAGCTTGAAGTGGTACGTCTTGCCGGACTCGAGGTGCAGTTCGTCGGTCGTGAACACGTCATCCGCCGTGTCGAGCGAATCGTCCGCACCCGGATCCTGGAACGTCCACGCCCACTGCTGCGACGTGACGCGGATCGTGCGGTCGGCGGGCGGCAGCGTCTGCTTGATGTGCACCCACACGCGGATCGCCGCGATGATGATGAACACGTCGAACACGAGCACGAGCGCGTGCGGAATGTTGATCCACTGCTTGAGGTGCTTTTCCTTGCCGGTGATGTACTGGCCCCGGACCCCTTCCTTCTTGCGGAAGCGGAAGATGAGCCAGAAGAACATCGCCTCGGCGGCGATGAACCAGAAGCCGACCAGGAAGGTGACGAGCCAGACCAGCTGGTCCACATCGCCGGCGTAGCTCGCGGCGGCTGGGATGAAACGTTCGAGCATCGGTGGGCGTTCCCTCTCTCAGCGGACGTAGAGGATCACGGCACCGACGTAGAGCGCCGCGAGAATGATGGTGAGGATGAAGGTCCACTTGGCGACGTTGTTGCCCCAGTCTTCGGTGGGGCGATCGCTGTGATCAGCCATGGGCGCGTGCTCCTCGGGTCACTTGACCGGAATGCTGCGGATGTAGGCGACGACGTCCTTCATGGCCGTGCTGTCTTCCAGCGTCAACGACATGGCGCGCATCTGGGCACCGAACGCGTCGTCCGGGTGCGTGCCGCGCATGCCGCTGTGGAACTTCTGGAGCTGCAGGTACAGGTACCAGTCGGCCTGGCCGGCGATGCGGGGCGAGCCGACCGCCTCCATGCCCTTGCCGTCGGCGCCGTGGCAAGCGATGCAGACCGAGGTGTAGCGCGTCTCGCCGGCCGCCTTGTCGCCGCCGGTCAGGAGCTCGGGCTGGGGCACGATGGGCAGGGCGGCCACGTACTTGGCCACGGCCTCGAGGTCGCCCGGGTGGTAGAGCGACCGCGCCATCGGGCGCATGCGGTGCCCTTCCATGTCGTCGTGGTGCGCGCCGCGGATGTCCTTCTGGAAGTTCTGGAGCTGCCGGACCAGGTACCACTCCGGCAACCCGGCGATGGACGGTGCACGCAGGCGGGCGTTGCCGCCGCCGTGCTCACCGTGGCAGGGCACGCAGGTGTTGAAGACGAGCTTGCCTTTCGCCGCGCCGCCTTCCGGCGGTGCGCTGCAGCCCGCGAACACCGCGGCCAGCGCGGTCACGGCCAGCAAACCGATGTAGGCCTTCTTGAGCAATGCATCCTCCATGTCCCGGGGTCGCTTCCGATGGGGAAACGGGGACGGCGATTCCCGCCGGGAGGCCAAAGGCCCACGACGGGACGATCCGCCATCACACGGACGGCGCGTTATACATGATTCTGGGGGACTTGACTACCCCTTGACTATCTCCACATCGCGACCGTCTCCCGCGGGAGCCCGGATGGATGGACCGTGAAGACCTAGGCAGCTCGAAGACCGAGGAACGCGTCCACGGTCATGGCCAGGAACAGCACGAACAGGTACGCGATGGAAAAACGGAACAACTGGACGGCGTGCACGGTCTCGGGCCGCCGCCAGAGGCGGACCGCACCGGCGAGGAACAGCGCCCCGAGTACCGCCGCGGCACCCAGGTAAAGCGGGCCGAAGCCCGAGAGCGGTCCGGCCACCAGCGTCAGGGCCACCAGACCGATCGAATAGAGCAGGATCTGCCGGCGCGTCTCGGGCTCGCCGTGCGTGACCGGCAGCATCGGGATCCCGGCGCGGGCGTAGTCGTCGCGACGATACAGCGAAAGCGCCCAGAAGTGCGGCGGAGTCCACAGGAACACGATCGCCGCGATCAGCAGCGCGGGCAGTTCGACGCGCCCGGTCACCGCCACCCACGCGATGATCGGCGCCGAAGCCCCGGCGCCTCCCCCGATCACGATGTTCTGCGGCGTGCGCCGCTTGAGCCACACCGTGTAGACGATCGAGTAGTAGAAGATGTTGAGCATCGCCACCATCGCCGCGAGCGGGTTGCAGGCGACGGTCAGGATCACGTACGACAGCCACGCGAGCAGCAGCCCGAGCGCGGGCGCGGCGGCCGGCGGCAGCACGCCCGAAGGCAGCGGCCGGTTGCGCGTGCGCACCATGAGCGCGTCGATGTCGCGATCGAAGTAGTGGTTGAACGCCGCGGCGGCCGCGGCCGCCAGGATGATGCCGAGGCCGGCGCCCCAGAACACGCGCGGAGGCGGCGCGCCCTTGGCGGCGAGCAGCACCGCCGGCAGGCCGGTGATGAGCACCAGCATCACGATGCGCGGCTTGGTGAGCTCGATCCACGCGCGCACCGTGCGCGCCGTCGTCGGCTGCATCACGGCCACGCTCATCGCGCCACCACCGCGTTCGAACGCGCCTCGGCGACCGGCAGCGCGGCCAGGCGCAGCGTCGCGACCAGCATCACGGCCAGGATCGCCGCCGCGTTGCCGAGGTGCAGCGCCGACACCCACACGGGCACGCCGAGCAGCACGTTGCCCACCCCGATCGCCACCTGCAGCAGCACGAGCCGGCCGGCGAGCCGGCCGAGCCAGCGGATCGCGGTGTCGCCGGTGCGCTCGGCGCTGACCGCCACGGTCAGCAGCACCAGCGTGAGCAGGTAGGCGCCGTAGCGGTGCGCGACCTGCAGCCCGACGAGTCCGGTGAGCCGCGGGAACCATTCGCCGTTGCAGGTCGGCCAGTCCGGGCACGCGAGGCTCGCGTGGTTCGTGCTCACCATGCCGCCCAGCACCGCCTGGAACCACACGAGCACGGTGGCCAGCGCGAACAGCGGCAGCAGGCCGGCCGGACGCACGGCTTCGCTCGCCGCATCGCCCGCCTCGGCGTGCGCCAGCGTGGCCGTGGTGACGAGCGTCGCGAACAGCAGCAGCCCCACCGCGAGGTGGCCGCTCACGACCGACGGGTCGAGCAGCTTCCACACGGTGAGCGCGCCGAGCAGCGCCTGCGAGAAGTAGAGCGCGACCGCGAGCGCGGCCAGTCCGCCGTAGCGGGCGCGGGTTTCGGCGCGGAACGCGATGGCGCCGACCGTGCCCAGCAGCAGCAGGCCGACCAGCAGCGCGAGCAGGCGGTGCCCCCACTCCATGAGGATGTTGAACTGCATGGGCGGGATGAGCTGCCCGTGGCAGAGCGGCCAATCCGGGCACGACAGTCCCGATCCCGTCGTGCGCACGATCGAGCCCACGACGATGAGCAGGAACATCAGACTGGCGGTGAGCGTTGCGGTGCGCGCAACCATGCGGTGCGCGCGCGGGGACGGCATACGCAGACCTCGGGTGACCGGTTCGGCGAGCTGGGACCGGCGGAGCAGCGAGGGGCTGCGGTCACGACGGTGCCCGAAACGGCAGCGCGACCCGATGTGGAAGGTCGCGGCGCGCCGAAAAAACTAGCACAGGGACGGGGGCCGAGACGACCCAATTTCCGGTGTGCGACGGACTTCGGCGCCCCGGACCTGTCCTCCTGTCAGGGTATGACGTGGACGTCGGTGATCGCCGCGGGCGGGATCACGTCGCCCGAGCTCGACAGCAGGAAGATCGCGTCGTTCGCGGCCACCGTCACGGTGCCGGCCACGCTGCCGTCGTTCACGAACGGGGCGACGGTTCCGAGAATGCGCTTCCATGCCGCACCCATGGGCACCTGCAGCGCCGCGTCGGCGGGATTCACGAGCACGCAGCCGTGCTGGAAGTCGCGCCGCCAGAGGTTCGTGGCGCCCTGCTGGAAGTGCACGTCGTCGAACCAGACGTCGCCCGCCTGCGTCCCGAGGAAGAACTCGAGCGACGAGTTCGCCGACTCGCTCGGCTGCAGGATCACCTGGTAGTGCGCCCACTGCGTGCCCAGCGTGACGTTGCGCGTGGCGACGGCACCGCCGCCCGGCCGCGTCGCCGTGATCGGCATGACGCGCGGCGACGAGGCCTTGGCCCAGAAGGTCACCGCGTACGTCTGCCCCGGCGACACGGGAATGCTGCCGGTGCTGGTCAGGTTGACGTGCCAGTCCACGGTGCTCGCCGTGGTGATGGCGATGCGCGCCGAGGCGCGCCCGACCGCCGATGTCGTGGTGTCGCGCGAGTACGTGGCGACCGCGGGCGAGAACCGCCCGAAGCTCCAGCCCGACGCGACGTCGGTCTCGAACCCGGCATTGCTCACCGCGTCGGGATTCGTGCCCGCCCAGATCATCTGGTAGGGCGCACCCAGCGGCTGCCCCAGCCAGCCCGTGTGCTGCAGGCTCGTCGAGGCGCGGCCCGTCGTGCGGTCCACCGCGTATTCGTCGTACCACCACGCGTGGTAGGCGGCCGTGCGCACGCTGCGGTCGGACGGCCCGAACACGCCGTAGCCCGAACCCAGCGCCGCGGTGGCCAGCCCGAAGCGCACGCGGCGCGCGTTCTCGCTCGTGTACTGCGTGCCGTCGGCGCCGAGCAGCGCGCTGAAGATCCAGTTATGCACCGGCTGCACGAAGTTCGCTTCGTCGGCGAAGTAGCCGTGCGGCTGCGACAGCACGTTGTCGTACCACGTGCCGCCGTTCTGGTACGGGAAGTTCTCGCGCATCCAGCCGTTGAACACGCCCTGGTGGGCGCTGCCCGCGCAGTTGCCCGCGAGAATCAGGTTCGGGCCCGCCCGCCGGCGCAGGCGGTTCGCGAGCGTGTCGGAACCCGCCTGCCACGCGGACTCGAACGCCGCGAGCGACCCGTAGCCGGCCCGCGCGTAGTCGATCTGGCGCGTGGCGTCCTGCGACCACGACAGCGTGTAGCAGTAGACGTCGAAGAACACGCCGTCCCACTGGCCGGTCGAGACGACGGCGTCGTACACGAGGTCGGCCAGCCCTTCGGCGACGATGAACCGGCCCTGCCCGTCGCGGCGCGCGAGATTCACGTTCGCGCCGGGGTACTCCAGGCCGTCGAGGCGGTTGTAGAGGAAGCCGTCGAGATCGCGCACCATGCGGCGGTAGCGCGTCGGGAAGTGATTCAGCGAGTCGGGATCGGCGACGTTCCAGATGTCGTGGCCGAGCACGTACGCGAGCAGCCGGATGTCGGGGTTGCGCGCGCGCAACGCCGCCGCGATGTCCGGCCGGTACGGCGTCAGCGGGTTCACGTCGAGGATCACCTCGTCGTAGCGCGCCACCTGCGCGATCGCCGTGGTGTCGAGCCCCCCGCCGGGCAGAGTGAACGGCAGGCCGGCACCGGTCACCGAGCCGTAGAGCCCCAGACGGGGATAGTCCTGCGCGCTCGCCTCCGTGGGAACGAGGGCGAGTCCGGCGGCGAGTGCGAACACCGCGGGCAGGATCGAGGACCAGCGCGACACGACGGCGTTATCGGCCCGGAATGACCGGCACTTGATCCTGCCCCGGGAACGCGAAAGGCCGCCAGCGGAATCCGCCGGCGGCCTTTCGCGGACGAGTTCCGCCATCAAGGACGCAGGTTCACCTGGCGAAGGTCGGTCACCGTCGCGGGCGGGGTGATGTCGTCGCCGAGCAGGAAGAGCGACGAGGCCGCGGGCAGGTGCTGCACCGCGCTCACCGAGCCGTCGTTCACGATCGGGTCCGTCGCGCCGAGGATGCGGCGGTACGGGCGCTCGAGCGTCACGACCGCCTCCGACCATTCGGAGGGATTCACGATCACGGTGCCGTTCTGGAAGTCGCGGCGGTAGATCGTGGACTCGCCCGGCTGCACGTGCACGTTGTCGAACCACAGCGCGCCGGTCGCCTTCGCGAGGTAGAACTGCAGCGACGTGAGGCCCGAGTGCGTGCCGGTGTTGAACGGCACCTGGTAGGCGCGCCACACCTCGTCCACGTACACGAACCGTGCGTCCCACTGCCCCTGCCCCGGCGTGCCGATGATCACCGGCACTTCGCGCGGCGGCGACGCCTTGGCCCAGAACGTCACCGAGTAGACCGTGTTCGGGTCCATGTTGAGCGTGAGCGGCGTGTTGTAGTTGACCTTCCAGTCGATCGTGTTCAGCTGCAGCACGTCGATGCGCGTGGACGCGCGCCCGTGACCGGCGGTTGTGGTGTCGTTCTTGATGGTCGCGGGCGAGGCCGGCCAGAAGTTCCAGTTGGCCGTCGAGCTGGTCTCGAAGTCGCCGTTCACGACGCCGTCCGGCTTGTCCTCCTGCACCCACACTTCCTGGTACATGTCGGTCAGCGGCTGGCCGAGCCAGCCCGTGTGCTCGGCCAGCTGCGACGACTGGCCGGTCTCGAGGTCCACCGCGTACTCGTCGAACCACCAGTTCCACCAGTCCGAGTGGTACGCGTCGCGGTCCTGCCCGCCGAACACGCCGAAGCCGTCACCCAGCGTGGCGGTGCCCAGCCCCCAGCGGGCGAGCCGCTGGTTGAGCGCCGACGTCCAGTCCGTGCCGACGTTGAACGTGAAGATGTAGTTGTGGCGCGGCTCGCGGAAGTTCGCCTCGTCCGTCATGTAGCCGCCCGGACGCCAGAACATGTTCGTGTACCACGTGCCGCCGGTCTCGAACGGGAAGCCTTCGCGCATCCAGCCGTTGAACGTCGAGTACTTGGTGCCGAGCGCGCAGTTGCCGACCAGGATGTAGTCGGGTCCGCCCCAGTTGCGCATGAGCGCGGCGATCGTGTCGGTCGCGGCGTGCCAGTTGTTGTTGAACGTGGTCCGGTCCGAATAGCCCGCGCGCGCGATGTCGATCACGTTGCCGTGGACTTCGGACCAGTACATGTCGTCGCAGAGGATGTCGTAGAAGAGGCCGTCCCAGACGCCGGAGTCGATGGCCACGTTCTTCCACAGCAGCGCGAGCGAGTCCGCGATCACGTAGCGGCCCGACGCGTCCTTCTTCGCGAGGTTCACGTTGCCCGCGTAGTACTTGTTGCCCTGGACGTTGTAGAGCCAGCCGTTGTTGTTGTCGAGGATGCGGCGGAAGCGCGTCGGGTAGTGGTTCAGCGAGTCGAAGTCCGCGGGATCCCACATGTACTGGCCGACCACGTAGGCGAGCATCTTCGCCTTCGGGTTGCGATTGCGGAGCTCTCGCAGGATGTCCGGGCGGTACGGCCAGATCGGGTTCACGTCGAGGATGATCTCCTCGAAACGCGACACCTTGTCGAGCACGGACGTGTCGAGATTCGTGTCCACGGGGAAGTTGTAGAAGGGGTACCCGTTGCCACGGATCGAGCCGTAGTAGGCCAGTCGGGGGTAGCCGTGAGGCGCCACCGGATCGGCCGCCATGGCCATCGAGGCGACGAGCAGACCGACCACACCGAAGGCCGCCAGTACTCGGCCGAATCGCACGCTGAACATCGCTGGGAAACTCCTCGTCTCGCGGTTTCGCCCCGGCGCGATACCGGGGCGGCCAAGTAAAGTGGGCACGAGTATAGTGGGGCCGACCTGCGACCTGAAAGGGCGAACCTCACGGATGTCGACCGATTCCCGCACGCTGGAGGCCCGGGCGTATTGCCGCCGGGTGCTTCCCCGCGTCTCCCGTACCTTCGCGCTGAACATTGGGTGGCTCGACCCGGGCCTGCGCGAAAGCGTCCGGCTGGCGTACCTGCTTTGCCGTGCGGCGGATGCGCTGGAGGACTCCTGGCCCGACACCCCCGCCGGGATCCGCGAGCGTTTCACGCGTTTCCGGGCTGCGCTCGACGGCGACGACGCGGTGGCGGCGGCGCTCGCGGCCGAGGCCGAGCACCGCGCGGGCGGCGAGGAGGACCTGGGGCTCCTCACCCGGCTGCCGCTCCTGCTCGCGCTCCTGCGGACGCTCCCCGGCGGCGACCGCACCCTGATCGGGACCGCCGTGCACACGATGGCGGAGGGCATGAGCCGGTACGCCGTACGCGACGCCGAACGCGGCGACGGCGCCCCCTACCTCGACGACGAAGCCGAACTGCACGACTACTGCTGGGTCGTGGCGGGCTGCGTCGGCGTGATGCTGACCGGCATGCTCGAAGCACGCCGGCCCGGCGACCCCGACGCGCGGCGCGAGCTGCGGCGCACGCTCGCCCCGCGCGTCGGCGAAGCGCTGCAACTCACGAACATCCTGCTCGACTGGCCCACGGACGCGCGCCGCGGCCGTTGCTACGTGCCCGCGGCGTGGCTCGCCGAAACCGGGCTGCGGCCGCACGAACTCGTGGGCGGCGAGCGTCCCGAGGCGCGCGCGCTGGCCGAACGGCTCGGCGCGCTCGCGCACGACGCGCTCGATCGCGTGGCGGACTACCTCGACGCGATCCCGCGACGACACCTGCGCTACCGGCTCTTCTGCCTGCTGCCCGCGGTGTGGGCGCGGCGTTCGCTCGTGCGGGCGCTCGCGACGCCGGGCTTTCCCACGCGCGCCGAACGACCGAAGCTGTCGCGCACCGAGCTGTGGACGTCGGCCGCCACCGCGCTCGTCGCGGTGAGCGACGGCGCCGCCGCGAGGCGGCTGCTCGGCGCCGACGCGCCGCGCCCGGTCAGCTGACGCTCTCGGCCTCCGGCTCGCTCTCGGCCGCGACGGCCTCCTCGCGCGCGGCGATCGTGCGCAGCCGCCGCGACACCCACAACGCCCCGCCCAGCAGCAGCAGCGCGCACAGGCTGGTCGCCGCCGGCGCGCCGAAGCGCTGCGCGATGCTGCCCGCGAGCAGCGCACCGTAGGGCGCGGTGCCCACGAACATGAGCGTGTACAGGCTCATCACGCGGCCGCGGAAGCGGTCCTCGGTGGTCATCTGGATGAGCACGTTGGTGCTCGACACGTACAGGATGAGTCCGTAGCCCGCGACCGCGCCGGCCACCAGCATGGCCGGCAGCGCATGCCACCACGCGAACACCGCCATGCCCACGCCGCCGAGCGTGAGCCCGGTGAGCAGGTTACGGCGCAGCGCCCAGCGGTCGAGCTTCTGCGTCATCTGCACCGCGGCCACCAGCGAGCCCGCGCCGAATGCCGAGAGCAGCGCGCCGTACACGCGCGGGCCCGCGTGCAGCAGGTCGCGCGCGTAGACCGGCAGCAGCACGTTGTACTGGAAACCGAGCCCCGCACACACCGCCAGCAGCACGAGCAGGTCGCGGATCGAACGGTTGCCCCACGCGTACGCCACGCCTTCGCGCAGCGTCGAGCCGAGCGAACGCGAGTCGGCGGGCGCGTCGCGCGGCGGCAGGCGCAGCGCGAACAGCGCGGCGAGCACCGCGGCGAACGACAGCGCGTTGAGCCAGAAGCAGCCGCCCTCGCCGACCATGGCGAGCAGCACGCCGGCCACGGCGGGCCCGAGGATGCGCGCGGTGTTGAACGCCGCCGAGTTGAGCGCGATGCCGTTCGACAGGTCCTCGCGCCCGGTCAGTTCGATCACGAACGACTGGCGCGCCGGCAGGTCGAACGTGTTCACGCAGCCGTAGAACAGCGCGAGCACGAGCACCATCCACGGCTTCACCACGCCGGTCGTCACCGTGAGCGCGATCAGCACCGCCTGCGCGAGCAGCAGCGACTGCGTCACGAGCAGCAGCCGGCGCTTGTCGTGGCGGTCGGCGAGCACCCCGGCCCAGAGCGCGAGCGGCAGCACGGGCACGAACTGAGCGAAGCTGAGCAGCCCGAGCATGAACGGCGACGCCGTGAGCCGGTGCATGAGCCAGCCCTGCGCCACGCTCTGCATCCAGGTGCCCACCAGCGACACGAGCTGGCCGGCCCAGTACAGGCGGAAGTTGCGGTGCCGCAGCGCGCGCAGGCCGGGCGCGAAGCGGAAGACGGCGGAAGTGGAGGACATGGACGGGCGCAACCTAGCAGGCCGTGCCGAGGCGCGTGTCCGCGAACGGTCAGCCGCGGCGGCGCAGTCGGCTCTCGCCCCTCCGCGGCGTTCGCGCTAGCGTGCGGGGCGTGAGCGCGGACCTTCGGTTCCCGGACGGATTTCGCTGGGGCGCGGCGACCAGCGCCCACCAGGTCGAGGGCGGCAACACGCGCAACGACTGGTGGCGCTTCGAGCGCGTGCCGGGCGCGATCCGCGGCGGACGCGGCAGCGGCGACGCGTGCCGGCACTACGAGCGTTTCGCCGAGGACTTCGACCTCGCCGCGGCCGACGGGCACGGCGCGCACCGGCTGTCGCTCGAGTGGAGCCGGCTCGAGCCCGCGCCCGGACGCTTCGACGCCGGCGCGATCGCGCACTACCACGCCGTACTCGGCGCGTTGCGTGCGCGCGGGCTGGCTCCGGTGGTCACGCTGCACCACTTCACGAACCCGTTGTGGATCGCCGACCAGGGCGGCTGGGAATCACGCGCGACGATCGCGCGGTTCGTGGACTTCGCGCGCTTCTGCGCCGGCGAGTTCGGCGGCGAAGTGGACGACTGGTGCACGGTCAACGAACCCGAGGTGTACGCGTTCCGCGCCTACGCCGAGGGCGTGTGGCCACCCGGCGTGCGCGACCGCTCGCGTGCGCTCGGCGTGATCGCGCACCTGCTCGAAGCGCACGGGCTCGCCTGGCACGCGATCCACGACGCGGACCGCACCGATGCCGACGGCGACGGCGTGGCCGCGCGGGTGGGCTTCGCCAAGCACCACGTGCAGCTCGTGCCGTCGCGCGCATGGAACCCGCTCGATCACCTGCTCGCCCACTTCGAGCGCCGCGTGTTCAACGACGCCGTCGAACGCGCCACCGTGGACGGCGTCGTGGACCTGGCGATCCCGGGCGCGACGCGCGTGCGGCGGCGGATCGACGCGCTCGCCGGCGCGCTCGACTGGTTCGGCCTCAACTACTACACGCGCTGGCACGTGAAGGCGTTCGCGCCCGACCCGCACGTCGTGCCGCGCGGCGCGCCGTGCAACGATCTCGGCTGGGAGCTCTGGCCCGACGGCCTGCGGCTCGCGCTGCACGCCGCCGCGCGCGCGGGCCGGCCAGTGCTCGTGACCGAGAACGGCGTCGCCGACGCGCACGACACGCTCCGGCCCGGCGCGATCGTCGCGTTCGCCGAGGCCATGCACCGGGCGATCGCCGAGGGCGTGGACGTGCGCGGCTACCTGCACTGGTCGCTGCTCGACAACTTCGAATGGGCCGAGGGCTGGCACGGCCGCTTCGGGCTCTACGGCGTGGATCCGGCCGCCCCGAACGCGCCGCGCGTACGCCGCCGCAG
This sequence comes from Candidatus Eiseniibacteriota bacterium, assembly GCA_046327815.1. GTDB lineage: Bacteria > Eisenbacteria > RBG-16-71-46 > RBG-16-71-46 > RBG-16-71-46 > CAIXRL01. The sequence goes on along the minus strand of JAXLXR010000031.1, from coordinate 3,140 downwards.
CGCCGAGGTGCTCGCGCGCCTGGCGCGCGCGAACGCGGTCACCGACGACGTGCGGGCGGCTGCTCGCGCATCCTGAACGTCGCGGTTAGACTGCGCGCGGCTCTTTTCCCGAGGAGGATGTCCCATGTGCCCGTTCTGCAAGAACGAGACGTGCACGGTCCGCGAGCTCCCGAACGGCAAGCTCATGTGCTCGTGCGGCAAGCACCAGTGGCCGAACGCGGCGGTGTACGCCGAGGCGTGCCGCAAGGCGAGCCTCACGGTCGTGAAGACCGTCCACAACTGGACGCAGGCGCTCTAGAAGTCTCTTCCGATCAGGATTCCGAGGCGGCCGGATCGCGCAGCGTGCGCAGTTCGGCCGCCACGTCGTCGAGGTCCACCAGTTCGGCCACGAGCCCGTGCGCGCCGTGCTCCCGCGCGAACTCCGCACCCTCCGCGAGCGGCACCACGCCCCCCGCGCGCAATTCCGTGGCGAGCACCGGGATGCCGTCGCGCCGCAGCGCCGCCAGCGCGCCGGGCGTGTCGGGCTTCATGCCCCAGCCGCGCGGGTTCACCGCAGCCAGCACGAAGTCGGGCTCCACGCCCCACTCGTGCAGCCGGCGCACGAGCAGCCCCAGGTGGCCGGTCTCGAAGCCGGCGAGGCCGTCGAAGCGCGCGCGGCCCCACGCGAGCATGCGCTCGAAGAACTTCGCGTTGTCCGCGGCGAGCGCGAGATCGGTGGCGCCGGCCGCGACCGCCAGCCCGCGGCGGTCGCGCGGCGCCAGCCAGCGCGCGCCGGATTCGCAGCGCGCGGCCACGGCGGCCGACAGTTCGCCCGTCATCATCGCGGGAACCAGCGCGAGCCCGCCGAGCCCCGCGCCCAGCGCGCCGGCGCCGTCGGCGTCGCCGTCGCGCGCGAACGCGTGCTCGTAGTGCAGGTCCTCGGCCGCGGGCACGAACGGCAGCCGCGCCAGCACGGGCACCGGGCGCCGCAGTTCGGCCAGCGCGTGGCGCATGGTCGGCGACGGCACGGCGTACACGGCGTCGGCGCCGGCGTCGAGCGCCTTCACCAGCGTCACGGCGAGCGACTCCGACTCGCGGAACCGGCCGGCCACCTCGAGCGCGCGATCGCGCGTGGTGCGCGGCGGCAGGTCGAGGCAGGTGGCGCCGAGCAGCAGGCGCGGCGTGGCGGCGCTGCTCATGGCCGGCACTCCTCGAAGCCGTCGTGCGCGAACGCACGGCGCATGGCGTCGAGCGTCGCGAGCGCGCGCAGCGCGCGTTCGCCCGACAGTTCGTCGTCCCGCCCGCCGCCGCGCAGCCCGTCCACGAACGCATGCAGGGGCCGGGTGCATTCGCCGGCGTCGAACGGCAGCGGATCGGGCAGTTCGGCGGGCAGCACGCGCGTGGTGCCCGCGGCCCAGCCCTCGGCCTCGTCCTCGAGCGTCACCTCGAGCGCGTCGTCGGACGCGATCAGCGTGCCGCGCTCGCCTTCGACCTCGAGCACGACCGCCGCGCGCGGGTAGCCGGGCACGCTCCACGAGGCGTCGAGCCCCACTTCGGCGCCGCTCTCGAGCGCGAGCGTGGCGTGCACTTCGTCGGGACGCTCGCCGTAGAGCCGCTGCGCGGCCGCCTTCACCGCGCGCGCCGGTCCGAGCGTGCGGTCCAGCAGCACGAGCAGGTCGCCGACCGCGAAATCGAGCACGTCGAGCCGCGCGGGCGGCGCGCCGGGCGCGAACACGCGCGACACGAACGCCGACGCGCGCATGGTGCGCGGCGTGCCGAGCGCGCCCGAGGCGAGCAGCGCGGCGCCGCGGCGCAGCAGCGGGTGGAACGGCGACGGCGTCGCGCAGCGCAGGCGTGCGCGCACGTCGGCGGGCAGTGCCGCGAGCGGCGCCGCCTCGGCGAGCGAACGCGTGGGCAGGCCGTCCACGAGCACCTCGAGCCCCGCGGCGAGCGCCTCCGCCGCGACCTGGGCGCGCACCTCGACCGGTGCGCACACGACGAGCGCGTCGCACGGCGCCTTCGCGAGCAGCTTCGCGAGCGACGGCTCCGACGGCGCCGTGAAACCGGCGCCCTTCGCGAAGCGGCGCAATTCCGCGCGCGGTTCGGCGAAGCCCGTCAGCGCGCAGCCGTCGTGCCGCGCGATCGCCATCGCATGCGCGATGCCGGCGCGGCCCAGGCCGGCGACCGCGAGGCGGTGCACGGTGGGGCCGGCGCCGGCATCGGGCGCGGGCGTGTGCGGGGAGACGGACATGCGTCGAGTTCCGTTCGGAGAGCGGACGTGCGGCGGGACGAACGCCGCACGCTACAGGCGCGCTCGCGAGGGAGCAAGACGCGCGGACGTCAGGCCGTCTGGCGGAACTCGATGTTCACGTCGCGGCGCTCGGACTCGTCGATCTTGAACAGCTCGGCGTGCTGCAGCGCCATGCCGCCCGCGACCCACGAGTCGGGGATCTGCTCGATGCGCGTATTGAACATGGTCACGGTGTCGTTGTAGAACTCGCGCCGGTCCGCGATCGCGTTCTCGAGCTCGCTGATGCGGGCCTGCAGCGCCGCGAACGAGGTGTTCGCCTTGAGGTCGGGGTAATTCTCGGCGACCGCGAAGAACTGCCCCAGCGCCCGCGTGATCTGGTTCTCCGCCTCGGCGCGCTGCGTCACGCCGGCGGCCTGCGCGAGCGCGGCGCGGGCTTCGCTCAGGCGGTCGAACACGGCGCGTTCGTGCTGCATGTAGGCCTCGCACACCTTGACGAGCTTCGGCAGCTCGTCGTGGCGCTGCTTGAGCAGCACGTCGATGTTCGCCCACGAACGTCCGATGTTGTTCTTCATCTCGATCAGGCTGTTGTAGATCGAAAGGAAGAAGCCCACCGACCCGACGAGCAGGAACCCGATCACCACGGTCCACAGGATCTCACCCGGATGCATCGCGACCTCCCTTGTGTTGCGTGAAACGCACCGGGTCGTCCGCCCGGCGCGGGCACTGCCTGTTCAGCGGCCTGCGCGCAGTACCTCGAGCGCACACCACAACCCGAACACCGCGAGCGGCGGGCCCAGCAGCAGGCCACCGAACGCACGCACTCCGTACTCGAGCACCAGTTCCGCCTCGGAACGCTGGCCGATCAGGAACGGCTCGCTCGCGCCGCCCCGCCGGATCACGCCCTTCACTT
>JAXLXR010000030.1:0-24144 GCA_046327815.1 Candidatus Eiseniibacteriota bacterium | reverse complement strand
CCCGTGCCGCGCTACACGCCGACGCCTGAACCGCCCGAGGGCATGTTCCGCCTGCTGTTCGGGCGCGCGCCGGTGCACACGTTCGGCCGCACACAGACCAACCCGCTGCTCTCCGAAATGATGGAGGAGAACACGGTGTGGCTGAACGAGGACGTGGCGAAGCGCCTCGGCTTCGAGAGCGGTGAACTCGTCACGCTGCGCAACCAGGACGGCGCGACCTCGGGCCCGGTGAAGCTGCGCCCGACCCAGCGCATCCGCCGCGACTGCGTCTACCTCGTGCACGGCTTCGCGCAGAACACCAGGGGCATCGCGCCGCGGTACCGGAAGGGTGCCAGCGACGCGAAGCTGGTCACGCGCTACGTGCTCGACCCGGTCATGGGCGGCAACGGCATGCTCGTCAACTTCGTCTCGATCGAGCGGGGGGTGTGACCATGGCGCGCTTCGGCATGGTGGTGGACACGACCCGCTGCGTGGGCTGCATGGACTGCGTGGTGGCGTGCAAGACCGAGAACCGGCTGCCCGAGGGGCTCTGCCGCGACTGGATCGAGACCGAGGTCCGCGGTGCGTACCCGAACCTGCAGCTCGAGATCCGCAGCGAACGCTGCAACCACTGCGACTCGCCCCCCTGCGTGACGTGCTGCCCGACCGGCGCGAGTCACGTGGAGGAATACGGCCGCACGGTGCAGATCACGAAGGAGCTGTGCATCGGCTGCAAGGCCTGCCTCGCGTCGTGTCCGTACGACGCGCGCTCGATCCATCCGGACGGCTACGCCGACAAGTGCACGTTCTGCATGCACCGCGTGAAGGACGGCCTGCTGCCCGCGTGCGTGGCCGTGTGCCCGACGCACTGCCTGCACTTCGGCGATCTCGACGACCCGAACAGCGACGTGAGCCGCCTGCTCGCCTCCCGCCGTTCACATGTGCTCACGCCCGAAGCCGGTACGGGCCCGCGCGTGTTCTTCCTGACCTGAGGAGCCGGCCATGATCGAGATCACCACCACTCGCGCGAACCACCTCGTGGATCCCACGCTGCACGTGTGGGCGTGGCAGATCCCCGTGTACCTGTTCCTCGGCGGGCTCGTGGCCGGCATGATGATGATCCACGGCTGGTTCACGTTCGCCGACCGCCACCGTCGCGCGGATTCCGTCACGCGGCTGCTGCCCGCGCTCGGGCTCGTGCTGCTCAGCGCCGGCATGGGCGCGCTGTTCCTCGACCTCGAGCACAAGCTGTACGTGTGGCGGCTCTACCTCACGTTCCAGCCCACGTCGCCGATGTCGTGGGGCGCATGGATCCTGGTGGCGGTCTACCCCGCGCTCTTCGCCGCGCTGCTCATGAACGTGCCCGACGCGCTGCTCGCGCGTTTCCCCGTGCTCGGCACGTGGGGCCGCGCGCTCGCGTCGGACCCCTCGCGCGTGCGACTCGTGGCCGCGGCGAACATGACGCTCGGCGCGCTGCTCGGCGTGTACACCGGCATCCTGCTCAGCACGCTGGGTGCGCGGCCGCTGTGGAACAGCGCGCTGCTGGGTCCGCTGTTCCTGGCCTCGGGCCTCTCGAGTGCCGCGGCGCTCGTGCACATGGTCGCGAAGGACCGCGCCGAGAGCGAGCTGCTCGCACGCGCCGACAACCGGCTGCTCACCGCCGAGCTCGCGATCCTCGCGCTGTTCCTGATCGGGCTCGTCACGTCGTCGCGCGTGCACCAGCAGGCGGCGGGGCTGCTGCTGGGCGGGCCGTTCACCGCGCTCTTCTGGGTCGGCGTCGTCGGCCTGGGCATCGCCGTTCCGCTGTTCGTACAGACGCTCGCCGTCGGGCATCGCGTGCGTCACACCGCCGTGGCGCCCGTGCTCGTGCTCGCGGGCGGGCTGCTGCTGCGCTTCGTGTTCGTCTACGCCGGTCAGCTGAGTCACTACGGGCCGTACTGAGCCCGTTCGCAAGGAGCGTTTCATGAGCACCGTCACCGCCACCGCCGCGCCGCGCGAGCACGCGCACGCCGCCGAACACGCGCGCGCCGCGGAGCCGTACATGAATCCCTACGTGGCCGGCGTCGGCGTCGGCCTCGTGCTGCTGTCGGCGTTCGTCGTCATGGGCCGCGGCCTCGGCGCCTCGGGCGCGATCGGCTCCGCGGTCAGCTGGCTGCTCGGCCAGGTCGCGCCGGCGCACGCCCGCGCGAACGAGTTCTTCCGCGGCTACCTCGACGAGGGCGTCGGCCACCCGCTCAAGGCGTGGCTCGTGTTCGAAGTGCTCGGCGTGCTCGTCGGCGGCTTCCTGTCGGGACTCCTCGCCGGCCGCCTGAGCGCGACGGTCGAGAAGGGCCCGCGGGCCACGACCGGCTCGCGGCTCGCGTGGGCGTTCGTGGGCGGCGCGCTCATGGGCGTGGGCGCGAAGCTCGCGCGCGGCTGCACGAGCGGGCAGGCGCTGAGCGGCGGCGCGATGCTCAACGCCGGCAGCTGGGCGTTCATGATGATGGTGTTCGCCGGTGCGTACGCGCTGGCGGGCGTCATGAGGAGGCAGTGGCGATGAACGCACCCTTCTTCAAGTTCGGCGCGTTCGGCGACGAGACCTCGCTCGTCGTGGCGTTCGTGATCGGCATCGCGTTCGGCTGGTTCCTCGAACGCGCGGGCTTCGGCAGCGCCAAGAAGCTCGTGTCGCAGTTCTATCTCGACGATCTCGCGGTGTTCAAGGTCATGTTCACGGCGATCGTCACCGCCATGCTCGGCGCGTTCTACCTGGGCTGGATCGGCGTGCTCGACCTGTCGCTGGTCTACCTGACGCCCACGAACCTGTGGCCGCAGATCGCGGGCGGGCTGGTGCTCGGGTTCGGCTTCATCATCGGCGGCTACTGCCCCGGCACGTCCATGGTCGGCGCGGCGACCGGCCGCATCGACGCCATGGTGTACGTGCTCGGCGTCGCCGCAGGCACGTTCCTGACCGGCGAGGCGTTCCCGCTCCTCAAGACGTTCTACGAGAGCGGCGCGATGGGCCGGCTCACGCTGCCCGAAGTGCTGCACCTGCCGTACGGCGTCGTGGTGCTGCTGGTGGTGCTCATGGCGCTCGGCGGCTTCGCCGGAGCCGAGTGGCTCGAGCGGCGCGCGCGCGACGGCGCCGCGAAGGAGGCCGCGCGATGAACGCTCCGTTCCGCTGGACCACGAATCGCGCGCTCGCCGCGGCGGCGCTGGCGCTCGGCCTGCTCGCGACGGCCGGGCATCCGGTGCGCGGGCACGTCGTCACGCTCGACACGCAGGAACTCGCGACGATCGTCGAGAGCAAGGTGGATCACGTGTCGGCGCGCGAACTGGCCGACTGGATCGTCGCGGGCAAGGCGGACTACCGCCTCGTGGACCTGCGCGACGACGCGGCGTTCGCGGCGTACCACATTCCCGACGCCGAGCACGTGCCGCTCACGCAACTCCCGGACCAGGGCTTCGGGCGCAACGAGAAGATCGTGCTGTACTCGGACGGCGGCATCCATTCCGCGCAGGCCTGGATGCTGCTGCGCGCGCAGAAGTACACCGGCGTCTACATGCTCTTCGGCGGGCTCGACGCGTGGAAGGACGAGGTGCTGTTCCCCGTCGCGCCCACGAATCCCACGCCCGAGCAGGCGGCCGAGTTCGCGAAGGCGTCCGAACTGGCGAAGCACTTCGGCGGACAGCCGCGTGCGGCCGCGGCCGAAGGCGCGGGAGCGGCGCCGGAGCTCGCGATCGTCACGCCGCAGGCCTCCGCCGCGCCCGCCCCGGCCGCGACGGGCGGCGCGAAGAAGCCCGCCGGCGCGAAGAAGGCGAAGAAGGAAGGGTGCTGACGTGCCCGCGACCTGGTCTCCCGAAACCGCGATGCAGCTCGCGCGCTCGGCGGGACTCGGCACGCTCGGCGGGCATCACTGGAAGGTGATCGCGTGCGCACGCGAGGAGGCGGCCCGCTGCGGGCGCGCGCCGAGCCTGCAACGGATCGCCACGCTCACGGGATTCGGCCCCGGCGAACTGCACCGTCTGTTCCCCGGGCGCACCGCGTCCCTGATCGCCGCGCTCGCGGGTTACGCGCCGCTCCCTCCGGGGACGACACGGAACGCCGCGCGGCGGCATTGAGGAGAAGGGCATCATGAGCAGGACTCTCTCGGCGCTGCGGTGGCTCGCCCCCGCGCTGCTGCTCGGCGCACTCGCGAACGCGGCATTCGCCACGAACGGCATGTACCTCACCGGCTACGGCAGCGAAGCGGCGGGGCGCGCGGGCGCGAACCTCGCGGTCGCCGATCGCGCGCTCGGCCTGCAGGCGAATCCCGCCGGCATCGCGCAGCTCCAGGGCCAGCACTTCGGCGTGGACGCGCAGTTCCTCGCGCCGCAGCTGCACTACGGCGGCGATCCTTTCGGCAACGACTTCGACGGCGACTCGAAGGTGTTCACCATGCCCTCGCTGTCGTACGTGAGCGGCGCGCACGGCTCGCCGTGGACGTGGGGACTCGCGCTGATCAGCCAGGGCGGCATGGGCGCCACCTTCTCCGGCTACGCGACGCCGTTCGGCACCAGCGACGGCACGTCCAGCGAAGTGCGGTTCGCCACGCTCACGCCGACGCTCGCGTACGCGGTGAACGAAGACCTCGCGTTCGGCGCGTCCGTGAACGTGGGCTATTCCGACGTGACGTTCGCGTTCTGGCCGAACACGAGTTTCTACAACGACGGCGGCACGCCGCTGGACCCGACGGACGACATGGGGTTCTTCGGCGCCGACCTCACGAAGCGCGCGAAGACGCTGAACACGAGCGTCCGCGCCGGTGCCCTGTGGCGGCTGCTGCCGCAGGTCTCGGTCGGCGCCGTGTACCAGAGCGAGACGAGCGGCGAGTACGAGAGCGGCACGTTGTCGCTGAACCAGTCGGCGCTCGGGCTCGGCACGGTGAAGTACGACGCGACCGTGGACGGTTTCACGTGGCCGGCGCAGTTCGGTGGCGGCGTGCAGTTGCGCCCGACCGAGAAGCTCATGATCGCCGCGGACGTGCGCCGCTACCTGTGGGAAGACGCCATGGCGAAGATCACGGTGAAGGGCACGAATCCCGACAAGCCTTCGCCGATGACGCGGGTCGAGATGCCGTTCACGTTCACGTGGGCGAACGAGTGGGTCACCGCGATCGGCGCCGAGTGGCGCGCGACGCCGGCGCTCACGCTGCGCGGCGGCTTCAACTACGGCGACAGCCCCGTGCCCGACGAAACGCTCAACCCGCTGTTCCCCGCGATCACCACCAGGCACGCGACGGCCGGACTCGGCTGGACGCGCGGCGCGCACACGCTGAACCTGGCGGTCGAGCGGGCGTTCGAGGCGAAGCAGACCAACGACAACACGAACATGAACGTGAACCCGTTCGGTGCCGGCGCGTTCGTGGACCATTCGCAGTGGACCGTCTCGCTCGGCTGGAGCCGGGCGTTCTCGCGCTGACGCGCGGAGGCATCGCACATGAGAACCGTTCGCATCCTGCTCGCGCTGATCGTGGTGGCGGCCTTCGCCACCCCCACGGCACGCGCGTCCGAGAAGATCGGCCGCGACACCGGCAAGGAGTGCGTCGCGTGCCACGACAAGCCCGGCAGCAAGCTGCTGACCGACCGGGGCAAGTACTTCGAAGCCATGCACACGCTGGACGGCTACGACCAGGTGAAGGCATCCTTCGGCCAGTGCACGAGCTGCCACGTGCGCAAGCCCGGCTCGAAGAAGCTCACGAAGAAGGGCCAGCAGATGGCCTCGATGGTCAAGGACATGGCCGCGCTGCGCGAGTGGCTGCAGCAGAACCACCCGGCGGCCCCGGCGAAGTGACGTCCGTTCGATCCCGCGAGCGAGGCGGCCACCGCGCCGCCTCGCTCGCGCGTTTTCCGGAGGAGACATGAGCCAGAAGATCCCGAAGTTCTTCGAGGATTTCCGCGCCGCGTATCCCGAAGTGGCGGCGCACTACCAGCAGCTCAGCGACGCCTGCCGCGACGCCGGCCCGATCGATCCCGTCTCGGTCGAACTCGTGAAGCTCGGCATCGCGATCGGCTCGGGCGCCGAAGGCTCGGCGCATTCCCACGCCCGGCGCGCGCTGGCCGCCGGCGCCACGCCGCAGCAGCTCGAGCACGTCGCGCTGCTCGCGATCACCACGCTCGGGTTCCCGAAGGCGATGACGGGGCTCGCGTGGGTGCGCGACGTCACGCAGGGCGGACGCTGAGCTGCTCGCGCTCCGCCTGACGCCCGCCGCGCTGTCGGCGCTGGTGCTCGCGGCGCACTTCCTGCGCCGCATGCAGCTCGTGCCGTGCGCGCTGTGCCTGGCCGCGTTCGCGCTGCTGTTCGTGCGCGCCGCGTGGGTACCCCGCGCGCTGCAGGTGTTCCTCGTGGCCGGCGCGCTGCTGTGGGGCGCGACGATCGCCGCGCTGGTGCCCGAACGCATGGCGGCCGGCGAGCCGTGGGGGCGCATGGCGGCGATCCTCGGCGCCGTGGCGGCGGTCGCGCTGGCCGGCGCCGCGCTGCTCTCGGGCCCGCGGGTGCGCGCGCACTTCTCACGCTGACCCGCATTTGCGGCAGGCTGCACGGCCGCGCGCGCGGGGCTATGCTGCGCCCGCTCAAGCCGCACCGCGGGGCCTCCGAGACTTTCGACCGGCCCCCGCCTCGTTTCGACCCGATCAACCTCCGAGAGAACCGTGTCCGCTCAGCAGATCAAGAAGATCGCCATCAGCACCGGCGGCGGCGACGCCCCCGGCCTCAACGCCGTCATCCGTGCCATCGTGCTCGCCGCGACCGAACGCGGCTGGGAGTGCCACGGCATCCGCGACGGCTACAACGGCCTGCTCGCTCCGGACGACTTTCCCGAGGGCGGCATCGTGCCGCTGTCGCGCAAGTCGGTCGCCGGCATCACGCACCTCGGCGGCACGATCCTCGGCACCACGAACCGCGGCAATCCGACCAGGTTCCCCGTCGAGCAGCCGGACGGCACGTTCGTCGAGGTGGATCGCTCCGACGAACTGGTCGCGCGCTTCCACGACCAGGGCTTCGACGCGCTCATCACGATCGGCGGCGACGGCTCGTTGGCGATCGGCTACCACCTCGCCAACAAGGGCCTGCGCGTCATCGGCGTGCCGAAGACGATCGACAACGACCTCGACCGCACGTTCGTCACGTTCGGCTTCGACACCGCCGTGTCGTTCGCGACCGAGTGCCTCGACCGACTGCACACGACCGCGACGAGCCACCGCCGCATCATGGTGGTCGAGATGATGGGCCGGTACGCCGGCTGGATCGCGCTGCACGCCGGCATCGCGGGCAACGCCGACGTCATCCTGATTCCCGAGATCCCGTACGACATCCAGAAGGTCGCCGAGGTCGTGCGCGAGCGCGAGCGCACCGGGCGGCTCTACACGATCGTCGTGGTCGCCGAGGGCGCGAAGCCCGTGGACGGCGCGGTGTCGGTACTCGGCAAGGCCGTCGGCCAGGCCGAGAAGCTCGGCGGCGTGGGCGAGAAGGTGGCGCACGAACTCGAACACCTCACGGGACGCGAGGCGCGCACCGTGGTGCTCGGCCACCTGCTGCGCGGCGGCTCTCCCACCTCGTTCGACCGCCTCGTGGCGCTGCGCTTCGGCGCCGCCGCGGTGCGTGCGCTCGACGAAGGCATGGCGTCGGTCATGGTGTCGCTGAGCCCGCCCACCGTGCGCTACGAACCGCTCAAGGCGGCGATCAGCCGCATGAAGGTCGTGACGCTCGACTGCGACACCATGGAGTCGGCGCGCGACCTGGGCATCAAGTTCGGCGACTGACGCGCTCCACACACGAAACGCCGGGCGGGCGGCTCCGATTCGGGGCCGCCCGCCTTCGTGTTCGGACTCGCGCCGCGAGCGGTGCCCGGGGGCCGCGCGCGGGTGGTACCCGGCGAGCGAAGCACGCGCCCCGGCGGCCCGCGCACGTGCGCCCGCCTGGACTTTCTCGGGGCCAGATGCCCCAAACGCACGAATTGCTTTCCGGCCCGGACGCGCGCGCCATTAGAATTACTCTCTTACGCAACACGCTTCGGACCCGGGACGCATGACCTCCCCACGGCATCGCCCCTCGCACCACGACCGGGTCGCAGGCCTGCTCGGCATCCGCGACTCCGCATCCTCCATGAGGCCCGCCGTCATGAAACGCCTCCTCCAGGGCGTCACTTCCCTGCTCCTGCTGCTCACCGCGGCCGCCGCTTTCGCCGCCGTACCCGACCTGCGGCCGATGCGCGGCGAGGCGATCAAGCCCCGCGCCTTCGAACTCCGCTCGCTGCCGCAGCACGATCCGCTCACGCCGATCGTGATCAGCAAGCGCCGCCCCGAGGGCATCAACCCGGCGGCCGAGGAAGCGGTCGAGCGCGCGAAGCGCAATCCGAAGCCCCCGGGTGCGGACCTGCTGCGGTCGTTCACGTACGACCGCACGACCGGCACGCGCGGCTTCACGGCGCAGGCGCTCGATCCGCTCGCGCCGACCGCCGGCACGGGCTTCGAGGGCATCTCGCAGGGTGCCTACATTCCCGGCGAGCCCACGGTCGCGGCCGGACCGCTGAACATCTTCACCGCGGGCAACTCCAGCGTGACCGTCACGAACAAGGACGGCAGCAACCGCGTGGAGATCGACGGCCAGGTGTTCTTCGGCGTGCCCGCCGCGGAAGGCGCGATCTCCGACGCGCAGTGCTACTACGACGCGCTGCGCGGCCGCTTCGTCGCGCTGTGCTTCACCTGGAACAACGCGCCGAACCTGTCGAACTTCTACCTCGCCGTGTCCAAGACCAACGACGCGCGCGGTGCGTGGTGGCAGTACAAGTTCGACATGACGAAGGACGGCACCACGCAGACGAGCAACTGGAGCGACTACCAGGCGCTCGGCGTGTCCGAAGACAAGATCGCGATGACGGGCCAGCAGTTCACGTTCGCGAACGACACGTACATGTACCAGAAGATCCGCGTGATCGATCGCGCCGCGGTGTACGCCGGCCAGACGGTCACCTACGTGGACTTCGCGAACTTCGCCGTGCCCCCGGGCGGCGACGTGGACGACAACTTCGTCACGAAGGCCGCGCGCAACCTCACGGCCGGCGACGCCACGATCCACCTGCTGTGCGTCCGCACCGCCGGCGGCACGCGCGTCACGTACCGCACGATCACCGGCTCGCCCGCTTCGCCGACGCTGTCGGCGGGCAACCTCGTCTCGGTCGCGTCGTACTCGCCGCCGCCGGACGCCGTGCAGAAGGGCTCGGCCACGCTGGTGCCGACGAACGACTGCCGGCCGACCGACTTCTACGTCCGCAACGGCGAGCTGGTCTGCTCGTGGCACACCGCGAACGGTTCGTACTCCGCGATCCGCCTGTTCCGCATGCGGACGAGCGACCGCACCGTGCTCACCGACGAGACCTACGGCTCGACGGGCACGTTCTACTACTACCCCGCCGTCACCGTGGACTCCGTCGGCACGATCTTCCTGGGCTTCGACCGCTCGAGCTCGACCGAGTACCCGTCGTCCTACGCCACCGGCAAGCGCCGCGGCGACGCGACGCTGCAGTCGAGCGTGCTGCTCAAGGCCGGCGTGTCGGCGACGGCGCATTCGCGCTGGGGCGACTACACGGGCATCGACAACGACGCTTCGGCGTCCGGCCCCGGCGGCTCGACCGCGTGGTACACCGGCCAGTACACGAAGGGCACGAACACCTTCGGTGCGTGGGCCAGCCCGCTCACGTTCACCTACGGCCAGGTCGCCGGCAGCGTGAGCAACGACTGCGACGGCTCGGCCGGCACGACGTCGGACCGCACGCCGCTCGCCGGGCACCTCGTGACGCTCAAGCAGGGCGCCACGACGGTCGCGACCACCACGACCGACGCGACGGGCGCGTACAACTTCGGCTGGCTCGAGTCCGGCACCTACGACGTCGTCGTCGCGGCTCCGGGCGGCGGCGCGTCCGTCGGCGCGACGGCGGGCACCGGCGGCACCACGCAGAGCGTGGTGAACGCCGGCGACGTGCAGGTCAACCTCACGAACGCCCAGACCTCGACCGGCAACGTGTTCGCCGTCGCGACGTCGCACGCGGCGCCCACGGCGAACGGCATCGCGCCCACGGTGAAGTCGGTCGGCGACGCCGCGTTCACGCTGACCGTGAACGGCACCGACTTCGTGCCGTGCTCGGTCGTGCGCGTGGACGGCAACGACCGCGTCACCACCTACGTCAGTCCCACGCAGGTCACGGCCGCGATTCCCGCGACCGACCTGCTGAGCGGCGGCTCGCGTGCGATCACCGTGTTCAGCCCCGCCCCGGGCGGCGGCACGACCGCCGCGCAGACCCTGGTCGTGCTCGGCTCGCCCGACACGACGCCCCCGAGCGTCACGCTCACCTCGCCCGTCGGCGGCGAGAGCTGGGGCATCGGCACGTCGCAGAACATCACGTGGACCGCGACGGACGACGTCGCGATCGCGGGTGTGGACCTCGCCTACTCGACCGACGGCGGCGCCACCTACCCGAACGCGATCGCCACGAACATCGGCAACTCGGGCACGTACGCGTGGACGGTTCCGTCGGTGCCCGGCGCGAACTATCGCGTGCGCGTCACCGTGCGTGACGGCGGCAACAACACCGCGGCCGACGCGAGCGCGGCGAACTTCACGGTGGTCGGCTGGACGGTGACGGCGTCCGCCGGCGCGGGCGGTTCGATCGCGCCGAGCGGCACGACGGTCGTGGCCGACGGCGCGACGCCGTCGTACACGATCACCCCGGCGACGGGCTACCACGTGGCCGACGTGCTCGTGAACGGCTCGTCGGTGGGCGCGGTCACGAACTACGCGTTCGCCGCGATCCACTCCGACCAGACGATCGCCGCCTCGTTCGCGATCAACACGTACACGCTGACGGTGAACGTGGTCGGCAGCGGTACGGTGGCGAAGTCGCCCGACCAGGCCACGTACACGCACGGCACCGCGGTGCAGCTCACCGCCACGCCGACGCCGCCGTTCGTGTTCGCGGGCTGGAGCGGCGACACGACCGGCACGACGAACCCGGTGACGATCGCGATGACGGGCAACAAGACGATCACCGCGACGTTCTCGCAGCACACGTACGTCTGGAACGCGACGAGCGGTTCGGGCGCGTTCGGTACGGCGACGAACTGGACGCCGACGCGCAGCACGCCGGCGACCGACGACGTGCTGGTGTTCTCGAACGGCGGCACGCCCACCGTGACGGGCGTGGCCACGCAGACGATCGGCCAGCTGCTCGTGAGCGGCAACACCTCGGTGACGCTGCAGGCGGGCTCGGGCAACACGCTCACGATCGCGGGCGGCGCGGGCAACGACCTGTCCATCGCGGCCGGGTCGGCGATCCAGGTGACGGGCGCGTCGGCGCTGACGCTGGCGCTCGCGACCGGCACGACTGGTTCGATCTCCGGCGCGTACAACATGGCCGGCGGCGCTCACCGCCTGAACGCGCTCGACGCGGGCTCGCTCGTGTTCCAGGGCGGCGCCACGTGCAATCTCGGCACGAGCTTCTCGGGCAACGCGTTCGGCACCGGCACGGGTACGAGCGGGCTGAACTCGGTCGTGTTCGCGAACGGCTCGCTGCTCTCGCAGACCGCGGGCGCGAACCCGTTCGGTGCCTCGGCCCCGAACTCGGTCGTGCTGTTCCAGGCCGGCAGCCGCTTCCGCGTGGACGGCACCGGCATCACGCCGGCGACCGCGGGCCGCACGTACGCGGACTTCGAACTCGCGAGCGGCGGTACGGTCAACGCGACCGGCGCGTCGCCGTTCAGCTTCGACAGCCTGATCGTGTCGAGCGGCACGCTGAACCTGAACCTCACGGGCGGCGGCACGATCCGCGGCGACATCCGCGTGAAGTCCGGCGCCACGCTCGGCTTCGCGCCCTCGTCGAGCACGCCGAGCATCACGCTCGCGGGCACGGCGAACCAGACCGTGTACGTGAACGGCACGTTCAGCTCGGGCACGGTGCCCAAGCTGGTCGTCAACAACCCCGCGGGCGTCACGCTCGCGAACTCGATCACCTGGTCGGGTCCGCTGCAGTTCACGAGCGGCGTCATCCACACCGGCTCGAACACGCTCGCGCTGGCGAGCACCAGCGTGGTGACCGGCGCCGCGGCCGGCACGGGCTGGGTGCACGGCAAGTTCCAGCGCTCGGTCGCGGCGAGCGGCGGCACGACTTCCTACGACGTCGGCGGTGCGGCGACGTACGCCCCCGTCTCGGTGACGCTGACGGGCAACGCGGCGGCGGTCGTGCTGGTCGCGTCGAGCACCGACGGCGATCACCCGTCGCTCGGCTCGGCGCCGCTCAACCCGGCGCGTTCGGTGAACCGCTTCTGGACGCTGACGCCCGTCGGCAGCCCGGCGTTCACGAGCTGGTCGGCCACCATGAACTTCGCCGCCGGCGATCTCGACGCGGGCACGAACACGGCGGCGCTGCTGCCGGCGCTGTACTCCGGTTCGTGGACGCTGTCCACCGTCGGCACGCGGACGGCCACGAGCACGCAGGGCAGCGGCATGACGGTGTTCGGCGACATCACCGCCGCCGAAGCGCCGGGCTTCACGATCACGGCCTCGGCCGGTCCGAACGGCAGCATCACGCCGTCCGGCGCGGTCAGCGTGAGCGCGAACGGCAACCAGTCGTTCGCCATCGCGGCGGACGCGGGCTTCGCGATCGCGGACGTGCTCGTGGACGCGGTGTCCGTGGGCGCGGTCACGAACTACGCGTTCACGAACGTCACCGCGAACCACACGATCGCGGCCAGCTTCGCCGACGCGACCGCCCCGAGCGTCGCGGTGACGGCGCCGAACGGCGGCGAGAACCTGCTCGTCGGCGCGAGCGCCTCGCTCACGTGGACGGCGTCGGACAACGTCGGCGTGACGGCCGTGGACCTCGAACTGTCGCGTGACGGCGGTGCGAACTACACGCCGGTCGCGACCGGCATCGCGAACACCGGCACGTACGGCTGGACCGTGACGGGCCCGAGCACGGCGCAGGCGTTGCTGCGCGTGACGGCGCACGACGCGGCGGGTCACACCACGTCGGATGCGAGCGACGCGGTGTTCTCGATCTCCGGCTCGACGGCGGTGGACGGCGGAGCGGTGACGGCGTTCGCGCTCGGCACGATCGCCCCGAATCCCACGCGCGGTGCCGCGCAGTCGTACTTCGCGCTGCCCCGTGAAGCGAGCGTGCGCGTGTCCGTGATGGACGTGCAGGGACGTGAAGCCGCCGTGCTGGCGGACGGCGTGTTCGCGGCCGGCCGTCACTCGGTCACGCTCGACGCGCAGCAGCACCGGCTCGTCGCGGGCCTCTACTTCGTGCGCCTGCGCGTGAACGGTGGTCCGACGCTCACGAAGCGGTTCGCGGTGACGCGGTAGGCCCGGCCCGGTCCGGAACACGACGCCGCCCGCGGGGAACGCTTCCCGCGGGCGGCGTCTTTTCGTGCGCGACGCGAGCTACTCGACCACCTCGCAGAGCACGCTCTCGAGGTCGCTGAACTTCACGTTCGTGGGCTGGCGCGGGGCGAGCGGCAGCTCGAACTCGGTGACCGGGCCGGTGATCCAGACGCGCCGGCGCGCCCAGCCGTCACGGCCGAAGTCCACGCGCACGAACACCGGCATGCGGAACGTGTCGGGCACGTTCGTCTGCACGACGCGGCACTTCACGCGCCACTGGCCGTTGCCCGCCGGCTCGCTCGTCCACGAGAACCGGTAGGTCGGCACCGCGGTACCGTAGATCCACTGGTCGAAGAACCAGCCCATGTCCTGCCCCGTCGCCCGCTCGACTTCGGCGCGGAAGTCCTCGGTGAACGCCTTGCCGCCGCGGAAGCGCGCGTACCAGCCGCGCATGAGTTCGCGGAACGCGGACTCGGACGGGTCGTTCTCGTCGAGCATCATGTTGCGCAGCATGTGCAGCACCCACGCGCCCTTGCGGTACACCACGAGCGCGTAGTCGCCCGGCGTCGAGCTGCTGTTCGTGCGCCAGCCGAGCCACACCGGTCCGGCCTCCTGCTGCACGCCGACCAGGAACTTGCGGTTCTCGAGCAGGTCCTCACGCCACTTGCCGAGCACGTCGAGGTAGGTCTTCGCGTCTCGGCAGGCGGCCTGCCGGTACCAGATCGAACAGAAGTTCGCGAAACCCTCGCTGAGCCACGCGTCGTGGTAGGTCGCGTTGTCGAGCCCGAGACCGAACCACTGGTGCGCGATCTCGTGCGCGCGCACGACGTGCGGCGAGAAGTCGGCACGGCCCGGGATCCGGTCCTCGAGCCGCATCATGTGGATCATGCCGGGATACGCGACGTACGTGTTCTCGGGCGTCTCGAGCGCGTGGAACTCCTGCGCGACCGGCTCGCCGAACATGCGGCCGTAGAACTCGAGGCAGTTCGCGACGTCGTACGCGACGGCCTCGTCGCCGCCCTTCTCGCCGCGCAAGGACTCCGGCGTGCGCACCGTGACGCGCCCGGCGCCGTCGAGGTGGCGCGACCACACCGTGACGGGCAGCGAGTCGCGTTCGACGCGGATCGCGCGCAGGAAGTTGACGTCGAACGACACCACGTCCATCGGCCGCTCGACGAGCCAGTGCGAGCGCGCGAGCTTGTGGATGACGAGCCATTCCTGCCGGCGTCCGGCCGCGACCAGTTGCAGGTCGCGCGGGTACGTGAACCACAGGTCCCAGGTCGCCTCGCCCGCCCACGCGGGACGCGGCGCCCAGCCGTACAGGTCGCGGTGCCAGATCCAGTCGTCCCGTCGTACGAACGCCTCGCCGTGGTACGCGAAGCGGAACGTCGCGGTCTCGCCGGCGGCGAGCGGCGGCTCGACCCGGGTCCACACGACGTCGTTGTCCTTCTCCTGCGCGAACGTCACCCGGCGCCCGGGCACGACGAGCGAGTCGATCGTGAGCCAGTCGGGCAGCACGAACGCGAGCCAACCGCGCGCGTGACCGCTCGCCCGCACGTCCACCTCGACCGCCGCGCGCAGGCGCGGGTTGTCGTCGAGCGTCACGTCGGCGCGGTACGCCACGGCGGAATACGGCGGCAGCCGGTCGCGCCGCAGCGAGTCGGGATCGCCGAGCGCGAAGAACTGGCTCACCGTCTCGGCGTTGAACAGCCGGCGCATGCCGACGCGGTCGTCCTCGGGACGGCGCTCGAGCCGCACGCGTTCGGCGGACGTCGGGTCGAGCGTGAAGAACACGGGGTCGCCGCCGCGCCCGGGATTGACGAGCGCGCGGAACAGGCCGTTGTCCTCGTGGTCGAGCAGCATCTGCGCGAGCTCGAGCGGCCGCACGTACGTGGTGCGCCGCCACGTGAGGTACGGGAACGCCGCGCGCCACGCCTGCTGCAGCGCCTTCGCGGTGTCGGGCGCGAACGCGAGCCCGGACGACAGCTCGCGCGCGGTGCTGTCGGAGAAGAACAGCACGAGCTGCGAGATCGGCACGCGCAGCGAGGTCGTGCCGTAGAACCGCCGCAGCTGCTGGCGTTCGATCTCGGAGCGCGGCACGAACGAGAACGTGCCGCGGCCCGTGAACACCGCCGCGACGGTGCGCCCGCCGAACGGTGCGGCGAACGCGAGCTGGCCTTCCTGCAGCACGAACGTGCCGGCGTCGCGCTCGATCATCAGGCTCGCGACGCGCGCGATCCGGCTCGAGTCGAGCGGCCAGTTCGTGAAGTCGCGGTGGAAGTCGGACCACTGCGTCCAGTCGGCCGCGGGCGGCGAAGCCGGCGGTTTCGCCGGAGCCGCGGCGGCCGCCGACGCGAACAGGACCACCGAGAGGACGAGCGCGGGCACGGGACGCATGGAGGGCTCCGGGGCACGGGTGGGTGCGGATCGTTCGCCGCGCAGGGTCGCGCCGCGTTCCCCATTGCGTCAACGTGCGGCGGACGAGCGCGGTGCTCTGCTAACCTGCACGCGACATGATTTCCCGCCCGGTGCGTTCCACATGAGACGACTCCTGCCTTTCGCGCTCGCCGCGTTGCTGTTCCTGACCCTGCTGCCCGGCCTCGCCGCGATCGAGGCGACCGACTGGCGCGAGGCGCGCGACGCCGAGGTCGTGCGCGAGTCCACGGCGGGCCGCGAGTGGATCGCGGCGCTGTACGGCTACGAGCCCCTGTTCGAGAAGCCGCTGCCCGGCTACGCGCACGAGGTCGTCGCGCAGCGGCTCATGCGCCGGCTCGTGCGCGCCGACGCCGCGAACCTGACCGACGTGGCGACGTCGCGCGCCGTGCGCGCCGCACTCGCAGCCGCGCTCGCGCTCATGGTCGGCGTGGTCGGCGCCCGCGCGTTCGGTACGCGCGCCGGCTGGCTCGCCGGCTGCGCGCTCGCGAGCTCGGTGGGCCTGCCGCTCGCGGCGCGCGCCGACGGCGGCCAGATCCTGGCCACGTTGTGCGCGTGGTTCGCGATCGCCGCGTTCCTCGGCGTGCTGCAGGGCCGCGCGCGCCGGCCCGGGCTCGCGCGCTACGCCGGCTGGGCCGCGCTCGGGCTGGCCGCGATGACCGGCGGGCCGTTGTCGGCGCTGTGGCCGCTCGGCGGCTTCGGGCTGTACTTCGCGCTCGCGAAGGCGCGCGGCGCGTGGCGCGAACTGGAGCCCGGCTGGGGCGCGCTCGTCGTGGCCGGCATCGTGCTGCCGTGGTACGCGATCATGACCGCGCTGCACGGCACCGCGTTCCTGTCGCACGTGCCGTGGTTCCCGTACGCGATCGAGACGCGCGGAACGTGGCTCGCGGGACCGCTCTCGGCGCTCTCGTACACGCTCGTGCTGGGGTTCCCGTGGACGCCGCTGCTCGGCGCATCGCTGCGCGACGGCATCGAACGGCTGCGCCTGCCGCGCGCCGAACGCGAGCACCAGCTGCGCGATCCCGCGCACGCGCAGAGCCTGCTGCTCGCGCTGCTGCTCGCCGGCGGCGCGCCCGTGGCGCTGTACCCCGGTCCGCCGCTCACCGCGGCGCTGCCGGCACTGCCCGCGCTCGCGCTGCTCTGCGGACGCTTCCTCGACCGCGTGCTCGACGGCGACGTGGACCGCCGCCACCTGTCGGTCGCGACGCAGTTCACCGCCATGCTCGGCACGCTGCTCGCGCTGCTCGCCGTCACGCTCGCGACCCGGCTGCCCGCGGCCGCGCACGGCCTGCAGCTGCTCGGCGCGGCGCTGCTGCTCGCGAGCTGGGCGCCGTTCCTCGCCGACTTCCTCGGCCGCCGCAAGGTCGCGGCGTCGCTGTTCGCGCTGCCGGTCGCGATCGGCGCGCCCGTGCTGCTCACGCAGGTGCTGCCGCCGCTCGAACCCTGGCTCAACACGCGCGCGGTGGCCGAAGCCATGATGTCGGACGCGCCCGCGAACGCGCCGCTCGCGCTGCTCGAACCCGAGCTGCCGAGCCTGCGCCTGCTGCTGCCGCGCCACCTCGTGCAGGTCGCCGACGTGGACTCGTCGCTGCGCACGCTCGTGTCGCACGACGGCCGCGCCTACCTCGCGTTCCGCCCGGCGCGCGAGACCGAAGTCGTGCGCGCGCTCCCGCCGGGAAGCGAGATCCTCGTGCGCACACCCACGCTGGTGCTGGCGCGGGTGGACTTCCACCCCGAACGCTGAGGCGCGGGCGGACCGCAGCGAAGGCGGCCGGGGTCCTTCCGGCCCATGGCCGGGTACGGGCCTTCCAGCCACAATGAAGCCGTTTCGAATGACCGCCGGAGTCGCCCCCCCGCTTGCGGCATGAGGCCATCGGAACACCGAAAGGGGGCCCCATGCTCCGCAAGACGGCCGCGCTCGGCCTGCTCCTGTGTTCGCTGCTGCTCGTCGCTTCCCCACCCGCCGGGTTCGCTCAGTCCCTCGTGCGGCTCACCACCTGGCCGGTCGGGACGCTGACGGCATTCGGACTCGCCGTGGACGCGGCCGGCGACGTCTACGTGAGCGGCTCCGGACCGAACATCGACAAGTTCACGAACGACGGCCAATGGCTGCAGTCGCTGCCGGCCAACGGCTGGGACATCGTGATCGGGCCGGACGGCAACGTGTACTGCTCGAGCGGCGAACTCGTGCACAAGCTGACGCCCACCGGCCAGGTGCTCGCCTCGTGGGGTCCCGACGGAACGGCCGCGACGGTGTTCGGCCAGGCATCGGCGATCGCCGTGAACTCCCAGGGCGAAGTCTTCGTCGCGGACCAGGACGATTTCCACATCCACAAGTTCAGTTCGACCGGCGTGCCGCTGCTCGAATGGGTCTGCCCCTCGACCGTGCAGGCGCCGAATTTCGGCGAGATCTACGCCATGGTCGTGGATGCCCAGGACCGCCTGTACGTGGCCGAAGCCTGGGCCGGGCGCATCCGCCGCTTCGACGGCTCGGGCCAGCTGCTCGGCCAGTGGGACGTGCCGAACGGCACCGCGTTCGGTCTGGCGTTCGATCGCGAAGGCATGTTGTACGTGGCGGACATGGGCGGCAGCACGATCGTACGCACCACGCCCGACGGCACGGTGCTGGAGCGCTGGGGGAGTGAAGGCGACGGCCCGGACCAGTTCCTGTTCCCGTGGTCGGTCGCGACCGACCGCTGGGGCAACCTGTTCATCACGGACATGCACGCCGAAGTGCACAAGTACGGCCCGCCCGCGACACCCGCGCACCGGACCACGTGGGGGCGCGTGAAGCAGGGCCGCTGAGACTTCCGATTTCGTCCGCCGCCCGCGTCATGCGGCGCGTAGACTGCGCCGCATGACGATCGAACCCGAGCTCTGCTGGAACGCGGTCCGCACCCGCGACCGCCGCTTCGACGGCCGCTTCTTCGTGGGCGTGACCAGCACCGGCATCTACTGCCGCCCGATCTGCCCGGCGCGCACACCGGCGCGGCGCAACGTGCGCTTCTTCGCGTCGGCCGCCGCCGCCGAGGCGGCGGGCCACCGCCCGTGCCGCCGCTGCCGCCCCGAGACCGCGCCGGGTTCGGCCGCGTGGCTCGGCACGAGCGCGACCGTCGCGCGCGCGTTGCGGCTGATCGAGGAGGGGGCGCTCGACGAAGGTTCCGTCGAGACGCTCGGTGCGCGGCTCGGCGTGACGGGACGGTGGCTGCGCGCGCTGTTCGCCGAGCAGCTCGGCGCGTCGCCGATCGAGGTCGCACAGACGCGGCGCGTGCACGTCGCGCGCCGCCTGCTCGACGAGACCCGGCTGCCGCTCGAGGACGTGGCCGCGGCAAGCGGCTTCGGCAGCGCTCGCCGCCTGCGCGATGCGCTGCAGCGCACGTTCCGGCGCCCGGCGTCGGAACTGCGACGCGCCGGCGCGCCCGCGGCGAGCGGACCGGCGCTGCGGCTCGCGGCACGCCCGCCGTTCGACCCGGCGCCGCTGCTCGCGTTCCTCGCCGCGCGCGCGATCCCGGGCGTCGAGTCGGTGGACGGCGCCACGTACTCGCGCAGCGTGGAGCTGGACGGCGCGAGCGGCGTGCTGCTCGTGACCGCGGACACGCGCGGCGTGCGGCTCGAACTGCAGTCCGCGCGGCCGCTGCCGCTGCTGCCGGTCGTCGCGCGCGTCACGCGGCTCTTCGATCTCGACGCCGACGTGACCGCGATCGCGGCGCACCTGAAGCGCGACGCGCTGCTCGCGCGCGCGCTCGGTGCGGGGCACGTGCGCGTGCCCGGTGCGTGGGGCGCGTTCGAACTCGGCGTGCGTGCGCTGCTCGGCCAGCAGGTGACGGTCGCCGCCGCGCGCACGCTCGCCGCTCGGCTGGTCGCGAACTGCGGCGCGCCGCTCGCCGAACCGTCGGGCACGCTCACGCACCTGTTCCCCACGCCGGTCGCGGTCGCCGCCGCACCACTCGAGACGCTCGGGCTGCCGCGCGCACGCGCCGCCGCACTGCGCGGCTTCGCCCGCGCGGTCGCCGACGGCACGGTGGTGCTCGACGCGTTCGAGGATGCGTCCGCCGCCGAGGCGGCGCTCGTGGCGCTGCCGGGCATCGGCCCGTGGACCGCGCAGTACATCGCGATGCGAGCGGTGCACGATCCCGACGCGTTCCCCGCCGGCGACCTGGTCGTGCGACAGGCGCTCGCGCGCGGTGGCAAGCTGCCCGGCGAACGCGAGGCGCGCGTGCGTGCCGAACGCTGGCGCCCGTGGCGCGCGTACGCGACGATCGCGCTGTGGCGCCACATGGGGGCCGCGGCCGCGAAGCGGAGGACACGCACATGACCCTCGACACCTGCTCGTACGAATCGCCCGTCGGGACGCTCCGGCTGATCGGCCACGGGGACGCGCTCGTGACGTGCGAGTTCGAGCGCGCGCCCGACCGGCTCGAGCACGCGCTCGCACGGCTGCACCGCGTGCTCGGCAACTGCGAGCCGCGCGAACACCACGATCCGGCCGGAGCGGTGGGCCGGCTCGCGCGCTACTTCGCCGGCGAACTGCGCGCGCTCGACGAGCAGCCCGTCGAGCTGCTCGGCACGCCGTTCCAGAACCGCTGCTGGCAGGCGCTGCGGCGCATCGCGCCGGGCACGACCTGGACGTACGCCCAGCTTTCCGGGCACCTCGGCAAGCCTACCGCGACGCGCGCCGTGGGCGCCGCGAACGGTGCGAACTTCGTGGCGATCTTCGTGCCCTGCCACCGCGTGATCGCGGCGAACCACACGCTGTGGGGCTACGGCGGCGGGCTCGACCGCAAGCGCTGGCTGCTCGTGCACGAAGGCGCGGCGTTCGCGGACAAGCACCCGCAGGAAGCGCTCGAGCTGTGACGGCCGGGGCGCGCGGGTCCGGCCCGCGCCCGCCGTTCGCGGATCAGCGTCGCGCTCGCGGCGCCGCGCCACGGCACCGGCCGCCGCAGCCGCACGTCCGGGCCCACCAGTTGCGGGTGCTGCTCGTAGCCCTGCGCCGCGATGCCTCGCGCGGCTTCGCGCACGAGCGTGCGGAACGTGCGCCGCCCGCCGCCCGCGCGCAGCGCCTGCACGAGGTGAAACGTGAACGCGCCGTACGGCGTGGATCCGTCGCGGTACTCGTACGCCGACTCGCCTTCGCGACACGCCTCGAGCAGCACGGGCAGGTAGGGCCCGTAGTGGCCGTACTGCTTCCGGATGCGGTCGTAGCGCGCGTCGTCGGCCGTGCGCAGCGCGACCGCGCGGCCGAGCCGCCGCGTGACCCCGTCACGCCCCACGTACTCGGCGCGCGCGGCGGCACGCGTGCGTTGCGCCACCCACGGCTTCAGCTCGCGCGGTCCCCAGCCGCGCTCGGCGCCGTTCCACTGCAGCGCCCGGTGGCGGATGTCGGCCGGCGGGTCCACGCCGCGTACGCGCACGCCGCCGCGCGTCATGCCGCCGGAGTGACAGCAGTCGAGCACGGCGGTGAACGACGCGTCGTACGGCAGCTGCGCGTAGAGGTCGCGGAACGTGTCGTCGAGAATCGCGTGCTCGACCGACCAGTCGAAGTCCCACGGCACGAGGCACTCGTCCACGCGGTCCACTTCGTCGGCCGGGCCGTAGTTCGGCATCTGCGCGCCGTGCCCGCTGTAGAACAGCACACGCTGGTCGCCGGGCCGCGTGTCCGCGAGCAGCCAGTCGAGCCGCTCGCGGATCGCCGCCGTCTTCGCGCGGCCGTCGAGCAGCACGCGGATGCCGGAGGCCGGGAACCCCGCGTCCTGCAGCGCCGCGCTCATGAGGTACGTGTCGTTCACGCAGCCCTCGAGCCGCATGGACGGGTCCGGGTATTCGTTGATGCCCACGAGCAGCGCGCGGTGCCGCGGCGACGCGGCGCGGCGCGCCTGCAGCGCCCGCACCACGCCGCGCACGGCCGGGCTGCCGAGCGCGAGCGGCTGCCACACCTGCGCCGCGGTGAGGTCGTGGTCGAGGTAGCGCACCGCGTCGTGGTCGAGCGGCCCGGCGTCGAACTCGGTCTCGACCTGCTCGAAGGGGCCGTCGGTCACGTCGAGCCGCGCGGTGAGCACCTTGTCTTCGGGGTTGAACAGGTGCCACCAGAACTTCTGTCCGAACGACCGGATCGTGCCCCCGAGCGTCTGGCGCACGAACGGATTGCCGATCTGCGACCCGAACGTGACGACCGTCCGGCCCGCCGCGAGCGACGGGTCGGTCCGGAGCGTGTCGTACAGCACGAGCGTGCCCAGGCTGTGCGCGAGGATCACGTCGGGCGCGTACGCGCGGATCTTCGCGGCGAACAGCCTGCGCGTCTGCGCGCGCAGGGCGTCCTTCACCGCCCAGCGCAGCACCATGCCCGCGGTCCAGCGCGTGCCGTGTGCGAGGTCGGTCAGCCCGCGCTCGCGGTGCAGCGCGTCGCCCACGCCGTGCACGAGGCCCGACCAGCCGAGCTTCGCGAAGCCCTCGAGCTCCTCGAAGAAGCCGAGCTTGGTCTGCTCGAACAGGTCGTTGTACGCGACGAACTCGGGGGGTTCGATTCCGAGCTTCGGCCGGAACGACGTCAGCCGCCGCACCACGACCTCGCTCCACGCGGACTTCCAGTCGCAGGCATCTTCGTTCGTGTTCACGCCGTGGATGCACAGCACACGCATGGGCACCTCCTCGATGGGAGCGCACTCGCCCTACGGATCGGGCCGGGCGTCGGGTTGCCCGGGGCGCTGCCGAGGGGAAGTGCGTGGTGCCGCCCGCGCCCGGACGTCCGGCGCGGGCGAAGGTACCCGACGGGCGGCGGCCCGCCGCACGCCAAAGCGTGCCGGGTCGTCCGCTATTCCGCGCCGCCGTACTCCGAGCCGCGCGCCTTGCCGCGGTGCAGCCACGCGAGCAGCGCCACGTAGCCGAACGCGAGCAGCAGCCCGGGCAGGTACCACGCGAGCGCGCCGCGCAACGAGCCGGCGGGCGACGCGGCGTTCGCCGTCGTCAGCGAACGCCCGGCGTCGGGGATCGCGTGCAGCAACGCGGGCCATGCGCACGCGGCCGTGGCGCCGAGCAGTCCCGCGAGGAACGCGGCGCTGCCGGCGAACACCCCCACATCCGCACGGCGTGCGGCGCTCGCGTGCGCGGTCGCGATGCCGGCGGCGGCGAGCGCCACGCATCCCCACGCGAGCGGGCGCGCCGCGAACGCGGTCACGAAATCGGGCCGGACGTACGCGGTCGCCCACGTCACGAGCGGCCATGCGATCGTCACCGACACGAGCTTGAAGCGCGCGCCCCAGCGTGCGCGGTCGCGCACCGCGCCGTCGGTGCGCACCGCGAGGAACGCCGCGCCGTGCACGGCGAGCGCACCGCATGCGAACAGCCCCACCGTGAGCGTGTACCAGTCCAGGATCCCGACCGCGCCGCGTACACCGAAGTGCGTGAACAGCGGCAGCGCGAACCAGCCGTCCGCACCGAGCGGGACGCCGCGCACCACGTTGCCGAGCGCGACCCCGAAGAACAGCGCGAGCAGCAGGCTCGTGATCATGAACACCGTGTCCCAGAACGAGCGCCACATGGGGTCGGCGACGTGAGAGCGGAACTCGACCGAGAGCCCGCGCCCGCCGAGGCACCAGATCACGAGGAAGATCGCGAAGTAGAAGCCCGACAGCCCGGCCGCGAGCACGGCCGGGAACGACATGAACAGCGCGCCACCGGCGGCGAGCAGCCACACCTCGTTGCCGTCCCAGAACGGCCCGATCGCGGCGATCACGCGGCGGCGCTCGTCGTCGCTGCGGGCGACCCAGCGGTGCAGCATGCCGGCGCCGAAGTCGTAGCCGTCGAGCAGCACGAACACGGTGAGCAGCCCCGCGACGATCGCGTACCAGAGGTCAGCCATGACGCACCTCCGTCGCGTGCGTGCCGTGGGCTCCCGGCGCTGCCCCGGGTCCGTGCGCGAGCTCGCGGCCGATCAACCAGAGGAACGCCAACCCGATCACGAAGTCGAGCCCCATGAACCCGATGAGCGTGAACAGCGCGGTGCCGCCGTGCACGGTCGGGCTCGAGCCGTCGGCGGTGCGCAGCAGGCCGTACACCAGCCACGGCTGGCGCCCGAGTTCCGCGGTCATCCAGCCGGCCGTGACCGCGATGTACGGGAACGGGAACGCCAGCGCCAGCGCCCACAGCAGCGCGCGCGTCGTGAACAGCCGGCGCAGCAGCAGCGCGAGCAGCGCCAGTCCCATGAGCCCGATCATCAGCGTGCCGAGCCCGGCCATGACGTGGAAGCCGTAGTAGACGAGCTCGATGTTGTCGGGCCACTGGTCCTCGGGGAACGCGCCGAGCCCGGCGACGTCGCCGTGGAACGTGCCGAATGCGAGGAAGCTGAG
>JAXLXR010000003.1:0-381962 GCA_046327815.1 Candidatus Eiseniibacteriota bacterium | reverse complement strand
CCGGCCCGATTGGGAAACCGCTGCTCTACCCGGCCGAGCCGCGCCTCATTCCCCCAGGCGCACCAGCTTTCGCGTCTCGCGCACGCCGTCCGATCGCACTTCGTAGAACAGCACGCCTATCGGCGCGACGCGGCCATGTTCATCGCGGCCATCCCATGCCACTTCGTGCCGGCCGGCGGACAGGCGTCGGTCGAGCCGACGCACCAGCCGGCCGCCCACATCGAAGATCGCAATGCCCACGTTGCCCTCGCGTCGCGTCGCGAACTGCAGCACGGTCGAGGCGCGGAACGGATTCGGTGAAGCACCGGCCAGCTTGAGCGCGTCGCCGCCGGGTGCGCCGTCCACGTCCAGCGTGCCGAAGTACCGCATCAGCCGGACACCGCCGGCGTCGATGGCCAGGAACTCGTCGATGCCGTCGTGCTCCACATCCAGCACCTGCTTGGCTGCACCGGTGCCGGACCAGCCGGGAAGCTCGTTCGACGCGCGATAGATCACAACGCCCGTGGACGTCCGCACCCTCAGGTCGTTGGACGTCAGCTCGAGCAGGTCGCTCGACGTGCTCGTCCGGAACGATCCGGGCTCCACGCTGTTGGGCGAGGGGTCCGTGTGCGAATAGAGCTGGATATAGCCCGGGCCAGCCCTTCGATAACAGGTCGAAAGGTACGGACTGTTGACGCGCTGGAACACGAGCTCGTACTTCCCGTCATGATCGAAGTCGACGGGAACCAGGAACGAGTTGCTCGGGGCGAAGTCCGGGAAGTTGCCATTCGCGTTACCGAGGATCGGATTGATCATCCCGTAGTGACCGTCGGCGACCGACGTCACGAGGAATCCCAGCGGCGGTCCACCCGCGGCTCCCGGAATCAGCGAGCCGAGGTTCCATGTCGAGGTGCTCCAGAGCTGCGCATACGCGCCGGCGTTGTAGCGCACCACGCGCCACGTGGTGTGGTCCCACGTCACGATCTCGGCCACGTGGTCGTTGTCGAGGTCTGCCGGGTACCCCACCACATCCGACCCGGACCAACCGGGAAACGCCGTCGAGGCACGGAACAGTACGGTGCCTGTCATGTCGCGCAGCACGACATCCGTCTTGGAGTTCTCGAGGAGCTCGTACTGGCTCGAGCTGCGCGTCTGGAGCAGCTGCGCCTGGCTTCCGAAGTCGTCGGTGTGCGAGAACATCTGCACGTAGGTACCGGCGACCCACTTGTAGGCGCGCACCAGCGGCGTGACCGTGGCGCTCTTCGGCCGAAACGCGAAGACCTCCGCGCGGCCGTCACCGTCCACGTCGAGCGGGTACACGGTCGAGTTGTTGTTGGCGGTGAACTCCGGCAATTCCAGCTCGGAGGCGCCGTTCACTCCACTGAGGAACGCGTACCGTCCGTCCAGCCGGTTGAAGCCGAGCACCTCACCCGCCGCATCGCCGTCCAGGTTGGCGCTGCCGCCCAGTTCCCAACTCGACGCGGCCCACCGGTAGACGAACGCGCCGTTCACGTAGTCGAAGAACAGCGTCTGCTGGTCGTTCTGGTTCCAGTGCTGGACGAGGGCCACTTCGGCGATCGGGTCGCCGTCCAGTTCCGTGCCGTAGCCGGCCACGCCGACGCCCGTCCAGGGGCTGACCGCGGTCGAACCGCTCAGCAGCACGGTGCCGTTCAAGTCGCGCAGCCGGATGTCCGTCGGCGCCACCTCGAAGAGTTCGCACTGCGACGCGCTGCGGAAGTGGGAGACGGAAACGCCGGAAATCGGATCCGTGTGCGAGAGCAGCTGGACGTATCCGCCGGGAGCCCAGTCGTAGACGCGGGTCAGCGGCGTGATCGGCCCAGCGCCGGGCCGGACGCAGATCAACTCGAGCCGCGGGTCGGCGTCGAGGTTCTCCGCGGTCACGTACGAGTCGCTCGCGCGAAACTCGGGCAGGTCCTTCTCGATCACGCCCGTCGCGCCATCCACCACCGCGAGGTGCCCGTCCGAGTTGTTCGAGAACAAGAACTCGTCCCGCAGATCGCCGTCGACGTTGCCCAGTGCCCGCCCGAACGTCCAACCGTTCAGCCCCCAGATCGGGACGAACTGGGCCGCCGCGGCCGGCGACGGGGCCGACACGAAAACAGCGAGCAACAGGGCGGCAATGACGCGGCCAGGGCGGGTGCGGGGCACGGGTGTCTCCTGGAGTGGGTGGCGAGCGTGCTCCGGGGCAACCCGGGCATGGAGCGGCCGGGAACGTGTCATGCAGAGGAATGAGAGTCACGGGAAATCGGGGATTGCGGGGGGCCGCAGCTTTTTCGACGGGTGGAGTCGCTGCTCTCCCCCCTCCTTCCGGCCCATCCCTTCACGCGGCGCTTCTCCCCTACGCTCGCGGTCGTGGTCCGCCTCGCGCCCCTCGCGCGGGCATGCGGGCATGAGTTCGCGACTCGTTCGCAGGGAGCGACCCCGATCATGGACACGATGCTCTACACCCGCCGCGCCGACGATCGCGCGGAGCAGGTGATTCCCGCGCGGCGGCTCGAACGCGTGTTCGGCAAGCACGCGCACGAGTGGACGGTGGACGAACTCGTGGCGCTCGTGAAGGAGCACTCGATCCGCATCGTGTCGCTCATGCACGTGGGCGGCGACGGCTGGCTCAAGACGCTGGACTTCGTGCCGCTGTCCGACGCGCACCTGCGCGACGTGCTCGAGGGCGGCGAGCGCGCGGACGGCTCGTCCATCTTCGCGGGCTCGGGAATCCGCGCGGGCGCGTCCGACATCCTCCTGCGGCCGCGCGTGTCGTCGGCGTTCCTCGACCCGTTCTCCAAGGTGCCGGCGCTCGTGCTGCTGTGCTCGCACGCCGGCCGCGACGGCGCTCCGCTGCCCGAATCACCCGACACGATCGCGCGCGCGGCGTTCGCACGCGTGCGCGAGGCGTTCGGCGTCGAGCTGCACGCGCTGGGCGAGGTCGAGTACTTCCTCGCCAAGCGCACGAGCGAAGAGGACTTCTACGGCGCCGACGATCGCGGCTACCACGCGAGTTCGCCGTTCGTGTTCGGCGAGCGGCTGCGCCGCACCGCGCTCACCGTGCTGGCCGAGATCGGCGTGCCGATCAAGTACGGGCACAGCGAGGTGGGCTACATCCCGGCGTCGCCCGAGGACGACTCGATCTGGGAGCAGCACGAGATCGAAATGGCGCTGGCGCCCCTGCCCGACGCGGCCGACGCGGTCGTGCTCACGCAGTGGGTGCTTCGCAACCTCGCGCACCAGTCGGGCATGCGCGCGAGCTTCGACCCGATCCTGCGGCGCGGCCACGCGGGCTCGGGCCTGCACTTCCACTTCTCGCCCGTGCGCGACGGCGTGCACCTGGGCGGGCGCGACGCGCAGGGCGTGCTCGGCGATCCCGCGCGGCGGCTGATCGCCGGGCTCGTCACGCACGGCGGCGCGCTGATGGCGTTCGGCAACCGCGTCGAAGGCTCGTTCGTGCGTCTCACGCAGGGCAAGGAGGCGCCGACGGCGATCGCGTGGGGCGAGTTCGACCGGCACGCGCTCGTACGCCTGCCGATCGTCGCGTCCACGCCGGACGGCCGCGCGGTGAGCGCGCCCACGATCGAGTTCCGGCTGCCCGACGGTTCGGCGCATCCGCACCTGCTGCTCGCGGGCGTGGCGCAGGCCATGGTCGCGGCGCAGGCGACGCGCGACCTCGACGCGCTGCTCGAACGCACGGCGTCGACGCGGGTGAAGCCATCGTCCGACACGTCCCCGCGCCTGCCGAAGCATCGCGGCGAAATCGCCGAGCAACTCGCCGGTTCACGTGCGCGACGCTCGAAGCCGGCGGCGTGTTCCCGCCCGGCATGCTCGAGCTGCTGGCCGAGGGGCTGAAGCAGGGCTGAGCCCCAGCTCCTACTGCTCCGCCGGATCCACCTTCGCGCGCCACTTCGCGGCTTCGGCCGGGCGGCCGGTCTTTTCGTAGATCGTCACGAGCGCGCGCGCGGCGTGTTGCACGCCGCGGTCGTGCGGGCCGGTCAGCGCGAACACGATGTCGTGGCCCTCGCGCATCGGCGCCTCGGCGTCGCGCCAGCGCCCCATTCCGATCAGTGCGTCGGCGTAGCTCAGCAGCGTCACACCCGTGCCGAAGAACCCCGGCGGCATCACGCGCTTCGACGTGGCCACGGTCTTGGCGAGCAGCGACTCGGCCTCGGCGAACTTGCCGCGCGACGTGTAGAGCCGCCCGAGATTGGTCATGGTCGCGAGCAGGTCCGGGTGATCGTCGCCCAGCAGCCGGCGCGTGACCTCGTAGTCCTCGCGGAACAGCGGCTCGGCTTCGTCGTCGCGGCCCATCTGGCGGTAGAGCACGCCGAGATTGTTCGCCGACGTCATCGTCTCGCTGTTCTCGTTGCCGAGTACCTTGCGCCGACCAGCGAGAGCCTTCAGGGCCAGCGACTCGGCCGCGGCGAACTTGCCGTCCTGCGTCAACGCCCACGCGTAGTTCGCCATCACCGTGAGCGTGAACTTGTCGTCGTCGCCCTTCAGCGCCCGGCATTCGCGCAGGGCGATCGCACCCAGGCTCTCGGCCTCGGCGAAGCGCTGCGTGTCGGTGTAGAGCACGACGAGGTCGTCGAACGAGCCGATGGTGTCGTGATGGCGCAGGCCGTGACGCGCGAGCCGCGTACGCAACACGTGCGTGAGCAACGAGTCGGCTTCCTCCACCCGGCTCTGGTTCATGTAGAGCCCGCCGAGCGACCGCAGGCTCGCCAGCGTCGGATCCGCGTCGGGCCCGAGCAGGCTGTCGTACAGCGCGCACGAGGCCACCAGCGGCGGTTCCGCCTTGTCGTACAGCCCGATCTTGAAGTACGTGTCGCCGATCGCGCGCAGCAGCTGCGCGTGCACGAGCGGCCGCGTGGCGAACTGCGTGCCGGACGCCTCGATCGCGCGCGACAGGATGTTCGTGTCGAGCACCTGGAGCGCCGCGTCGGTCGAGTTGATCCGCGCCAGCTGCCGGCGGAACGCGGCGACTTCCGCCTGCGCCTCCGCGGGACGCGCGCCCTGCTCGGTGAGGCTCGCGCCGAGCCGCGCCGCGAGATCGTCCGCAAGGCTGCGCCCCATGCGCGCCACGTCAATCTCGCCGAGCATGCGCTCCTGGAACTCGACGACCGCCTGCGTGTCGAGCTGCGCCTGTTCCGCCGCGTGACGCTGCTTCGCCTCGCGCACGCCGAACAGGGTCGAAACCACGATGCCCGCCACGAGCGCCAGCGCGGTCGCCACCGCACCCGCGACCAGCGCGCGGTTGCGCCGCGCGAACTTGCGCAGCTGGTACATGGCGCTCGGGGCGCGCGCCAGGATGGGCCGCGAATCGAGGTAGCGCCCGATGTCCTCGCTCAGGGCGGCGGCACTCGCGTAACGGCGGTCGGCTTCCTTCTCGAGCGCCTTGCCCGTGATCGTCTCGAGGTCCGGGTCCGGTGCCGGGCCGCGCTTCCACGAACGCCGGAGCGACAGGGGCGGCTGTTCGCAGATGACGCGCGCGGACTCCATGATCGAGACGCGCTCGAGATCGTAGGGCCTCGTCCCCGTGAGCATCTCGTACAGGATCACGCCCAGCGCGTAGACATCCGAACGCAGGTCAATGTCGTC
Organism: Candidatus Eiseniibacteriota bacterium; assembly: GCA_046327815.1. Classification (GTDB taxonomy): domain Bacteria; phylum Eisenbacteria; class RBG-16-71-46; order RBG-16-71-46; family RBG-16-71-46; genus CAIXRL01. Next base: position 376,376 of record JAXLXR010000003.1, on the reverse strand, counting down.
GGAGTTGCCGCGCGCCTGCTCCGGGCTCATGTACGGAAGCGTGCCCTTGAGGATGCCGACTTCGGAGACCTGCGTCATGGCGTCCACGTCGGTGCCGGTGATGCGCGCGAGCCCGAAGTCGAGCACCTTGAGTTCGGGCAGCCCGCCCGCGCCGCTCTGCTCGCCTTCCCCGACCACGATGTTCGAAGGCTTCAGGTCGCGGTGGATCACGCCACGCTGGTGCGCGTAGTTGACCGCTTCGCAGATCGCCTGGAACAGCCGCAGCCGGAAGCGCAGTTCGGCGCCTTCGATCACCTGCGGACGCCGATCGAGGTACAGGCTGAGGTTGCTCCCGACCACCAGTTCCATGGCGAAGAAGTGCTGTCCCGCCTCGGTGCGCCCCGCCTCGTAGATGCCGGCGATGTTCGGGTGCTTGAGCCGCGCGAGCGTATCCGCTTCGCGCTTGAACATGCGCACCGCGTTGTCGTCCACGAACGTGCCACCGCGAATCACCTTGAGCGCCACGCGGCGCCGGGGGCTGTCCTGCTCGGCCTCGTACACCACGCCCATGCCGCCCTGACCGAGCACGCCCAGGATGCGGTAGTTGCCGATCGTCTCGGGCATGCCGGCGCGCCGGTCCCGCGCCGGCAGCGGCTCCAGCCCGAGCGTCTCGTCGTCCTCGCGGTGCGGGTGCCGCCCGGGTGCGATCCGATCGTGGCGTCGTCTTCGTCGCGGCGGTCCATGCGGTGGCCTCGGGGAGGGAGGAAGGCGTCCGTCGGAATTGCGCACTGTCGGCGAGCGCGGCGGTACGGTCAACAACCGGCAGCACCCCCGCCGGCTCGCCGTTCGCCCGGCGAAACGCCGCGTTCGCCACGCGAATGCGGTGCGGTCGCTCGCGCTCCTCCCGCGGCGCACGCTACATTGGAAACTCGCGGTGAGCCGTTACACCGCGTGCTCGCACCTTCCCGACACCACATGGGCCGACACCTAAGGTTGAATCGTCGAGATGTCGAAGTCACACCACGATCGTCGCACCTCCCCCCCGAAGACTTCGAAGGCATCCCGGCCGAATGCCGGGCGCATCACGTGGCCGACCCTCGCCGCCTCGGCCTCCGTGTTCCTGGTTTCGCTCGTGTCCTACGCACGCAGCTGGTCGAACGGCTTCGCGCGCGACGACGGTGAGCTGCTCCCGGCGATCTTCGCGCGCGGCGAATCCCCGCTGACGCTTCTCACGAGCGACTTCTGGGCGCCCGCGCGGCGCCTGTCCGGACTCTGGCGCCCGGTCGTGTCGTGGTCGTTCTGGCTCGACGGCCACCTGGGTGGCGGCTCGCCCGCGTGGTTCCACGTCGCGAACACGCTGCAGCACGCACTCGTCACGGCGCTGCTCTGCGCGCTGCTCTGCGCGCACGGACTGCCCACGATCGCGGTGCTGCTCGGCGCGGCGTGGTTCGCGGTGGCGCCGGTGCACGCCGAAGCGGTCGCGTGGGTGGTCGGACGCACCGACGTGCTCTGCGGGCTGTTCGCGATCGCCGCGCTGGCGCTCGACCGCCGCGCGCTGGCGAACGGCCGGCGCGTCACGGCGATGGCCGCGGCGCTCGCCTACGGTGCGGCGCTGGGCTCGAAGGAGTCGGCGATCGGGCTGCCGCTGGTGGCGCTGGCGATGGATCGCGCGGCGGCGCAGCGCCCGGCCCTGCGCGCGTCGTTGGCGCGGCTCGCGCCCTGGGCGCTGGTGGCCGGCGCGTGGGCGCTCGCGCACCGGGCCTGGGCGACGCCCGGCGCCGGGATCACGATCTACCAGTCGCCCGACGACGTCGCGCGGCGCGCCGTGCTGGCGTGGTCGCTGGTGCCGCACTTCCTGGCCGCGATGCTGCCCGGCGTGGCGCACGCGCCCGACGCGCTGCCCCGCGAGTGGGGCGGCGTGCTGGTGGGCGCGAGCACGACGCTGGCCGGCGTGGCGCTGGCCGTGTGGCTCGCGTGGCGGCGCTCGCCCGCCGCAGCGCCGGTGCTGCTGTTCCTCGCGCCGGTCCTGCCGCTCGTGGGCGCGGCGCTCATGGGACGCGCGCTGCCTTCGGGCGAACGCCTCGCCTACCTGCCGAGCGCCGGCATCGCGTGGCTGCTCGCGCTGGCGGTGGCGAGCGCGCGCGGACGCATGCAGGTCCCGCTCGTGCGCGTGGCGCTCGGCGCGCTGGTGGCGATCTCGGCGTTCGAGTGCGTGCGCCTGCAGCCCGCGTGGCACGACGACGCGAGCGTGTACGCGGCCATGGTCGCCGCGCAGCCCCGCAATCCCGTCGGCTGGATCGGCAGCGCCGACGCGGCCGCACAGGCCGGCGACCGCGCGACCGCCGAACGCCGGCTCCAAGTCGCCGCACGGCTCGGCCCGCGCGTGCCCGCACGGCATTTCGTGCGCGCGGCGATGCATTACCGCTACGGCGAGTGGGAAGCCGTCGCCGCGTCGTCGGATTCGGCGCTCGCGCTGGTGCCGGGCTTCACCGACGCGCGCGTGCTGCGCGCCACGGCGCTCGTGCGCCTGCGCCGGCTCGACGAAGCCGCCGCCGACACGCACGAACTGCTGGCGGCGCGGCCCGACGATCCGCAGGCGCTGTCGGTCGAAGGCCAGCGGCTGCTGCTCGCCGGCGAATGGCTGCGCGCCGCCGACCTGCTCGACCGCGCGGTGAGCGGCGCGCCGGACGACGTCGCGTCGTGGTACGCGCTGGGCGTGGCGAACGAGCGCGCCGAGCGCGCGAGCGAAGCCGGGCGCGCGTTCTCGCGCGTGGTCGCGCTCGATCCGTCGTCCTACGACGGCTGGCTCGGGCTCGCACGCGCGAACGGCGCGACCGGCGACACCGAAGGCGCCGCCACCGCGCTCGCCCGCGCCTCGACGCTGCCCGAAGCCGCCGACGGCCGCGCCGCCGCGCTCGCCGACCAGCTCGCCTCGGGCACGCCGCCGGCGCTGCGCGGCCAGCGCCGCGCGAGCACCCGCCGCGGCTGAACGTCCGGCCGCGGCCGGGGTGTGAGGACGGCCGAACTCCCGGGCGTGACGCCGGTGGTCCGGGAACCACCTCGGCGTTCGTGCGGTCCGTCAGTCGGTGACCACCCAGCGGCGCGTGTACGTGCGCCCCTCCGCCTGCATGCGCACGAAATAGACACCGGCACCCAGTCGCGCGTCCGTGGCCGGCGCCAGGTCGAGCGTGTGCACGCCGGGTGCGTAGCGGCCGCTTGCCAGCGTGCGGACCGTGCGGCCCTGCACGTCGTGCAGCGTCACCGCAATCGCGGCCGCGCGCGGCACCGCGAACGAAATCCGCGACGCGCGCGTCGCGGGGTTCGGCGACGGCGTGCCGAGACCGAACTCCGTCACCGCGGGCAGCGCCACCGCGGCGGCGAGCCCCATGCGGCGCACGCTGCCGTCGGCCTCGGTGACCACCACGCGATACAGGTAGGCGCGGCCGGGCTCGGCGGTCTCGTCGAGCACTTCGGAGGCGCCCTCCACCGTGCGCACGGCCGCATCGAGCACGTCGAACGAAGCGCCGGCGTCGGCCGAACGTTCGAGCGCTTCGCCGCGGACGTCCTGCCGGTCGCCGAAGGTCCAGCGCAGCCGCACCGCACCGGGCTCGGGTTCGGCGGTGAACATCGCCAGTTCGGTCGCCGTCACGGGATCGATCACGCTGAAGACCGCGTCGCCGTCGTCGGAGCCGCTGTTGCCGGCGGCGTCGTGCGCGACGACGCGCACGAGACAGCTGAACGGCGAGTGCGGCCCGCTCGCGAACCACACGTGCGTGCCCGTGTTCGCGATGCCCGTGGCGATGGCGCTGAACGGCCCCGCCGCGCCGTTGCGCGACAGCAGCAGGTCCACGCTGGTCACGCCGACGCAGTCCGCGGCGTTCCACTGGATCGCGACCGCCTGCCCGACGATGAAGCTTTCGCCGCCGTTCGGGAACACGAGCTGTGCGGACGGCGCGGCGGCGTCGGCGAACGGCGCGCCCGTGACGCGGGCGAACGTGCCGACGATCGTGCCGGCCGCCACGCCGGCGCTGTTCACCGCCACCGTGCCGCCGGACTCGTTCATGCCCCAGCGTCCGAGCAGGCCCGGCGCGCTCGCGATCGGCGTGAGCATGCCGGCGCGCACGTCGGCGCCGCTGCGCGCCACGGACCAGATGCGCACCTCGTCCACGACGCCGTCGAAGTCGCCCGCGGCGACACCCGCCGTGGTCATCGCGGTGCCGATGCTGGCGTGCGCGGTGTTCACCGCGTTCGCGGGCTGGCCGACCACGAGCGTGGCCTCGACGCAACCGTCCAGGTAAAGCGTCCACGCGGAGCCGTCGTACGTCGCCGCCGCGTGGTGCCACGCCCCGTCCGCGGCGATCGGCGTGGTGCCCGCGACCGGGTGATTCAGGCTCGGCGACGCGCCGCCCTGCGCTTCCTCGAAGTCCGCGCACAGCACGCCGTCGCTCGCGCGGATGCCGAACAGGTAGTTGATGTCCGCGGTCGCGGTCTCGGCTTCGGCGCGACCCTTCGCGATCAGCGGGATCGCGTCGGGAATGCCGCCCGTGCCCGTGTTCGTGCCCGTACCCGCGCCGGTGCGGCGGAACCAGCACTCCACCGTGAACGTGGCGCTTCCCAGCGAGGGCGCCGCGCCCATCGTCACGTGGTTGCCCGCGCCGCCCAGGTCGAGCGCGGTGGCGGGCTCGGCCGTGGTCGTCGCGCACGCGGTCGCGCTCCAGTTCGAGTTGCCGCCGGCGTTGCCGGCACGCACGCGATAGCAGTACGAGCTGAGCGGCGAGACCGCGAAGTCGGTGTAGCCGGTCGCGTTCGCACCGAGCGTGGCGAGCAGCGTGAACGGTCCGCCCGCGCCGGTGGTCGAGCGCTCGACTTCGTACGCCGTCTCGTTGATCGCCACGTCCGTCCAGGCGAGCAGCACCTGGTCGTGCGTGGTCGCGCTCGCCGTCAGGCCCGTCGGATCGGCGGGCGTGGGCGGCGGCCCGAACACGAGGTTGAACGGCGCGCCGGCGGTCCACGACCAGTTCGCGCCGGTCTGCGTGCCGGTGACCGCGCCGCCCGCGGAGTTCGCGATCGTGCTGCCGATGGCTTCGTTCATGCCCCAGCGCGCGACCAGCCCCGACGCCGCGCCGGGAATCGGCGTGTTGATGTTCGCCTGCAGCGCGGCCTGCGACAGCGCCACGTTCCACACGCGCGCCTCGTCGAGCGCGCCGGCGAAGAACCCGGCGGCGACGCCCGTGGAGTTGAGCGCCGAACCCACGGCGGCGTGCTGGATGCTCGCCGACTGCGGCGGGCGCCCGACGGCGAGCGTGGCCTCGAGGTTGCCGTCCAGGTAGAGCGCCCACGATGTGCCGTCGTAGGTGGCCGCAGCGTGATGCCAGGTGCCGTTCGCCGGAATGGGCGTGACGCCCGCGACGGGATGGTTCAGCCCCGGGGTGACGCCGGCGGCGCCTTCCTCGAAGTCGGCCACCAGCACGTTGGAGGTGCCGTCGATGCCGAGGAACCAGTTCATGTCGGCGGTCGAGTTCTCGACCTCGGCGCGGCCCTTGGTGAGCAGCGGTACGGCGGTCACGCCGCCGGATCCCGTCGAGGTCGCCACACCGGCGGCATCGCGCCGGAACCACGTCTCGATCGTGAACGTGCCCAACCCGAGCGCGGCGTTGCTGCCGAACGTCGAGTAGGCGTTCGTGCCACCGAAGAACAGGCCGTAGTGCGGGCGGAAGCTGGAGCCCGCGACCCAGGTCGGACCGTTCACGAGCGTGCCGGCGGGCGCGCCGCCCACCGAGTTCGCGGCGCTCGTGCCGGCGCCCTCGTTGAGCCCCCAGCGTCCGAGGAGTCCCGAACCGGCCGCGAGGTCACCCGTGAGCGCGCCCTGCAGTTCAGCCTGCGTTCGCGCCACGTTCCACACGCGCGGCTCGTCGAGCGCGCCGGCGAAGAACCCGGCGGCGGCGCCCGTGGAGGTCATCGCGGTTCCGAGCGCCGCGTGCTGCAGGCTCGCCGACTGCGGCAGCCGCGCCGCGCCCACGGCGAGCGAGCTCTCGAGGTTGCCGTTCAGGTAGAGCTTGAGCGTGGTGCCGTCGAACGTGACCGCGGCGTGGTACCAGAGATCGCGGTTGAGACGGGTGACGCCCACGATGGGGTGGTTCAGGCCCGGGCTCGTCTGCCCCGTCCCCTCTTCGTAGTCGGCGACCAGCACCGAGTCCGCCACCCGGATGCCGAGGAAGTAGTTCATGTCGAGCGTGCTGCCGTCGGCCTCGGCGCGCCCCTTGGTGACGAGCGGCACCGCGTTCGTGACGCCGCCGGTGCCGGTGGACGTGGCCACGCCCGTGCCCGTGCGCTTGAACCAGGTCTCGACCGTGAACGTGGAGGCACCGAGCGCCGGCGCGGCGCCGAAGGTGACGTGATCGTTGACGCCGTCGAACTGCACGGCGTTCTGCGCGGCCGCGGGACTCGCGACGGCGGTCGCGAGCAGCGCGGCGAGCGCGAGGCTCGGGGCGATTCGGATCGGCTTCATGGTGCGGACCTCGGTGGGGCTCGGCCGCCACGGGCGGCGCGTGAAGCCGGGCCCCCGCAGTGGTGCGGGGACCCGGCGAGGCTCAGTGAACGATGGCGACCCGGCGTACGCGGTCGAACGCGGGCGCCGTCATGCGCACGAAGTACACGCCGCTGCGCACCGCGCGGCCGGCGGACGTGCCGTCCCAGCGCAGCGTGTGGGTGCCGGGTGCGAACGTGGCGTTCGCGAGCACCTGCAACTCGCGGCCGGCGACGTCGTAGACCGCGACGCGGACCGGCGACGCGACCGGCACGCTGAACTCCACGCGCGTTCCGGCCGAGGACGGGTTCGGCTTCGGCGGCGCGAGCGCGAACGCGGTCCTGCCGGGCTCCGGCACGTCGGTCGTGCCCCCGGTCGTGAACGACCACGCCGGACCGTTCACCTGTGCGAAGCCGTCGGCGAGTTCCACGTACCACTCGTATTCCTGGTTCGGATCGAGCGCGGGCCACGGCAACGACGCGACCTGGCCCGAGGCGACCTTGACCGTGCCGAGCAGCACGTACGGCGAGGGCGCACCGGACATGTCGTAGGGCAGCGTGAACTGGCTGCTCGAATCGGCATCGGTCTCGTACGTGTTGGTCCACGACGAGTACGTGCGCACGCGGATCACGTTCTGCGCCGGCGAGAACTCCATGATGCGCAGCAGTCCGCCGCCGCCGAGCGAGCGGCCCTGGTAGTCGCTCAGCAGCGAGTGCACCGTGCGGCCCTGGTACGTGTCGCTGCGCCGGCCCTCGCCCGGCACGTGCCCGCCGAGCATGAGGAACAGGTTCGGGTTGTCCTTGAGCGAGTCGTACACCGCCTGGCCCTGCGTCGAGAACGTGCCCGGGTTGCCCGTGTTGATGAGCCAGTGCGTCGAGACGATGGCGCGACGGTTCGGGTACGCCTTGAGCAGGCTGTCGGCCCACGCAAGCACGGTGGCGTCGGGGGTCGTGTCGTACTCGAGCCCGACGCTGATGAAGTCCATGCCGCCGCCGCTGAACAGGTCGAACCAGTTGTCGTTCGAACCGCGGTGGCCGCCTCCGTAGTAGCTGCGGCCGGTGAAGCGCGCGATGCCGAAGTACTGGTTGTAGAACGCCGTCGAACCGTTCGCGTCGCCGATCGGCGTCTGGTCGTGGTTGCCCGCACAGATGCCGTACGGGAGGCCGTCGGGGAACTCGGCACCGAGCGGGGTTTCGATCATCGAGAACGAGGAGTCGGCGCGCATCCACTCGATCGGGTCGCCGCCGTTGTCGCCGTGCTCGACGCAGTCGCCGAGCTGCACCGCGTAGCGGATGTCGCGGCTCACGCGGTTCGCGAGCATCCACGACATCTGCGACTTGAGCATGGCGTTCGTGCCGCCGTTGAGCTGGCCCGTGTAGTACTGCGTGTCGGGCAGGCCGATCAGCGTGAAGTCCGCGGGAGGCGTGCCGCCACCCACGCGCCGGCCGTAGAAGCGCACCGTGACGCTGTCCGCGTCCGGATCGCTCACCGACACCGACAGGGTCGGACTCGTCGCCACGCCGGTGGCGGCGTCGGCCGGCGCCACCAGCACCGGCGCGTTCGGCACGTCGTTCACGTCGAGGTTGAACGGTGCGGGCGCGACCCACGCGTAGCCCGTGCCCGTGATCGTGCCGGCGATGCTGGTGCCCGCCGAGCCGGCGACCGCGGTGCCGGAGCCTTCGTCCACCGCCCAGCGCGCAACCAGGCCGCCGGTCGGCACCGCGAGTTCGGCGTTCGCGGTCGAGCGGATCTGCGCGAGCGAGCGCGCGCTGTTCCACACGCGCACTTCGTCCACGGCGCCGTCGAAGTAGCCCGCGGCCACGCCGGCCGAGGTCAGGCCGGTCGCGATCGAGGCGTGCTGCGTGCTGGCGGACGCGACGGGCTGGCCCACGAACAACGTCGTCTCGAGGTGACCGTCGAGGTAGAGGTTCCACGTGGCGCCGTCGTAGGTGGCCGCCGCGTGATGCCACACGCCGTTCGCGAGCACCGGCGTCACGCCGATCACCGGATGGTTCAGGCTCGGGCTGGCGCCGGCGGCGCCTTCCTCGAAGTCCGCCACCAGCACGCCGTCGGCGCCGCGCAGGCCGAGGAACCAGTTCAGGTCCACGTTGCTCGTTTCGGCCTCGCCCCGGCCCTTGGCCACGATCGGGATGGCGTCGGTGACGCCGCCCGTGCCCGTGGTCGTGGTCACGCCGGCGCCGTCGCGGCGGAACCAGCACTCGACCGTGAACTGCGGCAGGTCGAGCGCCGCCGGGTCGCCGAACCCGACGTAGGTGTTGGGCGTGAAGTCGAGCGCGAACCGGCCGGTGGCCGGCGTGGTCGCGCAGGCGACGCTCGTGTAGCCCGAAGCGCCGCCACCGTTGACCGCACGCACGCGGTAGCAGTAGCCGGAGTTCGCGAGCAGGCCGGTGTCGTCGTAGCTGGTGACGTTGGCGCCGACGGTGGCGCGCAGCGTGAACGGGCCACCGTTGCCGGTGGTGGAGCGCTCGATCTCGAAGCCCGTCTCGTTCGTCGAGCCGTCGGTCCACGCCAGCTGCACGCTCGTGGCCGTGCCCGCGGTCGCCGTCAGCGCGGTCGGCGCGCCCGGCAGCGACAGGTCGAGATTGAACGGCGCGCCCGCGATCCAGCTCCAGTTCGCGCCGGCGACGGTGCCGGTGAGCGTCGTCCCCGCGGTGCTCGCGACGGCGGTGCCCGAACCTTCGTTCATGCCCCAGCGCGCGACCAGGTTCGCGCTCGCTCCCGCGAGCTGCGCGTTGATCTGCGCCTGGATTTCGGCCTGCGTGCGGGCCACGCTCCAGACGCGCGCTTCGTCGATCGCGCCCTGGAAGAAGCCCGCGGCGGTACCCGCGGTGTTCAGCGCGCTGCCGATCGAAACCGGCATGACCGTGGGATGCCCGGCGGGCTGCCCGACCACCTGCGTGGCTTCCAGCGCACCGTCGAGGTACAGCTTCTGCGTCGTGCCGTCGTACGTGAACGCGGCGTGATGCCACGTGCCGTTCGCGGCGATCACCGAGTTGCCGAAGATCGGGTGGTTCAGGCTCGGCGTGGTGCCGGCATCGCTCTCTTCGAAGTCGGCCATGATCCGGCTGTCGGATTCACGGATGCCGAGGAACCAGTTCACGTGCATCTGCGCGGTGTCCTGGTCGGCACGGCCGTGCGCGAGCAGCGGAACGGCGATCGCACCGCCGCTGCCGGTGTTGGTGCCCACACCGGCGCCGTCGCGACGGAACCAGCATTCGATCGTGTACTGCGACAGCCCGAGCGCGGCCGGGTTGCCGAAGCCCACGTAGGCGTCGGTGCCGCCGAACAGCAGTGCGTTGTTGCCGCCGGTGAACAGGTAGCCCGTCGTCCACGTGGGGCCGTTCGTGAGCGTTCCCGCGGGCGCGCCCGCGACGGAGTTCGCGGCGGACGTGCCCGCGCCCTCGTTCAGGCCCCAGCGGCCCAGCAGCCCGGTGCCGCTCGTGACTTCGGTGCTCATCGCCGCCTGGAGCTGCGCCTGCGAGCGCGCGGTGTTCCAGATGCGCGCCTCGTCGAGCACGCCGTTGAAGAAGCCGGCGGCGGTGCCCGCGGACGTGAGCGCGGAACCGAGCGCCGCGTGCTGCGTGCTCGCCGACTGCGGCAGGCGGCTCGCGCCGACGGCGACCGTGCTTTCGAGGTTGCCGTTCAGGTACAGCCGCAGCGTCGTGCCGTCGAACGTGACCGCACCGTGGTACCAGACGTTCCGCTGCAGCGGCGTGACGCCGACGATCGGGTGGTTGAGCCCGGGGCTCGTCTGGCCGGTGCCTTCCTCGTAGTCGGCGACCAGCAGCGAGTCGGTGCCGCGGATGCCGAGGAAGTAGTTCATGTCCACCACGCTGCCGTCGGCCTCCGCGCGGCCCTTGGTGACGAGCGGCACGGCGGTGACGCCGCCCGTGCCCGTCGAGGTGGCGACGCCGGCACCGCCGCGCTTGAACCACACTTCGAGCGTGAAGTTCGAAGCGCCGAGCGCCGCGGCGGAGCCGAACGTGATGTGGTCGTTCGTGCCGTCGAACTGCACGGCGGACTGGGCGGACGCCGGCGAGGCGGCGCACAACGAAGCGATCAGGGCCGGAACGGCACACACAGCCAGGAGAAGCGAGGCTCGTGAAACGGGCTGAAAACGGCCCGGACGAGCACCCGGACAGCGGAACACGGCGACCTCCGAAGCGTGGGGATACGGCAGGCGCCAATCCCTGGCTCGATGGTCTGCGGTATGAGTCTAGGGATGCGGCATCCCGTGGCTCAACGCCAAAGTCCGCTTTTCTCGCCTTGGCGGACGATTCGGGCGTGGCTCACAGGCCGCCCCGAGGGAATCCCGGGGCTCCGCGAACCCGCAGCGGCTTCCCCGCCATCGGGTTGGCGGAACCGTCTCGTTTCCCGACGGTCCGCCGGCGCTCAATCCCCGCCGCTGAACCTCCACCACCGGCCGACCCGCTCGGGGTGTTCGTCGTAGTAGTCGGTGGGCTGGCGCTCGTTCGGGACGCGTACGACCCAGTCGCTGCTGAAGCCGCGATCGTATTCGGCGCGGAGTTGCCAGAGCGGCTGCGAGCGGCTGAAGCGCGACTCGGGCGGTCCGAGCCGTTCGAGCAGTGAATCGAGCGGTGCACCGGGTCCGAACAGTGCGGCAGCGGTGCGCGCCATGCGGGCTCGCGCCGGGAGCGAGTCGCGCCACGCCCGTGCGTCGAACGGCTCGCGCCCCCAGCGTTCGCCCTCGGGCTCGAGGAGCACCTGCGAGAGGCGGCCGCTGACACCCGCGCGGGCACTGAGCATCGGAACGTCGAACTCGTACTGGCCCCTGAGCCGCGGACCCAACGGGTAGTGCACCCACGTGAGCAGCGTGTCCTCGGCGGCGACGCGCTCGTATTCGAGCGGTCCGAATCGGGGCGAGGTCCGCCGGGGCAGCCCGCCCAGGTACGTGGGCACCAGCTCCGCGAGCGAATCCGGGGGCGCACCGTGGTCCCGTGCGTACGCCTCGAGGGCGCCGGCCACCGGTTCCATGCGCTTGCACCAGCGCGCCAGGTCGCGCTCCTCCTCGCCCATCACGACGATGTCCACCAGGAACGAACTCGTGACCACGATGCACATGCCGAGGACGAACTGCACCACACTGCGGCGCCTGGCGCCGTTCACGGCGGCGTACAAGGCGAGCGGCGCGAGCAGGACCAGCGTGCCGACGGCTGCGAAGAAGACCAGGAACGTGAGCATCCAGAAGAGCGGGAACGCGAAGGTCCACAATGCTTCGGTGCGCGTCGCGGCCCACAGCGCCAGCAGGAGCGCGGCCGGCCACAGCCAGCGCACCAACGTCCGCGCCGCGCGCCGCCCCTCCCTCATGCCTGGCGGCCTCTCCGCGGGCGGGACATGGCGGAGTTCGAACCAGTACAGCCCGGCGCCCGCGGCGAGCATCACGGCCGCGGCCAGCGCGACCGCCCCCCAGTTCATGCCGGCTCCGCTCGCCACGTCTCGCGCACCACGCTCACGCGGGCGTCGCCGCAGGCGAGCCAGAGTTCGCCTTCCTGCACGAGCAGCTGCAGCTCCATGCGCGGCTCCACCATGGCGGTGATCGCGTCGCAGGTCTCGCGCGCGAGCGCGTACACGGTGAGGTTGCGCGAGCGCTCGAGCTCGGCGCGCGCCTTCGACCACCACAACTCGGCGCTGCGGCCGCCGTACGCGTACACGATCACGTGCTCGGACTGGCCGCACGCCTTGAGCACGCGCTTCTCGTCCGGCAGGCCCACGTCGATCCACGTGTCCACGCGGCCGGTCAGGTCGCGCAGCCACAGGTCGGCTTCCAGGTCCGCCGCGCCGATGCCGCGGCCGAACTCGAGCCGCTCGTGCGCGTGCAGCGCGAACGCGAGCAGGCGGACCATCATGCGTTCGTCGGTCTCGCTCGGGTGACGTGCCACGGTGAGCGAGTGATCGGCGTAGTAGTGGCGGTCCATGTCCGCCACGTTCAGCTCGGCCTTGAAGACGGTCGCGTTGAGCGCCATGCGTCAGCGCGCCCTGCGCGGCGTCGCGGCGCCACGCCTGTTCGCGGCGCCGCGCTTCGCCGCCGCGGGCGCCTTCCCGGCGATCGCGCCTTCGACTTCGCGCCACTCGGCCGCCGACAGCTTCACTTCGAGCGCCTTCAGGTTCTCGTCCAGCTGCGCCGTGGTGCTCGCGCCGGTGATCGCGCTCGAGACCACGTCGTGCCGCAGCACCCACGCGATCGCCACCGCGGCGTTGCTCAGCCCGCGCGGCGCGCACCACGCGGCGAGTCGTTCGGCGGCCGCGACGTTCTCGGGCGTGAGCGCCTTTTCCTGCGTGAGGAAGTGCGCGAACGCGCTGCTCCCCCGGCTGCCTTCGGGCACCGCGCCGCCGGCGTACTTGTTGGTCAGCACGCCCTGCGCGAGCGGCGAATACACGATCATGCCGATGCCGTGCTTGCGGCAGTACGCCACGTGCTCCTTCTCGACGTGGCGGTCCACCAGGCTCCAGCGCGGCTGCGACGAGATCATGGGCAGCCAGCCGTGCTGCTTCTGGATCGCGGGGATCCGCGCCGCGAGCCGGGGCTGGTGATCGAAGTTCGAAAAGCCCACGTAGCGCACCTTGCCCGCGCGCACGAGATCCTCGAACGCGCGCAGCGACTCCTCGATCGGGGTGGAGTCGTCGGGCGCGTGGAACTGGTACAGGTCCACGTAGTCGAGCCCCAGCCGCTTCAGGCTCGCGTCGCAGGCGTCGAAGATGTGCTTGCGCGACAGCCCGCGGCCGAGCGGGCCGTCCCACACGCGGCCCATGCACTTGGTCGCGATCACGAGCTGCTCGCGCGGCAGGTCGCGGATGGCCGCGGCCAGCGCGGACTCGGCGGCGCCCTTCACGTACACGTCGGCGGTGTCGAACAGGTTGATGCCGGCGTCGAACGCGTGTCGCACGATGCGCACGGTGTCGTCCGTGTCCACCTTGCCGCCGTACGTGGTCCACGATCCCAGCGACACTTCGGACACCATCAGGCCCGAACGGCCGAGCGCGCGATAGTTCATGCGGTCACCCTTCGAAATCGTCCGCGACCGCGCGCGGACGGCGCCAGTACCACCACTGCTTCTTCGCGCTCCAGCCCATGCGCTTCGCCATGCGCGCGCCCCACAGGCATTCGCCGGTGGTTTCGGTCGCGGCTTCGAGCCGCTGGTCGGCGTCGGCCACGCGCGCCTCCTGCGCGGCCGTGAACGCGCCCTTGAGGCTCGCGGCGAGTTCGGCGAGCAGCTGGCGGCCGTCGAGTTCGTTGAGCCAGTCCTCGATCCCGAACGGGTAGCGCTCGAGTTCGGCGTCGCGCGCGGCCTGCTCCCAGCGCGCCACCAGGCCCTCGACTCCGGCTTCGATCGTTTCGTCGGCCAGTCCCCGCGACTGCAGGAACACGCGGACGTCTTCGGCGGTGCTCATGGTGTGCCTCTTCTTCCTTGCTATGGTCGTTCGGCCTGGCGCTCGAAGTAGCGCTCGCCGTCGTTGGGCTTGAAGTACGTGCGAATGGTGCCGTCGCGATTGAACGCGAGGAACGCGCCGCTCGCCCGGTCGAACCGGCAGGTGACGCCGTCCGCGCGCGTCAGTTCGCGCACGTCGCCGCCCGCGGGCCGGTCGCGCAGGGCCTGCGCGAGCGCCAGGTATTCGGCCTCGCTCGCCGCGCCGAACTCGCGGCCGTGCTTGTCGAAGTGCTCGGCGAGCCGCTGTTCCGAACGGAAGCCGACCGCGGCCCCGAAGCCCGACCCGTTCGTCGTCGCGTCGCCGGCTGCCGCCTCCGGCGCGGGCGCCGTGGCGACGGGCGGTGCGGCGTGCTCCGCGGCGCGATCGCGGTCCCGCACCTTCGGGAGCACGACCAGCCACAGCACGACGAACAGCGGAATCAGGGTGACGAGGCGGCGCAGCGGTCCGAGTCGGCGCATGGGCGCACGCTAGCCCCGCGGCCGCGCCGCGCCAAGCGCGTTCGCGGCCCGACCCGGTACGGCCCATGGCGCGCCCAGTCGCAAAGCTCTCGTCACGTCGCGGCGCGGGGTCTTCCCTCCCGCCACCGCCAGCGGCTACAGTTTTCCGACCATGCTCGCTTCGATCCGACTTCCGCGCGCCCTCCGGGCCCCGATGCTCGCCGCCGTCGCCGCGCTGTTCGCGGTCTCGCTCGCCCTGCCTGCGCACTCCGCGCCGGCGTCGCCGCGCCCCGAGGTGGCGGAGTGGCAGTCGCTGCTCGACCAGTACTGCATCCGGCTGCCGGGCAAGGCGCCGCTGCAGGACACGCGCTTCGACTACGAGCAGCTCTACGTGGACGAGAAGATCTGGACGCTCAAGCGCTCCGAACGGCTCGAACGCGCGCGCCAGCAGCTGCTGTCGGTGAATCCCGCCACGCTGACTCCACACGAGCGCGTGGCGTGGGCGCTGAACACCTGCAACTTCCTCGTCGTCGAGCAGATGACCCTGCACCTGCTCGTGCCCGGCCGGCAGTTCCTGCGCTACAAGAGCGTGCACGACGTGCTGCTCGAAGGCGCGCCGTTCTTCGAGGGCCGCATCGTCACCGTCGAGGGCCGGGCGCTGTCCATCGAGGAGTTCGCGCGCCGCTACGTGTACGGCGACAGCACGCCGCTCGTCGAACCTCGCGCCACGCCCGGGGACCCGCGCTGGCTGCTCGCGTTCTGCCGCGGCCACGTCGGCGGTGCGCCGCTGGCGCCGCGGGCGTTCCGCGCGGACTCGCTCGAAGCGCAGCTCGACCTGTGCGCGCGCCGTGCGTTCGCGCAGCCGCGTTTCGTCATGGCCGATCCGCGCACGGGCGTGCTGTCGGCCTCCGATCTGCTGGCCTCGCACGCGCTGGACTTCGGCGGCGACCTCGGCCGCGTGGTGCCGTTCCTGGCGCGCTACGGCAGCGGCGACGTGCCGAAGACGATCCAGAAGTTCAAGCTCGCGACGGTCACGCGGTTCATGCAGGTGGACCCGCTGCTCAACCAGTTCGACCGCCCGAAGCAGGCGCCGCCGGGACAGGCGCCGCCGCCCTCGCGCAGCAGCATGTGACCGGTCCGCCCCGCCGGGGCGGACGGGCCGGGACGCCGGCGCGCGGCATGCGCGCGCGTTTTCGTGCGGGTGTATCTTGCACGCGTCCACCTGTCGCGCCACACGGAGGTGCTCCCCCATGACTCGCCGCTTCGCCGGCGCATATGGTCTCGCGCTGCTCGTGCTGTTCGCCATGGCCACGCCCTTCTCCCCGCGGGCCCGCGCGGCGACGGCCACCCCGGCCGCGGCGCTCACGCCCTGGAAGTGGGGCGACGCGCTCGGCGTCCGTCTCTCGAGCGACCCGCGCATCTCGCCGGACGGCAGCCGGATCGTGTGGGTCGTGTCGGGCTACGACGCCGACAGCTCGGCCATCCAGACCGACCTGTGGCTGCTCGATCTCACGCACGACGGCACGGCGTACCGCGCGCTCACGCATTCGAACGCCAGCGAGTGGTCGCCGCGCTGGGCGCCGGACGGCCAGTCCATCGCGTTCCTCTGCGACCGCACCGCCGACGGTGCGGCCGGCGGCACGCCGCAGGTGTGGACGCTGCCGCTGCGCGGCGGCGATCCCACGCCGCTCACGAACGCCGAGAACGGCGTCACGCGCTTCGAATGGTTCGCGCACGGCTTGTCGCTGGCCTACCTCGCCCCGCAGGGCGCGACCGCGGCGGGCCGCGCGCGGGCCGCGCGCAAGGACGACCTGTGGATCGCGTCCGAGCATCCGGGCGCGGCGCGCGTGTGGACGTTCGAGCTGGCCACGAAGAAGGCGCTCGCGGTGACGCCCGCGGACTCGTTCGTCACCGCGTTCGACACGTCGCCCGACGGCGGCAGCGTGGTGTACTCGACGCAGCCCGAGCCGGGACCGAACGGACGCTTCGACACCGATCTCTGGGTCGCCACCGTGCCGCTCGACGAGCGCACGCCGCGGCCCGCGCCGCGTGCGCTGGTGCGACGTCCCGGCATGGACGCGCAGCCGAAGTACTCGCCCGACGGCCGCTGGATCGCGTTCGTCTCGCAGCACGGCGCGCGCGGCGGGAGCGCCGACGACGTGTCGCTCGCGGTCGTGCCCGCGGCGGGCGGCGGCGCCACGAACCTCATGCCGCATTTCGCCGAACGCGTCGGCGGCGCGCTCGTGGCGTCCGAACCGGTGTGGATGCCGGACAACGAGTCGGTGCTGTTCGTGAGCTCGGACCGCACGAACGTGCGCGTGTACCGGGCGTTCACCGACGACCGGCCGGTCGAGCCCGTCACGCGCGACGCGGGCGTGAGCGACTGGCCCGCGACCGACCGCGCGCAGAAGCTGCTCGCGTGGGTGCATGAAGACGCGACGCATCCGAGTGAGCTCTGGGTGTGGGAGTTCGAGCGCTCGGCGCCGCGTGCGTATTCGTCGCTCAACGACTGGACGAAGAAGAAGACGTCCTTCCCCGCGCAGGTCGTGCAGTGGCCCGGCGCCGACGGCCGCACGATCGAAGGGCTGCTGTTCGCGCCCGCGCACGCGCGGCCGGGCGTGAAGCCGCCGCTGCTGCTCTACGTGCACGGCGGCCCGGCCTCGAACCACGCCGAGTGGTTCACGCCGGTGAACGACGGGTTCGACTTCGCGGTCTGGCTCGAACGCGGCTGGGCGATCCTGATGCCGAACCCGCGCGGCAGCGCGGGCTACGGGCTGGAATGGCGCAAGGCGAACACGCGCGACTGGGCGGTGAAGCCGTTCGAGGACTGCATGCTCGGCGTGGAGCAGATGGTGCGGCTCGGGCTCGCGGACTCCACGCGGCTCGCGATCAGCGGCTGGTCGTACGGCGGCTACATGACGAGCAACGCGGTCACGCGCACGAACCGCTTCCGTGCGGCGGTCGCAGGCGCTGGCCCGGTCAACCTGGTCGCGCAGACGGGCTCGTCGGACATTCCCGGACTCATGCGCGCGAGCATGGACGCGTGGCCGTGGGAAGACCCGCAGGTGTACGTGGACAACTCGCCGATCGTGCGCGCGAAGTTCGTGCGCACGCCCACGGCGTTCGTGCACGGCGAGAAGGACGTGCGCGTGGACATTTCCGAGAGCTGGCAGATGTACCGCGCGCTGCGCGGGCTCGGAGTGCCGACCGATTTCCTGAAACTCCCGCGCGAGGGACACGGCCCGCAAGAGCCGCGGCACCTGCGCGTGATGAACGAGTGGATCTACGACTGGATCGCACGCTGGACGCTGGCGCCGGCCGCACCGGCGAAGCGCGCGAATTCCGGAGGTTTCAAGTGAGTCACGACGAGCAACACCCCGAAGACCTGCAGAAGCTGCTCGGCCTGCTGTTCCAGTCGCACCCGTGGCACGGACTGTCCATCGGCCCGCAGGCGCCGGGCGTGGTCACCGTCTACATCGAGCTCGTGCCCGCCGACACGGTGAAGTACGAGATCGACAAGCGCAGCGGCATCCTGAAGCTGGACCGGCCGCAGCGTTACTCGAGCCTGTCGCCCGAACCGTACGGTTTCATTCCGCGCACACTGTGCGGCGAGTCGGTCGCGGCCTTCGCGGCCAAGCACTCGGGCCGCCAGGGCCTGAAGGGCGACATGGACCCGCTCGACATCTGCGTGCTCACCGAGCGCGCGATCAACCACGGCGGCGTGGTGGTGCGCGCGCGCCCGATCGGCGGGCTGCGCATGTTCGACGGCGCCGAGGTGGACGACAAGATCATCGCCGTACTCGAAAGCGATCCCACGTACGAGAGCTGGACCGAGCTCGAGCACTGCCCGCCGGTGCTCATCGACCGCATCCAGCACTACTTCCTCACGTACAAGGACATGCCCGGCTCGTCGGGGCCGAAGGTCGAGATGGCCGGCGTGTACGGCGCCGAGACCGCGCGCGAAGTCATCGCGCGCTCGATGGTGGACTACCGCGCGAAGTACGGCGATCTCGAGAGCACGCTCGACCGCGCGTTCGCGCAGTTCGAGTCCGGAGACGAGTGAGCGAGCGCGACCTCGTCGTGCTGGGGGGCGGGATCACCGGACTCGCGGTGGCCCGCCTCGCCGCGCGCTCGGGCTGGCGCGTCACGCTGCTCGAGCGCGACGACTTCGCCACCGGCGCGAGCAGCGCCAGCAGCCACATGCTGCACGGCGGCCTGCGTTACCTCGAACACGGTCACTTCTCGCTCGTGCGCGAAGCGCTCGCCGAACGCGCGGCCGTCGCGCGCATGGCGCCGGCGCTCGCGCAGCCGGTGCGGTTCCTCGCGCCGCTCACGCGCGGCGCGCGGCTGGGCCCGTGGAAGCTGCGCGCGGGGCTGATGCTGTACGACCTGCTCGCGGGCCGTGGCGCCCCGAGCCCGCACGCGATGGCGTCGGCGCGCGGCGCGCGCGCGCTGGAGCCCGCGCTCGCGGAGCGCGGCCTGCGCGGCGCCGGGCTGTACACCGACTTCGTCATGGACGACGCGCGGCTCGCCATGGCGGTGGCGCGCGACGCCGCGGCGCACGGCGCCGAACTGCGCACGTACGCCGAACTCGTGTCGGCGCGTCCGGGCCTGGAGACCGCGGCGGGCCCGGCGATCGAAGTCGTGGCGCGCGACCGGCTGCACGGCGCCGAAGTGCGGGTCACCGCCCGCGTGATCGTGAACGCGACCGGTGCGTGGACCGACGCCACGCGCACGCAGGTGCTGCGCATGCTGCGGCCCGGCGCGCCCGACCCGGCGCCGCTGCTGCGCCCGTCGCGCGGCACGCACCTCGTGTACCCGGCGCTCACGCGCGGCCACGGCATCGTGGTCACGGCCGCGAGCGACGGGCGCGTGTTCTTCGTGGTGCCGTTCGCCGGGCGCTCGCTGGTGGGCACCACCGAAGTCGAGGTGGCCACGCCCCCGGCGCCGCTCGAGCTGCGCCCGAGCGAATCGGAAGTGCGCTGGCTCGCGGACGAGGTCGCGCGCGTGCTGCCCGGTGCCGCGCAGCAGCGCCCGCTCGCGGTGTTCGCGGGCGTGCGCCCGCTGCTCGACGCGCGCGGCACCACGCCGGACGGCGCGGCCTCCGACGTGGGCGGCGCGTCGCGCGAGCATCGCGTGATCGAGGAAGGCCCGCTGGTGACGCTGGCGGGCGGCAAGTACACGACGTTCCGCGTCATGGCGCGCGACGCACTGGCGGTGGCGGCGCTGCGGCTGGGCCGCCCGGCGCCCGAGCTGCCGCGCGACGACGCACCGCTGCCGGCACCGCTGCCCGCGCAGGCCGATCCGGTCGCGCTCGGCGCGCACGCGGTGGAACAGGAGTTCGCGCGCACGCTCGAAGGCGCGCTGCGCCGCCGCTCGGTGCGCTGGCTCGACGACGACCGCGGGCTGGGCGTGGCGCCCGACGTGGCGTCGGCGATGGCGCGGCGACTGGGCTGGGACGCGGCGCGCGAGCGCGAAGAACTCGACGCCTGGGAACACGGCGTGCGCGAAGAGCAGGCGCTGCTCGCGCGCGCGCTGGGACATCCGCACGGAGGCACTCCATGATCCTCGCGATCGATCAGGGCACCACCGGCACGACCGCGCTCGTGCTGGACCGCAAGGGCTCGGTGCGCGGCCGCGGCTACGCCGAACTGCCGCAGCACTTCCCCAGCCCGGGCCGCGTCGAGCACGACGCGGACGAGATCTGGACCAGCGTGCTCGACGCCGTGCGCCGCGCACTCGCGGCCGCGCGCGTGAAGGGCACGGCGATCCGCGCGATCGGCGTCACGAACCAGCGCGAGACGGTGGTGCTGTGGGACCGGAAGACCGGCGAGCCGGTGCACCGCGCGATCGTGTGGCAGGACCGCCGCACCGCGGACCGCTGCGCCGCGCTGGCGAAGCGCCACGGCGCCGCGATCCGCCGCGCCACGGGACTGGTGTGCGATCCGTACTTCAGCGCCACGAAGCTCGAGTGGCTGTTCGCGCACGAGCCGCGCGCGCGCAAGCTGGCGGCGGCGGGCCGGCTGGCGTTCGGCACCGTGGACAGCTGGCTGGTCTGGAAGCTCACCGGCGGCGCGGTGCACGCGACCGACCCGACGAACGCGTCGCGCACGATGCTGTTCGGGCTGCGCTCGCTCCGGTGGGACCGCGCGCTGCTCGCGCGTTTCGGCGTGCCGGAGCAGGTGCTGCCCGAAGTGCGGCCGTCGGCCGGCGATTTCGGCCACACGCGCGGCGTGCGCGGATTGCCCGACGGCATTCCGGTGGCGGGCGTCGCGGGCGACCAGCAGGCGGCGCTGTTCGGACAGGGCTGCGTGCGCGCGGGCCAGAGCAAGAACACGTACGGCACGGGCTGCTTCCTGCTGCTGCACACGGGCGACCGGATCGTGCATTCGAAGGCGGGCCTGCTCACCACGGTGGCGTGCGGCCCGGACGGCGGCGCGGCGTACGCGCTCGAGGGCAGCGTGTTCGTGGCGGGCGCGGCGATCCAGTGGCTGCGCGACGGGCTGGGCCTGTTCGCGCGCGCGGCTGACAGCGAGACGCTGGCGACGAGCGTGCCGGACTCCGGCGGCGTGGTGCTGGTGCCGGCGTTCGCAGGACTGGGCGCGCCGTACTGGCGCGCGGACGTGAGGGGCGCACTGCTGGGGCTGACGCGCGGCACGACGCGCGCGCACGTCGCGCGTGCGGCGCTCGAGTCGCTCGCGTTCCAGTCGCGCGACCTGGTCGAGGCGATGGCACACGACGCGGGTGCACGCGTGAAGGCGCTGCAGGTGGACGGAGGCGCGGTGGCGAACGACCTGCTGATGCAGTGGCAGGCGGATCTACTGGGCGTGCCGGTGCGGCGTCCGCGCGTGATCGAGACGACCGCGCTGGGCGCGGGGCTGCTGGCGGGGCTCGCGACCGGCTTCTGGCGCTCGCACGCCGAACTGGCGGCGGCGCGGGCGATCGAACGCGAGTTCGTGCCGAAGCAGCCGCGCGTGTGGCGCGAGCGGGAGTACGCGCGCTGGAAGCGAGCGGTGGCGACGTTGCTGCAGGCGTGAGGTGGCCTGAAGACCACTTCGGCTCGCGGTTGGCTGCCGGGCGAGCTTCGATTCGCGCCTGACTTCATGTGGTCGCGCGTGCCCAGCGTTCGCTGCGCTTCAGGATCGGGCCGGAGAGCAGTTGGATCGCTCGCTTCACGCGTTCACCGATGGGCTCTTCGTGCTCCAACTCGGTGCGCTCCGCGGCTTCTCGGGCGTCGGAGGCCTTGAAGCCCAGCGCCACCAGCGCAGCGAGGGTGTCCTCGAATGGCGTGGGCGGCGCGGGCTCCTGTTCCGTGCGGTCCGCCTGGCGCTCCCGCTCGCGGCGCTTCGCCTCCTCGGCCAGAGCGATGGCGCGCTCGCGGCGTTCCCGCAGCGCGGCCACGTGATCCTTGCCCAGCAGGCGTTCGGCCTCGTGATGGTTGTGGGCCGCACAGAGCATGCGCAGGTTGCCGGCGCAGGTCGTGCCGCCGAGCGCGAGCGGTACGATGTGGTCGAACTGCAGGCCGCGCGTCTCGCCGCAGCGGTGACCATCGGCGCTCACGAACGTGCAGCAGCGGCCGTCGCGGTCGGCGACGTGCCGGCGCATGGCCAGCGGGATGTGACGGCCGCGCGGAGTGACCGCGCCTTCGGCGCTGCCGGGCTTCGCGCCGTAGCGCTTCTTCTCGAGCTTCTCGACGAGTGCTTCGAGCGCATGCGCGATCACGACCGCCGGGTCGCCGTCGCGCACCACGTGCGCGAGCAGGTCCTGCGCCTGACGCAGCCACGTGTGCTCCTCCGGGGTCAGCGCGAGCCGCACCTCGAAGCTGCCGTCGAGCTGTGGCGTGACCCGACCGCGGCGCTCCTGCCGATCGCTTGCGCTGGCGCAAGTGATTCGACCGATTGCGCGGGCTCGGCGGCAGTCTCCGCCTGCGGATTCACTTGCGCTGGCGCAAGTACATCAACCGATTCGACTGGCGGGGCCGGCTTCGGCGCCGGTCTCGTCCGCTCGAGCACGATCCGTCGCACCTCGAGCTTCGACTTGAACGTGGCCGCCGCAAGCAGCTCGGGAGCATTCTCCGGCGTCAGCACGCTGGCGAGCTCGCAGGCGTTCGTGACCGTGAGGCGCCCATCGGCGATGAACGCGAACACCAGCGGCACACGCGCCCCGAGCCGTGCCACCGAGATCCGGCGATAGGCCTGCTCGTCGCTCATGTGCAGCTGGCCCGTGCAGTACGCGTGCATGGACGAGTACCCGGCTTCGAGGAAGTCGCGGCGCCGGTCCACGAGCGCGATCAGGGCGAGTCCTTCGGCGAGCTTCGACTTCTCTTCGAGATCCACCGCTTCGAGACGGCGACGCGCGGCGACCGGGGTGAGGTGCGAGAACGAGCAGTGCGACATCACGGCACTCCGCTCCGGGGGCGGGTGTGCGCGCATTGTCGCACGCGCATTCTCGGCCGCCGCCGCTGCGCGCACGCGCGCCAACGCAGCCCGCGGCGACAACGCGCGAGCCAAGGTCCACGAAGACACGCCACGCGCGAACGTCGCGACGATCGCGCGACCCCGAGACGACATCCGCGCTCCGCGCCACAGGCACGCGCGAATCCCGTCAACAGGAAACTTCGACGCTCGCGCTCACCGAAGTGGTTTCGAGACCACCTCGATCAGGCCGCGCGGCGCGAACGCGACGAGTCGCGCACGCCGCGCGACCGCCGCGCTCAACCCTTCGCCAGCAGCCTCGCGAAGTGCCCGTGCCACTCGGGCGACAGGCCGGGCAGCGTGGTGAGC
The DNA here is from genome assembly GCA_046327815.1 of Candidatus Eiseniibacteriota bacterium. Taxonomy (GTDB): domain Bacteria; phylum Eisenbacteria; class RBG-16-71-46; order RBG-16-71-46; family RBG-16-71-46; genus CAIXRL01. The sequence continues at coordinate 353,181 of JAXLXR010000003.1, read as the reverse complement.
GCCCGCAGTTCGCCGGCGTCGCGCGCCGGGCCGACGCGGGCGCGGAAGACGCGTTCGATGGTCCAGTCGGGCTGCGGGCGTTCGACGAGTCGGTAGGTGTCGCCCGCTTCGATCAATCCTTCGAGCCTCACGCGGTGGTACCAGCCGATACGCGCGGTCTCGGTGGCGCGCTTGACCATGCTCGGGTCGTTCCACCAGCGCGAGATGGCGGCGCACGGTCCGCGTGGGGACGAGATCTCGAACACGCAGCCGCCGGCTTCGATCACGTCGCCGATGCACGCGGAGCGTTCGTCGAACGTACCGTCGAGCGTGAGGTTCTCGGCGAAGCCGCCGGGGCCCATGCGTTCGAGCCCGGGCAGCTGCCGCCACGCGTCGTAGTGCGCGTACGCGTAGGCGAGCACGGCCATCTGCGGGCCGCCGTGCACGTCGAGGTGGGCCTGCTCGTCGCCGTCGAGGCCGAGCGCGCCCACGAACACGGGGCCGGCAAGTTCGTCCTTGCCGTAGGCGCTGCGCCACGTGGTGCCGTCGCCGTGATCCCACGCGGGGGCCGGGTGCATGCGCACGCGGCCGGCGCGCACGGAGACGATGCGCGCTTCGCTCACACCACCAGCGCGGCGTCGAGCCACGCGGCGAGGTCCTTGATCACGGCCTCGCGCCCGAGATCGTTGAACAGCTCGTGGTAGGTCTCCTTGAGCGTCACCAGCCGAACGACGCCGTGCGTCGCGGCGGCGGTGAACTCGAGTGCGCCCTTGGGATCCACCATGCGATCGGCCATGCCCTGCAGCAGCAGCGTGGGCACGCTCAGCTGGCGCGCGTCGCGCAGGCAGCGCTGGCGCGCCTCGTTGAAGTCGGAATAGAGCCGCGGGCTGATCTTGCCGTGCACCTGCGGGTCCGACTGGTACGCCTTGAGCACTTCGGCGTCGCGCGAGATGCCGGTCACGTCGAGCCCGTGCGGGAACCCGGTGCTCGGTGCGGTCGCACGCGCGATGTTCGCCAGCGCGAGCTTCCACCACGGCGGCAGGGCGCTGCGCAGCCCCGGCGCCGACAGCACGAGCGCCTTGAGGTCCTTCGGGTGCGCCATGGCGTGATCGAGCGCCAGCACGCCGCCCATGCTGTGGCCGAGCAGCACGCGCGGCAGGTCGCCGAACGGCTGGTCGGGCAGGCCGCGCGTGGCGGTGAACATGGCGGGAATGACCTGGTCGCGCACCTGCACCCACGACGCCATGTCGCCGCGCGGACCGCTCGCGCCACCGTGGCCCGGCAGGTCGAGCGCCACCACGGTGCAGCGCGCCTTCACGAGTTCGGCGGCGAGCGCGGCGTAGCGCCCGCTGTGCTCGCCCAGCCCGTGCACGATCGCGACCATGGCGCGCGGACGTTCGGCGCACCACGCGGAGCCCGGCAGCACCGTGGCGCGATCCACGCGCACTTCGATGCCGATCGCCGGCACGGGTCCGATCGCGGGATTCATCGGCCGCGTGCCTCGCCGTCGCCCTCGGCGTCGTCGTCGTCTTCGGCCGGCGCGTCACCGTCCGCGTCGTCGTCGTCGGAGTCGCCGTCCTCGTCGTCGTCTTCCGCCTCGAGCACGAGCCCGGTGGGCGGCGCCTGGAACACCAGCTCGGTGGACGCGAACGTGGAGCCCGTGTTCTTGACGAGCGTGACGAGCTGGTCGAACAGGTTCGGCAGGTCGTCGGTGGCGAGCGTCGCGAGCGGATGCACGACCACCGACCAGAGCTCGTTGCCGTTCATCGCGTAGCGCGCGTCGAGGGCACGGTCGTAGTTCGCCTGCAGCAGGACATGCAGCAGGTCGGAGTCGAGTTCTTCCACGATGCCGATCGGGGCCATCATGCGCAGGCGGTCGTGTTCGTCGTCGCTGAAGACGAACACCGGCACTTCCTGGCGCGAACCGCGCCAGAAGCCCGGCTGGCCTTCGAAGTCGTGGAGGTAGGAGTCGAGCAGTTTTCCGAGTGCTTGAGTGGTCATGGAAGGCGGCATCTTGCTTCAAGTGGCGGCGCGATGCACGCGGGAATTTGCCGACGGGGCACGCACGGGACTAGCGTGGCGGCACTCCCCCGGCCACCCGAGGCTCATGCCATGAACGGCCGACCGCTGCTCGCACTCTTCATCGCCGCGATTCCCATCAGCGTCGAGATGGGCTCCGTGCCCGACACGACCCGGCACGACTCCCCCCTGCGCCCGCACGAGCACCAGACGCGCCTCGCGTTCGCGGGCAACGCGGGTCAGTTCGCCATCATCCGCCGCGGTTGCAACGGCGAAGTCATCGACGTCGCTCACACGCAGCTGCAGTCCGGCGCGCTCGAGGTCGAGCAGATCTTCCCGAACGACCTCGTGATCGGTGCCCGCGGCGGCGTGGTGAGCGACAAGCCCGGCACGTTCGAGCGGCCCGAGATTCCCGCGCCGGCGCCCGGCTGGCGCGACAACGTGTACTTCAACCCGTACGTCGGCGTGGACGACCGGCGCGTGAGCTTCGCGCTCGGCTACCTGCACGCGGACCACGAGCTCCCGATGGGCGAGGACAGGCCGATGAAGCCGGGCCCGACCGGGCACCTGGTCGTGCGCCACTCCAGCGGTTGGGTGGGACTCCGGTTCATGGAGGACCTGCCGCTCGAGTCCGAGGGTTACCTCACCTTCGAGACCGGCGTGCATGCGAACGAACGCGTGGAAGCCGCCGCGTTCGTCGGCATGATCGGGCCCTTCGACGGCGCGATGTTCGGCGTGAAGAGCCGCATCTGGCTGACGCCCGCCGCCGCGCTCACGCTGCGCGGCGGCGTCTCCGGCGACGACGAGTACACGTTCGGCGCCGGGCTCGAGGCGCGGCTCGGCAAACACTGAGGGGACGGCGCGCACCACCGTGCGCCTCGCGGCCGGCGGGGGCATCTCGTAGACTGCCGCGCTCACGACGCCACCGCCTTCCGCGAGGACCCGCATGTCCCTGACTCCCGACGATCCGAGCCCCAAGCCGCGCCTGATCATTCCCGGCGCCGATCCCGAGCCCTCCGAGAAGCCGCGCATCATCCTGCCCCCGGGCAGCGTGCGCGAGAGCGCCGAAGACCTGCCCGAGTACCCGCGCCTGCGCCGGCTCATGATGCTGCCCGTGCGCGACGGCGAGCGCGAACTGATCCTCGTGCAGGACCCCATGGGCATCATGAAGGGCCAGCCCGTGCTCGGCATGGAGTCGCTCGCGATCCTGCAGCTGCTCGACGGCACCGTGTCGCTGACCGACATCAGCGCGGCGGTCATGCAGGAGAGCAAGGACCTGCGCGTCGGCAACATGATCCGCGACTTCATCGCGCAGCTCGACGAGCTGCTCATGCTCGAGTCGCCGCGCTTCGAGCGCGCGCTGACCGAGACGCGCGACGCGTACCACCAGCTCGAGATCCGGCCGGCCGCGCTCGCGAACGTGTCGTACCCCGAAGAGCGCGAGGCGCTCGAGCAGATGCTCGACCAGCACTTCGCCGACGCCGCCGTGAAGCGCGAAGCCGCCGGCGCCGCGCCCGTCGCGGCGGACGCCGTGCCGCGCGCGCTGCTGCTGCCGCACCTCGACCCGCGCCGCGAAGGCGCGCTCATGGCGCGCGCGTTCCTCGAGCTGGGCGCCGAACCCGCCGAGCCGCTGCGCGTGATCGTGTGGGGCACGGGCCACAACCTGGCCGGCGAGATGTACGCGCTGACTCGCAAGCACTTCGAAACCCCGCTCGGCAAGGCCGCGTGCGACACGGCGTTCGTGGACCGGCTCGCGGGCGCGCTCGGCGACGACGCCTGGCGCGGCGAGCTCGCGCACCGCGACGAGCATTCGATCGAGTTCGCGGTGCTCTACCTGCAGCGCCGGCTCGCGGGACGGCCGTTCACGATCGTGCCGATCCTGTGCGGCGGGTTCTGGCAGCTGCTCGACGAAGGCCGCACGCCGCGGGAGGCCGCGGAGTTCGAGAAGCTGATCGCGGCGGTGCACGACGCCGAGTCCGCACTCGGCGGCCGCACGCTGCACGTGGCGAGCGTGGACTTCTCGCACGTCGGGCCGCGCTTCGGCGACCCCAAGCTGACGGACGAACTCAAGACCGCGATCGCCGACGTGGACAAGTCCGCGATCGCCGCCGCGTGCGAGGGTGACGCCGAGAAGTGGTTCGGCGCGATCGCCGAGAAGCAGGACGCCACGCGTATCTGCGGCTACGCGCCGACGTACGCGATGCTGCGCTGCGCCACGCCCGGCGCGGGCCGCGAGCTGGGTTACGCGCAGAGCGACGAGAAGGACACCAGCCTGGTGAGCGTGGCCGCGATCGCCTGGCCCTGAGCCGGGACTTTTCCCGCGAAAATCGCGGCTTCGGGGCGGATTCGGGACGCAGTTGCGCCGCCGAGTCCGCCCCGGCTACTTTCCGCCTCCCATGGCCGCGTACCTGTTCAAGACCGAGCCCTCGGACTACGGCTTCTCCGACCTGGCGCGCGACAAGCGCGTGGTCTGGGAAGGGGTTTCGAACGCGCTCGCGCTCCAGCACCTGCGCACGGTGAAGAAGGGCGACACGGTCGTGATCTACCACACCGGATCGGAGAAGAGCGCCGTCGGACTGGCGACCGTGACGCGCGGCGCCTACCCCGACCCCGGCCTCGACGACGAACGCCGCGTGGTCGTGGACCTGAAGCCCCTGCGCGCGCTCGCGCGACCGGTGTCGCTGTCGGAGTTCAAGACCGATCCGGTGCTCAAGGCCACCGAACTCGTGCGCATCTCCCGGCTGTCGGTGATGCCGCTGTCCGAGCCGCAGCTGCAGAAGCTCCTCGCCCTCGCGGGCGGTTGAACGGAAGTCCTCCATGACGCGCGATGAGGCGCAGCAGCGCATCGCGGCACTCGCCGCCGAAATCCGCGAGCACGACCACGCGTACTACGTGCTCGACCAGCCGACGATTTCCGACGCCGCGTACGACAAGCGGTTCCGCGAACTGAAGGAACTCGAGGACGCGTTCCCCGACCTGCGCGCGCCCGACTCCCCCACGCAGCGCGTGGGCGGCGGCCTGCGCGAGGCGTTCAAGAAGGTCAAGCACGCGGCGCCCATGCGCTCGCTCGACTCGCTCATGAACGCCGACGAGGTGCGCGAGTTCGACGGCCGCATCCGCAAGGGACTCGGGCTCGACGAGGGCCTGTTCGCGCACGAGGTCGAGTACGTGGCCGAGCCCAAGTTCGACGGACTGAGCATCGAGCTCGTGTACGAGGACGGCGTGTTCGTGCGCGGTTCGACGCGCGGCGACGGCGAGAACGGCGAGGACGTGACCGAGAACCTGCGCACGATTCGCGCGGTGCCGCTGCGCCTGCGCGAGGGCGGTCCCGAGGGCGGCCGGCGCGGGCGGCTCGCCGTGCGCGGCGAAGCGCTCATGCCGATCGCCGAGTTCGAGGCGCTCAACGCGCGACTGATCGCCGCCGACGAGGAGCCGTTCGCGAACGCGCGCAACGCCGCCGCGGGCGCGGTGCGCCAGCTCGACGCCACGATCACCGCGTCGCGCAAGCTCGACTTCTACGCGTACGACGTGCTCGCCGCCGACCACGCCGCGTTCGCGACGCAGCAGGAACTGCTCGCCGCGCTGCGCGCGTGGGGCTTCCACGTGGACGACCGCGCCACACCGTGCGCCGGCGTGGACGCGGTGATCGCGTACCACGAGGCACTCGGCGCCGAGCGCGACGCGCTGCCCTACGAGATCGACGGCGTGGTGGTGAAGGTGGCCGACCGCGCCACGCACGCCCGGCTGGGGCTGCGCTCGCGCAGTCCGCGCTGGGCGTTCGCGTTCAAGTTCCCACCGCGCGAGGAAGTCACGCGCGTGCTCGACATCGTGGTGCAGGTCGGGCGCACCGGGAAGCTCACGCCCGTCGCGCAGCTGCAGCCCGTGGACGTGTCGGGCGTCACCGTGTCGCGCGCGACGCTCCACAACCAGGACGAGCTCGATCGCAAGGACGTGCGCATCGGCGACACCGTGCGCGTGCGGCGTGCGGGCGACGTGATTCCCGAGGTCGTCGAGGTGCTGCTCGACAAGCGCCCGTCCGGCACGAAGCGCTTCGAGCTGCCGGCCAGGTGCCCGGTCTGCGACGCCGCGGTCGAACGCGAGGGCGCGGCGCACTTCTGCACGAACGGTCTCGCCTGCCCCGCCCAGCTCGAGCGCCACCTCACGCACTTCACCATGCGCAGCGCCATGGACATCGTCGGGCTCGGCGAGAAGACCGTGAAGCAGTTGCTCGACGCCAGGCTCGTGAAGGACCTGGCCGACCTCTACCACCTCACGCCCATCGATCTGGTCGGGCTCGAGGGCTTCGCCGAGAAGTCCATCGAGAACCTGGTCGCCGCGATCGAAGCCAGCAAGAACCCGCGGCTCGAGCGGTTCCTGTTCGCGCTCGGCATCGAGCACGTGGGCGAGACCGTCGCGCGCCTGCTCGCCGACCACTTCGGCGCGCTCGACGGGCTCGTGGCCGCGAGCGAGGAGGAGCTGCAGGAGATCCACGGCATCGGCCCCGAGGTCGCGGCGAGCGTGCACCACTTCTTCTCCTCGGCACGCAATCGCGACGTGCTCAAGCGCCTGCGCGCCGCCGGCGTGCGCCCGGTCGCCGAGGCGCGCCCCACGGGCCCGCGCGTGCTCGACGGCGAGATCATGGTGTTCACGGGCGGGCTCGAGTCCATGCCGCGCCCCGACGCGCAGCGGCTCGCCGAACGCCACGGCGCCAAGATCGCGGGCGGCATCAGCAGGAAGGTGACGCTCGTGGTGGCCGGCCCCGGCGCGGGCAGCAAGCGCGCCGACGCCGAACGGCTCGGCATCCGCATCATCGACGAGGCGGAGTTCCTGCGCCTCACCCGGGGCGGCGCGTGACCAACGCCGAGATCGCCCGCGTCCTCGAACGCATCGCGATCCGCCTCGAGATCGACGGCGCGAACGTGTTCCGCGTGCGCGCCTACAAGGAAGGCGCGCGCATCGTGGCCGAGCACGCCGAGGCGATGGCCTCGCTCGCCGGCGAGCCCGGAGGACTCGAAGCGATCAAGGGCATCGGCAAGGACCTCGCCGCGCGCATCCGCGACCTGGTCGCGACCGGCCGCACCGACGTGGACGACGAGCTGCGCGCGAAGATCCCCGACGACGTCGTGGATTTCACTCAGCTGCAGGGGCTGGGCCCCAAGCGCGTGAAGACGTTGTTCGAGGAACTCGGCATCCGCGACCGCGCGGCGCTCGAGGCGGCGGCGAAGGCCGGCAGTCTGCGCGAGCTGAAGGGCTTCGGCGAGAAGGTCGAGCAGAACGTGCTCAAGGCGCTCGCGACCGCGAGCCAGTGGGCGGGCCGCATGCTGCTCGCCGGTGCGTGGCCGCTCGCGCATGCGCTCGCCGGGCGCGTCGCCGCGGTGAAGGGCGTCGAGCAGGTCGAGCTGGCGGGTTCGTTCCGCCGCCGCAAGGAGACGGTCGGCGACGTGGACGTGCTCGCGTGCGGTGGCGATCCCGGCACCGTCATGGAGGCGTTCGCGACGCACGAGTCCGTGGCCGAAGTGCTCGGCCGCGGCGACACCAAGTGCAGCGTGCGGCTGAAGACCGGGCTGCAGGTGGACCTGCGGCTGGTGCCGCGCGAGAGCTTCGGCGCGGCGCTGCTCTACTTCACCGGCAGCAAGGAGCACAACATCGAGCTGCGCAAGCTCGCGATCGAGCGCGGCTGGAGCCTGAACGAGTACGGCCTCACCGAGGGCGACCGCGTGATCGCCTCGCGCACCGAGGCCGACGTGTACCGCGCGCTCGGGCTGGCGTGGATCCCGCCCGAGCTGCGCGAGGCGCGCGGCGAGATCGAGCTGGCGGCCGCGGACCGGCTGCCGAAGCTGGTGACGCGCGCCGACCTGCGCGCCGACCTGCACATGCACACGACGCGATCGGACGGCAAGCACTCGATCGACGAGATGGTCGAGGCGGCCAGGGCCCGCGGGCTCGCCTACGTGGCGATCACCGAGCATTCGAAGGCGCTCGCGATGGCGAACGGCTTCGACGCGAAGCGCGTGCGCGAGTCCGTGAAGGAGATCGCGGCGGCGCGCAAGCGCCACCCGGGCTTCCCCATCCTGCACGGGCTCGAGGTGGACATCCTCGCCGACGGCACGCTCGACCTGGACGACGAGACGCTCGCGCTGCTCGACTGGGTGATCGTGTCCATCCACTCGCGCTTCGACCAGTCCCCCGAGGACGCCACGGCGCGGGTGCTCAAGGCGCTCGAGAACCCGTACGTTCACGCCATGGGGCACCCGACCGGCCGCCTGATCGGTTCGCGCGAGCCCGTGGCGTTCGACGTCGAGCGCGTCACGCGCGCCGCGGCGCGGCTCGGCGTGGCCATGGAGATCAACGCGTCGCCGGACCGGCTCGACCTGTCCGACGTGCACGCGCGCATCGCCCGGGCAAATGGCTGCAAGTTCGTGATCGACACCGACGCGCACGCCACCGGCCAGCTCGACCAGATCGAGTTCGGCGTGTTCCAGGCTCGGCGGGCGGGACTCACCGCCGCCGATATCCTGAACGCCTTGCCCTACGACGAATTCCGCGCGGCGATCCGGCCGCGCGGCTGAGCCGGACGGCCCGGGACGCACGGGTCCGCGGCGCTCAAGCGTTCGCGCGCCCGACCGAGACTGCAGGCGCCCCCCTTGTGAATTGCCCACGGTGGACCGTGTGCGAGAAGTCCGTGCACCCGGCGCCGTACTCGTTCACCTGCAGGCCACCATGCCGAGCCCTCTCCCCGACACGATCGCCACCCCCACCTGCGCCGGCTTCTCCGAGGAGCAGGAGCGCGTACTGCGTGAGCGTTCCGCACGCGAGCTCGCGCGACGCTCGAAGCCGGCGTCGTTCGCGTACGCGATCGTGTTCGCGAGCCTCGCCGTGCTCACGCCGCTGGGACGCGAGCACACGCGCATGGTGCTGGCGTTCGCGGCGGTGTTCACGGTGCTGGGCGGCAGCCGGCTGCTGATCTCGCTGCGCTTCGAGGACTGGTACGCACGCCGGCCGGACGCGTGGCGGGTGGCGTTCGCGTGCCTCACGGTGGGCACCGGCCTGCTCTGGGGCCTGTTCACCGCCCGCTGCATGGCGCTCTACGGCCTGACCGTGCCGTCCATGGTCGTCCTGATCGCGACGACCGGCACGGCCGCCGCGGCGCTCGTGTCGCTGAGCCCGAGCGGCCGCATGCTGACGCTGTACGAGTGCGCCATGATGCTGCCGTCGGGTCTCTTCGCGCTCGCCCGCGGCGGCGAGGGCGACAGCATGATCGCCGTGATGTGCCTGATCTACCTGGCGTTCGTGTCGCTCGTCGGCCGGCAGGTGCAGATGTCGTTCCTCACCGCCGAACGCACGAGGCTGCTGCTCGAGTCCCACACCGTGGCGCTCGAAGTCGCGCGCGAGGCCGCCGAGAGCGCGAATCGCGCGAAGAGCGAGTTCCTCGCGAACATGAGCCACGAAATCCGCACGCCCATGAACGGCGTGCTCGGCATGAGCGAACTGCTGCTCGCCACCCGGCTCGAACCCGAGCAGCGCGACTACGCCACGACCATGCGTGGCAGCGCGCTCGCACTGCTCGACGTGATCAACGACATCCTCGACTTCTCGAAGATCGAGGCCGGGCGCATGACGCTCGAACGGATCGAGTTCCGGGCCGAGGACGTGGTCGAGGAGGTCGCCGAGCTGCTCGCCCCGCGCGCGCAGGCCAAGGGACTGGACCTGCTCTGCCTCGTGCCGCCCGGGTTGCCCAGCCTGCTCGAGGGCGATCCGGGGCGCATCCGCCAGGTGCTGCTCAACCTCGTGGGCAATGCGATCAAGTTCACCGAGAAGGGACGTATCGCGCTGGCCGTCGAGCCGCTGGAATGCGGTGACGGGACGCAGCGGCTGCGCTTCTCGGTCCGCGACACCGGCATCGGCATCCCGAAGGAGCGCCAGGCTTCGGTGTTCGACAGCTTCACGCAGGCCGACGGCAGCATGACGCGGCGTTTCGGCGGCACGGGACTGGGCCTGACCATCTCGCGCCAGTTCGTGGAGATGATGGGCGGTACGCTCGAACTCGAGAGCGAGCCCGGTCGCGGTTCGTGCTTCTCGTTCACGATCGAGCTTCCCGTCGTCCGCCGCGACGAAGTCGAAGACCAGCGTCTCGACCTGCACGGAGCGCCGGTGCTGCTGGTGTGCTGCCACGCCGATCGCGGCCCGCTGATCCGGCGCTGGCTCGAGCACTGGAATGCCGTGGTCACGATGGTCACCGATCCCGCCGAAATGACGGCCGCCGTGGGTGCTGCACCGCGGCCGTTCTCCGTCGCGCTCGTCTCGCTGCGCGCGGCCGGTGCGCGGATCTCGGAGCTCGCCCGCCAGCTGCGCGAGAATGCCCCGGCCGCGCCCCCGCGGCTCATCGCGCTCGTGCAGCGCCGCGAGCTCGCCGGACAGGACGAGCCGACGCTCGGATTCGACGCCAGCCTCGGCCTGCCGCTGCGCTTCTCGTCACTTCGCCGTGCGCTGGCCGAAGCGGCCGGCCGAAAACCCGGAGTGACGAGCGTGCCCCAGGTCCCGGTCACGCAACTCCCCGAAGGCCTTCAGGTGCTGCTCGTCGAGGACAACGCGGTCAACCGCAAGGTCGCGGTGCGCCTGCTCGAGAAGCAGGGCGTCCGCGTCACGGCGGCGGAGGACGGCAGGATCGGGGTCGAGAAGTGGACCGAGGGGTCGTTCGATCTCGTGCTCATGGACGTGCAGATGCCCGAAATGGACGGCTTCCAGGCGACGGCGGCGATCCGCGAGCTCGAAGCGGCGCGCGGGATGCACACGCCGATCGTCGCGATGACCGCTCATGCGATGTCGGGCGACCGCGAGCGTTGTCTCGCGGCGGGTATGGACGACTACATCACCAAACCGGTGCGGGCCGAGAGCCTCTACGAGGTCATCGGGCGCTGGGCCGGTCGCACCGGGGACGAGCGGGCGGCGTGACGCCGCATCGTCCTTCACCATCACGAGGGGGATTCCAGATGGCCACCGAGTTCGATTACGCGCAGTTGGACGCGATCACGGGCGGGGACGCCGAGTTCGAGAAGGAAGTGCTGCAGGAATACCTCCTCTCCGCTCCGAACGACGTCGCCAAGCTCAAGACCGCGGTCGCCGCAGGCGATGCTCCCGCGACCGGCGCGACCGCGCACGCGCTCAAGGGCGCGAGCGCGACGATCGGTGCCAAGGGCTTCGCCGCGATCGCGCTCGAGCTCGAGCAGGCCGGCAAGAAGGGCGACCTGTCCGCCGCGCCCGAAGCGCTCGCCCGGCTCGAAGAAGCGTTCACCGAACTCGGCGGCCTTCTGCGCGAGCGCATCGAGAAGGCAGCCTGACCGCGTGCCCTCACGGACGTGCCGTGCGAAAGAGGCCGGCGCCACTGGCGCCGGCCTCTCGCACGTTCCGCAGCAACGCGGACGTCAGATCTTCTCGGCGATGCTCTTGGCCTGCAGGAACAGCAGCAGGTAGTCGCGGCCGCCGGCCTTGCTGTCGGTGCCGCTCATGTTGAAGCCGCCGAACGGATGGCAGCCCACCATGGCGCCCGTGCACTTGCGGTTCAGGTACAGGTTGCCGACGAAGAACTCCTCGCGCGCCTTCTGGATCTTGGCGGGGTTCTTCGAATAGCACGCACCCGTGAGCCCGTACTCGGTGTTGTTCGCGATCGCGATCGCGTCGTCGAAGTCCTTCGCGCGGATGATCGCGAGCACGGGCCCGAAGATCTCCTCCTGCGCGAGCCGGGCCTTCGGCGCGATGCCGTCGAACACGGTCGGCTGCACGAACCAGCCGTCGCGGCCTTCGACGCGGCCGCCGCCCGTGAGCAGCTTACCTTCCTTCTTGCCCACCTCGATGTACTCGAGGATGGTCTTCATCGCGCGTTCGCTCGCGACCGGCCCCATGTAGGTGCCGTACTCGGCCGGATCACCGACGTTGACGAACTTCGGGATCTGCGCCATGAGCTTCTCGACGAACGCGTCGTGGACGGAATCCACCACGATCGCGCGCGAGCAGGCCGAGCACTTCTGGCCGCAGAAACCGAACGCCGACTGCGCCACGCCGAGCGCGGCCGCGTCGAGATCGGCTTCGTCGTCCACCACGATGCCGTCCTTGCCGCCCATCTCGGCGACCACGCGCTTGAGCCAGATCTGGCCGGGCTGCACTTCGGCCGCGAGCTTGTTGATGCCGATGCCGACGTCGCGCGAACCCGTGAACGAGACGAAGCGCGTCTTCGGGTGCCGCACGATCGTGTCGCCGACCACGGCGCCGCCGCCCGAGAGGAAGTTGATCACGCCGGCCGGAAGGCCGACCTCCTCCATCAGCGCGAAGAACTGCCACGCGATGCCGGGCGTGTCGCTGGCCGGCTTGAGCACCACGGTGTTGCCGGTCACGACCGCCGCGACCGTCATGCCCACGCAGATCGCGAGCGGGAAATTCCACGGCGGAATGACCGCACCGACGCCGATCGGCAGGTAGACCATGCTGTCGTGCTCGCCCGGCATCTGGTGCACCGGCTGCGGCTCGGCGTAGCGCAGCATTTCGCGCGCGTAGAACTCGAGGAAGTCGATCGCCTCGGCGGTGTCGGCGTCGGCCTCGTTCCAGCTCTTGCCGACTTCGAGCGTCATCCACGCCGAGAAGAAGTGCCGCCGCTCGCGCATGCGCCGTGCGGCTTCGACGAGGTAGGCGGCGCGTTCGGCCGGCGCGACGCGCGACCAGGTGCGGAAGGTCTCGTACGCGACCTCGACGGCGCGGTTCGCCTGCTCGACGGTGCCGCTCTGGAAGCGCCCGAGCACTTCGGACGGCTTCGACGGGTTCGTCGAGTCGAACGTCTTCGCGCCCTGTTCGCGCTTGCCGCCGATCACGAGCGGGTATTCGGTGCCGAAGCTCTTGCGCACTTCGGCGATCGCGGCCTCGTAGGCGGCACGGTTCGCGGGTTGCGAGAAATCCACGTACGTCGTGGGCGAGTAGGCAGGCAACGTCTTCGGGTCGAGCGGAGCGATGCCGGGGGTCTTGACCGAACTCATGTCGTCCTCCGGAAGAGACGGCGCGCGCGGTCGCGGCGCCGGAACGTGCGGCGTGAGGTGCAACGGGCGCAGTCTATCCGAACTCGCGGAGGCGGCCTACTGGACGAGCGCGATGCGGGTGGAGGCGGTGGCGTTGCCGGCCGACAGGTGCGCGAAGTAGATGCCCGAGGGCAGCGCGCGGCCGTCGGAGTCCTTGCCGTCCCACGCGACCAGCTGCGAACGGCGCTCGGTCACGGGGTACTCGCGCACCACCCGGCCGCGCACGTCCACGATGCGCAGCGTGCCCGGTCCGCGGAACCCGATGCCGCACTCGACCGTGGTGCCGCCGCTCGCGGGCGACGGATACGCACGCACCGTCATCGGCGGCGGCTCCGCGACCGTTCCGCCGCCCCCGGTCCAGCGGATGCGGCGGATCGAACCGTTGTTGCGGAACGTGGTCGTGTACTGGCGGCAGTACCAGAACGAACCGTCGGGGCCGACGCGCCAGTCGGTGACCGCGCGGAAACCGGTGCCCCACGCGTTCGGGTTCGACTGCCCCGCCACCGGCGCCGCGACCACCCACGCACCCGCCTGGCGCACGAGCCGCCCGAGCACGCCGGAGTAGTACTCGGAGTAGAACAGGTTGCCCTCGTAGGCCGCCGGCCAGAGCGTGGTGTCGGGCGTGCTCGAGCGATACGCGCCCGCCGCGATGATGGACGCCGACGCCATTCCGCCGCGGTCCATGACGAAGATCGGCGCCGTGAGCGGCGGCGCGGTGCCCGAGCAGGCGTCGTACGCCGTCGCGCCCTCGAACCACGGCCAGCCGAAGTTCGCGCCCGCGAGCGCCGCACCGTCGAGCCGGTCCACCACCTGCGAGCCCGTCGCGTCGAGCAGGTCGAGTTCCTCGAAGACGTTCTGGCCCACGTCCGCGACCAGCATGGCCTGCGCGGCCATGTCCATCTGGAAGCGGAACGGGTTGCGCAGGCCGTTCACGTACACGAGCCACGCGTTGCTGTCGGCGGACGCGCGGAACGGATTGCCGGCCGGCGCGACCTGCGCGCGCGTCGCTTCGCCCGGGCCGTCGGGCAGCGCGTGCACGTCGAGGCGCAGGATCTTGCCGCGCAGCGTGCTCGTGTCCTGCGCCGCGCAGGGCGTGGCGTCCTCGCCGAGACTCACGAACAGGTAGCCGCCGGGCCCGAACCGCACCGTGCCGCCGTTGTGGTTGTTCGCGTTGTTCGGTGCGGACGGGATCACGTCGAAGCGCGACGCCGGGTCCACCGACAGGTGGCCGTCGCCCGTGAACGCGAGATCGCCCGTCAGCGTCCAGCGCGAGATTCGCACGCCGCGGCTCGCGTCGGTCTGGTGCGTGTACAGGTAGGGCCGGACCGGGAACTGCGGATCGAGCGCCAGCCCGAGCAGCCCCTGTTCCCCGCCGGCCACGACTCCGGGCACGGTGAAGACGGGATCGGTGGCCGACAACGCGCCATTCACGACCAGCCGCACCTTGGCCGAGAGCTGTTCGGCGACCAGCCAGCGGCCCCCGGGGACGTATTCCATGGCGACGGGCACGTCGAACCCGCCGACGACGAGTTCGTCGGCGAACCCGGTGGGCACCACCTGGGCCGAGGCGAGCCCGGCCGTGAGCGAAAGCGTGCAGACGAGCGAAACAGCGAGGGCGAGGGATTTCATGCGCGGCAGCATAGCCAGCGGCCGAGGTCCGGAACAGCGCTCGATGGGTGCGTACACCCGCCGGTGGGCGGCCGGGAGCGGCCCGGATGTTTCACGTGTCCGAACACGGGTCAGGGGGCTGCAAAGACTCCGCACCTGTCGGGAATGAACTGCGTCCGAAGGACGTCTCACTTGCAAAAAGGTAGTGACCCGGCGGGGACGCCCTGCTAGCTTGCCCCCCGCTTTGGATTTTGAAGTCGCTTCGAGTCCGCTGGTTCGCCCGGTTCCCACACACAGGAGAGTTCGATGAAGCACGCGTTCCGCCTCGCCCTCGCGGTCCTCACGGTCGCCGCCCTGCAGTCCGTCGCCTTCGCCGACCCGATCACGTTCAACGTGGACAAGTCGCACTCCGAGGTCGGCTTCGACGTCCGTCACTTCTTCTCGAAGGTGCACGGCCGCTTCAACGGCTTCACGGGCAAGATCGTGTTCGACGAGAAGACGCCGGCGAACATCTCGGTGGAAGCCTCGGCGGACGCCAACACCATCTGGACCGACAACGAGCGCCGCGACGGCCACCTGAAGAGCGCGGACTTCTTCGACGTCGAGAAGTTCCCCACCATCACGTTCCGCAGCACGAAGGTCGTCGCGAACGGCAAGAACAAGTACAAGATCACCGGCGACTTCACGATGCACGGCGTCACCAAGCCCGTCACGTTCGACGCCGAGTTCCTCGGCATGGGCCAGGTCGGCGTCGGCGGCCAGAGCTGGGGTACGAAGGCCGGCTTCACGGCCACCGCGGTGATCAACCGCAAGGACTTCGGCGTGAGCTGGAACAAGACGCTCGACAACGGCGGCGCCATGCTGGCCGACGAAGTCACGATCTCGCTGAACCTCGAGGCGGACGCGGCCAAGTAGGCGTTCCGCGCGGCATCCCGGAGGGCCCGGCCAGGCGGCCGGGCCCTTCTTGCATCCGGCGCCCGGCACCGTCACCCTGCCGCCCTCCCCGCGGAGGAAAGCTCGCATGCCCGATTCGTTTCCGCTCGCTCCCGCCGACACGCTCGACACCGGCGCGCTCGTCGCGCTCATGAACGAGGCGTACTCCGACTACGACGTCCCGATGCACGTGGACGAGGGCACGTTCCGCTTCATGGTGCGGAGCTTCGACCTCGACCTCGCCGAGTCCCGCGTGGCGCTCGACGGCGGCACCCCGGTGGGCATCGTGCTGCTCGGGCGGCGTGGCGAGCGCGCATGGATCGGCGGCATGGGCGTGACGCCCCCGGCCCGCAGGCGCGGGCTCGGCGAGGACCTGATGCGCGCCGCACTGGAGCGCGCGACGGCCGGCGGCGCGCGCGAAGCGTGGCTCGAGGTGCTCACCACGAACGTCCGCGCGATCCCGCTCTACGAGCGGCTCGGGTTCCGTCACGTGCGCCGGCTCGACGTATTGCGCCTCGCCGCGCCGCCCGCGGTGCCCGACGGCGTCACGACGGCCGCGATCACCGTCGAGGACGCGCTGGAGTTCGCGCGACTGCACCGGCGCTGCGAGGAACCCTGGCAGCGCGCCGAGGCGTCGGTGCGCAACTGGCTGCGCGACGGCGTCGCGCTCGAAGCGACGGCGGCGACGGCGGAAGGCCGCACGCTCGGCGTGGCGATCCACCGCGTCGCACCGCCGCGCGCCTCGATGCTGCAGATGGTGAGCATGCCCGGGCAGGAGACGCGCTCCACGCCGGCGCTGCTCGCGGCGGCGTTCCGAGCGGAGGCCGATCAGGGCGTGCGCTGGCTGAACCTGCCGCAGGACGACGCGGCTTCCCCGCTCGTGCTCGCGCTGCACCCGGAATGCGAGGCGTCGCAGCACGACATGCGGCTCACGCTGGCCTGAGGCCGGCCGCGCTCAGGCCGCGCGGCGTCCGAGCCAGCGGCTCATCATGCGCTGCAGGGCTTCCGCCTGCAGCGGCTTGGCGAGGAAGTCGTCCATGCCCGCGGCGAGGCAACGCTCCCGATCGGCGGGCTGCGCGTTCGCGGTCAGCGCCACGATCGGCACGTGCGTCCGCTCGCCTTCGTGGCGCCGGATCAGCGCGGTGGCCTCGAACCCGTCCATGCCCGGCATCTGGCAGTCCATGAGCACCAGTTCGTGGCCGCCACGCATGTAGGCGGTCACGGCTTCGCGCCCGTCGCGCGCCAGCTCGACGACGCAGCCCGAGCGTTCGAGCAGGCGCATGGTGATCTTCTGGTTGACCGGCGTGTCCTCGACCACCAGCACGCGCTTGCCGGCGAAGTGCACCGGCTCGACCGGTCCCGCCGCCGGGCCCGCGACGGCCGCCCGGTCGCGCGTGAGCGTGAGCTCGAACCAGAACGTCGAGCCCTCGCCCGGCGTGCTCGACGCGCCGATGCGGCCTTCCATCGCCTCGACGAGGCGCTTGCAGATCGCGAGCCCCAGGCCGGTGCCGCCGTGACGGCGGGCGTACGAACCGTCCTCCTGCCAGAACTTCTCGAACAGCCGTGCCTGCTGGTCGGCGCGGATGCCCGGCCCGGTGTCGCGGATCTCGAAGCGCAACGTGACCGTGTCGTCGCTTTCGGACGTCCGCTCGACGGTGACCGTCACCCCGCCACGCTCCGTGAACTTGACCGCGTTGCCCACGAGGTTCGCGAGCACCTGCCGCACGCGCTGGGCGTCGGCCGCCAGTCGCGGCAATTCGCCCGCGCGCCAGTCGAGCCGCAACTCGAGCGACTTGGGCGCCGCCTCGTCCGCGAAGTCGGCCAGCAGTTCCGAGACGAGCGAATGCGGCTCGACGGCCGACAGCTCGATCGCGAGTTGTCCCGCCTCGAGCCGCGAAAAGTCGAGCACGTCGCGCACGATCGCGGCGAGGCCGCCCGCCGACGCGCTCGCGGCACGCACGCATTCGCGCTGCACCTCGTCGAGCTCGGTGGCCCCGAGCAGCTCGAGCATGCCGATCACGCCGTTGAGCGGCGTGCCGAGTTCGTGGCTCATGGTCGCGACGAACTCGGACTTCGTACGGTCGGCCAGCTCGGCGAGTTCGCGTGCCCGCTGCATGCCCGCCTCGGCCGCCTTGCGCTGGCGGATGTCGTGGAACACGAGGTAGCCGCCCAGCACGACGCCGTCGCGCTCGACCGCGTTGAGCACGAACGCCACGGGCACGCGCGAGCCGTCCTTGTGGCGGAACGTCGCGTCGTTCGAGCGCGTCGCCGCGCCGGCACGCAGCGTTTCGAGCAGCGGCAGCGGCGCACCATCCGGTCCCGCCGGGCGGAGCGCGTCGAACACGCACGAGCCGAGCAGGTCGGCCTCGGCCCAGCCGAACGTGAGCGTGGCGTCGGGGTTCACCATGCGCGCACGGCCCTCGGCATCGAGGCTCACGAGACCGTTGCCGAGGTAGCGGATGAGTTCCTGCAGGCGCTCCTGCTCGACCTGCGCGCGCGCGTACAGCTCCTGCATCTCGGCCGTGACGAGTTCCATGGAGCGCTCGCGCGTGTAGCGTTCGGCCTCGAGATCGGCGTAGGCCTGGTGGACGCGCGCGAGGAACGCGCGCCACGATTCGACGCTCTCCGGAGGCCGGTCGGGGTCGAGGCCGACCCGCCGCAACTGTCTCATCAGCAGCGACTGCACGGAACGCTCAAGCCGCCTTTCGCTCGCACTCGTGGATCGTCGTGAGGGTCATGGTCTGGTTGTGCAGGTCGCACACGCCGTTCGCGTGCGGGGACAGCTCGCCGTACGAGTAGAAGCCGACCTGCTCCACGTGCGCGGGCAGGAAGTCGAGCGCGGACTCGAGCTCCTCCTCGGTGCGCTCGCCCAGGACGAGGCGGCGTCCGACGCAGCTGATCGCGAGGCTGAGCACGGGCCCGGCCACGTCGCGCTGCCGCTGCATGGCGAGTTCGGCCGCCTGCCCGGCACCGGCGATCACGCGGTCGAAGTTGGCTGACATGAGCTGGCACATCCAGCCCTGCGGGATGTCGCCCGCGAACGTCATGGACTGGTTCGACTCGTCCACGCCGAGCAGCGTGCGCACGACCACGTTCTCGTCGTGGGCGTCGCGGCGCAGCGCGAGCGGGAACAACAGGCCGGTCGCGGGAAGCCCCGCGGCGCGGTCGCCGAGGTAGCGCTTGTACAGGTCGAGCGCGGGCTTGCCGTCGAGTTCGTGGAGCACGTGGCCTTCGGAGCGCGTCACGATGCGCTCGGGCCCGAACTTGTCCCAGCCGCCGCGCGATCCGTGCGAGAGCACCACGTCCGGACCGTAGAAGCCGACCGCGGCCACGACCCCGGTTTCGGCGATGCCGTCGCGCACGACCCACGTGCGCACGAAGTCCGGTCCGTCGCCGGCGAGCCCGCCGGTGACGGGCACGACGCGGCTGAGCGAGGAGTTGAAGCCGCGCACGAGTTCGCTGCCGTTCACGCCGAGCCCGTCCGACAGCACGAGTACGCCGCTCAGGTCGGGGGCGTCGAGTTCGCGCGCGAGCCGGGTGCCGGAGGCGAACGAATCGGCCGCCGCCGTGACCGGGGCGAACACCACGCGCACGTTCGAGGTCTCGAACTTCAGGATCGCGACGACGACGGAATGGTCGTGCACGCTGGCGCCGTGGATCTCGCCCGAGGTCGAGCAGCCCGTGACCACGGAACGCGGGAACGTGCGCGCGACTTCGGCGATCGGGGCGGCGACGTCTTCGAGGTGCGGAGCCCCGAACGCGAGCACGAGCGTGCGTTCGGAGTCGAGCGAGGGATCGAGCGGGGCCGTCCAGCCGGTGGCCGCGTCGTGGCGGCAGGTCACGAGCTTCATGGGGTGCTCCGAACAAGAGTCGAACACCGGCGGGCCATCCGCCGGTTCATCGCACTCAGTTTCGGAAGACGGCGGCCCTCATGAAGGGCGACAGACGGCAATTCGGCGTCGTGGTCGGAACGCGGCGCCGCGAAGTGCCGGGAACTTCGTGCCGGGCTGGTGCCGGGCGCAGCGCCGGCCCACCCCCGGGCCCGCTCAGCGAGCGAACGCCGCCGAATCCGCCGCAAGCCGGGCGGCCTCGGCCTGCACCGCCGCGCGCTGCCCCTCGGCACCCGCTTCCCACTCGGACCCGAGCGCAAGCCGGTAGGCCTGCAGCGCGCGCGCGCGATCGCCCGCGCGCTGCCATGCCGCGCCCGCCAGCGTGTGGCCCAGCGCGGCGCGCGGATACCGCGCTCGCACCTGCCCGGCACGATCGAGCGCTCGCCGCGTGTCGCCGCGGGCGAGCGCGTCGCGCACGTCCTCGGCGAGCGCGAACGCGTCGGCGGGCGCGGCGCGTTCGGCGAGCACGAACGCCGCGGTCGCATCCGCGCCGGTCGCGGCCGTGGCCTGCGCCAGCCGCAGCGCGTTCGCGGCCCGCGCCGGGCGCAGGCGCTGCGCCTCGCGCGCGGCGCGCAGTGCGGCGGCCACGTGCGCGCGGGCGACGGCGGTGTCCGCGCTCGCGCGGGACGCCGCGAGGTGCGCGTCCACCGCGAGCCGCCAGGGTTCGTCGTCGAACGGACGCCGCGCGAGCGCGCGATCGGCGTCGGCCGCGGCGCGCGTGGCGTACGCCGCGCGCAGCGCCGGATCCGGCGCCACGGCCGACGCCTCGAGCGCCGCGCGCGCACGGCCGGCAGGTGCGAGCGCCGCGAGCCCCGGCCACGCGAACGCGAGCACCGCCGTTCCGGCCAGCGGCGGCGGCCGCCGCGAACGGCGCGCGCGCCGCGGGCACGCGCGCGGCGCGCGTGCCGCCCGAGGCGAGCGCGAGCAGCACCACCAGCACGGCCGCGCCGCCGAGGCCGAGCGGGTTGAAGCACGCGGCCACGCCCAGCGCGACGAGCGCGGCGGCTTCTTCGATCGCGCGCCGCGCTCGCAGGCCGTGCGCACGAGCGGCGTCACGGCGAACGCGGCCCACAGGGCGAGCGCCGCCGCGCTCACCACGCCGAGCGTGACGAGCAGCTGCAGCGGCGCCGAAGGCGCGTGCGCGGGCACGCCGAGCCACACGCGGCTCCAGTAGGCGGTCGTCTGCACCGCGGGGAACGCGAGTCCGAAGCCGTCCGGTCCCACGCCCAGCCACGGCCGCTCGCGCCACGCCGCGAGCGCCGCCCGGGCGATCTCCACGCGCGCCGGCCACGAACTCGCGCCGGGGCCTTCGGCGAAGCGCGCGAGCGGCGCCGCGCGCAGCGCCAGCACGCTCCACGCGCACGCCGGCCCCAGCGCCACGGCGGCCGCGAACGCCGAGCGCCGGAGGCCGGCGCGCGCGGCGAACAGCGCCGCGGCGGTGCCGGCCAGCGCGGCGAGCATGGCGCCGCGCGACAGCGTCGCCGCGAGTGCGGCGCCGAGCACGGCGGCCATCGCGCCCAGCGTGAGCGTGTCGCCGCGTCCGCGTGCGAGCCGCGCGACCACGATCGCGAGCGCGGGTGCGAGCACGGCACCCAGCAGGTTCGCGTTGCCGAGCGTGCCCGCCGGGCGCAGCGTCGAGCCGCCGGCATGGGCGTAGCGCGTGGCGTCGCCCCACGCGATCGGGTCGCCACCGGCGAACTGCAGCAGCGCGTACGCGGCGGCGCCGAGCGCCGCGAGCACGACGGTGTCGAGCGTGCGTTCGCGTTCGCGTGCACTCGAGTGCCCGGCACGCGCGGCGGCGAACAGCGCGAACGACGCGAGCCACGTGGCCACCCCCTCGCGCTGCTCGATCTCGCCCAGCCAGGCGAGCGAGCGATCGCGCGCGACCGCGGCCGAAGCCGCGATCGCCAGCAGGGCCACGCCCGCCGCAGCGGTCACGCGATCGCGTGGCCCCGCGCCGCCGGCGAGCCACCACACGGCCGCGGCCGCGCCGCAGGCCACGAGCAGCGCGGCCTTGAGCGGCGCGAACGGGTCGAGCCAGCCCGGCGCGAACGCGAGCACGGCGAGCAGCACCGCCGCGCGCGCGAGGCCCCGGCCGGTCACGGTCAGCGGACGAGCGCCACGCGCGCGATCGCCGAGTGGCCCGCGCGATCGGTCGCGCGTACGAAGTACAGCCCGGGCGCGAGCGGACGGCCCGTGGCCACCGCGGTCCAGCCCCACGTGCCGCTGGCTCCCGGCACGTCGGCGACGCCGCCGACGCGGCGCCCGCGTGCGTCGAGCACGTCGAGCCGCACGCCGCGTTCGGCGCCGCTCCACGCCAGCTGTGCGAAGCCGCGCGCGGGATTCGGCGAGCAGCGCAGTTCGAGCGGCGAGCGCCGCGGAACCGCGCCGGCATCGGTCACGCCGATCGTGTCGCCGATGATCCGAAAGGCGAGCGACTTGCCCACGGCCGGCAGCCAGTTGTAGCCGTTCTCGAAGCGCAGCCACAGCGGGCCCACGCCGCTCGCGAAGTCCGCGCCTTCGTTGCCGGTGATCGCGTGCGCGCGGAGCGCGTAGTAGTGCGCGGTCGTCACGCGCAGCCAGTAGTCCTCACCGGGCTCGAGCACCATGCTGCTGTCGAAGTCGAAGTGGCTCGCCCACGCGGGCAGCGGCGTGGTGACCCACAGCGACGCCGTCACGTCCGCGACCGGCATTTCCGGCGGCGGCGTGGAGCCGATGCCGCCGCGCAGCACCGAGACGGAGCCGATCGAGTAGTACTGCCCCGTCAGGCTGTCGAGCGCGACTTCGGCCCATTGCAGGCGCACGCGTTTCGGCACGCGGAAGCGCTGCAGCGCTTCGTAGTAGGTGCGCGGGATCATCGCGTCGGTGTGCATGACGCTCTGCGCCACGCGCAGGTCCTGCAGCGCCGGGTCGCCGCCGCAGATCGAGACGCCGTGCACGCCGTGCGGCCCGGGCAGCGGCTGCCACGGATAGCCGTAGCGCCAGTAGCCCGTGGGCATGGACGGATCGCCGTCGCGCTGGTAGCGGAAGTACGTGGCGTTGTAGGCGTACGTGCCGGTGTACACGAGCGCCCCGGTGTTCGAAGGCGGATCGGCCACGTGCGCGAGCGGCTTCGTCACCAGCGGCGGCGACATCGGGATGTGCAGCCAGTTCCACGCCATGTTCGACGAGTTGAGGCTCACGCTGCGCAGCGCGACCGTGGTCGGGTCCGGCTGCAGCGCGGCCGGATCCCACTGCACCACGTCGAGCCGCCCGAACGTGTAGCTCGGGCTCACCTTGAGGCTGCAGGCGGCGATGTTCGCGTGGAACGGCACCTGCTGCGCGATCACGGCGTACGGCGGGAGCGCGATCGTGGTGTCCCAGCCGGTGTCCACGATCGGCAGCGTGCAGGTCGGGTAGCTGGCCCACGCCGGGCCGGCGCCGCGCGCGGCGTCGGCGCGCAGCCGGGGCGCGAACGCGGCGCACGCGAGCAGCACGCACGCGGCCGCGACGGCCAGGGAACGCAGCGCACGGGAACGCATCACCACCTCCACGTCAGCGAATCACCACCACGCGCGCCAGCGCCGACGCGCCGGCGTCGTCGTGCGCGCGCACGAAATAGAGCCCGGGCGCGAGCGGCGCGAGCGCGCCGGCCAGGTTCCACGTCCAGCGGCCGCTGGGGCCCGTGTCGGCATCTTCGGCCGCCACGCGCCGCCCGCGCGCGTCGAGCACCTCGAAGCGTACGCGCCCGCTCGCCCCGCTCCACGCGAGCGTGGTGGCGCTGCGCGCGGGGTTGGGCGTGGCGCGCAGGTCGAACGTGCGCGGTGCCGGTGCGCTCGCCACGTCGAGCAGTCCGCTCGCATCGCCGATGATCCGGAAGCTGAGCGCGCGGCCCACTTCCCAGATCCACTCCTCGGTCCCGGTGGTCCGCGACATCAGCGGCCCGATCTCGTGACGCGGGTCGAACCCCGGTGTGTTCGCCACGTTGTGCGCGCGCAGGCGGAACTTCTTCCCCGTCAACACGCGCAGCCAGTAGTCGCGGCCGGGCTGCAGCACCACCGTGCTGTCGAAGTCGTACGGGGTCACCCACGAGGGCTCGTACGCGAACGGGTAGAACGAGGTCTCGGTGATCGGTGCGGGCAGCGTCGTGGGCACGGTGGGACTCGGGAAGGCCTCGTACAGGCCGATCGTGCTGCTCGGGTACGACTGCAGCGTGTAGGTGTCGAACGCGAACTCGACCCAGCGCATGCGGACCGCGCGCGGCACGCGGAAGCGTTGCAGGAACTCGAGCGTGTTGCCGTCCTCGATCACGTCGGTGTGCATGACGCACTGCGCCACGCGCAGCGCCTGCGTCGCCGGGTCCCCGCCGCAGAGCGTGGCGGCGAAGACCCCGTGTGCGCCGGGCAGCACTTCGTACGCGCCCGCGGCACGTGAGTACCCCGCGGGCCATTCCGAGGTGCTCGCCGGGTCGTACGAGAGGGTGAAGCTGTTGGTCGAGTAGCGCGTGAGGAACTCGATCGCGCCCGACCCACCCGGTGGATCGGCGACCAGCTCGAACGCCCGGGTCACCACCGGCGGGTCGATCAGGATGGGCGCCTGCACCCAGAGCTGGTACGAGTTCATCATCGCCACCGTGCGCAACGCGACGGTCGTCGGGTCGGGCATCAGGTTCGCGGCGTCCCACTGCGACACGCGCAGCATGGCCGTGTTGAGCACGGGAGCGATCGCGAGGCTGCAGGCGGCGATGTTCGCGGTGAACGGCAGCGGCTGGGCGATCGCGCCGATGGACGGGATCGTCACCGTGGCGCCTCCCGTCGTCTGCACGATCGGCGCGGCGCAGTCGAGCGTCACCGGCCAGCCGACGGCCGGTTCGGGTACGCGATCGGCGCGCAGGCGCGGGGCGAACCCACTGACGGCGAGCAGCACGACGGCGGCGCCCACGGCGAGCGCACGAGACACACGGTGCATCGAGGAGCCTTTCCGGGGGACTTCGGGGCGCGCGACGGTCGCGCCCGCGGCCGGAACGGAGCCTAGTCGCCGGCCGGCCCGCACCCTAGTCAATTGTCCGCCGCCGGCCGGAGCCGCACGAGCGCCCCGCTCGCCGATCCGGGCCCGCCCACCGCGGTCGCCGCACCCCGGGCGAGGTACCACAGGGTGCCGTCGGGCGCTTCGCGCAGGTCCACCGGGCCGGCGACGACGGTTCGCAGCCATGTGCGCGCCGAGTCCGGCCGGGCCGGGTCGAGCACGCGCAACTCGCCGGCGCAGTACTCGGCGAACAGCCACTGCCCGCGCCGGCCTTCGCCGTAGCGCGCCGAACGCACGAACGCCCCCGCGGTGATCGCGCAGCCCGACGCGTGCGAGTAGGCATGTACGGGATCGCGGAAACGCGCGTCGGGCCCGCGCCCCTCGGCCGCCGGCCAGCCGTAGTTGCCCCCGCGCTCGACGGCGTTGACCTCTTCGAAGCGGTCGCCCCCGACGTCGTTCACCCACGGCGCTCCGGTGCCCGGCACGAAGTCGAACGCGAACGGGTTGCGGAACCCACGCGCCCAGATCGCGCCGTGCACACCCTCGGCGAGCCGCACGAACGGGTTGTCGGGCGGCACCGAGCCGTCGAGGGCGAACCGCAGCAGCTTGCCCGAGGTGCTGCGCAGGCTCTGCGCCGCTTCGCCGCGATCGTCGTCGCCGGTGCCCACCCACAGCATGCGGTCGGGCCCCACGCGCAACGTGCCTGCGACGTGCACGCGGTTCACGCGCCGGTCGAGTTCCACGAGCCGCACCCGGCTCGCGCGCACCGCGGTGTCGCCGCGCACCCGGTAGCGCTCGAGCACTTCGCGCGGGTACGGCACCGAATCGGTCCAGCACACGTACACGAACCCGTTGCGGGCGAACTCGGGATCGCATGCCACGCCGAGCAGCCCGTCCTCGAGCGAGGCGCGCGCCGGCACCGTGAGCAGCGGCCGCGCCAGCAGCCGCCCGCGCTTCACCACGCGCACCCGCCCGGCCTGCTCGCACACGAACGCGCGGCCGTCGGGTGCGAACGCGAAGCTCACGGGGCTGTCGAAGCCGCGCGCGACGATCTCCTGCCGGAGCGGCGGGGCGGCGGTGATCGCGGCGAGCGCGAGCAGGACGGCGAGGATCGCGGGCATGCGCGGCAGGCTACACCCGCACGCCGGGCTTGTCGGCGCGCCGCCACTGCGGCAGGCTGCCACTTTCGCCCCACACCCGAACCGGAGACCCCGCACATGACCGATGCTCGCCCCACCTGGCGATTCCCACGTGCGTTCTGGACCGCGAACCTGTCCGAACTCTTCGAACGCGCGGCCTACTACGGCACGTTCATCGCACTGCGCACCTACCTGCTGCGGGTCGTCGGCCTCGACGACGTGCAGGCCGGCTTCGTGGCGGGCCTGTTCGGCGCGCTCATCTACCTGTTCCCGTTCTTCAGCGGCGCGATCGCGGACCGGCTCGGGTTCCGGCATTCGCTCATGCTCGCGTTCGGGCTGCTCACGCTCGGCTACGCGGCGCTCGGTGCCGTGCACGGCTTCTGGCCGGTCATGGCCGCGCTGCTGCTCGTGGTGATCGGCGGTTCGTTCGTGAAGCCCGTGATCACCGGCACCGCCATGAAGTCGTCCGACGACTCGAGCCGCGCCCGCGCGTTCTCGATCTTCTACATGATGGTCAACATCGGTTCGTTCACGGGCAAGACCATCGTGGCGCCGATCCGCATCGACATGGGCGTGGACAAGGTGCCGTACTTCTCCGCCGCCGCCGCGTTCGTCGGGTTCCTCATCACGGCGCTCCTGTTCTTTCCCAAGGAAGGCTCGGTCGAGCGCCCGCGCAGCATGAAGGACGTGCTCTCCGGCATGCTCACGGTGATGAGCAACGCGCGCTTCACGGCGCTGATCCTGATCACGGCGGGCTTCTGGGCGATCCAGGGCCAGCTGTACGCGTCCATGCCCGACTACGTGATCCGCATGGCGGGCGAGACCTACAAGCCCGAGTGGTACGCGAACGTGAACCCGCTCGTCGTGGTCCTGTGCGTGGTCGCGATCACCCAGCTCGTGCGCACGTGGAAACCCGAGACGAGCATCGTGGTCGCGATGACGCTGATCCCGTTCTCGTCGCTCGCCATGGCCATGTCGCACCTGTTCGCCGGCAACGTGAACGTGCTCGGCGCGTCGGTGCACCCGATCACGCTCATGATGGTCGTGGGCATCGCGATCCAGGGCCTCGCCGAGTGCTTCCTGAGCCCGAAGTACCTCGAGTTCGCCTCGAAGCAGGCGCCGGCCGGACGCGAGGGCCTGTACCTGGGCTACGCGCACATGAACACGTTCTTCGCGTGGCTGTTCGGGTTCGTGTTCGCGGGCTACATGCTCAAGGCGTTCTGCCCCGATCCCAAGTCGCTCGCGCCCGAGGTGCAGGCCCAGCACGCCGCGGCGCTGCTCGGGCAGGCCCCGATGCCGGCGGCCTACGCGCACGCGCACTACCTCTGGTACGCGTTCGCCGGCGTCGGCGCGATCTCGCTGGTCGCGATGCTCGTGTTCGTGACGATGACGAACCGCAGGCGCGAGGCCTGAGCAACCCGAACACCGCACACGTCGCCGGACGCATGGTGGGCGGCCTCCCCAAGGGGGGGCCGCCCACTCGCTTGTCCGATCGGTCCACCGGCTTCAGTGCTGGCCGCGGTGGCTCTTCCCGATCACGACGAACATGCGCAGGTTGATCACGGCGAAGCGCACGAGCTGCCACGGCAGGAACGTGCGCGTCCACACCGTGAACGGCGTCGGCTTGGTTGCATAGAACGACTCGCGCAGGTGCGCACCGGCAGGAGTCGCGTTCGGTTCGCTCATCGGTTCACTCCGGGATCAGGGTCCAGCCCGGGTTCAGGCGGGCCTTGTAGAGGAACATGTGGTGCAGGAGGATCTTGATCCAGTGCCCCGCGAGCCCGATCTCGCCGAACGTCAGCCCCAGGTCGCGGCCGTAGTCGGGGTACTTCTCGAAGTCGGGCACGATCGGGAACACCGTCATCGAGGCCGCCGTCCCCGTGAACGGGTTCGCCCCCGCCGACGCGACGCACGCGGCACCCATCTCGGCCATGGACGCGGTGTGGGTCGGCCGGTCGCCGCCGCGGAGCAGGTCGGCGACGTTGTGCGCCACCGCCTTGCCGATCATCGCGGACGGCATGCCCGTGCGTGGCGGCGCCGGCGCGATGAGCACGCCGTCGGGGTTCGTGCGCGGGCGCGAGATCGCGTGGGGCGGGGCGAACGCGATGCCGGCCGCGAAGATGTTGCGATGCGTGGCCGACTGGTAGGTACGCGGCCAGTCGCTCGCGCGCCATTCCTCGTAGGGTTTCGCGGTGTAGTCGCCGTCCACGCGCATGAAGCCGTTCGGCGCGAACATCGTCGCGGTGACGTCCTCGCCGGTCCGGTCGAACGCCCGGAGCCCGACGCCGGAGAACGGCGGCAGCAGCATGGCGAAGTCGAACCCGGCTTCGCGCGTCTCGCCTTCGAGCGTCACGTAGTGCGCGCGGTCCTTCTCGACCTTCTGCACCGCGGCGCGCGTGATCCAGCGCAGCCCGCGTTCGGCGAACAGCGATTCCGTGAAGATCTTGCTCGGCGTGACGTAGCCACCCATGCGCACGTGCATGCCACCCATGCCGAAATCGCCCATCTCGTACTCGTTCGAGATCCAGGTGATGTCGGCCATGTGGCGCACCTTGCGTGCGCGCAGCTCGAACTCGAGATTGACGATGTACTCGAACGCGGCGCCCTGGCAGGTGCAGCCGCCGTGACCGGTGCCGATCAGGAAGCGCTGGCGCTCGCCACGACGCATGCGTTCGACCGCCTCGTCGAGCGCCCTCGCGGCCTCGTGCGCGTGCGACTCGGTGCACACGGACAGGCTGTTCCCGGTATCCGGCCCCAGTCCTTCGGTCGCGCCGAAGTTCAGCTTGGGCCCGGTCGCATTGATGAGGAAGTCGTAGCGCAGGTCCTCGCGCGCGCCGTCGCGCCCCGGCTCGGTGGACTCGATCACCACGTACGGTGACGGGTCGGCGGCGTTGCCGTCGGGGTGCAGTTCCACGGCGCGGGCCTGCTTGAAGACGATCCCCGCCTTCGCGTACACCGGCGCGAGCGGGAACGTCACCTGCCGGGGCTGCATGAGCCCGACGCCGACCCAGATGTTCGACGGGATCCAGTTGTAGTTCGGCTTCGGGGAGACGACGACCACCTCGACCTCGCGGCCGAGCCACTGCCGCAGGAACGCCGCGGCCGTGTGGCCCGACACTCCCGCACCCAGCACCACCACTCTCGCCATGCGCGCACCTCCCGGCGACCGGGTCCCGGGCGGCCGGACGGCCGCCGCGGCGGTGAGAGCCGTACGCCCCGGCCGGGATTCGCGCACCCGCCAGGACTCCCGCCGGGGAGCCCCGGGCGCCGGGCATGGGAAGGCCGCCGCGGGAAGACTGCCCGCGGCGGCCGGGTCGTTCCGGCGCGCTCCGTCAGCGGATCCGGTAGCGCGCGACCTGCGTCTGCACCGCGCGGGTCTGCTCCTGCAGCTCGGCCGCCGTGGAAGCCAGCTCGGCCGTCTGCGCGGCGCTCGCCTGCGTGACCGAATCCATCTGCGTGACCGCCTGGTTCACCTGGTCGATCCCCGTCGCCTGCTCGCGGCTCGACGCGGCGATCTCGGCCACGATGTCGGTCACGCGCTGCACCGAACGCACGATGTCCTCGAGCGAGCGGCCGGACTGGTTCACGAGGTTGGCACCCGACTGCACCTTCTCCACCGAGTCCTGGATCAGCGCCTTGATCTCGCGCGCCGAAGCCGCCGAACGCTGCGCAAGGTTGCGCACCTCGCCGGCCACCACCGCGAACCCCCGCCCCTGTTCGCCCGCGCGCGCGGCTTCGACCGCGGCGTTGAGCGCCAGCAGGTTGGTCTGGAACGCGATCTCGTCGATCGTGGTGATGATGTCCTCGATGCGGCGGCTCGAGGCGTGGATTTCGTCCATCGCCGTGACGGCCGAACCGACCACGCGTCCGCCCTTCTCGGCGACTTCGCGCGCGCCCTGCGCGAGCTGCGCCGCCTGCTGGGCGTTGTCCGCGTTCTGCTTCACGGCGGACGTCATCTCCTCGAGCGACGCGGCCGTCTCTTCCAGCGCCGACGCCTGACGCTGCGCGCCCTCGGAGATCGCGCCGGCGGCTTCCGCGACGCGCGCCGATGCGCCGGACGTGCCTTCGGACGACTCCTGCATGTTGCCGAGCGAGGCCTGGATGCTCTCGAGCATGTGGTTCATGGCCGCCGCCATCTCGCCGAGCTCGTCGCGCGACGCGACCCGCACGCGCACGGTCAGGTCACCCTCGGACGCCGCGAGCACCGCGGTCTGCACCACGGCGAGTTCGCGCGTCACCATCTCCGCCAGCAGGTGCGTGAGCAGCCAGCTCGCCAGCCACGCGAACAGCAGCGCGCCGAGCAGCAGCAGGCGCTGCTTCCACACGGCCGCCCTCAGGTCGCTCACGTAGTTGCCCGAGCCGACGATCCAGCCCCACTCGGGCACGCCCTTCACGTACGAGATCTTCTCGACCGGCTGCTTCGATCCCGGCTTCGGCCACAGGTAGCGCACTTCGCCCGCGCCCTGTGCGCGGACCACGTCCACGAAGCGCACGAACAGCTTGTTGCCCTTCGGGTCGGCCATGTTCGCGAGGTCCTGCCCGTCGAGTTCCGGCTTGATCGGGTGCATGACCATGCGCGGCGTCATGTCGTTCACCCAGAAGTAGCCGTCGCTCCCGTAGCGCATGTCGCGGAGCTGGGCGATCGCCTCGGCCTTCGCCTGTTCCTCGGTCTGCTCGCCCGAGCGGGCGGCCGCCACCTGGTGTTCGACGAGCGCGGTGGCCGTCTCGACCACGTGACGCAGCCGTGCGGATTCGTGCGCGTACAGCTCACGCTCCGATTTCCACTCGGTGACGAGCATCGCGAGCACCGCACAGGCGAGGACCGCGATCCCCACCAGCCGTAGTTTCCATCCCAGCTTCCACGTCGCGAACATGCGCACCTCCCAGAGGCCGACCGGTGACGCACCCCGCGAGGGTCCGTCCCCTCCCACACCGGGCCCGATCGTCGGGCCCGGTCATGCGAACGAAACGCCGCCTAGAAGCCGACGGCGAGCTGCAGGAATCCCCAGTTCAAGTCGCTGCCACCACCCGTGCGACGCACGAAGTCACCCGCGAAGAACCGCGACGCGCCCGCGAACACCGTCACCTTGCCGCGCGTCTCCCAGCGCAGCGTCACGTCCACCTCGCGGCCGAGCTCGTTGCCGGCGGCGCCGGCACTGCTGCGGCGCAGGAGCGTGCCCGCGTCGTCGAGCCATGCGTCGCGCGCCTGGTCGAGCCGGAACACGTGCCCTTCGGCCTGCAGCGTCCAGCCCTTGCGCGGCGTCAGCGCGAGGCCGGCGGCCTGGTCGCGCAGGTTCGCGGCGGCGGCCACGTCGAGCGCGCCCTGGAAGTTGTGCCCGCCCCAGTAGACGGGGTCGAAGCGCTGGAACGAGCCGTCGGTCGGGTCCTCGTCGCCGGTCGCACGCACGTATTCGCCGAACACCTTGGCCTTCCACGCGCCCTTCAGGTCGGCGGTCACGCGCCCGGCCATGAACCACGCCTTCACCGCGTCGCTCGCACGCTGGCCGCGCTGCACGGCGCCTTCGCCACGCACTTCGAAGCGGCTCACGAGCACGCGGGCGCGCGCGCCGCTCGTGGCGTCCATGAGCGCGCCCTTGCGGCCCGATTCGCTGGTCCAGCCGGCGTCGCCGAACGCGCGCCGGAAGTGATACGCCTCGAGTTCGTGGCCGCGCTTCGTCTTGAGCAGCGCGTCCACGCCCGACAGCATGCGGTCCTGCCCGTTCACTCGGCCTTCGTTGATCCACGCGACGAAGCCGTCCACCTGCGCGCGCCCCGGCGTCCAGCGCGCGCGCGCTGCGTCGTAGGCGCGGCCGGCGTTGCCCCAGTCGGCGCCCGCGAGCACGCGGCCTTCGCCGTACGCGAGCGTCTGGCGCCCCACCCGCAGTGCGAGCGGCCGCGCACCGATCGAATCGAGGTCCACGTACGCGTGGTAGAGGTCCACGTTCTGCAGCGTGCCCGAAGGCGAGCCTTCGGCGCCCATGGTGCGCGCGTCCTGCAGCACGAAGTAGCCGCGCACGAGCGGTCCGAGCTTGAGCGTCGCGCCGACGCGCGTGCGCATGACCGAGACGTCGCCGCGATCCGCGAGCGTCTGCGTGGCGGCACGGCCGAACGTACCGGGCAGCCGGTAGTCGAGCAGCGTGCGCGCTTCGTAGCGGTAGCGCAGCTGGCCCTCCCACGCGATCGGCTGCACGGCGGGCGCGGCCGGCGCCGCGGCCGGCGCCGATGTGCGGGCGGGCGGCGCCAGTCCGAGGAACGCCGCGGGCGACGCGCTCGTCTCCGCGCCCGACGACGGCGCGGATGCCGGCGAGGCGCCGCCGGGGGCCGGGAACACGTCCACGCTGGCACCGCCCTTCTCGAGCATCTGCTGCACATGCCTGACGAGCAGCGGATCGGCGCCGTTGGACACCAGCGCGATGCGCGGCCCCGGCACGACCGGAGGCACGGCGGGCGCGGCCTTCGCGGGCGACGCGACGGAAACCTCGGCGACCGGCACGGCCGCCGGCGCTTCGGCCACACGCGCGGCGACCGGCGCCACGACAGGGGCCGCAACCGGCGCCGCGAGCGAACCCGAGGCGGCGTGCGCCACGCGCTTCACGCGGGTCACGGTGGTGACCGTGGTCACCACGCTGACGTCACCCGACAGGCTGTCGGCGACCACGGTCGAATCCGTGGTCGCGGTGCTCACCGCGAACGGCGTCTCGATCACGACGCTGCTGTCGGCCTTCGCCACCGCTGCGGTCGAGTCGTGCACGGCGTCGGCGGCCCATGCGGGCGACGGCGCGAAAGCGACGACCGCCAGCGTGACGCACGCCAGCCGACCGGTTCGGGGATTCATGCTGGCCATGACTGTCTCCTCGTGTGACGCGACAAGCACAAGGCGGCGATGCGGCCCGTGAAGGGCACACCGCCGCCATGAGATCGGAGCTCGACCGGCGTACACGAGCCGCGGCTCGCGCCATCGCGCGTGCGGGACGCGGCTTCCTCGCGTGCGACTGCACGACGGGATCGCGGACGACCGGAAGTGGGATACGGCATCGTGGACCGGCTCGCTGCGGCCGCGAGGGATCGGCCATGAGGTTCGAACGTCGTGGGTCGCCCACGCCGGTGACCTGCGCACCCGGGGCGATTCCCCATCGCAAATCTCGGTCGGCACGCGCCGCACTTGAGCGCGGTCGCGCGGATCGGGCGGACGCCGCACCCCGCCGGTTCGCGGGGCGAACCCGGCCGTCATGGCGGCCGTTGCGGCGCTTGCGCGTCAGCCGCGGGCGGCGATACGCGCTTCGCGCAGGCGGGTCAGCCGCCGCGCGAGGGCACGGGGCCCGGCCGCGACCAGCAGGCCGACCACGGCACACCCGCCCCAGAGCGCGACGCGCCCGAAGTGCTCGAGCACGTACGCCCCGCCGGCCGGGGCGGCGCTCACCGCGAGCCCGAACGACAGGCTGTACGCGCCCTGGTAGCGGCCGCGCAGCTCGACCGGCGCGAGATCGGCGACGATCGCATTCGCCACCGGCAGCACCGCCATCTCGCCCATGGTCCACACGAGCACGGCGCCCGCGAAACCGAGCGCGGTCGTGACCGGCGCATGCAGGCCGAAGCCCAGGCCGAGCACGGCCGCACCCGCGGCGATGACCTTGGAACGGTTGCGCCGCGCGAGCGCGGCACTGAGAGCCGGCTGCACGAACACGATCACGATGCCGTTGAGCGCGAGCAGCAGCCCGGTCATGGGTTTCGAGATGCCGCGCGCCGCGAGATCGAGCGGGAACGTGGACGCGTTCTGCATGAACACGCCCGCGATCAGGAAGCTCAGGAACAGGAACGCGACGAACGGCCCGTCGCGGTACGGCGCGGTGAACTCGCGCCAGAACGCCGCCGGCGACGCGCCGGCGGCGGCGGACGCCGCGGCGGCGGCCGCGGGCCGCGTCTCTGGCACGCCGGCCGCCACGATCGCCGCGAACAGCAGCGTGGTGAGGCCGTCGCCCACGAACAGCCACCGGTACGACACTCCCGCGAGCAGTCCGCCGATCACGAGCCCGAACGACCAGCCGAGGTTGATGACCCAGTAGACGAGCCCGAACGCACGCGTGCGTTCGGAGTGCGGCACGAGATCACCGATCGCCGCCTGCATGCCCGAGCGGTACATCTCGCCCACCGCCGCGTAGCAGAAGATGAGCGGCGCCAGCACTTCGAGCCGCGTGACGAACCCGAGCGCGATCATGAGCGAGCCGCCGAACCCGAGCGCGATGAGCATGGTGGCGCGCCGCCCGATGCGATCGGCGAGGAAACCGCCGACCGGGCCCGCGACCGCACCACCGGCGCCGTAGCCGGCCACGACGAGCCCGGCCTGCGCGATCGAGATGTGCCGCACCTGCGTGAGGTACAGGGTCAGGAACGGCAGGACGAACGAGCCGATGCGATTCACGAACATGCCCGCGAACAGGAACCAGAACGGCCGGGGCATGCCCCCGGCCATCCGGTCCACCGTTCTGCGAAGGACGTTCGTCAAACCGCGAACGCCTCCGGCTGCCACGCCAGGCCCAGCGCGCTCGGCGGCGCCATGTAGCCGAGCAGCGCGCTGGCCGCGACCACGCTCGGGCTCGCGAGGAAGCCTTCCCCGCCGAGTCCCATGCGGTTCGTCCAGTTGCGGTTGAACGTGGTGATCGCGCGCTGGCCCGCCGCCAGCTTGTCGGGGCCCTGCCCGAAGCACGGCCCGCACCAGCTCTGGCGGATCTCGCCGCCGACCGAGCGGAACACGTCGGCGATGCTCTCGCCGCCGAGCCGCGGATCGGGGTGCTCGATCTGCTGCTTCACGCCGCCCGAGCCCGGGAAGATCACGAACTCCTTCGCCGCCTTGGTGGCCCCCTTCGCGCGCGCGGCCTTGAGCACGAGCGCGGCCGACAGCAGGTCGTCGTAGCCGCCGTTCGTGCACGAGCCGATCATCGCCTTGTCGAAGCCGATCTTCTCCTTGGCGACTTCCTCCGCGTGGAACGCGTTGCCGGGGCTGAAGGGCTTGGCGATCATCGGGCGCACGTCGCCCAGCTCGAGCACCTCGTCGAGGTCCCACTGCACGTCGGCACCGGGGGCGATGCGCGGGTACGGCAGCTCCTTCATGCCCTTGGCCGCGAACCACGCATACGTGATGTCGTCGGGCGCGAAGATGCCGTTGTACGACTCGGCCTCGGCCATCATGTTGCAGATCGTGTTGCGGTACGCGACCGGCAGCTGCTGGTCGGCGTCCACGAACTCGACGCTCATGCCCTGCGACTGCTTCGCGCCCCAGCGGCGCAGCAGTTCGAGCACGAGATCCTTGCCGGTCACCCACGGCTGCAGCGCGCCGCGGAACACCACGCGGCGGCGCTTCGCGACCGTGGAATAGATGTAGCCCGTGCTCCAGCCGAACCCGAGAGTCGTGCTGCCGACGCCGATGCCGATCGCGCCGTAGGCGCCGTACGCGCGCGAGTGCGAGTCGGCGCCCGGGATCATCATGCCGGGCTGCACGAGCCCCTGCTCGGGGAAGTAGAAATGGAAGATGCCGTCGCCCGGCGTGGCGTAGTACGGCTTCTCGATGCCGTGCTTCGCGGCGAACTCGCGGCCGATGCCCGTCTGCTTGTCGTCGGCGTCCACGCCCGTGAACACGAAGTGATCGTTCGCGACCGCGATGCGGCGCGGCCAGATCGCGTCGCCGCCGGTGATCTGGTTGAACGTGTGGATCGAGAACGGCGCGGTGCCGTCGGAGGCCGGCAGCAGGTCGGCGTACACGCGCAGCGTCGCGCCCGGCGCGACGACGGCGTCCTTGTCCACGCGGTGCGCCCACAGGATCTGCTCGGTCGTCGTGAGCGTGCGCGCGGTCTCGGCGTCCGGCCACACGATCGCCGGCGGCGTCTCGACGCTGCGCCGGAACTCGCGACGGCCCACCGCGAAGATGCCGCCCGTGCGGCGGATCTCGTCTTCCTTCGGGCTCAACGGCACCGGCACGTAGGCCTTGCCCTGCGTGAGGTTCCGGAGCGCGCGCGTGTCGGGATCGAACTCGAACTCGTCACCGTCGGCCGCGTCCGCCACCGCGTCCGGCGCCTGCACCACGTGCAGCCCGAGGTTGAACGAGTTGCGGCGGAAGATGTCGCCCATGTTGTTGCCGCAGATCACCACCATCTCGAGGCCGGCTTCCTCGGCCACGCCCTTGAGCCCCGCGGGGCTCATTTCGCGCGAACTGCCGATCGCGAAGCGGTCGCCGGCGACGAGGAACGTCTGTCCCGCGTGCACGCGCGCACGGAAGTCGGGCATGAGGTAGCGGAACGAGCCCGCCTTCCAGCGCTCGTCGAGCGTCTCGAGCGACTCGCTCACGCAGTCCGCCGCAGGCGTGATCTGGTCGGTGTCGATCGCGTCGAGCTTCCTGCCCGAAACCTTCGCGTCCCAGAACACGAGCGCCTTGCCGCGGATGGGCTTCGCGCCGGCGAACGCGTCGCCGGCCGCGGACGCGACGGGCAGCTGCTCGAGAGTGACGCCGGGCTTCAGGCGCGCGGACGGAATCGCATGCATGCGGGAACCCCTCACGGGAGGTGGTGGATGGGGTGCGGAGAGAAGTGGCGCGGAGGGTAGCCGGGCGCGACCGTGACGGGCAACCGGAGATGGCGGGCCGGGCCGGACGAGCTCGCCTCCCGCGCGCTCGACGCCGCGCGGCAAGTCCACGCTTGCCGCGGGTCGCCACAGGGGAGCATTCTGCGCGGCACCCCCCCTCCCCCGCCGCCGCACGGAGGACTCCCCTCATGCCGACCACCTCGGGTGTCGGACGCAGCAATCGTCCCGATGCGACCCAGGCCGGCCGCGAAGCCGCACTCGCCGCGTGCGAGGCGCTTCACGGCGTCGCGCCTCACCTGCTGCTGGTTTTCGCCACGTCCGGCTATCCCATGCACGCGCTGCTCGCGGGCATCCGCGAAGTGGCACCCGACGCGTCCGTGTCCGGCTGTTCCGGCGAGGGCATCATCGCGCAGGGCCGTTCCGACGAAGTCGAACGCACCGTCGGCGTGCTCGCGCTGCACTCGGACTCGTTGCGTTTCACTCCGTTGCTCGCGAAGCACTACGCCGAACTGCCGGGCGAAGCCGGCGCCGATCTCGCGCGCCAGGTCACGGCGGTCGCGCGCGAGGATTCGTTCGCGCTCTTCGTGTTTCCCGACGGCCTGACGGGCAACTGCTCGGAGATGCTCGCGACGCTGCAGCCGGGCATTCCGCCGCACATCACCATCGCGGGCGGCACCGCCGGCGACGCGCTCACGTTCGAGCGCACGTGGCAGTTCTGCGACGGGGAGGTCGCGCACGGTGCGGTGTCCGCACTGCTCGTCAGCGGCAACGGCCGGCTCGACGTGGCGGTCAGCCACGGCTGCGTGCCGATCGGGCTCGAGCGCCGCGTGACGAGCGCCGAGGGGGGCTGGGTCCGCGAGATCGACGGCGAACCGGCGTGGGCCGTGTTCCGCCAGTACCTCGATGGCAATCCCGAGGACCTCAACACCGAAGGCGCGATCCACCTGTCGGTCGGCGAACCGCTGCCCGAGGGCGCGGCGGCCGACTACGAGCCGTACATCATCCGGACGCCCATGGGACTCGACAAGGAGACCGGCGCGCTGTTCTTTCCCGGCGGCGGGCTCACCGCGGGCGGCGCCATGCGCCTCACCCGGCGCGATCCACTGCGCGTGCGCAACAGCGCGCGTGAGTGCGCGGAGCGCATCGCCGCGCGTCACCCCGGGGAATCGCCGGCGTTCGTGCTGCAGTTCGACTGCGCGGGCCGCGGCAAGCAGCTGTTCGGCTCGCGCACGGCCGACGCGATCGTGAAGCCGCTGCAGAACGCGCTCGGCACGTCGGTGCCGTGGCTCGGGTTCCACAGCTACGGCGAGATCGCCCCGGTCGCGGGACGCACGTTCTTCCACAACTTCACCGTCGCGCTCTGCGCGTTGTTCGACTCCTCGGGCGGACATGGCACCTGATCCGGACGACCTGATCCGCGATCTGCGCCGCGAGAACGACGCGCTCAACGAGCAGATCAAGCTGCTCGTGCAGACCGAGCAACGCCTGTATCGCTCGCAGAACCTGATCGACGCCCAGCTCGACCGCATCCGCGCACTCGCCGGCTTCGCGCTCCAGTCGGCCGACGGCGAGACCGTGGACGACATCCTCGAACGCGGCGTGGACGTGCTCTGGCGCAAGTTCGCGCTGGACTGGTGCGGCGTGGTCACGGCCGATCCGGAGACCGGCATTCGCGTCGCCTGCATGCCCGCGGACATTCCGCCGTTCGAGGACGCGCGGCTCGAGGGCGACACGCTCCTGCGCGAGTGGCTCGCGAACCAGCGCGAACCGTTCTTCGCGGCCGCGCTCCCGCGCGGCGACGATTCGCCACCGGCCCGGCTCGCACGCGGGCTGGCCCCCGAGCACGCGGCGAGCCAGCGTGCCGAGGACTTCGCGCAGGTGGCGTGCGTGCCGCTGCGGCATGCGACCGCCCGTCACGCCGGCTGGCTCGTCACGCTCTCGTTCCACCGCCGCATCTCGGTGCTGGCCGACGGTGCGCTCGACGAGGAGCACCTGCCGTTCCTGCAGCTGCTCGCGAACCACGTGGACCACGCGATCGAGAACGCGCTGCTCACCGAGAGCCTGCGCGAACGCAGCGAGGAACTGGCGAAGAGCCTGGTGACGCTCGAGCGCACGCAGGCGGATCTCGTGCGCTCGCAGAAGATGGAAGCGGTCGGCCGGCTCGCCGGCGGCGTGGCGCACGACTTCAACAACCTGCTCACCGTGATCCTCGGCTACGCCGGCGCCGTCGGCAGCGCCCTGCCCGAAGGCTCGCCGCAGCACGCGAACGTGCAGCGCGTGATCGAGGCGGCCAAGCGCGCCGCCGGCATCACGAGCCAGCTGCTCGCGCTCGGCCGCCGCCAGGTGCTGCGCCGCGAGGCGTTCGACCTCTCGGAGCAGACCAGCCGCACGATCGAGCTGCTGCGCCGGCTGGTCGGCGAACACATCACGGTCGAACTGCAGCTCGACCGGTCGCTGCCGCACGTGTCGGCGGACCGCGCGCAGTTCGAGCAGGTGCTGCTCAACCTGGTGGTGAACGCCCGCGACGCCATGCCCTCGGGCGGCACCATGCGCATCGAGACGCGCCCCGCGAAGACCGTGGACGCCGTGCGCGCCGACGCGGTGTTCGATCCCGGCGCGTTCGTCGCCCTGAGCGTGTACGACAGCGGCGTCGGCATGGACGAGGCGACCCTCACCCGCATCTTCGAACCGTTCTGGACCACGAAGGAGCACGGCAAGGGCACCGGGCTCGGACTGGCGGTGGTCTACGGCGCGATCAAGCAGGGCGAAGGCCACGTGTTCGTCGAGAGCGAGCCCGGACGGGGTTCGCGTTTCACCGTCCTGCTGCCGGTCGCGACGGCACCCGAACTCGAGCGCAACGCGGCGGCCCCGCCGACGGCCGCCCGGCCGGCCGCGGGCCGCTGCATCCTCGTGGTGGAAGACGAGCAGGCGATCCGCGTCGTCGTGCTCCAGACGCTCCGGAACGCGGGCTACCGCGTCGAGGAAGCGGCCCACGGCGCCGACGCGCTCGCCCTGCTCGACACCGGGCTGCGCGCCGACCTCGTGCTGAGCGACGTCATGATGCCGCGCATGGGCGGCGTGCAGCTCGCCGAGGAACTCGTGCGCCGCCACCCCGCGCTGCCGATCGCATTCATGTCCGGCTACTCCGAGGATCTCGCCGTGGCGGCCGAACGCACCGGCCGCAAGCTCGCGTTCCTCGCCAAGCCGTTCACGCCCGAAGTGCTGCTGCGCTTCGTCGGCGAGCAGCTGGCGGCCACGCCCCCGCGCTGACGCGCGCGGCACGCGGCCGCACCGGGGCGTGTTCCCCGCGGCCCGGCCGCGAGTATGCTGGCCGCGAGCCACCGTCCTCCCACACCCCGGAGCCGATCATGCGCGCTCGCGCCCTCGCATTCCCGCTGCTCGCCGCCCTGTTCGCGGCCTTCACGGTCACCGCCGCCGTCGCCGCCGCTCCCGCCGCGAAGCCGGCCGTCGCGGTCGCCCTGCCCGACACGGGGCTGTTCGCGCCGGTCGCCGGCCGCTTCGCCGCGCGGGCCGAACGCGCACGGCTCTCCGAATCGCACGGCGCGAGCGCGGGGCGCGTCCTGCTGCTGCTCGCCACGGGCCGCCCGGACGAGGCCGTGCGTGTGTCGGCGTCGCTCGATCCCGGGACGCCCGAAGCGCGCGCCGCGCGTGGCCGCGCGCTGCTCGCCGTGCAGGACTTCGCGGCGCTCGCCGCGCTCGAGCCCGCGCTCGGCGACGCCGACGACGAGCGCGCGCTGCGCCACGCGCTGCTGTTCGCGCGCGACGACGCCGCCGCGGTGGACTCGCTCACGCGCGCCGCGGTCGCGGGCACGCACGACGCGGCGGTGCGCCCCGAGCTGCTGTCCGCGGGCCGGCTCGCGTACGACCGGCTGCAGTACGCGCTCGCCGACTCGCTGTTCCGCCGCGCGCTCGCCGTGCTGCCCGAGGAAGCCGCTCCCGCGTGGGGCTCGACCGGCAATGCGCGGCGCGCCATGGCGCTGGTGGGGCGCGCGCTCGTGCAGCAGAAGCGGCGCGACTGGGACGGATCGCTCGCCACGCTGCGCGAGGCGCTCGCGCTCGACGGCAGCGCCGACGTGCTCATGGCGCTCACCGAGACGCTCATCCGGCTCGGCCGCACCGACGAGGCGATCTCGGCGGCCGAATGGGCGGTGAAGCTCGCACCCTACAAGGACGCCGCGCACTACCTGCTCGGCAACGGCTACGCCCGGCGCAACTACACGCAGCTCGCCGCCGCCTACCCCGCGGCGTTCGCGAACGCCGCCGGCCGCGCGGCGCTCGCCGCAGCCGACGCCCGGCTCGCCGCGGGCGACCGGCCCGGCGCGCGCGGGGCCTACGCCGCGGTCGTCGCCGCGCACCCGGGCTGGGTGGACGCTCGCGCGAGGCTGGCGTCGCTCGACTTCGAGGACGGACGCTTCGCGGAGGCGCGCGACGGCAGCTTCGCCGCGCTGCGCACGTGCCCGGAGTACGGCCGCGCGCACGCGATCCTGGCCAAGGCGCTCGAATCGCAGCGATTCGCCGTGGACGTGCACCGTGCGGGCTACGAAGCACGTTTCGCGGCCGCGCCCATGCCGCAGGTGCCCGGCATCGAGACGTTCGTCGCCAACTGGAAGGCGCTCTCGCCCCGGCACCAGAAGCGCGTCGCGCTCTCGATCGCGCCGTGGGCGACCTACGTGCCGGTGCTGGTGGCCGGCGGCGCGAGCTACTACATCAAGCCCCTGTGGATGCTGCTGTCGGAGTGCCCGAACATCGAGGGGCTGCGCGACACGCGCATCGACTACGACTCGCGGCTGTGGGACGACGTGCGCGGCTGCGGCGGGTTCCACACGGTCACGGGCATCGAGGACGTCGAGCGCACGATCTTCGACAGCTACAACACCGTGCTGCACGAGCTCACGCACCAGGTGCACGGCGTGCTGCCCGCGGACGACGCGCGCCGGATCCAGGAGCACTACCGCCAGGCCAAGGAGCGCGACGACGCCACGCGCGACGGGTTCCTGTCGCGCTACGCCGGCGGCAGCGTGTGGGAATACTTCGCCGAGGGCGCGAACGCGCTCGCGTCGCCCATGCGCGACGCGTACGACCGGCGCGACGTCGTGCGCGAACGCCTCGACCGGATCGACCCGGCGTTGCGCGCGCTGGTGGAAGGCTTCGAGATGCGCCGCGACGTGAGCGCCTGCTACCCGGTCGCGTACGCCGGCGGCGGCGACGACCTCGTGTCGCGCGGCAAGGTGGACGCGGCCGTGCCGCTGTACGCGAAGGCGCTCGAACTCGAGCCCGCGAATGAAACCGCGCTGCTCGCGCTGTCGAACGCGCTGCTGCTGGCGAACCGTCCCGCGACGGCGGAATCCGTGGCGACGCGCGCGGTGGCGGCGCACCCGGCGAGCGGCGGCGCGCGCACGACTCTGGCCGAAGCCCGCTGGGCCGCCGGGCGCGCAGTGGCGGCCGCGCGGTCCGAGCTCGCGGCGGCGCGCGCGCAGGTGCGCGCGGAGGACCGCTGGCGTGTGGATGCCGAGCTCGGCGCACTCGCGCTGCAGGAAGGCGACGGCGCGGCCGCCCTGGCGGCGTACGACTCGGTGCTCGCCTACCAGAGCGATCATCCCGAGGGCCTGCCCGGCCGCGCGCGCGCGCTGGCGTTCCTCGCGGCGGGCGGCTCGGTCTCGTGGGACTCGGTCTGGGTGCAGTACGAGCGCGCGGTGCGCATGCGCAC
The DNA here is from genome assembly GCA_046327815.1 of Candidatus Eiseniibacteriota bacterium. GTDB lineage: Bacteria > Eisenbacteria > RBG-16-71-46 > RBG-16-71-46 > RBG-16-71-46 > CAIXRL01. Next base: position 311,249 of record JAXLXR010000003.1, on the reverse strand, counting down.
CGGCATCGCATCGCTGCGCTGCGCCTACGCGCTCGACCTGCTGCGAGCGGGGCGCGTGACGCAGGCACGCGAGCAGCTCGATGCGGCGAAGCTGCTCGACGAGAAGCACCCGGACGCCGAAGCACTGCGCGCGTGGGCCGACCTGCAGGCGGGCGATCTCCGGTCGGCGTCCGTCCGCAACGGGCGGGCACTCGCGTGGGGCCAGTGGTCCGATCTCGCGTGGGCCGTGGATGCTGCGCTCACTGTGCGGCTCGGGCACGTGTCCGAGGGCCGGGAGAAGTGGCGCGTGATGGATGCCCGGCGGGCGGCGGCGCACGGCCCGAGCTGGACGTTCCGGCCCGAGCTGTCTTCGTGGGAGCGCATTCACGCATTCCCCGCCGCGGAGCGCGCGGCCATGGAGTCGCTGCGCGCGCGCTGACCCCGACGGTCGTACCCGAAATCACGGCGGCCGCCCGAATCCCGGGCGGCCGTTCGTGCTCATACCGGCGTTCGCGGTTAACTTCCCTCCGGCCCCACTGGAGCACACGATGGAATGCACGATCACGTTTCCCGGTGGCATGCGCGTGGATGCGCACTTCAGGGACCTGCACGTCGCGACCGACCAGACCGTGAAGGGCGGCGGCGAGGGTTCCGCGCCGACGCCGTTCATGACGTTCCTGGCGTCGCTCGGCACCTGTGCGGGCTACTACGTGCTCAACTTCTGCAAGTCGCGCGACATCCCCACCGAAGGCATCCGGATCACGCAGAACACCGTCGTGAACCCGGAAACCAAGATGGTGGAACAGGTCTCGATCGACATCCACGTGCCTCCGACCTTCCCCGAGAAGTATCACGCGGCGCTGATCCGCTCGGCGGACCAGTGCACGGTGAAGAAGCACCTCGAACATCCGCCCACCATCACGACCCGCACGGTCGTCACGGGCTGAACGACGGCGCGCGAGGCGCGCCGGGAGAACTTCCATGCGACGTCCCCTGCCGTCCTTCGCGATCGCCGCGATCGCCGCGCTCACGCTTGCCCTGCCCGCCCTCGCCGACGAAGGCATGTGGCCGTTCGACTACCCGCCCACCTCGCTGCTGCAGTCGCGCTACGGCTTCACGCCGTCGCGCGAGTGGCTCGAGCACCTGCAGCGTGCCGTGATCACCACGGGCGGAGGCACCGCGTCGTTCGTGTCGCCCGACGGGCTCGTGATCACGAACCACCACGTGGCGTACGGCCAGATCGAGAAGCTTTCGACCGCCGAGCACGACTACGTGCGCGACGGGTTCTTCGCGCGCACGCGCGAAGAAGAGCTGCCCTGTCCCGACTTCGAACTGAAGCTGCTGTGGACGACGCAGGACGTGACGGCGACGGTGCGCGCGCTCGCGGCCGCCGGCGGCTCGCCGGAAGAGATCGCCGCGAAACGCAAGGCCCTGCTCACGAGGCTCGAGAGCGAACTGGCGAAGAAGACCGGGCTCAAGGTCGAAACCGTCACGCTCTACCAGGGCGGCGAGTACTGGCTGTACGGCTACAAGACGTTCAAGGACGTGCGGCTCGTGTGCGCACCGGACGAGCAGGCCGCGAACTTCGGCGGCGATCCGGACAACTTCGGGTTCCCGCGCCACGACCTCGACTTCACGTTCCTGCGTGTGTACGAGAACGGCAAGCCGTACCGCCCCGAGCACTGGCTGCGCTGGAGCGCACGCGGCATCGCGAACGGCGACCTCGTCATGCTCGCCGGGCACCCGGGGCGGACGAACCGCCTGCGCACGGCGTCGCAGCTGGCGTACGAGCGCGACCTCGAACGCCCGATCCGGATCGGGGTGCAGGAGCGCCGCCTGGCGCTCTACCGCGCGTACGCGGCACGCGGCCCCGAGCAGGAGCGGCGCTCGCGCAATGCGATCCGCGGACTCGAGAATAACCTCAAGCGTGAGCGCGGTTTCCTCGAGCTGCTGCGCGATCCGACGTTTTTCGCGGCGAAGCAGTCCGAGGAGGACGGGCTGCGCGCGCGGCTCGCGAAGCGCCCCGACCTGGCCGCGAAGTACGGCGACGCGTGGGACCGCGTGGCGGGCGCCGAAGCCGAGCTGCGTACGCGTGCGCGCCAGCGGCTGCTGCGCGAGACGGGCCGCGTGAGCCGCACGGCCGACTTCGCGAACACGCTCGTGCGGCTGACGGCGGAACTCGAGAAGCCGAACGAGAAGCGCTTCCGCGAGTACCGTGACGAAGCGCTGGGCTCGGTGCGTTTCCAGCTCGCCTCGCGTGCGCCGGTCTACCCGGACATGGAGGAGCTCGCGCTGGCCGACCACCTGCAGATGTGCCTCGACTCGCTCGGCGCCGACGACGCGTTCGTGCGTGCCGCGCTGAACGGCAAGGCGCCGGCCGAGGTCGCGCACGCGCTGGTGTCGGGCACGAAGCTGGGCGACCCCGCGGTGCGCGCGGCGCTGCTCGCGGGCGGCCGCAAGGCGGTCGAAGCGTCGGACGACCCGATGATCGTGTGGGCGCGCACGCTCGATCCGAGCTATCGCGAACTGCGGGCCTGGGCGGAAGACCGCATCGAGAGCGTCGAGAGCCTGCAGGGCGCGCGCATCGCCGAGGCGCGCTTCCAGCTCGACGGCCACTCGTCGCCGCCCGACGCGACCGGCACGCTGCGCCTGTCGTACGGCAAGGTGGCGGGCTACCCGCAGAACGAGTCGTTCGTGCCGCCGTTCACGACGTACTACGGGCTGTTCGATCGCGCGGCGGCGTTCGACGATGCGGATCCGTTCACGCTGCCGAAGCGCATCCGCGCGGCCGAATCGAAGCTGGTGCTCGGCACGCCGCTCAACTTCGTGACGACCTGCGAGAGCGTGGGCGGCAACTCGGGCAGCCCCTTCGTGAACCGCGAGGGCGAGTTCGTGGGCATCGACTTCGACGGCAACATCCAGAGCTTCCTCTGGACGTTCATCACGTCCGACCGGCAGTCGCGTTCGGTCGCGGTGGACTCGCGGGGACTGCTCGAGGCGTTGCGCAAGGTGTACGACATGGGCGGGCTTGCGGACGAGCTGACGCGACGCTAGGCGTTGCGGCGCAACTCGGGTCGAGGCGAGGCCCCTGCAGGGATTCCTGCGGGGGCCTTGTCTTGCCTTGGCTCGGCGATCTGGCGTTGCAGGGCTCGCTCGCTGCGCTGGCATGGCTGGCATGGCGATCTTGCGCTGAAGGGCTCGCTCGCTGCGCTCGCATCGCTGTGGGGAGTGGGCATCGCGGGCGCGGACCCACCGGTACCGAGCTGCGGCCCGGTCGCCTCCGCATCCTGCTCCGGCTCCCTGCATGCAGGCGCGGTTCCGCCCTCCTGGCTCCACCGCGCCTCGCACGCACCTTGCTCGGTACCGGTGGGTCCGCACCCGCTCGACCTCAGGGCATGGCGTTCAGGGCGGGTGGTGCCCCGGGTGGTGCGGCGGGTGGTGCCGTGGCGGGTGCGGCGGGTGGGGTGCCTAGGCGACCTTGGGGACGGGGGCGGCTTCGAAGACCCGGACGTCGAGGACCATGGCCTTGTTCAGGAACAGGGTGCCCTGTGCGGTGGCCAGGAGGAAGAAGTCCTCGTCGGAGTTGAGGAAGTCGGAGGCGCGGTTGAACTCGTGGGGCATCTCGAGTTCGAGGATGCCGTCGAACGTCGTGCCGTGGGCGGTGCGCACTCGGACGCGTTCTTCGCGCGTGGGAATGAAGTGCGATGGGCGCACGAGTTCGGGAGCGATTTCGGCGGCAGCGGCGACCCACTCGATGCGATCGCGCGTGACCAACGTGAAGGCGCCGTCGGACGCGCGATGGAACGGCAGCAGTCGCTGCGGCGCGTTCAATCGCTCGAGCAGGGTCTCGGGGCCGTCGTGGAGCTCGGCCGTCGGGAACAGCGAGAAGAACCCGCCCACCGGCTCCTGGCCCGTGAGGGCGACCTGGACCGGTACGCGCAGCTTCTCGACATAGCGGGGCATCGAGGCCTTTCTTCCGAGGGACATCGCCCCGGGTATCGGCCCGTCCGGTGCAGGCATTGAGCGCCCGTTGCGCGCGCGGCCCGGCGAGGGGCGCGGCGCCACGGGCGCTCGCGGGAAGCGGCCGGACGTCAGTCCTGCCGCTCCTTGAACACCATGTCCACGGCCAGCGCGGCCCCGAGCAGCAGGGCGGCCCGGTCGGGAGTCGGGGCGGCCTGCTCGGACAGCGAGATCACGTAGCGGTCGGCGTTCGTGAACAGCTCGCGGCCGATGCCCGCCCACTTCTTGGTGATCACGCCCAGCTCCTGCCCGCTCATGTCGAGCAGCTTGAAGTTCCAGCCCTTCCAGTCGCCCTTCACCTCGGCGCACTCGTTGCCGGTGGCGTCGTACACGCGGAACGCGCCGCCGAGCGTGAAGAACTTGCTCTTCAGCGAGCCGACGTCCTGCCCGCGGCCGTTGCGCACGATCACGGTGGTGTGCGGGAACCCGGGCTTCTTGCGCAGCGTGACCACGGGCGGCAGGTCTTCGCGCTCGTACACGTTCACGCGTGCGGGCAGGTAGGCCTTCTTCAGCACCAGGCGCAGCCAGCGCGCCCAACCGGTGGTCTCTTCCTTCGCGATGCCCACGGTCTGACCGCTCTCGGGGTCGAGCAGGTCGTAGGTGTCGCGGATCTTGAAGACCGCGACGCGCTCCTTGACGAAGATGGTGCGGCGATCGAGCAGCATCGGTTCCCTCCGAGTCGGGCGGCCAACGGGTCGGCGGAAAGGCTGGGGCGCGGCAGTCTGGCAGACCGCCGCGCCCTCACCAAGCGTTCGTGATCCGGAGCGTCACTCCACCACGACGAGCCGCGCGGTCTCGCGATGCGTACCGGCCTGCAGGCGCAGGAAGTACACGCCGGGGGCGACGCGGCCGCCACGTTCGTCGCGGCCGTCCCACGCGATCGCGTGCACGCCCGCCGCAAGCCAGCCGTCGGCGAGCTGGCGCACCGCGCGGCCGTCCACGCCGTACAGGCTGACCGTGGTGCGGCCCGCCGTGGCGAGCGCGAAGCGCACCGACGTGCCGCCGCGCGCGGGGTGCGGAGCGCTCGGCAGCAGCTGCGTGTGCAGCACGGCCGCGGGGCCACCCTCCACCCCCGTCGTCGCCGATGTCGTCACGTGCAGGTGGTCCCACGTGGCCACGAACGGCGCGGCACCGCGCGCGGTCGCCAGGATGCCGACGGCAAGCGGCGGCGTGGAACGCACCGCGCGCTCGAGCGCCGAACCGTACGGCAGCGCGATCGCGGGCCCGGCGTTCTGCAGAGCGCCGCCTTCGACCTGGAAGCGCGGCTGCACGGTGCCGGACTGCGGGTTCACGTCGAGGAACAGGTCCACCCAGTTCGTCGCGCCGGTGATGGGCACGGCCACCTGCGTGGTGACCGGGACGTCGGCCAGTTCGTGCGTGGCGAGGATCACGGTCTGGCCGCCGCGCACGCCGAACGCGACCGACAGCCAGTCGGACTGCGTGCCGCTGCCCACGAACAGGCCTTCGCTCATGGAGTCCGCCGGTGCGCCGTTGAAGAACGGCTTCGAAAGCCGCGTGTGCGCGGTGAACGGCGTGGTGGTGGAGTCGCCCGCGAGACCGAACTGGAACGCGTACTGCTGCGTGTTGCGCGTGCCCAGCGCGTCACCGAGCGGTACGTTGTCCACGGTGAGCTTGCCGGCCGCGCCGCCCGGCGTGAGCTGCACCGGGTCGTACTGCTGCAGGTAGTCCGTGGTGCCGTTCGCCATGAGGCCGGTGAAGCCGAGCCCGAACAGGCCGTTGCCCGGGTTGCCGCCGTCCCACGTGTAGACGATCGGCAGCGTGGTCGTGGCGCCGTTCGCCGCGTCGCGCGCGAACGCGTCGGCCACGTCGAGCAGGCCGTCGTTGTCGTCGTCGGGATCGTTCAGGTCGGACAGCAGGTCGGCGTCGAAGTCCGCCGGCTGGTCGCCCGCCGAGCAGGGGTTCGTGGCGTTGTCGATCTCGTCGGCGTTGCTGAAGCCGTCGCCGTCCTCGTCGAGCAGCGGGCTGTCGGTGCCGTTGCAGATGGAGCCGCCGCCTTCGTAGTCGCTCGGCTCGAACACGTAGACCTGGCCCGTGACGTAGTCGCACGTCCAGATCGTGCCGCGGAACACCTGGTCGTCGGCCTGCGCGGTCACGTCGAGCGGCGTGACGTCCACGTTCGAGAACAGCACCGTGCTCGCCGTGGCCGAGTCCCCGGCCGCGTTCAGGTCGATGCGGTGGATCCCGTTGTCGAAGCTCGCCGCGAGCACCGCGCCCTTGAGGCCGTTGCCGAAGTTGCTCGCGCGGTATTCGACGATGCCGTTCGTGCTCGCCCACCAGCGCGCGATCGAGCCGTCGAAGCCCGGCACGAGGTACTCGCACTGGCGCGGGTCGTCGGCCGCGACCGGCGACTGCGGGTTCGACGCGTTGAACGTGTTCGCCGTGCTCGCACGCGTCGGGTTCGGGTGCCCGGCGTAGTAGCCCGGCCCCGGGATCATGTGCATGTTGTCCTGGTACGTGAACGAGTCGTTGTCGTTGTTCGCGTTGGTGCAGCTCGTGCCGTACCCGGCGCCGACCGGCGGCCCGCCCCAACCCGCGTTCGGGCCGTTGTCGATCGAGTACAGGTGCCCGTTCGTGTGGATCAGCACGTCGTACGGGTTGCGCCATCCGGGCGAGTGCACCTGCACGGGACCGCCGGGCACGATGCGCGCCTGGTTCTTGCCGTCGTTGCCGCCGAACGGATCGTTCGCGTCGTTCACGCCGGGACGGTCCTCGTCGTCGAGCGTCGGGATGTCGTACGGCGTCGAGACGATCGCGTCGAGGTCCACCGAGAGGATCGCGCCGGTGAGCGCGTACTCGGGCAGGAACGAGAAGTTCAGCGACGGCGCGCCCATGTTGCAGCTGCCGCCCTGGCCGATGTACATGACGTTCGCGAGCGTGTCGAGCGCCATGCCGTTCGTCATGTGGTCGTCTTCCGAACGCGGCAGGCCGCGCACCACGTCGGTGCGCACCCAGCTCGAGCCGTTCCAGTCGAGTCGCGACAGGATGCCCGAGTTCGTGTCGAGCCCGGTGTCGTTCGCCACGGCCATGCGCGGATCCGACGACGTCACCCAGATCACCGGGTTCGTGGGCGTGCCCCGCAGCAGGATGCCGGTGATGATGCGGTTGGTCACCGAGGGCGCCGGCGTGCCGTCGTCGTTATGGTTCGGGATGCCGTTCACGGCCTCGATCAGCTCGCTCGCCGCGACCGCGTACGAGTTCGCGGCCGACCGCACCACGGTGTGCGCCCAGATGCGGCCGTCGCGGCACGCCACGTACAGGCGGCCGTCGGGACCGAACTGCAGCGACGTGGGATTCGAACGCTGGCCGCCGGCCAGCTGGCTCTTGCCGAAGCCGACCGGGAAGCTGTTCGCGCCGGTGCCGGTGAGCGCGACGGTGACGGGGCTGCCCGAACCGTCGTGACCGATGCTCATGGTGCCGGTCTGCAGCCCGGTCGCGGTCGGCGCGAAGCGCACCTGGAACGTGCGCGACTCGCCCGGCGCGAGCGACTGCGGCGACAGGTTGTGCGTCCAGCCCGGCGTGATCGTGAGACCCGACAGGTGCAGCACGGGGTCACCGGGGCCACCGATGTTCGTGATGGTCACGTCCTGCGGCGGCGACAGCGTCCCCACGAGACGCTGGCCGAACGTGAGCGAACTGGGTGCCACGCCGAGGAAGCCCGACGCGTTGAGCGCGATGATCTCGATGCCGCGGATCGCGGGGTCGTCGGCCACGTGCTCGAGCAGCACCGACAGGCTGCCGTCGGACACCGCCACGTCGAACGTCTCCATGGCCGGCGTGTAGCCGCCGTAGAGCGCGTAGATGTCGTAGTTGGCGAGGCGCGTGACGCCCTCGGCCTTCACGTTGATCTTGCGGGCGCCCACGTACTGCGTGCCGGCGTACCCCTCCATCATGAAGAGGTGCACGCGGTACAGGCCGCTCGGGACCGGGAACTCCCACTGCATCTCGATCGCGTCACCGGGATCCCAGCGCTCGTCGTCGAAGATCGAGAGCGGCACGTAGGCCGGCACCGACGAGTGCGGCGCGCCGACGGGGGCGCTGCGCGAGAAGATCTGGTCCGACGTCGCCTCGGCGTTCACCCAGGGCGACGCGAACGGGACGTTCTGGTCCCGGGTCCAAGGACCGCCCGAGTCGAGGGCCGGGATTTCGGGCCCGCCGGCGTTGACGCGGTACATGACCACGTCGGCCGAAGCCGTTGCGGCGCAGAGAGACAGTACGAGCAGTGCGGAAAGCGCAACGGGGCGCGTGCAACAAGCCACGAGGGCTCGCCATGCGTTCGTGGGGCGCATGCGGGGACGTGACCTTTCGGGAGGGAATGTCGTGGAGAGTGACGACGAACAAAGCCTGCAATGACCGCGAGATGCCGCGAACGGCGAAAGCAGTGCGGCAACTCGCCCCGGGCGCCGGACCTTGCGGCGCACGGGTGGCAGGAAACTCTAACGGCAAAACCAGTGCCGCATCCATCAAAACCCTCGTGGTTCGCAGATTGTGCCCGGGCCCCGAATCCCCGGTTTCGGGCCCGTTGCCCGGACCCGGGGCAACGACTTACGGGCGCGGCGGGGCCCGGGCACAATCTGCGAACCACGAGCCAAGAGGGGCTGCAGTCCGAGGGGGTGGGCGCCGAAAACCTTGGGGCACAGCGGTCATCCGGTGCGACCACCGTCGCGCCGCCACAACTGCCGGGAGACTCGGACGCATGGCACGCATCGACGCGATCCTGAAGCTGGTCAAGGAGCAGGGGGCTTCCGACCTGCACATGACCACCGGGTCCGCGCCCATGGTCCGGATCAACGGAGAGATCACGCCGATCCCGTACGAGCCGCTCACGCGCGAAGTGAGCGAGCTGCTGCTGTTCGAGATCATGGACCCGCCCACGCGCGCACGCTACGACGCGCACAAGGACGTGGACTTCTCGTACGAAGTGCCCGGCGTGGTGCGCGCGCGCTGCAACATCTACGAGCAGAGCAAGGGGCCGGCGGGCGCGTTCCGCATGTTGCCGAGCCAGATCCTGACCATGGAGCAGCTCGGCCTGCCCGAACAGATCGCGAAGCTCACCGAACTGCCGCGCGGCCTGATCGTGTGCACCGGCCCTCCGGGCACGGGCAAGTCCAGCACGCTCGCGGCGCTGCTCGATCACATCAACGCGAATCGCCGGAAGCACATCCTCACGATCGAGGACCCGATCGAGTACAAGCACGTGAACAAGCAGTGCCTGATCACGCAGCGCGAGGTCGGCCGCAACACGCCGAGCTTCGCAAAGGCGCTGCACGGCGCGCTGCGCGAGGATCCGGACGTGATCATGGTCGGCGAAATGCGCGACGTGGAGACCATGGCGCTCGCCATGACCGCGGCCGCCACCGGCCAGCTCGTGTTCGCCACGCTGCACACCATGAGCGCCACGCAGACGGTGGACCGCATCCTCGACTCGTTCGACGGCGAGCGGCAGGCGCAGGCGCGCCTGATGCTCTCGGAATCGCTCAAGGGCGTGCTCGCCCAGCGGCTGCTGCGCCGCCGCGACGGCCAGGGCCGCGCGCTCGCGCTCGAGGTTCTCGTGGGCACGCCCGCGGTCGCGGCGCTGATCCGCGAGAAGAAGACCTTCCAGCTGCAGTCGGTGCTGCAGACCGGCCGCAAGGAAGGCATGCAGACCATGGACGAGGCCGTGATCGCGCTGGTGCGCGAAGGCACGGTCGCACCCGAGGACGCGATCGCGCACCTGTCGAGCAAGGAACTGCTCCCGATGCTCGAGAGCGTCGCGCCCCCGCCGGCGCGTCCGCAGGCGGCCTGATGGCCGCTCCCCCGATCCTCTCCGGCGAGCTCGGGCTGCTGAGCCTGTTCGATCTCGGCCAGCTGCTCATGCTGAACGGCGCCTCCGGCGCGCTCGTGGTGCACCACGAGGGCCGCCGCTCGTTCCTGTACTTCGAGCGCGGGCAGATCGTGGACGCGCTCGACGACACGCACCGTGGCGGCGAGCTGGCGGCGTACAAGATCTTCACGATCGCGACCGGCCGGTTCGAGTTCCGCGTCGACACGCTCGCGAACTCGACCCCGATCACCGAAGGCACCGAAGGCCTCATGATGGAAGCCGCCCGCCGCATGGACGAAGCGGGCGAGGCCGCGGGTGAATCGGGTGATCGCGCCGTGGAGAAGCTCGCGCGCCGCTCGAACGCGCTCGACGCGCTGCGCGAGGCGTTCCAGCTGGTGCTGCAGCAGCCGGGCGCGATGCCGGACGCCGAGGACTCGCCGTTCGCGCTGCTGTCCGACGCGTCGGACGCGCTGCTGTTCCGGCCGGGCCAGGCGCCGCGCGCGCTCAAGGACGGACGCTGGCGCACGGTCGCGCGGCAGGTGCTCGACAAGTCGGCGTTCGAGCAGCTGCGTGCGCGGCTGTTCGACGGCGTGTGGAACGCGGCGCTGTCGGGCACGGAGAACGTCGCGTCGTGCGTGATCACCTACACGGACCAGCGCCGCTACGCCATCACACGCGTCTCGGGCGCGCACGAAGCGTTGTGGGTGCGTGCCGCCGAACAGGCGCCGCCCGAAGCCGGCCTGCTCGAGGGCGAGCTGGGACACCTGCGCGCGCTGCTGCACGCACCGGCGGGGCTCGTGCTGGTCGGCGGTCCCGACGCCGAGAGCGCCGACCGCATGCTGCACGCGTGCGTCGCGCTCACGGCGCGCGAACGCGGCGGCACGGTGGTGCTGTGCGCCGATCACGGCCGCTGGCGCCACCGCGACGAAGCGGGCGCGGTGCTGCGCGCCGGAGCCGCCGACACCCCCGAACTGCTGCGCGCGCTCGCACCCGACGTGGTCGCGTACGACACGTCGTCGGCGCCGGGCAGCCTCACCGCCATGCACGCCGCGCCGCTCGTGCTGGCGGCGATCGTGGCGCCCGACGCCGGCTCGCTGCTGCCGCGCTGGGTCGAGCGCGTCGGCCGGCGCTGGGGCGACGGCATCGAGGCGCTGTGCGGCACGACGCTCGTCGGGCTCGTGCAGGCGGGGCGCCCCGCCGCGAACGGCCGCCAGGCGTTCCGCGCCAACCGCTGCGCGCGCGACGGCGAAGTGACCGCCGCGCCGGCCGAACACCCGCACGCCGCGGCGCCGGCGGACGCCGTCGCGACTCCGGCGGAAGCGGCCGCGTCGATCGCCGAAGCGCTCGCGCAGGCCACGGCCGACGCGCCTCCCCCGGCGGTCGTCGCCGAACCGGCCGCGCCCGCGCCCGAAGCTCCCGCACCGACGCCCGTGAACCCCGACGACCCGTTCGCCGAGCTCGCCGCCGAACTCGGACGCACCCTGCGCAAGGCCGCCTGACCCCGGGAGGAACTCGAGATGAACGCGCTCTGGATCGCCGCCTTCGTACTGGCCGACGTGCTCCTCACGGCCGCGGTGCTGTTGTTCGTGATCCGCCGGCGCGGCGGCGTGGCGGGCGCCCTCGGGTTCGATCCCAAGCAGGCGCTGCACGTGAGCCGCGAACTGGAGACCGACGCCGAGGAGTACCTGCGCGCGAACTGGAGCGGCGACGCCACCACGCTGCCGCAGGCGTTGACCGGGTTGCTCGATCGCGTCGAATCGAAGATGGCCTCCGAGCAGCTGCCGCTCGATCGCGAACGGCTCAAGCCGATCGTGCTGCAGATCGTGACCGCGAAGCACCTGGCGGATTCCCGCGAAGCGCGCGAGGCCATGAAGAAGGTGGCCTGAAGGACCGCATCCCGCACGACGGCCCGCCGGACTGGAGTCCGGCGGGCCGTCGTGTTCCCGGCGGCGCGGCGGTGCTACTTCGTCGCCATCTCCATGCCGTGCACGAGCGTCACGAGGTGCTCGCGCAGCGTGCTGTCCTTGGCGGCGATGCCGACCACCATGTCGAGCGCCTCGGGCGTGGTGCCGATGCGCACCAACACCTGCTTGGCGACTTCGTCCTGCTTGAGCAGGTGCTCGACCACCGCGGCGCGCAGCGTGTCGGACTGCATGAGCCGGTCCACCGCGCCCATGGCCAGCTTCGGGTCGCCCGCGATCGCGTCGAACACCTGCGTGCGCAGCTGCTCGTTGGTGGCGATCTGCCGGGCCATGTCACCGCTGCAGCCCACCGCCGTGACGGCGGCGAACGTCATCATCGCGAACAGCATCCGTGCGTGCTTCATGGTTCCTCCGTTTCGGGAGCCGAGGGGATACGACGTCACGCGCCCGCCGGCACGCGACGGTGCCAGTCGGTCGCCTGCTGGTACGCGCAGCCCAGGTTCGCGAGCGTGCGCTCGCCGAACGCGGGCCCGAGAAACGCGATCGAAGTGGGCAGGCCGTTCTCGCCGAAGCCCGTCGGCAGCGCGAGCGCGGGCAGCCCGGTGAGGTTGCCCGCGGGAATGACCGGCGGTCCGCCGCTCACGCCCGGGTAGGCGTCTTCGAACTTGCGGTCGGCGGGATACGCCACCGTGGCGCGCGTCGGCGTGGCGATCGCGTCGAAGCGCTCGAACAGCTTCGCCATCGCGGCGCGCATCGGCCGCCGCGCGCGCATCGCCTGCAGGTAGTCCACCGCCGGGAACAACAGCCCCGAGTAGCCGCCGGTGTGATCCGCGGGACAACGCAGCTTCGTCACGTCGCCGGATTCGAGCAGGTCGAGGAACGCCGTCGCCCCCTCGGCGCCGACGATCGCGCCGACCGCCGAGCCCCACGGCAGATCGGGCCACTCCACGTCGCGCGTCACCGCGATCGCACCGCCCAGCGCGGCGAGCGCGGCTTCGAAGTTTTCGCGCACCGCGGGCTGCACCTTTTCCACGCAGCCCTTGGGCACGGCGATGCGCCACGGCTTCGCGCCACGAGGCGCGGGCCCGCGCCACGGGAACGTGCGGCCGGTGCAGGACTCGTCGGCCGGGTCGGGACCCGCCATGGACGCCAGCACGAGCGCGGCGTCGTCGGCGGAGCGCGTCATGGGGCCGAGCTTGTCGAGCGTCCACGACAGCGCCATGGCGCCGTGCCGGCTGACGAGCCCGTACGTGGGACGCAGCCCCGTCACGCCGCAGTAGGCCGACGGCGTGAGGATGGAACCGCTCGTCTCCGAGCCGATCGCGAACGCCACGAGCCCGGCCGCGACCGCCGCGCCGGGTCCGCTCGAGGAACCACCACTCCAGAACGCGGTGTTCCACGGCGTGAGCCCGGGACCGGTGAACGACGCGTCGGCGTGGTTGTAGCCCATGCCGCCGGCGAGTTCGACCATGGCCAGCTTGGCGACCAGCACGGCACCGGCGTCGCGCAGCTTGCGCACCACCGTCGCGTCGTGATCGAACACCTGGTGGCGGTACGGCTCGGCGCCCCACGTGGTGGGCACGCCCCTGGTGGCGAGCAGGTCCTTCACGCCGTACGGAATGCCGTGCAGCAGGCTGCGGCGCTTGCCGGCGCGCAGCGCGGCGTCGGCGGCGCGCGCCTCGGCGAGCGCGGAATCGCGCATCACCGTGACGACGGCGTTGAACTTCGGACCCAGCGTCTCGAGGCGCGACAGGCTCTCTTCGGTGAGTTCGACCGACGTGACCTTGTGCTGGTCGAGCAGCGCGGCCAGTTCGCGCACGGGCAGGAACAGCTTCGAAGTCGTGCTCATGCGCCCCTCACACCTTGAACGTGGAATCGGGTTCGTCGCCGTTCGCGAACTTCACCGCGCGAAGCCGCTTGCCCATCGCGAGGTCGCCGTCGAAGTCGCGCGCGATGCTGTCCCACTGCGCGTCGGTCAGCTGCGCCTTCACGCGCCGGCGCAGTACCGCGGCGAGCGCTCGCGCGTCGTCGCTGATGGCGGGGGCCGACGTCTCCGGCGTCGTGGGGGCGGGCGCCGCACCACCGGTGGCGGGAGGCGGCGTCCCGGCTGCGGGTTTGCCCGCGGCGGGCGGCGTCTGCGCGAGCGCGGCCGCCGCCTGCGGCAGCGCGGCGGCGACGCCGGCGGCGGTCACCAGCTTGAGGAAGTCACGACGGGCCGGATCGGGGGCTTCGGGGGTCTGCGACATGGACGCCTCCAGAGGCTTGAACTCACCGGTGAACGTGCGCGGCAGGTTAGGGCCGAGCGTGCCGGGATGTCGAACGCCACCGATCCCAACGGCCCCCACCCGGAGCCGCACAATTGACGTTGCCGCCGCGTTCCCGGGCGTACACTCCGGGCAACGGTTCTCCCCCGACCGGCCGCCCCTCACCCGGAGAATCCCGTCATGAAACTGGCGACCACTTCCCTCGTGGCGCTCATGCTGGGGTTCGCGGCCACCGCGAGCCAAGCCGACGGCGTCAATCTCTACTGGAACGACTGCATGGAAGCGGGGGTCATGAACAAGACCTTCGCCTGCAACACGAACAGCGGGAACCCGTTCGTACTGGTGGGGTCGTACGTCGCACCCTCCGGCATCGGCAACGTGGTCGGGCTGGAGGCCGTGCTCGACTTCGGCAGCGAGTCCCCGAGTACGCCTTCGTGGTGGCTGTTCGTCAACGCCGGCTCGTGCCGCCAGATGGCCGTGTCCGCGAATGCCGACTTCACCTCCGACGCCTACTGCCTCGATCCGTGGTCCGGGCAGGCCCTGGGCGGGCTCGCAGGGTACGCGCTCAACGTGTACGGCATCAGCTGCCGCTCCCGTCTGCAACTCGCGTTCGCGATCCCGGAGGCCTCGTCGGTGCCGGCCGAACCCGACGCGGAGTACTACGGCTTCAAGGTCGCGATCTCGCGCGCGAAGACCGTGGGTACGGACGCGTGTGCGGGCTGCCTGACGCCCATGGTCATCCTGCTCAGCTCGATCAAGCTCGCGCAGGCGGGATCGCCCGAACTGGTGCTGCTCCAGAATCCCGCCGCGAACAACATGGTGTCGTGGCAGAACGGCCAGTTGTGGAACACCTGCATCCGCACGCCCACCCGCAACTCCACGTGGGGCGCCATCAAGGCGCAGTACCACTGACCCCGGAGGTCGAACATGCGTCGCATCGTGTCTTCGCTCGTCGCCGTGGCGCTGTTCGCGCTCACCGCGCAGGCCTTCGCCGCCGGGGTCAACCTGTCGTGGAACGACTGCGGCAACTTCGGCGACTGCAACCAGTCGTTCGCCTGCGATTCGAACGGGCCGGGATCGTTCTCGCTCATCGGATCGTTCGTGCCGCCGGCCGGCGTCAACCAGCTGACGGGCGAAGAACTCGTCGTGGCGTTCCAGGCGAACACGAACGGCACCATGCCCGACTGGTGGCAGATGAAGAACGCCGGAACGTGCCGCCAGAACGCGCTCTCGGCCACGTGTGATTTCACGGGCGGACCGTTCTCGTGTCTCGACTACTGGCAAGGGCAGGGTGGCGGAGGCATCGCGGGCTGGCAGGTCGGAACGGCGATCACGACCAGCACGCCCGGCAACTACGCGCGCCTGCTCATGGTGTTCGCCGTCCCGCAGCAGTTGCGCGGCCCGGTCACCGAGGGCGAACAGTACTACGCGTTCCGCGCCATGTTCTCGAAGATCAAGACGGTGGGTGCGGGCGCCTGCGGCGGCTGCCAGGTGCCGGGGTCCTTCATGCTCACGTCCGTCAAGCTGACGCAACCCGTCGGCGTGGGTGATTTCGTCCTCAACCAGCCGGTGGATCGCGCGCACGCGAGCTGGCAGTACGGTACGTTCACGGTGTTCGACGTCGGCTACCAGTGTCCCGCCGTCACCGCCTCGAAGGGCCGCACCTGGGGTTCGATCAAGTCTCTCTACCGGTGAGGTGCGCATGGACGAAACGCAGGAACCCGTCATGGTGACGGTGCTCGAAACGCACGATCCGCTGCTCACGCCCGTCGTGAAGTCGCTGCTCGAGGCCGAGGGCATTCCCTGCGTGGTCCTGAACGAGTTCACGCAGGACCTGCTCGGCTCGCGACTGGTGCTGGGCTACAACCCGGTGCTCGGACCGATGCGCGTGCAGGTCGAGTCGGCGAACGAGGAAGCCGCACGCGAGTTGATCGCGCATCACCTGTCGGCCGCCGAAAGCGAGGCGCTCGAGCAGGAGGAGTCGCCACAGTCCTGAGGGCCGACGCACGACGGGGCGGCGCCACGCGGCGCCGCCCCGATTCGTTCGTGCTCGCGCCGATCAGCGCGTGGCGAGCGCGGTCTTGACGGCGTTGCGCACCGCCGTGCGCAGTTCGGGCGACAGCGGCCGTGCGCCGTGCGTCCGGCACGCGCCCAGTACCTGGCGCAACGACTCGCACGTACCGCCGCACGACGGGCACTTCGACACGTGCTCTTCCATGCGCGCGCACACGTCGGGCGTGAGCTCGCCCTCCATGTAGCGGCTCAGCATGCGCGCCGTGTCGGGGCAGCTCTGCGCCGGCGGCGGCGCATTGCCGCCCTTCACGAACGGCGCCAGCTTCTCGCGCAGCACGAGCCGCGCGCGGTGCAGTCGCGACTTCACCGCACGCTCGCCGAGCCCGAGAATCTCGCCGACTTCGGCCGCGCTCAGGCCTTCGACGTCGCGCAGCACCAGCACCTGCTTCTGGTTGTCGGGCAGCTCCGAGATCGCCTGTTCGAGCGCCGCACCCAGCTGGCGCTGCTCGACGCGCCCGGCCGGCCCCGGCGCATCGTCGGCGCGATCGGCATCCACGGGCGAGAGGTCCTCGATCGACATCATGCGGGCCGCGCGCTGCTTGCGGCGCCCGCACGCGCGCTTCGCCACGATGTAGGTCCACGTGGAGAGCGACGATTCGCCGCGGAACGAGTCCAGCGTGCGCAGCAGCGTGGCCATGACGTCCTGCACGAGATCCTCGGCGTCGTCGGGATTCCGGCAGAACCCGACCGAGAACCGGTACGCTGGACCGGACACCATCTGGACGATCTCCCGCAGGGCGCGCTCGTCTCCCGCTCGCGCGGCCTTCAGGAGACGCTGCTCGTCGCTCCGCGACAGGTCCTGCGCGCCGTTCGCCGCCTTGCGGGGCTTGGACTTGCCCGCTTCGGGGCTCGTGAATCCTTTGGCCACTTGCACGCTCCCACGCCACGACATGCACCGCTCACACGAACACTCGACCTCTTCCCGACGGAACGTCATGAACCGACTCGATCGAGCCCGGACCGCCCGCCCGCGGGCCGGCACTGTAGCAAAGGCCGCCGCCCTCGCTCTATGCGTCGCGCTGCCGGCCGTCGTCCACGCCGAAGCGTGGACGCTCGACCGCGTGCTGGACCGCGCGCGCGAGGTGGACCCGAGCATCGCCGCGGCACGCGCCGGCGGCGAACTCGGCCGCGCGCAGGCGTCGCAGATGTGGGCGATGCTCTCGCCCCACGTGAGCGCCGGCGGCAACTTCACCCGCACCGACGATCCTGCGGTGCTGTTCTCCCAGAAGCTCTGGCAGGGGCGCTTCGGGATGCAGGACTTCGCGATCCCGTCGCTCAACCAGCCCGATGCGCAGAGCAACGTGGCGTACACGCTCACGTGGGACCAGCCGCTCTTCAACGGCGGCCGCGAGCTCACGGTGCCGTTCGTGGCGTCGCACTACCGCAAGGCCGCGACCCGCATGGAACAGGCGAACGTCGCCTCTCGCCTGCTCGCCGTGGTCGAGTCTTACGTGCAGGCGGTGCAGGCGCGCGAAGGCCTCAAGGCCGCCGAGCAGTCGCTCGCCGCGGCGAGCACCATGCGTGGCGCGGCGGTCGAGCGCTTCCGCATGGGGCAGGTGCCCGAACTCGACACGCTGCGTGCCGCGGCGCGCGAAGCGCAGGCGCGCGTCGCCGCGCTCGGGGCGCGACGCGGGCTCGGCGTGGCGCTGTCGCACCTGTCGCGCATCGTGAAGGCCGACGTCGCGGCCGAATCGCTCGAGCTGCCCGCGTCGCTGCCGGCGGTTCCCGGACGCGAAGAGAGCGCGCGAGGTGAACTGCTGGCGGCGCGCGAGGCTTCGAAGGCGGCGGGCTCGGAGGCGGTCACCACCGGCCTGCGGCTGCTGCCCACGTTCAACTCGCGCGTGCAGGTCGCGAACTACAAGCCGTGGTCGGGCGGCAGCTACGAGCGCCGCTGGATGGTGGGCGTGATGGCCGAACTGCCGATCTTCGACGGCGGCCAGCGCTGGAACGAGTGGAAGGCGGCGCGCGCCAAGGCCGCGCAGGCGAAGGCCACGGCCGAGGCGCTCGAGCGCGACATGGCCACGGGCCTCGCCGCCGCGCGCACCGAGGACGCGGTCGCCCGCGAAGGCGCCGACGCGGCCCGCACGGGCCGGGCCGCCGCCGAGGAAGCCCTGCGGCTGTCCGCCCTGCGCTATCGCGCGGGCCTGCTGCCGCTCTCCGAACTGCTCGCCGCCGACGCCGAGGCGTCCGGTGCGCGCGCCTCCGAAATCGCTGCGTCCGGCGCGGTCGTGCTGGCGCATTACCGCCTGCTGCACGCCATGGGAGAACTTCGATGAGCCACGGAACGATCCTCCGGATCGCCGCCTTCGCGGCGGCGACGACCCTGACGCTGGCCTCGTGCGGTGGTGCTTCGCACGAGACCGCCACGCACGACTCCGGCCCCGCGGTGAGCGTGACCGTGCTTCGCGCCACGAACGGTTCCCCCGACGCGCTGGTCCCCGGCGCGCGTGACCGCGCGCGAAGAAGTCACGCTCACCGCGCGGCTCGGTGCGCGCCTCACGTCGCTGCCGCTGCACGAAGGCGACCGCTTCCGTCGCGGCCAGGCGCTCGCCACGTTCGACGCGCCGGAGACGCGCGCGCAGCTCGAAGGCGCACGCGCCGGCCTCGCGGCCGCCACCGTCGCGCGCGACCTCGCGCGCAAGCAGGAAGCGCGCATGGATTCGCTCTACGCGAACCGCGTCGCCGCGCTGCGCGAGCTCGAAGGTGCGCAGGCCGAGCGGCGTGCCGCCGAAGCCGGCTGGGCGCAGGCCAAGGCCATGGTGGACGGGCTCGCGAGCGGCACCACGCTCGACGCGCCGTTCGACGGCGTGGTCGTGCGCCGCCACGCGGACGTAGGCGTGACCGTGGGCCCGGGCATGCCCATCATGGACATCCGCTCGAGCGAAGTGGGCGACATCGAGGCGAGCGTTCCGGAGTCCGAACTTTCTCGATTGGCGGGTGCCGGCGCCTCCGGCGCCGTGAAGGCCGAGTACCAGGTCGGCGACGGCGACTGGGCGGCGGCGACGCTGCTGCGCGTGGACGGCATGACCGACTTCAGCACGCGCAGCCGCGTGGCGCGGTTCCGCCCGGCCGACGGCGCGGCGCTCGAGCCGGGCGCGTTCGCGCGCGTGAAGCTCGTCGGAGCCCCCGTTGCCTCCGGCAGTGCCCAGCCCGTCACGCTCAGCGTGCCGGTCGGCGCACTCGTCAGGCGCGGCGGCCTCACCGGCGTGTACGTGGCCGAAGACGGTGTCGCGCGCCTGCGCTGGCTGCGCGTGGGCCGCACGAACGCCGGGCAGGTCGAAGTGCTCGCCGGTCTCGGCGCCGACGACGCGGTGATCGTGAACCCAGCGGGCCTCGCCGACGGCCGCGCCGTGACGGTGGCGTCGTGAGCCTGACGCACAAGACCGGCCTCGCCGGCCGCATCGCCGGCATGTTCCTGCACTCGAAGCTCACGCCGCTCACGGTGTTCGCTTCGATCCTGCTGGGCCTGCTCGCGACCGCGACGCTTCCGCGCGAAGAAGAGCCGCAGATCAAGGTGCCCATGGTGGACGTGATGGTGGCGTGGCCCGGCTCCCCCGTGGAGCAGGTCGAGCGCCAGCTCACCACTCCCATGGAACGCGCGCTGTGGCAGATCCCCGACCTCGAGTACCTCTACTCCATCTCGCGCGAGGACGGCGCCGCGCTGATCCTGCGCTTCAAGGTGGGGTTCGATCCCGACCAGGCGCTGACCCGCGTGCGCACTCGACTCGACGAAGCCCGCGGCACGCTGCCGCCGGGTTCGTTCGTGGCGAGCGTGTCGCCGCGCGCCATCGACGACGTGCCGGTGCTGGCGTTGACGCTGGCCGCGAAGGACTCGCTCACCGACCAGTCCGACCTGCGCCGCGTCGCCAACGAACTGGCGGTCGAACTTCGCAAGGCGCCGGGCGTGGCGCGCGTGAAGCTGCTGGGCGGCGAGCCGCGCATGATCTCCGTGGCGCCCGACCCCGCCCGCATGGCCGCGGCCGGCGTGACGGTGGACATGCTGACGCGCTCGCTGGAAGGCGCCGGGCTGTCGCTGCCCGCGGGCGACGTGGTCGGCTCCGGCGTGCGCCGCGAGCTGCGCGCCGAATCGCCGCTGCGCGACGCCGACGAGCTGCGCGCGGTCATGGTGCCGTCGAGCCGCGGCCGGCCGGTGCGGCTGTCCGAAGTGGCCCGGGTCACCGACGGCGCGATCGAACGCAGCAACTACGTGTTCATCGGCACCCGCTCGCAGGGCTCGCGGCCGGCCGTCACGGTCGAAGTGGCGAAGCGGCCCGGCGTGAACGCCACCGACCTCGTGCACTTCCTGCACGGCCGCGTGGCCGAACTGAAGCCCGCGCTGCTCGCGAACGTGGACGTGGTCACCACGCGCGACTACGGCGAGACCGCGAAGCACAAGTCCGACGACCTCATGTTCCACCTGCTGCTCGCCACGCTCAGCGTGATCGTGCTCATCGCACTCGCGCTCGGCCGGCGCGAAGCGGTGGTCGTCGCGATCGCGATTCCCGTGACGCTGGCGCTGACGCTGTTCATCTACAAGTTCCTCGGCTACACGCTCAACCGGGTTACGCTGTTCGCGCTGATCTTCTCGATCGGCATCTTGGTGGACGACGCGATCGTCGTGGTCGAGAACATCACGCGCCACTTCGGCATGAAGGACTCGCGCGACACCGACACGCGCGTCGTCGAGGCCGTGGACGAAGTCGGCAACCCGACCGTGCTCGCTACGGTGGCCGTGATCGCCGCGATCCTGCCGCTCGCGTACGTGGGCGGGCTCATGGGCCCGTACATGAAGCCCATCCCGATCGGCGCGTCGCTCGCCATGGTGTTCTCGCTGCTGGTGGCGTTCATGGTGTCGCCGTGGGCCGCGCGCCGCGTGCTCAAGTCCTCCGGCGGCCACGCCCACGAGGAGAAGGAAACGAAGTTCGACGCGCTGTACCGCGCGTACATGGCGAAGCTGATCGATCGCCCGAAGGACCGGCTCGTGTTCTTCGGAGGGCTCTTCGCGTTGCTCATCGCGGTGATGGGGCTGTTCGCCGTGAAGCTCGTCACCGTGAAGATGCTGCCGTTCGACAACAAGAGCGAGTTCGAGGTGCTGCTCGACATGCCGCCGGGTACGCCGCTCGAGCGCACGCTGGCCGTGGCGCAGAGTCTGTCGCGCGAGATCGAGAAGCGTTCCGACGTGGAGCACGACGTGATCTACACGGGGCTCGGCTCGCCGCTCACGTTCAACGGCCTCGTGCGCCACTACGACTTCCGCTCCGATCCGCGTTTCGCCTCGATCCAGGTGGGGCTCGCGCACGGCAAGCACCGCAAGAAGCTCAGCCACGAGATCGCGAAGGAAGTGCGCGTCGCGCTGCTGCCGATCGCCGCGAAGGCCGGCGGCAACGTGAAGGTCGTCGAAGTGCCACCCGGACCTCCGGTGCTCAGCACGCTCGTGGCCGAGGTGTACGGTCCCGACCTGAAGGGCCAGCAGGCGTTCGCGCGCCAGGTGCACGGTGTGTTCAACCGGCTCGACGGCGTCGTGGACACCGAGCTCATGCTCACCGAAGGCCAGCCGCGCACGAAGCTCGAGGTGGACCGCGACCGCGCCACGCTGGCCGGAATCGCCCCCGCGCAGGCGGCGGCCGCCACGATGACGCTGTACGGCGGCCAGACCGTGGGCACGCTGCGCGCCCCCGACGAAGCCGACGCCGTGCCGATCCAGGTACGGCTGGCGCCCGCGGATCGCGCCGACCTGTCGGCCCTGCGTGCGCTGCGCATGGGCGCCGGCAACGGCACGCCGCTGTCGGAACTCGCGCACGCGCGCCGCGACTCGACGCCGGTCGAGATCATGCACAAGAACCTGCACCGCGTGGTCTACGTGCTCGGCGACGTGGCCGGCAGGATCGAAGCCCCCGTGTACGCGATCGGCTCGCTGCGCGCGGCCGTGGACAGCCTGCGCGGCCCCGACGGCAAGCCCGTGCACCAGATGACCACGCAGCTGCCCGACTCGGACGAAGGCTACTCGCTCAAGTGGGACGGCGAGTGGCACATCACGTACGAAGTGTTCCGCGACATGGGCGCCGCGTTCGCGGTGGTGCTCGTGCTGATCTACGTGCTCACGGTGGGCTGGTTCAAGAGCTTCGCCACGCCGCTCGTGATCATGCTGCCGATTCCGCTGTCGCTCGTGGGCATCCTTCCCGCGCACGCCGCGGTGGGCGCGTTCTTCACGGCGACGAGCATGATCGGCTTCATCGCCGGCGCCGGCATCCAGGTACGCAACTCGATCATCCTGGTGGACTTCATCGAACTGCGCATGGCGCAGGGGCTGTCGCTGCGCGAAGCGTGCATCGACGCCGGCGTCATTCGCTTCCGCCCCATGGTGCTCACCGCCGCGGCCGTGATCGTGGGCGGCGCCGTGATCCTGTTCGACCCGATCTTCCAGGGCCTCGCCGTGGCGCTCATCGGCGGCGCGTTCGCCGCGCCCGTGCTGAGCCGCGTGGCCGTGCCGCTGCTCTACTACCTGATCCGCCGCGACGCGGTCGCGAAGCAGGAGGCGAAGTGAAGCTGATCATGATGTACGCCGACGCCAACCGGCTCGACGCCGTCCGCCGCTGCCTCAAGGAGCTGAACGCTCCGGGCTACACCGTGCTGCCCGTGGAAGAGGGCGCGGGCAAGACCGGCGTGCACACCGGCGACCGCGTGCATCCCGGCGCGCTCGCGCTGGTGATGATCATCGATGAAGACGCACCGGCGACGGCGCTGTTCGAGGAACTCGCCCGCCGTCGTGAAACGGTCGGCGACCACATGTCCAAGTTGTTCCTGATGCCGGTCGAGCGATCGGCGTAGTCCTTGGGAAAGGAGTTCGTAGTCATGACCATGAATGAAGCGCTTCGCGCGATCGCCGGGTTCTTCGTGATGGCGTCCGTCGCACTCGGCTACTTCGTGAATCCGTGGTTCTTCGCGTTCACGGCGTTCGTGGGACTGAACCTGTTCCAGAGCGCGTTCACGAAGTGGTGCCCGATGATCACGATCTTGAAGAACGCGGGGCTGAAGGGCTGAACCTCCGACGACGCCGACCCCAGCAGGAACCCGCCCGCCGCGCCCGCCCATGTTCATGCAGGCGCGGCGGCCTTCGTTCGGGTCTGGTTCGAGCGACTCGCATGCTCCCGTACGCCCCGCTCCACTCGTACCGTGGGCCTGATCACCCATCCGATCGTCGCCCGCCGGACGCGGTACTTCGTTGCAGTTCCCGCCCATCCGTCCGGCAAACTGGATGCCGCCTTTCCCCGCGCACACACGAATCGACTCGACACCCTCGGCCCACCATCTCTCGACAGAGGATTCCGGAATGCGCCGCACTTCCCTGGCCCGGCTCACGCTGGCCACGTTCGCACTCCTGCTGCTGCCCGCCCTGGCCTCGGCCGATTGGCCCCGTGACCTCGGCACCGGCGGACTGCCCGTCTGCTCCGCCAACTACGCCCAGACCAGCGTTCAGGTCGTCCCCGATGGCAGCGGTGGCACGATCATGGTGTGGGCGGACAATCGGACCCTCACAAATGACATTTACGCCCAGCGCGTCTCGGCAGCCGGTGTTCCGCTGTGGACGGCCAACGGTCTTGCCGTGTGCTCCTTCACCGGCAACCAGTCGCAGCCGAAGGTCGTCTCGGACGGCGCGGGCGGCGCCATCATCTGTTGGTCCGACAACCGCAACGCCACGACCGACATCTATGCCCAGCGCATCAACGGCAACGGCCTGAGCCTGTGGACGAGCCAGGGCATCTCCGTCTGCAACGCCACGGGCGTCCAGGACCAGTACGCCATCACGACGGATGCTGCCGGAGGCGCACTGCTCGCCTGGCGCGATGCGCGCGGCGGCACGGGGGACATCTACGTGCAGCGGCTGTCGAGCGGCGGCACCGCCCTCTGGGGCGCGAACGGCCTGGTCATCTGCGCCGCGCCGGACATGCAGCAGCTCCCGGCCATCTGTGAAGACGGCGCGGGAGGCTGCTATGTGAGCTGGACCGACTCCCGCAGCCTCGCGTCGAATGCGACCGACATCTACCTGCAGCACCTGAACTCGGCGGGCACGTCGCTCTACACCGCGAACGGCTGGGACATCACCAACCGCGCGCTGGACCAGTTCGGGTCCGCGGTCTGCCACGACGGTGTCGGCGGCGTGCTCGTCGCCTGGTCCGAGAACTCCGGGGGATCGAACTACGACATCTTCGCGCAGCACGTACTGGCGAACTCGGGCTCACTGGCGTTCCCGTCCGACGTGCCGGTCTGCACCGCCGCGGGTAGCGAGACGTTCCCGACCATCGTGCCGGACGGCTCGGGGGGCGCGTTCCTCACGTGGAGCGACTACCGCTCGGAGGCGTTCTTCACCGACGCGTACGTGGCCCGCATGACCGCCAACGGCATCCTGCCCTGGACCGCGAACGGTGTCGGGATCTCCACGACGACCTTCTCACAGGCCCTCACGAGCCTCGTGGCCGACGGCGCAGGAGGTGTGGTCGTCACGTGGTGCGACCAGCACAACACCGGGGGAGTGGACTACGACGTCTACGTGCAGCGGTTGAACAGTGCCGGAACCTCCGTCTGGACTACGGGCGGCGTGCCGGTGATCACCGCGGTGTCGGACCAGGTGCCCTACCAGATCGTGGCCAATCCCGACGACAGCTACACGCTCGCGTGGGTGGACAGCCGCAATGCGACGGGCACGGACATCTACGCGCAGCGCATCGACCGTTACGGCAAGCTCGGCGACGCCTCTCCCGCGATCACCAAGGTGAAGGACGTGCCGAACGATCAGGGCGGGCTCGTGAAGGTGTCGTGGAACGCCTCGTACCTCGACGCCGATCCCACCTACGGCATCTTCGAGTATCGGGTGTTCCGCAGCGTGCCCGGCTCGATCGCCGGCCTCGCCGCGAAGCGCACCACGACGACCGACAGCGACATCGCGGCCACGACCGGCGCACTGCTGCTGACGCCGAACAACGCGACCGCGACCGCATGGGAGTACCTCGGTACGCAGCCGGCCGAAGCGCTCGACAGCTACAGCCGCGTGTGCGCCACCACGAGCGACTCGCTCGGCGGCAGCAATCCGCGTACGTACTTCATGGTCGAGGCGCGCGCCGGCACCGCGGCCTCGTCGCAGCGCTGGTCGTCGGCGCCAGACTCCGGCTACTCGGTGGACAACCTCGGTCCGGCGGCGCCCGCGCCGCTCACGGGCCAGTACTTCGCCGGCACCACGCGGCTGCACTGGAACCCGAACACCGAAGCCGATCTCGAGGGCTACCGCGTCTACCGCGGCAACAGCGTGTCGTTCGTGCCCTCGCCCGCGAATCTCGTGAGCGCGCAGCCCGACACCGGCGCCGTGGATGCCGCGGGCTCGGCGTACGTGTACAAGGTCACGGCGGTGGACGTGCACCGCAACGAATCGCCGGCCGCGACGATCCTCCCGTCGGGCACGCTCGGCGTGAGCGACGCGCCCGCGGCGCTCGATTTCGCCGTGCCCCAGCCGAACCCGGCGCGCGGCGCGACCACGCTGCGCTGGACACTGCCGCAGGCGGCGCACGTGACGCTGGCGCTCTACGACGCCGCGGGCCGCCGAGTGGCCTCCGTGGCGAACGGCGTCATGGAAGCCGGCGCACACAGCGCCACGCTGCGTCTGGAAGACGCGCAGGGCCGCGCGCTGCCGAACGGGCTCTACCTCGCGCGGTTCGAGGCCATGGGCCGCACGATCACGCGGAGGATCGCGGCGATCCGCTGACCCCCCGCACCCGCGGTAAGAACCCGAACGCCGCGCCCGCCAGTGTTCATGCGGGCGCGGCGTTCTTCGTGCGGTCTCGGATCCGGGGCCCGCGCTACTTCTGCCACTGCTGGATGAGCGCCTCGAGGTTCTTGCGGTTGCCTTCGTCGGGCGCCTGCGCGATCGCCTTGCGCGCGTACGCGACGGCCCTGGCCTTGTCGCCGTCGATCGCGGCGGCGCGCGCGAGCCCGACGTAGACCGGCCACTGGTTCGGGAAACGCTTCGCGTTCGCGAGGAACAGCTTCTTCGCTCCCGCCTCGTCGCCCGCCATCTGGCGCTGGCGCGCGAACTGGTGGATCTGCCCCGGCGACGCGTCGCCCGCGGCGATCGCGCGCTCGAACGTGGCGGCACCCTCGGCCGCACGACCATTCGCCGTCTGCAGCTGCGCGAGCAACGACAGCGTGCGGAAGTTCGCGACGCCGGCGAACTCGCGCGTCACCGCCAGTTCGGCCCACGCGAGCCCCTGGTCGAGGTACTTGCGCTGGTCGAGACAGAACTGCGCCGCGTCGGCGTACGTCTGCCAGCGGAACGACGCGGCGTTGCGGAACTCGTCGCGCATCTGGTTCACGTACAGCCCGACCCAGTCGTCCACGCTCACGCGGATCGGCAGGCGCAGGTTTTCCCACGCCAGCGACAGTTCGGCGTGGTCCATGTTGCGGTCGGTGAACTCGTAGGTGAGCCACTCGCGGTACTCGCACGCGACGGGCTTCACCTTCACGCGCAGCTGGTCCTTGGCCGGGTCGTACCAGAAGCTGCCCCACGCCTTGGAGTCCTTGGAGAAGATCACCGTCCACTCGTCCTTGCCCGGAATGAAGTGCAGGCCGTACGCGCCCGCGGGCAGCGGCTGGCCTTCGATCTTCACGTCGTGGCTCACGGTGAACACGGTGTTCTCGTTCGCGCCACCGCGCCACGGGCAGTCCTTGCAGCCGTTGTAGCCCAGGTCGGACATGCCGTACGGCACGAGTTCGCCCCAGATGTGCCCCTTGCGGTCCGAGCCGTCGGGCGCGTGCACGTCGGGGCTGTTGTAGGTCACGGTCATGCGGACGAGCCCTGCCCTGCGTGACGGAGGCGTACTGTTCTCGGGGTTGTTCGGGCGGGCAGCGTCAGCGTCCATGCGGACGCGCGAGCGCGCAGCGGCGAGCAGGCAGGCGAAGACGACGGCGGCGAGTCGTGCGGCGGGACGCAGCGGCATGGGCGCTCCTCGAATGGGCCCGGTCGGGGCGGTGCGGCGCCACCGTCGCGCGCAGGCCCGGGGCGGCACAAGGCCGCGGCGATGAACGCGACCGCGGCGGCGCGAGCGGCACCCGGGGCACGCGCGGGAGAGGTCGGGCGGGCGCCCCCCCCGGCGCCCGCCCTGTGCAGTGTTCCCGGGGCCGCACCGGGTGTCACCGCATGCGCACGATCCTCGCTTCCCGCGCACGCCACGCGTCTGAGCGGCGAAATACAGTCCCGCGGGCGCGCGAGTGCGCCGCTCGCGTCGCGCCCGTCCCACACGCGGGTCTGGTGCTGGGAGCGCGCGCCGTCCGCGAGGCGCCGAAGCCGGCCCCTGCGCATCGTGCACGAGGTGCCGCCCGGCTGTCGCGGAGCAGACCACGCGCACGTCGCCGCGCCGGGTTCGGCCACGGCCTTCGCGAGCGCCACGCCCGAAGGCTGCGCGTCGCCGACCGCGAGTTCGCCGGGCACCGGCACCAGCACGACGGCGTGGTAGGTGTTGCCGATCTGCGCGTCGCCGGCGATCCAGCCGTCGGCGTTCATGTCGGTCACGTTGCGGATCGTCCAGCCCGTGCTGCCCGGCTCGAGCTGCGCGCCCAGGTCGAGTACGCCGCCGTTCTCCCACAACACGAAGTGCGTGGACAGCTGCACAGGCGGGAACGGCACCACGTCGAGCACCGACGACCGGCCGACCACCAGGGCGCCGTCGTCGCTCACCGCGAGCGCTTCGGCCTCGTTGTCGCCGGGCCACATCGGCAGCTCGCTCGGCGTGTGCGCGGCGTCGCGCGACCAGCGCGTCGCGCGGTTCATGCCGTACACGTACATGGTGTAGCCCACCGCGTCGCCGAGGTCGTTCATGTCGCCCGGCATGCTCTGGAGCGAGTTCGGCAGCGGTTCGAGCAGCACGGGCGTGTGGGCGGCGTCGTTCTGCCAGATGACCGCGCGATCGCCGTCGAACCACAGGTTCATGCGCCCGAACACCCGGCCCGACTCGTCCACGCGGCTGGCCTCGGCCCAGCCGACCTGCGCGTACTGCGCGGGCAGCGGCAGGAACTGGCGGTCGAAGCGGCCGGGCGTGCCCGGTCGCTCGCTCCACAGCGCCGCGTCCCAACCACCGCCGCCACCGCTCTTGGTGATCATGCCGCAGATGAGCCCGGCGTCGTTCACGTCGAACGCGTACACGTTCGCGTTGCCGTCGCCACCGCGGTCGAGATCGATCACCTGCCCGGCGCGCCACAGCACCGGGCGCGGCTGCGGCTCGGCGGTGTTGCTGCAGCCGACGACCCAACCGTCCGCGTTCGCCGCGAACGCGGTGCTGCTCGTGGCGCCGGCCAGCGCCTGCAGGTCGGTGACTCCCTGCACCACCCCGGCGGCCGACAGCTCCCAGCGCACCGGGCGCTGCGAAGCGCCGCCGGTCAGCACGCACGAGCCGACCACCGAGTGGCCGGGACCGAAGCGCTGGGCCGAGGCCGAGACCCCGTTGGGCAGGTAGCCGAGGTCCACGACGCGATAGCGCGGCGCGGCGGCGGCGGCCGAGGCCGCGGCGGCGAGGATCAGGACGGCGAAGGCGAGAACTCGGGACATGGGTACCTCGGGTGGCGGGATCGGGCCGCGAGCGGGAAGGATGGATTCGCCCCCAGAGGTGCGTGTGTGCACCCGGGTGATACATCGCCCGTCGCGCCTGCGTGCGGGTCGGCTATCCTGCCGCCCCATGAGCCGACGCCCGCACCAGTTGTCCAAGTCCCGCTTCACGCAAGGCCTGCAGTGCCACCGGCTGCTGTGGTGGCGGACCCACGAGCCCGACGCGCCCGAACTGGCGGTCGGCCCGGCCCAGCAGGCGATCTTCGACAACGGCACCCGGGTGGGCGAACTGGCCCGCGGGCAGGTCCCCGGCGGCGTGCTCGTGGACCTGCCGTACGACGACTTCGCGGGCAAGCTCGAGGCGACGCAGGCGGCGCTGGCGCAGCGCCCGCCCGCGATCTACGAGGCGAGCGTCGCGGCCGACGGCGTGTTCGTGGCCGTGGACATCCTGCAGCGCGACGGCGACGCGTGGCGCGTGGTCGAAGTGAAGTCGAGCACCAAGGTGAAGCCGCAGCACCTGCCCGATGCCGCGGTGCAGGTGCACGCGCTGCGCGCCGCCGGCCTGCGCGTGAGCGGGGCCGAGATCATGGTGCTCAACTCGGCGTGCCGCTACCCCGACCTGTCGAACCTGTTCCGCCGCGAGGACGTCACCCGCGACGTCGAGCTTTCGCTGGGCGACGTCGCCGCCGAAGTGCGCACGCAGCTCGCGGTGCTGGCCGGGCCGCTGCCGGAGGTGGCGACCGGCCCGCACTGCGACGCGCCCTACACCTGCCCGTTCAAGTCGCGCTGCTGGGCGGCCACGCCCGAACACCACGTGAGCACGCTCTACTACGTGGGCGCGAACCTGAACAAGTTCCTCGCGCAGGGCTGGACCACGATTCTCGACCTGCCCGACGGCTCGGTGAAGAACGCGATCGCCGACCGCCAGCGCCGCTCGGTGCAGGCGGGCCGCGTGCTGGTCGAAGGCGATCTCGCCGGCGCGCTCGGGCAGTTCCCCTTCCCGCGCGCGTACTTCGACTTCGAGACGGTCATGCCGGCGATCCCGGTGTGGAACGGCTGCGGTCCGTACGCGCAGGTGCCGGCGCAGTTCAGCTGCCACGTCGAGCAGGCCGACGGTTCGCTCGTGCACCACGAGTGGGTGGCCGACGAGCCCGGCGACCCGCGGCCCGCGATCGCGGCCGCCGTGGTCGAGGCCTGCCGCGGCGCCGCCTGCGTGGTGGCGTACAACGCGTCGTTCGAGCGCCGAGCACTCGAACACCTGGCCGAAGCCGTGCCCGCGCTGGCGGGCGGACTGCGCGACGTGATCGCGCGCATGGTGGACCTGCTGCCCGTGGTGCGCGATCACGTCTACCACCCGGACTTCGGCGGCAGCTTCTCGATCAAGGCGGTGCTGCCCGCACTGGTGCCGGAGTTCTCGTACGAGGGGCTCGACGTGGCGAGCGGCGATCACGCCTCGCAGGTGCTCACCACGATGCTGCTCGAGCCCGAGGCGTACACGCCGCTCGAGCGTGCGGCGCTGCGCGACGCCCTGCTGGCCTACTGCAGGCTCGACACGCTGGCCATGGTGAAGGTGCTGCACCGCCTGCAGGAGCTGGCCGGGACGCACGCGGGCTGATCCACGGGGAGCCGGGCGCGTGCGGTTTCGCGTCCCGGCGGCGTTTGGGAACCAGGAGGCCCGGGTGCGGGCCCCACCCGACGCGAGTCCATCCCGACGGAGGCCCCATGCAGCGCCATTCCTTCCTGCCGAGCGTGCTCGCCGCGCTCGCGCTCGCCGTGCTCGCCACACCCGCCCGGGCGGCCTGGCCGCACGACCCGTACTCCGAGTACGTCGGCGTCGCCCTCGCCACTTCGCAGCAGGTCGAGCCCGCGGTCTGCTCCGACGGCGCCGGCGGCATGATCGTGGCGTGGACGGACGCCCGTTCGGGTTCGAACGACATCTACGCCCAGCGCATCGCCGCGAACGGCACGGCGCTGTGGACCGCCAACGGCGTCGTCGTCTGCAGCGCGTCGGGCACCCAGAGTGGGCCGGTCGTGCTTCCGGACGGCGCGGGCGGTGCGTTCGTGGCGTGGACGGACAGCCGGACCGGCAGCCTGGACCTCTACGCCCAGCGCCTCGGGCCGACCGGCGCGTCACAGTGGACCGCGAACGGGGTGGCGGTCTGCACGGCGACGAACTCCCAGGACAGCCCCGTGCTGGCGAGCGACGGTGCGGGCGGCGTGATGATCGCGTGGCGAGACTTCCGCAGCGCCACCAACTACGACGTGTACGCGCAGCGCCTGAACTCCGCGGGCACGGTGCAGTGGACCGCGAACGGCGTCGCCGCGTGCACGCAGGCCTCGGACCAGGGCGAGGTGCGCATCGTCGCCGGCACGGCCAACGACTGCATCATCGTGTGGAGCGACCTGCGCAACTCCGCCGTCTCCGGACGCGACCTCTTCGGCCAGCGCCTCAGTTCCGCCGGCAGCACGCTGTGGACCGCGAACGGCGCGACGCTGATCGGCTACATCAACGACCAGAACCAACCGTACCTCGTACCCAACGGGCTCGGCGGGTTCCTGCTGTGCTTCAGTGACCCACTGGGCGGCGACGTCACCGTGGCGAGCTTCAGCGCGAACCCTTCGCTCCATTGGGCGGTGGCGCTGACCTCCGTGGCGAACACGCAGAACTTCCCCATGGCCGCCAGCGACGGCGCGGGCGGCGCGATCGTGGCGTGGCACGACTTCCGCGCCGACGGCGCGACCAGCGACATCTACGCGACGCGCATCACCAGCTCGGGCACGCTGCCGTGGACGGCGAACGGCGTCGCGCTCACGACCGCTGCGAACGTGCAGACGCTGAACTCCGTCTGCTCGGACGGCGCGGGCGGGCTGATCGCCACGTGGTACGACCTGTCGAACCCCACGCTCGACGTGCTCGCGCAGCGGGTGAACGCGAACGGTTCGGCGCTGTGGGGTACGAACGGCGCGCTCGTCGGCGGCGGCCCGGGCGGGCAGACGACTCCCGTCGTGGTGACGGGCCTGGATTCCGAAGGGATGTTCGCCTACGTGGACAACCGGCTCGGCACGAACGACGTCATGGCGCAGCGCGTGGACAAGTACGGCCGCGCGGGCGATCCCGCCGCCGCGATCACGCAGGTACGCGACGTGGCCGCCGACCAGGGCGGCAGCGTGAAGCTGTCGTGGGACGCGTCCTACCTCGACGCCGATCCCACGTACGGCATCTTCGAATACCGCGTGTTCCGGTCCTCGCCGGTGACGCTCGCGCAGGCCGCGGCGGCGCGCCGCGCCGTGACGTCCGACGCCGACGTGGCAGCGGCGACCGGCGCACTGCTCGTGCTGCCGAACGCCGCGAACGCGACGGCGTGGGAATACGTCGGCACGCAGGCGGCCGAGGCGCTCGCGAGCTACAGCCGCGTGGTCGCGACCACGAGCGACTCCGGGGCCGCGGGCAACAAGCGCACGCAGTTCATGGTCGAAGCGCGCGCGGGCACGGCGGCCTCGTCGCAGCGCTGGTTCTCCGCGCCCGATTCCGGCTACTCGGTGGACAACCTCGCGCCGCTCGCCCCCGCGCCGCTCACCGGCCAGTTCGCCGCGGGCACCACGCGCCTGCACTGGAACCCGAACACCGAGCCCGACCTCGCGGGTTACCGCGTCTACCGCGGCACCGATGCGGCGTTCACGCCCTCCCCCGCCACGCTCGTCGAAGCGGTGACCGACACGGGCTACGCCGATCCGGCGGGCGTGGCGTACGTGTACAAGCTCACCGCCGTGGACGAGCACGGCAACGAATCGCCGGTGGCGACGCTGGTGCCGTCGGGCACGCTCGGCGTGAAGGGCGGCGCAGCGCTCGCGCTCGAGTTCGCCGCGCCGCAACCGAACCCGGCGCGCGGCGCGACCACCCTGCGCTGGACGCTGCCGTCGGCCGCGCGCGTGAAGCTGGCGCTGTATGACGCCGCGGGCCGCCGCGTGGCGACCCTTGCGGACGGCGCGATGGACGCAGGTGCACACTCGGCGACGCTCGCGCTGCGCGACAGCGCAGGGCGCGCACTGCCGAGCGGCGTGTACCTGGCGCGGCTGGAGTGCGGCGGGCGCACGCTCACGCGGCGGATCGCCGTGATCCGCTGATCGGGATCACGCGGGCAAACGAACGGGCGGGCGCCTCACGGCGTCCGCCCGTTTCGCGTGTCGCGGCGACCGCGTCAGCGGTACAGCGACTTCACGCGCCCCCACGTGGTGGGCCGCGCCTCGGTCGGCAGCGGCGCCGGACGGAACTCGAGGTCCACGATCTTGTCGAGCGACGTGGTGGCGAGAAAGGCCGGGTTCAGTTCGGCGAACGTGACCGGATCGAACTCGTGCACCTGCGCGGTGACCCCGTCGATGATGAACACGTGGCCGTTCACCGGGCTCAGCTCGATGCCGTGCGGACGCATCCAGCCCGTGCCCGCGAACGAACCGAGGTACGGGTACGCCGGCCCGGGGCCGAAGCGATGGCACATGTTGCTGCCCATGCAGGTCACGAGGATCTGCCCGCTCGGCAGGAACGCGACGTCGTTGCAGCGGTCGCCGGCGACCGGCATGGTCCACGCGCTCAGGATCGCGCCCGTCACCGGGTGCAGCTCGAACACGGTGCTGTTGCCGTAGCCGCACACGTACAGGTGGCCGTTCGGGCCCCAGCGCATGTCGGACGGCAGCGTCAGTGCGGGCAGCGTCGCGAACACGCCGATCGGCGCGCCGGTCGTGCCGTCGAACTCGACGACCTGGTCGGAGTTCGAAAGCGTCGCGAGCACGTTGCCGCTCGGGCGGTAGAGCGCCGACCACATCCAGCCGCCGCCCGGGTTGTAGGTCTTGATGAACGCGCCGGTGGCGGTGTCGAACTCGTTCACGCCGCCGCCGAAGTGGCCGACGAGGAAGCGGCCGTTCGCGGCGCCGAAGTGAATGGCGAGCTGTCCGGACGCCGGCGCCACCGACGTGGCGTGCGGTCCGAGCGAAGCGCCCGTCGTGCCGGCCCAGGCGCGCACGACGTTGGAAGCGTCGCTGGTCACGTACAGGTCGCCGACTCCGCCGGCGGCGAGGGCGATCGCGCCGGTCGTGGCGCACAGCGCGAGGGTGAGGAACGGGGCGAACAGGAGTCGGCGAACGGTCATGAGGCGGCCTCCGAGTGTGGGGGGGTCGGGAACCGCAGGCGCGGCTCCGGGCGACGACACGGATGGCCCGCACGGTGCGCGAGCTGGCACCACGCCAACGCAGCCGCGCGGGATGGCCTCGTCAATTGTGCGGAACGCGAACGGGTGGGCGCCCTTCCGAGGCACCCACCCGTCCGGTCCAAGCCGAAACGTTCAGCGAAGCCGGAGTACCCGCCGGGTCTCCCGCGCGCCCGGGTACTCCAGCGTCACGAAGTACACCCCGGGTCCGACCGAGGTGCCGTCCTCGTCCGCGCCGTCCCACTCGGCGCGACCCGCTCCCGCGAGGCGCGTCTCGTCGAGCAATGCCCGCACGCGCCGGCCCTGTGCGTCGAACACCGCCAGCCGCGTGCGCCCCGCGCGTGACTGCGTCCAGCGCAGCGTGGTGACGCTCACGAACGGGTTCGGCGCTGCGGCACGCAGCCCGGTGCGCTCGACCGCGCCCCCCACGCCGAGCGTCCCCGCGGGAATCGACCCAAAGAGCAGAAGGTCGTTGCGCGCGTAGTCGAGCACGCCGCCGAACGAGAGCATGCGGGCGTTCACGGGATCGTAGATCGCCGCGTGCTCGCTACGAGGAAGGGGCGGATCCTCGGGCGCGAGCAGCGTCCACGTACCGCCGGCGGCCAGCGGCAGGCTCCAGAGCTCGGACTGCATGACGCCGTTCTTCTCGCCGCCGAACAACAGCATGCGGTCGTTGGCGGCGTCGTACACGGTCGAATGGAATACGCGGGCGCCGGGCGACGTGCCCGACGGCGTCACGTTCGCCCACTCCCGCGTGTTGAGGAGGTCGAACGCCCACAGGTCGTCGTACGCGGCGGCGCCCAGCCCGCCCATGATCACCATGCGGCCGCGCGACGCGTCGAGGAGCACGGAATGCCCCGACCGTGCCGCAGGCACGCTTCCGCCCGGGCTGATCACGTTCCAGCTCGCGGCGCCGAACAGGCTGAACTCGCGCATGTCCGAGAACGTCGTGCTCGCATTGCGCCCACCATGGACCACCATCCGGTCGTGATAGGGGTCGAAGATGGCGACGTGTTCCGCGCGCGCGCTGGGAGGCGTGCCGAAGCCGGTCAGCGTCGACCACGCAGGCGTCGCGCCGAGCGTCAGCGCCATGACGTCATTGCGGTAGGTGCCCGCCGCGGTGACGCCTCCGAAGATCACCATGCGCTTGTTCGGCGAGTCGTAGACGGCCGAGTGACCGCGCCGGGCGAGCGGCAGAGTTCCCGTGGGCGCGAGCAGGGTCCAACGTGGAGTTCCGTCGAGCGCAAGCGTCCACGTGTCGTTGAAGCAGGTGCCTCCAGCCGCGTGGGAGGAACGGTCGTACCCGCCGAACACCACCAGCCGGCGCCCGTCGGAGTCGTAGATCACGCTCATCCCCGTGCGCCCCGCAGGGGGCTGTGTGAGCGGCGTGAGCGCGCTCCACTCGAGCGTCGCGAAAGCCAGCGACGCGCCGTCGGTGAGGTAGCCGCCGTTCGTCCCGGCCCCGAGCCCGGTCGCCACGATCAGGCGATCCTGCCCCGGCACGTACGCGGCGGCCGGCCACATGCGCGGGCTGAATGGCGTGCCCGTGGTCGCGAGAAGTGACCACGTCGGCGTGCCCGCGAGCGCGAGCGAGTAGACATCGTTGCGCATGCCCGCGGCTTGCCCGTCACCGCCGATCACGAGCATCGCGTCACGCACGGGATCGTAGAGGCCGCATGCGTTCGTGCGCAGGCCGGGGCCCGCACCCGTCGTCGCGAGCGGCGACCAGGCGGGCGTGCCCGCCAGGGAGAGCGCCCAGCAGTCGCCGAGATAGGTGTTCGAGTAGCCGCCGTACACGAGCAGGCGGTCACGTAACGGATCGTAGATCGCCGCATGGCTGTTTCGGCCCGCGGGCGGCGTACCCGTGGGCGACAGCAACGTCCAGGCGGGCGTTCCCGCCAGGCTCAATGCCCAAGTCTCGTTCGAGGTGTTGCCGCCGAACACGATCATGCGATCGCGCACGGGGTCGTAGACCGCGCTTTGGCCGGCGCGCGGTGAAGGTGGCGTGCCGACGGGCACGATCGGTGTCCACGCCGCGGTGGGTCCGAGCGTGAGCGCCCACACGTCGGCGGTGGCACCGAGGGCGCCACCGCCGCCGAACACGAGCAGCCGATCGCGCACGGGATCGTAGATCGCACTGTGCGCCGAGCGCGCCGACGGCGCGACTCCGGCCGGCCGGATTCGCGACCACGCCGGGGTGCCGGCGAGCGTGAGCGTCCACAGGTCGCCCTGGCTCCATGCGTCGCGTCCCCCGAAGAGCACGAGCCGGTTGCGCACCGGGTCGTACGTCATCGTCGCGCCGCAGCGACCGGGCGGGTAGGCCGCGTCCCAGCGGCCGTCGGCGGCGTTCGTCGCGCTCGCGCCGCCCAGCCGCTGCATGAGCTCACGCTGCCAGCTCGCGAGCCCGGGCGCGTCGGCGGCAGCCGCGATCGCGGCGCGCTGTTCGGCGGTCAGCGCGGGAAGGTCGTTCGACTGCGCACGAGCGCTCGTGAGCACCCCCGTGCACACGACCAGCAGCACCACGAGCAGCGCACGGAGCGCCGCCTTCGTCGGCCACGACATGAAATCCCTCCCGGCCGGCCTCGCCGGCCCAGTGTCACCGGCTCGCGCAACCCGCGCCGGATTCCGATGTGAATGCACCGATGTCGTTCCGCGCCTCGGGGGGTGATCACGCCGAACAACGATGTACGAAAAGGCTACCGGATCCCGCCTTCAATCCGCCAGCGTCGAAAGATCGCCCGGGTCCTCGCCCATCTCGATCGCCTTGAGGTAGCGCCGCACGATCTTGCCCGAGCGCGTCTTGGGCAACGACGTGCGCAGTTCGATGTCGGACGGCTGCGCGATCGGTCCGAGGTCCTGGCGCACGTGGTCCTTGAGGCTGGCGACGAGCCCGGGCCCGGCCTGCACGCCGGGTTTGAGCACCACGAACGCCTTGATGCGCTCGCCCTTGAGTGCGTCGGGCAGGCCGATCACCGCGCTCTCGGCGACCGACGCGTGGCGCAGCAGCGAGCCTTCGACGTCGGCGGTGCCGATGCGGTGCCCGGCCACGTTGAGCACGTCGTCGGCGCGGCCGAGCACGGCGAAGTAGCCGTCACGGTCGCGCACGGCGATGTCGCCGGCGCTGTAGCAGCCCGGCACCTGCTCCCAGTACTTCTCGTAGCGGGCCGGGTCGCCCCACACCGTGCGCAGCATGTACGGCAGCGGCCGGCGCAGCACGAGCAGGCCGCCGTGGCCGTCGGGCAGCGGGTGACCGTTCGCGTCCACGACGTCGGCGACCACGCCGGGCATGGGCTTGCCGACCTT
This sequence comes from Candidatus Eiseniibacteriota bacterium, assembly GCA_046327815.1. GTDB lineage: Bacteria > Eisenbacteria > RBG-16-71-46 > RBG-16-71-46 > RBG-16-71-46 > CAIXRL01. The sequence goes on along the minus strand of JAXLXR010000003.1, from coordinate 274,080 downwards.
GCCCGGGCGCGCTTCGTAGGTGGGCAGCGTGCCGAGCACGGGCGCGGCGACTTCCGTTTGCCACCAGTTGTCCACCACGAAGCCCTTCGACTGGCCGGCGAGGTACTCCTGCGCCCACAGGTGCGCTTCGGGGTTGAGCGGCTCGCCCGCGCACGCGATGAGCCGCAGGCGCGTGAGGTCGTACTTCGAAGGCACTTCGCCGCCGTGACTCATCCACATGCGCACGGCGGTCGGCGCGGTGAACATGACGTTCACGCCGAAGCGCTCGCACAGTTCCCACGTCACGTCGGGCGACGGGAAGTCCGGCACGCCTTCGCGGCAGAACACCGTGGCGCCGATGGACAGCGGCCCGTACACGATGAACGAGTGCCCCACGATCCAGCCGATGTCCGACGTGCTCCAGTAGATGTCGCGCTCGCCGATCTGGTAGAACGCGCGCGCGAGGTAGTTCACGCCCACGAGGTAGCCGCCGGTCGCGTGCACGACGCCCTTGGGCTTTCCCGTGGTGCCCGACGTGTAGAGGATGAACAGCGGATCTTCGGAGTCCATGGCTTCGGGCTCGCAGTGGATCTCGCGGGCCTGCTGCACGTCGTAGAAGTCGTGCTCGCGCTCGGAGTCGAACTGCACCGGCGCGTCGCCGGGGCGCGAGCCGCGGCGGTGCACCACCACGTGCTCGACGAACGTGAGGTCGCGCACCGCTTCGTCCACCGTCGGCTTGAGCGGCACCTTGCGGCCGCGCCGCATGGTCCAGTCCGAGCACACGATGACCTTGGCTTCGCAGTCCTCGATGCGGCTCTTGAGCGCCGCGGTGCCCATGCCGGCGTAGACGACCGAGTGGATCGCGCCGATGCGCGCGCACGCGAGCATGGTGACGATGCCCTCGGGCACGAGCGGCATGTACACGATCACGCGGTCGCCGCGCTTCACGCCCATGCGGCGGAGCGCGTTGCCGAAGCGGTTCACTTCGCGGTACAGCCGGTTGTACGTGTAGGTGTGTTCTTCGCCGTCCTCGCCCACCCAGATGATCGCCGCCTTGTTGCGGCGGTCGGTGTACACGTGGCGGTCGATGCAGTTCACCGACGCGTTGAGCTTGCCGTTCAGGAACCACTTGTGGTTCGGCGCCTCGAACTCGAGCACGCGGTCGAACGGCTCGATCCAGTCGAGCATCGCCGCCTTGTCCGCCCAGAATCGCTCGGGATCGCCCAGCGCGTGCATGCGCTCGATCGCGTCGTTGCGCAGGAACGCCTCGCGCGCCAGTTCGATCGGCGGTGGAATGATCACCTCGTCGCGTGCGAGACGCGCGATGGCGGCCTGCTGGGATTCGCTGAGTTCGAGCGACGGCGCGGGAGTCGGCTCACCGGTTCGGTCACGGTCGGACATGACGGCACCTCGGGGTCGGGATGGGCGACGGCGAACGGCGGAGACTAGGCCCGAAGCGCGAAGGGGCGCCACATGCAAGTGGCGCCCCTTCGGACTGGTACTTGCGGAGCATTGCGCCCGCGCCGGCGGCTAGTGGTGCAGGAACCCCGCCACGATCAGCATGGCGATCGCCACGCCCATCAGCGACTCGCCGGCGATCAGCCCCGACGACACCGGCACCACGTACTTGCGCGCGAACTCGGGGTTCGTGTCGTTCGCGATCTTGGCGCCGAGCGCGCCGATGAACATGGCGATCGCATTGCTGCCCGGCACGACCATGGCGATGCCGAGCCCGCTCGGCGACGGCACGAACGTCTTGAGCGGCTTGGGCGCGAAGCGCTCGAGCAGGGCCAGCGTCACGCCGAGTGCGAGCCCGATGCCGATGCCGGTGCGTGCGAGGCCGTCGAGCGCGCCCACGCCGCCCGCGAATGCCTTCGACACGCCCGCCCACACCAGGCAACTCGGCGCCGGCCATGCGTCGGTGCCGAGCACGGTGGGATCCGGGATCAACACGTTGAACGCGGGCACGACCACCGCGGCGCCCGCGAGCACGCCGAACAGCTGCGCGTAGAACTGCACGCGCGGGCTGGCGCCCAGCATCCAGCCGGTCTTGAGCGTGGTGAGCAGGTCGGCCGCATGCAGCCCGATGCCGCCGGTGACGTTCGCGCTCATGATGTTGCCGGACAGGTTGCCCGGCGTCATCGCGCCGTAGAGCAGCTGCGTGACCGGGCCGAGCGCCTTGGTCGGGGTGACGTCGGTCTCGCCCGTCACGCGCGCGGCCACGAAGCCCATGACCACGGCGAGCGGCACCGCGATGAGCCCCGCCCACCACGGGATCTGGAACAGCATCGTCATGAGGATCACGACGATCGGGCCGAGCACTACGAAGCCGGCCGGGAACCACCAGCCCGGGCACTCGATCTCGTCCATCGGGTCGTTCGACGCGCTCTTCCTGCCGAAGATGCCCGCCATGCCGCTGAACGAGCGACTCACGCTCTTCCAGTCGAGCGCGAACGAGGTGAGCCCGGACGCCACGAGGATCGCGGCACCCGGCCACACGGTCCACGCCACGATGCCCTTGTAGCTCACGGTCGCGATCACGCCCTGGGCGACCAGCGCAGGCGCGAGGAAGCAGTACGTGAGCACGCCGCCCAGCAGCAGCGACCAGCCGGTCCGGAAGCTCATGAGCGCGCCGGCGCCGACCAGCACGACCTCGGTCTTGAGCGCCATGGTCCAGTCCCCCGCCGGGCGGCCGCCGATCGTGAGCGGCCCGAGCGGGAACGTGCCCGGCAGGTTGAACGGCATGAACGCCGCCTTCGCGTCGCGGAACCACGCCACCGCCGCCGCGAACAACGCGCCCAGTCCGAGCGCGCGCGCCTGCGCGAGGCCTTCGCCGCCGCCCGAGCCGTCCGACGCGCCGTGGATCGCGCGCAGCGTTTCGGCGGTCGCCTTGCCGGTCGGGAACGCGAGCCCTTCCTGGTTGATGAGCTGGCGCTTGATCGGGATGGCGGTGAACACGCCGAGCGCGGCGATCGCCCCGAACCAGAAGATCATCGCGGTCGGGTTCGGGCGCAGCGTGGTCACCATGAGCAGCGCGCCGAACGCCGCCATGTTGCCGCCGCCGGTCATGAAGCCGGCGCCCGACGACACCGTGATGAGCGCGTTGTTCTCGAGCGCGCCGAGCGGCCGCATTTTGGCGCCGAACGCCGCCGTGACGCCGTGGAACAGCTGGAAGATCGAGAACGAAAGGATCGCCGCGGTGATGGTGACGCCCATGGACCAGCCGGTCTTGAAGAACACGTACAGGTTCGACAGGCACATGACGGCGCCGATCGCCATGCCGACGAGCACGGCGCGCACCGTGAGCTGCGGCGTGCCGGGCTGGTAGAGATGCTCACGCCACCAGCGTTCGGGGTTCTCGGGCGAAGCTTCGCGCGGATCGATCATGAGAGGTCTCGGGTCGGTGTGGGGACTGCGGCCATGGGGTGCATCCGCCGCAGTCTAATCCGTCCACGAGGGGCCGGGGGAAGCGGAACTTGCGGACCGCTCCCCTCGGGCGACGAACGCCGGCGGGCGGGGAACCGGAGTCCCCCGCCCGCCGTTTCGCTCCCACGCCGCCCGCGCTCAGGCGGCCATGCGCCGCTCCGCGTGCTCCAGGTCCGGCACCACGATCACGAACAGCGTGCCGAGCCGGTCGTTGCTCACGAACTGGACGTCGCCCTGCAGGTAGCGCTCGGCGAGCAGCTTGACCGAGTACGTGCCCACGCCGCGGCCGTCGCCGCTCTTGGTCGTGAACGAACGCTGGAAGATCTGCAGCTGGATCGGCTGCGGGATCACGCCGTCGTTGTGCACCGACAGCGTCAGCTCGCCGCCGTCGAGTTCGCTGCTCACCGTGACCGTGCCGCCGGGCGGCGTGGCCTCGAGCGCGTTCTTGAGCAGGTTGTCCACCACGCGGCCGAGCAGCGAAGGATCCGTGTGCAGCATGCCGGGCCGCATGTGCTCGAGCACCAGCCGCCGGCCCTGGCCCACGGGGTGATGCCGGTACAGCGCGACGTGCGACTCGAGCAGCTCGCGCACGTCCACGAGGTCGAGCTGCAGGCCGAGCTCGCCGCGTTCGGCCGCCAGCAGCTGGCGCTGCGACTGGATCTGGTCCACCGCGAGCGCCGAGAGCCGGGTCATCTCGTGCTTCCACTCGATCTCGACGTGCGGGTCCGGGTGTTCCTGGTCGAGCAGTTCCGCCAGTCGCTGCACGCCGCCGCAGGTGTTCAGCAGGTCGTGGAAGAACGTGCGTTCGAGCACCGCGCGGCGCTTCTCGCTGCTGATGTCCTCGAGCGCGACGACCACGTATTCGAAACCGTGAATCACGAGGTACGTGGCGTGCACGCGCAGGTCGAGCGAACCGCCGTCCACGATGCCCGCGGTGCGGATGCGGCACTCGCGGGTGATGCGCTGGTGCGTCGAGAGGCACTCGAGCACCGCGCCGACGGCGCCGCACTGCGAGCAGGCGTGCGTGGTGCCGCAGCCGCCGGAACGTTCGCACGCGCGCACGCAGTGCACGAGTTCGCCGGGGCGCATGCCCATGACGTGATCGGAGTCGGCCGGGTCGAGCGTCTCGCGCAGCAGCTTGTTGGCGAGCAGCACCTGGCGGTGGCGATTGAGCAGCATGGCGGCGCCGGGCATGGCTTCGAGCAGCGCCACGGCGGAAGCGTCCGAAAGGAATGCGTCACGCTGTTGCTGCAGGAGTTCGGACTCGGCGCGAGTCGCCGAGGCGAACACGGTATCGCTCGCGGTCAGTCGAGGATTCATGCCATCTCCACGTTCCGAGGAGGAACAGGTTCGGAAGGCAATTCTCGGTCCGTGCGGGCCATGCTTGAGCGGCGACTCGCCCGAGTGCACCGCCGGACCGCCCGCCTCCGACCGCCGGCCTCGTGGGGAAACGGGCGAAATGCCCGCCGCGTCAGGCGGCGGTCACGCGCAGGGCCTTCACGGCCTCCGAGAGCGTGCCCGCGCCCGCGAGCGTCAGGCTGCGCGAGCCCGGGCGCCCGCCCGCCGACGGGCGCATGTGCACGCGCAGGGCGCCGACCTCGACGACCGCCTCGTCGCCCACGCGTCGGATGCTCGCGAGTTCCAGCCACTGGCGCCACAGTTCGAGCGCCGCGTCGAGATCGCCGACCGCGATCTCGACCGCGTCCACCGTGCGTGCGCCGTTCGCGTGCAGGCGCCGGTCGGGCGCTTCGGGAATCCGGCGTTCGACGGGGGTGACGTCCTCGATCAGGAACGGCAGTTCGCGCGAGAGCGGCAGCGCCAGCTTCCACGCGAGCCGCACGCCGTCGGGACGCTCGCGGCCCATGGCGAACGGACCGTCCACCGGCACGCCCCGCAGCTTCGCCGTGCTCACGTAGCGCTCGAGCCCCGAGGTGCGGAACACGCAGTCGGCGACGCCGTAGGGGCCGAGGAACGCGGCGAGGAAACGACGTCCGAGCGGGTCCACGTCGCGCCAGGTGCGCCGCGCGCGCAGCTCGTCGCGCATCGCGGGCTCGCGCAGCGCGAGCAGTTCGAGGTACGTGCCGTCCTCGAGCACGACCAGCGCGTTCTCGGTCGGCGTACCTTCGTGCCTCCCGCCGGCGGTGACCGTGAATCCCGACGCCGCGAAGTCCATGCAGGCGTCGGCGAGCGAGGGCACCGTGATCAGCGCGTGATCGAATGACAGCGGCATGCGGGGAACTTGCCATGCACGGCGGCCCGGGTCCAGAAGCGCGCCGGACGAGAATGCAGTTGCACGCACGGCATCCCGTGCACACGATGCGCGCTCACCCGTCCCTTCCCTGCTCGAGGACTTCCGCATGCCGCCGATCCGACACCGCCACCGGTCCGCGTTCGCCGCGTGCGCGATCCTGCTCGCCGCCGCCACCGCGACGGCGGCACCCGCGCGCGACACGCTCACCGACGCCACCACCTTTTCCTCGAACGCGCGCTGGTACGCGCTGCGGTTGCGGCCGGGGCAGGACCTGCGCGCCGAACTGCAGCGGTTCGCGCGCGAGAAGCAGCTGCGCGCGGCGTTCGTCGCGTCGTGCGCGGGCAGCTGCACGCGCACGGCGGTGCGCTACGCGAACCAGCCGGCGGCCAGCGTGCGCGAGGGACACTTCGAGATCGTGTCGCTCACCGGCACGCTCGCGGCCGACGGCATGCACGTGCACGCGAGCTTCGCCGACTCCACGGGCGCCACGTTCGGCGGGCACCTCATGGACGGCTCGCTCGTGTACACGACGGCCGAGATCGTGATCGGCGAACTCGAGCGCGCCGCGTTCGCGCGCGAGGTGGATTCGACCTACGGCTACCGCGAACTGGTCGTGCGGAAGCGGCGCTGAGTCCCACCCGCGCGCACGCAAAGGCGGCGGCGGGCCGAAGCCCACCGCCGCCTTCGTTCGTGCGGGTCGCGACTACTTGTGCAGCGACTTCAGCATGGCGTCGAAATCCTTCTCCGCCGCGCGAGCCGTCTTCTCGGGACCCGTCATCTTGAAGAACACCGAACCCTGCGGGCCTTCGACGATCGCGCCGACGAGCCGGTACGCCGCCTTGTTGCCCGAGGACTGCATCATGGGGCCGCTCGGCGCCGTGTAGGTGCCGTTCACCGCGACGCGGTGGACCTTGAACTCGCCGACGTTGAAGTTGGCGCGCTCGGGCTGGCCGGGATTCTCGAACTGGCCGACCCAGCGGTCGATGTTCTCGTCCACGCCGCCGCCCTGGCCCTGGCCGAAGTAGAACACCGCGCACTCGGCGTCCTCGGCGTCGCCGCCGCTCTTGGGCACGCCGTACGTGGCGACGCGCATCGAGCGCGCGCCGAGATCGCTCCAGCCCTTGGGCGTGGTCCACTCGATGCCCGGGTGCGGAGCCTCTTCGGCCGGCATGCCGGGCATGCCGCCGCCGGCATGCGGGTTCGAGCCGTCGCCCATGCCCGCGCCACCCATGTCACCGCCCATGTCCTGCGCGGCGGGCGGAGCCTGCTGCGGCTGCGACTTCTGCATCTGGTTCTGCCAGACGATGCCACCCACGAAAGCCATCACGACGATGAAGCCGATGGCGATGGTCCGAATGTTCATGTCGAGGAATCCCTTTCGATGGTTCACCGCGCCGCCGGCCGGCACGCCGAGGGGGAAAGCGCGCGCGGACGACTGTTCTGCGGGATGGAACGCGACCGCCGGTGTGAGACGGCGGCAGTCTGCCGGATTCGGGAGGTTTTCTCTAGTGAGGGTCGGCGGCCCCGGCAGCGGCGGCGGTCCCACCCGGCGTGCGCCGCAACTGGACGACCTCGATCGGCTCGGCGCCCACGATCCGCCGCGTCCCTTCCACGAAACCGAATCCGCGGTAGAGCGCGAGCGCGGCGGTGTTCGCCACGCCGGTCGAGACGACGAGCTCGCGATCGCCGAACGCGGCGACGACATGAGCGAGCAGCCCGCGCGCGACGCCGCGGCGATGCTGCGCCGGCTCGACGACCAGCGAGGACACGAGGTACGCGCCGCCCGGCCACGGTTCGAGTGCGAGCGCCCCGAGCCACTCCCCCGACTCGTGCGCGACGAACGTGATCGCCTGTTCCCGGGCCACCGACTCGGCGCTCGCGCGCGCCGGCGGGAAATCGGTCACGCCCAGCCAGCGGGCCTCGACCGCGTACGCCGCACGACGCAGCGCGGCGAGGCGCTCGGCGGTCGCGGGATCGGCGGACTCCACCCGGCGGACGGCGACGCTCACCGCGACGCGTCCTCGAGCCGCTTCTCGATGCGCGTGTCGGGCACCAGCCACATGACGGCGACGAACACGTACAGCACGAGCGACACGATCGGCTGGAAGAACGCGGCCACGATGCCGAGCAGGTAGCACGTGAGCGACACGTACTCCTTGATGCCGCCGGCCATCGCGCGCGCGAGCACCGAGTCCTGGCCGTGGCGTGCGACCAGCGCCTTCGCGAGCAGCCAGTACGCGAATCCCGCCATGAACAGCACGAGCCCGTAGAACGCGATCGGCCCGCCGCGCAGGCCGCTGTGTCCCATCCACGACGTGCCGAACGGGATGAGCGACAGCCAGAACAGCAGGTGCAGGTTGGCCCAGAGGATCGCACCGTTCACCGTGTGCACGGCCTGCAGCAGGTGGTGGTGGTTGTTCCAGTAGATGCCCACGAACACGAAGCTGAGCAGGTAGCCGAACAACGTGGGCAGCACGTGCACGAGGTCGGGCAGGTCGTGGCCCTCGGGCACGTGGATCTCGAGCACCATGATCGTGATGATGATGGCGATGACGCCGTCGCTGAACGCTTCGAGGCGTCCCTTGGTCATGTACGACGGGGACATGTTCGGGGCTCCTTGTGATCAGGCGTCGGCGGTGACGAGCGCGAGCAGGAAGCCGTCGTAGCCCTTGGCGCCGACGGTCTGGATGGCGGTGGCGGAGAGCCGCGGGTGCGCGGCCACGAACTCGATCGCCGCGCGCGTGCCGCGTACCGCGGCGTTGTCGCTCGCCGCATCGAGCACGCCGCCTTCGCGCACCACGTTGTCGAGCACGATCACGCTGCCGCGGCGCGTGAGCTTCACCGCCCACTCGAGGTAGCCGGGGTTGTTCGGCTTGTCGGCGTCCACGAACACGAGGTCGAACGGCGGCACGCCCTCGGCGTGCAGCGCCGCGAGCGATTCGAGCGCGGGCCCTTCGCGCAGCTCGATGCGGTCCGCGACACCGGCCCGCGCGAAGTTCTCGCGCGCCACGCGGGCGTGCTTCGCGTCGAGTTCGAGCGTGACGACGCGGCCGTCCGGCGGCAGCGCACGCGCCAGCCACAGCGTGCTGTAGCCGCCGAGCGTGCCCACCTCGAGCACGCGCTTCGCCCCGATCATGCGCGCGAACAGGTGCAGCAGCTTGCCCTGCGGGGTCGAAACGGCGATCGCGGGCAACCCGGCGGCGTCGCAGGCGGCGAGCGCGGCCTGCAGTTCGTCCTCCTCGGGCACCAGCTGCTCCTCGAGGTAGTCGTCCACGGCGGACCACAACGATGTGTCGTGCATGCACAGCCCTCCAGGCCGATGGGGAAGTTCGGTGCAGGGCACCACAGCCCGGGCACCACGCCAAAGGGTTTCTTTCGCGTCCGGCGGGACGCGTTCGGGGCGCGAACGGGCGAGTTCCCCGTTCCACCCCTCGCCTGACTTGCCTATGCTCGTCGGCATTGGCCGGCCCACCGAACGTGGACCGGGACCGCGCACCGACGCACCCGCCATGGAGCCCCTGATGCGACACACTTCGCCCCCGACCCGCGCGGCGGTCGCCGCCCTGGTCCTCGTGATGGCCGCGAGCGTGGCCGACGCGGCACTCGCCCCCGGAAACGCACCCGCCCGCCCGCGCCCCGGCGCCGAGCTCTCTTCCGCCTACGAGCGCATGCTGCGCGACCAGTTTTCGCAGGGCGCGACACTGTCGCGCGCGGTCGTCACGCGCTGGGGACTCGACGTGCGCGACGAGGCCGAGCACGCGCCCGAACACGATGCGCCCGCGGCCGTGCGGCCGTTCGGCTCGGCCCGCGCGCAGACGACCTACCTGGGCGCCGACCATCGCACGAACGATCCGTCCGGGGACGCGAGCTGCACCGCGTGCGCCGGTCGTCCGCTCGGACAGGCCGAGACCACGATCGCCGCGCTCGGCGACCTGATGGTCGCCGGCTGGAACGACGGCAAGGGCTTCTGCCCGCCGAACGGCGCCGTGCAGGGATACGCCACCTCCACGGATGCCGGCGTCACGTGGGTGGACCGCGGCGACGTGCCCGCACTCGGCACGGGCGGGCGCTATCGCGGCGACCCGGTGCATTTCGTGGACGCGAGCAACGGCACCTTCTGGATCCTGGGGCTGTACGAGGGCGGCACGCCGGGCTCGGGGCTCGCGCTGCTCAACGGGCACTTCTCGAGCGGCGCATGGGTCGAGGACGGCAATCGCCAGATCGCGGTGGGCGGCGCCGACTTCCTCGACAAGGAATGGGGCACCGTCGATCCCGTGTCGCACCACCTCTACGTGACGTACTCGCGCTTCCTCGCGGGGACCACGTCGCGGATCGAGTTCATCCGTTCCACCGACGGCGGCACCACGTGGAGTGCTCCGACGCTGATGCACGACGTCTCGCAGGACGGCAACGTCCAGGGCTCGCGGCCCGTGGTCGGCCCCGACGGCGAGGTCTACGTCTGCTGGTACGAATACGGCTACCCGCTGAGCCGCCACCACGTGCGCAAGTCCGTGGACGGTGGCGTGAGCTGGGGCCCCGACGTGGTCGCGGCCAGCTTCTACGAGAACGGGCTCAGCGGCGGGCCGGGATTCCGTCGCGGCTTCTCGCCGACGTTCGCGAGCATCGCCGTGGACCGCAGCAACGGGCCGCACCGCGGCCGCGTGTACCTGGCGTGGGACGAGGCGCTCGACTTCTACGACGCGCCCGCGCCTTCCCTGGGCAATCGCAGCGAGAGCGAACAGAACGGCAACTTCGCGAACGCGACGTCGTTCAACGTGGGACAGGTGCTGCGCGGAAGCCTGACCTCGTCGACCGACTCGCTCGACCTGTGGAGGTTCTCGGGCACGCAGGGCCAGACCTTGTACTTCCGCTGCGACTCGGCCACGTCGGGCGCCACGTTCCAGCTTCGCCTGCAGAGCGACTGCGACACGACGCTGTTCCAGACCATGAAGTTCGTGGCCTTCAACCAGTCGAACTTCCCGGCCGTGGCGTACACGCTGCCGCACACCGGCACGTACTACCTGCGCATGTTCCGCTCGGCCACGGGCACGGCCAACTATCGCCTGCTGACGTCGTGGGACACGTTCACGCCCGGGCAGCGCGCGAGCGATCACCGCGACCAGTTCGCGGCCTGGTCCGACGGCGGCGCCACGTGGAGCACGCCGGTGCGGATCTCGAACAGCGCCGTCGGCGCGGACGGCATCTTCCCCGAGATCGCCGTGGACGCGGCCGGCCGGGTGTTCGCGTACTGGCACGACTGGCGCGACGACGCCGCGTGCGGCGCGTCCTCGGGCGAGTACCTCGTGGCCTCGGCCATGGGCGGCACCGCGTGGGGCCCCAACCGCCGCATCTCCGACGAGCTCTCGTACTGGTCCATCAACGCCTGCGGCAGCGCGAACCAGGGCGACTACCAGGGCATCACGACCGACGGCCAGGCGGTCATCCCCTGCTGGGCCGACGCGCGCACGGGCGACGTGGACACCTACATGGAGCGCATCGTGTTCGACACGAACCCGGGCTGCCCCGCCCCGCTCGCCGTCGCGGCCGGCGGTGCGACCCAGCCGCTCGCGTTCACGGTGCAGAACGCCGGCAACGTGGACGCGCAGGTGGCGTGGGAGTTCGAGGACACGAACGGCTGGCTCGTGTCGGCGTCGCCGGGCACGAGCGGCGTGGCGGGGCTGGCACCGGGAAGCACGCTGAATGCGAGCGGCACGTTCCAGTTGCCGGCGAACTGCCTGCCCGCCTCGACCACGGTGCGGTTCCTGTCGTGGAACCTCGACCTGTGGGCGGCGCCCGCGCAGCCCGAGGGGCGCGACACCTGCACCGTGACGCTGCAGTGCGGTTCGCTCTCGGTGCCCGACGGAGGCCTGCCACTGGAACTGGCGGCTCCCCGCCCCAATCCCGTGGCGGGGCGCACGCAGCTGCAGTTCACGCTGCCTTCGCCGGCTCGGGTGCGGCTCGCGATCTACGCGGCGGACGGCAGGCGCGTGCGGGCGTTGCACGAAGGCGAAGCCGCCGCCGGCTTGCACCTGGTGCTCTGGGACGGCCGCGACGATCGTGGCCATTCGCTGGCGCCGGGCCGTTACTGGGTGAAGCTCGAAGCGGGCGGCGAGAGCCGCAGCCGTGCACTGACGCTGTTGCGCTGATCGCTCCGGCTCAGCGGCGCGCCGCCACGGCATTTGCCGCGGCGGCGCGCCCGCCTCTACCTTGCGCGGGAATCCGCACGCCAGACGCGCGCCGGCCCGGCGCGCCGCACTCCTTTCGCCCGCGAGCCACGCCGATGAGCCCGAACCCGCACGCTTCGTTCCTGCCCGACCTCGAATGGCGCGGGCTGCTGCACCAGGTGACCGCCGAATCGCTGCGCGACAAGCTCGCCGCGGGTCCTCTCACGGCGTACATCGGGTTCGACCCGACCGCGGCGAGCCTGCACATCGGCTCGCTGCTGCAGGTGCTGGCCCTGGCGCGGCTGCAGCGCGCCGGGCACAAGCCCATCGCGCTGGTCGGCGGCGGCACCGGGCTGATCGGCGACCCGAGCGGCAAGACCGCCGAGCGCCAGCTGCTCACGCGCGAGAAGCTCGAGTTCAACGTGCAGGGCATCCGCGCGCAGCTCGAACGCTACCTCGATTTCTCGGGCCCTTCGGCCGCGACGCTCGTGAACAACGCCGACTGGCTGTGCTCGATCGGCTTCATCGACTTCCTGCGCGACATCGGCAAGCACTTCTCGGTCAACTCGCTCGTCGCGCGCGATTCGGTGCGCCTGCGGCTCGAGGCTCGCGAGCAGGGCATGTCGTTCACCGAGTTTTCGTACGTGCTGCTGCAGGCGTACGACTTCCTCGAGCTCTACGACCGCTTCGGCTGCACGCTGCAGGTGGGCGGCTCCGACCAGTGGGGCAACATCGTGGACGGCGCCGACCTGATCCGCCGCCTGCGCGGCGGTGAAGCGTGGGGGCTGACGCAGCCGCTCGTGACCAAGTCCGACGGCAGCAAGTTCGGCAAGTCCGAAGGCGGCAACATCTGGATCGATCCCGACCTGACGCCGCCCTACGTGTTCTACCAGTACTGGCTCAACGCCGCGGACGACGACGTGAAGAAGTACCTCCGCTACTTCACGTTCCTCGCGCGCGAGGAGATCGAAGCGCTCGACGGCGAAGTCGCGAGCAATCCCGGTGCACGCGCGGCCCAGAAGAAGCTGGCCGACGAAGTCACGAAGCTCGTGCACGGCGACGCCGGCCTCGCCGAGGCGAAGCGCGCGACCGACGCGCTGTTCGGCGACGGCGACATCCGCGCGCTGAGCGCGCAGGAGCTCGAGCGCGCGTTGGCGGCCGTGCCCAGCGTGACGCTGCCGCGCGAAAAGCTCGGCACGCCCGACGCCTCGCTCGCCTCGCTGCTCGCGGCGTCCAAGCTGGCCAAGTCGAAGGGCGAAGCCCGCACGCTCGTGAACGGCGGCTCGGTGCGGGTGAACGGCGTCAAGCGCGCCGAGCCCGACGCGGCGCTCGGCGCCGACGACGTGCTCGCGGGCACCACGATCGTGCTGCGCAAGGGCAAGACCTACGCGGTGGTGAAGCTCGAAGGCTGAGCGAAGACGATCGCATCGGTCACACGACGGGGCGGGCCCGCGAGGGCTCGCCCCGTCCGCATGCCCATCCGGACTGTCGTGAGCCTCGACCGTGCGAGCGCTCCGCGTTTCGCGACGTCGAACTTTCATCAGTCACACACTGCTCGCGGTCCATTCCTGTGGCCCGACACACGAAATCTCGTGGTTTGTGCGGCGAGTGCACGTAGCATGTCCAGCCTTCGTGTCCTCAGTTCGCTCCTGACCCCCCAATCGAGAGGATCCGCATGACGCACCTGCCACGCACCTCGAAGTACGTCGCGCTGTTCGCCGCGGCGCTCGCCGTCACGTCCGCGCTCGCGGGCGCCGCGTTCGCCGACACGGCGGGCATTCCGGCGGCCGCCGTCGGCAAGGTCACGTCGCGCACCACGCGCGAAATCATGGCGCAGCCGCAGACGGTTTCCGCCAAGGTGTCCATGGCGCGCGTGACGTGGGAAATGGAGCAGCCGGATCGCTCGACGCTCCCGTCGGCCGACGGCGCGCCCGATGTCTCGATGGTGCCGACCACCGATCCGGGCAGCGCGCTCGCGCCGAACGCGGGCGGACCGCTCGCACCGCAGGTGGCGGACCTCTCGTTCACGGGCGCCACGCTGTCGGAAACCGGCGCGTTCCCGCCGGACGGCATGGGCGCCGTCGGCCCGTCGCAGTTCGTCGTGTTCGTGAACGGCCGCCTGAAGACGTTCAACAAGGCGACCGGCCTCGCCGACGGCGTGATCAACGCCGACCCCGACGTGTTCTTCGCCTCGGCGATGACGCCGGTCGGCGGCACGGTGACGCTGAACTTCTCGTCGGATCCGCAGGTGCGCTACGACCGCTTGTCGGGCCGCTGGTTCCTGCTGCTCATCGACGTGCCCTGCACGAACGCGACCTGCTCCACGGTGGGCGCGAACCGCGTGATGATCGCCGTGAGCGACGCGGCGAGCAACGGCGTGATCTCGCCCTCGACGGTGTGGACCTTCTACTGGTTCCAGGCCGACGCGGCGAACTTCCTCGACTACCCGTCGCTCGGCATCGACTCGAAGGCGCTCTACATCGGCGGCGACATGTTCACGCCCGCCGGTTCGTTCTCGAACTGCAGCGGCTTCGTGGTGCGCAAGGCGCCGCTGCTGACCGGCGGCCCGACCGTCGTGACGGCGTTCGTCGGTCTCGTGCCGACCTCCTCGAGCGACGGCCCGTTCGCGCCGCGCGGCGTGGACAACTTCGACCCCACCTCGAACGAGGGCTACTTCATCGGCGTGAGCAACGCGGTGTTCAGCAAGCTCATGATCCGCCGCGTCAATGATCCGGGCGGCACGCCGACGATCTCGGCGGACATCGCGCTGACCGTGCCCACGACGTCGTTCCCGATCCCGATGAACCACCTCGGCAACACGGGCGGCAACAACGGCCGCGTGGATGCGCTCGACGACCGGCTCTTCGCCGCGCACATCCGCAACGGCCACCTCTGGACCGCGCACAACATCGCGGTCGGCACGACCGGCGTGGCGTCCACGGCCACCACGCGTCGTGACGGCGTTCGCTGGTACGACATCTTCGGCGTGCGCAGCACCGACAACGGCGGCGTGCCCGTGCTGACGCAGTCCGGCACGATCTTCGACGCGGCCGCCACGGTCGCGGCGGCGCGCCAGTACACGATCCCGAGCGTCATGGTGTCGGGCCAGGGCCACGTCGCGGTCGGCTACTCGACCGGCGGCACGCCGAACCGCCTCGATTCCGGATCGGCGGGCCGGCTCTCCGGCGACGCGCTCGGCACGCTGCAGACGCCGGTGCTGCTGTCGGCGTCGTCCACCGCGTACAACCCCGCGTCCGATCCGGGTGGCGCGTCCGGCCGCCGCTGGGGCGACTACAGCTTCACGTCGCTCGACCCGCTCGACGACATGACCATGTGGACGATCCAGGAGTTCTGCGACGCGACGAACTCCTACGGCGTGCGGGTCTCGCGCCTGCGCGCTCCGGCGCCGGCGATGCCGAACGCGTTCGTCCCCAGCGTTCCCGCGGGCGTGCCGGCGATGCCGCTGACCGTGACGGGCGTCTCGGTGGCCGGCACCGGCTACTTCGATCCGGGCGCGAACCTGCCCGGCGTGCCGGCGTTCAACCACCTGCAGGTCGCCTTCACCAATGCGGGCGGCGTCACGGGCACGCCCCCGACGGTGACGAGCGTGACGTACGTCAACCCGACGACGATCCAGATCATGATCAACACCGCGGCCGCGTCGCCGAACCTGCCCGGTGAGAAGTACGCGCTCGTCGTCACGAACCCCGACGGCCAGTCGGTGACGCGCACGGCGGCGCTGCTCGTGGACTCGCCGGTCGTTCCCACGCTGCTCGCCATGTTCACGGCCGACCCGGTCGCGGACGGCATCGAGCTGCGCTGGCAGTTCGGCCCGACCGCGAACTTCGGCGACGTCGTCGTCGAGCGCGCGGACGTCTCGGGCGTCGAGTGGACCCGCGTCGCGGTGCAGCGTCACGACGAGTCCGACATGAGCGTGGCGCTCGACCCGACCGCGGTCGCCGGCCAGACGTACCAGTACCGGCTCCGCGCGACGGCGTCCGACGGCCGCACCCAGACGTTCGGCCCGATCGTGAGCACGGCGAACGGCATGCAGGGCCGCTTCACGCTCGAGCGCGTGAGCCCGAACCCGTCGTCGGGCTCGGTGCAGGTCGCGTACTCGCTCGGCCGCGCGGGCCACGTGAAGGTCAGCGTGCTCGACGTGCAGGGCCGTGAAGTCGCGGTGCTCGTCAACGGCGTGGCTTCGGCCGGCGCCCACGTCGAGCAGTGGAACGGCCGCGTTTCGGGCCGCCCGGCCGCGGCGGGCGTGTACTTCGTCCGCTACCAGGCCGACGGTCACCAGGGCTTCCGCCGCCTGACGATCGCGCGCTGACGTCCGAACCCGGACCGCAACAGATCGGGGGCCCCGCGCATCGCGGGGCCCCCGGTCGTTTGCACCGAACGGCTGCGGCTACATGTGCGCGATGATGTTGTCGCCGAACTCCGAGCACTTGATCTCGGTCGCGCCGTCCATGAGACGGGCGAAGTCGTACGTCACGCGCTTGCTGCCGATGGCTCCGTCCATGCCCTTGAGGATCAGGTCGGCCGCCTCGTTCCAGCCCATGTAGCGCAGCATCATCTCGCCCGACAGCACGACCGAGCCCGGGTTCACCTTGTCGAGGTCGGCGTACTTGGGCGCCGTGCCGTGCGTGGCTTCGAACACGGCGTGGCCGGTCGCGTAGTTGATGTTGCCGCCCGGCGCGATGCCGATGCCGCCGACCTGCGCGGCGAGCGCGTCCGACAGGTAGTCGCCGTTCAGGTTGAGCGTGGCGATGACCTGGAAATCCTCGGGGCGCGTGAGCACCTGCTGCAGCGTGATGTCGGCGATCGCGTCCTTGATCACCACCTTGCCCGCGGCGACGGCGGCCTTCTGCTCGGCGTTCGCCTCGGCTTCACCCTTGGCGGCCTTGGTCTTCTCCCACTGGTCCCACGTGTAGACCTTGCCCGCGAACTCGCGCTCGGCGAGCGCGTAGCCCCAGTTGCGGAACGCGCCCTCGGTGAACTTCATGATGTTGCCCTTGTGCACGATCGTGACGCTCGCGAGCTTCTGCGCGATCGCGTACTCGATCGCCGAACGCACGAGGCGCTCGGTGCCCTCGCGCGAGACCGGCTTCACGCCGATGCCCACGCTGCCGGGGAAGCGGATCTTCTTGAACTGCGAGGGGTATTCCTTCTCGAGGAACTCGAGCATCTTCTTCGCTTCGGGCGAGCCTTCGGCGAACTCGATGCCGGCGTAGATGTCTTCCGTGTTCTCGCGGAAGATCACCATGTCCACCTTGCCCGGGTTCTTCACGGGCGACGGCACGCCCTGGAACCAGCGCACGGGGCGCAGGCAGACGTACAGGTCGAGGATCTGGCGCAGCGCCACGTTCAGCGAGCGGATGCCGCCGCCGATCGGCGTGGTGAGCGGGCCCTTGATGCCCACGAGGTACGTGCGGAACGCGTCGAGCGTCTCGTCGGGAAGCCAGTTGCCGGTCGCGTCGAACGCCTTCTGCCCGGCCAGCACTTCCTTCCACACGATCTTGCGCTGGCCCGCGTAGGCCTTCTCGACCGCGGCGTCGAGCACGCGCACCGAGGCGCGCCAGATGTCGCGGCCGGTGCCGTCGCCTTCGATGAACGGCAGGATGGGATGCGTCGGGACGACGAGCTTGCCGTCGCGGAGGGTGATGGCTTCGCCCTGAACCACGCTCATGGGTCGTTCTCCTATCGCCCGCTCGCGCGGGCGGAGTTCGGCGGAATCAGGCGGCCCCCGGCCGCAACCGACTCGAGCGCCGGTACGGGAAGATTTCGATCACCTCGCCGCGCAGCACGCGGTCCTGCATGCGGCGCCAGAACTCGGCCGTCAGCAGGTCGCCGTGCGCGGAAAGGAAGGCGGCGAGCAGCTCGCCCCGGAGACCGAGGAAGGTGCGGAACTCCTCCGGGAACACGTCACGCTCGTCGACAAAGTACCACGGTTCCGCGGCGACTTCCTCGTCTCCCCCGCTCGCGGTCGGCAGGTCGCGGAAGCGGCATTCGGTGAGCAGGCAGAGCTCGTCGTAGTCGTAGAAGACCGTGCGGCCGTGGCGCGTGACGCCGAAGTTCTTGAGCAGCATGTCGCCGGGAAAGATGTTCGTCGCGGCGAGGTCCTTGAGCGCCTGCCCGTAATCCGTCACCGCCAGCGCCGCGGCTTCGGGCGCCGCGCCCTCGAGGTACACGTCGAGCGGCACGAGCCGGCGTTCGGTGTACAGGTGCGCGATCACCACGCGGTCGCCGTCGCGGCGCACGGTCTCCGACGTGCTCGTGAGCAGCTCGTCGAGCAGCGCCGGGTCGAAGCGGTCGGCCGGGAACTCGAGGTGTTCGAAGCGCTGCGCGTCCACGAGCCGCCCGGCGCGGTCGTGGCGGTACACGATGTCGTACTTCTCGCGCACCTGCGCGTGCGTGACGGTCTTCGGGTACTCGAAGCGGTCGCGGATCACCTTGAACACGACGTCGAATCCGGGCAGCACGAACACGGCCATGACCATGCCGCGCTTGCCCGGCGCGACCACGAACTTCTCGTCGGTCGCGCGCAGGTGATCGAGCAGCGAACGGAACAGTTCGGTCTTGCCGTGGCGGTGGAAACCGAGCGAGTTCCACAGGTCCGACGCGGGCTTGCGCGGCATGAGCGTGAGCAGCCAGTCCACCATCTCGCGCGGATCGTCCACTTCGACGAAGAAGTACGAGCGCGCGAACGAGAACACGACCGACACGTCGTCCTCGGTGAACAGCGCCGCGTCCACCACGATCCGCCCGGCGGGATTGAGCAGCGCGATCACGAGCGGGAGCGAGCCTTCGTCCGAATGCACCTGTCCCGCGAGGTAGGCGGCCTTGCCGCGGAAGAACGGGGCACGGACGATCTCGACCGCGGTCACGCGTCCGGTCGGCAGGTGCGGCCGCACGGCTTCGGCGAGCCGGGCGCAGTCGCCCTCGAGGTCGTCCCACGGCGCCTCGAGTCCCGAGCCCGTCAGCACGTCGCGGAACACGTCCGCGAGCGCGCCGGTGCGCGCGTGCACGCGCGTGTGGCTCCACGGCGCGTGGTGTTCGGCGGGCGTCGCCGCGGACGCGACGAACTCGACGTCGGGCGCCACGCCCACCGTGTGGAACACGCGCCGGACGACCGAGTTGAAGAACGTCTCGGCGAGCTCGTCGTCGGGGCGTTCGCCGACGCGCGCGTCGAAGGCCGCGCGGATCTCCGCCCACGTCGCGCGATGCTCGAACCGTTCGCCGAGCAGGTCGCGCACGCCGCGCAGGGCTGCACCGACGGAATCGTTGTACAGATCGAGCCGGCGGCTCGAGTCACGCTGCGTGGCGTGCCAGTCGCACTGCTCGAAGTGCCGCCGGGCGGCCCGCGAGAGCATGCGGAACCCGCGGCGCCAGCCGAGAAAGGCTTCGGCGATCGCGCCCGCGGCTTCGTGCGCGGCGACGGCGGCAGGTCGGTCCATGGCGGACGCAGTCTAGCCCGTGCGAATCGGCGCGCGCGAGCCCGGCGCACCCGCGCCTCGCTCCGGCGCCGCCGGCGGCTTGTCCCGCGCGCCGCCTGCCTCTAAGTTCCGTCGTTGGTCCGCCGTTTCACCGATTCCGGAACGCACGAGGCAGGGAGCGCCGTCGCAAGGTGTCCGACTTCATCCAGTTCGAGAACGTGTCCCGCCGGTACGGCTCCGTGCGCGCGGTGGACGAAGTCACGCTCGGCATCGGCAAGGGCGAGTTCTTCTCGCTGCTCGGCCCGAGCGGCTGCGGCAAGACCACGCTGCTGCGCATGCTGGCGGGCTTCGAACGTCCGGACACCGGACGCGTGCTGCTCGACGGTGTGGACATCACCGACCTGCCGCCGGAGCGCCGCAAGGTCAACACGATCTTCCAGAACTACGCGCTCTTCCCCCACCTCAGCGTGCGCCAGAACATCGCGTTCGGGCCCACGGTCGCGAAGCGGCCGAAGCGCGAGGTGGACGACGACGTGGACAAGATGCTCGCGCTGATCCAGATGCGCGACCACGCGGACAAGCGCGTGGACCAGATCTCGGGCGGACAGAAGCAGCGCGTCGCGATCGCGCGCGCGCTGATCAACAAGCCCGCGGTGCTCCTGCTCGACGAACCGCTCGCCGCGCTCGACCTGAAGCTGCGCCAGCGCATGCTGATCGAGCTCGACATGGTGCACGACCAGGTCGGCATCACGTTCGTGTTCGTGACGCACGACCAGGGCGAGGCCATGAGCCTCGCCGACCGCGTCGCGGTCATGAACCACGGACGCATCGAACAGCTGGGGCGGCCCGTCGAGATCTACGAGGCGCCGCAGACCAGCTTCGTCGCCGCGTTCATCGGCGACTCGAACTTCTTCGAGGGCGTCGTCGCCGAGGTCGCGGACGTCGAACACGTGCGGCTGCGCGTGGACGGCTTCGACGACCTGCTCGCGTTCAACGACAAGGGCCTGCACGAAGGCGACCACGTGTTCCTCTCGGTGCGGCCGGAGAAGATCCGCATCTCGCGCGAGCGGCCCGCGAACGGTCCCGACCACAACACGACGCGCGCCGTGGTCGAGGACGTGATCTACCTGGGCACGCACACGCGCTACTGGCTGCGCGCGGGCGAGTACCGGCTCGCGGTCGAGCAGCAGCACAACCGCTTCGTGCTCGACGAGCAGCCGATCCGCTGGAAGGACGACGTCTGGCTGCAGTGGCACGTGGACGACGGCTTCATGCTCGAGCGCTACACCGAGAGCGACGAAGCGCTCATGGCCATCCCGCCGCAGCGCGTCGGCGAGGCGAACCCCGTGCTCGAGGACGACGGCCGTGGCTGAGACGCGCGGGCTGCTCGAACGCCGGCACGAGCCGTGGGTCACGGCGCCGTCGTTCGTGTGGCTGCTCGTCTTCTTCGTGGTGCCGTCGGTGATCGTGTTCGCGATCGCGTTCAAGCCCGCCGATCCGTGGGGCGGCATCGGCGCCGGCTGGACGTTCGGCACGCTGCGCGCGCTCGGCGACCCGAACTACCCGGTCCTGCTCTGGCGCACGGTGTGGCTGTCGGTCGCGACCACGACGCTGTGCCTGCTGCTCGCCACGCCGACCGCGTACTTCATGGCGCGCGCGCACGAGCGCTGGCGCCCGCTGCTGCTGCTCGCCGTGATCGTGCCGTTCTGGACCAGCTTCCTCGTGCGCATCTTCGCGTGGAAGGTGGTGCTGCATCCCGAGGGCGTGCTCAAGCACGCGCTCGTCACGCTGCACCTGGTCCCCGCCGACGGCTCGCTGCTCTACCACTCGGGCGCGGTGCTGCTCGTGCTCGTGTACACCGAGCTGCCGTTCGCGATCCTGCCGCTCTACGCCGCGGCCGAGAAGTTCGACTTCCGGCTGCTCGAGGCGGCGCGCGACCTCGGCGCCGGACCGCTGCGCACGTTCTGGACCGTGTTCCTGCCCGGCATCCGCCGCGGGCTCATGACCGCCACGCTGGTCACGCTGATCCCGGCCCTCGGTTCGTACGTGGTGCCGGATCTCGTCGGCGGCCCGGGCGGCGAGATGCTCGGCAACAAGATCGCGCAGCGCACGTTCTCCGACCGCAACCTGCCGCACGCGAGCGCGCTGTCCGCGCTGCTCGCGCTGGCCGTGCTCGTGCCGTCGGCACTCGCGATCGGGCTGTCGCGCGGCGGCCGTCGCGAGGAGTCGCAGTCGTGAAGCGCAGCCGCACGCCCGCCGTGGTCACGGCCGTGGTGCTCGCGTTCTTCTACCTGCCGATCGCGGTGCTGGTCGCGAACTCGTTCAACGCCTCGCGCTTCGGCGGCGAATGGAACGGCTTCACGCTCGTCTGGTACCGCAAGCTGTTCGCCAACCCCGACATCTGGCACGCGCTGGGCAACACGCTCACGATCGCGGTGCTCGCGACGATCGTGTCCACGGTGCTCGGCACCACGGCGGCGTTCGCGCTCGACCGCTGGCGCAGCCGGCTGCAGGGCGCGCACTACCTGCTCGTGTACTCGCCGCTCGTGATTCCCGAGATCCTCATGGGCATCTCGCTGCTGCTGTTCTTCGTCGCGCTCGGCGTCGAACTGGGCTACACGACCATCGTGATCGCCCACGTCACGTTCTGCGTGAGCTACGTGGCCATGGTCGTCCTGGGCCGCCTGCAGGACTTCGACTGGGCGCTCGTCGAGGCGGCGCAGGACCTGGGCGCGTCGCCGTGGGTCACGGCCCGCGACGTCGTGCTTCCGCTGCTCGCGCCGGGCATCGCGGCCGGCGCGCTGCTCGCGTTCACGCTGTCGGTGGACGACTTCGTGATCACGTTCTTCACCGCGGGGCCGGGCACCACGACGCTCCCGCTGCGCATCTACAGCATGATCAAGCACGGTTCGCCGCCCCTCATCAACGCCCTCTCGACCCTGCTCCTCGCCCTCACCACCACGACCGTCTGGCTCAGCCAGCGGCTCCTCAAGGAGGCACGGTGAAGCTCTCGATCGTCCGCGCCCTTTTCGCGCTGGCCGTGCTGGCCCTGCTCGGCGGCTGCGCGAAGAAGGAGATCCCGACGCTCCACGTCTACACGTGGGCCGATTACGTGAAACCCGAAGTCGTGCAGAAGTTCGAACTCGAGCACCACTGCCGCATCGTCATGGACACGTTCGACTCGAACGAGGCCATGTACGCCAAGATGAAGGCCGGCGCTTCGGGCTACGACATCGTCACGCCGTCGAGCTACCAGGTGTCCATCATGGCCGAGCAGGGCATGCTGCTGGAGCTCGACCACGCCCAGCTGCCGAACCTGGGCCAGGTGGATCCCGAGTACCTCCAGCTGGCGCTCGATCCCGGCATGAAGCACAGCGCGCCGTACATGCTCACGAACACGGGCATCGCTTACCTGAAGAGCAAGGTCCCGAACGCCGAACCCACCTGGGCGATGTTCGACCGCGCCGACCTGCACGGGCGCACGACCATGCTGAACGACATGCGCGAGACGATCGGCGCCGCGCTCAAGTTCCTCGGCTACAGCCTCAACACGACGAACGACGCCGAACTCGAGCAGGCGCGCGACGTCGTGATCCGCTGGAAGCACCAGCTCGCGAAATTCGAGAACGAGCAGTACAAGGGAGGCATCGCGTCGGGCGAGTTCGTGCTCGTGCACGGCTACAGCGGAGACCTGCTGCAGGCGCAGGCCGAGAACCCCGACATCGTGTTCCTGGCACCGCGCGAAGGCCTCAGCGTCGCGTGCGACGATCTCGTGATCCTCAAGGACAGCAAGCAGCCGGCGCTGGCGCACGCGTTCATCAACTACCTGCACGACCCCGCCGTCGCCGCGGAGAACAGCCAGTTCATCAGTTACCTGTGCCCGAACACGGGGGCGTACGCGTTGCTGCCCGCCGAGTTCATGAACAACCCCGCCGTTCGGCTCGACCCCGCCGTACGTGCGAAGTGCGAAGTCATCCGTGACCTGGGCCCGGACAACGCGAAGTACACGCGCATCTGGGACCAGATCAAGGCCGCCCCTTAAGGAAAGGAGTCGTTCGTGTTCACTCATCGCAATCGCTGGATGGCCGCGCTGGCCGCGGCCTCGCTGCTGCTCGGCGCCGCCGTGGCGTTCGCCGACGAACCTGCCGCCGAGGCCGAGGAAGAGGACGACTCGGTGCCGGCCGGCGTGTCGTACGCGCTCGACGCCACGCTGAGCTCGCACCACGTGAAGCACCTGCAGTTCGGCCCGGACGGATTCGACTGGGGCGAAGGCTTCGCCCGCGCGCGCGGGTTCTACGGCTTCGGCCAGGGCGCCTACGTGACCGCGGGTGGCGTCGTGATGACGACCCGCAACACCGACTACTTCGGCGTGAAGGACGAGAACGACGGCCTGCTCGACCAGCTCGCGCTCGTCGTGCCGAACCTGGGCGAGTCCGGCTTCGGGTTCAGCATCGGCCGGCAGCCGATCGTGCTCGGCGACGGGTTCCTCGTGGGCGACGGCTACTACGACCGCCGCGCCGCGCTGTGGAACATTCCGCTCGGCTTCTACGACGGCGCCACCGCGCACTTCGCGCGTGGGCCGCACACGTTCACCGCGGCGGTCACGGACTTCTCGCCGTCGTTCGCGGGCCCCGACGTCGAGACGCAGGGCCTGATCGTGGCGGGCGAGTACTCGCTGAAGCCGAAGGAAGGCCAGGAGCTGGCGCTCACGTTCGTCCGCGCCGACGTGGACTTCGACGACGCGAACAGCACGCCGTACGCGTTCTCGGTGCGCGGCAAGCACGCCACCGGCCCGTGGTCGTTCGGCACCGAAATCGTGTTCGAAGGCGGCCAGATGGACGGCGCCGATCTCGCGGGCAAGGGCGGGCACGCCGAGGTGATGTGGCAGGGCGAAGGCCGGCTCAAGCCGTCGGTGAAGCTGCAGGGCTTCTGGTTCTCGGGCGACGACCCGGACACCGAGGAGAACGAGGGCTACTACCCGTGGCAGTACACGTGGAGCGACTGGTCGAACTGGTACGTCGGCGACCTGCTCGCGAGCACCGTGGGCACGGCGAGCAACATGCGCATCGTGATGGCGCAGTTCGGCTGCGAACCGCGTGAGGGCACGAAGTTCCGCCTGCTCGCGCACAAGTTCGACCGCGTGGAAGCGGCCGACACCCCGTTCGCGGTCGAGCTCGACGCGGTCGTGGACCAGGACTTCGGCCACGGCCTGAGCGGCTACGTGATGGGCGCGTGGGCCAAGGCCGGCGACGAAGGCGAAGCCGAGTTCGCGGCGGGCGACGCCGAGGCGTCCATGCAGCTGTTCGTCGCCGTCACCTGGAAGTTCAGCGGCAAGCTCGCGAAGTAGCGCCTGCCCCGAAAGACGGGAAGCCCGGCACCCCTGACGGCGCCGGGCTTCTCTCGTGTTCGGGGGAACGGGCTACTTCGTGGCGGGAATGACCAGCGCGGCGTACTGGGCGTCGTGCACGCCGCCGCGGTTCGCGAAGCGTTCGGCCGCGTCACCCGACATGGGCACGAGCTTGAGCTTCACGTCCTTCGTGGCCGTGCCGCGGCGCACGGTGTACGTCATCTGCGCACCGGCCGTGCACGACGCGGCGCACGACGACGCGCTCATCGAGCACGCGCCGCTCTCCTTGGCGTTCGCGACGCGCTTGCCGTTGACCGCGACCACGATGTCGCCGGCCTTCAGGCCCGCGCGCGCCGCCGGGCTTCCGGCGGCGACTTCGGCGACGCTCAACGCGCCGTCGGCCGAACGCTGCAGGCAGGCACCGCCCCACGCGGTGGCGCTCTTCGCGCCCGAACAGTGATCCCCACCCGCGAACGCGGGCACCGCGCACGCGAGCGCGGCCACGGCGAGCAACGACACGACGATCTTCCTGCGCATGACTTTTCCTCCGGATCGGGATGGACGAACGGCCGGAACGGGCGGCCGTGCTCGGAGCCGCCGGACGGCAGCTTCGATGACGCGCGCGCGAACGGCGAAGCCCCCCACGGACGAACGCGTCGTCACGGGCGACCAGCGTCGCGTGGCCTCGCGGCGGCCGCAGGAACGGAAAGAAGCCCGGACGAACGCCTGACGCGCTCGTGACGACTTCAGCCCGCGAGCGTGAACCGCCACTGCTCGATGTGCAGGGTCGGTTCGCTCGCGAGCAGGTCGAACAGCCGCCGCGCTCTCGCGTTCGTGGCCGCGGTGCCGTCGTGGTACGTGCGCGCACCCATCGCCGCCAGCACCACGAGCGCGTGCATCAGGCCTTCGGCCGCGAGCGCGCGGCCGCGGTACTCGGGCACGACCGCCAGGTAGAACAGCCCGCCCGCCTGCGTCGCCGGGCGGTACGACGGCAGTGCCAACACCGCGTCGTGCCCCTCGAACGCGCCGACCTGCACGCACTCGGGCGACTGCAGCGCGCCGGGATCGCGCGTGCGCTGCAGCAGCATCTCGAGTGCGTCGTCGGACGGATCGTGGTCCGGGTCGCCTTCGGCCGCGCGCGCGAGCAGCGCCGCGACCGTGTCCAGTTCCGGCCCCGGCACGCTCGCCACCGAACGCCACGCCAGCCGCCGTTCGCGCACGTGCGGTGCCAGCGAAGCGATCGCCTCCGCCACGGGCAGCACGTACTCGACGCGCGATTCCGCCGGCGCGAAGCCCAGCCGCTGCAGCGCCTCGCGCTGCGCGTCGGAGCGCGGCTTCGCCAGCCCCGCCGCGTCTCCGGCGCGTGCCGTCACGAGCCGCGTACCCAGCACCCGCACGGAGTCGCCGTGCGCCGCGCCCAGTTCGCGCGCGTACACCTCGTACCACGCGTCGGCCGTGGGCACGCCCGTGGCGCCTTCGAGCCAGAGCACGCGCAACCCGCGGTGGTGCGGCGTGAGCACGGCGTGCTCGACGGTCGCGCAGGGCGCGCCGCCGGGATCGCGCACGGTGATCAAGAGGCGTTCGACTCCACGAACCGCCCCGTCGCGCGGTTCTTGTGCACGTTGTTCCAGTCGAAGCAGCGCCCGTTCATGGCCACGTACACGCCGGCCGGCATGGACTGCGCGAACGCCAGCGCGCTGCCCAGGTTGAACAGCCCGTCGGACGAGCCGAACGTGTAAGGCACCATGGCGCCGGTGAGCACGATCGTCTGGCCCTGCACGCGTTCGCCGAGGTAGCGCGCCGTCACCTCCATGGTGTCGGTGCCGTGCGTGATCACGATGCGCTCGCCCTTCGCGGCGAGGCACGCCTGCAGCAGCTGCGCGCGGTGCGCGTCGGTCATCTCGAGGCTGTCGATCATGATCAGCCGCTGGATCTCGAGGTCGAGCTGGCAGCGGCCGAGGCGCAGCATCTCGGGCAGGTGCGTGTCCTGGAAGAACAGCGTGCCGTCGAGCTCGTTGTATTCCTTGTCGAAAGTGCCGCCGGTGACGAGCAGGCGGATCTTCATGCGGGTTGCCCTCCTGTCGGCGGCCACTTCACGCGGCGCGGCCGGTCGCTGTCAAGCACGTCACCACACGAACGGGATCAGCTTGCGCACGCGGCGCCGGTAGCGCACGTAGCCGCTGAACCGCGCGGCGAGCCAGCGTTCCTCGCGCCGCGACTTCACGTCGAGCAGCGCGAACAGCACGAGCGCGTACGCCAGCGTGAGCGTGCCCTGCACGCGGACCGCCCAGCCGAACGCGCACAGCAGGACGCCGGCGTAGATCGGGTGACGCGCCAGCCCGTACGGGCCGGTCTCCACCAGCCGCCCGCCGTCGCGCGGGTACGGCAGCGGCGTGAACGCGCGCGCGCCGAGCAGGTGCAGGCTCGCCCACGCCGCGAGCAGCAGGCCCGCCACGATCAGCGCGAAGCCCGCCGCGCTCCAGAACTCCGGCCACCGCCACGCGGGCAGCACGGGCAGCGTGCGCGGGCCGAACGCGACGAACGCGAACAGCACCAGCTGCACGGCCACGAACCACTCCCCACGGCGGCCCTTCCACGTCGGTGCGGTCATGCGGCGCAGCGTACCCCGGCGCCGAGGCGCGCGTCACACGCCGTCGTACGCCCGCCGGATCGCGGCGAGATCGAGCTTCACCATGGCCATCATCGCTTCCCACGCGCGCTGCGATGCCGCGGGATCGGTGCCCTTGAGCATCTCCATCATGGGGCGCGGCACGATCTGCCACGACACGCCGAAACGGTCGGTGAGCCAGCCGCACTGCACCGGCGCGCCGCCGCCGGCGAGCAGCCCGTCCCACAGCCGGTCGATCTCGTCCTGCGTGTCGCAGTACGCGACCATGGACATGGCCGGCGTGTGCGGGTAGATCGGGCCGCCGTTGAGCGCGAGGTACTCGACGCCGTCGAGCACGAACGTCACGGTGAGCACGTGGCCCGCGGGCATGGGGCCGCGCTCGAGGTAGTGCGTCACTTCACCGACGTGCGAGTTCGGGAACAGCGACGTGTAGAACCGCGCCGCTTCGAGCGCGTGATGGTCGAACCAGAGACAGGTCGAGACGTTCGGCATGTGGGCCTCCCCGGGGATGGACGCGGTCCGGCGAGGCCCGAGCACACCACGGCCCGCCCCCGCCGTGCGAGCGCGAACCGACGAACGCGGCGATCAGTGCACGACGGCGACCCGCGCGACCCGCGATTCGCCACCCGCGCGCACGCGCACGAGGTAGAGGCCGGGCGCCACGGCACGGCCTGCGGTATCCCGGAGGTCCTAGCGCAACTCGTTCGGCCCGGCGGCAAGCACGCCGTTCGCCAGCACGCGCACCACGCGGCCCGCGACGTCCAGCACCCGCACGTCGCCGGCCGCGGCTCGCAGCTGCGTCCATGCGATCGCCGCGGTCGCGCGCGCCGGGTTCGGGCGTGGCGGAGCGAGCGCCAGCCCTCGCCCGGGCGCGCCCGGTGCGGCCGCGAGCGTCGTCGGCGCGGCGGCGGTGGTGTCGATCGCCAGTTGCACGTTCTTGAGCAGCCAGCCGATCACGTGCGCCGGCCGGTTGGACGCGCTCGCCGGATCCACGGCGCCGAAGCGCACCTGCCCGGCGACGAACGTGTCGGGCACCACGACGCTGGTCGGGACTTCGGTGATTTCGCCGCCGGACATGACGAGGAACGAGAACTGCGCGCCGCCGGTGCCCACGAGGCGGCGGGTGAACCCGTCGCTCCACGACATCGCGAACGCACGCGTGCGCCACGGCGCGGCGAGCGTGAGGTCGATCCCGGTCATCTGCTCGAAGTCGAAGTCGGCCATCGCGAACTCGAGCGTCTCGACGCCGCCGGCGACCGACGACGTGATGGACGCCACCGGGTGCTCGAACCCGGTCGTCGAGGAGAAGTCCACGAACTGCAGGTGGCCGCCGCCGAAGTCCTGCGGCGTCGTGCTGCGGGCCAGTCCCGACGGCCCCCCGAACTCGATGCCCGCCGATCCCAGCGTCACCGGCGGCGGAGGAGGCGGCGGCGGAGGCGGATCCACGACGCCCGCGAAGGCGTTGACCTGGTCGAGCAGCTGCGCGGGCGAGCGATAGCCGATGTCGATCGCACGAATGACGCCGGACGGATCGATCACGATGCCCGTGGGGACCAGGCCGGTGCCCGCGCCGAGGAACCAGTCGACCGTGCCGCCGTGCGGCGCGCCGCTCGCGTGCAGCACCGGCACGCTCGTCAGCCCGAACTGGCCCGCCCAGGCGGCGGCGTCGGCGATCGTGGACGGCGCCTGCGTCGGCCCCTGGAGGAGCGCGGTCACGTACTGGAAGGGCGGCTCGACGGGATCGTTCGCGAAGGTGTCCTGGACCTGTTGGGTGATCGCTCCCATGTACCGGCACGGGCCGCACCACGACGCGCAGAAGTCGAGGAACACCCACTTGCCCGCGAACTCGGACAACGAGCGCGTGGCGCCGAACGAATCCTCGGCGACGAGCGCGGCGGCGGTGTCGCCCACGGCGTAGCCCACGGCGGCATGGGCGACGGCGGGCAGGACGAGCAGCAGCAGGCTGGCGAAGCACGTCTGGAGGGGGCGCACGGCGGTCTCCCGGGGCTCGGGGCAGGTCGCTCCGCGCGGAATGGAGGATCCGGGGAGTCACCGGGATGGAGTCCGCGATCCGGCCGGCGTCACAGGCTTTCTTCGCCCACTGGCGGCGCGGGACGGCCGGCTTCAGTCCGACTCGGCGCGGTCCCGTTCCACCAGCGCCAGGTACTCCTCGCGCGTACCGGAGAGCGGCTTGAAGAACGTGCGCACGGTGTTCGTGCGCGGGCCCATGACGATCCCGCCGCGCTCGCGCAGGTACTCGAACCCGCGGCCGCGCCAGAAGCGCTCGGCGTGGTCGTTGCCCTTCACGACGCCCAGGCGCAGCCAGCGCGCGCCGTGGCGGACGCACCAGTTCTCGACGGCGTCGTACATCGCGCGCGCCTCACCGCTGCCGTGGCGCGACGTGGCGAGCACGAACAGCCCGATGTGCCACACGCCGGGCGCGAGCAGGTCCGACACGACATTCCACTGCGCGGCCAGCTCACCGCCGGTCGCGGCGAGGCCGAGCACCCACTTCTTCGTGTAAGGCCACCCGGCCGGAAGCTCGCCGAGGATCTCCTCGCGGGCTTCGTTCGGCGGCGCGGGCACGCCGGTGATGTTCTCGAAGTAGTACGGGTTCGCGTCGTAGAAGCGCTGCAGCAGCGCTTCGTGTTCGAGCCCCAGTTCGATCACGCGCAGGCCCGCGACACCGGCCTCGGGCAGCGGCAGGCCACCCGGCGGTGGCGGCAGCCGCCGCGTCATGAACGTGCTGTTCGGATCGAGCACGTAGTCCGCGAACGGGCCGCAGGTCTCGAAGCCGAAGCTCGCGTACAGCCGCCGCGCCGGCTCGAAGTCCGGCTGCGTGCCGGTCTCGAGGCTGAGCCGCGAGTAGGCGCGCCGCCCGGCTTCGGCCACGATGTGCGAGAGCACCGCGCGCGCCACGCCCTTGCCGCGGTGCGCGCGGGCCGTGCGCATGGATTTGATCTCGCCGTGGCGCGCATCGAGCGCCTTGAGCGCTCCGCAGCCCAGCAGCTCGCTTCCCTCCCACACCGTCCAGAACGAGATCTCGGGGCGCCGCAGCTTCTCGAGATCGAGCGCATGCACGCTCTCGGGCGGCGAAATGCGCCGCATGTCCGCCAGGTGCTCCTCGAGCAGCGCGCGGATCTCGGGACCGCGCAGGTCGTCGAGCCGCAGGATCACGCCGGCGCGTCCTCTCGCTGGAGCCAGCCGTTCGCACGTGCGGGCGGGTCGTAGGGTTCCGGCCACCAGTCGGTGACGGACGTGATCGTGCCGCCCGCGCACTCGAACAGCGAGATGCCGCACTCGAACGTGCCGTTCACTTCGAACCGGATCACGCTGAACGCGCGCCGGTCGTCGGCGACCAGCGTGTCCACGTGCGCCGTCCACTCGCCCGGCCACGTGCGGAACACGTCCACCAGTCCGGCGGCGCCGCGTGCGACTTCGCGGGTCTGCGGCACGCGGTAGACGAGATCGGGGTGCAGCAGCGTGGCGAAGTGCTCCCATTCGCGCGCATTCGCCGTGCTCCAGAACAGCGTCACGAGTTCACGCGGCGAGCGGTTCACTTGTGGTGCACCTCGTCGGCGAGCGCCACGGCGACGCGCGCGATCAGCGCGTACGGCACGTCGGACGCGAGCGGGAACTGCAGGTTGCCCTTGGGGCCGCGGAACGGCGCCAGTTCGGCCGCGAGCGCGGCGTCGCCCTTCACGGGCGGGTAGATGCCGACGTGCTGCTTGAAGACGGCGTAGTAGAAGAACACCTTGCGCCGCCTGAACGCGGGCATCTGGTAGCTGATGCACTCGCTCGCGTCGGGCACGGCGGCGCGCACGGCGGCGCGGATGCGCTCGAGGATCACGCGCGCGTCGGGGGCCGCGGCTGCGAAGTAGTCTTCGACGGTCTCGAATCGGGGCCTGGGGGGCATGGCGCGGCAGGTTACGCGAGGCGCCGGGCCGCGCGCGAGTCGCCGGAACCGCCGGCGCGCCCGGTCACGCCCGCAGGATCTTCTCCATCGCCCGGCCCTTGGCGAGCTCGTCCACGAGCTTGTCGAGCTGCCGCACCTGCCGCATGAGCGGGTCCTCGACCTCCTCCACGCGCACGCCGCACACGACGCCCGTGATCAGCGCCCGGTTCGGGTGCATCGCCGGGGCCTGCGCGAAGAAGTGCTCGATGTCGGTGCGCTGCTCGAGCTGGCGCGCCAGCCCCGCGGCGTCGTAGCCGGTGAGCCAGCAGATGACCTGGTCCAGTTCCGCCTTCGTGCGGCCCTTGCGCTCGACCTTGTTCACGTAGGACGGGTACACGGACGCGAACGGCATGGCGAAGATGCGATGGGCAGCCATGAAGTGACCTCGAGTGGCGGCGCGTGGGCCCGCGAGGCGCGCGCTACCGCAGTTCCTTGCGTACGACCAGTTTCAGTCCCGACCACACGTCGCTCACCGCGCACACCTTCACGTCCACCCAGCCGAGCGGCAGCGCGAGCGCGCGAATCACGTCCTCGGTCACGTCGGTCGGCACCTTCGACGTCTTCTTCGGCCACGACACCCAGAGCGCGGCGTCCGGGCGCAGCTTCGCTCGCGACGACGCGAGCGCCTGCGCCAGTACGGCCCGCTTCGTGGTGAACACGTGCGCGACGTCGGTCCGGGCGCTCGGGGTGCGCGCGAACCTGACGCCGTCGGGCAGCGGCGCGAGCCACGCGCGGTACTCGGCGGGGGCGCCGCTCGCGCACACCACCGTGCCCGCCGCGATGCCGAGCTTCTTCGCGAGCGGCGTGCCGGAATAGCCGGGCGTCGGGCTCATGCGCGGCGGCTCAGCCCTTCGGCGAGGCCGCCGGCGGCTCCCACAGCTCGATGCGGTTGCCTTCCGGGTCCATGACCCAGCCGAACTTGCCGAAGTCGTCGGCGTGCGTCTTGTCGTCCACGGCGCAGCCGGCCGCGCGCAGCGACGCGAGCACGCCGTCGAGGTCGTCCACGCGGTAGTTGATCATGAACGGCGCTTCACTGGGCGCGAAGTGCTTCGTGTCCTGCGGGAACAGGCTCCACGCGGTCGCGCCGTCGGGGTCGGGCGACTCGGGCGTGTGCCAGTGGAACACGGCACCGCCCCACTCGCTGATCTCGAACCCGAGCTGCACGCGATACCACTCCTGCAGTGCCTTCGGGTCACGCGCCTTGAAGAACACACCGCCGATACCGGTCACGCGAGGGGACATGGAGCGCTCCTTGAGGTGAAAGTCCGGGTGCCGACGCTCGCGCGAGATCCGCCGCGGGTCAAGACCGGAATGCCGAACCCCCGGCCGCGCGCGACGGCCGTGGACCGGCAGGACCGCGCGTCACTCCCCGCCGGGCACCGCTCCGTGGAACGCCGTCCACTTCCATGCACCGCCGCGCTTCTCCATGGCGATCAGGAACCGGTAGCGGTTGCCGCCCTCCTTCCCGCTCGGCGAGCGGCGCAGCATGCGGCCGTCGAAGTACGCCCAGCCGTGATCGCCGTCGCTGCGGATCGTCACGTGCGCGAGATCGAACGAGAACACGAACGGCATCGAGAACAGGAAGCGCCGGAACCGGCGCACGCCCGGCCGGCCGTGGAACTCCTCGCCCTCGCTCGAACCCACGAACAGCAGCGGTTCGCGCGAGTCGAACAACGCGTCGAACGCGACACTGTCCCGCCGCGCGCAGACGGCGTTGAGCGTGTCGAGCGTGGCGCGGATCGCCACCGAGTCGGCGTTCGCGCCCGGCGCGGGCTTCGCGGCGGAAACGGCAGGACTCGCGAGCGCGAGCACGCCCACGAACAAGGGCAACACGAATCGCATGAAGGCGGCACTCCGGTGAAGAGTCGTGGTCGTTCGAGGGAATCCCAGTATGCCGGGCATGGTGGTTTCGAAACCACCTCGGCGTGCGCCGGGCTCAACGCCGTGCGTCGAGGCGCTCCTGCAGCGGGGCCGAGTACTCGCCCTCGAGCCAGACGGCGGCGGGCTGCTCGGCCATGGCCTTCGCCTGCCCACCCAGCCACTGTTCGTAGGGCGACGTCTGGATCGTGACGAAACGCGTCCACTCGGGGGAACCGCCCGTGGATTCCGGCAGGAACTCACCGTACAGGATGTACCTCCGGACGCTGTCCGGCGCGACGAGATAGCCCAGCCGCACGTCGCGCACGCGCGCCGGGTACGGCGGACGGTGCTTGCTGAAGTCTTCGACGGACGACGTCATGAGGAACTCGACCGGCGTGACGGCCGTCTTCGCGGCGGATGTGGCGTGGTCTCCCGTGGAGGCTCCCGGACGGCCGCAGCCCACGAGCACGACGAGGACGATGGCGAGACATGTGGTCTGCAGCTTCACGGCAGCTCCTGTCGTTCGGGATCAAGGCCTCGACATCTTGCGGCGAACGGTTTGCGGGGGGCGAGAAGGTACGTCACCGGTCTCGCTCGTGGCGAGCAGCCGACCCGGTGCCGCATGGGCCATGACCACGTTCGCGTCCGCGTGGAATCGCGACGTGCCTGATCCCGGGGTCTGGAAACGTTGCCGCATGGCACGCGATCGCCGCTTCGAGCCGGCCGCCGAACATGAGGTGCGACGTCACCTCGTTCACGCGTGCCCGTCCTCCTCTTGCGTCGTCGCCTTCGGGCCTGCTCAGCGACCGAGGACCCCGATCGATCGCATCCAGGTCTCGACGAGCGCCGGCCACTCGGTGATGGGCGAGCCGGTGCGCCGCAGGCCGAACGCGTGCCCGCCTTTCGGGAACACGTGCAGTTCCGCAGGCACTCCCGCCTTCCGCAGCGCCGCATGGTAGACGCGCGAGTTCTCCACCGGATCCACGGGGTCGTCCTGCGCGTGCAGCAGGAACGTGGGCGGCGTGCGCGGCGTGACCCGAATGCCGGGATTCAGCCGGGGGTTTACGTGGGAGAGCACCAGGTGGCCGGGATACAGCGCGACCGCGAAGTCGGGCCGGCAGCTGACCGAGTCGGCCGCGTCCACCGCGGGATACACGCGCGTCTCGAAGTGCGTGCTGATCTCCGCCACCATGTGCCCGCCCGCCGAGAAGCCCATCACGCCGATCCGGTTCGGATCGATCCGCCACTCGGCGGCCCGGAAACGCACCAGCCCCACCGCCCGCTGCGCGTCTTCGAGCGCGGCCGGACAGTCCCGGTACGGTCCCACCTTCGCGCACGGAACGCGGTACTTGAGCAGCACGCCGGTGACGCCGCGGGACGCCAGCCACTCGCACACTTCCGTCCCCTCGAGATCCATGGCGAGCACGTTGTAGCCGCCCCCGGGGAACACCACGACGGCAGCGCCCGAGTTCGCACCCTGCGGCGACCAGATGGTGATCGTCGGCTGCGAGACTCGGTCGACGAACGTCCACGGCTTGCCGCCGACGAGCCTGGCATGGCCCGCGCGGTCCACGACGGTCCCGGCGATCTCCGGCCCTTCCATCGGACGAGCGTGAGGCGCGCCGCCCGGCCACAACGGGATCTGCGTGTGCCCCACGGCCGGCTGCCAGGGCCGCGGCACCGCCCACGCCGCGGAGGCGTGGCCGACGACGGCGAGTGCCAGCGCGAACGCACCGACGGCCTGGAGTCCACTGCTCATTCGCGCTCCCTCTCGTTCGGGCTTTCGCTGCCACGGCTCGGACGAACGCTCAGGCGCCGTCATCGATCCACGACAACGCGCTGATCCGCCAACCCTCCGACAGCCGCACGAGGTGGAACCACTTGGTTCCGGAGCCCGCGTAGGCCTCGCCGTGAAGCATGCCCGACTTGGCGTACCGGGAGGTGCGGGAAGCGACGCCACCGATCCGCTCCGTCGCGGCGGAAGTTTCCCGCTCGGAAAAGCCCGTGAGTCCGCCACCGGAGAGAAGCGCGATCCTGGGCGCAGCGAACTCCGCGACGGAGTAGAACTCGGGCCCACCGCTCGCGCAGCGGACGATGCGCGCGCCTTCGACGAAGCACGCCGCGACGTCGGAGTGCTTCGGCGCCTCCACCGTGTTCTCGAAGGCCGAGTAGAACCGGGCGACCAGTTCGTCGATCGCCTCGAGGTCGCCGTCATCGCTCATGGGAGCCCTCACGCCGGGTTCAGTCGCGTGCAACGCAGGTCGGATACGAGCGAGTTGGTCGTGCGAAGCGCTCGCAGGATGCCACGCGAGGTGGTTTCGAAACCACCTCATGCTTTGCGCTCGAACGCACGTCGGCCCGGCGCTCCGTGAGGAATGCCGGGCCGTACGTGTGGTCGCGGCTCACCGCGGGCCGTTCGCCCGCAGCCGTGCTAGCTCTTCACCAGGTTGCGCAGCACCGTCTGCAGGATGCCGCCGTTGCGGTAGTAGTCCACGTCCACGGGCGTGTCGAGGCGGGCGACGGCCGTGAACTCGAGCACCGAGCCGTCTTCGCGCGTGGCGCGGATCTTCACCTTCTGGCGCGGCTTCAGCTCGCCGGCCAGTCCGAGGATGTCGAACGTCTCGCGGCCGGTGAGCCCGAGCGACTCGGCGTTCTGGCCCGCCTCGTACACGAGCGGCAGGATGCCCATGCCCACCAGGTTCGAGCGGTGGATACGCTCGAAGCTCTCGGCGAGCACGGCCTTCACGCCCAGCAGCAGCGTGCCCTTGGCCGCCCAGTCGCGCGACGAACCCGTGCCGTACTCCTTGCCCGCCAGCACCACGAGCGGCGTGCCCGCGGCCATGTACTTCGCCGACGCGTCGTAGATCGGCATCTGCTCGCCGGTCGGGAAGTGCACCGTGACGTTGCCCTCGCTGCCGGGCACGAGCAGGTTCTTGAGCCGGATGTTCGCGAACGTGCCGCGCACCATGACCAGGTCGTTGCCGCGGCGCGAGCCGTACGAGTTGAAGTCCTTCTTCTCGATGCCGCGCTCGGCGAGGAACTTGCCCGCCGGGCTCGCCAGCGCGATGTCACCGGCCGGCGAGATGTGGTCGGTGGTCACCGAGTCGGCGAACATGCCGAGCACGCGCGCACCCTTCACGTCGGCGAGCGGCTTCGTCTCGAGCGACAGGCCCTGGAAGAACGGCGGCTCGTGGATGTACGTGGACTTCTCGTCCCACTGGTAGAGCTCGCCCTCGCCCACGGGGATCGCGTTCCACTTCGGGTTGCCGTCGAACGTGTTGCCGTAGCTCTTCGCGAACATCTCCGGCTTCACGCTGGCGGCGACCGCCTCGGCGACTTCCTGCTGGGTCGGCCAGATGTCGCGCAGGAACACGTCCTCGCCCTTCGCGCCCTTGCCGATCGGCTGCTTCTCGAAGTCGATGTCCACCGTGCCGGCCAGCGCGTAGGCGACGACCAGCGGCGGCGACGCGAGGAAGTTCGCGCGCACCATGGGATGCACGCGGCCTTCGAAGTTGCGGTTGCCCGAGATGACCGCCGCGGCGACCAGCTTGCCCTCGTCGATCGCCTTGCCCACCGCGTCCGGCAGCGGACCGGAGTTGCCGATGCACGTGGTGCAGCCGTAGCCCACCACGTCGAAGCCCAGCGCTTCGAGCGAGGCGAGCGTGCCCGACGCGGCCAGGTACTCGGTGACCACCTTGGAACCCGGCGCGAGCGACGTCTTCACGAACGGCTTCGACTTCAGGCCCTTCGCCGCCGCCTTCTTCGCCACGAGCCCGGCGCCGATCATGACCGACGGGTTCGACGTGTTCGTGCACGACGTGATGGCCGCGATCACGACCGAGCCGTGCGCGATGCTGCTGGTGGTGCCGTTCTTCACTTCGGCCGTCTTCGCCAGGTCGCCGTCGCCGAGCCCGAAGCCGCGCTCCTTGACCGGCGCGACCAGCGCCTTGCGGAAGTTGCCCTGCATGTCGCGCAGGTTCACGCGGTCCTGCGGGCGCTTCGGCCCGGCGAGGCAGGCTTCGACGTCGGCCAGGTTCAGCTCGAGCGTGTCCGAGAACACCGGGTCCGGCGTGGCGTCGGTGCGGAACAGCCCCTGCGCCTTGCAGTAGGCCTCGGTGAGCTTCGCCGCGTCGGTGCGGCCCGTGCGCTCGAGGTAGCGCAGCGTCTCGGCGTCCACCGGGAAGAAGCCCATCGTGGCGCCGTACTCGGGCGCCATGTTCGCGATCGTCGCGCGGTCGGGCAGGCTCATGGCCGACAGGCCGGGGCCGTAGAACTCGACGAACTTGTCCACCACGCCCTTCTTGCGGAGCATCTGCGTGACCGTGAGCACGAGGTCGGTGGCGGTGACGCCGTCGCGCAGCTGGCCGGTGAGCTTGAAGCCCACGACCTGCGGCGTGACCAGGTAGAGCGGCTGGCCGAGCATGACGGCCTCGGCCTCGATGCCGCCCACGCCCCAGCCCACGACGCCGAGCCCGTTGATCATGGTGGTGTGCGAGTCGGTGCCGACCAGCGTGTCGGGGAACGCGACCTTCTCGCCGTTCACGTCGGCCGTGAGCACGCAGCCGGCGAGGTACTCGAGGTTCACCTGGTGCACGATGCCCGTGGCGGGCGGCACCACGCGGAAGTTCGAGAACGCCTTCTGGCCCCAGCGCAGGAACTCGTAGCGCTCCTTGTTGCGCTCGAACTCGATCTCGGCGTTGCGCTCCAGCGCGAGCGTGTTGCCGAACACGTCCACCTGCACCGAGTGGTCGATGACCAGGTCCACCGGCACGAGCGGGTTGATCCGCTTCGGGTCGGCGCCCATGCGCTTGACCGCGTCGCGCATGGCCGCGAGGTCCACCACGCAGGGCACGCCGGTGAAGTCCTGCAGGATCACGCGCGCCGGCTTGAACGGCAGTTCGACCGGTTCGGCCGACACCGGCTGCCACGCGGCGAGACGCTTCACGTCGTCCTGCGTGACCTGGTAGTCGTCACAGGTGCGCAGCGCGGCTTCGAGCATCACGCGAATGGAGAAGGGAAGCTTCTCGAGGGTGACGGAGAGCTTCCGGGCCAGCACGTCGAGGCGGTAGATCGTGACGTCGCCGGCGGGCGTCGAGAGCGTGGAGCGCGCTTCGAAATGATCACGGGAAGAGGCGTTCATCACGCGTCCTTTCCGTTGGGCGGCACACAGGTCCGCCGTGGAGAACGGGAGGTCACACAGGGACCTCGGTGAACGGGGCCGACCCTACTCCCATCGGCCGCCCGGGGCCAGCCCGCCAGCCCCGGCCGTCGCGCCCGCCCGGGAATTCCCCGCCGCCGTGATCCTCGCCGGGCGTTTTTCACGATTACCGGGGTGAGCCCCTCGCCCACCCACGAGGCGAGGGCACGTCCCCCGCGACCCGAAACGCCCCTGCACGGAGGTCCATCCATGCGTCCCGCCCATCGCTCTCCATGGGTTCGCTCGCTCGTTCACGCCGCAGGAACGGCGTTCCTGCTGCTGGCCGCCGCTCCCGCGCTCGCCGCTCCCCGCAGCCACGCCGTCGCCGCCCGCGGCCACGACGCGGTGGTGCGCGAACGGTTGCGCCCGGCCGTGCCCGCGCAGGCCCAGGGCATTCCCCACCCGATCACGTCCGGCCGCTGGACCCAGCTCGGGCCCTTCAACCAGCCCGGCCGCATGAACGGCGTCGTCTCCCACATCCTCGTCGCGCCGTGGCTCGACGCGTTCTCGGACGGGTACGGCTACTGGCAGGGCTACGCCTGGACGAACATCGACTGGGAGGACCGCGGCCGCCAGATGGGCGTGGGCATCGAGCAGGGCATCCGCAAGCTCGTGTTCCCGCCGGTCGGGGACTACTTCGAGCGGCTGTCGGTGGAATGCACCGACGGCTCGCTGCGCTACTCCGACGACGACGGCGCGACCTGGTCGCCGGTACAGCTGAACCTCGACCCCAGCGAGGAGCCCGTGCCCGGCAATCGTCGGCTGCTCGCCTCCGACCTGTGGAGCAACGTCACCTACCTCGTGACGCGCTACTACGACAGCTTCGCCGCCGACACGTTCACCGTGCTCATGATCTCGTACGACAGCGGCGCGACGTACGACGCGCTGTACGACTTCGCGGGCTCCCGCTACGCCGACGCGTGGGTGTCGCAGGACGGCTCGGGGCAGATCGTGATCGCCTACTCGGCCGACTACTGGGACGACACGACGGTCCAGTCGGCGAGCGAGGACGGCTGGTCGTTCGCGCCCTTCTCGAACCCGGCGGCCACCAGCAACGAGTTCACCTACCCGGGCCTGCAGATCACCGCGCAATGCCAGCTCGGCGTGGTCTCGCGCGTGTGGGTGCTGCGCGGCGACCAGCTCACTTCGACCACGGACGACGGCGACACCTGGGTGGACGTGCGCGACGCGTGGGTTCCGGCCGGCCCGCGCGGGTTGTGCGCGTCGATCCTCTCGACCGACGTGCTGACGTGGACCGACTCCGAGACCGCCGAGATGTACGGCAAGCTCTACACGTCCACCGACGGCGGCACCACGGCGCACTGGATCGAGAACCAGTACGCGTGGGGCGAGACGGAGCGGCCGCACCAGGTGTCCACGAACGTGCAGTCGGTGCGCTGGAACTTCGCCCCCGCGCTGACCGTGCGCGAGCGCAGCCGTGACGGCGCGACGCTCGAACGCGCCGTGGCGCCCCGGATCGAGTCCGCGGCCGCGCCGCATTCGGCCAGCGGCACCGGCAACACCGAGTACTTCTACATCGCGAGCGGCGGCGGCATCTGGATCATGACGCCCGGCGACACCACGGCTTCGCTGCTCACGGGCGACATCTCGAACCAGCAGGTGAACGACGTCGCGACGCTCCACCAGGGCGACCCGAACAACACCTACACCGCGACGCGCGACAACGACCTGCTGCGCACGTACACGACGCCGTTCGGCTGCGACGCCTACCACTCGGTGATCTCGGGCATCGGTACCAGCGTGTCCGACGTCGCCACCGCGTACGGCCGCCAGCCCGACGACTGGTCGTACTACGCCCAGTTCGCCCACTGCATGTTCCTGTTCGGCGGCGGTGGCCCGTTCACCGGCGTGTTCACCGAGGGCTACACGATCGACGTGCGCCACCGCTTCGTGACGCAGGATCCCACGCAGTGGAACGTCGCCTACGCCGGCTTCGACCACCTGCAGCGCATGACGTACGAGCTCGCCACGAACAGCATCACCGTCACCGACGTGTCGTCACCCATGCAGGCCACCTTCGGCGGCATCGCCGGGTTCGGCCTGGCGCCTTCGCAGACGAACTACTGGTACCTCGCGCTGCACGACGGCACGCTGCTGTGGTCGCACGACTCGGGCACGAACTGGTACACGGCCATCGGTGCGGCACCGCCGGTGATGGACCCGGCGCAGCTCGCGCGCGTGAAGATCGTGGTCAACCCGGAGGACCCGTTCGAGGCGTGGTGCATGGGCCGCGGCATCGTGCACACGACCGACGGCGGGCAGAGCTGGACCGACGCCTCCGGCGGCCTGCCGTCGGCCGAGACGATCGTGTTCGACGCGGCGTACGACGGCACCGCGCTCAACCGCCTGTACCTCGCCACCGAGGCCGGTGCGTACCGCGCCGGGGGCGGCGTGTTCGTGCCGCTGCAGGAGCCGGGCATGCCGGTCGTGCAGTTCCGCGCGGTCGAAGCCGTGCCGTACCTCGGCATCATGCGGTTCGGCACGTGGGGCGCCGGCCTGTGGGACTACGACGCCGCGAACCCGCTCGCGGCGCCGCCCGCGGAGGCCGTCACGCTGGCGCTGGCCCCCGCGCGCAACCCGGTCCGTGGCGCGGCGCAGCTGGCGTACGCGCTGCCGCGCGCCGGGCAGGTGACGCTCGAGGTACTCGACGTCGCGGGCCGCCGGGTGGCGACGCTCGTGGACGGCGTGCGTCCGGCGGGACGCGCGGTCGCCGAATTCGACGCGGCCGGCATGGGCGCCGGTGTCTGGTTCGCGCGACTGCGCTCCGCCGACGGCGTGCGCACGACGAAGTTCGTCGTGACGAAGTGACGTGACGCAACCCGGCGGCGTTCGGGGGAACGCCGCCGGGCCAGCGAAGGGCGCGGTCTCGCTCGGGCCGCGCCCTTTCGCGCGCCTACATGCGTTCGCGCAGCCGCTGGTAGCCGCCGCGGCTGACGGGAAGCTCGCGGCCGTCGTGCAGGATCGCGACGCGGCTGTCCTTCGCGTACGGCTCGATGCGCGCGATGCGCTCGACGTGCACCACGTACGAGCGGTGCACGCGCACGAAGCGCGCGGGATCGAGCGACTGCTCGAGCTCGGCCAGCGTCTGGTGCTTGAGCCACGACTTGCCCTCGGCGTGGATCGCGACGTAGTCGTCCTGCGCCTCGAGGTAGTCCACCTTGTCGGCGGGAATCACGTGCACGTTCGCGCCGTCGCGCACCATGAGCCGCTCGGCGTACGTGCCGGGCACGCGCGCGCTGGCCGCCAGCGCCGCGGGGCTCGGCTCCGGCGCGGCGCCACCGGAGGCCGCGGCCGTGAGTTTCGCCGCCAGCCGTTCGCGCACGCGCACGAGCGCCTCGGCCAGGCGCTCGCGTCCGAACGGCTTGAGCAGGTAGTCCACCGCATGCACCTCGAACGCCTTGAGCGCGAACTCGTCGTACGCCGTGCAGAACACCACCGCGGGCGCGGGCTCGAGCAGTTCGAGCACCTCGAAGCCGTCGAGCTTCGGCATCTGCACGTCGAGGAACACGAGGTCGGGCCGGAGTTCGGCCACCGCCTTCACCGCCTCGAATCCGTTCGCGCACTCCCCGACCACTTCCACGTCGGCGTGGGCGGCGAGGTACTCCCGCACGAGCGCGCGCGCCGGCGCCTCGTCGTCCACGAGCAGCGCTCGCAGCGTGCCTGCTTCAGGCATCACGCACTCCCTTCTCGTCGCGTGCGGGCAGCGTGAGCCGCACGCGGAACCGGCCGGGCTCGCGCACGGCGTCGAGGCGCGCGTCGGCGGCCCCGAACGCGTCGAGCCGGCGGCGCACGTTCTCCAGTCCCACACCCGCGCCGGCACGGCCGGGCGCGTCGTCGTCCACGGGGTTCTCCACCGTCACGCCGAGCACCGCGCCTTCGCGCCGCGCGGCGACGCGCACGACGCCGCCCTCGATGCGCCCGGACACGCCGTGCTTGATGGCGTTCTCGACGAGCGGCTGGAGCAGCAGCGGCGGCACGCGGCAGCCGAGCGTGTCCGGCGCCACGTCGCGCTCGATGCCGAGCCGCTCGCCGAAGCGCACCTGCTCGATCGCGAGGTAGCGCTCGACCAGCTCGAGCTCCTCCGACAGCGCGACGGAATCGCGCGCGGCCAGCGCCAGCGTGCGGCGCAGGAAGTCGCCCAGCTTCTCGCACATGCGGCGCGCACCTTCGGGGTCGCTGCCGACCAGCGAGTTGATCGAGTTGAGGCTGTTGAACAGGAAGTGCGGGTTGAGCTGGGCGCGCAGCGCGCGGACTTCGGCTTCGCGCGCGGTCACCTGCGATTCGAGCACGCGGCGCTCGGCCTCGCGCGCGGACTCGAACGCCAGCGCGAGGTAGTGCACGACCGCCGACACGAGGTAGAGCGGGATCGCGAGCGCGAACATCGCGCCGAAGTTGCGGACGATCGTGTCGCGCGGCACGACGGTCGCGAAGCGCGTGAGCGCGAGCTCCCAGAACATGGCGCCGATCGCCCACAGCGCCCCGGTCTGCAGCGCGGCGCCCACCTGCGCGAGGAACGCGCGGGCCGGCGCGGTGCTGCCGAGCGGGTGGCGGCGGCACGTCCACCACGCCGAGAGCACCACGAATCCGTACGCGAGCATCGCGGGTACGGCGAACGCGTGCGCGTGCCGCGCCGGCTGCGGCACGAGCAGCCGCAGCATTTCGGCGGCGGCGATTCCGAGGAGCAGCCACGACAGGACGTACGGTGCCAGCCAGACGCGGCGCGAAAGCAGCGGATGCACGTCAGCTCACCGGACGCGGCTGGTCGTCGTCGCGCTTCGGGTACGTGACGCCGATGGACACGGTCTTGCCGCCCGGCGTCTTCACTTCGACGGACGCCGGCCCGCGACGCACGCGCACGCCCGGGTCGCGGTCGCCCTTCTTGGAGTTGCGCACCTCGATCCCGCCCATGACCGCGAAGCCGCGCACCACGAGCACGCCCGCCGGCTCGACGCCCGGGTCGAGGCGCGTGTCGTCCTCGTAGCCGGCCATGATCGGCGTCACGTCGCTTTCCACGCGCCAGTCGGGCGGCACGATGATCTCGATGCCGCCCCACATGGCGAACACCTCGACCACGGCGCGGCCGTCGGCCATCTGCGCGTCGCGCAGGTCGAGTTCGACGCCGCCCATCATCGCCGACAGGTCGCCGCCGCGGAACGCGGTGGAGCGATTGCGCCGCACGGCACCACCCATGAGCGCGAACGTGCGCACGAAGCGGTCGTCGTCCTCGTCGGCCGCCGGATCGGGGTGGCGCATCGCACGCAGCACCACGCTGACGCCGAAGAAGATGAGCATGAGCGGCCACAGGTCGCCGATGCCGACGTGCCACCACGACAGGTGCATCTTGTTGCCGAGCAGGAGCAGGCCGGCGATCGTGAAGATCGCGCCGGGAATCGTGCGCTTGTCGGTGCCGATGCCCGTCAGCTTCATCAGCCCGAACAGCACCAGCAGCGTGGGCCACCAGCTGATGATCGCGTCCGCGTCCACGCCGAACAGGTTGTCGAGCGTCCACAGCACGCCGAGCGTCGTGATCGCGAGACCGAACACGAGCCGGCCGCCGAGCCGGGGCCTGCCCGAACCGTCCGACGAGCCCATGCCGTACACGTGCGTTCGACCGTAGTTATCGCGCTCTTCCATGCTCCACCTCCCAGCGGCCCGCCTCGTGCGACGGGGCGGCACCGCGAGCCAGCGCCGTGGCGAGCACCAGGCCGCACATTCCGGCGCACGGGATCATCCACAGCGGCGTCACGAGAGCGAAGGCGTGCGGCAGCGCGGCGAGCGCGCGCCCCACGGCGTCACTCCGGTGCGTCAACAGCATCACCAGCAGCAGCGTGTTCTGCACCACGAGCCACAGCGTGCAGAGGGCGAACGTCCACTCGCGCACGCGGCGCCACGGCGATTCACGGCGCGCGTCACTCATGGTCGCGCTCCCGCTCGAAGTGCGCGCGCTCGTCGTCCTCGTGGTACGGCATGAAGCGCGACGCGACCGCCTCGACGACCGCGCCACAGCCGACCGCGACCAGCGCGAGCGGCCAGCTCGTCGCCCAGTTCAGCCCCTTCCAGTGGTACACCGTGGCGAAGAAGTAGCCGCTCATGAGCGTCATGGTCACGCCCGAGCCCAGCTTCTTGGCGGTGCGCGCGCCGACGATCTCGGCGACGCCGATGACGGTCACGAACGCGGGCCACCACACGGTCAGCTGCGGCCACGGCAGCACGCCCTGGCGCATCCCGAGGAACGCCACGCCCAGCGCGATCAGCCCGATGCCCCAGACCAGTCCGC
Source organism: Candidatus Eiseniibacteriota bacterium (assembly GCA_046327815.1). GTDB lineage: Bacteria > Eisenbacteria > RBG-16-71-46 > RBG-16-71-46 > RBG-16-71-46 > CAIXRL01. Next base: position 229,538 of record JAXLXR010000003.1, on the reverse strand, counting down.
GGCCGCGGCTGCGCTCACCTCTGTACCTCGACATCGTCCTCCTCCTTGCGGCCGATCCCGGAGTCCCGTGACTCCCGCCGAACCGGCCACGCAACGGAAGTTACGGACGCCGCAAGGGCGAATCGCGGCGCTTTCGGCGAACGGCGGCGGGATGTCGGTGAACGGCGGAACTCGGCGCCCGGATCGCGAGGCGGGCGGGCGTCATGCGGCACGGGATCGTTCGCGCGACACCACCACGACCACGCCCCCGAGCGCCGCGACCGTGAAGATCGCCCACTGGATCGCGTACGACAGGTGCACGTTCGCCGCGGGCAGTTCGGGCTCGAAGCGCCGGAGCGAGTCCGCCGAGGTGCACTCGGGCAGCAGCACGAGCCAGACGTCGCGTCGCACGTCGGGCCAGCGCGCCGCGAGCGTGTCGGGGTCGGGGTGCAGCGTGCTGAAGCGCGCCGGGATGTCGCCGGCGAGCGCCACCCACGGAATGCGCGACGACCGCGCCTTGAGCGGGCGCACGAGCGCCACGACGCAGGCGGAGTCGGCGGTCGTGAAGCGCTCGGGGTGCGCGGCGGCGGCGCTGTCGGCGCGCATCCAGCCGCGATCCACGAGCACGAGCGTGCCGTCGGCGAGCCGCAGCGGCGTCACCACGTCCACGCCGACACCGCCCTCGTCGGGCTCGCGCGACAGCAGCAGGTGGCGCGACTGGTCCCAGTGCCCGCCGGTCTGGACCTTGTCGGTGCGGCGCGCGTCGAGCGCGGCGCCCGTGGGCGTCCACTCGGGACCGGCCGCGAGCATGCGCTCGAGCCGGGCATTGGCGGCCCGGCGCTCGACCCAGCGTGCGTGCTGCCACAGCCCCATGCGCGCGCACACCACGGCGAGCACGCCGAGCGCGACGGCCAGCAGGATCGGACCCGGGCGCACCGGCCGGCTCAGGACGCGGGCTTCGGGGGCGCGGGCGGCAGGTCGAACGCGACCGTGTGGGGTTCGAACCCGTGGCTCTTGTGGGCGCCGTCGCAGAACGGCTTGTTCGCCGAGTGCCCGCAGCGGCACAGGCTCACGCGCTCGCGTCCGCCCAGCCCGAACGCTTGGCCGTCCTGGTCCACGATCTCGAAGTCGCCCTCGACGCGGATCGAACCGTTCTTCATCACCGTCAGCTTCGTGGAAGCCATGCGCTCCTCCGGGCAAGTGGGTCCGTGATTTGGTGTTGGCGCGGCGCAGCCTAGCAGCGCGGGCGGCCGCGGGCGACCCGGGACGGTGCCCGGCTCCCCCACCCGCGGCGGCCGGGCCGGCTCGCGGGCCGGCCGTCGCCCGGTCGCCGTGCAACCGGGCCGCCGAACCGCGCGTAGAACCGCCGCACGCGCACCCCGGAACCCTGGCGCGTGCGGCAACGACTGCCCGGTCGGCATACACATTCGGAGGCACACCGTGATCTCGCTGCTCGTGGTGGGGACGCTCGTCTTCGTCGCGGTCATCCTGATCGGCACGCTCGCCGCGGTGGCGAGCATGCTCGGATTCCTGATCTCGCTCCCGTTCCGCATCCTCGGCTTCGTCTTCAAGCTCGCCGGCTTCGCCATCGCGCTGCCGTTCCTGCTGCTGGGCGGGCTGATCGGCGGCGGCGCGCTGGCGTTCGCCCTCGTGCTGGCGTTCACGCCCCTGCTGCCGATCGTCGCGCTGGTCGCGCTGCTCGTGTGGCTGCTCAAGCGCGGCGACGGGCACGACAAGCGTTCGCACGCGAGCGTCGTCTCATGACGACACCCCACTTCGCCTGACCGGGCGAAACGCGCGGGCGGTCTCCGGCTCCTCCATCCGGACGGCCGCCCCGCTGCGTTCCCGGCGCCGCGCCGCTCGGGCGCGGTGCATTTTTTCGGGTCGCGCGCGCTCCCGGGGCGCGTTTTTCTCCCACCACGCCGCCCGCGTCCGTTATTCTGCGCGACCGGCGCGCGGCCGTTCCGCGCTCCCCTCCTTCCACACGAGCCCCCGAGGTAAGCGAGTTGAGCGACATCCGCGCCTGGACGACGAAGGACTCCGCCGCGCTGTACAACGTGACCGGCTGGTCGAGCGGTTACTTCCGCATCAACGACGCGGGTCACATGGAGGTCACGCCGTCCGGTCCCGAAGGTCCCAGCGTGGACCTGTACGAGCTCGTCGGTGATCTCGAACGCCGCGGCCTCGGCATGCCCCTGCTCATCCGCTTCTCCGAGATCCTGCACTCGCGCGTGCGCCAGCTGTTCGACTGCTTCGGCAGCGCGATCAAGGACTACGGCTACCGTGGCCGCTACCGCGGCGTGTTCCCGATCAAGGTCAACCAGCAGAACCACGTGGTCGAGGAGCTGGTGCGCTTCGGCGGCCCGCTCGGCCTGGGCCTCGAAGCGGGCAGCAAGCCCGAACTGCTGGCCGCGCTCGGCATGATCGAGCACGACGACTCGCTGCTCGTGCTGAACGGGTACAAGGACATCGAGTACATGGAGACGGCGCTGCTGTCCCAGAAGCTCGGCCGCTACCCGATCATCGTGGTGGACCGCTTCCGCGAGCTCGAGCTGCTGCTCGAGACGGCGCGGCGGCTCGACATCCGCCCGCACATCGGCGTGCGCGCGAAGCTCACCACGAAGGGCGCCGGCAAGTGGATGGAGTCCACGGGCGACCGCAGCAAGTTCGGCCTCACCGCGACCGAAATGGTCATGCTGGTCGAGAAGCTGCGCGCGGAGGGCATGCTCGACTGCCTCGAGCTCGTGCACTTCCACATCGGCTCGCAGATCTCGGCGGTGCGCGCGATCAAGGACGCCATGAAGGAGGCGTCGCGCGTGTACGTCGAGCTCGCCAAGGCGGGCGCCGGGCTCAAGTTCATCGACGCGGGCGGCGGCCTCGGCGTGGACTACGACGGTTCGTCCACGAACTGGCACTCGTCCACGAACTACTCCATGCAGGAGTACGCGAACGACGTGGTGGCGGCGATCCAGGACGGCTGCGAGACCGCCGGCCTGCCGCATCCCGACATCATCACCGAGTCCGGCCGCGCGCTCGTCGCGCACCACTCGGTGCTCGTGTTCAACGTGCTCGACGTGAACGAAGTGCTCGTCGGCCAGTCGCCGCCCGAGGTAAACCCGAAGGACCCGCAGGTCATCCAGCAGCTCACCGAGACCTGGCGCGGGATCTCGCGCAAGAACTTCCAGGAGTCCTACCACGACGCGCTGCAGCTGAAGGAAGAGGCCACGAGCCTGTTCAACGTCGGCCTGCTCGACCTGCAGGGCCGCGCCCGCGTGGAGCAGCTGTTCTGGGGCTGCTGCGAGGCGATCCTGAAGATCACGCGCGAGCTCGAGTACGTGCCCGACGACCTCGAAGGCCTCGAGAAGGGGCTCGCCGACACGTACTACGGCAACTTCTCGGTGTTCCAGTCCGCGCCCGACCACTGGGCCGTGAAGCAGCTGTTCCCGATCGCGCCGCTGCACCGCATGAACGAGAAGCCCACGCGCCGCGCGGTGATCGCCGACCTCACGTGCGACTCCGACGGCAAGATGGACCAGTTCATCGACCTGCGCGACGTGAAGAACTGGATCGAGCTGCACCCGTTCGACGGCAAGCCCTACTACCTCGGCGTGTTCCTCGTGGGCGCGTACCAGGAGATCCTGGGCGACCTGCACAACCTGTTCGGCGACACGAACGCGGTGCACATCGCGCTCGACGAACACGGCTACCGCGTCGAGCACGTGGTCGAGGGCGACTCGGTCACCGAGGTGCTCGGCTACGTGCAGTACTCCAAGCAGACGCTGGTGCAGAAGCTCCGCCAGGCGACCGAGCAGGCGCTGCGCAAGGGCCTGCTCACGTTCGAGGAGTCGGCGCTGCTCATGAAGCGCTACGACGAGGGCCTCTCGGGCTACACGTACCTCGAGGAGGAGACCGCGCCGCTCACGCTGCCGGCGAACGGCAACGGCGGCTCCTCGCCCTCGGGCACGATGGCCCGCCCGGCCGGCGTCGAAGGCGCGCTCGCGGGCGGCCGTTCGGGCGTCAGCGGACGCTAGACCGCGCCCGCACCACGTGATTCGGCGGCCCGGGACGCGTTCCCGGGCCGTCGCGCGTTCCGGCCCCGGCGGGGCTTGAGAATTCCCCCCGGGTCGCGCATCCTGCCGCGCTCGCGAACCCCTCCCAGACCCGCCGTGGCCGCCGCGCGCCCCCGAGGCAGCGCAGCCGAGCGCCGTGGCCGACACCAGAAGGAACGCCGATGAGTCCCGAGTTCATCTACACCATGAAGGACCTCCGCAAGGTGGTCCCGCCGAAGCGCGAGATCCTCAAGGGGATCTGGCTGTCGTTCTTCTACGGCGCCAAGATCGGCGTGCTGGGCCTGAACGGCGCCGGCAAGAGCTCGCTGCTCAAGATCATGGCGGGCATCGACCAGGAGTTCATCGGCGAGGCGTTCCTCGGCAAGGGCTTCACGGTCGGCTACCTCGAGCAGGAGCCGAAGCTCGACCCGACCAAGAACGTGATGGACAACGTCGCGGACGGCGTCGGCGAGAAGATGCGCGTCAAGCGCCGCTGGGACGAGATCAGCGCGAAGTTCGCCGAGCCCATGGAAGACGATGAGATGAACAAGCTCATCGAGGAGCAGGGCAAGCTGCAGGACGCCATGGACGCCGGCAACCTGTGGGACCTCGAACGCCAGCTCGAGATCGCCATGGACGCGCTGCGCTGCCCGCCCGCGGACGCCGACGTCACCACGCTGTCGGGCGGCGAGCGCCGCCGCGTCGCGCTGTGCCGCCTGCTGTTGTCGCACCCCGACCTGCTGCTGCTCGACGAACCCACGAACCACCTCGACGCTGAATCGGTCGCGTGGCTCGAGCGGTTCCTCAAGGACTACACGGGCACCGTCGTCGCGGTGACGCACGACCGCTACTTCCTCGACAACGTCGCCGGCTGGATCCTCGAGCTCGACCGCGGCGCCGGCATTCCGTGGGAAGGCAACTACACCTCGTGGCTCGAGCAGAAGAAGAACCGGCTCGCGCAGGAGGAGAAGACCGAGTCCGCGCGCCAGAAGACGCTCGAGCGCGAGTTCGAGTGGGTCAAGATGGCGCCGCGCGCGCGCCAGGCGAAGAGCAAGGCGCGTCTCGCCGCGTACGAGAAGATGCTCGCCGAGGAGTCGAACGAGCGCCTCGACAGCGTCGAGATCTACATTCCGCCGGGCCCCCGCCTCGGCAACGTGGTGATCGAGGCGAACAACCTCAGCAAGGGCTACGGCGACAAGCTGCTGATCGAGAACCTGTCGTTCAAGCTCCCGCCCGCCGGCATCGTCGGCGTGATCGGCCCGAACGGCGCCGGCAAGACGACGCTGTTCCGCATGCTCGTCGGACAGGAGCAGCCCGACGCGGGCACGCTGCGCGTCGGCGAAACGGTGAAGATCGCGTACGTGGACCAGAGCCGCGAGGCGCTGGCCGGCGAGAAGACCGTCTGGGAGGAGATCTCGGGCGGCAACGAACTGCTGGTGCTCGGCAAGCGCGAGGTGAACTCGCGCGCGTACTGCTCGTGGTTCAACTTCCGCGGCGCCGACCAGCAGAAGAAGGTCGGCTCGCTCTCGGGCGGCGAGCGCAACCGCCTGCACATGGCGAAGCTGCTGCAGAGCGGCGGCAACCTGCTGCTGCTCGACGAACCGACGAACGACCTCGACGTGGACACGCTGCGCGCGTTGGAAGACGCGCTGCTCGAGTTCGCCGGCTGCGCGGTGGTGATCTCGCACGACCGCTGGTTCCTCGACCGCATCGCGACCCACATCCTGGCGTTCGAGGGCGACTCGCAGGTCGTGTTCTTCGAGGGCAACTACCAGGACTACGAGAAGAACCTGCACGAGCGCATCGGCGCCGAGGCCGACACGCCGCACCGGATCAAGTACAAGCCGCTGTCGCGCTGAAGCGGCGGCCGGGCACACGCAGGCGGCGCCTCCCGTCCGGGGGGCGCCGCCTTTCGCATGCGCACGAAGCGCGGAGCGCGGAGCGCCGGGCGCGCCGCGCTACACGTAGCGCAGCAGGCTGCGCGGGTACTTCTCGCGCAGGCGGCCGACGCCGCCGCACACGAACGTGAGCACGACCAGCCCGACCGCCGACAGCACGAGCATGCGCACGACCGGATCGCCGCCCGGGAACCGCTTCGCCTCGTGCGTGAGCAGCTGGTAGACCGCGAAGTGCGTCACGAAGAACACGAGCGGTTCGCGTCCGATCTCGCGCAGCGGCGCGAGCCACGCGGAGTTCGTGCGCGCGGAACCGGCCGCGAGCGCGGCGTAGTAGCACAGGGCCACGCCCAGGTTCCACGCCAGCCATGCCAGGCTCGGGGGTTCGCGGCACAGCACCACCAGCCGCGGCCACGCGGCCATCGGGAGTTCGTCCACGAGGTTGAAGTACGGCCCCGCGAACCGGAACACCGCGAAAGCCGCGAACGCCAGCAGCGCGGCACGCAGCCACGGCCCGGGACGGTCGAGCATTTCGGGCCGGGCCCAGCGCGCGACCAGGTAGCCGAACGCCATGAGCGGCAGCCACGGCAGGATCGGGTACCAGATCGCCGGGTGCGTCCGCAGCGAGAAGTGCAGCCACACCGCGCGCCAGAACTCGCCCGGCCGCTCGGGCTCGAGCGCGAACACCTGCAGCAGCGCGGGAATCGCGGCGGTCAGCGCGAGCATGACCACGAGCAGCACGCGCGGCGGCAGCCGGCGCAGGAACGCCATGGCGATCATGCTCACCGCGAGACACGACAGGATGTCGAACGTGTACGCGACCGCATGCCCCTTCACGGACCACAGCGGCGGGATCACCGCGACCGCCACCACGAGCAGCACGACCGGCCGCACCAGCAGGCGCGCGAGGATCGTGCGCTCGGGCACGCCCGCTTCGCGGCGGCCGCGCTCGAACAGGGCGATCGCCATGCCGGCGGTGGTCCACAGCATGAGCGCGCAGGAGTTGCCGAGCAGCGCGAGCAGGAACTCGGCCCAGCGCGTGAACTGGAACTCGATGTCGCGGGCGAAGCGCTCCGCCACCAGGTTCACGCCGAGCAGGTACGCGCAGTGCGCGACCGCCATGAACGCGAGCGCCAGCCCGCGGAACACGTCCACGGTGACGATCCGCTTCGGGACGGCCGGCCGTGGTGGAACGGCGAGGGCCCGGGGCTCGACAGTCGAACTCATCGAGCACAGACTAACGCGGGAGCGGCGCGCCCGCTCGTGGCCGCGGCGCGGTTCGCCCGCGGGTGATAACGTGCGGCATCCCTCGCACGGAGGTTCCGCATGCATCGCTCGCTCCTGCCGCTCGTGCTCTTCGCCGCCTGCCTGCTGGCTCCCGCCGCACACGCGCAGTCCGATCCGCGCGTGCGCGAGCTGCTCGAGCGCGTGACGCTCGCGTACGGCGGCCAGCCCGTCCTCGAGAAGGTGCGCGCGTACCGCATGGAAGGCACGGTCTTCTCCGCGATGCGCCATCACGAGGCCCCGACCATCCGGGTGTTCGCGCGCCCGGCCCGGCTCAAGGTGCTCGTGGACTACGAGGGCGCGCCCGAAGCCCGGCTCGTGGACGGCCGTGAGGGCTGGCGCAACGAGGGTGGCGGCCCGCTCGAACCCGTGAGCGGCCCGATGCACGCGGCCATGGTGCTGCAGGCCGCACGCGCGGGCATGCCGTGGGTGCTGTACGAACACGCCACGGACGCGACGTTCACCGACTCGCTCACGGTGGACGGCACGCCGTGCGCCGGGATCGAGATGCCGATCGGCGAGGGGCTGGTGCTGCGCGCGTGGATCCACCCCGGGAACCACCACATCGTGCGCAGCCAGGGGCTGCTCCTGGTCGGCGGCATGCGTACGCACTTCGAGACGAACTACTCGGACTTCCGCGTCGTGAACGGCGTCACCTTCGCGTTCCGCGAGGAGAACTTCGCCTCCGGGCGGCAGACCGGGATCACCACGCTGACCCGCGTGAAGGTGAATCCCCCGCTGGGCGCCAACGAGTTCCGCCCGCCCTCGCTGCCCGAACGCCTGCGGCGCGGCGCGTCCTGACGCCGTCGTTCGCGACCGCGGACGCGCACGCGAATCCTCGCGCTCCGCGGGGGCTCTCACGGCCGAACCCGCCACCATGAGGAGCCCGAACGTGACGACGACCCATGACGTGACCGACTTCGAACGCGACGTGATCGCGCGCAGCCTTGAAATGCCCGTACTGGTGGACTTCTGGGCCGCGTGGTGCGGACCCTGCCGCATGCTCGGGCCGGTGCTCGAACGCGTGGCCCGCGACGCCGGCGAGCGCTGGGCGCTCGCGAAGGTGGACACCGAGCAGTTCCCCGCCGAAGCGCAGCGCTTCGGCGTGATGAGCATCCCGAACGTGAAGCTGTTCGTGAAGGGCGAAGTCGTGGACGAGTTCGTGGGCGCGCTGCCCGAGGGCGAAGTGCGCCGCTTCCTCGAGCGCGCGATCCCGGGCCCCGCGTCGGCTTCGCTCGACCCCGCGCGCGCGCAGCTCGCCGCCGGCGACGTGGCCGGCGCCCGCGCGACGCTCGAGGCGGCGCTCGCGGCCGATCCCGCGAACGCGAAGGCGCGCGTGCTGCTGGCCGAGGCGCTGCTGCGCACCGAACCCGAGTCCGTGAACGCCGCGCTCGCGCCGCTCGACGAAGTCGAAGGCGACCGGGCCGAAGCACTGCGCGTGCTCGCGCACTGGATGCTGCAGGCCGGGCAGCTGCCCGACGCGCCCGCGCGCGCACCGTTCGTGGCGGCGCTCACGGCGATCCGTGCGGGCGACTGGGACGCGGCGCTCACGCGCGTGATCGAGACGCTGCACACGCAGCGCGGCTACGCGGGCGGTGCCGCGCGCGAAGTCGGGCGCGCGATCTACCTGCTGCTCGGGATCGAGCACCCGGCCTGCGACGCGCACTACCGCGCGTTCACCAGCGCGCTGTACGTCTGAGCGCGGGGCTCAGTCGTCGGCGCGCGTGACCGCGGCCAGCGCCACGAGCGACAGCGCCACGTTCTCGAGGAACTTCTGCGCCCCGATGCTCTGGGCGCCGGCCTTGCCGAAGCAGCCGCAGCGGAAGTCGAGGCCGCGCGCCCACGCCGCGGCCACGGCCACCGTGAACACGAGCATCATGGCCAGCGCCACGGCGGCGCCGGCGCGCGGCTTCACCCGCAGCAGCAGCGACAGGCCCGCCAGCAGTTCGATCCACGGCGTGACCATGGCGATCGCGTTGACGACGGCGACGGGCGCGAGCCGGTAGTGGTTGACCTGGTTCGCGAAGTCGTTCAAGTCACCCAGCTTCGCGAGCGCGGCACCCACGAACAGCGCGCCGATCGCGAGCTGCGCGAGCGTGCCGCCGAGACGCTGCAGTCTCACGGCCGGGCCCCCTTCGCGGTCGGCAGTCCCGCGGCGGCCCAGACCGGGTAGCCGTCCTTGAACACGAGCACGCGCTTGTGTCCCGCTTCGATCAGCGCGTAGGCGAGCGACTTGGCCAGGTCGCAGTCCCCGCCGCCGCAGTACACCACGATCGGCACGCCGTGCTCGTCGAACGCCTTCGCGAGTTCGGGCTTCTTGTAGACGTCGTCGAACGGCAGGTTCGACGCACCCGCGATGTGGCCTTCGGCGAACTCCTCGGCACTGCGCGCGTCCACGAACACCGCGGCGCGCGCCTCGTGGAAGCGCTTCGCGAAGTCGAGGCCGACCTCGAGCGGATCGCGCGTCACCGGGACTTCGGGCAGCGGTGCGGCGACCGGCGCCGGAGTCGCCGCGCCTTCGGGCGTCTCGGCGGCCGGGCGCGCCGGCGGCTGGTCCGGCCGCGGCGGCGCGGGCGCCGGGCTCGAGCCGGGCTTGTCCGCGGGCTTGTCCGCCGACCGGGGCTTCGCGCCGGCCGGGGCCGCGGTCGTGGTCGCGGCGACGGGCACCGGTGCGGGCTCGTCCGCGGGCGTCGCGCCGGCGGGCGCGGGCGTCGCGGTGGCGGCGGCCGGCGCCGTCGCGGCACCGGTGACCGACTCGAGGCTCGCGAGCTTGGGTTCGCTCCGCAGCCAGTCGAGCGCGCGCGGCGAATCCTGCGCGGCCTGCAGGGCGTTGAAACTGACGCCGAGCGCGATGCCGGCGAGCACGAGTACGGCGGCGTCGCGCCCGAGCGGCGAACGTGGACGGCGCGGTTCCGGGGACGTCACGGACATGAAGCACCTCCGAAGGAGCGGGTTCACGCAAGAGCATAGCCCCTCGCCCGCGGCCCGGCCCAATGGTCCGTTGGTCGCCGGTGCGCACGCGGGGTAGCCTGCCGGGCATGCCCCACCACCCCTCGTCCGCAAGAGGCCGCCGATGAGTCCGCGCCACGACGTTCGCCGTTACCAGGAGCCGCGGCCGCTGCCGTGGCTGATCGGGCTGCTCGGCCCCGTGAACCGCACGCTCATGCTGCGCGGCGCGCTGCGGCTGCGCGAGTTCGACCTGCCGGCGGCCGACCTCGCCCGGCTGCGCGCGGCCGTGCACCCCGGCACGGCGGCGTTCCTCGGGCCGAACCATCCCGAGTTCACGACGGACTGGCTGATCGACAAGGAGCTGTCACGGCTGTGCTCGCCGCTCATGGCGCACTGGGCGTCGTACGAGATCGTGAACGGCTCGCCGCTCGCGCAGCGCTTCTGGCTCGCGAACAACCTCGTCGCGAACGCGCCGGGCGGCGACGGCAAGGCGTACTCGGTGCGCTGGGCGCGCGCGGGGCACGGCGTGCTCCTGCATCCCGAGGGCACGGCGACGTGGCAGTCGCAGCGCACGTCGCGGCTGCTGCCGGGCATCGTGGACATGGCGTGGGAGACCGCCGAGCAACTGCGCGCCGAGTCGCTGCCGCGCCCGGTGTACGTGGTGCCGCTGGTGTGGCGGCTGCGCTTCGTGGACGACGCGAGCGCGGGCCTGCACCGTGAGATGACGTGGATCGAGCGCGCGCTGCGCCTGCCCGCCGGCCGCGACACCGACGCGATCGGGACGCGCTTCGCCGCGCTCCTGGTGCAGGTGCTGCGCGCCCGCGCCGCGGCTCTCGGGCTTCCCGAACCCGGGATCGGTTCGCCGCGCGACTACTTTCCGGCCCAGGCCGCCACGCTGGCCGCGATCCGTGCGGCGCTCGCCGAACGCCACGGCGAAGTGGACGAGGACGTGACGCGCGCGCAGCACCGCCTGCGCGGCGCGATCCGCCGCAGGCTGCGCGAGGACGGCGACGACGCCGCGGCGGCGCGTGATCGCGCGCTCGTCACCGAGCTGCAGCGGCTGCACAGCTTCGATCCGGCCCTGTACGACCGGGCCGAACTCACGCAGGAGCAGGTGGCCGAGCACCTGAAGCGCGTGCGCTCGGCGCTCGTGACGAAGGGCTGGCGCAACGCCCTGCACAACCTCGTGCCGGTCGCGGTCGCGCCGCGCATCGCCCATGTGCGCGTGCCCGAGCCGCTCGACGTGAGCGCCGCGCTGGCCGCGCTGCCGGCGGGGGCCGACCCGGCCACGGCGCGGGCGGGCCTGCTCGACGCCCTCGCGGCCCGGCTGCAGGGCGGGCTCGACGCGCTGGGCGCCGAGCTCGAAACCGTGCGGGTTGCACGACGCACGCCCCTGCCGCTGCACACCGGCGTGACGACCGCCGCCCGCTGACCTCGCGAAACCCGCCGCCCATCCGGGATGGCTCAAGCCGGGTCGGCGGGGTCCGAGACTTCGCAGTCGCCCGGAGGGTTGCGCGGCGACGGCCTCCTGCGCGTCCGGGCGTTCGGAGTGCGGACGTGGTCACGATCCTGTTCGTGGACGACCAGCCGCTCGTGCTCGACGGCATCCGCCGGATGCTGATCGGTCACCGGCGCGAGTGGTCCATGCGCTTCGCCACCAGTGGCGAAGAGGCGCTGCGCGCCTGCGCGGAAGCACGCGTGGATGCGATCGTCTCCGACATGCGCATGCCCGAGATGGACGGCGCCACACTGCTCGAGTCGGTCGCGCAGCGGCATCCCGACACCATCCGGATCGTACTGAGCGGCCACAGCGAGCTCGAGGCGGCGTTGCGCGCGATGGACGTGGCGCACCAGTACCTCGCGAAGCCCTGCGAGGGCCCGGCGATCGCGAACGCGCTCACGCGTACCCTGCGCCAGCGCGAGCGGCTGCCGCAGCCGCGCGTGCGGCAGCTCGTCAATCGGCTCGGCGCGCTGCCGAGCCTGCCGGGCGCGCTGCGCCGCCTGCGCCGGCTGCTCGCCGAGCCGTCGCCCGCGCTCGGCGACGTGTGCGCCGGGCTGTGCCACGACCCCGCCCTCGCGGGCAAGGTCCTGCAGCTCGCGAACAGCGCGTTCTTCGGCCCGTCGCAGTGCTTGACGAGCGTACCCGTGGCCGCGTCGCTGCTCGGCATGTCGGCACTGCGTCACCTGGTGACCAACGCGCGCACGTTCGACCCGCCGGCGGTCCGCGCCGCCGTGGACGCGCTCGACACCGAGGCGTTCGAGCGCCACGTCGTCACCACCGCACGGCTCGCGGCGAAGCTCGAGCCCGAGGCGGCATGGTGCGACGACGCGTTCGCGGCCGGGCTGCTGCACGACGCCGGCGTGCTGCTGGTGGCCGAGCGCATGCCCGACGAATCCGCCGAGATCCAGCGCCGCGTGCGGCAGGGCGTGCCCCGCGCCCGCGCCGAGCGCGAAGTGATCGGCACCGACCACGGCGAGATCGCCGGCTACCTGTTCGGGCTTTGGGGCCTGCCCGAATCCATCGTGGAGGCGGTCGGGGCGCACGTGGCGTTCTCCCCCTCCGACGTGGAGGCGCTCGACGCGCGGCGCGCCGTCGGTGTGGCGAGCCAACTGGCGACCGAACTGCTGGGCGACGAAGTGCCCGGCCGCGAGCGGCCGTCGGGCGAGCTCTGGGACTGGTGGCGCGAGCAGGCCGAGCACGGCCCTCGGCAGGAGGCGGCATGAGCACGGACGTGCAGGCCTTCTGGCCGCCGGTGGACCGCGTGCTCGTGGCGGACGACGACCGCGCCGCCCGCATCGCGCTGGTCTACGGGCTCGAGAAGGACGGCTTCTTCGTGGTCAGCGTGGACCGCGGCGACCTCGCACGCGAGGTCATGCTGAGCGACGCCCCGCCGCAGGTCCTGCTGCTCGACTGGAACATGCCGGGCCTGACGGGGCCGGAAGTCTGCCGCTGGGTGCGCAGCCAGCCCGTGCTCGAGACCTGCTACCTCATCCTGATCACGGCGCGCGACACGACCGAGGACATGCTCGCCGGCATGGCCGCCGGCGCCGACGACTTCGTGCGCAAGCCGTTCCAGACGCCGGAAGTCGTCGCGCGCGTGCGCGCGGGCCGCCGGCTCGCGCAGCTGCAGACGAACCTCGCGTCGCGGCTGTCCGAGCTCGAATCGGCGCTCGCCGAAGTGCGCCAGCTGCGGGGGCTGATCCCGATCTGCTCGCACTGCCACAGCATCCGGGCCGAGTCCTCGAGCTGGCTCAAGCTCGAGGCGTACATCGAACAGCATTCCGAGGCGCAGTTCAGCCACTCGATCTGCGACACGTGCATGCGGAAGTTCTACGACCTCGAGCCGCCGGTGCCGCGCGGCCCGGCCGAGGAAGCCGCATGAGCCCGCGGCGCGAATCGGGCTGGCATCCGCTGCTCGACCGGCAGTTGCGCCGTGCGTTCGGGCCGGAGCCGGTGTTCTCCGAGGACGTGGCGCGGCTGCTGCTGCAGGTGGACCGCTCCTACCGCGACGCCGACGAGCAGCGCGCGCTGGTCGAGCACTCGCTCGCGACCATGACCGACGAACTGAACCAGCGCCACCGCGAACTGGCCACCCAGCTCGCGCGCGTGCGCCGCCAGGCCCGGATCCTCCAGCACATCCACGACGCCGTGTTCGCGGTGGACGTGCACGGCGCCATGTTGAGCCCGAATCGCGCCACCGCGGAGCTGCTCGCGCGCGACCCGGTCGAGCTCGAGCATGCGCCGCTCGCGGCGTGGACGCGGCTGCCCGAGGAGTCGGGCGGGCTCGCCGCGGTGCTCGACTCCGCCCGGGCGCAGGGCCGCTGGTTCGGCGACATCCCGATCGCGCGTCCCGACGGCACCACGGTGATCGCCGAAGCGACGATCGTGCACCACGTGCTGCCCGGCGAGGAGCAGGCGGAGTTCGTGGTCGTCGCACGCGACGTGACCGACCGCCGGCTCGTCGAGCGCCAGCTGGTGCAGTCGCAGAAGCTCGAAGCGATCGGCCAGCTCGCGGCGGGCATCGCGCACGAGATCAACACGCCGGCGCAGTTCGTGACCGACAACCTGCACTTCCTGCTCGACGGCTTCGCGGCACTGTCCGTGGCGGCGACGCGCTGGCGCGCGGGTGCGCCCTGCACGCCCGACGTGGCCGAGGAGCTCGACCTGTACCAGCCCGAGCTCGCGCCGGCGATCCGCCAGTCGCTCGACGGCATGAGCCGGATCGCGGGGATCGTGCGCGGCATGCGCACGTTCACGCACCCGGGCGGGATCGAGAAGACGCACGTGGACCTGAACGCCGAGATCGCCAGCACGATCACGGTCACGCGCAACGAATGGAAGTACGTGTCCGAGATCGTCACCGATTTCGCCCCCGACCTGCCGCTCGTGCCGGCGATCGCGGGCGACATCAACCACGTGTTCCTCAACATCATCGTGAACGCGGCGCATGCGATCGAGGAGCGCGTCCGCCGTTCCGCGTCGCCGCCCGGCTGCATCCGCATCACCACGCGCCGCGACGAGGACCACGTCGAGGTGCGGGTGACCGACAACGGCGCCGGCATTCCCGAGGAGCATCGCAACCGCGTGTTCGACCCGTTCTTCACGACGAAGACGGTCGGCAAGGGTACCGGCCAGGGACTGGCGATCGTGTACCGGCTCGTGCACGAGAAGCATGGCGGCACGGTGAGCTTCGAACCCGCCGTGCCCATCGGAACCACATTCATCGTCCGGCTCCCGCTCGTCGAAGCGGCCGTCGCCGGACTGGCCGAAGCGGCCTGAGGGCCGGAGGAGAATCCCGTGGCGCTCAATCGCGTGCTGTTCGTGGACGACGAACCCAACATTCTCGAAGCGGTTCGCCGGAGTATTCGAGGCCCGTACGAGATCGTCACCGCGCTCGGCGGCGAGGAAGGCCTGCGCCGCGTGGACCAGGACTCGCCGTACACGGTCGTGGTGAGCGACCTGCGCATGCCCGTCGTGGACGGCATGCTGCTGCTCAAGCACGTGCGCGAACGCTCGCCCGAGACGATCCGCATCCTGCTCACGGGACACGCCGACACCGATGCGGCGATCGCCGCCGTGAACGACGGCCAGCTGTTCCGCTTCCTGACGAAGCCCTGCCCGGGCAGCGTCATGCGCACCGCGCTCGCCGCCGCCATCGAGCAGCACCGGCTCGTGACCGCCGAGCGCGTTCTGCTGCAGCAGACGCTGCGCGGCAGCATCCGCGCGCTGGCGGAGATGATCTCGCTCGTGCACCCCGAGGTGTCCGCGCACACGAGCCGCGTGCGGCGCCTCGTGGTCGAACTCGGCACCCGGCTGCAGGTGGACGACCTGTGGCGCATCGAGGTGGCCACCATGCTCGCCCACCTCGGCTGGGTCACGCTGCCGTCGAGCACCGTGGCGAAATTGCACCTCGGCGCCGAGCTCGCCCCCGGTGAGGAAGTGTTCGTGCGGCGCGTGCCCGAAGTGGCCGCGCAGCTGCTCGCGAACATCCCCCGCCTCGAGGAAGTGCAGTCCATCCTCATGTACCAGAACGCGTGCTACGACGGCACGGGCTCCCCCGTCCCGAGCGTGCTCGGCGAACGTATCCCGATCGGCGCCCGCCTGCTCAAGGCCGCGACCGACTTCGACATGCTGGAATCGCGCGGCCTGTCCGCGCTCGAGGCGCTGGCGGTGATGCAGTCGCGCGCGTCGGACTACGACCCGAACGTGCTGCGCACCCTGAACGAGGCCCACCAGGGGCTGCAGATGAGCGGCGTGATCCGGCAGATGCCGATCGGCGAGATGCTGCCGGGCATGGTGTTCGCCCAGGACGTCCAGGACGCCAAGGGCCGGCTGCTCGTGGCCCGCGGCCAGGAGGCCTCCGAGAGCCTGCTGCGGCGGCTCCGCGAGTACCAGGACCTGGCGTTGCAGTCCCGGCGCGTGCTCGTCCTGACCCCCGCGGCCGTGGACGCGGAGGCACGCCTGCACGCCCACTGACCGGGCGGAAACCGGGCCCCGCGCCCGGCTTCCGCCGGCCGGGTCGTCAAGCTTTCCGGTTTCCTGCCGAAGCTCCGAGGTGAACCAGGGACGACCCCGCTTCCCCCCGGAGCGGGACGGCCAGAACACCTGCGTGCCTCGGCACCGGACGGCCCGGAGAAACCATGAAGCGTATCCTCTGCGTGAACGACGAGACACGCTCGCTCGAGCAGTGGCGTCGCATGCTGCTCGAACGCGAACGGACCTGGGAGGTCCGGCTCGCGACATCGAACGCCGACGCGCTGTCGGTGCTGCAGTCGTGGCCCCCGGACGCGGTCATCGCCGCGTCCCGCCCGCCGCTCGCCGACGGGATCGGCCTGCTCACGCATGTGCGCGACCAGCGGCCCGAGACGATCCGGGTGCTCGTCGGCGACGCGAACCACAACGAGCAGTCGCTGCGCGCGCTCAAGGTGGTCCACCGCGCCCTGCCGGCCGATCCGGACGGCGAAACGCTGGTGGAGACGCTGCGCCGCACGCTGCTCATGCGTGACTACGTGGCGCAGCCGCAGCTGCGCGCACTGCTGGGCCAGATCGGGCAGCTGCCCGCGGTGCCCAGCGTCTACGCCGAACTCACGCGCCGGCTCAACGACCCGTCCGTCTCGGTGTTCGAACTGGGCGAGCTCGTGGCCGAGGACGCCGCGCTGACGGTGCAGGTGCTGCGCATCGCGAACAGCGCGTACTTCGGCCGCGGCCAGGTCGTGAACCGGATCTCCGACGCCGCCGCCCGGCTCGGCACGAGGCTGCTGCGTTCGCTGGTGCTGACGGCCGAGATCTACGGCCACATGCCGGTGTCGCCGGCGCTCGCGCAGCGCATCGAGGACCTGCAGCGTCACACCTCGCTGGTCGCGCGCATCGCGTCCAGCCTCGACCCGCGCGCGGCGTGGAAGGACGACGCGTTCACCGCCGGGCTCGTGCACGACGTGGGCAAGCTGCTCATGCTGTCGCGGCTGCCCGAGCTGTGCGCGCGCATCTCGCGCGAAGCGGCGGACAGCTACCGGCTCGAGCATGCGGTCGAGGTCGAGCTGCTCGGCGCGCACCACGGCACGCTCGGCGCCTGCCTGCTGGGCATGTGGGGCCTGCCGAGCACGGTGATCGAAGCCGTGCACTCGCACCACGACCTCGCGCTCGAGATCCCGCATTCGCTGAATGCGGCGCGCGCGGTCGCGAT
Source organism: Candidatus Eiseniibacteriota bacterium (assembly GCA_046327815.1). GTDB lineage: Bacteria > Eisenbacteria > RBG-16-71-46 > RBG-16-71-46 > RBG-16-71-46 > CAIXRL01. Next base: position 212,198 of record JAXLXR010000003.1, on the reverse strand, counting down.
CGCGGACCGGCTCGCGCACGCCGCGACGGACGACGAGGAGATGAAGATGCGTTCCGACCCGTTGCCGATGGCGGTCGTGACCGACCCGCGCTGGGCGTGGTGGCGCGAGATGGCCGAACAGATCGCACACGAGAGCAGCGTCGTCTGATCGAACGGCCGCGGAACGCGGCGGAGGAGCGGTACGAAGATGCGGCGTGTGCTGGTGGTGCACGACGACTCGGTGGGGCTCGAACGCCTGCGCCGGGCCCTGCAGCAGCGGGAACCGGGCTGGGAGATGCTGTCCGCGTTCTCCGTCGAAGACGCCTGGAACGAGATCGAGCGCGCGGCCCCGGACGTCGTGGTCACGGCGGCGCGCCCGCAGCTCGACGGCGTCGCGCTGCTCGCGCGCATCCGTGACACGCACCCGGACGTGGTCCGGGTGCTCGTCGGCGTCGAGGGCGCGGACGAGAACGCGCTGCGTACGCTGCGCATCGCGCACCGCGCGGTGCCCGAGCCCGTGGACATCTACGCGCTGCTCGAGGCGATCCGCCGCACGCTGCTGCTGCGCGAGCTCGTGTCGCACCCGGCGACGCGCGACCTGCTGGGCAAGATCGGCAAGCTGCCGCCCGTGCCGAGCGTCTACGCGCGCCTCACGAGCCGGCTCGACGACCCGTCGGTGTCCGTCTTCGAACTCGGCCGCATCGTGGCCGAGGACCCCGCGCTCTCGGCGCAGGTGCTCAAGATCGCGAACAGCGCCTACTTCTCGGGCGGGCATCCGGTCACCCAGATCGCGGCGGCCGCCGCGCGGCTCGGCACGCGCCTGCTGCGTTCGCTCGTGCTGACCGCCGAAGTCTACAGCCGGCTGCCGATCTCGCCGTTCATGGTGGAGCGGCTCGAACGGCTGCAGCGGCACTCGTCGTTCGTGGCGCGAATCGCCTCGACGCTCGAGCCGGGCGTGGCCTGGAAGGACGACGCGTTCACCGCCGGCCTGCTCCACGACACGGGCAAGCTGCTCATGGCGTCGCAGGAACCCGTGCTCCACGAGCGGATCGTGCGTGAAGCCGAGCAGAGCGGGCGCTGCGAGCACGAGGTCGAACTCGAGATGCTCGGCGCGCACCACGGCACGCTCGGCGCCTGCCTGCTGGGCATGTGGGGGCTGCCGAGCCCGATCCTCGACGCCGTGCGGCTGCATCACGAGCTGCCGACCGTGCTGCCGACCCCGCTGACGCCGAACGTCGCGGTCGCGCTGGCGGACCTGCTGGCCCACGCGACCGAGCCGGATCCGCTCGGGACCGCGCGTACCTCGCCCATGTTGCACATCGCCACGCGCGATCCGCGTTGGGGCGGCTGGTTCGAACAGGCCCGGCAGCTTTCGGAGTCCGCACTGGCGAACTGATTCCGGCAAGACGGGATTCGGGCAGGGCGCGGACCGCCCCTGCTCCAGATCCGCGTGAAGCGACCGAGACTGCGATCGCACACCGTGTCCCCCGACGGCGACTCCATCCTCCCATCGGAAGAGGCATGATCCCGGACGCGAACCACGCCCCCACGCCCGACGCCGCGATGACCGCTCGCACGCACCCGCGCTCCGCGGCGGCGCTGTTCCTGCCGCTGCTCGCGATCGTGGCGATCGGCGAGCTCGGCGTCATGCTGCTGCTCGAACACCTCGGACTGCCCGCGCGGGTCGAGATGTTCGTGGACGCCGGGCTGCTCAGCCTGCTCATCGCGCTGCCGGTCTGGCGGCTGCTGGGGCGGCCGCTGCGCGACACCGTCGCGCAGCTCGAGGACGCGCAGGGCGCGATGCAGACGCTCACCGACGAACGGCGCGAACTGCTCGCGATGCTCGACGAGACCGCGCTGCTCTCGATCGCGGGCCCGGACGGCCGGCTGACGTACGTGAACGACCGCTACTGTGCGACGACGGGCTGGGCACGCGAGCAGCTGCTGGGCCGTCCGATGTTCGCGCGGCACGACGACCCGGCGCGTGCCGGGACGTGGGCGGAGCTCGAGGCCACGGTGGCGCGAGGCGTGGCGTGGCACGGCGAGGTGTGCGAGCGCACGCGGCTCGGCGCGGACCTGTGGACCGACACGATCGTGAGCGCACCGCTCGGAGCGGACGGACGGCCGCACCGCTACCTGTCGCTGAGGGTGGACGTGACCGAACGCAGGCGCGCCGAGCAGACCATGCACTCGCTCGCCGAGGCCGGCGACTCGGGCACGAGCACCGAGTTCCTGCACGCCATGGCGCGCAACCTCACCGCGACGCTGCGCGTCCGCGACGCGATCATCGGCGAGCTGGATCCGGAAACGCCGGGTCGCGTCCGTACGGTCGCGGTGTGGAGCGACGGCCGGCCCGGGGAGAACTTCGGCTACGCGCTCGCGGGCACGCCGTGCGAGCAGGCGGTCGAAGGCCGCCGCACGTGCCTGTTCACCGAAGCCGTGCACGAGCGCTTCCCCGAGGATCGCCTGCTGGCGGACTTCGGCGTGCGCACCTACGTGGGCGCGCCGTTGCTGGACGCGCAGGGTCGACCGATCGGCGTGCTGGCGGCGCTCGACCCGATCGACCGCCCCGACCTCGACAGCTGTGCGGCGCTGCTCACGCTGTACTCCGAACGCGTCGCCGCGGAGCTGCGCCGGATGCGGCTCGAGCGCCAGGTACAGCGCCTGTCGCGCGCCGTCGAGAGCGCGGCCGACGTCGTCGTGATCACGGATCCCGCGGGCGGCATCGAGTACGTCAACCCGGCGTTCACGCGCGTCACCGGCTATCCGGCCTCCGACGTGCTCGGGCGCAACATGCGCCTGCTCAAGAGCGGCTTGCAGGACGACGGCTTCTACGGCGACATGTGGCGGCGGCTGCGCGAGGGCGGCACGTGGTACGGGCGCGTGGTGAACCGCCGCAAGGACGGTTCGCACTTCCATGCCGCACTCAACATTTCGCCGCTGTACGACGACGCGGGCCGCCTGTCCGGCTACGTCGGCGTGCAGCGCGACGTGACGCACCTGGTCGAACACGAGCGCGAGCTGCAGGAGGCGCGCGCCGCCGCCGAATCCGCGAACCGCGCCAAGAGCGAGTTCCTCGCGAACATGAGTCACGAGATCCGCACGCCCATGAACGGCGTGCTCGGCATGACGCAGCTCCTGCTCGAGACGGGGCTCGAGCCCGAGCAGCGCGAATACGCGCTCACCGTGCGCCGCTCGGCCGAGGCGCTGCTTTCGATCCTGAACGACATCCTCGACTTCTCGAAGATCGAGGCCGGCAAGCTCACGATCGAGGCCGCACCGTTCGAGTGGACCGCCGCGGTCGAGGAGGTCGTCGAGCTGCTCGGGGCGCGCGCCGAGGAGAAGGCGCTGACGCTCGTGCTCGACTGGGACGAAGGCCTGCCGTCGCGCGTGGTCGGCGACGCGGGCCGCCTGCGCCAGGTGCTCATGAACCTCGCGGGCAACGCGATCAAGTTCACCGACCACGGCCACGTCGCGATCCACGTGAGCGCGGCGCCGGACGAGCGTGACGCCGCCGACGGGCACGTGACGTTGCGCGTGTCGGTGCGCGACACCGGCATCGGGCTGGCGCCCGAACAGGTGGGACGGCTGTTCGAGCGCTTCGAGCAGGCGGACAACTCGAACACCCGGCGGTTCGGTGGCACGGGGCTCGGGCTCGCGATCACGCGCCAGCTCGTGCAGCTCATGGGCGGCGAGGTCGGCTGCACGAGCGCGCCCGGCGAAGGCTCGGAGTTCTGGTTCACCGTGCGGCTGCCGGTCGCCGATCGCGCGCCGGTGCTCGCCGGCGCCGGCGATCACCTCGCGGGCGTGCAGGTGCTCGTCGCGCATCACGACGCGGCGCTGCGTGGTTCGCTGGCGCGCCTGCTCGCGGCGCGCGGCGCCGACGTGCTCGAGGCCGACACGGCCGCCGCGCTGACGGCGCTGCTGCCCGTGGTCGCGGGCCTGCCCGCGATCGCCGTGGTGGACGGCGTGCTCGCGCCGCGCTGGACGGCCCCGCAGGTGCCGGCGCTGCTCGTGGCGAACGCCGCACGACGCGGACGCGCGGACGCGTTCGAGTCGGCGGGCTACGCCGGCTGCCTGCTCCCGCCGCTGCGCCCGCGGCTGCTGCTGCAGGCCGCGGACCTGCTGGCCGATCGCGCGAAGCGCGGCGTCACGGGACGCTTCGTCACGCGCCAGTCGCTGCTCGACGCCGCGCACGGCGCCTGGGTGCGGGAGGGCGACGATGTGCACGTGCTGCCGGGCGCGCGCGTGCTCGTGGTCGAGGACAACGCCGTCAACCAGCGCGTCGCGCTGGGCCTGCTCAAGCGCATGCAGTGCGAAGGCGAGGTCGCACGCGACGGCCGCGAGGCGGTCGAACGCTGCCTCCACGAGGCCTACGATGCCGTGCTCATGGACTGCCAGATGCCGGTCATGGACGGCTACGAGGCGACCCGCCGGATCCGCGAACGCGAAGCGGCGACCGGCGCCCGGCGGCTGCCGATCATCGCGCTCACCGCCAGCGCGCTGCTCGGAGACCGCGAAGAGTGCCTCGAGGCCGGCATGGACGACTTCCTCACCAAACCGGTGAAGGTCGAGGAGTTGCGGGCGGTGCTCGCGCACTGGATCGGGCGCTCGGGCGAGCATCGCGACGCCGCCTGAGCGCACCTGACCGCGATTTCACGCACGCGCGCGCAGAAAGCGCTTGACCGCGCCGGGCCCGCTCGCGTTTCATGCGCCCCACGATGAACCACCCGCTCTTCGTTTCCCGCCGCGCCACGTGCGCCACCATGCGAATGACCATGTGTATGACCATGGCCATGTGCATGTGCACGCAGACGCGGAGACCGGGAGGCGGCGAGTAGCCGCACCACCACACGGTTCGAGACTCGGATCCGCGACGGCGCAGCCGGAGCGGATTCTTCGTTTTGGGGCACGTCGCGTACTCCCGGTCGGGACCACCACCACGGGAGACACGCCATGTCCGCTTCGCGCACGCCCCGCTTCGAGACGCTGCAGGTCCACGCCGGCCAGGCCCCCGCCCCGGGCACGAACGCCCGCGCGGTGCCGATCTACCAGACGACGTCGTACACGTTCGATTCGTCCGAACACGGCGCGCGGCTGTTCGCGCTGCAGGAGTTCGGGAACATCTACACGCGCATCATGAACCCGACCACGGACGTGTTCGAGAAGCGCATCGCCGCGCTCGAAGGCGGCTCCGCGGCCGTGGCCACGTCGAGCGGGCAGGCGGCGCAGTTCCTCGCGCTCACCACGCTGGCGCAGGCGGGCGACGAGATCGTGTCGTCGAGCCACCTGTACGGCGGCACGTACAACCAGTTCAAGGTCGCGCTGCCGCGGCTCGGGATCGGCGTGAAGTTCGTCGAGGACGACTCCCCCGCCGCGTTCGCCGCCGCGATCGGCCCGCGCACGAAGGCGCTGTACGTGGAGTCCATCGGCAACCCGGGGTTCCGCGTGCCCGACTTCCGCGGCCTCGCGGCGGTCGCGCACGAGCACGGCATCCCGCTCGTGGTGGACAACACCTTCGGCGCCGCGGGCTGGCTCGCGCGGCCGATCGCGCACGGCGCCGACGTCGTGGTCGCGTCGGCGACCAAGTGGATCGGCGGGCACGGCACGGCGATCGGCGGCGTGCTGGTGGACGCGGGCACGTTCGACTGGGGCAACGGCCGGTTCCCGCTGTTCACCGAACCCGCGCCCGGCTACCACGGGCTCGACTTCTGGGAAGTGTTCGGCCCCAAGGGTCCGTTCGGCAACATCGCGTTCGCGATCCGGGCACGGGTCGAGGGGCTGCGCGACGTGGGCGCGTGCCTGTCGCCGTTCAACGCGTTCCTGCTGCTGCAGGGACTCGAGACGCTTTCGCTGCGCGTGCAGCGCCACGCCGACAACGCGCTCGCGCTGGCGCGCTGGCTGCAGGCGCACGAGTCCGTCGCGTGGGTGTCGTACCCCGGCCTGCCCGACCACCCGACGCACGCGCTCGCGAAGCGCTACCTCACGCACGGGTTCGGCGGCGTGCTCACATTCGGCGTGAAGGGCGGCCGCGAGGCGGCGCGGCGCGTGATCGACGGACTGAAGCTGGCGAGCCATCTCGCCAACGTCGGCGACGCCAAGACGCTCGTGATCCACCCCGCGTCCACGACGCACCAGCAGCTGTCCGACGACGAGCAGCGCGCGTCCGGGGTGCGGCCCGAGCTGATCCGCGTCTCGGTCGGCATCGAGCACCTGGACGACATCCGCGACGACTTCGCGCAGGGGCTCGCGGCCGCCGCGGAGGTGCCGGCATGAACGATCGTCCCCGGCCCGGCCCGGCGCCGCAGCTGCTCACGCTGCGCGGCGCGTTCACGCTCGAATCGGGCGACGTCCTGCCCGCGCTCACGATCGCGTTTCACACGTGGGGCCGGATCTCGCCCGACGGCGACAATGCCGTCGTGGTGTGCCACGCGCTCACCGGGCACTCCGACGTCACGCAGTGGTGGCCGTCGCTGATCGGCCCCGGCCGCGCGCTCGATCCCGAGCACGACTTCGTGGTCTGCGCGAACGTGCTCGGCGGCTGTTCCGGCACCACGGGCCCGGGCTCGCCCGGACCCGGCGGGCGCTTGTGGGCGCGGCGGTTCCCGCGCCTCACGGTGCGCGACATGGTGCGCGCGCAGCAGCGGCTGCTCGACGCGCTGGGCGTGACGCGGGTGAGGCTCGCGCTCGGCGGTTCGCTCGGCGGCATGCAGGCGCTCGAGTGGGCGCTGCTCGACGCGCGCGTCGAGGCCGCCGCGGTGATCGCCGCCCCCGCGCGGCACGACGCGTGGGCGATCGCGTGGAGCGACGCGCAGCGCCGCGTGCTCGCGGCCGTGCCGGCGGACGACGAGTTCGGCGCGCGCGCCGGGCTCGCCGCGGCACGCGCGATCGCCATGCTCAGCTACCGCCACCCGCACGCACTGGCGCGGCGCTTCGGGCGCGAGGCCGGCGAGCACCGCGAGTTCGCGATCCAGGACTGGCTCGGCATGCACGGCGACAAGCTCGCCGCGCGTTTCGACCGCGACAGCTACCTGGCCCTGCTGGGCGCCATGGATGCGCACGACGTGGGGCACGCGCGCGGCGGCGCCGAGCGCGCACTGCGCGCGCTCGAGAAGCCCGTGCTCGTGGTGCCGATCGAGAGCGACCTGCTGTACCCGCCGGCCGAAGTCGAGCCGCTCGCGGAATGGCTGCCGCGCGGCGAGCTCGCGCGGCTCGATTCGCCGCACGGGCACGACTCGTTCCTCGTGGACCAGCGCGAAGTCGGCGCGCTCGTGGCGGCGTTCCGGCGGCGGCTCGACGCGCCGCTGCGCGCCGCGGGCGGAGGTGCGTCGTGAGCGCGCGGCGCGTGGACGTGGCGCTCGCGGGCGCGACCGGGCAGGTGGGCCGCGCGCTGCTCGCGCTGCTCGCCGCGCGCACGCCGGCGTTTCGTGAAGCCGGGCTCGACCTGCGGCTGGTCGGCGCGGCCCGCTCGGGCGCGTGGGCGTGGGCACCGCGCGGGCTGCCGTTCGACGCCCCGCTGGTGCGCACGGCGGAACGCGACGAGGCGGGCGGTGGCTTCCTCGCGCGCGTGCGCGGGCACTTCGCGGCGCCGCTCGTGCTGGTGGACTGCACCGCGAGCGAAGCGCTCGCCGCGGCCGCGCCCGGGCTGCTCGCCACCGGCGTGGCCGTGGTGACGGCGAACAAGCGCGCCGGCGCGGGCCCGCTCGTGCGCTGGCGGGCGCTGCACGCCGCGGGCGGACGCACCGCGCCGTGGCGGCACGCGGCCACCGTGGGCGCGGGGCTGCCGGTGCTGGCGGCACTGCGGCGCCTGCGCCGGGGCGGCACACGCGTGCATTCGGTGCGTGCGGTGCTGTCGGGGTCGTTGTCGGCGGTGCTCGGCGCCGTGCAGGACGGCGTCGCGTTCTCGGACGCGATCGCCGAAGCGCGGCGGCGCGGCTGCACCGAGCCGCACCCCGGCGACGACCTCTCGGGCGAGGACGTCGCGCGCAAGCTGCTGATCGTGCTGCGCGAATCGGGGCTCGCGATCGAGCGCGAGCAGCTGCGCGTGGAACCGCTCGTGCCCCCGGCGCTGCTGCGGCTGCCCGACGCCGAGGCGTTCGTGGCCGCGCTGGGCGCGTGCGACGGCGCGTGGCGGCGCCGGGCGGACGTCGCCGCCGCGGCGGGCCGCCGGCTCGCGTACGTCGCCGAGTGGGACGGCGCGCAGGCACGCGTGGAGACCCGGGCGCTGCCGGGCGGTGATCCGCTGGCGGCGCTGCTGCCCGGCGAGAACCGCGTCGAGCTGGTCACCGACGAGCACGCGCCGGTGCCGCTCGCGTTCTCGGGGCCGGGCGCGGGCCCGGCGCTCACCGCGGCGAGCGTGCTGTCGGACCTGCTCGACGTGGCGCGAGGCGGCTGGGCGGCGCGCCTCGGCGCCACCCGCGCGATTCACGCCGCGCCACTCGCGAGCTTCGTGGCGAGGGCGGTGTGACCGGCGGCCTGCGCGAGGTCGGCGGCGGTGCGGCCGTCGTCGGCGCGCACGACGCGACGTGCGCCGTGCGCGAGCAGCAGGTCGGCGAGCGGCTCGAGCCCGTGCTGTGCGGCCGCCATGAGCGCGGTCCAGCCCTGGTGCTGCGCGGCGTCGGGCGGTGCACCGGCTTCGAGCAGCACGCGGCACATGTCCAGGTCGCGTGCGGCGGCCGCGCTGTGCAGCGGCTGCACGCGCATGGCGTTCGCGGCGACCGCCGCCGGGTCGGCGCCGGCGGCGAGCAGCCGGCGCGCGAGCGCGGGGCGCGAGAAGAACGCGGCCAGGTGCAGCGCCGTGAAGCCGTCGCCCGAACGCGCACGCGCGAGCGCCGGATCGCCCGCGAGCAGCGCCTCGGCGCGTGGCGCGTCGCCCAGCGAGACGGCCTCGAACAGGTCGAGAGCGCCGCGGCGGGCGCGGATCGCCTCGGTGACTTCGGCCGCGCGCACGTAGAGCGACCACTGGAGCGCCGAGACGCCGTTTTCGTCTCGCTCGTCGGCGGCGTCGGGGCGGGCGGCGAGCAGCGCGAGCGCGCCGGCGGCGTCGCCGGTCTTCAGTCGGGCGATCAACGAAGCTGCGGTCGGCGTCATGCGGTTCCTCCGGGGGTGGGGGCCGCCCCGGCCCCCCCCCCCCCCCCCCCCCGCCCCCCCCCCCGGCCCCCCCCCCCGCGGCGGGTGGGAACTGCATGGCGCCGAAGCGCCTCTGGGCGATCCGTTCGAGTGGACTCCTATCGTCTGCGGCGAGCTCGCGTGCTCTTGGCGATCGCCATGATTCGCAGCGCTCCGAGAGCATCGATCCCGGGACGCCTCGTGGCGGAGACGCGAATGGTCCTGGTGGCCGACTCGTCCGCCCGAGTGACCACGAAGCCCACCGGGATCAGTCTCGTCGAGACGATCTTGCTGCTCGCCTTGTTGTAGATGCTCCCCCCAACGCTGACCGCACCCGCGCCGATGTCCATTTTCTTGGTGCGAAGGGAATAGCGCACGTGCTGGATCCGATAGACGTTGATGCCCGTGATCCACAGCGCCGCCTGCCCGGGGTCCAACCACTGCCTGATCTCCGCCGCGATGACGTTGAACTGATCCGACGCCTTGTCGAGCCACGCCTCCAATGTCGTCGTGACGTCCACACTCTCCATTTCTTCCTGCTTGAGCCCGGCCGCCCCCAGCGCCGCGGCGAGCTTCGCCTCGACGGTCGAATCCACGGTGTAGCTGTAGACAGCGGTGTTGCTGTCCGTGATCTTGAGGGACTTCATCAGCCTGTCGTCCGGCCCCCGAAATACCTTGGAGTCAATCGGTGTGAGTTCGTCCCCGACGATGAGCGCGCCACGCTCCACGCGCATTGCGAGGCCGAGAAGATTTTCGAGCTGGGGCCGCCACTCGTCCGACAGGTATGGACGATTCAGTTTCTTGGCCAGGGCAGAAGCCGCGGCAATGGTGGGAGCTGCGGCCTCGAGCGGTGCCTTCTGCGCCATGATCAGTTCTCTCCTCTTGCAATGGGCTCGTGACATTTCGCAGTCACGAGGAGTTCGGGTGCGGCGGCGGACCACGGCGAGCCGACCGAAGCTCCCTCGGGACTCCACACGCCTGCACGGAGCCCCGAGGGAAGAATCATCAGCGAATGCCTGCTACTCGCAGGTCACTTCCGTGGTGTTGGGCGGGCACTTCGTGGTCTTGTAGGGCTGGTTGCTGACGTCGGACCAGCCGCCGCCGTACACGCGAACCGAGTAGTAGTAGCTCTGGCAGGACGGCATCGAGAACGTGTTGCACACCTGCTCGCCGCCCGTGCAGCTGCCGCTGGTGGCGAAGAAGTAGCCGCCCCAGCCGGCCGACGTCATCGTGCTGCTCCAGTACTTCACTTCGTACGAGACCGCACCGGTGGGCGCCGTGAAGGCGACTCCGGCGGTGGTGCGCCCGGTGGTCACGATGAGGTCCGTGACGGCACTGGGTGCCGCATACGCGATCGCGCTCAGGGTCAGCATGGCGGCAGCGAACAGCAGGGTGATTCGCTTCATGGTCAATGCCCTCATGAGTGCTGGGTGCGTTCTCTCTCTTCGAACAGACGAACCCACCGAATGTGGCGCGTTCTGGTTCTCCCCGGGGCCAGCCGGCTGGAGCCGGCGTCGTCGGGCAACGTGCCCGCGTGCTTGCGGCGTCACGATCGGCAGCGAACGTCAACACAGTGGGACGTTTGAGACATTCAGCAGGCGGCGCTCTCGACCATCGGCGCGCGGGGGCAGCGCCGACGGGAACCCGTACTGACGCGTCATGCAGATCGTCAGTCGGGCGACTGCACGCCCGGCGGTCGGTGCGCCCCGGGCGACATGCGTCTCACGATTCCGGGAACATGAATTCGCGGCGGCATACGGAATATCCCGGCACGCCTCGCGATTCTCTCGCCCCGCGGACGGTCCGGCCGTCGGCGGCAGCATTCGGGTCACCCGGAGTGAACCGATCGAACGGCAGCGACACGCATCGAGCGCGCATCGCGTTTCCTGCGGAATTTCCGTGCGGGGGCAAGGACGGGTTCCGCGAAGGCTGGGGGCCGAGTACGCCGTCAGCGGCTGCGCTGTTCGGCGTACGCCCGCGCATCACCAGGTCATCGCATTCGGCGCTTGAGCAGTCGGGATCGCGAGGGCAATGCCACTGCAATGCGAATCTGTACTACGGCGTGCGAAACCCTGGCCGGGCGATGCGCAGTCAATACTCCGGCGCCATGCCTGTCAAGACATATTCATGCATCTTCGCCGACGTCGGCAGCAATCGGCAGGTGCGCGGCGGCGGCAACCTCCCCCGCCGCAGCGCCCGCCGCGCTCAGCGCTCCATCACCGTCAGCGTGACTTCCTGCTCCGCGTCGCCCCTGCGGTAGCCGATCCGCACCGACTGGCCGGGCTGCAACGTGCGCAGCATGCCCGAGTAGCTCTTCAGGTCGGGAATCGGCTCGCCGTTCAGCTTCACGAGCAGGTCGCCTTCCTTGAGCCCCGCCTTGTCGGCCGGCGACCCGGGCGTGACCCCGGCCACCTTCACGCCGGGACCGGCGAACGCGAAGTCGGGCATCGTGCCGATCGTCACGCGCCGCCCTCCTGCCGCCGGCGGCGCTCCGCCCGCGGGCGTGCTCGCGTGCCCGGCGATCGTCACGGTGAGCATCTCGGGACGGTCGCCCAGGTACTGGATGCCCTCGCGCACGAACGCCGCCACCTTCACGAGCCCCGCGCCGTCGAGCTTCTCGGGGCTGTCGCTCGGGCGGTGGTAGTCCACGTGCGGTTCGGTGAACACCTGCACGGCCGGCACGCCCTTCTCGATGAACGCCACCTGGTCCGACGATTCCAGCGCTTCGGCCACCATGCGCGGCTCGACGCCGGTCACGAATCCCGCGCCGCGGAAGATGTGCTGCCATTCCGTGGCGGTGCCGGTCGCGAGCACCGAGAGCTTCTTGGCGAACAACCGGCCCACGGTGTCCAGGTTGATCACGCCGATCGTCCTGTCCAGCGCGAACGCCGGATGCGCCACGTACCAGCGCGAACCCTGCAGGCCGGACTCCTCGCCCGTGAACGCGACGAAGGCGATCGTGCGCTGCGGCTTCTCGCCCGCCGCCAGCGCGCGCGCGAGTTCGAGCATCACGGCCACGCCGCTCGCGTTGTCGTCGGCGCCGGGGTGCACCTTGCCCGCGTCGCCCGCATGCACGTCGGGCCAGCCGCGCCCGAGGTGGTCGTAGTGCGCGGTGAGCAGCGCGGCCTGGCTGGCGCGTTCCCGGTTGGCGCCACGCAGCACGCCGATCACGTTGCGCAGCACGACCGGCTTCTTGTCGGGTGTGTTCGTGCTGGTGAAGCCCTGGAACCACGTGCCGTTGTCGCCGCCGGGCTCGAGCCCCATGTCGCGGAAGCGCGCGGCGATCCAGTCGGCCGCGTCGTCGAGCCCCTTCGTGCCCACGCCGCGGCCTTCGCGCTCGGGCGCGGCCAGCCAGCGCACGCGGTCCATCATGGCCTGCTCCGAGAACACCGGCGGCAGTTCGGCGAGCGCGTCGTGCGTGAACGGTGCGAGCGGCGGCGCGGCCGCGCCGGCCAGCAGCATCACGCGCAGCGGTGAGTCGGTGGCGCTCCACTGCGCCTTGAGCACGTTCACGGGCTCGGTGCCTTCGAACCCGAGCGCCGAGTACTTGCCGTAGTGCGGCAGCTTGCGGCCCAGCCCGGGCAGCGCGGCCAGGTCGTCGGCGAAGATCCAGCCGATCGCCTTCTCGGCCGCGGCCGGATGCCGCCGCACCAGCACGCCGCAGTGTCCGGCCAGCGCCATGGCCTCGCGGTCCACGCGCAGCGTGTCGTGCGCCAGCGCGAAGTCGGCGCCGCTCGCGAAGCGCGCCGCGGCGAGCGTGTTGCCTCGGCCCAGCAGCCACACCGCACGGTCGGCGGGCAGCGCCTTCACCTGCGCGTCGGTCACGCACTCGACCGCGTGGCCCTCGCTGCGCCAGCCCTCGGCGAGCGCGCGCCACGCCGCCTGCTCGGCCGCGCTCGCGCGCGACGGCAGCACCGCCAGCACGCGCGACTCGCCGAACACCTGCCCCAGCGACGGCGGCGTCTCGCGCGGATCGAGCAGCCGGAACACGTCGGCGGCCGGGTCCACGTGCAGCACGAGCGGCGGGTCCTGCACGCGCAGTGCGAACGCCGTGCGCTTCGTCAGGCAGTGCAGGGTGTCGAGCGTCACGCCCTTCGCGGTCTGCACCGCGACCGGCACGTGCAGCTCGACCGGCGCGCCGTCCTGCGCCTGCACCAGCGCGCCGGCGACTTCGTAGCCGCCGCCGGCCGCCGGGCGCACCGTCACGCGCTCGGGCCGCAGGTCCGCGGCGCCCACGCGCGTCACGTGGTCGGCGAAGAACCGCGTCAGGTCGCGGCCCGACACCGACTCGAACGCCGACTCCACGTCGGCCCACGAGGCGCGCTTGCCGCGGAAGCGCTCGTCGAACGCGCGCACCCAGCGGCGGAACGCGTCGTCGCCCACCTGCCGGCGGAGCATGTGGAACACCATGAGCGCCTTGCCGTAGCCCACCGCTTCGGTCGCGGCGCTGTGACGCGAACGGAATGCGCTCAGCGGCAGGTCGCGGCCGTCGCGCACGTAGTTGCGGTACTTCTGCAGCGCGTCGCGCCGGTACTCGGCGCCGCGGCCGCGCTGCTCCTGGATCAGGTGGTCGGCCATGTAGGCCGTGAGCCCCTCGCACCAGTTGCCGCTCTCGTAGTCCACGAACACCGAGTTGCCCCACCAGTTGTGCAGGATCTCGTGCGGGTAGGACGACGTGAGGATGAACGGGAACCGGATGATTTGCGAGCCGAGCAGCGTGTAGCTCGGCATGCCGTAGCCCGTCTCCCAGAAGTTCTCGACCATCGCGAACTTGTCGTACGGGTACGGTCCGATCAGGTCCTCGTACATCTTCAGGTACTGCGCGGTGGCCTCGAGGTACTTGGCGGCCAACGCATCGTCCTTGGTGCGCAGGTACACGAGCGCGTCCACGGCGCCGGCCTGCTCGCGGTACTCGAGCAGCGGGCCGCCGACCAGCGTCAACTCGTCCACGCCGGCGTCGGCGTTCCAGTGCGCCTGCCCGTCGGCGTCGCGCGCACGACCGTTGCCCGGCGCGATCACGCGCCAGTCCGCCGGCATTGCGACCGACAGCCGCGCCGCGATCAGTTCGCGGCTCATCTGCGGGTACCAGTAGCCGTCGCCCGACAGGTACACGCCCTGCGCGGACACGATGCCCGTCGTCTGGCGGAACCCGCGCGTGTACTGCTCCTTCTCGTCCGACAGCCCGAAGTCGAAGTGCCCGCCGTAGCGCAGCACCACGGTGCCGCCGCCCGCGGGCAGCGTCACGCGCCAGCGCGCAAGCGCGGTGTCGCGGTCGGCGTCCGACGCGTTGATGCCGAAGAACCGCGTGGCGTCGTCGCGCGAACCCGAACGCAGCGGCACGCGCTTCACGGTCGCGGGCACATCCTGAATCATGAGCGCGCCGTGCAGAAGGAAATCGGCGGAGCCGTCGCGCACCAGCGCCGCGGGCACGGTGAGCGTGTCGGTCACGTCCAGCCAGCCGCGCGCCGGATCGAGCTTCACGTGCATGGCGTGGCGCAGCATGCCGGACGGCGGCGCCGTCGCGCCGGGCGCCGCGAGCGCGTGCACGGGCAGCGCGAGCGCGACCAGCAGCGCGAATCCCGCGCGGCGCGCGTTCACTTGCTGCTCCCGCCCATCGGGCGCGGCGACGCCGGCGCCGCCGCGGGCGCCGCGGCGGGCTTGGCCGCGGCCGTGTCCGCCTTCGCCACGTGGTGCAAGCGCCGCAGGTTCAGGGTCAGGTCCAGCTCCTGGCCGCCGCGCAACACGCGATAGTGGAGCGTGTCGCCCCAGCGCTTGGTGGACATGTAGCGGTTGAGCGGCTCCTTGTCGTCGAGCGGGAGCCCGTCCACGGAGACGATCTCGTCGCCCAGCTTCACGCCGCCCGCCTCGGCCGACGAACCCTCGGCCACGTTGATCACCTTGTAGTGCGCGCCGCTGCGCGAGTCGGGCGTCGAGATGCCCGTCGAGGGATAGATCGGCGCGTCGAACGCCGGCACGCCCCACACGAAGTTGGCGTACGACGCCTGCAGCTCGCGCGTCGGTTCGCCGCCCGGCTCCTCTGCGATCGGGTACGGGATCACGCTCGCGACGCCGCCGTCGAAATACGGCCGCACCTGCCGCTCGGCGCCGAGTCCGTACGCCACGTGGCCCGAGCCGATCAGCACGACCATGATGGTCTTGTCGTCGCCGTACTTCTTCAGCGCCTGCACGGCGTTCCAGCCCATGGCGGCGTCCCAGCCGCACTGCGCGCGGTACATGCCCTGGAACATGGCCTCGGGCATGTTGCCGTGCAGCGCGTCTTCTTCACCGAAGAACGCCCGGAACAACCGCTTGTGCTCCTCGCTGTCCAGGTCCACGCGCGGCGGCAGCATGGCGCGCTGTTCCACGGTCAGCGAATCGAAGCCCTTCGCGCGAATGGTGCTGATCGCGCCGCGCGGCATGTTCACGCCGAACATGTGCACCTGGTGCTCGCGCGCGAACAGGAAGATGTCGCGGTAGTAGTTCCAGTGGTAGCCCCAGTTCTTGTACCAGCGCGACTCGGTCAGGAACTGCTCTTCGGTCAGCTTGCGGTTGCCGTACCAGCGGTCGAGCGCCTTCTGCTCGGTGACCGGGTACATCTCGAGCCCGATCATCACCGTGCGGCCGCGGCGCTGCAGTTCCTGCAGCACGCGCAGCTGCACGCGGTGGAACTCCATGTCCACGTGGCTCTCGCCCACGAACAACAGCCGCACGCCGTCGAGCCGCGCGGCGAGCTCGGACACGGAGATCGTGTCACCGGTCGCCGAGTCGGTGATGCCGTCGAGCACGACACCGACCGTGCGGTCCTTGCGGGCAGGATCGCCGAGCGGCAGGTGCGCGGCGTGGTCGTCGGCGGATGCGGCGTAGGGGAGCGCGAGCGCCGCCACGAGGGCGAGCGCGAACAGGCGAGTGCGGGACATGAGTCACCTCGGGTTGGACGTGAGGCGCGAGTCCAGCACAAGGGCGCGGCGCGGGCAACCGGCCACGGCCGCGACTACTTCGCTGCCGGCTCCTTCGCCGGCACCGGCGTCCCGCCGAGCACGAGATTCACCTCGCCTGCGCCAGCTTGAACAGTTCCTGCAGCTTCATCGCCAGCATGGAGTCGCCCGACACCTTCAACTTGCCCCGGAAATAGAGCGACATCGCCTCGTTCGGATCCTGCAGCACGCGCGCGAAGTCCGCGGCGTCGCACTCGAAGGTGCACTGCGCCGGGACGCTCGAGCCTCGCACGCACGAGGGCTGGTTCGCGGTCAGGTCGCAGGTCCAGTCGCCTCCCCCTTCGCCGGCGATCTTGAACGCGTAGACCGCGTTCACGGCTCGCGCCTGCTCGGGGAACTGCCGCAGGCCGGCGGGAATCCTCGTGTCGAAGAGATCGGCGATGCTCGTTTTCGTCGGGGACATGCGTGGCTCCCGGGGCCGCGCGTCAGCGGCCGGCGCGCGAGGAGGGGTGCAGCAGTGCCCACCAGTTCGCGAGCACGGTGACCTGCGGCGGCACCGCGTTCTCGAGCGGCAGGCTGACGAGGAAGCGCTGGTGGTCCGGCGCGGGCGAGAGCGTGATCGTGCCCGCCGGCAGCGTGAACAGCCGGCGCGCGGCGCCGATCTTCAGCTCGGGGCGAAGCTCGACGGGATACACGGCGAGTTCGGTGGACACCAGCAGGATTTCGCTTCCGTCGGTGGACCAGTCGACGTTGTAGCTGTTCGCGGTCGCGCTGAGGCCCGCGGAGCCGAGCTGCCGCCGCTCCGATCCGGGCGGATACGAACTCACGTAGGCCTCGACGCGTCCCGATTCGTCGGACACGTAGGCCAGCCATTTCATGTCGGGCGACAGCACGCCGCCGTTCTCGTTCGCGGGCGTCGAGACGAGCCGCACCGGCGGGCTCGAGCCGTCGATCGGCGCCGACATCACGTCCCAGTTCATGCCCGGGTTCGGCTGGCTGTAGAGCGCCGACTTCGAGTCCGGCGTGAAACTCCACAGGTTCATGAACATCCCCGGCGGCGGCACCAGGCGCTTCTCCTCGGTCCCACCCACCGGACGGGTGAACACCTGCGCCATGCCGTCGGCGACCTTCTGGTAGGACAGCTGCCGCCCGTCGGGTGACCACGCCATGCTCGCCTGCGAGGCCACGTCGCACACCGGGCCGCCCTGCCCGGTCGTCAGGTCGAACGTCCACATCTTCGTCTCGCTGGCGGACAGCCGCTTGGCCGCGGCGAGGCGCCTGCCGTCGGGCGAGATGGCGAACGACTCCCAGCGGCCGCTCGGCAAGGGCATGGCGCCGATGCGGTGGCCAGCGCGATCGAGCCACACGGCTTCGGTGTTCGCGACCGACCCGCTGGTGAAGACCAGCTTGCCATCGTTCGAAGCCGACACGGCATTGCAGCCGTCGTGCGCGAGCGTGAGCGGCGCCTCCCCGAGGTCCACGGGCTTGCCGCTGGTCTTCCCGGTCGTCGGGTTCATGCGAAGGGCGACGAGGCGGTCGTGCAGGATGGTGATCACGCGGCCTTCCCCCGCCCATACCGGCGCGGCCTCGGCGGTCATCACCTGCTTGCGCGACTTCGACCCGAGCTTCGTGATCCAGATCGGGTACTCGCCCTGCGGACGCGGCAGCGACACGAAGAGGAAGTGCTCGCCGTCCGGGAGGAACGCCGGGTAGCGCAGGCTGTTCTCCTTCGTCTTCGGATCGCACGTCAGCGAGTCCACCACCTGCCCGGTCTCGCCGTCCACCGCGAGCAGCATGCCGGTCGCGGCGGGTGCGAACACGATCGTGCCCTTGGAGCCCCAGCTCGCGCCGCGCGGATCGGGCGCATCACACAACGTGCGCACCACGCCGTTCGCGAGCGCGACGGTCTTGAGCTTGCTGTCGGTGAAGAACCCGAGCTGCCGGCTGTCCGGTGACCAGAACAGGCCGTAGGCGTTCTCGGTGTTGGGCACGCGTTCGGCGAGCAGCGCGTCGAGCCGGCGCACCCAGATCGCCGGCACTCCCGTCGAGTCCTGTCCCACGAACGCCACGGCGGCGCCGTCGGGCGAGATCGCGAGCGCCTCGATCGAACCGGCGCACGACACGCCCGTCGGCGCCGGGACCGAAAAGCGCATCGCGCGCTCGCCGCCCTTCGCCCCCGGGCCGCGCACGAGCGCCCACGCGGCCACGGCCAGCGCGACCACCGCGATCGCGCCCGTCGCAGCGAGAGCGCCGCGGTTCGCGCCGCGCGCGTTGGGCGTCGCGGCCGCGGCGGCGGGCGCATCGTCGGCGTGCGGCGAAGCGAGCACTTCCTCGAGCGCGATGCGCGCGTCGCCGGCGTCCCGCAGTCGCGAGGCCGGGTCCTTGCGCAGGCAGCGCCGCATCAGTTCGTCGACGCGGCGCGGCAGGCCCTTGGGCAGCGCGCTCCAGTCGGGCTCGCTCTTGAGGATCGAAGCGAGCGTGTCGGACACGGTCTCGCCCGTGAACGCCTGCTTCGCGGTGAGCAGCTCGAACAGCAGGCAGCCGAACGACCAGATGTCGCTGCGCCGATCGACCGCGCGGCCGCGCGCCTGCTCGGGGCTCATGTAGGCCGCGGTGCCCAGGATGACGCCGGCCTGGGTCGCGGCGTAGGTTATGGTCGGCGAAGCCGAGAGCTGGGGATCGGAGCCGCGGCCGTCGCCCGCGGCCGCCTTGGCGAGCCCGAAGTCGAGCACCTTGACCGTGCCGTCGGGCCGCAACATGACGTTGCCGGGCTTGAGATCGCGGTGCACCACGCCGCTCTCGTGCGCGGCCTCGAGCGCGCTCGCGACCTGTGTCGCGATCGGCAGCGCATCGTCGAGCGGCATCGGCCCGCGGCGCAGCCGCTCGGCGAGCGACTCGCCCGCGACCAGTTCGAGCACGAGCACGCGCCGGCCGTCGGATTCCTCGAGCCCGTACAGCGCGCCGATCGCCGGGTGGTTGAGCGAGGCGAGCAGCTTGGCCTCACGCTCGAAGCGCGCGACGCGCTCGGGATCCTGCGCGAACGCCGCCGGCAGCACCTTGAGCGCCACGTCGCGCCCGAGGCGCGTGTCGCGCGCGCGATACACCTCGCCCATGCCGCCGGCGCCGAGCGGCGCGACGATCTCGTAGGGACCCAGCCTGTCGCCGGAGTTCAGGGCCATCGCGTCACTTCTTCCCCGCGCGCGGCGGCTGCCAGCCGCGCACGAGCGTGAGCGCGGCGCGCGGTTCCTCGGGCACGCTGGGTTCGAGCATGTAGATGCGCTGCCCGGCCGCGTCCACGGCCCACGATTGGATACGGTTGCGCACGTGATTTCCCATCGAATGCCGGAAGAGCACGGTGGGTGCTCCGAACGTCAGCGAACCGCCGGACGCCGTCACGCCGACCGACAGGAGCTGTTCGTCGAGATCGAGGTAGAGCAGCTCGCGGCCGTCGCGAGACCAGCGCGGCGCGACGCCGCCCGCCTGCGAGGCCTGCCACCGGCTCCGAAGCCCGGGATAGTCCATCACGAACACCTGCGGGAGGTTTCCGGACATCGTGGCGTAGGCGATCCAACGGCGGTCCGGCGAGACCTGCGCGTGATGCACGAAGATATCGCCCTCGATGAGGTCGTGCGCCTTCCCCGTCGCCAGGTCGAGCGCGACGATCATGTCGGCGCGCACGCTCGCCTTGGACGACGCGCCCGTCAGCAGCAGCGTGTTCGCGTCCACCCACTGCGTCGGCGACATGTCGAGGCCGGTGGTGTAGACGTGGACGGGCACGCCGCTGCCGTCGCTGGCGCGCGTCCACACGCCGCTGTCCGCCTGGAACGCGAGCTGCGAACCGTCCGGCGAGAACACGCCGTCGTCGCTGGCCTGGTCGAAGGTCAGGCGGGATTCCGCCGCCTGCCGCGTGTCGAACAGCCAGAGGTCGGGATACGGACTGCCCTCGATCTTCAGGGCCGTCGCCAGGTGCGTGCCGTCCGGCGACAGGCTGAGATCCTGCAGCTCGCCGCGCGAGGGAATCGCGCGCAGCATGTGACCCTCGCGGTCGCGCACGACGATCTGGTCGGTCTGGTGCATGCGCTGCGACCGGAACACGATCGTGCCTTCGCCACCGACGGCGAAGTCGGCGTGCGAACGATTCAGCATGCCCGAAACCGGCGTGGTCACGGTCATCGCCTCACCCGTGAACGCGAGCCGCGCGGGATCGAACGGCCGTGCGCGCAGGATGAAGTCGTGGCTGTAGTACAGCAGGCCGCGCGCGTAGTACACGTTCCCGAACGTCGTCACCGGCAGTCCCAGCGAACGTGGCGGACCACCCTTCAGCGACATCACGAGCACGTTCGCCGGAATCCCCGACTCCATGCGGCCGACGATGAAGTGCTCGCCGTCGGGAAGGAAGTGCGGGAAGCGGTAGTTGCACAGGGCCGAATCGGGCACCAGCGTGCGCACCTCGCCGCCGGAGGCCGAGACCGCGCGCAGGCCGCTTCGTGAGCTCGGCGCGAACACGATCTGCCCTGACGCGCTCCACGAACCACCACGACCGTCGGGCGCGGGAGCGATCGTGGTGATCGAGCCGCCGTCGAGTTCCAGTCGCTGGAGCCGGCCCGGCATGAAGAAGCCGATGCTCCTTCCGTCGGGCGACCAGAACGGATAGGCGCCTTCCTCGGTGCCTTCGAGCGGACGCACGCCGCCGGTTTCGAGATCACGGAGGACGAGCCGGCGCGCGCGGAGCGAATCGGTCACGCCGGAGATGAACCAGCGGCCGTCGGGCGACACCGCGCCGTCACCGCCGAACGACCACTCCCAGCGGCCTCCCGCGGGCGGTGCGAGCTCGGCCCACGTCGTGGGCACCGCGGGCGCCGGCTTGAGCGACCACGCGGCGAAGCCCGCCAGCGCGGCGAGCAGCAGCGCGCCCGTCGCGAGCGCGGCCACGGGCAGCGGCGCGCGATGCGCCGTCGCGGGTGCAGCGGCGGCAGGCGCCGCCACGTCACCCGGCTTCTCCAGCACGAGCCGCGCCTCACCGATGTCGCGCAGGCGCTGGCGCGCGTCGCGTTCGAGGCAGCGCGTGAGCAGTTCGCGCACGCGCGGAGGAGTCGCCGACGGTAGCGCATCCCACTCGATCGTGCCCTTGAGGATGGACGCGATGAGGTCGGACACCGTCTCGCCTTCGAACGCCTGCCGTCCGGTGAGGCATTCGAACAGCACGCAGCCGAACGCCCAGATGTCGGTGCGCCGGTCCACCGGCTTGCCGCGCGCCTGCTCGGGGCTCATGTACGCCGCGGTGCCGAGGATCATGCCGTCGCCGGTCATCGCGTACGTGCGCGTGGGCGACGCGGACAGGCTCGAGTCGCTCGGCGAACCGGTCGCGCCCTTGGCGAGCCCGAAGTCGAGCACCTTCACGAGCCCCGCGGGAGTCACCATGACGTTGCCGGGCTTGAGATCGCGATGCACCACGCCGCCGTCGTGCGCGGCCTCGAGCGCGGTCGCGACCTGGCGCGCCACGTCGAGCGCCTCGTCCATCGGCAGTGCGCCGGCGGTGAGCCGCTGCGCGAGCGACTCGCCCTCGACCAGCTCCATGACGAGGAAGCGCCGCGTACCTTCGTGCTCGAGTCCGTGCAGCACCGCGATGTTCGGGTGGCTCAGCGAGGCGAGCAGCCGCGCTTCGCGTTCGAAGCGCGCGAGACGCTCGGGGTCGGAGGCGAACGCCTCGGGCAGCACCTTGATGGCGACGTCGCGACCGAGGCGCGGGTCGCGCGCACGGTAGACCTCGCCCATGCCACCCGCGCCCAGCGGCGCGAGGATCTCGTACGAACCCAGCTTGTCGCCGGCGGCCAGCGGCAAAGTGCAGCCTCCTCGATCGGGATGGAGTCGAACGTGGATCGGCGGTGCGCCGCTGGAACGTAGCACACGCTCCTGCGGTGGCTTCAGTCCGTTCGCGACGTTCCCGAGGCACGGCGATCGCGCCCGTGCCTCAGGACGATTTTCGTTTCGCCGCCCACGCTTTCCAGTTCTGCACCAGCACGAGCCGGGACGAAGGCGCGGACGAACCGGGCACGGGGCGCGCGACGAGGAAGCGCGAGCCGTCGGCGTCGACGTCGTAGATCGCGGAACCTTCGGTCGGCAGGCCGGTCGCGCCGAGTTCGAACAGCCGCGTGCTCGCTCCGAGCGGCGGGCTGCGGTCGGCGTGCACTTCGGTCTCCACCAGCCACTCGGTGCCCTGCTCGCCGGTCGCGACCGAATAGAGCGCCCCCGAGCCCGGCGCCCAGCGCGGCTGGTTGCCGCTGCCGGTTCCCACGAGCCACGGCCCCTCGCCGCTCGGGAACCGCGTCACGAACAGCTGGCTCGCGTCGTCGTTGTTGCAGTAGGCCACGAGCCGGCCGTCCTTGGAGACGTCCACGCCGGAGCCGTTGTAGCCGAAGGCACGCACGTCGGGCTCGGGCGAGAAGCGCGCGAACGTGCGCGGCGGCCCGAGCGTGCCGTCGGCCGCGACGTCGGAGACGCGCAGGCGGCCGTGCCCGGTCTCGTCGAGCACGCGCAGCGCGAGCGGGCTGCCCGGCGGGACGAACGCGCGCTGGAAGCTCGAACCTTCCGGCGTCGCGACGACCTTCGCATGGCCGCTGCCGTCGGCGTCGACGCTCATGAGGCGATAGTCGATGACCGACTCGGTGGTCGAGCTGGGCTCCGCGTAGAGCAGCCGGTTCACGCCCAGCCAGCTCGGGTAGAACGCGGGAACGTCGCCGAACGTGATGCGCGTTTCGGTGCCCCGCGCGAGATCGCGCACCCAGACCACCGATTCGACGTCGTCCTGGCGTGTGGCGAACGCGACCCGCCGGCGATCCGGCGACAGCGCGACGCTGCGGATGCCCGGATAGGCGGCGCCGGTCGAGCCGGTCACCTTGCCCGCGCGGTTCACCCACACGAGTTCGCTCGGCTGCTGCTGCTCATCGCCGACCAGGTACAGCATCGCGCCGTCGTCGGCGATGCTCACGCCGCGCACGTGCGGTTCGAGCAGGCGCGGCTCTCTCGTCAGTCGCCGCTGCGAGAGCTCGTAGTCCGCGATCCAGAGCCCGCCGTTCGGGCCTTCCCGGATCATGAGCAGCTTGCCCGAGGGATCGAACACCCCCGCGCCCAGCTTCTCCGACGTGCCGCGCACGGGAATGCGCTTGCCGCCCGCGAACACTTCGAGGTCGTGTGGCTCCTTCTCGCCCCGCTGGCCCGCGACCCAGTGCACGAGATAGAGCAGGTCGCCGTTCGGCAGCCACGCCGGCGCATGGAAATCCACGATGCGGCCTGGCTCGAGATCGACGAGCAGCGCGAGCGCGCCGCCCGTGGCCGGCACGGCATAGATTCCGCCGCGCCAGATCGAGACCGCGATGCTCCCGCGCCGGGACCACGCGAGCCCGATCGAGCGGCCCGTGCCGGGGAGCGGGCAGAGTTCGACCGGCGTGCCGCCGCCGACGCCGACACGCCAGAGCTTGCGGCGGCTCTCGAACCCGATGTCGCGCCCGTCCGGCGACCAGCAGAGCGACGCGTTGTCGGTGACTTCGGCGACCGAGCGCGCTTCGAGTTCGTCGAGCCGGCGCACCCAGATGTGGCCGCTCGCGAGGTAGGCGATCGTCGAGCCGTCCGGCGACAACCGCGGCGCGCTCGCCCAGTCGGACTGCAGTCCGGCGACCGTGAGGTCGAGCGTGCGCATCGGCACCGGCGTGCGCGCGAGGAAGCGGCCTGCGAGCGCGGCGGCGGCGACGAGCACTGCGGTGAGCGCGAACGACGCCCACGCCGGCAAGCCGCGGCGCGTGGGCGCGGCGTGCGACGAGACGAGCAAAGACTGCGACGCCGCGCCCGCGCCGAGCGCCACGCGCGCCTCGCCGACGTCGCGCAGGCGTTCGTGCGCGTCCTTGCAAAGGCAGCGCGCGAGCAGCTCGCGCACGCGCGCCGGCGTCGCGGCGGGCAGCGCCGCGAAGTCGGGCTCCGCGCGCAGGATCGCAGCGATCGTGTCGGACACGGTGTCGCCCGTGAACGCCTGGCGCCCGGTGAGGCATTCGAAGAGCACGCAGCCGAACGACCAGACGTCGGCGCGCCGGTCCACCGCGCGGCCGCGCGCCTGTTCGGGGCTCATGTACGCGGCGGTGCCCAGGATCACGCCGCTCTGCGTGGCGGCGGCCGTCATCGTGGGCGACATGCTCAGGCTGGCGTCGGAGGCGCCGAGCGAGGACGCGCTCGACTTGGCGAGCCCGAAGTCGAGCACCTTGACCGCGCCGTCGGACTTGAGCATGACGTTGCCCGGCTTGAGATCGCGGTGCACCACTCCGGCTTCGTGCGCCGCTTCGACGCCCTCGGCGATCTGCCGGCACACCTCGACGGCTTCGTCGACCGGAAGCGCACCGCGCGACAGCCGGGCGGCGAGCGTCTCCCCTTCGACGAACTCGAGCACGAGGCAGCGCTGGCCCTCGAACACCTCGAGTCCGTAGATGCCGGCGATGCGCGGATGCTGCAGCGACGCGAGCAGTCGCGCTTCACGCTCGAAGCGCGCAAGCCGTTCGGGGTCGGCCGCGAACGCTTCCGGCAGCACCTTGATCGCGACCTCACGCCCAAGCCGCGAATCAAGCGCGCGCCACACCTCGCCCATGCCGCCTGCGCCCAGCGGCGCAATGACTTCGTACGGACCCAGCTTGTCGCCGGCGGCCAACGGCAAAGTGCTGCCTCCTCGATCGGGATGGCGTCGAACGCGGACAGGCGGTGCGGGCGGCACCGTAGCACAGGGGTGCGGGAGTGCAGCGCGTGAACGGGCGCACCCCGGAGGCTCCGCGGGCGGACGAATGGGAATCTGTTCGCGAGGGTTCAGCGCAACAGGGTGAATCGCTTCACGCGCTCGCTTCCGGCCTGTCGCAGCCGGACGAAGTACACCCCGGGCCGAGCGTGCTCACCGATCGGCAACGTGACCGCGTGAGTGCCCTCACCCGGTACGCCAAGGTCCTGCGCGGCGATCACGCGCCCCGCCACATCGAGGAGTTCCAACTGCGCAGGCCGCGAGTCGCCGAGTGCACAGCGCACCACGAGCGATCCGCCGCGCACCGGGTTCGGGCTTGCGAGCGTGAGCCCGAACTCCGCACCAGCGGACGGTGGCACGTTCGTGGTCGCGCCGTCGGTGCGCACGCCGACCAGCAGTTCCGCGGTGCCGGGACTGCCCGTGGCCCACGTGTCGGTCCACACCATGACGGTATGCCCCGCATCGAGCGCGCCGCGCGCGGCCGCCGAGCCGCTGCGCGTGAGCACGCCGTTGCCGCCCAGCGTGAAGCTGCCGCTGACCGGACCGGTGTGGCCGTCGCTCTGCGTCACGCTGCCGGAGTACGAACCGTTCGGCGCGACCACGATCTGCCCGCGGCTCCACCACGGCGCGCCGGGCCCGCAGGCCAGCTGGCGCACCTGCCACGTACCCGCGAGGTCGGACTGCACGTACGCCGGCGCCATGCGAACTGCGGTGGAAAGCTCGGCCGTGCCGTCGGACCACGTGTTGGTCAGCACGAGCACGCTGCGGCCCGCATCCAGCCAGCCGAGCGCAAGAGGCGCGACCGAGAGCCCGACACCGCCGTCCGGCGCGACCGACATGCTCCCGATCGCGGAGTCACTGGCGCCGGTGTTGTCCGTGAGCGTGCCTGTGAACGATCCGTTCGCCGCGATCTGCAGGCGACCGCGCATCCACCACGGTCCGCCCGGCCCCGACGCGATGGACTGCAGCTCCCACGCTCCTGCGAGGTCTGACGTCACCGCCGTGCCGTTCGTCTTCACGACCAGCTTCAGCTCCGACGTGCCGTCCCCCGGCCACGTGTCCGTCGCCACCAGCACGGTCTTGCCCAGGTCGAGCGCACCGCTGAACGCGGCCGGTGTGGCCAGCGTGACCACGCCGTTCGCATCGAGCACGACCGTGCCGCTCGTCGTGTCACGATGGCCGTGGTTGTCCAGCGCGTATGCCGTGAGCAGCCCGCCTGGCGTGATCATGGCGAGCCCGCGCTCCCACCACGGCGCGCCGGCACCGGAGGCGAGCGTCTGCGAGCGCCACGTGCCCGCGAGATCGGCCTGCGCGTAGGCGGCACTCGCCTCACGGACGGATCCGGGCACGAGCGACAGGGCGACGACGAGAAGCGCGAAGGACGTCCGAGGGCACTTCATGCGGCCTCCGCCCCCGCTCAGGCCGGCAGGTCCGCCGCTCGATCACGACGGGCGCCTGGACCGGAAGCTCGGGGGATGAACCGGGAGGTGCAGCCTAGCTCCGGGCGTCGCGAATGCGAAGGCTTCGCTCGTACACCGACGACGCTGGAGGTGCCGTGGAGCTGGCGCTCCCGCAGGGTGCCGGAGCGCACTTCCCGCTCGTGGCGGGCGCCCGAAGCGCTTGCAGGGCAACGCGACAACCGTGGTGACATGATCTGCAACCGTGGCGATAACGCCCGGCGGCTCCCGGCGACGAGACTCCGCTCGCTTTCAGACCCGCCGCCCGCCCCATCGCCCCGGAGGCTGTCCATGCGACTCCATCCTCGCCTGCTGGTTCTCGCCCTTCTCACGATCGCCGGACTGCTGGCATGCGTTCGGCCCAGCTCCGCGCTGCCGAACTACCAGCCGGCCGGACTGGTCGGTTGGCCGGCGCCGCTCTACCTCTGCGAGACGTCCCCGGCATCGATGAACTACAGCGGGATCGTCGAGGTCCTGTACGGGGACTCCACCAGCATCTATCCCGTCGGTTGCATGGCGAACCGCGGAACGGCCGGAGCTGCGCCGGTCGGCTTCGGCATCTACGTGGACAGCGTCCTCACGGGGTTCTCGGGGACCGCGACGCTTGGACCCAACTTCTTCTTTCCCACGGTCGCCCCGGTCCCTGCCCGCGGCGGCTTGCACACGTTCATCCTCAAGTGCGATTCGCAGAACGCCGACCTCGAAAGCGACGAGAACGACAACTACTACGGTCTGCAGGCGTCGGTCGTGCCGACGGAGTTTCTCGCCGCCGGCAGCTCCCGCCCGTTTCCGCAGCCACCGAACCCCACCGCCGGCATCGGGCTCATTACCCCGCCGTTCTACGCCAACAAGGACGGCATTCGCTGCGGCTGGTTGCCACCCGCGCGCGGTCGCTGGTCTGCCATTGCCGTGCACGCGGCGAACGGCTCCAACTACGACATCGGCCTCTACGAACCCGCGACCGGGCAGGGCAGCGGTTTCCGCACCGCCATGGCCACGTCGGTCCATCCCGGCGCGGCGACGGAAATCATCCTCCGGAACAATGGCGGGATCGCGGACCACGACCACGACCTGGGCGTCGTCTACGCGTCGGGGTCGGGCAGCTACATCGCCGAATCGCGCATGGCCCCCGACAACATCCCGATGGCCATCAACACGGTCGTCAACGGCAGCCTCACGGGGAACCAGATGGTCGCGGTGGACGAGTACGTGCACGTGCCCGTGCCGACCGTTTCGTGGATCCGACTGCGGCTCGAGACCACGCCGGGGATCAAGCTGCACATGGCAGCCGTGAGTCCCACCCTGGGCGTCTGTTCGCGGAACGCCCTCACCGACACCGCGGGGACGAACGCGCAGGGTGTCGCGGTGCTCGATCTCTCCGTGCCGGTCACCGGGGGCGCCCAGAACTACGCGGTGATCGTCTATCGCGACCTGGACGACGGTGGCTCGTCGCCGCTCGCCTACACGCTGCGGTTGATCAGCGCACCCAACTACACCAACGAAGCTTTCCCGGGCTGGATCGGCACGATCGGCGTGGCCAACGGCACGCCGAACCTCACGAGTGAACCCGCCACGCTGGCGGGCACGCCGACCGCCACGAGCGTGATGTTCGGCTTCCGCAACAACGGCAGCATGAGCGCGACCGGCGGCTCGTATCGGCTGTACCTCGACGGCGTCGTCGCAGTGGACAAGTCGGGCCTCACGCTCGCTCCCGACGAAATCACCACGGTCTCGCCGGCCTTCCCCTTGATCGCCGGCGGCCGCCACACGCTCTCCTACGCGCTCGACTACGCAGGCGCGGTCGCGGAGTGGAACGAGTCCGACAACGCCTGGGGCAAGCAATGGACGTGGACGCCGACGCTGCAGGGCGGCAGCGCGGCTTCGCGCATCGCGCCGGACGCGCAAGGTGGCTGGACGCACCTGCCGGCCGGTGTGACGCCGCTGCCCAATCTCGACGGCGTGCGCGCGACGTTCACGCCGAACTCCTCGTCCTATTGGGGCGCGACGCTGATGACGCCCAACGCGGGCAACACGAACTCGCTGACCTACTACTCGCCCGGAAGCGGTCCGTTCGGCGCCTTCGTTACGCCGGTGCTCGGGGTGTCGAAGCCGGCCGGGCGTACGTCGGCGATCCTCGCGGACGTGCCGGTGGCGACGTCGTACGACGTCGGCGTGCAGCGGTTGACCGGCACGGGCGGCTACACGATCCAGAACCTGACGCCCGTGGACCTGGGCGCACTGCCGATCACCAGCGCCACGCAGACGATCAACTCCGGCCAGATCGGCAAGTTGTACAGCTTCAAGACCATCAACTTCCTTCCGATCACCCTGCAGGTGCTCCTGCAGAACCTGTCGGGCAACGCCGACCTCGCGTTGGCTGTGTACCAGCACGCGGTGGGCGGATACGGCGTGCGGGACGCCGAGACCACGACGTTCGCAGACGCGAACGGCGCCGGCGGCAACGAAGAGGCCGTGCGGCCGATCCAGCAGGACCTCACGCAGGTGGCGATCCTGGTCTACAAGACGAACGCCGCCGATCTCGGCAAGTCGGTCTCCTTCGCACTGCGCACGAGCGGCGGCGCCGTGGCCGGGGTCGAAGACGCGCCGCGCGCGGTGGCGTTCGCGCTCGCCGGCGAGAATCCGTCCCGATCGGGCGCGGCCAGCCTGCACTTCGATTTGCCCGCGGCAGCTGAAGCTTCACTCGAAGTGTTCGACGTCACCGGGCAGCGCGTCCGGACGCTGGCGGAGGGCCGCCGCGAGCCGGGCTCGTACACGCTCGACTGGGACGGCCGCGACGACGGCGGCCGGGCGCTTTCGAACGGCGTCTACTTCGCGCGGTTCCGCGCCCCCGGCTTCGCGCGAACGATTCGCGTGTCGCTGCTGAAGTGAAGCCCCCCCACGGCGGGCCCCGGCGCGGGCCGGGGTCCCCGCCGCTCGGGGTCTGGCTCGGGGTGAGCGACGCCGAACTCCTCGCCTACCTGCGCATGGCGCTCGCGGCGCTGGCCAGCGACCGGCTGCGCGAGTGCGCGAACGAGGCGGACGCCGACGTGGCGGTCGTGGACGCCCATGCGTCCGGCGCCAGCGGCTCCGGTCGCCCGGTGCTGCTGGTCGGCGGCCGCGAGGCCCCGGCGGGCGCCGCGCACGCCCCGGGCGTGGCGCACCTGCGTTCGCCGTTCAACGCCGGCGAGCTGCTGGACGCGCTGCGGGCACTGCTGGGCTGAAGCGTGGCGCCGGTCAACGCGCCGCGCCGCGCTCGCCCTTCGCCCAGGCGCCGGGCGTGACGCCGAACTGGTCGCGGAACGACTTGCAGAAGTGCGACACGCTCTTGAAGCCGACGGCGTACGCGATCTCGCCGACGTTGCCCGCCTGCTGTTCGAGAAGCTGCGCCGAACGTTCGAGCCGGTAGCGCTTGAGCAGCGCCTCGGCGCCTTCGCCGGTCGCCTCCATGGTGCGCCGGTAGAGCTGGCTGCGGTCCATGCCGACGGCGTCGGCCAGCTCGCCCACGCCGAAGTCCTCTTCGCCGATGCTCGCCTCGATGGCCGCGCGCACGAGCGCGAGGAACTCCTCGTGCACGCTCGCGACGCGCACTTCGCCGGGTGAGAACGTGCGCGGCTCGAGCCGCTCGCGCAGCCGCCGCCGCAGCGTGAGCAGGTTGTGCACGCGCGCGAGCAGCTCGCGCGCGTGAAACGGCTTCGCGAGGTAGTCGTCGGCGCCGCCCTCGAGCCCCGCGATGCGGTGCTCGAGCGAGGCGCGCGCGGTGAGCAGCACGACCGGCACGAACTCGGTCTCCGGGTCGGCCTTGAGCGTGCGGCAGAGCTCGAAGCCGTCCATGCCCGGCATCATGACGTCGCTCACCACGAGATCGGGCAGCGCCTCGCGCGCGGTGGCGAGCCCCGAGAGCCCGTCGGGCGCTTCGAGCACGCGGTAGTGCGGCTCGAGGTGCCCACGCAGGTAGGCGCGCACGTCGGGATCGTCCTCGACCACGAGCACGGTGGTGCGTTCGCCCCCGTCGGCCGGCGGCACGTTCGCCGCCACGGGCTCCGACGCCACCGCCTGCTCGAGCTCGGCGCGCCAGTCGGCCGCCGGCGCGGGATTGCGGGGCGAGTCGTCCGCGGCAGAGGCCAGCTGATCGGGTGCGAGGTGCGTGGTCCCGAGCGGCAGGCTGACCGTGAACGTGCTGCCCTCTTCTGGTGCGCTCGTGACGTCGATGCGGCCGCCGTGCAGGTGCACGATGTCCTGCGTGAGCGACAGCCCGATGCCCGTGCTCGGGAACCCCGGCGCGCGCTCGCCTTCGGCCTGCCAGAAGCGCTTGAAGATGTGCTCGAGGTCGGCGGCCGCGATGCCCGCACCGGTATCGGCGACGCGCAGGTGCACGAACGCCGGCGCCGTGCCCGCGGGGTCGGCCTGCACGCTCACGCGCACGCGGCCGCCGTGCGGCGTGTGGCGCAGCGCGTTCGACAGCAGGTTGGCAAGCACCTGTTCGAGCAGCGCGGCGTCGCCGTGAAAGCGGTCGGCGGAGGCGCCGCGGTCCGTTTCGCACGACAACGCGATGCCGTCGCGATCGGCGAGCGGCGCGAACGCCAGCGTCACGTCGCGCACCAGCGCAGCGAGGTCGAGCGCCCGCACGCGTAGCCGCATGCCGCCGGCCTCGAACTTGGCCATGTCGAGCAGCTGATTGACCTGCCGCAGCGCGCGGTGCGAGTTGCGCAGCGCCAGTTCGAGCGGGGCGCGTGCGGAATCCGCCAGCGCGCCGTGGCGGCCTTCGAGCAGGTCCTCGAGCGGGCCGATCGTGAGCGTGAGCGGGGTGCGGAACTCGTGCGACACGTTGGCGAAGAACCGCGAGCGCGCGTCGTTCAGGTCACGCAGCTCGCGCGCCTGCGCCTCGATCGTGCCGAGCGAACGCTGCGCCAGGTCGCGCGCCGTCTCGGCATCGGCGCGCGAGCGCTCGGTTTCGTGCTTCTCGCGCACAAGTTCGGCCGTGCGCGCGTCCACCTGCGCGGCCAGCTCGCGCTGCCGTGAAACCAGCGCGCGTTCGCGCCGGCGCTGCACCCAGACGGCCGCGTAGACGGCCCCGGCCAGCGCCAGCAGCGCGAACCACGGCGTCTCCCACGGATGCGGCGCCACGTCCACCACCACGCGAGCCACCGGGCCGTCCCAGTCGCCGTCGGGCAGGCTGACCGCGACCTCGAACGTGTGCCGCCCGGGCGGGATGTGCGTGAAGTACGCGGTGCGCCGGTCGCCCGCCTCGGTCCAGTCGCGCGAACCCGGCAGCAGCCGGTAGCGGAACCGCAGGTCGCGCGACGCGCGCAGCGAAAGTCCGGCGTACGAAATCGAGAAGTCGCGCTGGTCCGCGGCCAGCTTCACCGTGCCGCGTCGCCCCGAGCTGCGCAGTCCCTTCGCGTCCACTTCCTCGATCACGACGGGCGGCGTGGGCACGCGCCGGCGCGCGAGCCCCGGGTCCACCACCACGGCACCCGCCTGCGTCGCGAACCAGAGCCGTCCGTCGCGCGAGCGCACGGCCGCGTTCTGCGCGCCGCCGTTCGCCTCGCGGTTCGGCATGCCGTCGTCTTCGGAGTACGAGTTGCAGAACACACGCGACTGGCGCCCCGCGGCGAACGCGTCGAGCGCGGCGCGCGAGACCCGGAACAGCCCGCGATTCGTGCTCGCCCAGAGTTCGTCGTGGTGGCCGAGCACGGCGTGCACGACGTCGTCGTACAGCCCGTCCTTCGCGCGCACCTGCGACACGTGCGCGTTCGCCGCGGGCGCTCCTTCGGCCAGATCGATGCGCGCGAGCCCCTGGCCTTCGGTGCCCGCCCACACCACGCCGCGTTCGTCTTCGTACATGCCGCGCACCGAAGGCGCGGTCAGGCCCTGCTTTTCGCGGATCGTCTCGAAGCGGCCGTCGCGCCAGATCGCGATGCCGCCACCGGCCGTTCCGAACCACAGTTCGCCGCCGCGGCGTTCGAGGCAGGTGCGCACCCATGCGCTGCCGAGCCCCGCTTCGGTCCCAAAGCGCGTCCATTCCGCGCCACGCGCGCGCCAGAGCCCGCGCTGCGTGCCCACCCACAGCGCGCCGGAGCGATCTTCGTGAATGAGCCAGACGTCGTCCGAGCGGCCGAGGAACTCGCTCGCGTACGGCGTCATGGTTCCCTCGCGCACAGACCACAGCCCGCCACGGAACGTCCCGGCCAGCACGGTGCCGTCGCGCCTGCCCGCGACGCAGAGCGCGAACGCGCGCGTCAGCAGGGGCAGCGGCGAAGTGATCGCCACGCCGTCACGCAGCACGCCGGCGCCCGCACCGTAGCCTGCGAACCACATGCGGCCGTCGCGATCCTCGTACAGCGAGTAAAGGTTGAGCGGCTTGTCCAGCGCCGTCGGCGCGACGCTGCTCAACACCGCCGGCGTGAAGCGGTACAGACCGTCCGAGCGGGTGCCCAGCCACACGCAGCCTTCGCGGTCCACCAGTACGCGCGCGGCTTCGGACCGGGTCTGGAACACGCGCTCGTCGCCGCGGTAGAGCCAGTTGTCCTGCGTGCGCCAGACTTCGCCGTTCTCGCCCACGACCCAAGACGCCGCGAGTTCGGCGCGCACCTCGCCGTCGGGTCCGCGGCCGTAGAAGAACTTCAGTTCGCGCACACGTACCGGGCCGCGACGCGCCGATTCTTCCGAAGACGACACCGCGAGCGTGTCGGGCAACGTCGCCCAGTCCACCGGCCGGAGCGTGCCGCGCTCGGGCACGAGCAGCCCGCCACGCGTGCCGATCAGCACGCGGCCGTCGGGCAGGCCGTAGAACGCACGGATGAAGTTCGCGCGCGTGCTGGGGATCCGGAACGCCTCGCGGCCGCGCGCGCCGAAATGGAAGATCGTGGTGTCCGCGTGAACCCACAGTTCGTCGTTCGCGCCACGGAACAGCGCGCCCACCGTGAGCGAGCCTGCCGGTGCGAAGGGTTCGAACGCGCGACCGTTCCAGCGCTGCACGCCCGTGCGCGTACCAATCCAGGGCTTGCCGTCGCGCGCCATGTGAAGGGTGAGGACGTGACCGCCCTCGCCGGTGGCGCCGAAGCGCTCCCAGCCCTCGAGCGGATCGGCGACCCTCACCAGTTCGCGGCTCTCGGTACGCACCCAGAGATCGCCCGACTCGTCCTCGCGCAGGCTCAGTACGCGGTTCGAGGGCAGCGACGGCGTGTTCGACTGGTTGAACACCGAGAAGCGCAGGCCGTCGAAGCGCACGAGGCCGTCGTAGGTCGACACCCAGAGGTAGCCGTCGCGCGTCTGCAGCAGGTCGTTGACCGAGTTGACGGGCAGCCCGTCGCGCACGGTCCAGTGCGTGGCCACGAGGCGCGGGCCGGCGGCATGGACCAGTGAAGCGAAGCTCGTGAGGAGCAGTGCGAGCAGCGAGAGGCGGGCGCGGCGCATGAGCGGCGCACGCTAGCGCAGCGTGCGCCGCCCGGGGTAGCGAAAATGGCGCCGAGTGGTCAGCGGTCCACCCGCACGATGCGCACGACGCGACACTCCCCGCCTGCTTCGAGCCGCGCGAAGTACAGCCCGGCGGCGCTCTCGTGCCCCGAGTCGTCGCGACCGTCCCACGACGCGCCGTGCTCCCCCGCCTCGAGCGTGCCGGCGAGCAGCGTGCGCACCCGGCGCCCGCTCGCGTCGTACAGTTCGAGCTGTGCACGCCCCGCGTGCGCGAGCGCGAAGCGCAGCGTACTGGTGCCGCGCGCGGGGTTGGCGCTCGCGAGCGCGAGGAACGCGCGCGGCGAAACGCCACCTTCCACGCCCAGCGTGCCGCTCGGGATCAGGGTCGCGACGGGCGATTCGTTGCCGTGCTCGTCCACGGCGGTGAGCTTGTACACGTACGGCGCACCGGCGGCGTCGGCGTAGCCCGTGTCGGGCAGGTCAGCGATGTACGACGCGGGCGACGGCACGAAGGCCGCCGAGGTACCGCGGTAGAGCCGGTAGCCCGCGAGATCGGCCTCGGTGTTCGGGTTCCAGTGCAGGCGGGTCAGGCCCGCGAGGTACCGCCCCGTCAGCGGCGCCGGTGCGGCGGGAGCAATGTTGTCCACCGAATAGCCCGAGTCGGGCGCCGAGTACCAGCGGTCGGTGCTGAGCGACGTGGTCGCGCGCGCTTCGATCATGAACACCGTGCGCGGGAACGAGCCCGGCAGCGAGTCGCTGAGCGTGGTGGTCACGAGGCTGTAGCTGGCGAGCGCGTCGGCGGTCTGCGATCCGGCCAGCTCCCACGCGTAGCCGGAGGCCGTGACGAGCAGCGCGCCGTCGCGTGCCGCGGCATCGGCGTCCTCGGTCGCGCCGCGCGTCAGCGCCTGGGCCGCGGCGAGCGCGCTGGGCACCGAACGCCACAGCCGGTAGTCGGTGATGCCGAACGTGGGCTCGGCATCGAGAGGGCTGGCCGACCACGACACCTTCACGAAGCCGCCCTGGTCGTTGCGCACGTCCTTCACCCCGATGATCGCGGGCTCGGGCTGGCCCAGCTGGCCGTAGCGCTCGACACGCTGGCAATAGAGGTCGTAGCTCGTGCCGGAGCGGTAGTCCTGCGCGACGAAGATCCCGCCGCCGGCCCCGTCCGGGATCGGCACGGGATTGCTCTGGTTGTATTCGGCCGCGAGCACGGCCACTCCACCCGAGCCCCACAGCACGCTCCCGGCGCCACTCACCCGCTGTGCGTGGATGTCGTAGTACCAGGTGCTGCGGTAGTCCTCCCAGCAGACCAGCGCGCCGCCCAGGCCGTCGGACGCACACATCGCATTGAGCTGCAGGCCCGTCGCCGAGCACAGCAGGACGCCGTCCGCGGTCCACGAGGCGACGCCGCTGGCGGTCACACGCTGCCCGTAGATGTTCGCGTCGCTGCCACGGCTGTCGTCCCACGCGAGGATCGCTCCCCCGCTGCCGTCGCTGCACACGGAGGGGCTGCCCTGCGCGCCGGTGGCCGTGCAGACTGCTCTTCCGTTCGTGTTCCAGAGCATGAGGAGCGCGGGGGTGACGCGCTGGACGTAGATGTCGTGGTCGACGCCCGAACGATAATCCTGCCACGCCATCAGCAGGCCTCCCGCGCCGTCGGATGCGCCGCTGAGCGCGTTCTGGTGGTTCGGGCTGCCGCAGACCAGCACCCCGTTGGCCGTGCCGACCGCCGTGCCGGAGGAGTTGATGCGCTGGACGTAGACGTTGTAGTCCGTGGCGTTGCGGTAATCCACCCAGCCCACGAGCGCGCCACCGGCATCGTCGCTGGCGATGACCAGGTTCGACTGCGTATCGGTCGCGGTGCAGACGGCGGCACCATTCGCCGTCCACTGCGGCGTGCCCGCGGCGCTGATCCGGCGCGCGTACACGTCGGGCCCGCCGCTGCGCACGTCCTGCCACGCGACGATCGCACCGCCGGCGCCGTCGGTCGTGATCACGGGATGCGACTGTTCGTTCGCCGCCGTGCAGAGGGCGACGCCGTTGGCCGTCCACTGTGCGACGCCGTTCGAGTTCAGGCGCTGGGCGTAGATGTCGTAGTTGCCCGAGCGGAAGTCGGCGTAGGCGATCACGACTCCACCCGCGCCGTCGGCGACGAGGACGGGATTGGCCTGGTCGTTGGCCGCCGAGCAGACCACGACTCCGTTGGCGGCCCAGAGCGGCACACCCGCGCTGCTGATGCGCTGGGCGTAGACGTCGTAGCTGGATCCGCGGCCATCGGACCAGACCACGAACACGCCGCCGGCGCCATCCGGGACTGCCGCGGGTTCGAGCTGGGTCCCCGAGGCCACGACGACCGGAACGTTGACGGTGGGATCGCTGGGCCAGGCGGCCGAGGCTTGGCGTGGCGCGGCGAGCATGGCCAGCAGGGCGAACGCCAGCTGCCGTCGCGCGAACGTGTGGGTGCGAGCGGGCATCGTGGAGCCTCCGGGGGACGCTGTCGGGACGAGGGGCGAGAGACGCCCCCCCCTCTTCTCCAACGTCGGAACCCGGACGAAGCGCACGAGAAGATCGCTTCGCGCTGGCCCGCCCGGGGGCGGCCCGCTAGATTCCCGAGCATGACTTCGCGATCTCTCATGCTCGCCATAGCGTTCGTCGCCGCGCTCGTGACGCCGTCGTCCGCCTCCGCCCCGACCACCGCCTACGCGCCCGGCACGACGCTGGCGTCGCTGCGCTTCCCCGGCACCCCGGCGTTCGTCGCGCTCGCCAAGGACGTGATCGCGGTGCGGTTCGCGATCGACCCGAGCGGTGCGGCCAACAACGGGCTCTTCGAGGACGGCAGCCGGATCCCGTCGTTCGCACCCGACACCGTGGCGGCACGCATCGCGCGGCTCGCTCGCGACCTCGCCGCGCTGCGCGCGCTGCCGTGGCGATCCTGGCCCGTGGATCGCCAGGTGGACTGGCGCTGGATCGTGGCGAACGCCGAGGAGGCGCGGCTGCAGCTGGCCGACGAGCGGCTGTTCCTGCACCGGCCGGCGTCGTGGCTAGAACCGCTCGCGAACACGTTCATCGCGCTGGTCACGTACGCGCCCGAACGCACGGCCCTCCGGACGCGACTCGCCCGGGGCATTCCCGCGATGGTCGCCGAGATGCGCGCGGTCGTGCAGCAGCCCACCGCGCGTGACGTGACCACCGCGAAGGGCGTGACCGACGGCATCGTCGGGGTGCTGCGCGCCGACGGCCCCGGCGCCGAGCGCGATGCGGCCATCGCGGCGTTGACGGCCTACGTGTCCGAGCTTTCGGCTCGCACTGGCCTGCCCGAATACCAGGTGATCGGCCGCGAACGCTACGAAGCGCGGCTGGCGCGCGCGCTGCTGCTGCCGTGGAACGGCGACCAGCTGCTCGCCCGCGCGCAGTCCGAACTGGCGCGCACGGACTCCGCCATGGCCGCGATCAAGGCACGCGTGAGCCCGGACGCGGAGATGCCCGCCGCGCCCACTCCCACGGAAGCCCAGCGCACGCTCGCCGCGACGCTCGACCAGCAGCAGCTGCTCGCGATCTACGACGACATCGCGAAGGCCGACCGCGCGTTCCTCGACTCGCACGATCTCGTCACGGTACCGAAGGCGGTCGGCCCCATCCACGCACGGCCCACGCCCGCGGGCATGATCCCGCTCACCGGCGACGGCGGCAGCATGAACCCGCCGCCACCGGTCGGCGCGTCGAACGTGGGCTGGTGGAACGTCGAGCACATGGACACCGCGTGGACGCTCGACGCGAAGGCCCGCCGCATCGCCACGTCGCAGGGCTTCCGTGAGTCGGGCATGGGACCGTACGCCGCGCACGAAGGCGTGCCCGGGCACCACCTGCAGCTTTCCATCTGCCGGCTGAACCCGAACCCGATCCGCTGGATCCTGCAGGACAACTGCCTCGTCGAAGGCTGGGCGCTGTACGCGGAGGAGGCGTTCTGGGC
This sequence comes from Candidatus Eiseniibacteriota bacterium, assembly GCA_046327815.1. Taxonomy (GTDB): domain Bacteria; phylum Eisenbacteria; class RBG-16-71-46; order RBG-16-71-46; family RBG-16-71-46; genus CAIXRL01. The sequence continues at coordinate 174,563 of JAXLXR010000003.1, read as the reverse complement.
GGCGGGCGGCCATGGTGATTCGCCGCTCGCCGAATACCGCATGCTCGGCTCGTACCGCAGCCGCATCCGCCGCGTCGTGTACGACGTCAACATCGAGCGCGGCGACTGGACGCTGCAGCAGGCGGCCGACTACAAGCGAAACGCCGAGCCCGGCAAGGGCCGCGTGGACGAGGACATCCTGCGTTCGATCCAGTGGCCGTCGCAGCTCATCACCTACTTCACGGGCAAGCAGCAGCTCGTGGACCTGCGCCGCGACTGCCGGGCGAAGTGGGGCGCGGCGTACAGCGACCGCCGCTTCCACGACGCCGTGCTCGCCGAGGGCTCGATCCCGGTGGCGCTGGTCCGCGCGAAGCTGCTGGGCGAACCGATCCCGGCGCCGTGACGGTGGCCGGGCCGGGCGCCGCCTACGCCCTCGCCGGACGCCGCGACAGGACCAGCACGACGCTCAGTGCCGCGACGACGAGCCAGTAGATCGGGGGCTGCAGGTCGCGTGCACCGGACGCGAAGTGCAGCCCGGTGTAGAGCAGCATCTCGGCGGCCACGACTCCGGCCGCGAGCGGCACGAACGCCGCGCCGCGCTTGAGCAGCACGGGCAGCAGCAGCGCGAGCCCGCACGCGATCTCGAGCACGCTCATCGCGAGCCATGCGGGCTGCGGAATCACCGCGAGCGACGGCATCGTCTGCGCGGGCGTGGCCGAGAACTTCCAGGCGGCACCCATGAGCGTGTGCAGCGCGAGCGCGACCTGCAGGAGCATGAGGGCGGCGTTCATCCAGCCTCCGGCCGATTCGGGATGGAGTGCGAACGGAACCGAAGCGAGGCGCCCGGACGGGCACCCTCGCGAGCGCATCCTGCGCCCGGCGCGCCGTACGACCAAGACCGAACTTGCCGGCGTGACGCGGGCGTTGCCCGAACGCTACCTCGCGACCGCGATCTTCCCCACGAGCCCGAAGTGGTCCGACGCCCAGACGCTGTCCGCGGCGGGCGTGCGGAAGATCACCTCGCACGCGACCGGCGTCACCCGGCGGCGCGGCGACGACTCCACGAACAGGTGGTCGATGACGCCCACGTCGGGCTCGAACAGCGGATTGTAGGTCGCGGCCTCGGCACGCGTGGCGTGCGGATGCACGGTCTGCGACACGTCGCGGTAGCGCGAGGTCATCAGGGCCATCTCGGGCGTGCCCAGCTCGCAGTTGAAGTCGCCGCCGATCACGACCGGTCCCTTGCCGCGCGTCGAGTCCACGTACGCGACGAGGTGGCGGATCTGGGTGGCTCGGATCGCGCCGCCGGCCTTCGTGTGGTGCAGGTGCGTGGCGTAGGCGTCCACTTCGCGACCGCGCCACGCGAACCGCACGTGCGCGACCGCACGGTAGTCGTCGGCCGGCGCGAGGTTGCGCTCTTCGTCCACGAGCACGCGGTGCGGCGTCAGGATGGCGTTGCCGTAGCGCTTCGGGCGCTCGGGCCCGTCCACCGAGGCGAACTGCACGTGGCAGCCGAGACTGTCACCGAGCGTCTCGGCCTGGTTGCGCAGCTGCGGGTTCTGCAGCACTTCCTGCAGGCACACGACGTCGGGGCGCAGGCGGCGCAGCTCGGCGAGAATCACGGCGAGCCGCTTCGGCCACTCGTGCTGGTCGTGCCACAGGTTCAGCGTGACCACCGTGAGCGTGTCCGCGGTGGCCGCCGCGGCACGCGACGGCACCGCGAGCGCCAGCACCAGCACCAGCATCTTCCACGACTTCGACCGCATCGGCTTCCCTCCCGCATGCGCCGCCGAGGCGCTATTCCGACAGCCCGTCCACCACGTAGAGGTTGTTGAGCAGGCGCAGGTACGAGTACGCGAAGCGCGAGCCGTTCGCCGCGAGCAGCGGCGGCCCCATGAACACGACGCCGCGGGGATCGGGCAGGCGCAGCGCGCGCCACGCGGTGCGCGCGCCCGTCGCCAGGTCGAGCTTCACGATCACGCGTGCGAACGGGTCGTCGTTGCTCACGAACAGCCCGCCGTCCGTGCTGTCGTAGCTCAGCGCGATCTCGTTCGGGGCGAAGCCGGCAATGGCCCGCGTGGTGCGCGTGCGCCACTGGAGTTCGAACGCCTTGCCGTCCTGCCCCTGCAGCACGAGCCGCTCGCCGTCGGCCGACACCGGCAGCCCCGTGAAGCGGTCGAACCGCAGCGGCTCCCGCCACAACGTTTCGCCCGGGCCGCCGTCGAGCGGCGCACGGTGCAGCATGGGCGATTCGCCCGGACGCTGCGACACGTGGAACAGGTGCGCGCTGTCGGGATCGAACGTGGCCCACAGCAGCGTGCCGGTGCCCGCGAAGTCGAGTTCGCGCGCCTCGCCGAACCCGGTCGGGTACAGCACCGCGCCACGCCGGCCCGTGTGCGTGATCGCCAGCACCCACTGGCCGTCGGGTGACAGCGCGCGCCCGACGCCCTCTCCCAGCCGTACCGCGGGCGAGCCGTCCACGCCACGCAGGTAGGTGGCGTAGTGGGGGTTCTCGGCTTCGGCGACCTCGGTGAACAACAGCTGCTCGCCGTCCGCGCTGAAGCCGCACGCGGTCGAACCGTCGAACCACGCGCAGTCCACTTCGGGCGAGCCGCCGGCGTCGCCCATGCTGATGCCGGTGCGCAGTTCGTCCATGCTGACGAGCGCGCGTCCGTCCGAGCGCAGGTCGTGGAGCGAAATCCGGGTCGCGGTCATGAGCACGTCGCGCACGTCGCCGTCGGGGCCCACGCTCCAGATGCCGTGCCGATTGCCGGGATCGAGCCCCGAGCACCACAGCCGATCGCCCCCGGGCGACCAGCACAAGCCGCTCAGGTTGATGATGCCGCTCTGGAGCGTGGAGACGTGGCCTTCGCGATCCACGAGGCACAGATCGGCTTCACCCTCGCCGGAGCGCCGGTAGTGGCCGAATACCACGCGTGAACCATCGGGCGACACGCGGCAGCGGCTGAGCCAGCCGTCCGTCGAGAAGAGCGGCTTGCCCGGCGGGTACTCGAGCGCACAGTCGCCGGCGCGAAACCGGATCACCGCCATCGCCTTGCCGTCGGGCGTCCAGTCCGCCGCGACCACGTCCTTCTGCAGCGGACGCACGCCGCCGCCCGCGAGCGAGGCGCGCGCGAGCGTGCCGATCGGCTGCATCCACGAGCGATGGTGGTAGCCCAACGACAGCGCCATCTCGCCCGCCGCCGACATGGCGAGGATGCTGCCCGCCGGCAGCCCGAGCCCGCGCGAGTCGGCGCTGCCGACGCGCGACGTGAACACTTCGAACGGCCGGCCGTCCCACGAGGCCCCGAACACGACCGAGGCGCCGTCGGGCGTGAAGCGCGCGGCGCTGATGTGGCCGTTGCGGTAGGTCAGGCGCTGGAACCGCGGCGATGCGGCACGCGTTTCGCCGGCGACACGTACGGCGCCCGAACCGGTGTGTGCGAGCGACTCGAGCGCGAACGCCAGGTCGGCGGCGGTGCGGAAACGTGCGGCGGGCTGCTTCTCGAGACAGCGTTCGACGATCCGCTGCAGGGCGGGCGGCGTGTCGGGAGCAGCCAGCGAGAGCGGCGTGGGATCCTCGCGCAGGATCGCGCTCATGGTGTCGGCCGCGGACTCGCGCTGGAACGGCGGGCGGCCGACGAGCAGCTCGTACAGCACGATGCCCAGCGCGAACAGGTCCGCGCGCGCGTCCACGACCTGCCCGCGCACCTGCTCGGGTGCCATGTAGCCCACCGTGCCCATCACGGTGCCCGGCTGCGTCGAAGCGGCGACGGTCGGCGCCAGCGAGTGCGACCCCGATGCCAGCCGCTCATCACGGCGCGCGAGCCCGAAGTCGAGGATCTTCGCCCGCCCCTCGGGCGTGAGCATGACGTTCTCGGGCTTCAGGTCGCGGTGCACGATCCCGCGGTCGTGCGCGGCCGCCAGCCCGTGCGCGATCTGCACCCCGATCGCCACCGCCCGCGCGGGCGCCAGCGCGCCGTCGGCGAGCCGCTCGCGCAGCGTCTGGCCCTCGACCAGCTCGGCCACGGCGTAGGTGACCCCGCCCTCGCTGCCCACGTCGTGGATGGCGAGCAGGTTGGGGTGCGAGAGCGCCGCGACCGCGCGCGCCTCGGTCTCGAAACGCGCACGGCGTTCGGGATCGGCGGCGAGTTCGGCGGGCAGCGTCTTGATCGCGACCTCGCGGCCGAGGCGGGTGTCGAGCGCGCGATACACTTCGCCCATGCCACCCTGGCCGAGCAGCGCGACGATTTCGTAGGGACCGAGCCGTGTGGAAGGTGCGAGGGACATGGCGCGCACAGTAGCCCGCGCGCCACGCGCCACGCGAGCCGAAACCGCGCCACCGCGAGCGTCACCGGGCTTCGCGGCCGCGCGCGGCCCGGGGTGTCAGCGCGCGACGACGATCCGTCGCGCGATCGTCCGCCCGGAGCCGTCGCTCGCGCGCGCGAAGTAGAGCCCCGCGCCGACCGCCCGCCCCTGCTCGTCGGCCAGGTCCCAGTGCGCGACGCCGTCGCCCGAGGCGGCCAGCGTGCGCACGTGCTCGCCACGCACGCCGTACACCTCGACACGCGTTCCCGGCGCGAAGCGCACGCCGGCGCGGCCCACCTGCACCGGCCCGCGCGCGGGATTCGGCGCCGCCCACAGTGCCTCTTCGCGCGCGAGCGGCCCGGGCTCCACGCCGAGCGGTGCGGACGCGTCGGTCAGGGTGAGCGCGGTGAGCGCGTAGTCGAGCGTGAGTCCCACGAGGTACTCGTCGTAGTTCACGAGCGCCGCGGTCGAGCCCCACGGGGTCGGCGTGGTGTCGTACGAGAAGCTGTTGCCGTAGCTGCCGGACACGTCGAAGTAGAGCGGATCGTTGAGCGGTTCGTTCCCGGCCAGCTTGGGCACGATCTCGATCGCGCGTCCCGCGCCGGCGTTGGCGAGCAGCTTCGCCGTGAACGACGTGAGGTCGAAGAGCCCGCCGTCCACGCGGCGGATGCGGATCTGCGCCTTGGTCGGGTTGGGACCGGCGGTCACGTACTGCGCCTCGATGCCGTCGGGCCACGGCACGCGCACCGCCCGGCCGATGATCGTGCCGGTGCCGCCCGTGAACAGCTTGTCGCGCGTGTACGTGAACTCGTAGCCCTGGCAGGTGATCACGTCGAAGGTGACGCCCGACTGCACGAGCGTCGCGACCTGCGACGGATCGAAGTACACGGTGACCACGGCGCGGGCGCTCGCGGGCACGAGCAGCGCGAACAGGGCGAGTGCGATGAAGGACGGACGGCGACGCATGCGGACGACCTCCGGGCGGCGGTGGAGAACTGGGGCACGCCGGGAACGCTACCTCGCATGCGGCCACAGGCGTGAGCGCGGAAGCTCCCGCCGGGTTCGTGTGATCACGTGCGGTTCGCCGTCACGGAAGCCGGGTGCGACCGATCGTGCGTGATCGCCCTCACGCACGTATCAGGCTCGGCGTTCCCCCCACCGCGTCGCGGCGGCTCAGCCCCGGGCGTTCAACGCCGCGGCGGCCTTGACGAGCTTCTTGAACGCGGCGGCGTCCAGCTTGTCGCCTTCGCGCAGGTCCATCGCGCGGCGCGTGCCGCCGCCGAGGCTCGAGGTGAAGAGCCCGGACGGGTCGTCGAGCGACGCGCCCTTCGCGAACGTCAGCTTGACCGCGCTCTTGTAGGTCTCGCCCGTGCACAGGATGCCGTCGCGCTCCCACACCGGCACGTTCCACTTGAACGTCTCGACCACGTCGGGCAGCGCGGCATGGATCAGTGCGCGCACACGCGCGAGTGTGTCGCCGCGCCAGTCGCCCAGTTCGGCGATGCGTGCGTCGATCTGGGGACCGGCGGGCACGCCGGACTTCGCGGTGGACTTCTTCTTCGTCGCCATGGGGTCTCCGAGGGGTTCAGCGGCCGTCGGTACGGAACGGCTCCGCGGGCAGCCCGGTGCCGCCTTCGAGTCCGCAGACGGGAAAGTCACCCCAGGCGTAGCGCACGTGCAAGGGTTTCGGCACCGCCGCGCTCGCGAGCACGACGTCGTCGCCCTCGATGCGTGCCCGCGCCCAGCGCCACGCACCATCCGCTCCGGCGACCGCGAAACCGCGCGGCTCGCGCCCACCGCGGGCGCGCAGCCCGCCGCCGGTGTGCGCGAACGTCACGCGCACCGAGGCGCCCTCGGCCCGCGTGCTCGCCATGCTCGGGCCGCGGAACACGGCGTCGCGCCCGTACACGGTGCCGAGCGCGGCCAGCGCGAGCCGCCGCCCGACCTCCTGCTTGTTGCGCGGGTGGATGTCGTTCGACTCGCCGACGTCCACCGCGGTCGCCATCGCCGTGTTGGGCAGCGAACGCGCCCTCGCCTGCGCTTCGCGCAACAGCGCCCAGTCGCTGTCGCCCGGTTCCTTCGCGGGCGCGAGGAAGCCGGCCAGCTGCACGAACAGGAACGCCTGCTGCGGATCGCCCCACCACGCACGCCAGTCGGCGATCATGCCGGGAAACAGCGCGCGGTACTGTTCCGCGCGGCCCACGTTCTGCTCGCCCTGGTACCAGATCACGCCGCGCAACGCGTACGGCACGAGCGGCGCGATCATGCCGTTCGCGAGCACGCCGGGCTGGTTCGGATCGTCCGGGTCGCGTGGGCGCGGCCCGGCCTCGGTGAGATCGAGCGACACGCGGCAGCGCCACGTGCCGTCCAGCCGGAGCGAGTCGGCCGGCCGCGCGCCGGTGCGCGGGTGAAGCCGCATCATGGCGGCGTCACCCCAGAGTCCGCCACCGCCGATCCAGTCGTACACTCGCACGGCGATCACGTGCTCGCCCGGCGTGACGAGCGAGGCCGGCACCGTGTACACGCGCGGATGGTCGTAGACGCTCTCGCTGCCGACCAGCACGCCGTCGAACCAGGTCGAGTCCTCGTCGTCGATGCGTCCGAGCGACAGCGTCAGCTCGCGGCCGCTCCAGCCCGGCGGCACCGTGACGTGCCGGCGGAACCACACGACCCCGTCGAGATCGGGCATGCCGCGATTCTCCCAGCCGGCGGGCAGCTCCATCGGCTTCCAGTCACGCTCGTCGAGCGCGGGCGCCGACCAGGCCGGCACCGCGCTGCGGGCGCGGTCGAGCGCGGCCGCCTTCGCGAGCCACTCGCCCGTCGCGCGCGCGAAGGCCTGCCGCCACTCGTCGGGCGTTCCCGCGTGTCCGGCCGCATCGAGCGCGCTCAGCGCCGGAGCCGTGCCCGGCAGTGCGCGCAGCGCGTCCGTGCGGGTCCACGACTCGATCTCGGTGCCGCCCCACGTGGCCTGCACGAGCCCGACGGGCACCTTCAGCTCGCGCTCGAGCGAGCGCCCGAAGAAGTACGCGACCGCCGAGAAGTTCGCGACGTTCGCAGGGCCGCACACCTGCCAGCCGCTCGTGCGTGCACCGGTCTCGGGTGCGTACGCGACGCGGTGCTCGACCGACACGAGCCGCAGGTTCGGGTGCGCGGCGGCGGCGACTTCGGCGTCGGCGTCGAGCACGCGGCCCCAGCCGCGCACCGGCATCTCCATGTTCGACTGCCCCGACGCCAGCCAGACTTCGCCCACCAGCACGTCGCGGAACGTGAGCGTGTCCTCGCACCACGCGCGCAGCGTGTGCGGTCCGCCCGCCGGCAGCGGCGCGAGGTTCACGCGCCAGCGTCCCTGCGCGTCGGCGCGGACCTCGTGGCGCTGGTTCGCGATCGAAACGCCGACGCGCGCGCCGGGCAGCGCGGTGCCCCACACCGGCACCACTCGGTCGCGCTGCAGCACCATGTGGTCGCCGAACAGCGGGGCCAGCGACGGGCTCACGGCCGATGCGGGCCGCGCACCGGCCAGCAAGAGGAGCGCGACGAACGCGCGGACCAAGTGACGCAGATCGAATCGCATGCGGACCCCGGGGTCGGTCGGCGGCCGCGTCGCGGCGCGGGCATGCGCGCGTGGGCCGACGATCGCCGCGCAGTCTACGCGCGCGCGTGCCGCCGGGACGACCCCCCGGTATCCGGGCGGCGGCCGCCGGCACCCGGCGCACGGCGGCGGGCACTCACACCCACATGCGCGCGACACCCGCCGCGCGCCGCGCATCGGCCAGCGTGCCACGGTGCATGAGCCAGTGGTCGGCCGCGTACTGCAGGCAGTCCCGCCACGTACCGAACGTGGACTCGAAACCCGCGGGCACGCGCGACGACGTGCGGTCGAGGTCGGCCTCGGACAGCGTCTCGAGCAGCGCGAGCGTGTGCGCGCGCGCCTCGCGGCAGGCGGCGAGCGCTTCGTCGAAGCCCGGGAACGTCGCGGCATCTGTGCTCACGTCGTCGCCGTCGAACACGCGCTCCCACGCGGCCAGGGGGTTCGGCTCGCCGCGCATGAGCGCGTCCACCACCAGGTGCTCGACGCAGGCGAGATGCCCGAGCACCCACAGCGTATGCCCGCCGCCGCGCGGGGTGGGTGCGACCAGCGCGTGCGCGCGCATGTCCTCGACGCGCATGAGCACCAGGTCGCGACTCCTCGCGAGGTTCGTGCGCAGCAGGTCGCGCGAGTCCACGGCGATCAGTCCGCGAGGTTCAGCTTCGCGAGCAGGGCCGGCCAGCGCGGGTCGGCGTGGAGGGGGCGCAGGCGGCGCGACAGCTTGCACACCGCCAGCCCGGAATCCCGGATCTCGTAGGCCTGATCGAGCCAGTGGAACGCCTCGTCGGGCCGCGAAGTCATCGCGTAGACCTCGGCGATCTGGTAGCCCGCCTCGCCCGCGAAGTCGCGCCGCAACTCGGCGAACGACGTTTCGGCCTCGGCCGTGCGGCCCAGCCGGTGCAGGAGGATCGACTCGGCGGTGAGCCGCGCCCAGCGGGCCGGCTCCCGCTTCGCCACCTCGAGCGCCTCGTCGGGCCGGCCCAGCTCCGCGAGGTTGTACGCGAGGCTGGAATGCAGTGCGACCGTCTCGGGCGAAAGCTCGATCGCGCTGCGCAGGATCGCCTCGGCCTCGGCGAACTTCTCGTTCACGTGAAGCGCGCGCGTGTAGATGACGAGCGTATGGGAGTTGAGCGGATCGATCGCCAGCGCCGCCTGTCCGAGCCGCAGCGCCTCGGCGGCGTCGCCGCGCGAGTACGCGATCGTGGACGCGGTCGCCAGCGCTTCGCCGTACGTGGGCGCCAGTTCGACCGCACGACGCGACGCTTCGCCCGCCGACCGCCAGTCCCAGCCGTACCAGAGCTGCCACGCGCTGATCGCGATGAGCCCTTCGACAAGGTCGGGTTCGAGCGCGAGCGCGCGATCGATGGCGGCCTTCGCCTCGGTGTTGCCGGCGTGGATCTCGAGACCGCCGTAGCCGGTCAGGTACACGAGCGAGCGCCCGAGGCTCGCCCACGCGTTCGCATGCGACGGATCGCGCTCAACCGCCTTGCGCAGCACCGCGACGCCGCGCCGCAGGTCGTCCACGCCGCCACGTTGCGCGAAGAAGCGGCCGTGCAGGAACAGCCGGTGCGCTTCGGGGTCGGTGCCGCGGCCGGCCGCGGCCGCGGCGACCTCGGCGTGCGCGTCGCCGCTCGCGCGCGAGTCGGGCACGCGCCCGAGCAGCGCGGTGCGCAGTTCCTTCACGACCGACTGCGCGATGTCGTCCTGCACGGCGAAGATGTCCTCGAGCGTGCGGTCGAACGTCTCGGACCACAGGTGGAACCCGTCGGCCGCGTTCACGAGCTGCACCGTGATGCGGGCACGGTTGCCGGCCTTGCGCACGGTGCCCTCGAGCAGCGTGCCCACGTTCAGCTTGCGGCCGATGCTCGCCGGGTCGTCGTCGGCGCCGCGGAAGCGGGCGGCCGACGCACGCGCGGCGACGCGCAGGCCACGGATCTTGGCGAGCACCGCGAGCAGTTCGTCGGCGATGCCGTCGGCGAAGTACTCGTCCTCGGGGTCGCTGCTGCGGTTCACGAACGGCAACACGGCGATGGACGGCATGGCGTCCGCCGCCGGCGTGACCTCCGGTGACGCGCCGCTCGCGGCGGTGGCCGCGCTCACCGCGCTCACGGGTGCGGCCTCGTGGACGCGCCGCACCACCTCGAGTTCGACGCGCAAGTCCCGGGCCGATGCGAAGCGCTGCGCCGGGTCCTTCTCGAGCAGCCGCGCCACGATGCGGTCGAGATCGGCGGGCAGTTCGGGGCGGCGCGTGCGCAGCGGTTCGGGCACGTCGCGCAGGATCGCCGTGGTGAGGTCGGCCCTTGTCGCGCCGTCGAACGGGCGCCGCCCCGAGAGCAGCTCGTAGAGCAGCACGCCGAACGCGAACAGGTCGGTGCGCGCGTCCGTCGCTCCGCCCCGCACCTGTTCGGGCGCCATGTACGGCAGCGTGCCGAGCACGACGCCCGCCTCGGACAACGGCGTGGCCACGGTCTCGAGGCTCGTGTCATCGCCCGCGATCGCCGCGGCCTGGGACTTGGCGAGGCCGAAGTCGAGCACCTTCACTCGACCCTCGCGCGTGAGCATCACGTTGCCGGGCTTGAGGTCGCGATGCACCACCCCGCGCTCGTGCGCGGCCGCGAGCGCCTCGGCCAGCGGCAGCACCACGGCGAGCACGCGGGCCAGCGGCAGGCCGCCCGGCACCACCGACTCGCTGAGCGGTGCGCCTTCCACGAGTTCGAGCACCAGGAACCGCGTCTCGCCGTCCTGCTCGATCGCGTGGAGCGTGACGATGTTCGGGTGGTTGAGCGCCGCCACCGTGCGGGCTTCGCGCTCGAAGCGGGCGAGCCGCTCGGGGTGCTCGCTCATCCCGGCGGGCAGCACCTTGATCGCGACCTCGCGCCCCAGCTTCAGGTCGCGGGCGCGGTACACCTCGCCCATCCCGCCCGCGCCGAGCGCGGTGGAGAGTTCGTACGTGCCGAGGCGAGTCCCGGGGCTCAGTGGCATTCCGGGAACATAGCGCAGCCGCGGCGCACTCGTGGAGTCGAACTGCGGCCCGCGGGCCGTCAGTCCACGATGATGCGCCCCGCGCCCACCGGCGTGCCGTCGGCGCGCACGAACTTCAGGTCGCTCCAGCACCGCGCGCACTTCGGCGAGAACTCGCAGTCCGTGCCGCACTGCCGCCCGAGCTGGTCGGCCGCGTGGCGCAGCAACTGCGCGAGGTCTTCGACCGACGCGATGGCCGCGTCGTCGAGATTCACTTCGAGTTGGAAGCGTGTGGCCATGAGCCTCTCCGTGGGACGAGTGCATGCGGCGCGGGTGTGCCGTTTCGATCAAAGGTGGGCCCACGCTCCCCGCAGATACCGGCCTCACGAGGAGGCCACGTCGCGACGGTGCGGAGGGTGCGCCGAGCTTCAAGGGCCTGAGAGTGTGTTATCCCTCGGAACTGTCTCGAACCTGTGGCAGCATTCCGTGCTTCCTGCGCCGTTCGAGGCTACGACCCCTCAGATCCCCCCACGCCACCACGCACCTGGGAGGCCGCACCCATGAAGTCACTCGCCCGCACGCTCCTGCTCGCCAGCCTGACCGCGTTCCCCGCCGCCGCCGCCGAGACGACACCTGCTCCGGCCCCGGCGACGGCCCCGGTCGTCGAGACCCCTGCCCCGGTCGCCGCGGAAGCAGCACCGGCGGCGCCCGCGCCGGGAGCGACGTCCCGCTTCGCGAACCGGCGCATGAGCCCGCTGGCGATCGCGATGGCGGCGGTGGTCGAGTCCGAGCAGGTCCGCATGACGGCGCTCAAGAAGCGCATGGCGGCGGCGAAGGATCCCGTCGAGGTGGACGCGATCCAGCGCGAGGTGGAGCAGCTCAAGTTCGAGAGCGAGATCCAGCTGCTGTCGCTGCAGGCCAAGTCGCACCGGCAGGCCGGTCGCGTCGAAGCGGCGAACCGGCTCGACGAGTCCATCCTCAGCCTGCGGCGACTCCGCGAAGCGTCCACCGCCTCGCGCCCGGCTCCTTCCACCACCCGCTGATCGCACACCGCTCGAGACGACCGAGGAGACGAACCATGGTTCGCCGTATCCTGGCCGCCGTCGCGGTGGCCCTGCTGTGCTTCGCCCTGCCTGCCTTCGCGACGGTGCGCGACGCCCTCGTGAAGATCCGCGTTCCCGACGCACCCTACGACCTCGTTCGCCCGGGCCAGCCGTGGAGCGGCGACATCGTCGTGACCGCGCGCCCGGGCGCCGACATCGCCGACTTCGAGTTCGCCGGCGACGGCTGGACCGTGGCGCCGCTGCGCACCGGCGACCAGCGCGCCCTGCTCGCCACCGGGCAGCCGGTCACGTTCCGGTTGCAGGTGCTGCGCGCCAACCCCGAACGCCCGCTGACCGTGCTCTACTCGAGCGGGGGCAAGTCCTACGAGCAGCGCCTCAGCCTGCGCGAACTGACGCACGAACGCGTGCGCACGCGCCCGTTGCGACCGGTGACCGAGGCCGAAGCCGCGACCCGTGCGATGGTGCCGAACGCGGCCGCGCTCGAACGCGCCCCGATGCCGTTCCGGCGCGTCAGCCGGGACGCCGAAGGCGTGGTGCGAGGTGCGGTCGGCGATTCGGTGATCGGTGACGCGGAGCGCCGCGCCCGCCTGGACGCGTCGGGCGCACGCTCCACCACGGCGCGCGACATCCGCGTGCGGGGCAGCATCGTCGGGCAGGGACCGCTCGGCACGTTCGGGGCCGACGGCGTGTACTTCGCCGTCTACGACGAGGACACGGGCGTCGATGCCCTGCTCGCCGAGGGCACCACCGACGCGAACGGCAACTACGACGTGACGTTCTCGTGGGACCCGTGCTTCCTGTGCGACTCGCAGCCCGACCTGTACGTCTACTTCGAGACCGAGAACGCGCACATCGTGTCGCAGTCGCCGAGCCTCGAGTGGGAGTACTCGTGGGAAACCGGCGTGGTGCCCGACTATACGGGCACGAACTACAACTTCGGCGCCTTCATGCCCGGCGACATGACCTCCGACGGCGTGCTGTACACGCACACCACGCTCACGCGCGTGTGGCGCTGGTTCAACTCGCGCGGCTGGAACGTGCCTTCGGTGGACGTGCAGTGCTGGGACACCGACGCCGACCCGGTGTCGTACTACTCGCCGCTCGGCGAGATCCACATGTCGCCGGCCCGCATGTTCTTCACGCCCTCGATGGCCCACGAGTACCACCATCACTGGATGTCGGAGTACTCGAGCGACCCGTCGCCGTCGTACTGCAACGGCAACTGCGACGCGAACGGCGATTGCGGGCACTGCCAGTGGTGCCAGGAGAACGGCAGCATCGTGTGGACGGAGGGCGTGCCCGAGTTCGGTGAGCGGCTCGTCTACAACATGCTGATCGCCCAGTTCCCCGGGTTCACGAACAGCCTGCGCGACGTCGAACAGATCGACTCGTGCACGACCGCCGTGGACGACGGCAACAAGACCGAAGGTCTGTTCGCGGCCGCGATGTACGACCTCGTGGACTCGAACAACGAAAACGACCTCGTGGTTCCCGGCCTGTCGACCGACGTGCTCACGCTCGACGACAAGTTGCCGTACCAGATCTTCGACGAGGTCGCCCCCTCCACCGTCGCGGCGTTCTTCAACGAAGTCTCGTCGCGCAACCCCGGCCAGAAGAAGAACATCTGGTCCACCGCGATGAACGGCGGCGTGAACCTCGACCTGACGGCGCCCGGAGTGGTGACCGGCCTCACGAGCACGGACCACACGATCAACGTGCTGTCCGGCGACGCTTCGATCGCGATGAAGTGGAACGAGGCGCCCGACGACTGGTCGGGAGCCGGGGGCTACAGCGTCAGCTTCGTGTCGTCCCCCGCCCTGCCGGACACGTTCTCCGAGACGTCGGCGCTGTCGCTGACTTCGGGTTTCCTCAATCCCGGCACCTACTACGTGTGCGTGCGCGCGCGCGACCGATTCGGCCGCTGGAGCGCGAGCTACGCCTCGGCGGGCCCTTACCTGCTGCGCACCCCGGACCCGGCGGACCTGCATTCGATCCAGCCGGCCGGATGGGCGCGTCCCGTCGTGCCCGCCGATCTGTCGAACAACAGCGCGGTCAGCGTGCCGGCCCCGACCGCGCTGTTCGGCACCGGCGGAGTGACCTACTGGAACGCCGCGGGCACGAACACCGGCAGCGACGTGACCGGCACGTTCGACCTCGTGCTGCTGGTGGACGGTGACTCGGCCGACGTGAGCACGGCCACGAACGTATTCCCCGGGAACACGTTCACGTCCATCAACCAGAGCGGCGTGTTCATGCGGGGCGGCCGCCACACGTTCGGCGTGTACTACGACGGCGGCGAGGACATTCCCGAGACGAACGAGACGAACAACCAGTGGGCCCGCCAGTGGTCGTGGTCGAGCACGAACTTCAACTCGGGCACGATCTGGGATGCCGGCGCGGCGCCCTACCGCGTGGCCGGGCATTCGGCGATCCCGTCGGGCGAGTCGGTGTACATGAACTCGTACGGCATCACCGGCCGCACCAGCACCACGCAGTGGACGGCGTTCTGGGCCCACGCCATGGACTCCGAGGACGACAGCGACGTGCGCCTGCACTTCGACACGACGAACCCCGACACGGGCTTCACGCGCACCGTGGCGGTATCGCAGCGCCTGGGCGGCTTCCTCGACGCCACGCTGTTCAACAAGACCGCGTCGCAGTTCCCGTGGGACCACGCGGTGGTGAACTGGAACGGCGGCAGCAGCAACTTCCATTTCAAGCTCGTCACGAGCACGACGTTCAACTTCGGGGACTCGGTTGCCGTCGGTTTCGCGGCGTACGACATGATGACCATGCACTCGGTCAGCGTACCCCTCGCCAGCCTGGGTGACGTCGTGGTCACGCTGCGCGCCGCACCCGGCGACGTCGTGCACCTCCTGTGGCTCGACGACTCGTACACCTACGGCACGATCTCGAACTACACGGCGAGCGCGGTGACCGATTCCAACGGGCTCGCGCGCATCCTGATCAACGTGAACGCCGCGGCGAACTACGGAGTCGTGTGCTACCGCGATCCGAAGGACGGTACCGGCGCGCTGCCGTTCACGCTGCAGATCGAACGCGCGCCGGCGGACCTCGCCGCGGTCACGCCCGCGGGCTGGTATTCGCCCGTCGTACCGCGCGCAGCGCTGGACGTGACCATGGCGTCGGTGCCCATGCCGGACACGCTCAAGTCCACCCCGAGCCCCACGTACTTCAACATGGGCGCGAAGAACATCGGCACGATCGCGGCGCCCCCGACCTCGAGCTGGATGCTCGTGGACGGTGCGCTCGCGGCGACCTACGGCTATCCCACGTGGAACGCCGGTGCGAGCATGAACTTCATCAGCACGTACGCCGTCTACATCCGCGGCGGGCGCCACACGCTGTCGCACATCCTCGACGGCGACGACCTCGTCGAGGAACTGGTGACGAACAACAACCAGTACGGCGAGCAGTACGTCTGGGGACCGCTCGCGCTGGCGAACGACGTGACCACCAGCCGCCTGGCCCCGCCCGACCGCACGGCGGGCTGGAGCGAAGTCACCAACGCCGCGACGCTGTTCTTCAACTCCGACGGCGTGCGCACGCCGAACCTGCCGCCTTCCGGCACCTCGCATCTCTGGAGCGCGGTCGCGGTGATGCCGGGTGCGAGCAGCGACGTGGACCTGCGCGTGCACGAGCTCGCGCCGGGCACCAAGGAGGGCTTCAAGAACCCGATCGCCTATTCGGTGTGGACCGCCGGGCTGTCGGACTTCGTGCTGGCCGACTTCAACGTCACGCCGTTCCGCCAGTTCGACGTGGGCGCGATCCGCTACTCCGGCACCGAGAACTACTGGGTCATGCCCACCACGTCGCAGCGCCGAACGCTGCCGACGAGCGGCGTGATCGGCGACTTCTCGCAGGGCACGACCGACCTGCTCGACCTGCACGAGGTCTGGCTCTGGCCGGGCAACTGGACCGTGACCCTGAAGCCGCTGTCGGGCGCCGCCAACCTCGGCCTCTCGGCGCACGCGCCCGCCGCCGTCCAGGGCAAGGGCAACTCCGTCGCGACCGCGTGGCTGCAACCGGCAGGCGCCGACGAGATCCTCTCGTTCACGGTGCCGACCGCCGGCTTCTACTGCCTCGCGGTGTGGAAGACCGGCACCGCGGACGTCGGGCAGTCGGCGACGTACCGGCTGATCGCGGCCAACGGGGCGCTCGGGGTCGAACCCCCGCTGCCCACGCGGACGGCGTTCGCCAAGCCGTGGCCCAACCCGGCGGCCGGCGCCACGCGCCTGTCGTTCGCACTGCCGGCCGAGAGCTTCGTGACGCTCGAGCTGTACGACGTCTCGGGCGCCCGCGTGCGGACGCTCGCCTCCGGCACGTATGCCGCGGGCGAACACGGCGTGACGTGGGACGGCCGCACGGACGCGGGTGACCGCGCACCCGCGGGCCTCTACTACGCACGCTTCGCGGGCGGCGGCCTGCACGAGACGCGGAAGATCGTGCGCGTGGAGTGACGCGCATCCGCGGCGGCGAACACCGTCGCGGGGCGCGGAAATTCGAACGGACGAGGGGCCGGGCGATCACGCCCGGCCCCTCGTTCATGCCCTCCCGCGTGACCGTCTCAGCAGTCCGCTTCTTCTTTCGCCTCGCGCGGCCGCAGTTCGCGCCGGCTTTCGCGGATGCCGTCGCTGTGCGCGTAGTGGCGGTGCCGGCGCACGCGGCCCTCGCGGTCGAGCCGCACGACCGTGGCGGGCGCGGGCGGATGCCCGGGCGACATGCGCACCAGCCAGCGTCCCTCGGACGGCCAGTTGCGGGTGAAGGTGAACACTCCCGGCTCGCCCGTGGGCCGGAACCGGATCAACTTCGTCACCGGGACGTCGTTCACCAGGCCTTCGGCCGCGCCCCAGGGCTCGAACGTGTCGCCCGGCGCGCTGCCGACCATGCGCACGGTGTAGGTGCGGCCGTCTGCCGCCGGGCCTTCGATCTTCGCGCGAATGCCGTCGGCGTGCGCCGCGGGCGCCACGGGCACGAGTGACACGAACAATAGGAACGCGATCAGACGGGTGCGCATGCATCCTCCGGAGGTGATGGAGACCTCGCGCCGCGGGCTCGCGGCTCAGGCGGATTGGACGGTGGGACACCGCTCAAGGTTGGAAACCGAACTTGGGCCACGAGTTTGTCAGAAGTTGTAGGCGATGGAAAACAGCATGTCGGGCCGCGCCGAGACGAACTTCTGGAAGTCCTCCGTGCGCCAGCCCCAGTTCCAGCGCAGCGCCGGGTACAGCCCGCCGCCCACGAACAGGCTCCAGCCCACCACCCCGACCTGCGTCTGGTCGCCGTACTCCCACGCCCAGGCGCCGTCCGCGAACGCCGCGCCGTGGATGGTCGGGAACAGCCACGGCTGCGGCACCGAGAGCACCAGCCCGCGCACGATCGGGAAGCGCGCCTCGAACTGCGTGCTCGCGGCGCTCAGGCCCGCGAGGTAGCGCCGCTCGCGCAGCCGGATGCGGGTGGGGCCGCCGAGGTAGATGCGCTGGGCGTCGCGCCCGAAGTTGGTCGAACCCGCGGCGCGCCACGCGAGCCGGAGCGGCCGCAGCGGATGCCGGTAATGTCGCACCTCGCCGAACACCGTGCCGAAGTCCGAACGCCCGCCGCTCATGTCGCGGGTGGCGCCGGCGCTCAGGTTGAGCCGCGTGCCGCCCACGGGGCCGTCCCACGTCCAGCGCGAGTTGTCGTGGACGATCGAGGCGTAGTTCGAGACCAGGTCCACGGTGGGCGCGCTGCCGTTGCGCAGCAGGTGGTTCGAGGCGTGCTTGATCTCGAGGCCGAGTTCGACGCGGTCGAAGCGGTTGAACGGATAGCTCGCCAGCGCGAGCAGGCCGAGCCGCTTCTCGCGCCGCAGCAGCTCGAAGTCGGGATCGTACAGGCTCGTCAGGCGGAACACGCCGACGGCGTAGTTGAGCCGCTGCGCCTGGTTGAAGTACGTGAGCCCGCCTTCCCAGCCGTCCCAGAAGTCGCCGAAGTTCTCCGAGTCGTTGGCGAGCGTGAGCAGGTACTGCTCGTTGCCGAGCACGTCGCTGATCGCGATCTGCCCGAAGCTCACGGTGCTGTTGAACGACGGACTGGTGCCGATCGAGTTCTGGATCAGGTCGAGGCCCAGCCGCCGCTGGTAGCGCTGCGAGGGCTCGGTGTGGTGCACGTCGGGCAGCACCGCGACGGGCTCGGCGCCACGCTCGTGCACCTCGCGCAGCGTGTCGGGTGAGAACCGCACGAGCCACGTGCGGAACGTGACGCCTTCCTCCACCGTGGCGAGCAGGCCGCCGCCGTCGCGCGTCCAGTCGGGATCGGAGACCGGCCCGAGCATGCGCGTCACGCGCCGCACGCCGCCGCCCGGTGCGGCGTCGCGCACGTACAGGTCGCTCGTGCCGGCGCGCGTCGAGCGGAACGCCAGCCAGCGGCCGTCCGGCGACCAGACCGGCTGCCGGTCGTCCCCCGCCGGCGGGAACGTGAGCTGCTCGCGACGGCCGTCGAGCAGCGACAGCCTGAACAACGCCGTGCGCCCCGCCAGTTCGCAGCGGTCGGAGGCGAACGCCACCCACCGGCCGTCGGGCGAGACGGCCGGGTCGAGATCGTCGTAGTCGTCGTGCGTCAGCCGTTCGAGCCGCGTGGGCCCGGCGCCGAGCGAGGCGCGGTACAGGTCGCTCTGCCCGTCGTAGTCCTGCGCCGCGAACACGACCGCGGAGTCGTCGGGCGTGAGCACCGGGTCGTGGATCGCGACCAGTTCGGGAAACTCGAGCGACTCGAGCACGCGCCCGGTCCGCGAGTCGAGCACCACGAGCGCGTCGCGCCCGCCGTGCTGCGAGCTGAGCACGATGCGCCCCGAGGGCGAGACGCCGGGGCGGTTCTGGAACAGGTGGAACGACTCGAACTGCGGCGACTCGCCGCCGCGGAGCAGCCGGCGCTCGCGGCGGTGCCGGCCGCTGTCGGGCTCGCTCACCACCAGGTCGGTCGCGCCGTCGTTCACCTCGAAGAAGCACAGCCGCACCGCCGTGTCGGCGGGCGTGGCACCGGGCAGCGCGCGCGGCCCGAGGTTGAAGCGGCTGCCCTGCGGGATCGGCTGCGCCACCTCTCGCGCGCGCGTCCACGTGGCGACCGCGGGCAGGTAGCGCCGCCGCAGCCACTGGAACCACTCGTCGTCCACCTCCTGCAGCGGACGGCCGTACACGATCCGGAAACAGGTCTCGAAGTCCTCGGCCCGCCACGCGTTCTCGAGCAGGCCGAACAGCTTGTCCTCGCCGTAGCGCTCGGCCAGCCAGAGCAGGAACGCCTGCCCTTCCTTGTACATCTCGACCGAACCGGTGATGGGCTCGGAACGCGTCATCGGGTACGCCATGCCCGAGACCACCATGTCGCGCAGCAGCCCTTCGGCGTCGGCGTCCCACGTGGTGCCGCAGTACTCGGCGAGGCCTTCGGTGAACCACAGCGGCGGGAACCACTGCGGCGGCTTGTGGTGCGCGTGCATGACCTGCGAGAACTTCTCGATCATGTATGCGTGCGTCAGTTCGTGGCGCGTGACCCAGCGCAGCCGCGCCCACGAGCCGTTGTGCGGAATGAGCACGCGGCCCTTGATGAGCTCGGTGAGCCCGCCCACGGATTCGCTCAGCATGCCGGGCGTGGCGTTGCTCTGCTGGAACAGGTGGTGCGCCGAGTAGAGCAGCAGCGGCACCTTGTGCCGCGGCTTCATGGCGAAGCGGTCGTCGAACTCGACCGTGACGCTCTCGGCGAAGGCAGTCAGGGCGCGCGCGAGGCTCTCCTCCTGCGCGTAGTAGTGCACGCGCAGGTGCGGGGTCTCGAGCACGCGCCAGGTGAGCGACTCGTAGTGAACCTTGTTCTTGCCGAAGCCCTGCGCGGCCGCCGCCCGCGGCATCGCCACCGCGACGAGCGCGGCGGCGAGCAGCGTCAGCGCGCGGCGGACCGGAACGCGGAACGCCATGCGGGACGTCTCTCCCGTCGGTTGGGGTCCAGCCCGGTCACGGAATCAGGTCGGCCATGCCGTACACGCCGGGGGCGGCGTGCGCGACGAACCGCGCGGCGGCGACGGCGCCGTGCGCGAACGCGGCGCGGTCTTCGGCCACGTGGCGGATCTCGAGCGATTCCCCGCTGCCCGCCAGCACGATCTGGTGGTCGCCCACGAACGTGCCGCCGCGCACCGAGTGCACGCCGATCTCCGCGCTGCCGCGTTCACCCACCAGCCCTTCGCGGCCGCAGCGCAGCGCGTCACGCGTGAGGCCGCGCGCGGCGAGCGCGTCGTCGGCCAGCGTGAGCGCGGTGCCGCTCGGCGCGTCCTTCTTGAGGCGATGGTGGCGCTCGACGATCTCGACGTCCCAGCTCGCGGGGACGGCCGCGAGCGCGGTGGCGAGCAGCTTGCGCAGCGCCGCCACGCCGATCGAGAAGTTGCTGGCGCGGAACACGGCGACCTGCGCCGCGGCCGCGCGCACCTGCGCCTCGGCGTCGGCGTCGAGCCCCGTGGTTCCGCACACCAGCGGCGCGCCGTTCGCGGCGCAGAACTGCGCCGACGCGACGGCGCCCGAGGGGCTGCTGAAATCCACGACGACCATGCCCTTGCGGTACGCCGCGGCGAGGCTCTGGCCGTAGCGCGTGTCGCCGCTGGCGGCGGCGATCGGGTCCACGCCGGCCGCGACCCGGCAGCCGGACGCCTCGGTCGCCGCGTGCGCGATGGCCCGGCCCATGCGGCCGGCGGCACCCACGAGCAGCAGGTCGGTCATGCGTACACCGCGCTCGCGAGCTTCACGCCGACCTTCTCGGCCGCCGCGAGGATCGCGGTCTCGCTCGCCGGCTCGACCGGCACGAGCGGCAGCCGCAGTTCGTTCGCGCAGATTCCCATGCGCGAGAGCAGGAACTTGGTCGGCGACGGGTTCGACTCGATGAACGCCGCCTTGAAGATGGGCGCCAGCTTGTCGTTGAGCGCCCGCGCCTCGTCGAGCCGGCCGGCGCGCGCGGCGTCGGACAGCGCGCGCATCTCGCGCGGCACCACCTGGCCGACGACCGAAATGATGCCCTCGCCGCCCACCGCAATCGCGGGCAGCGTGAGCGAATCGTCGCCCGAGAGCAACGTGAAGCGCGTCTTCTGCTTCACCTGCGCCATCTGGTCGAGGTTGCCCGAAGCTTCCTTGACCGCCTTCACGTTCGGCGCGGTGACCTGCGCGAGCGTGTCGGGCAGCGTGTTCGTGCCCGTGCGGCCGGGCACGTTGTAGAGGATCACCGGCAGCTTCGTGGACTTCGCCACCGCATCGAAGTGCGCGACCTGCCCCTTGGCCGAAGGCTTGTTGTAGAACGGCGTCACGACCATGGCGCCGTCCACGCCGACTTCCTCGGCCATCTTCGTGATCGCGATCGAGACGGCGGTGTCGTTCGTGCCCGTGCCGGCCACGACCCACACGCGGCCCTTCGCCTGCTGCTTCACGAACTTCCACAGCTCGCGCTTCTCGTCGAACGAGGTCGTGGCGGCCTCGCCCGTGGACCCGCTCACGACGAGCCCCTGCACGCCGCCCTCGATCATGAACTCGACCAGATTGGCGGTGGCGGTGTAGTCCACCGCGCCGTTCTTGAACGGCGTGACCATGGCGACGGAAAGGCCTTCGAACATCTCGATCCTCCGGGGCGGCCACGGCGCTCGGGGCGCGCGGACCGCGGCGAAATCCATTTCGGGCCCCGTGGGGCGGGGCGACGGGCTCGGTCGCCGCGCAGCATACCCGAGCGCCGCGCCCCCGGGCACGGAAGATTGCCCGGCGCGCGGCCCAAGGACTAGACTTCCGGCACCTCTTTCCCCCGAACGAGCTTCGCCGCACGCACCGCAGACGCGTTCCGGAGGGATTCCTCATGTCACGACGACTCGCCGCCGTCGCCACGCTCGCGAGCCTCATGCTCGCGCTCGCCGCAAGCCTCGCCGCCCCCGCTCACGCCGCATGGCCGGCGGAGGGCAAGGTGATCAACGACCTCTCGCTGATCTACGGCCCCTCGCCGTGGTACGGCAGCGGTCCGTGCGAACTGCTGGACGGCCCGGACGGCTCCCTCTTCGTGAAGTCCGCCCCGGCCTCACCGAGCAGCTTCTACTGGACGATCGGGCGGGTTGCCGCGAACGGCGACTCGATTCCGGGTTGGCCCGCCGAAGGCCGCCGCGTCATGGGTACGCTTGCCGGCTACAACGACAGCTACCACGAGTCCGTCGTCTCCCCGGCCGCGGAACTGCTGTTCGCCTGCGTCGCGGAGATCAGCACGCCCCGAGTGACACGGCTGGACGCGGCCGGTACCCGGCTGCCCGAGGCGTATCCGAACTACTGGGTCGCGGGCACGACGAACGCCTACAACGCCTCCGCAGCCTCCGGCCCCTTCGGGGACATGTACGTGTCGTGGGGCCAGAAGCTGCAGCGGCTCAAGCCGGACGGTACGGTCGCCGCGGGCTGGCCCGCGGCCGGGCTCGTCGCCACGACCAACTCCTACCGGAGCGCCGTGATCTCGGACGATGCCGGTGGCGTACTCGTGCTCGGCACGACCCCCGGCATGCGGCCGCTGGTCACGCGCGTGGATTCGAATGCCGTGCGCCACACGGGCTGGCCAGCGGGCGGGCGAGCGCTTTGTACGACGGCGATCGTCTCGATGGACAGCTACGGGATTCGTCATCCACTCGTGCGTACCGACGAGACACACGCCATGGCATTGTGGAGCGAGAAGACCTCGAATGGCCACCTGCGGGTGCAGCGCATTTCGTTCGACGGCACGCTCGATCCGAACTGGGATCCCGACGGTCTGCTGCTGGATGAGCTCGACACGCTCACCAGCGTGACGATGGTGCCCGACGGTCAGGGCGGCGCGTGGATCGGCTTCGAATGGCGGTTCACTCCGGCGCTGGTGCACGTCTTCGCCGACGGCTCCATGATCGGCTTCGAACCGCTCGACGCCGCGGCGCGCTACAGCAAGCAGACCTTCCGCGGTTACCAGCCCATCAACGCGATCGCCATGGATCGTGCGCCCGACGGCGGCGTGTTCTTCGCCTGGTCGGACCTGCGGCAGCCGGGCTACGAACAGGTTCGTTGGCGGCGGTTCACCGCCATGGGCGCGCCACACCCGGCAGAGCCCGACACGGGCCGCATCGTGTGGACGCGGGAGAACTACCCGAACGGTTCCTACGTCGGCAGAACGCGCGCGATCCACAGCGACGGTCAGGGCGGTGTGTACGTGCTGCGCGATCTCGGTTGTCCCGTGGCCCTGCATCACGAGTTGCCGTACGCCACGCTCGGCGTGACGCCCCCTGCCCCGCGCGCGGGACTCGAGTTGCGCGCGCCCGCGCCCAACCCGGCGCGCGACGCGATCACGCTGCGGTTCACGCTGCCCGACGCGCGCACGGCCACGCTCACGCTGTTCGACGTCGCGGGCCGCACGCTGCGCTCGGCGGAAGCGAGCGGCGCGGGCGAGCACGTGGTGCGCTGGGACGACGCGGCAGCGCTCGCGCCCGGGCTCTACCTGGCGCAGCTGCGGCAGGGCGCCGAGCGCCGCACGGCGCGCGTGGTCGTCACCCGCTGAGCGTCAGCCCAGCGGCCAGGCGCCGCCGAACACCACGACCGCGGGGCCGGTGAGCGTCGCTCGCCGGCCCTGCGGCGTGTCGGCGAACGCGACCACGAGGTCGTCGCCACCCGCGGTGCGTACGGTGACGGGCGCCGGAACGCCGGCCGCGACCGCCCACAGCGCCGTCGCGATCGCGCCGCTGCCGCAGGCCAGCGTCTCACCCTCGACGCCGCGCTCCCACGTGCGCATGTCCACGCGCCCGTCGGCTCGCCGCGCGGCCCAGTCCACGTTGGCACCGGAGGCGCCGAACGCGTCTTGCGCGCGCAGCGCCGGCGACCACTCGGCGAAGTCCACCGTGGCCACGTCGGCCACGCCCACCACGAAGTGCGGCACGCCGGTCACCACGAAACGCCCTGCAAACGTGCGCCCGCAGGCGGCGACCTCGCGGTCCTCGCCCGGCGTCACCACGCCGAACTCGAGCGCGACGCGGCCGTCGTCGAGCAGGCGCGCCGACTTCTCGCCCACCGCCGTCTCGAACCGAACGGTGCCGGAGGCACCGAGCTTCAAGTCCAAAGCAAACCGCGCGATGCAGCGCGCGCCGTTGCCGCAGAAGTCGGCCGCGCCGCCGTCGGAGTTGTAGTAGCGCATCGCGAAGTCGGCCGACGCCGACCGTTCGAGCAGCAGCACGCCGTCGGCGCCCACGCCGCGCCGGCGGTCGCAGAGCGCGGCGAACAGCGGCCGGCGCGCGGCGTCGTCGGCGGGCAGCAGCGGCTCGCGATGGTCCACGACCACGAAGTCGTTGCCCGCGCCGTGCATCTTCACGAACGGCAGCATCATGGCGACGACCCCGAAGGGCTCGTCCCCGCGCGCACGAGCACGAACACCAGTCCCACGACCTCGCCCCCGGGCGTGATCACCACGCGCACTTCCTCGCTCGCGGGCTCGGTGTCGCGCTTCCACGCCTTGTTGCGGTCCATGTCGCGGAACGCCTGCACGCGGTACGTGCCCGGGTCCCACTTGAAGTCGAAGCCCGACGGGATCACCTCGTACAGCAGCCGCCGCGTGGTGTCGGCTTCGTTCGTCACGATCAGCCGCAGCGCGCCGAGCGAATCGTTGAGCGTGTCCACGATGCTGCCGGCGAACCGCCCCGGCGCACGCGGATTGATCATGCGGATGAACAGGTCCTTCGCCTCGGGCAGTTCGGCGGTGAGCTCGAGCGTGGTGTCGGCGGACGCGAGCAGGTCGGCGTCGGGCTCGAACGAGCGGTTGTGGTTCAGGTCCGCGAACGCCCACAACCGCCACCGGGCCGGCGCCGCGATGCCCGAGATGCGGAAGTGTCCCTGCCCGTCGGCCACGCCGAGCGCGTCGAAGTCGCGCGCCGTGCTGTCGGGCGCGCGGCCGTCGCGGTACGCCCACAGCAGCGTGCCCGGCGCGCGGAAGCCGACCGCGTCGATCTTGCCCTCGAGCGCCCCGGGCGGGAATACGGGTGCCGTGGTGAACACGATCGAGCGCGCGATCGAGAACGGGTTGCCGTGCCGGTCACGCGCGTTGCCGCCGATGAACAGCGTGTACGTGCGGTCCTTGGCCAGCGAATCGCCCAGCACGAGCGTGAGCGTGCGGCCCGACCAGCGGCGCTGGCGGATGCGCACGGGCGGCGCCAGTTCGATGGCGTCGCCGGTGCCGCGCGGCTCCATGCCCTCGCTGAACTCGAGCACGATGCGCGTGTCGAGCGGCACGCCCGCGGCGCCCGAGTCCGGCACCACGCGCACGAGCCGCGGCGGGTCGAGGTCCGGGGGCCCGCCCGTGGGCATGCCCTTCTTGGCGCAGCCGGATGCGGCGGCCACGAGCAGCGCCAGCGCGAGCGTCTCAAGCGCGCGGATGCGCCTGCGCATAGGCCTCCTTGAGCCGGGTGCGGCTGACGTGGGTGTAGACCTGCGTGCTCGCGAGCGAGCGATGCCCGAGCAGCTCCTGGATCGCGCGCAGGTCGGCGCCCGAATCGAGCAGGTGGCTCGCGAACGAATGCCGCAACGCGTGCGGCGTCACGCCGAGCCCGCTCGCCATGCCGGACAGGCGGCGCGCGACCACGCGCTGCACGGTGCGGCCCGAGAGCCGGCCGTCGCGGCCTACGAACACGGGATCGCCGGCGCCCTGCGGCGCGCCGGGAAGCGCGGCGGCGTAGCGCTGCAACGCGGCGAGCGCCCGCGCGCCGATCGGCGCGATGCGCTCGCGGCGGCCCTTGCCGCGCACGCGCAGCAGCCCGCCGGTGCGGTCCACGTCGCCGTGATTCAGGCCCACGAGTTCGGACAGCCGCAGCCCCGCCGAGTACGCGAGTTCGAGCAGCGCGCCGTCGCGCGCCGCCTGCGGGTCGGTCGCCGCCTGCAGTTGGTCGAGCGCGGCGTTGAGGTCGAGCCGCGGCAGCGTGCGCGGCAGCCGCTGCGGGCGCCGCGGGAACGGCAGCGTGCGCGCCGGGTCGGCGGACAGGATGCCGCGCCGCATGCAGAACTTGCCGAAGCTGCGCCACGCCGCGAGCGCGCGCGCGGCGCTCGTCGCCGAGTGGCCCGTGCGATACAGGTCGCGCATGGCGCGCTCGAGCAGCGGCGCGTCCCATTGCGCGGGCGCGACGGGCTTGCCCTCGCCGGCACAGAAGTCGAGCACGCGCCCAATGTCGCGGCGGTAGGCCGCCACCGTATGCGCCGAACCGCGGCGGGTCGCGGCGAACTCGCGGAGGAAGTCCTCGAGCGCGCTACGCACCGGCGGCCGGCTCGGCCGGGAAGCGTGACTTGCAGGTCTGGCAGAGCAGCGTGACGCCGGACTTGCTCACCTTCTCGACCAGGAACGCGGCCCCGCAGGTCGGGCACGGCGTGGGCCGCGGACGGTCCCACATCGCGTGATCGCACGCGGGCCAGCGGGTGCACGAGAAGAAGATCTTGCCACGCTTGCTCTTCTTCTCGGCGATCTCGCCTTCACCGCACTTGGGACACTTCACGCCGAGCGTGAACGGCTGGGTGTACTTGCACTCCGGCCGGCGCTCGCAGTGGATGTAGCGCCCGAACGGGCCGTTGCGCGCCACGAGCCCGGCGCCGCAGGTCTTGCACGTGCCTTCGACGGGCACGGGCAGTTCGGACTTGTCGAGCGGCTGCGTGTGCTTGCACTCGGGGTAGCCCGGGCACGCGAGGAACGCGCCGTTGCGGCCGAACTTCTTGACCAGCTTGCGGCCGCACACCGGGCAGTCGATCTCGGTCGGCTGCTGCAGCCGGTCCTTGATCTCCTTGGTCTTCTTCTTCGCGACCTCGAGGTCGCGCGACAGCGGGTCCCACAGCTCGCGCACCACGGCGTGCCACTCGCGCTTGCCCTCTTCGACCTCGTCGAGCTCCTCCTCCATGCCGGCGGTGAACTCGAGGTTGAAGACGTCGGGGAACGTGTCCACGAGCAGCTGCGTGACGAGCATGCCGAGGTCGGTGGGCTTCAGCGACCGGCCTTCGCGCTCGACGTAGTCGCGCTTCGTGATCGTGGAGACGATCGTCGCGTACGTGGACGGCCGTCCGATGTTCTCCTCTTCGAGCGCCTTCACGAGCGACGCGTCGGTGTAGCGCGGCGGCGGCTGCGTGAAGTGCTGCTCGGGACGCACCGTGCTCGGCTCCTCGCCCTCGTCGGGCTCGGCGACCGGCACCGACGCGACCGCGAGCGGCGAACCGTTCTCGAGCTCGGGCAGGCGGCCCTCTTCGGCCTCGTCGTCCTCGTCGCGGCCGTAGACCTTGAGCCAGCCCGGGAACCGCAGCACGCTGCCCGAGGCGCGCAGGCCGAGCCGGCCCGCCTCGATGTCCACGGTGGTCATGTCGTACTCGGCGGGCGTCGCCTGCGACGCCACGGCGCGCTTCCAGATCAGGTCGTAGAGCTTGAACTGCTCTTCGGTGAGGAACGACTTGATCGAGGCGGGCGTGCGGTCGATCGCGGACGGGCGGATCGCCTCGTGCGCTTCCTGCGCGCCCTTCTTGCTCTTGTAGAAGTTCGGCTTCTCGGGCACGTAGGCGTCGCCGTACTCCTTGCCCAGCCACGTGCGGATGTCGGCGAGCGCCTCGTTCGACAGGCGCGGCGAATCCGTACGCATGTACGTGATCAGGCCGACGCTGCCCTGGCCCTTGATCTCGATTCCTTCGTAGAGCTTCTGCGCGATCTGCATGGTGCGCTGGCTCGTGAACCCGTAGCGGTTCGACGCGGCCTGCTGCAGCGTGCTGGTGATGAACGGCGGCACCGCGCCCTTCTTGCGGGGCTTGATCTCGATGCCGGCGATGCGCGCGGAAGCCGCGAGCAGTTCGGACGCGAGCGCCGAGGCCGTCTCGCCCGCGAGCGCGCCGCGCAGCTGGCCGTTCTCGAGCTTGTCGTCGCCGACGCGCACGAGCCGCGCGGTGAAGCGCGCGCCCTCGGGCGTCTCGTAGTCCACCTCGATCGTCCAGTACTCCTCGGGGACGAACGCGCGGATCAGGGCCTCGCGGTCGCAGATCAGCCGCAGCGCCACGCTCTGCACGCGGCCAGCGGACAGGCCGTACTTGACCGTGCTCCAGACGAACGGGCTCACCTTGTAGCCCACGAGCCGGTCGAGCACGCGCCGCGCCTGCTGCGCGTTCACGAGGTTCATGTCGAGATCGCGCGGGTGCTGCAGCGCCTCGGTGACCGCGCGCTGCGTGATCTCGTTGAACGTCAGCCGCTGGATCGGGCTCTTCGCCCCCTTCAGCGACATCTGCAGGTGCCACGCGATCGCTTCGCCTTCGCGATCGGGATCGGGCGCGAGGTAGATGTGCGCCGCATGCCGGGCCGCCGCGCGGATCTTGCCGAGCGCCTGGCCCTTGGTGCGGATCGTGACGTACTCGGGCTCGAAGTTGTTGTCGATGTCGACGCCGAGCTGGCTCTTCGGCAGGTCCATGACGTGCCCGTTCGACGCGAGCACCATGAAGTCCTTGCCGAGGAACTTGTTCAGCGTCTTCGACTTGGTCGGCGACTCGACGATCACCAGCCGCTTGCCCGCGGCGCGCGAGCCGGTGGCCTCGACCTCGGCGAGCTCCTCTTCGGTCGGCGGCGCCTCGGCGGCAGCCTCGGGGGCGCGCTTGCGCTTCGCGGCAGCGGAGGCGTTCGACGCCTTCACTGCCGCCTTGCGGGTGGCCTTCTTCTTCGCGCCGGCCGCCTTCTTCGTGGCGCGGCCTTCAGTGCGCGACTTCGTGCTCGCCATGCGCATCGTCTCCCGGGTTCTCCGGCTCGCCCGTCTCCATCGCCACGCGCGAAGCCACGTCGCGCGCGAACTCCACGCTGACCGGGCGTACGCCGCTCGCGGTGAGCATGTCCAGCACGCGCTCGAACTGTTCCGCGTCGAGCGCCCCGAGCCGGCGCAGGCCGAGCAGGTAGCCCCACGCCTCGGTCGAGAGCGAATGGCGCTCCTCGGCGCTCATGACGCGCGACGCGTCGCGCCCGGGCGCACCCGCCACCCAGCCGGTCGCCGCACCCGCACCCGACAGGCTGCGCAGCGCGAGAATGACCGCGCCCAGTTCCTCGCCGCTCCAGCCGCCGGCCTCGATCGCCTCACCGAGGGTTTCGAGCGCGAGCTCGTCCCCCTCGAGGAAGTCCTCGAGCTTCTGGGCCAGCAGCCTCAGCAGGCGCGGCACGCCGTCGGCGTTGCGATCGCTCAAGTGCCCGTCCCTTCGTCCGCCGCCATGTGGCACTTCTTGTACTTCTTGCCGCTGCCGCACCAGCACGGATCGTTGCGGCCCACGCGCGGGCCCGTGCGCACGACCGGCTGCGCCGGGCGCGCCTGCGCCGGTGCCGCCGCCGCGGGCGGTGCCTCGCCGGCTTCGACGGCGGCGGCCGCAGCCGCGCCGCCGAAGGCCTCGGCCTCGGCGTGACTCTCGATGGTCTGCGTCGGCGCCTCGGGCGCCTCCTCGATCACCTGCTGTGCCGCGGCGGGCTGGAGCTGCACGCGGAAGAACCGCTGCACGAACTCCTCGCGCACCTCGGCCATCATGGTCTCGAAGAGCCCGAACGCCTCCTTCTTGTACTCGATGAGCGGATCCTTCTGGCCGTACGCGCGCAGGCCGATGCCGCCCTTGAGGTGGTCGAGCTCGTGCAGGTGCTCGCGCCAGCGCTCGTCCACCGTGAACAGGTACAGGTGGCGTTCGAGATCGCGGCACAGCTCCGGCGTGAACTCGGCCTCGCGCGCACGGTAGGCGCGTTCGGCGACTTCGATCGCCTTCTCCTGCACGCCCTCGCTGCGGGCGTCGGCGAGTTCCTCGGGGTTCACGAGCGTCATGAGCAGGTAGCCGAGCTCGTCGGCCAGCCCGCGCAGGTTCCACTCGTCGCGATGCACCTTCTCGGGCGTGTAGCGCTCCACGCGCTCGGCCACGACCTCGCGAATGTCCTCGAGCACGCGCGCCGAGATGTCCTTCGACTGCAGCGCGTCGTTGCGCTGGCGATAGACCTCTTCGCGCTGCTTGTTCATCACGTTGTCGTACTCGAGCAGGTGCTTGCGGATGTCGAAGTTGTGCGCCTCGACGCGCTTCTGCGCGCGCGAGATGGCGCTGGTCACCATGCCGTGCTCGATGACCTCGCCGTCCTGCACGCCCATGCGCTCCATGAGCGCGGAGATGCGCTCGGAGCCGAACAGCCGCATGAGGTCGTCTTCGAGCGACAGGTAGAAGCGCGACGAACCCGGGTCGCCCTGGCGGCCCGAACGGCCTCGCAGCTGCCGGTCGATGCGCCGCGACTCGTGCCGCTCGGTGCCCAGGATGTGCAGGCCGCCGAGGTCGGCCACGCCCGCGCCGAGCTTGATGTCGGTACCACGGCCGGCCATGTTGGTCGCGATCGTGACCGCACCGCGCTGACCCGCCGTCGCGACGATCTCGGCTTCCTGCTGGTGGTACTTGGCGTTGAGCACGTTGTGCTTGATGCCGCGGATCTTGAGCATGCGGCTCAGCAGTTCGCTCACTTCGACCGAGATCGTGCCGACCAGCACCGGCTGGCCCTTCTCCTGGCACGCGGCGATCTCGTCGATGACGGCCTTGAACTTCTCGCGCTTGGTGCGGAACACGACGTCGTTCTCGTCCTTGCGCGCGATCGCCCGGTTCGTGGGCACGATCGCCACGTCGAGCTTGTAGATCTCCCAGAACTCCGACGCCTCGGTCTCGGCGGTACCCGTCATGCCGGCGAGCTTGCCGTACATGCGGAAGAAGTTCTGCAGCGTGATCGTCGCGAGCGTCTGCGTCTCGCCTTCGACCACGACGCCTTCCTTCGCCTCGACCGCCTGGTGGATGCCGTCGGACCAGCGCCGGCCCGGCATGAGCCGGCCCGTGTGCTCGTCCACGATCATCACCTTGCCGTCCTGCACCACGTAGTCCACGTCACGCTCGTACAGCGAGTACGCCTTGAGCAGCGCCTGGATGCTGTGGATGCGGTCGTTCTTGGCGCCGTACTCGCGGTAGATGCGGTCGCGTTCGGCCACGCGCTGCTCGGGCGTGAGCTCGTCGTTGCCTTCGAGCTCGGAGAGCGCGGCCGCGAGGTCGGGCACGACGAACTGGTCGGGCTCGGCCGGCGACATGATCACCCGGCCCTTCTCGAGCAGGTCCACGTTCCGCGACTTCTCGTCGATCGTGTACAGCAGGTCGTCGTCGAGCTCGTGCATGCGCTTGTCGCGCAGGTACTCGAGCTCGGCCCGCGTGATCATCTTCTTGAGGCCGGGCTGGTCCGAGAGCAGCTTGATGAACTTCTTGTGCTTCGGCGCCGCGCGCTGGATGCGCAGCAGCTGCACGCTCGCCTCCCACTCCTGCGACTTGTCGGCGAGCAGGCGCTCGGCTTCGGTCATCGCCGAAGCGACCCAGTGCTGCTGGGCGCGCACGACCCGCTCGACGAGCGGCTTGAGCTCCTCGAATCCCTGGTCACCCACGTCCACGGGGCCGGAGATGATGAGCGGCGTACGGGCCTCGTCGATGAGCACCGAGTCCACTTCGTCCACGATCGCGTAGGAGAACTCGCGCTGCACCCGGTACTCGGGGCGCACGGCCATGTTGTCGCGCAGGTAGTCGAAGCCGAACTCGTTGTTCGTGCCGTAGGTGATGTCGCAGTTGTACTGCGCCCGGCGGGTGACCGGGTCCATCTGGTTCTGGATGCACCCCACGGTCAGGCCGAGGAACTTGAAGATCTCGCCCATCCACTGGCTGTCGCGCCGGGCGAGGTAGTCGTTCACCGTGACGAGGTGGACACCCCGCCCGGTGAGCCCGTTCAAATAAAGAGGGAGCGTCGCGACCAGGGTCTTGCCCTCGCCCGTGGCCATCTCGGCGATCTTGCCCTCGTGGAGCATGATGCCGCCGATGAGCTGCACGTCGTAGGGGATGATTTCCCACTGGATCGGGATGCCGCAGACGTCCCAGCTCTTGCCGCACAAGCGCTTGCAGGCCTGCTTGACCGCGGCGAAGGCCTCGGGAAGCAGGTCGTCGAGGGTGTCCTTTTCGGACGCCAGGCGCTCCTTGAATTCGGTGGTCTTGGCGGCCAGCTGCTCGTCCGAGAGGGCGTCGTATTCCCCGTACAGGCGGTTGATTTCCTCGACGATGGGCTGCACCCGCTTGATTTCGCGGTCGTGCTTGGAACCGAAGATGGACTTCAGGAGGGATTCGAACATGGCGGCAGAATAGGCGCAGAGGGCCGGAAAGGGCAAAACGGGGGCTTCGCGGGGCCGGCGAACGGTCTCGGGGACCGGCGCCGGGGGGCTTCCGATGCGGCCGGGCCGCCCGGGGTGCAAACGCGCGGCCCGGTGCGGATGGCACCGGGCCGTGGGGGTCGTCGGGCTGGAACGACGTCAAACCTTGCAGACGTGGGCGGCTTCGCTGCCTCTCTGACTGCTCTTGATCTCGAACTCGACCGTCTCACCGGGGTGCAGGGTTCGGAAGCCCTGTGCCTCGATGGCGGAGAAGTGAACGTAGACTTCGGACTCCTCGGAGCCCTCTTCCGTGATGAAACCGTAGCCCTTCGAATCGTTGAACCACTTGACGGTGCCACGCGCCATGTGTGGTCCCCTCCCGTACTTCGTGAAAGCCGGTGTGAGCCCGGACCCGTGGGTACCTTGCTCCCCGGCCGAGGGCAGGGTCAAGACCGATGTGCGTGTCCCGGGGTAGCCGTTCGTACACCCCGGCGGCGGGCGGTCAGGCGCTCGTGCAGCTGCCTCGCCTCGGCGTGACCGGGCTGGCGTTCGAGCACCATGTCGAGCTGCGCCAGCGCCTGCGGCGTATCGCCCACGGTCTCGAGCGCGCGTGCGAACTCGACGCGAGCGGCGTGATAGTCGGGATTCAGTTCCAGCGCTCGCGAAAGCGATTCGAGCGCATCGTCGGTGGCGCCCATCTGCAGCTCGTGCGCGCCGAGCAGCAGGTGCAGGTCGGGGTAGCCGGGGCGTTCGAGCGCGGCGGCGCGCACGTGCGCGAGCGCCGAGCCCATGTCGCCTTCGTAGACGAGCCGCTGGTAGTCCTGCAGCTGGTGTTCGATCCACTCGTCCGACGCCTCGAGCCCGCGATGCAGCAGCGGAGCGGCGTCCTCGAAGTCGGCCTCTCCCAGCCGCGCGAGTCCCTGCTCGAATGCGCCGGGTTCGCCGGCGAGCTGCTCGGACGCCATCGCGCGCAGCGTCTGCATGGCCTCGGCGATGCGTCCGTCGCGCGCGTCGAGCAGTGCGCGTTCGACCGCGGCGGCGCGGAAGCGCGGGTTGAGCGCGAGCGCCCGGTCGAAACTGCTCCTCGCCTCCGCGCGGCGGCTGCGCTCGACCAGCACCAGGCCGAGCCGGAAGTGCAGATCGGCCCAGTCCTGTGTCCGCGTGGCCAGTTCGAGCGCGCGCTGCGCGTGGGCGAGGTCCCCGGCCGTCCGTGCCGCGGCGGCCACGTCGGCGAGCGTCGTGGCGAGCTGCTGGCGCGCGTCCGGTGCGTCGGTCGCACCGAGTGCACGTTCGAGCCACAGCACGGCCTCGGCGAACTGGTGCTGTTCGGCGAGACGGAGCGCGGCGTCGCGGGGGGATTCGGCGTGCGGGCGGGGATGCCTCATGACGCCGTGGTTATCGGCCGCGCGGACCGGCCGCTTGCGCCCGGAAACGCCGCTCAGGCGGTCCGGCCGAGCCGGCGGAATCCCCATTCCGCCAGCGCGCGGGCCAGCTCGGAGGGCTGCACGGGCTTGGTGAGGTAGTCGTCCATGCCCGCCTCCATGCAGCGCTCGCGGTCGCCCTGCATGGCGTTCGCCGTCATCGCGATGATGGGCAGCCGGTCGGCGCCCTGCTCGCGTTCGCGGTATCGGCGCGTCGCCTCGAAGCCGTCCATCTCGGGCATCTGGCAGTCCATGAGCACGAGATCGAACTCGTGCGGGGCCGCGAGGCGCTCGAGCGCGAGCACGCCGTTGCCCGCCACCTCGAGCGTGCAGCCCAGCTTGTGCAGCAGGTGCTTCGCCACGCGCTGGTTCACTTCGTTGTCCTCGACCAGCAGCACGTGCCGGCCCAGCTTCTCGCGCGGCAGCGCGGGCACGGACGAGTCGGATTCCAATGCCCCGGCGGGCGCGACCAGCAGCGACACGGTGAAGCCGAACGTCGAGCCCTTGCCGGGTTCGCTCTTCAGCGCCAGGTCGCCTCCCATCAGCGCGACGAGCTGGCGGCTGATGGACAGCCCCAGCCCCGTGCCGCCGAACTTGCGCGTCGTCGAGCCGTCCGCCTGCGTGAACTTCTCGAAGATCGTCGCCTGCGCTTCGGGCGGGATCCCGATGCCGGTGTCCTCGATCTCGACCTTGAGCCACGCCGTGTCCCCGGTGCCGCCGGCGTGCGTCACGCGCACGCGTACGTGCCCCTTCGCCGTGAACTTGACCGCGTTGCCGGCCAGGTTGAGCACCACCTGGCGCAGCCTCACGGGATCGCCGACGACGCGTTGCGGCACGCCGGGCGCGTAGTCGAGTTCGAGCGCGACGCCCTTCTCGCGCGCCTTGCCCGCGAGCAGGTCCACGATGTCGGCGCAGGCGCGGCGGAAGTCGAACGCGACCGGCTCCAGCGTCATCTTGCCGGCCTCGATCTTCGAGAAGTCGAGGATGTCGTTGATGATCGCCAGCAGCGAGTCCGCCGAGCTCTTGATGGTGCCGGCGAACTCCTTCTGCTCGGCCGTGAGCGGCGTGTCGAGCAGCAGCGACGCCATGCCCGACACGCCGTTCATCGGCGTGCGGATCTCGTGGCTCATGGTGGCGAGGAACTCGCTCTTCGCGCGGCTCGCCTGGACCGCGAGTTCCTGGTTGCGCTGCATGAGCGAGAACAACCACACGCCGGCGGTGACGAACAGGACGAACACGAACAGGTAGCTCATGACGGAGAAGCGGGCGCGCTGGATCGCGCCGTTCCAGAGCTTCGCGTCGAAGTCCACGCCGAGTACGGCGTCCACCCGGCCGTTCGTTCCGTGGAGCGGCGCATAGGCGCTCACCCACGTGCCCCAGCGATCGGTGTACGGCTGGGACTGGAAGCGGCTCTCGCCGCGGAACGCGGCCATGAGCTCGGGATTCTTGTCGTCGTACGGTTCGCCGATCGCCGTGCGCGACTCGCGCTCGCCCGCGAAGCGGCCGTTGCGATCGTAGTCGGTCTCGGAATCCACGATCAGCCGCAGCGTGCCGTCGGGGTCCAGGCGAAACGTGTAGATGTCGTTCACCGACGGGTTCGCCTCGAGCCAGCGCTTCTGGCTCTCGATCATGCGCAGGTACTGCGGATCGTCGGCCGGCGTGCCGGGCCGGATGCGCTCGTGCCCCATCGCCCCGAGATCAGCCGCGTAGGTGGGCGCGTAGCCCATGAGCATGTGCTGGATCGAGGTCCGCGCGTCGTTCCCCGCCTGCTCGGTGATCACCCACCCGCCCGCGAGCACCGGCACCAGCAGCGCGGCGCCGATCACGCTCGCGGCGCGCGGCGCGGCGTGCCCGCGTTGCGCGAGCAGGTGCACCGCGCCGAAGAGGGCGAGCGAGAGCGCGGCGAACAGGATGTAGTCGAACTGGTGGACCATGCGTGCCTTCGGTCGGGGGTCCGCAAGGCGGGTGATCTGCCCGCCACCTCGGCAAGCATCGGGCGGCATGGCGAATTCCTGAGGGCGGGCCTCGTACGCGCGTGGCGGCCCCGCACCCCGCCGGCGGCTGCCCCGGCCGGCCCGGAACGCCGCAAGTGACGGTGAACGCGCGTGCGCGTCGCGAATCCGGCGCCCGTCAGGCGCCGGCGACCATCAGCTTCATGGCGTAGCCGGCCGCCAGCGTGATCCCGAGATTGTCGTCGAGCGGGATCGGCAGCATCTCGACCGTGGTCGCGACCAGCGCCCCCACGAGCAGCACGTCCCAGTCGAGCTGCCCGGTCAACCCGACCACGCCGGCCCACACGAAGCAGGCGAAGAGGCAGCCGGCGGCGCCTTCGAGCGACTTGCGGAAGAACCGGTGCCGGCCGTACGCGCGGCCGACCAGCGCGCCGAACGCGTCCCCCAGCACGGTGAACCCGAGTGCGGCGGCGGCCACGGGCTGCGGGAAGATCTCGATCGCGAGCAGCGCCGCGAGCAGCAGGTACGTGCTGCCGAGCAGGCTCAGCTGTTCGTGCTCGCGGATCATCTCGCCGAAGAAGTCGCGGAAGAACGCACGCACCCGGTCTTCGTGGATGCGGAACAGGTCGAGCACGATCGCGCCCACCGTGAGCAGCACGAACAACAGCGCGAACTGGTGCTTGCCCCGCGGCCACGGCAGCACCTCGAACAACAGCTCGAGCGGGATGATCACCATGGACAGGTGGATCGCCTTGCGGCGCGCCTCGGCCAGCCAGCCGGGCGAGCGCAGCGGTTCGAGCGGATCCACCGGATTCGGTTGCGTCGCGTTCACGGGCGAAACCCTACCAGACGCGTCAACGTCCCGGCGTCCCCCCGAACACCCGGTACGCCTGGCGGTAGCCGGTGATGCGCCTTGCGTAGTCCTGCGAGTCGGCGTTCGTGCCCAGTTCGCAGAACAGCGCGTCGCCCCCGCGCGCGAGCACCTCGCGCCAGTCCCGGCGCATGGCGTTCGGGCCCGCGTTGTAGGCCACGAGCGCCACCGGCGGCGAACCGGCGAAGCGCGCGAGCATCATGGCGAAGTACTTGGCGCCGTAGCGCACCGACGGCCCGGGCGTGAACAGGGTGGTCTCGCTCGGCGCCGGCTCGCGCAGCGCGCGCGCCACGTCGCCCGCGGTCGCCAGCTTGAGCTGCGCCAGCCCGAGCGCGTCGCTGCTCGAGCGCGCCCTCGGCTCGAAGCGGCTTTCCTGCCGCAGCAACGCCCGCGTGAGCGCGCGCTCCACCCCGAGCGACTCCACGGCGGCGACCTCGGCCGCGAAGGCGGGCGGGTACGCCCACGGCACCACGCTCCACTGCGCCGAGTCGCCGTCGGCCTCGGAGAACGCCTTCTCGGCGAGCCGGGTGCCGAGCGACGTCTGGTCGAGCGCGTACGCGAGCTGCGCACCCGCGAGCCAGCCCGACGGCGCGATCGCACCACCGGTCACGCGCGCGTCGCCCGCGGCGAAGCGGCCGAGCAGGTACACGGCGTCCTCGCGCAGGGCACCCGACGCGAGCGCCGCGACCGCGGCGAGCGTGCGGCCGGCCGCGCCGTCGGGCGCCGCCGCTTCGGCCACCACGCCCGGCCAGCCGTACTCGCCGAGCGAGTCGCGCGCGGCCGCACGGTAGAACGCGTAGCCCGGCCGCGCCGCGATCGCGCGCAGCAGCGTGTCGCTCTTCGCGCGGTCGGCCGCGCGGATCGCGATCGCGTACCAGAAGCGCGCGGCCTCGCCCGACTGCCCACGCCAGGCCATCGCCGCGGAATCGGTCGCGCCGGCGGCCGCATGCATGAGCCCGGCGAGGAAGCGCGCCTCGTCGGAGCGGCGGTCGCCCGCCTGCGCCACGCGCACGAAGCCGCGGCGCGCCTCGGCGAAACGCGAGCGGTCCTGCGCCTCGCGCGCGTACTCCCACCACGCCACGTTGCGGATCGCCGCCGTGGGCGCGTGCGCGCCGAGGTCGGCGTACAGCGCGAGCGACGAATCCACGGTGCCCGCCGCGCGCAGGCTGCGCGCCTGCAGCAGCCGCGCGCGCGCCCGCCCGGTCTCGTCGGCGGCACGCGCGAACGCGGTCTCGGCCGCCGTGCGTGTCGCGACCGGCATGCGCGCGGTGAGCAGCAGGTCGGCCAGCTCGATCGCCACGGCGTGCTTTTCGTCGGCCGCCGCCCGCCCGAGCGCCCGGCGCCAGCGCGCGATCGCGCTGCTGCGCATGCCGCGCAGCGCCTCGGACGTGGCCGCGAGCTTGAGGTCCACGCTCGCCACCGAGTCCGCGTGCGACTCGGCGAGCTGTTCGAGCAGGCGAATGCCGCGTGCCGCCGCCCCGAGCGACGGGTACACGCGCACGAGTTGGCGCGCGAGCACTTCGGCGTCGGCGCTGTCGCCCGTCGCGAGCGCCACCTCGGCGCGAGCGGCGAGGAACTGCGCGCGGTCGGCGTCGGGCCAGCCTTCGCGGTCGGAGGCGTCGAGCAGGCGCGCCGCGCGCGCGTCGTCGCGGCGCGCGCGCGCGATCGCCACGCGCTGCTCGAGCGCCCGCCACGCCCACGGCGTGAGCGCGACGCCGGGCGACGCGAGCAGCGAGTCGGCGCGCACGGTGTCGCCCGCGGCGAGCGCGCGTGCGGCGAGCGCCCGCGCGGCGGCGGCCGCCTCGAGCGCGGCCCCGCGGCGCGCAGTCGCTCCCACGCCGTGCTGTCGGCGCCGCGCGCCGAATCGGGAGCGGCGAGGCGCAGCGCTCGCACCCATTCGACGCGCCCGTCGGCCGCGCGGCGCGGTGTGTCGCCGTCCATCGCCGCGGGACGTGCGGGCGTCGCCGCCGCCAGCCACGCACACGCGAGCGCGGCCGCGGCCGCGCGCCGGAGCAGACCGCGCACGTTCACTCCCATTCGATCGTCGAGGGCGGCTTGCTCGTCACGTCGAACACGACGCGATTGACCCCGCGCACTTCGTTCGCGATCCGGCTCGCGGCGCGCGCGAGCAGCGCGTGCGGCAGGCGCGTCCAGTCGGCGGTCATGCCGTCCACGCTGTCCACGGCGCGCAGCGCGAGCACCTTTTCGTACGAGCGCTCGTCGCCCTTCACGCCCACGGTGCGCACGGGCAGCAGCACCGCGAACGCCTGCCACGTGCGGCCGTACCACTTCGCGCGGCGCAGCTCCTCGAGGAAGATCGCGTCCGCCTGCCGCAGCGTGTCGAGGTCGCGCTCCTCGATCGCGCCGAGCACGCGCACCGCGAGCCCGGGCCCCGGGAACGGGTGCCGGTCCACGAGGTGCGCGGGCAGCCCGAGCGCGCGGCCGAGCTCGCGCACTTCGTCCTTGAACAGCCACTTGAGCGGCTCGACCAGCTCGAGCTTCATGCGCGCGGGCAGCCCGCCCACGTTGTGGTGCGACTTGATCACCTGCGCGCCGTGGCCGGCCGAGGCCGACTCGATCACGTCCGGGTACAGCGTGCCCTGCGCCAGGAACTCGATCGGGCCGTGCTTCCTGGCCTCGCGCTCGAACACCGCGATGAACTCGTGGCCGATGATCTTGCGCTTGCGCTCTGGGTCGGTGACGCCCGCGAGCTTCGAGAGAAAGCGCCGCTTCGCGTCCACGACCACCAGGTTCAGGCCGCGCTTCTCGCCCAGCTCGCCGCGCACCTCGTCGGCCTCGCCGAGCCGCATGAGGCCGTGGTCCACGAGCACGCACACGAGTCGGTCGCCGATCGCGCGGTGCAGCAGCGTGGCCGCGACCGTCGAGTCCACGCCGCCCGACAGCCCGAGCAGCACGTGGCCGTCGCCGACCTGCGCCCGGATCTCGCGCACGGCGTCGCGCACGAAGTGCTTCATGGACCAGCCGCCCTTGAGCTTCGCGATGCCGAACAGGAAGTTCGACAGCACCTGGCGGCCGTAGGGCGAGTGCACGACCTCGGGATGGAACTGGATCAGGTGGAACGGCTTCTCGCAATGCCGCGCCGCCGCGAACGCGCAGTTGGACGTGTGCGCGACCTTCACCCAGCCGGGCGCGAGCGACTTCACCTCGTCGCCGTGGCTCATCCACGCGCGGAACCGCTTCGGCACGCCCGCGAACAGCGGCGAGCGGC
This sequence comes from Candidatus Eiseniibacteriota bacterium, assembly GCA_046327815.1. Lineage (GTDB taxonomy): Bacteria > Eisenbacteria > RBG-16-71-46 > RBG-16-71-46 > RBG-16-71-46 > CAIXRL01. Next base: position 134,968 of record JAXLXR010000003.1, on the reverse strand, counting down.
CGTCCTGCACGAACGTCGCGACGCCGTACTCGGCGTGCGCCGCCTTGTGCACTTCGCCGCCCATCAGCTGCTGCGTGACCTGGAAGCCGTAGCAGATGCCGAGCAGCGGCTTGCCGAGCGCGTACACGCCGGGATCGGGCTGCGGCGCTGCGGCGCGCCAGCCGCTCGCCGGCGAGCCCGACAGGATGATCGCGTCCGGCTTCTTCGCGCGGATCGCAGCCAGCTTCGCCGTGCCGGGAATGATCTCCGAGTACACGCCCAGCTCGCGCACGCGGCGCGCGATCAGCTGCGTGTACTGCGAGCCGAAATCGAGGATGAGGACGAGCGGACGAGGCATGCGGTCAGGCCTTTCGGGAACGCGCGGCGCGCTTCGGCGCACGCGGTCTCGGGGAATGCTTCGGGAAATCGAACGGCGGCACCTTGACGCCGCGGCGCGAACAGTCGAGCAGCATCGCGAAACGGCGTTCGCGCGTCGCCTCCTGCTTCGCGGTCATGATCCACTTGTACACGGTGCGCCGGTAGTACGGCGGGCGCTGCATAAAGTCGGCGTGCGCGGCACGATCGGCGCGCAGGCGCTTCTCGTACCCGGGCGAGAACGCGTGCAGGCGCAGCTCGTGCGAGTACTGGTAGACCTTCTTCGGGTCGCGCTTCTCGAACACCGCGCGGCCGGCCGCCGTCATGCGGCCTTCGCGCTCGAGCCGCTCGACGTGGCGCAGGTTCACCTGGCTCCAGATGCTGCCGGGCTTGCGCGGCGAGAAGCGGATCGTCCAGTCCGTCTCGTCGAGCGAACGGCGCAGGCCGTCGATCCAGCCGACGCACAGCGCTTCGTCGAGCGCCTCGGCGTACGTCAGGCCGCCGAGTCCCGACGCGACGCGATGGAAGCCCACCACCAGCCCGTCCGACTTCGCGTGGTGCGCGCGCAGCCAGCGCCGGAACGCGGCGGCGTTCGCGAAGAAGCGCGGTGCGGGCGGTTTCGGCGGAGCACTCAATGCCGGAACGTCCTGCGGTCGGTGAAGATCATGGCGAGGCCGAGCCGGTCGGCCTCGGCGATCACGTCGGCGTCCTTCACGCTGCCGCCGGGCTGCACGATCGCGGTGACACCGGCCTCGGCTGCGTGCGTGACCGAGTCCGGGAACGGGAAGAACCCGTCGCTCGCCAGCACGGTGTCGTGCGTGTCGTGGCCGGCGCGGCGCGCCTTCATGAGCGCCACGTCCACCGCGTCCACGCGCGAGGTCTGGCCGCTGCCGAGCCCGACCAGTTCCTCGCCGCGCGCGAGCACGATGGCGTTGCTGCGCGCAGCGTCGCAGACCAGCCACGCGAACTCGAGTGCGGCGCGTTCGCGCGCGTCGGGCGCGCGCTTCGTCACCACGCGCCACGGCGGCGCGGGCGCCTTGGTTTCGCGCTGCGCGAGCACCCACGGCCCCACCGCGCGCAGCCGCCAGTCGCCGGGCATCGCGAGCTCGGCGGCGGTGAGCCTCACGAGCCGCAGGTTCCTGCGGCCGCGCAGCGCGGCGTCGGCCTCGGGCGTGAGCTCGGGGTAGGCCACGCACTCGACGAAGCGCGTCGCGACTTCGGCCGCGGTCGCGCCGTCGAGCGGGCGGTTGAACGCCACGATGCCGCCGAACGAACTCAGTTCGTCCGCCTCGACTGCCAGCGAGTACGCGTCCACGAGCGATTCGGCGCACGCGGCTCCGCACGGCTGGTTGTGCTTCACGATCACGCAGGCGGGCTTGTCGAACTTCCAGACCAGCGACACCGCGGCTTCGAGGTCGAGCAGGTTGTTGTACGAAAGCTCCTTGCCCTCGCGCCACGACTCGAGCGCGTGCAGCGAGCCCGCGCGGGCGTACAGCGCCGCCTCCTGGTGCGGGTTCTCGCCGTAGCGCAGCGTGCGCGCGCGCTCGAGCATCACGCCGCGCAGCGCCGGCGGTTCGCCGGCCGGCGCCGAACGCCGCGCCAGTTCGGTGGCGATCGCCGCGTCGTAGCGCGCCGTGCGCGCGAACGCCGACACGGCCCACGCGCGCCGCTCCTCGGCCGTCACGCCACGTTCGAGCGCCGCGAGCGCGCCCGCGTACTGCGACGGGTCGTGCAGCACGATCACCCCGTCGTGATTCTTCGCCGCCGCGCGCAGCAGCGCCACGCCGCCGATGTCCACTTCCTCGATCATGCCGGCGTCGTCGAGCGCGACGCCCTTGTCCTCGAACGGGTAGAGCGAGACGACCACGAGGTCGAGCGGTTCGAGGTCGCGCTCGGCGAGCGCCGCCATGTCGGCCGGCGCGTCACGGCGCGCGAGGATCGGCGCGTGCACGTGCGGGTGCAGCGTCTTCACGCGGCCGCCGAGCATCTCGCCGAAACCGGTCCACTCCTCCACCCTGGTCACGGCGACGCCGGCGGCGGCGAGCGCGGCGGCCGTGCCGCCGCTCGCGAGGATCGTGGTGCCGCGGGCGGCGAGCGCCGACGCGAACGCGGCGGCTCCGGACTTGTCGGACAGCGAGAACAGCGCGGCGCGCGGCCATGCGGGCGCGGACATGGAAGTCACTCTCCCGGAGACGGCGCCTCCGGCGCCGTGTAGTGGTCGTCGTGGATGTTGCCGGTGTTGCGCACCCCGGCCGGCTCGAACAGCAGCACCTCGACCTCGGCGCCGGCGTGCGGCCGGTGTTCGACCCCGCGCGGCACCACGAACAGGTCGCCGCGCTCGAGCCGCACGGTGCGGTCGCGGAACTCGAGGTCGAACGCACCGCGCCACACGAGGAACATCTCGTCGGCGTCGTCGTGCCGGTGCCAGACGAACGGCCCGGCGAACTTCGCCACCTTCACTTCCTGCCCGTTGAGTCGCGCGACGACGCGCGGCCGCCAGTGTTCCGTCACGGTGGCCAGCACGCCGTCGAGCGCGACTCGTCCGGGCTCGTTCATCGTGCGGGCCCCGTGAGCCGGCGCACCGCTTCGAGGTAGCACTGCTGCGTCCTGGCCACGACGTCCGCGGGCAGCGCGGGCGCGGGCGGTTCGTGGTCCCAGCCGCTCGCGTCGAGCCAGTCGCGCACGAACTGCTTGTCGAAGCTCGTCAGCAGCCCCGCTTCGTACGCGTCGCGGTCCCAGTAGCGCGACGAGTCCGGCGTCAGCGCCTCGTCGATCAGCGCGAGGTGGCCGTCCACTCGGCCGAACTCGAACTTCGTGTCGGCCAGCACGAGGCCGCGCGCCCACGCGTGCGCGCGGGCCTGCTCGTAGATCGCGAGGCTGCGCGCACGCAGCGATTCCGCGGCGACGGCGCCCACGGCTTCGCACATGCGCTCGAACGAGATGTTCTCGTCGTGGCCGGTGTCGTTCTTGGTCGCCGGCGTGAAGATGGCCGGGTCGAGCCGCGCACCGTCGGCGAGGCCCGCCGGCAGCGGAATGCCGCACACCGTGCCGGAGCGCTGGTACTCCTTCCAGCCGCTGCCGGTCAGGTAGCCGCGCACCACGCACTCGATGTCCCAGCGCTCGGCGCGCCGCACGAGCTGCGCGCGCCCGCGCAGGAGTTCGGCGTGCGAACGGAACGGCTCGGGAAAGTCGGCCGGGTCGTCGCTCACGAGGTGGTGCGGCAGCGCCGCGGGCAGCGTGCGCATCCAGAAGGCCGAGATCGCCGACAGGATCGCGCCCTTGCCCGGGATCGGCGTGGGCAGGATCGAGTCGTACGCGCTCAACCGGTCGCTCGCCACGATCACGAAGTGATCGGGTCCCGCTTCGTAGACGTTGCGCACCTTGCCGCGCCGCCACGGCGTCACTCCGGGGATCGCGATGTCGCCCATCGCGCGCGAGGGCTCGAGCAGTTCGGGTGCGATCGTGAAGGGTTCGACGAGATTCATGGCTCCTCCTCCTGCCGCCTCTCCGGACGGCCGTCCAGGTGGAATGGGTCGCGGCTCACGCCGAGCCGCCTCCCGCGTGCGCCGGGATCGTGAACGTGCGATTCACGAACTCCGGCAATGCGGCGATCGCGGGAATGCGGTGCATGCCCGCGGTCGCATAATCGCCGATCGGGTCGATCAACACGAAGTGCATTCCGGCGGCCGCGGCGCCCGCCGCGTCCACCGACCGGATGTCGCCCACGTACAGCGCCCGTTCCGGCGCCACGCCGAGCCGCCCGAGCGCCAGCGCGAAGATGCGCGGATCGGGCTTTTCGATCCCGACCACGTGCGAATCCACCACGAACTCGAGCCCGGCGCGCACGCCGCACGATTCGAGGATGCGTTCGGCGCGGCCGTCGGCGTTGCTCACGCAGGCGAGCCGCAGCCCGCTGGGCGCGAGCGCGTCGAGCGCCTCGCGCGCGCCTTCGGCCGGCACGCCCCACAGGAAGCGGTCCGAGCGCTGGTACTCCCACGTGCGCCGCAGCGCCTCGGGGTGCAGCGCCGCAGGCACGCCGAGCGCCGCGAACGTACCCGTGAAGTAGGCGTCGGACGGCCCGAGCGTGCTGAGCGGTGCGTGGCCGCCGCCCTCGGGCAGCGTCGCGAGCACGCGCTCGCACACCGCGTCGTAGGCGCGGCGGCCGGCGAGCTCGGCGCGGCGCACCGCGGCGGCGTCGGTCGCGAAGCCCAGCGTGGCCAGCATGGCCGCCAGCCACGCGAAGTCCACGCGCACGAGCGTGCCGCCGGCGTCGAACACGATCGCATCGAGCCGCGGACGCTCAGCCATGCGCCACCTCGCCCGCGCCGAACACCAGCCGGCGGCCGTCGAGCCGCCACGGCTCGGTCAGGAACCGGCGCACCGCCGCCGGGTAGAGCGCGTGCTCGGACGCGTGCACGCGCGCGGTGAGCGTCTCGAGCGTGTCGTCGTCATGCACCTCGACCACCGACTGCGCGACGATCGGGCCGGTGTCGAGCCCGGACTCGACCAGGTGCACCGTGCTGCCGGTCACGCGCGCACCGTGGCGCCACGCCTGGCCGATCGCGTCGAGGCCCGGGAAGCTGGGCAGCAGCGACGGGTGCAGGTTGAGCAGCCGTCCGGCGTAGGCGTCGAGCAGCGGCGCGTGCAGGCGGCGCATGAAGCCGGCGAGCAGCACGGTGTCCACCGCGCGCTCGCGCAGCGCCTCGAGCCAGGGCTGCTCGTCCTCGAGCCGGGTGCGGAAGCGGCCGGTCGGCGGGGTCAGCGCCTCGATCCCCAGCCGGCGGGCGCGCTCGAGCGCGAAGGCTCCGGGAACGTCGCACAGGAGCGCGACGATCGTGCCCCCCAACTCGCCGCGCGAAGCGGCCGAGGCGAGCGCCTCGAAGTTGGAGCCGTTGCCGGAAGCGAAGACGGCGAGCCGTGCGGACCTGGCGGAGAGCACGGGCGCAACCTAGCGGGCCGCCCGCGGGCTGGCAACTACACGTTGAAGCGGAAGTGCATGACGTCGCCGTCCTGCACCACGTACTCCTTGCCTTCCATCCGGTAGACGCCCTTCGCGCGTGCCGCGGCCACCGATCCGCACTCGACGAGGTCGGCGTACGCCACGGTCTCGGCCTTGATGAAGCCCTTCTCGAAGTCCGAGTGAATCACGCCCGCCGCCTGCGGCGCAGTGTCGCCCTCGTGGATCGTCCACGCGCGCACTTCCTTCTCGCCCGCGGTGAAGTACGTGCGCAGCCCGAGCAGGTGGTACGTGGCGCGGATCAGCGCGCCCATGCCGCTCTCGGCGACGCCGAGTTCGGCGAGGAACGCCGCCGCCTCCTCGGGTGCGAGGTCCACGAGATCGGACTCGATCTGCGCGCTGATCACCACGGCTTCGCAGTCCATGTGCGTCTTCACGTACTCGCGCACCTTCTGCACGTACGGGTTCGCGTCCGCGTCCGCCATTTCGGATTCGCGCACGTTGCACGCGAAGATCGTGCGCTTGTCGGACAGCAGGAAGAACCCGCGCGCGATCGCCTTCTCCTCCGGCGACAGGTCGGCCACCAGCGCCGGACGGCCCGTGCCGAGCGCCGCTTCGAGCTTCGCGAGCACGGCCTCTTCGGCGGCGGCGGTCTTGTCGCCGCGCTTGACGTCCTTGGCGCCGCGCTCGCGCCGGCGCTGCACGGTGTCGAGGTCGGCGAGCATGAGCTCGGTGTTGATCACCTCGATGTCGCGCACGGGATCCACGGAACCCGACACGTGGTGGATGTCGTCGTCGTCGAAGCAGCGCACGACCTGCACGATCGCGTCCACCTCGCGGATGTGCGTGAGGAACTTGTTGCCCAGCCCTTCGCCCTGGCTCGCGCCCTTCACCAGCCCCGCGATGTCCACGAACTCGATGACGGCCGGGATCACCACCTGCGTCTTCGCGATCTTCTGCAGTTCGAACAGCCGCGCGTCGGGCACGGTGACCATGCCGACGTTCGGTTCGATCGTGCAGAAGGGGTAATTGGCCGACTCGGCCTTGCGCGTGCGGGTGATGGCGTTGAAGAGCGTGGACTTGCCCACGTTGGGCAGCCCGACGATACCGGCTCGGAGCATGAAATCGGTGACCTTCGGCTGGGGACGTGCGGTGGGCGCGGCGCGCGGACGCGGCCGGGCAGGAGCGTGAAGCGGCGGGCGACTGTAGCAGCCGCGCGCGGGCGCGGTCGAATCGCGCCGGCCGCGCTCAGGCCTTCTTGAGGAACTCGGTCTTCAGCACCAGCGTGGACCGGCCGTCGCGCACCTCGATCTCGTGGTCGCTCGAGGTGAGCCGGATGTTCTTGAACGCGGTGCCGCGCTTGAGCGTCGAGCCGCCCTTGACCTTGAGGTCCTTGATCACCGTGACCGTGTCGCCGTCGGCGAGCACGTTGCCGTTGCTGTCCTTCGCCATCGCTGTCTCCTGTCGGCTGCCCGCGCCGCCCCGTGCGGCGCGAGGGCGCGCACCATGGCCCACGCGCACGCCTCGCGCAAACGCGCTCAGGGGCGCGGCGCCGGCGCCGCGCGCCACACGGGACGCGGCCGCGCCCACGGTTCGCCGGCGCGCCAGTCGAGCCGGCGCGCGCCGTGCGCGTCGAGCGCGTACCACAGCGTGCCTTCGCGATCGGTGCGGTCCACGCGCGCGCCGCGCGAGCGCAGGCGCTCGAGCGCGCGCGGGTGCGGATGGCCGTACGCGTTGCGCCGCCCGGCCGACACCGCCACGGCCGCGGGCCGGGCGCGGGCGACGAACGCCGCGCCGCTCGAACTGCCCGAACCGTGGTGCCCCGCCTTGAGCACCGCCACCGGCGGCGTCACCGCGAGCGCGGCTTCGACGAGCGAGTCGGCGTCGCCGGTGAGCAGCGCGCGCCCCGCGCCCTCGCCCACCACGAGCACGACCGACGCGGCATTGTCGCCGCGCGCGGCGAGCGTGTCGCCGGGCTCGCCGGGACGCGGCGGCCACAGCACCAGCGCCGGCGGCACGCCCTGCAGCGTGTCGCCACGCCCGAGCGCGAACGTGCGCCGCCGCCCGGCGAAGCGCGCGAGCGGACCGCGCACGCCGGGACGCGGCGCCGCGGCGTCCAGCTCGGCCGGCGGCGCGCCGCGCAACACGGCGCGCGCCCCACCCGCGTGGTCGCCGTCGTCGTGCGTGAGCACCAGACGTTCGAGCCGCCGCACGCCCACGGCGCGCAGGAACGGCAACACCGTGCCTTCGCCCGCGTCCCAGCGCGGCGTGCGCGGCCCGGAGTCCACCAGCCACCAGCCGCGCGCGGCGGCGATCGCGAGCGCGTCGCCCTGCCCCACGTCGAGCACGACCAGCCACCACGTGCCCGGCGGCGGCGCCAGCGGGCGCGCGGCGAGCGCGGCGACGAGCGCGGTGGCGCAGGTGGCCGCGCCGGTCCACGCGAGCACCGCGCGCTCCGCACGCGGCCGCCGCAGCGCGTGCAGCCGCGCCGCGAGCGCGCGCGGCGGCGGCAGCGCCAGCGCCAGCAGCGCCGCACCGACGGCCGCGAGCCACGCCGCGGCGGGATCGGACCCGCTCGCGAGCAGCGCTCCGGGCCACTCGGCGGCACGTGCGGCCACCCACGCGATGCCGCGCGCGAGCGGCTCGCACGCGCTCAGCCACGGCCCGCCGAGTCCCGGCGCGAGCGCCTCGAGCGCGCCGCCCGCCCACGCCGCGGCGAGCAGCAGTTCGGACAGCGGCACCGCGGCGAGGTTCGCCGCCAGCCCGGTCCACGGCAGCGCATGGAAGCGTGCGAGCAGCACCGGCAGCGCGAGCAGCTGCGCCGCCGCCGTGGTCGCGAGCGCCGCCGCCACGGGCCGCAACCACGCGCGCCGCGCGAACGGCTCGGCGAACGGCGCCGACAGCGTCACCAGTCCGAGCGTGGCGGCGCACGAGAGCTGGAACCCCAGGTCGTGCGCCCAGCCCGGCCGCAGCGCGAGCAGCACGAGCGCGCCGACGGCGAGCGACTGCGCGGGATCGGCCCCGCGCTTCGTGACGCGCGCGAGCGCCGCGTAGCCCTCGCTCGCCACCGCGCGCAGCAGCGACGGGATCGGTCCGGCGAACAGCGCGTAGAGCGCGGCGCAGGCGGCGCCGGTCCACGCGCGCGCGACCGGCCCGCCGCCCACGGCGGCGCACGCCACGCGCGCCACCGCCGCGAGCCACGCCACGTGCAGCCCCGACAGCGCGAGCAGGTGCACCAGCCCGCGGCGCGCAGGCGTGCGTCGGTTTCGGGCGTCATCGCGCCGCGGTCGCCGAACAGCAGCGGCGCGGCCAGTTCGCGCGCCTCCGGCGACAACCGCGCCGCAAGCGCGCGCTCGATCGCGCGACGCACGCGCATGGCCACGGCGACGCACGCGTGCGCGGCGCCGCCGCCGGCACCGTGCGCACGGTGAACGCGCGCCCGTGCAACAGCACGCCGGACGCCAGCGCGGTGGCGCGCGCGTCGAAGCCGCCGGGCACACGCACGCCGTCGAAGCGTTCGAGCCGCGCGAGCACGTGCAGCGTGTCGCCCCATTCGGCCGCGCTCCCCGCGGGCAGCCGCAGCCGCACGCGCGCGCCGCGCGGCAGCCCGCGGCCCGCGTGCACGCGCGCCACCACCTGCGCGTCGCCCGAGTCGAGCCGCGGCGGCTCGCACGCCACCGCGCACAGCCGCACGACGCACTCATCCGCCGGCGTCGCCGCGAGCGCGGCGTGCGTGCGCGCGCTGCTCGCCCCGCCGCGCGCCATTCCCGCGGCGAGCGCGCACGCCAGCACCAGCGCGGCGCCCGTGCGCGGACGCGCGACGGCCGCGAGCACGACCAGCACGGCGGCGGTCGCGAGCGCGCGCCATGCCGCGGTCGCGGCGGCGTGCCCGTCGCCCGCGCCATGGCCGGCCAGCAGCAGTCCCGCCCAGAACGCGACGGCGATCGGCAGCGCTCCCCGCCCACTCACGCCGGCACCCGTGGCAGCCCGCGTGCCGCGTTCGCGCCGCCGGTCGCACGCGCAGCCGCAGGCGCTTGCACGCCCGGCATGCGAACGGCCCCGTCCACCGGGTGGACGGGGCCGTCAACGACGGTGGCCGATCAGTTCGCGGCTTCGGTGCCCGCGGCGCTGCGCGGTGCGGCCGGCCGCGCGGCCGGCTTCGCGCCTTCGAGCAGGGCGGGCTGCATCTCGGAGAAGTACTCGTCGCCCTGCACCGCGGTCGCGCTCACGTACCAGATCGTGCGGCCGCTCGCGTCGAACACGCCCGCCGGGAACACCGCCGCCATCACGGTGGCGCCGGGACTCTTGACGGGCGTCATCGGGTAGCGCCGCCACAGGCCTTCGGCGGAGCGCACGTGCAACCACGCCTCGCGCAGGTCACGCGGAGCCAGGCCCGAGAACGCGGCCGAGATCATGCCGGTCCCGTTCGCGGGCATCACGCGCGACGCCCCCACGATGTTGACCTGCGGCGCGACGAGGTCGAGCCCGAAGTCGAACGACGCGATGCGCTGGTTGCCGCCGGGCAGGTCGATCACCTGGATCGCGGCGACCTCGCTGCGATGCACCACCTTCACACTGTGCGGCCCACGCGGCAGCTCGAGTTCGAGCGGCGTGACGCCACGCAAGGCGCCGTCCACCCAGACCTGCGCGCCCGACAGCGGCGACACGCCGTCGGCGTCGTTGAGCGTGGCCTGCACCTGCAGCACGCCGGTGCCCGGGGCCGTCATCGGCCGCGCCACGACCTGCACGGTCTGGCCGATGCGCACGTTGATGTTCTGCGCCCACGGCGCCATGCCGGGCCCGCTGAACTGCAGCTCGTGCAGGCCGGGCGCCAGCGATTCGAGCGCGATCGGCGCGTAGCCCTGCGTGCGGCCGTCGAGCGAAACGGTGATCGGCACGTTCGGGTCCGCCGGCGTCACGGTGAGCGCGCCGTGCAGCGTCGGCGCCAGCGCGACCTGCGCGCCGCGCGCCCCCTTGACCGGGAACTTCGCCGAACCGAGCTCGGGCAGCGTGAGCGTGACTTCGTGCGCACCCGGCTTGAGCTCGACGCGCGCGGGCGTGCGCTTCGCGAGGTCCTTGCCGTCCACGGCGATCCACGCCCCCGGCGGCGAGCTGTCCACGTTCAACTCGAACAGCGCGCCACCCAGGCCGACGGCGCGCAATGCGCGCTGCAGCGGACCGGGCTCGTCGCTGCGCGGGTTCGCGAGCGTGCCCAGCATCCAGCCCGCGCCGAACAGCACCACCACGAGCGCGACGAGCGCCGGGCGCCGGCGATACCAGCGCCGCGGCTCGAGCACGCGATCTTCGAACTGCGGCCACTGGATGCGCGGCGGCGCGGCGGGCGCTTCCTCGGCGCTCGCGCCGGCAGGCGACGGTGCCGCGGCGGCGCTCGGTGCGAAGCCGGCGTCGAGCACGACCGGCGCGACCGGCGGCGTCGGCACGATGACGGGAGGCGGCACGGGCAGCGGCTCGACGCGCAGCACCGGCGGCGCCACGGCCGGTTCCGCGGCCTCTCCCACGCGCAGCACGGGCGGCGCGGACGCGGGCTGGACGTGCACGTGCAGCACGGGCGGTGCGTCGAGCGGACGCAGCACGGGCGGCTGTTCGAGCGGACGAACGGCGGCCGGCGCGGCCGCGGGCGGCTCGGGAACGCGTGCGACCGGCGTGGTGCCCGGCAGCGGCGCGATCGCGAAGTCGGCGGCGGCCCCCACGGGTTCGCGCACGATCTCGAGCGGCGCGGCGTTCGGCGCGGACGCCGCGCGCGACGCGAGCGGCGACTCGGCGAGCGCACGCAGCAGGTCGGCATGCGTGAACGCCGACGGCTCGACCACGGGCTCGGGCTCGACGGGTGTCGCCGGTGCGGGCGCGAACGCGGCGCCGAGCACGTCCGCCAGCCCCGCGGGCGCGAGACCGGGCGCGGTCGCGACCGGCTCGATCGGTGCGGCGGATTCGACCGGCGCGGCACGCTCGATCGGCGCGACCGCTTCGGTCGGCGCGATGGACTCGACCGGCGTGACTTCGGGCTCGGCGGCCAGGGGCTGGATCCCGGGAGTCTCGTGCGGGTGCGCGATCACCGCGGCGAGCGCCGGATCCGGGAGTGCGAACGTCTCGTCGTACTCCGGAGCCGCGAGGAACTCGGAGGACGGCGCGGCTGCGAGCTCGAGCACGGGTTCCGCGGGCAGTTCGAGATGCGTCTGTTCCGCCGCGGGCTCCGCGGGCGCCACCGCGTCCGAGAGCAGCGAGTCGTAGGTCGAAAGCGGCGTGGCTTCGGAATCCGGCTCGGGCTGCGACGGGCGCGTCGCCGGCGCCGCGTTGCGGCCGAAGCCGAGCATGCGCGACAGCCAGCGGCCGACCGGGTGCGCGCCGCGCGTGTGCTCGGCCGCGTCCTCGGTGGCCGGAGCGGGTGCTTCCGTCAGCGAAGCCTCGGGCGCTGCGGGTTCGTCGGCCTGAACGTTCGCGTTCGCTTCGCTCGCGTGCACCGGCACGTCCGCGACGCCCTGAAGTTCGGGCGCCACGCTGGTGACCGGCGCCGGCTCGGCCGGCGACGCCGTCGCTTCGGGCGCGATCGGTGTCGGCGCTTCCGTTGGCTGCGTCGCCTCCGGCGCCTCCGGCGCCTCGAGCTCGAACGGTGCGAGCGCGGCGAGTGCGGCCTCGGTCGCTTCGTACGCCTCGGTGTCCGCGGGCGTGGCAAGGCCCGGCTGGTCCGCGCGATCGAGATGCTCGGGCAGCGGTGCAGCGGCGACCGCGTGCGCGATCGGTTCGGGCTCGGGTGCGTGCTCGGGCTCGGCGGCGGCTTCCGCCGCGCGCGCGGCTTCGACTTCGGCGGCGAGCGCGGGCGCGTACGCCTGCTCGGCCACGGACTCGGACGCGTACACCGCCTCGATGCAGGCCGGCGCTTCGGAGCCGTCGTTGCCGTTGGGCCACCAGTCGAGCGACACCACCACGTCGTGCCCGTTCGCGAACACGGCGGCGCGCGCCTCGTTGCCGCTCTCGTCGCGCACCAGCACCCAGCGCGGTTCGGTCGGCACGCCGTCCACGACGACGTGCACGTCGGCCACGCCGACCCAGCCGAACGCACATCCGTCATGGCTCTCGACGAACGCCGCCGAGCACGGTGCGGCCGAGGCGCGGCCCCAGAGTTCGGCTTGCGAGAAGAGCAGTCCCGTCAGCGCATGGTGCAGGAGCGCGGGAATCGCGCGCTCGCGCTGGTCGCCACGTGAGGTCTCACTCGCAACACCGGACAGGTCGCGCAGCCAGCCTTCGACTTCGAGCGGCGTGAAGCCCTCGGGAACCCCCAGGAGCAACACTTCCAGACCGGTCGTCGAAACGCCGGCGGTCAGGACTTCGCCGCGGGTGCGGCCGGAAACCGCCCACTTCGGGGCGAGGCTCACCGGGGTCATCGAGGGGCTCCCTCCCCATCCAGCGCCCGCAACTGCAGGCCGTGGTTCGTGAGATGAGGTCGCAAGCTATCCAAGCCCTCTGCAAGTGTCAACGTAGGATGAAGTTGTGGCATGTGCCTTGCCGATGACAGGGCCGTCCTGCGGTGATGTCCATGTGGGGCACCAGCGAGGACCGTTGTCGCGTTGCAAGTTGACGAAAGCCTGCATTGCGAGTTGCATGCCGCGCGGGCTAGGTTGCGTCAGTCTTTGCACCGTGACGCGGATGGATCTGCCGACGGAGACCCGACCATGACCGACCGCAAGACCCTCCGGCGACTCTGCCTTGTCGTCGTGATCATCGCGGGATGCCTGCCGGGAAGCCTCTGGGCTGCCGATGTGCCCCCTGCCCTGAACGCCCCCGCGGCGCGCGACTCGGTCGCGGCGCGCGGCGCGCTCGTGCCCGAAGTCGAGCCCGTGGTGGAGGAAGCCGCGGAGACCCCGGCGGACGCGGCGCTGCTGAACCAGGCGGCGCTCGACGACATCCCGCTGCAGATGAACTCCGACGTGCTGCGCTACATCGAGTTCTTCACGGGCGCCGGTCGCGGCACCTTCGAGCGCTGGCTCAAGCGCTCGGGCAAGTACATGGAGCTGTTCCGCACCGTGCTCCAGCGCGAAGGCCTGCCCCCCGATCTCGTGCACCTCGTGTTCGTCGAAAGCGGCTTCAACGTGAACGCGAAGTCGTACGCGTCGGCCGTGGGCCCGTGGCAGTTCATGAAGGCCACGTCCAAGCTCTTCGGCCTCAACGTCAACCAGTGGGTGGACGAGCGCAAGGATCCCGAGAAGGCGACCGTCGCCGCCGCGCGCTACCTGAAGCACCTGTACGGAATCTTCGGCGACTGGCCGCTCGCGCTCGCGTCCTACAACGCCGGCGAAGGCACGGTGCTGCGCGCCATCAAGAAGCAGGGCACGACGAACTACTGGGACCTGAAGCTGCCGCAGCAGACCGAGGACTACGTGCCGCAGTTCATGGCCGCGCTCGCGATCACGCGCGACCCGGTGCGCTACGGGTTCTCCGAAGTCGAGTTCGACGATCCGCTGCGGTTCGACGAAGTCGCGCTCAAGGGCGCGGTGGACCTGCGCGCGATCGCGCGGCTCGCCGGCTGCACGGTCGAGGAACTCAAGGAACTCAACCCCGCCGTGCGCAACACCACCGCGCGCGGCGCCGACGGCGTGACCACGCTGCGCGTGCCCGAGGGCAAGTCCGAAGTCATCATGGCCGCCATGCTGTCCGGCCAGCAGCTGCCGCAGGCCGACGTCACGGTGCGCCACCGCGTGCGCCGCAGCGAGACGCTGCGCACGATCGCGCGCGAGTACGGCGTGAACGCCAAGGAACTGGCGCGCGTCAACGGCATCTCGCGCAAGAAGCCGCTCAAGCGCGGCATGCTCATCACGATCCCGGCGTCGCGCGCCGCCGCGTCCACGCCCGAGCTCGTGACCGCCACCACCGATCCGCGCGCCTCGACGGGCTACGTGCCGCCGCGCCGCATCGGCCTGCCCGCCCAGATCCAGGGCAACAGCGCGCAGGCGGTCGTCACGCACCTCGTGAAGCCCGGCGAGACGCTGTTCAGCATCGCGCAGGCCTACACGCTGTCCGCCGACGACCTGCGCTCGTGGAACGGCCTCGAGTCCGACCAGCTCAAGCCCGGCCAGCGCCTGACGGTGCGTGCCCCCGACGCCGAAGCGGCTGCCGCCGACAGCGCGCAGATCGCCTCGCTCCGCCCGCCGGGCGGCAAGGCCGCCAAGGTCTCGTCGGCCAAGGGCAAGCCGTCGCAGGGCGCCACGCGCAGCACGCACACGGTGCGCAAGGGCGAGACGCTCTCGGAGATCGCCTCGCAGCACGGCGTCAGCGTGTCGGCGCTCAAGCGCGCGAACGGCATCCGCGGAAACTCGATCCGCGCGGGCCAGCGGCTGAAGTTGCCCGCCTGATCGCACCACGGTCACGCACCGCACCACACGAGATCGGCCGGCGCTCCCTCGGGAACGCCGGCCGATTCGCTTGCCGCGACCTGACGCGCGATCAGTGCATGGACTCGGGGCCGTCTACCACGCCGCCCGCGGGAACCGGCGCGCTGAAGTCCTCCTCCACCACCGACGCGCCGATGCGCGCGTTGCGGCCGATCGTGATGCCCTCGGGCACGCGCGCACGCTTGCCGACCACCACGAGCCCGCTCGAGAGGTGCTCGGGGCAGGCGCGGTTCGGTACGGTCTCGTCGCCGAAACCGACGCGGGCCTCGGCACCGATGTGCGCGTCCTTGTCCACGATCGCGCGATCGAGCACGGCGCCCGGGCCGACGATCGTGTCGTGCATGACGATGCTGTCGCGCACCACCGCACCCGGCGAGACGACGACGCCCGGGAACAGCACCGAGTTCACCACCTCACCACCGATGCGGCAGCCGTTCGCGAGCATGCTGTCGTGCACGCGCGCGCCGTGCGCCACGCGCACCGGCGCACGGTCGGCGCTCTGCGTGTGGATGACCCAGCCGGTGTCGTGCAGGTCGAGCGGCGGGCGCTCGCCGAGGAACGCGAGGTTCGCCTCGTAGTACGAGTCGAGCGTGCCCACGTCCTGCCAGTAGCTGCCGAAGCGGTACGCGAACACGCCTTCGTTGCGCGCGACCATCTTGGGCAGGATGTCCTTGCCGAAGTCGTGCGACGAACCCGGCGTGGACGCGTCCTCGACGAGGTGCCGGATCAGCGCCTCGCGATCGAACAGGTACACGCCCATGGACGCGAGCCGCGACGTGACGGGCCCCTTGGGCTTCTCCTTGAACGCGGTCACGCGGCCGTTCGGCTCGGCTTCGAGGATCCCGAACTGGCTGACGTCCTTCTCCGGCACCTCGGTCACCGCGACCGTGAGCATGGCGCGGTTGGCGCGATGGAACGCGTAGAGGACGTTGTAGTCCATCTTGTAGATGTGGTCGCCGGACAGGATCAGCACTTCCTCGACGCGGCGGCGCTTGAGGTGCAGCAGGTTCTGGTAGATCGCGTCGGCCGTGCCCTGGTACCAGTCGCTCGTGGCCATGCCCGGGGTCGGCTGCAGCAGCTGGATGCCGCCGCGCGAACGGTCGAGGTCCCACGGCCGGCCGATGCCGATGTGCTGGTTGAGCGACGTCGGGCGGTACTGCGTGAGCACGCCGATGTCGTAGATGCCGGAGTTCACGCAGTTCGACAGCGTGAAGTCGATGATCCGGTACTTGCCGCCGAAAGGCACCGCCGGCTTCGCGCGCTTCTCCGAGAGCAGGCACAGCCGGCTGCCGACGCCGCCGGCGAGAATGAAGGCGTAGCGTCCGCTCATCGCAGCTCCTCGAACCAGCGACGGTTCCCGACCAGCGTGCCCGAGGGCACGACGCCGTCCACGAAGTCCTCGTAGCGCCCGCCGACGCCGATCTGCGAGGGGCGCATGACGCGGCCACCGGGCGGGATCCACGCGTCCTTGCCGACGATCACGAGATTCGACAGCCACTGCAGTTCCGCGGGCCCGAGCGCTTCGCCCTCGCCCACGATCGCGTTCTCGCCGACGCGCACGTACTTGTCGAGCAGTGCGCGATCCACGCGCGCACCGGGCTCGATGACCGTGTCCGCCATGACGACGGCGTCGGTGATCACGGCGCCGCGACCGACGGAGACGCCCGGGAACAGGATCGAGCGCTGCACCGTGCCGTCGATGCGGCAGCCGTTCGCGATGAGGCTGTCCTCGATGGACGCGTGCGCCGACACGATGGCCGCGGGGCGCTCCTCGTCGCGCGTGAGGATCGGCCAGCGCGCGTCGTGCAGCTGGAAGCGCGGCTCGGGCTGCACGAGTTCCATGCTCGCGCGGTAGTACGAGCCGATCGTGCCGACGTCTTCCCAGAAGCCGTTGTACTCGTGCGCGTACACGCGCTCGCCCGCGTCCACGAGCGGGCGCAGCACGTCGAGCACCAGGTCCACCGGGCGCGAGCGCAGCATCTCGCCCAGCACCTCGTACTCGAACACGTAGATGCCCATCGAGGCGTGCGTCGCCGCGCTGCGCTCGGGCTTCTCCTCGAGCGTGCGCACGCGTCCGCCGCGATCGGTGGTCACCATGCCGAAGCGGCGCGTCTGGTCGGCCGGCACGCGCGTGACCGCGAGCGTGACCGCCGCGCCGCGCTGCTCGTGCGCGAGGAACAGCGCGCGGTAGTCCATGCGGTAGACGTGGTCGCCCGACAGCACGAGCACGCGCTCAGGGCGCAGGTCCTCGATCACGTTCCAGTTCTGGGTGATGGCGTCCGCGGTGCCGCGGTACCAGCCGGCGTGGCTGCGCGTCTGGTACGGCTGCAGGATCATGACGCCGCCGGTGCGGCGGTCGAGGTCCCACGGCCGTCCGGCTCCGATGTGGTCGTTCAGCGAAGCCGGCGCGTGCTGCGCGAGCACGCCGACCTGGCCGATGCCCGAGTGGCAGCAGTTGCTGAGCGAGAAATCGATGACGCGGTACTTGCCGCCGAACGGCAACGCACTCACCGCGCGCTCGGCCGAAAGCACGCCGAGGCGCTCTCCACCGCCGCCCGAGAGGATCAGGGCCATCACGTTCCGCATCACGGGCTCTCTCCTTGACCCGACTCTGGGATACCGCAACGCACTTCCGACACGCGAGGGCACACTAACGAGCGCCGCGAATCGCGGTCAAGCGCGCTCGCGCCGCAAACGACGACGCCCGCCCGGCGCGAAGCCGGGCGGGCGCCGTCGCGCGGCGGGATCACCAGCTGAACGAGGCCGAGGCGAGGTGCGTCGCGTCGAGGTTCTTGTCGTCCGGGAAGTCGGGATCGTCCTTCGCGAAGAACCGGTTCAGCGATGCCGCGTAGTCCACGCCGAAGTGGCGGTAGCGCACGCCCGCGCCGAACGTGAGGTCCTTGCCGGAGAGCCCGCTGCGCAGCGCGAGCGTGTTCTTGTACCAGTACTCGAGCCCCGTGTGCAGGTCCGCGGTCACGCCGCCGAGCTTGATCTGGCTGTCGAACGTGCGCCCCTCGAAGTTCCAGCCGAGGTCCACCGCCCACGTGAGCGCCTGGTTCGGGGCCGGTGCGAAGTTGAAGCTCGAGCCCGTCACGAGCGACGGCGCCACGAACTCGCGCACGCCGGAGTTCCAGCTGATGTAGGTCGTGGTCAGGTCGTGCATGACCGCCGACAGCGTGACCGCGTCGTTGATCATGTAGAGCGCGCCCGCGTCGAGCCCGGCGCCGAAGCTGGTGGCGTGCTCGGCGAACACCGAGTCGGGAATGGACTGGCGCACGAACTTGAGCGAACCGCCGAACGCCCAGTGCCGGCCGCGCTGCTGCGCGTAGCTGACCTGCAGCGCGAGGTCGGTGCTGCTCGCCATGTACAGGTCCTCGGCCCCGAGCAGCAGGCGCTCGCCACGGTCCCACTTGCCGTTGCCCTGGGTGCCGTCGGCGTCGGGCGTGCTCGGGTCGTTGTCGGTGCCGTAGTCGAGCCACTGGCCCGGCTGCAGCCCGCCCGGACGCGGCGTGATCGGGATGTCGGTCACGCCGACCCACGTGAGCGCCACGCCGAGCGCGGCGCGGTGTTCGGCGTCGGACCGCAGCGGCATGACCACGCCGCCGAAGTCGTGGTTCACGAGCGAACCGAACTGCTCGGCGTGCTGGAGGAACGCCTCGCGGTACGGCAGGTAGACCATGCCCGCGGGATTCCAGTACGGCGACGTCGCGTCGTCCGCGACCGCCGTGAACGCTCCACCCATGCCGACGGCGCGCGCGCCCACCGGGATCTTGAGGAACTCCGCAGCGTACTTGGTGGCGTGCGCGGACGGCACGACGACGGCGGCGAAGAATACGGTGGCGACCGCGAAAGCACGGGCGAACGAACGCGACATGCGGTTCCTCGTGTGGGCTCCGAAACGGGTGACGCCTCGCCTCCCGGACCGCTCGCGCGAGCCGGAACGGCGTGCGCGGCAGGTTAGGAGTGCGCCTCGTCAGGTGTCAATCGGTCCCGGAACGCCCTTCCACTCGGGCATGCTCACTTCGCCGAGCGGCTGCGAGATGCGCCATTCCCCGTGCGTGCGCACGAGTTCGCTGCCGGTCTTGAACATGCGCTCCTCGCCGGAGCCCCGGGGCCGGTAATGCACTTCGTACGTCACCATGACACGGCCCGCGGTGACCGGCAGCGACCGGAACCCGGTCAGCCACAGGTCGTCCGTCGGCGGGAGGAACCAAAGCGCGCCCGGCATGGGCAGGTCGTGGCGGCCTTCGACGAAACACTCGTACGCGGTGTCGCCGTCGCCCTGCCGCAACGCTTCCCAGTAGGCGAGCAGCGTGGTGCTGGGTGCACGGAAACGCGGATCCACGCGGAAGCGTTCGCCCTGTCCGAGCAGCGAGGCGGCCGCGAGGAGCACGAGCAGCGCCCGGCGCCACGATCCTCCCGTCTGCACCGGCGCAGGAGCGGACTCCAGGCCGGCCGGAACGTGCACGTCGTCGGGTGCTACCCCGCTCGGGGTGCCCGGCGTTCCCGGAATCTCGGTGGACTTCAGCAGGTCGAGGCGCACGACGCTCGCGATCGGGCGGGAGACTTCGTGACTCCGCGCACCAGCGAGAGGATTCGGACGGGCGCATCCTGCGTCTCGTCGGGGTCGGCTTCGGAACGATCTACCGCACGAACCGTTCCGCGAGCATGCGCGCCGGGTTGCCCCGGCGCGCCGCTCCACCAGTCTCTTCAATCAGGACCGCAACCTCAACCATTCTTTCAGTTGCGGCGTCGCCCCGGGCCGTCCGTTCCGCCCCGGCGCGGGCGGCCGCCCGAACGCGGGGCGCCGGAATCGCGCCCGCCTGAGTCACGTGCCCCGAATCGGCCGCCGCTGCGGGGGGAATTCCCCCGCGCCGGCGGGCCACCCGCCCGCCGCGGCCGTCCCGCGCGGCGCGGCCGACCGCGCGGCGCGCCGACCGCGCCGAAGCGCGGGGCCGCGCGGCGGGGCGTCGCCTTCGCCACGGCGCGGGGCGCCGAAGCGGCCGCGCGGCGGGGCGTCGCCTTCGCCACGGCGCGGGGCGCCGAAGCGGCCACGCGGCGGGGCGTCGCCTTCGCCACGGCGCGGGGCGCCGAAGCGGCCGCGCGGCGGGGCGTCGCCCTCGCCACGGCGCGGGGCGCCGAAGCGGCCGCGCGACGGGGCATCGCCTTCGCCACGGCGCGGGGCGCCGAAGCGGCCGCGCGGCGGAGCGTCGCCTTCGCCGCGGCGCGGGGCGCCGAAGCGGCCGCGCGGCGATTCGGCGGGAGCGCGACGCGGGCGTTCGCCGAAGGCGCGCTCGAGTGCGCCACCCCGAGGCGCGCTGCCGCGTCCACGCGGGGTCGCGCGCTCGGTGCTCTCGCGGCGCGTGGTGCCCGCGGCCGGCCGGTCCCCGAAGCGGCGACGCGGTCCTTCCACCGGTGCGGTCCGTTCGCGGCCCTCGCGCCGGTCCTCGCGCCGCTGGCCCTTGAGCCGCACCCGCTCGAGCGCGCGATCACGGTCGCGCGAGGGCGCGGCTTCGCGCTCCACGCGCCGCTGGTCCGCCTCGCGCTGCTGCGCCCGGCGCCCCGGCTTGCCCGTGCGCGCGGCCGGCTCGCTCGCGCGTTCCTCGCGCGGCGCGCCACCACGCCGGTACTCCGGCGCGTGCCACGGCATGCCGCCCTCGCGCTTCGTGTCGCGCGGCTCGCCTCCGCCGAACCCGGCATCGCCGCGGCGCCCACCGGCCCGCGCCGGCCACACCGACTCGGCCGCCGAACCCCCGTCGTCGTCGTCGTCGAGTTCGGGGGCGAAGCCACCGCCCGCGATCCAGGTCTCCTCCATCTCCTCGACGTCGTCTTCCTCACGCGGCGCGGGCATGCGCTCGCGTCGCGATTCGGCCGGACGCGGTGCCGCGCCCGGCTTCGCGCGCTTGTCCCCCGCGCCGTCGCGCCGCATGGGGCGCGCGCACGCGCGCACGAGCTTCGCGACTTCTTCCTCGGACAGTTCGCGGTACATGCCGCGCGAGAGCGGCCCCAGCCGGATCGGCCCGTAGCCGGTGCGGTGCAGGCCCGTCACGCGCAGCCCCACCTTCTCGCACATGCGGCGCACCTGGCGGAACCGGCCCTCGTGCACCACGACCTCGATCATGATCGCGTCGAAGCCGGGATCGATGCGGCGCGCCCGCGCCGGGGCGCTCACCACGCCGGGCTCGAACTCCACGCCGCGTTCGAGGCGGTCGAGCTGCGAGCGCGTCGGTTCGCGATCGAGCCGCACGCGGTAGAACTTCTGCACGCCGTAGCGCGGGTGCATGAGCTTGTGCGCGAGTTCGCCGTCGTTCGTCAGCAGCAGCAGTCCGCTCGTGTCGGCGTCGAGCCGGCCGACCGGGAACAGCCGCGCGCCGCGCGGCAGGAACGACGCGATCGTCGGACGGCCCTGCGGGTCGTCGAGCGTGGTGATCACGCCGACCGGCTTGTTGATCACCCAGTAGACGAGCTTCTGGCGGCCGGGCAGGCCCTGGCCCTTCACTTCGACGCGATCGCGCTGTTCGTCCACCGTCGTACCGGGCTCGGTGACCACGCGGCCGTTGACGCGCACGTACCCTTCCTGGATGAGAAGGTCGCACTTGCGGCGCGCACCGATACCGCGGTTCGCCAGCAGCTTGTTCAGGCGGATGGACATGTTCAGCTCTCCCGGCCCTGCGTGAATCGCAGCACCACGTCGCGGTGCCGCGGATGGCGCGCGAGCAGGTCCTCGCGTTCGCCCATTTCGAAATCACCGTACTCGAATCCCGGCGCGACCGAGCAGCCGACGAGCACCCATTCGCTGCCCGGTGCCGGCTCGGCGGCGAACCAGCAGCTGTGCGGCACCACCACCTGCGGCGACTCCCCGGCCGCGGCGTCGAGCCCGAGCCGCAGTTCCAGGTGTTCGTCCGCGGGAGTCAGCACGTGCAGCCGCAGGCCGCCGCCGTCGTGGAAATGCCACACCTCGTCGGCCAGCAGGCGGTGCAGGTGCGAGCGTTCGCCGGCGCGCAGCAGGTAGTAGATCGAGGTGCCCAGCGCGCGCGGTCCCGGGAAACGCTCCGGCAGGCCGCTTGCGGCCTGTTCGGGGCTGCGCCACGTCTCACGGAAGAAGCCACCCTCGGGATGCGGCGACAGCGACAACGTGCGGATCCAGTGATCCGCGGAGCGGCTCATGCGCGAACGGCCGTTCGGGGCCCGGGCGGCTCGCGCCGCTCAGGCACCCTCGGTTTCGGACAACGTGGCGCGCGGACGGTCGTCGTCTTCGTCGGCGTCCTCGTCCTCGTCGTCTTCGTCTTCATCGTCGTCGTCATCGTCGTACGAGTCGTCGAACTCGCCGTCGTCGTCGCCCTCGAACTCGTCGTCGTCGTACTCGTCCTCGTCGTCCTCGTCGGCATCGTCGTCGCTCGCCGCGAAGTCCGCGGGCGCGTCGTCCATGTCGGAGGCCATCGCGAGCACGGCCTCGCCGCGCGCCGCGTTCGCGGCCGCGATCGCGGCGTCCGCATCGGCGATCGAGAAGCGCTCGTCTTCTTCTTCCTCGGTCGCCGGTGCGGCGGCCGCGACCGGCTCGTCGGACAGGAGCGCCGTGGCGTCGGGCTCGCCCTCGGCCGCGACGGCCTCGGTGCTCCCGGTGTCCGCGGCCGCTTCGGCGCCTGCGGCGCCTTCGGCACCCGCCTGGCCTTCGGGCAGCGCGAGCGGCATGCCGCTCGCCGGGTCGAGCTCCATCATCTCCATCTGCTCGGGCTCGCGGGCGGCGACGAGCGCGCGCAGTTCCTCGGGGCGCGGCAGTTCGGACAGGTCGCGCAGCCCGAAGTAGTTCAGGAACTCGTCGGTCGTGCCGTACAGCAGCGGCCGGCCGACCACGGTCGAGCGGCCCTTGATCGTCACGAGGTTGCGCTCGAGCAGCGTCGCGAGCACGCCGCTGGCGTCCACGCCGCGGATCGCCTCGACCTCGCTCTTCGTGACCGGCTGCTTGTACGCGATGATCGCCATGGTCTCGAGCGCGGCGCGCGACAGGCGCATCTTGCGCTTGCCGCGCAGCATGCGCGTGACCCACTCGTTCTGCTCGGGCGCGGTCATGAAGACCCAGCCGCCGGCCATCTCGCGCAGCAGGACTCCCGCTTCGCGTGCGGCGTACTCCTCGCCGAGCGACTGCAGCGCGGCGGTGACGTCTTCGGAGGGCGATTCGAGCGCGTCGATCAGCAGGGCCAGCGTCAGCGGCTGGTCCGACGAGAACAGCAGCGCTTCAACCGCCGATCGCAGGTTCGACGGGGGCATCGGTGTCGTTTCCTTCCGTCTGCTTCGGCATGATCAGGATGTCGGCGAAGTTGGCGTCCTGAACGACGATCACCTGGCCGAGCTTCACGAGTTCGAGCAGCGCCATGAAGGAGACCACGATCTCCATGCGGGCGCGGGCCTGCTGCATGAGCGACGAGAAGTGCAGCCGGCCGCCTTCGCAGACCGTGCGGTAGATGAGCGACATCTTGTCCTCGATGTCGAACAGCTCCGTGCGCACTTCGTAGACGACGCGCTGGTCCTGCTTGCGCGCCATGACGCGGTTGAGCGCGTCGATGAGATCGAAGAGCGTGGCGGGCGCGAGCGGCAGCGGCCCTGCGTCGTCCTCGGTCGGCACCATGCCGCGCTCGAAGATCGAGCGGCGCAGGCCCTCGGATTCCTTGAGCGTCTCGGACGCCTCCTTGTAGAGGCGGTATTCGATGAGGCGCTGGACGAGCTCGTCGCGCGGGTCGCCCTCGTCCTCTTCCTCGTCGGCCTTGGGCACCGGCAGCAGCATCTTGGCCTTGATGCGCATGAGCGTGGCGGCCATGACGAGGAACTCGCCGGCCACGTCGAGGTCGAGCTGGCGCATGAGCTCGATGTACTCGAGGTACTGCTGCGTGATGTGCGAGATCGGGATGTCGTGGATGTCGATCTCGTCGCGCTTGATCAGGTGCAGCAGCAGGTCGAGCGGGCCCTCGAAACGTTCGAGCTTGATGTTCACCGACGCGCGCGGCGCACGCACGATGGCGTCGCCCTCGCGCTGGCGTACGGCGGGGCTGACGACCTGCGCGTCCACGGCGGGCGCTGTGGCCGGTGCCTCGGCGGTCACGACCACGGCGTCCGGATCGGCCACCCCGGCCGCGGCGACTTCGGCGCCTTCGGCGCCCTCGCCGGGCACGGTCGCGACCCCGGCCTCGACCGGCTCGAACGCCTCCTCGTGTTCGTTCCCCACGAACTGGGACTCGGACTCGAGGGTGTCGTGCTCGTCGCTCACTCGGGCTCCACGATGGACTTCACGCCCATCGCGCTCCGGACCAGTTCCATGGTTTCGCGCGCCGCGGCGCGCGCGCGCCGCGTGCCGTCGGCGAGCACGTCGCGCACGCCGTCGGGGTCCGCCGCCCACTTCTCGCGCCGCTCGCGGATCGGGCCGAGCACGTCGGCCATGACCGCGGAAAGGCGCTTCTTGTCGGCGACGCAGCCCAGCCGGCCGGCGCGGCACTCGACCGCGATCGCGTCCGCCTCGGCGGGGTTGAACTTGCGGTGATACTCCCACACCACGCAGCCCGGGTGTCCATCGGATTCGTCCGCTTCAGGCCGGCCCGGATCGTCCTTGCGCATCTTCTTCGGGTCCGTGTAGGCCTGCTTCACCTTCTGCTCGATCGCCGCGGGATCCTCGGCGAGCATGATGGTGTTGCCGACCGACTTGCTCATGCGCTTGCCGTCGAGGCCGCGCAGCCGTCCGAACGCCGTGACCGCCGCTTCGGGCTCGGGGAACACCGGCCGGTCCTCGGGGCAGTAGAGGAAGTTGAAGCGCCGCGCGATCTCGCGCGTGATCTCGACGTGCGGCACCTGGTCGTCGCCGACCGGCACGTGCGTCGGGCGATACAGCAGGATGTCGGCGGCCTGCAGCACGGAGTAGCCGAGGTGGCCGTACGAGATCGTCTGCTCGTCCATGCCGAGGTCGCGGATCTGCTCCTTGAGCGTCGGGATGCGCTCGAGGCGGCCCTTGCTCACGAGCATGCTGAAGAGCAGGTGGAGCTCGGCGTGCTCCTTCACCGCCGACTGCACGAAGATCACGCTCCTGGCCGGGTCGAGCCCCGCGGCGAGCCAGTCGAGCACCATGTCCCACGTGTGCTGCTGCAGCAGCGAGGTGTCCTCGCTGCCCGTGGTCAACATGTGCCAGTCGGCGACCATGTGGAAGTTGGTCCAGCCCTCGTCCTGCAGGCGCACCCAGTTCTCCAGCGCCCCGACGTAGTTGCCCAGGTGCAGGCGACCGGTGGGACGCATGCCGGACAGGATGCGTCCGACCTTGGGAACGGCGCTCATGGACAGGCCTCCCTAATGCGGCAACGAGGGACGGGAACGGGCGGCCGGATGCGGGGACGCGGCCCCGCGAGGGTCGGGGGCGGCAGTGCGCGCCGGTGCGGCCGAACAGGCGAAAAGTCGGCGCGCAGACTATCGCGCGCGTTTGGAGCGGTCAAGAATGACGCGCTTCAAGTAATGCTTGAACTTCGAGTTGCGGATGTGCCCGGGGCCGCAGGGTGCTGGGCCCGCGTGCGCCGTCAGGGCGTCGGGCCCGTCTTGCGCACCACGATCAGGGTCAGGTCGTCGGTCGGGCCGCGGTCCCCGGTCCAGGCGACGACCGCGTCCACGATGGCGGCCAGCAGCCGCGCGGCCGGTTCGGCGGCGTGCGCACGGGCCACCTGCTCGAGGCGCTCCTCCCCGAACTGCTCGCCGTCCTCGTTCTCGGCCTCGGAGACGCCGTCCGTGTAGAACACCAGCACGTCGCCCTGCCGGAGCGCGATCGGGCGCTCCTCGTACACCGAGTCGGGCAGCACGCCCAGCGCGAGGCCGCCGTCGAGCAGCTGCTCGGTGGTGCCGTCGGAGTGCATCACCAGCGGCGGATTGTGGCCGGCGTTCGAGAAGATGAGGATGCTGTTGCGCCAGTCGAGCACGCCGTAGAACGCGGTGACGAACTTGTCGCGCTCGGTGCTCTCGTGCAGCAGGCCGTTCGCCTTGCGCATCACGGCGCGGATCGCGAACTCGTTGCGGATCTCGGCCAGCAGGCTCATGCGGAAGCCCGCCATGAGCAGCGCCGCCGGGATGCCCTTGCCCGACACGTCGGCGACGGCGAGCCCGAGCCGCGTGGTGGAGACCGGGATGAAGTCGAAGTAGTCGCCGCCCACCTCGTCGTGCGTGATGGACGTGCCGGCGAGGTCGAAGCCGGGAATCTCCGGCGCACCGGCCGGCAGGAACGAACGCTGGATCTCGCGCGCGATGGCGAGCTCCTTCTCGAGCCGGCGCCGCTCGACGAGCGCCTCCGCGGTGCGCGCACGCTCGACGGCCACCGCGGCCTGCGCGGCGAACGCGCCCAGCATCTCGAGGTGGCCCTCGTGGTAAGCGTCCACGAGATCGCTCTCGAGATTGAACACGCCGAACACCCGGCCCTCGAACAGCAGCGGGGTCGCGATCTCGCTGCGCGTGGACGGCCGCGCGGCGACGTAACGGCGATCCGCGTTGACGTCGGGCACGATCACGCTCTCGCCCGTCTTCGCCACCCAGCCGACGATCCCCTGCCCCATCTGCAGTTCGAACGCGCGCTCGGAACCCGTCGGGAAGCCGTGCTCGCTCACCATCTCGAGCGCACCGGTGCCCGGCTGCACGAGGTAGATCGCGGCCGCGTCGTAGTCCACCACCTGCCGCAGCGACTTGAAGATCTCGTCGATCACCTCTTCGAGGTCGAACGGCGAGGCGAGCGCGCGGGTGATGTCGAGCAGCACCTCCTTCTCGAGCGCGCGGCGTTCGATCTCCTGGTAGAGCAGCGCGTAGTCGAGCGCGAACGCGACGCTCTCCGCCGCCACCTCGAGGCGGTCGAAGTCGGCGTCGGAGAAGTCGCCGCCGCGCTTGTCGAGGCACTCGATCGCGCCGAACGGTTCGCCGCGGCGCAGCAGCGGGATCACGAGCGCCGAGCGGAAGCGGCCCTTGACGCCCTTCGCGTCCTCGGGCAGCGGCTCGCCCTCGGCCAGCCGCAACGTGCGCTCGTGCGTCATCACCCAGCCGGCGAGGCCCTCGCCCTTCGGCAGGCGCACCTCGTGCGGCGAAGCACCGTCTTCGGGGAAGTCGCGTGCGACCAGCCGGCGCCCGGCGCGGCGCGACACCCAGATGCGAACCTGCTCGCAATCCACGAGCTTGCGGCACTGCCGCGTGGCCGAGCGCAGCAGGTCGTGGAAATGCCCCGCCCCGCTCACCCCTTCCGGGCCGAGCAGGGACTGCGCGGAAATGCGCGGCAGCGCGTGATCCGCCGCCGTGCGACCGCCGGGTGTGGTCGGGGAATCCTGAGTCACGCGGGCACGCTAGCACGCGTTCGGACCCCGGCGCCACGCCACGCTCGCGGGCCAACTTCCGGTCAACGAACGCGCCCGCGAGGCCGATAACCGCCGCGAGAACCCCAGGACCCCCCACGCGGAGAACCAAGGATGGCCACCAAGCACCGCCGGCTGGGCGAACTACTCGTCGAGAATCACCTGCTGTCGCCGGAAGACCTCGAGCGTGCCGTCGGCGAACACAAGCGCACGGGCGAGATGCTCGGCGCGACGCTCGTGCGGCTCGGTCTCGTGGACGAGCACGTGCTGCTGGGCTGGCTGCAGAAGCAGCTCGGGCTGCCCGTGGTGGACTTCGACGAGATCTCCCCCGACGAGCATGCCCTGGGGATGATCAAGGAAGAGCAGGCCCGCAAGTACCTCGCGATCCCGGTCGAGATCGAAGCGCGCAAGACGCTCGTGGTGGCGATGGCCGATCCGCTGAACGTGAACGGCATCGAGGACCTGCGCTTCCACACCGGCATGTTCATCAAGCCCGTCCTCGCGGCGCAGTCGCAGATCCTCGAGGCGATCGAGCGCTTCTATCACATCGATTCGTCCGTCAACGAGGTGATCCAGAGCATCATCTCGAACGAGGACGAGATCGTCGTGAGCGCGGTCGAGGACACCGAAGAGCGCCAGGCGATCGACGAGCTGCTCAAGGAAGCCGAAGGCCGCCCGATCGTGCGCCTGACGAACTGGCTGCTGCACCGCGCGGTCGAGGAGCGCGCCAGCGACATCCACATCGAGCCGCAGAACCACGACCTCGTCGTGCGCCTGCGCGTGGACGGCCTGCTGCGCGAAGAGCAGCGGCTGCCCAAGTGGACGCAGGGCGCGATCGTGTCGCGCATCAAGGTGCTCGCGAACCTCGACATCGCCGAGAAGCGCCAGCCGCAGGACGGCCGCCTCGTCGCCGAGATCGGCGGCCGCCGCGTGGACATGCGCGTTTCGACGCTGCCGATCACGAACGGCGAGAAGGTCGTGATGCGCGTGGTGGACCAGTCGCGCGCACGCGTGGATCTCGATTCGGTGGGCCTGACCGACGCCGATCTCTCCCGCATGAAGAAGTTCCTGTCGCGGCCGCAGGGCATCGTGCTCGTCACGGGACCCACGGGATCGGGCAAGTCCACCCTGCTCTACGCGGCGCTGCGGCACCTGCAGCACGTGAGCCGGAACATCACCACCGTCGAGGACCCGGTCGAGTACCAGATCGCGGGCATCAACCAGGTGCAGGTGGACGAGAAGGCGAAGAAGACGTTCGCTTCGGCGCTGCGCGCGATCCTGCGGCAGGACCCCGACATCCTGATGATCGGCGAAATCCGCGACAAGGAAACCGCGCAGATCGCGTTCCGCGCCTCGGTGACCGGTCACCTCGTGCTCAGCACCGTGCACACGAACGACGCCGCCGGCGCCGTCACGCGCCTGATCGATCTCGGGCTCGAGCCGTTCATGGTCGCGAGTTCGCTGGTCGGCGTGGTGAGCATGCGGCTCGTGCGCACCCTGTGCCCGAAGTGCAAGGAACCCTACGCCGCCGACCCGGCCGCGATCGCGCGGCTGTCCGGCAGCACGCCCGCGGACGACGAACCGATGGAGCTCTACCGCGGCGCGGGCTGCCCGGCGTGCGGCAACACCGGCTTCAGCGGCCGCGTCGGCATCTTCGAAATGCTCGAGGTGGACGACCGGGTCCGCCGCCTCATCAACAGCGGCGCGAGCGACGGCGAAATCCGGCGCGCGGCGCTCGAGGGCGGCATGCGCCCGATCGGCGAGGACGGCCTCGACAAGGCGTTCCACGGACACACCACCGTGGACGAGATCACGCGCGTCGTGTACCTCGCCGAGCAGAACGTGAAGGTCTGCCCGCACTGCACGCACGTGGTGTCGCAGGAGTTCGAGTACTGCACGGCGTGCGGCCAGTTCGTGGGCGAACACTGCGAGCGCTGCCAGAAGCGGCTGCGCCCGGAATGGAAGCACTGCCCGAGCTGCGGCGCCGAGCACCTGCTGCACCGGCAGAAGACGGCGAAGAAGGGCGAGTCGAAGCTGATGCCGGTCCCACCCGGAGTGCGCCGGGCCTCCTGAGTGTGGTTCGAAGACTGTGTCCCGCCATCGGCGCGGCCTTCGTGGCCGCGCCGATGTGCGTTCAGGCGGCCAGCTTGAGCGTGTGACGCTTCGGGTTCTCGATCTCCGCCGTGTCCACGCCCCCGAAGTAGTACCTCCGCCACTCGTTCGTCAGCTGCCCCTTCGTCACGAAGTACCGCTTCTTGAGCAGCACCTCCGGGCTCAGCGGCGTCTCGAACACGCCCACCTTCATCGCCGGCGTCCCCGGTCGTGGTTCACCGAGCTCGGCGCCCAGTAGTTCGCCAGCATCAGGTGGATCGCCGCCCGCTCCACCACGCCCTGGTCGCGCTTTGAGAACGCGATCGTCTCGCGCCGGTGGTTCGCCCCGTTGTGCCGCAGCATCAGGTCGCGCTTGTTCACCGGGAACAGGTCGTTGTCCACCGTGCGCGGGTCCGTGGACGGTGTCTCGCGGTGCGCGATCGCGTAACCCTGTAGCCGACAGAACGCTCGCTTGTACGCCGGGTGCTCGTCCGAGCGGATCTCCAGCGACTGGGGCGCCGGCGCCGACATGCGGATCGCCTCGGCCATGCCCTTCTCGACGGCCTTGGGATCGGGGCGCCCGTACGTGGCTTCGAGGGCCTCGCGCCGGACCTTCTGGTGGCTGGTCATGGTGCCCTTGCGGCGCAGCGGCGAGTGCGTGAACGCGTAGTGGAACCCGGTCACGGCGCCGATGGCGAGGTTCAGGTGCAGCGGGTGGTACTGGCTGTAGGCGAAGCTCTCGAACCCGTCGATGACCAGCGGTTCGTCGAGCGGCCCCTTCGGCCGGTGTGTGGCCATGAACAGCAGCGCATGGCGCCCGAGCCGGGCGGCCTGGTGCACCAGCGTGCTGTGCGCGCACCTCATCTCGCGCGCCATCTGGCGGTACCCGGAGCCGGCGTCGATGCGGTAGAGCAGCGGCAGCTGCAGCTCGGGGCGCTTCAAGTAGTAGGTCGTACTGAAGGTCTGGGACGAGAAGCTGGCGCCGCAGTGACAACAGCGGAAGCGAGGTATCACCTTCGGTGACGCCTGCCGTGTGTAGGTGCCGGCACGCTTGAAGCGCCAGCCGGTCGGGTTGAGGTGGTAGGGACAACGACTTCGCGGGCAATGCGGGGGCACGAAGGCAGCGATCGTGCGGTCCATGCCCGGAAGTCACTGCACGCCCCGGGCCGGACCATTCTGCGAACCACAACCTGAGGCGTTGCGGTGCGGGCTCTTGCCTGCCTAGACTCCGCCGCTCGCACTCGCCACGCCGGACGCCGGAGGGTTCCCCTTGCCCGCGCTCTACCTCGTGTTGTGCGCCGCGCTGGTCGCGGCGATCGCGTACCGCACGTACGGCGCGTTCCTCGCCGCCCGTGTCGCCACGCTCGACGACCTGCGCGCCACCCCGGCGCACACCGCGCGCGACGGCCACGACTACGTGCCCACCCGCAAGTGGGTGCTGTTCGGGCACCACTTCGCGGCCATCTCCGGAGCGGGCCCGCTGCTCGGGCCGGTGCTCGCCGCACAGTTCGGCTGGGCGCCCGGGTTCCTGTGGCTGCTGCTCGGTTCCGTGCTCGCCGGCGGCGTGCACGACTTCGTGGTGCTGGTGGCCAGCGTGCGCAGCGGCGGCCGCTCGCTCGCGAACATCGCGCGCGAACAGGTCAGCCCGCTCACGGGCGCGGCCACGAGCGTCGCGATCGTGTTCGTCATGGTGGTCGCGCTCGCGGCCATGGCGCTCGTGGTCGTGAACTCGCTGCGCGATTCGGCGTGGGGCGTGTTCTCGATCGCGTGCACGATCCCGATCGCGCTCGTGATGGGGCTGTTCACGCACCGGGTCCGGCCGGGCGCGGTCCGGACCGCGACCACGTTCGGCATCGTGGCGCTGGTGCTCGCGGTGGCCGGCGGGGCCTGGGTGCACGACTCGGCGCTGCGTCCGTGGTTCATGTACTCCGACCGCGCACTCACGATCGCGCTCATGACGTACGGGTTCGTCGCCTCGGTGCTGCCGGTCTGGCTCCTGCTCTGCCCGCGCGACTACCTCTCGAGCTTCCTGAAAGTCGGCGCCATGCTCGTGCTCGCCGCCGGCGTGCTGCTCGTGAACCCGAAGCTGCAGATGCCGGCGGTGACGCCGTTCGTGGCCGGCGGCGGCCCGGTGATCCCGGGGCCGGTGTTCCCGTTCGTGTTCATCACCATCATGTGCGGCGCCATCTCGGGGTTCCATTCGCTCATCGCCTCGGGTACCACGCCCAAGCTGGTCGAGCGCGAACGCGACGTGCTGCCGGTGGCGTACGGCGCCATGCTGCTCGAAGGCTTCGTCGGGATCATCGCGCTGGTCGCCGCGTGTTCGCTGCATCCCGCGGACTACTTCGCGATCAACACGAAGCCCGAGGTGTTCGCGAAGCTCGGCATGACGCCCGTGCATCTCGACGCGCTCGCGGCGCAGGTCGGCGAGAACATCACCGGCCGCCCCGGCGGCGCGGTGTCGCTCGCGGTCGGCATGGCGCAGATCTTCTCGAAGCTGCCCGCGCTCGGCGGGCTCATGAGCTTCTGGTACCACTTCGTGATCATGTTCGAGGCCATGTTCGTCATGACCCTGATCGACACCGGCACGCGCGTGACGCGCTACATGTTCCAGGAGGTCGGCAGCATGGCGTTCCCGCGACTGCGCGGCTGGACCGGCTTCGCCCCCGCGATCGTGTTCAGCGCGCTCAGCGTGCTCGCGTGGGGCTACTTCGTGTGGACGGGCACGGTGACGACCGTGTGGCCGTTGCTCGGTGTGGCGAACCAGCTGCTCGCGGCCATCGCGCTCGCGATCGCGACGTCGTGGCTCGTGAACACCGGCCGCGCGCGCTACGTGGCGATCACGCTGGTGCCGCTCGCGTTCATGGTGGTCAACACCACCGTGGCGAGCTGGCTCAACCTGTCGCTCAACTACCTGCGCGCCCCGCTCGCGGCCGGTGCGCCGGATCTTGCCGCGGCGTTCGCGGCCGCACCGCTGCCCGCGCGCATCCAGTGCGTGGTCACGCTCGTGGTCACCGCGCTCATGCTGGTGATCGTCGGCGACTGCGCGCGCCACTGGTGGTCCCACCTGCGCGGCGCGGCGAGCGGCGAGCGCCGGGCCGAACCCGCGCTGGAGTCCGGGGTGGGCCGATGACCACGCGCACGCGCGCATTGTTCGCCGGGCTGGCGCTGCTCGCCGCCGCGGGCGCCATGGTCTGGAAGGCCGAGCTGTTCACGGTGCAGCGCGCGGGCACGGCGCCGCGCGCGCTCGCGCTGCTCGAGGACGCGCACGCCGGCCGGCGGCATTCGACGCGTCGCTGCCCGTGGTGCCCGTCGGGGTGCGCCGCGTCGCCCCCGAGGGCCGCGTGCTGATCGTGCAGTACTGGGCGCCGTGGATGCGCCACTCCGGACCGCAGGCGCTGCAGCTCGATTCGCTGCGGCGCTCGCTGCCGCCGGGCTCGGTGGACGTGGCGCTGGTGTGCTTCGATCCGTTCCCGAGCGTGTCGCGCTACGTCGCGCGGCTGCGGCTGCGCCTGCCGGTGCTGCTCGACCTGCGCCGCGACCTCGCACGCGGCCTGCCGTGCCCGAGCATCCCGTACACGTACGTGATCGATCCGGCGGGGCGCATCGCCGTGGAGCAGGCCGGCGAAGTGGACTGGCTCGCGCCCGCGACGCGCGCGGCACTCGACTCGCTCGCGGCGGTGCGGCCGCTCCCACCGGCGGTGCCGGGCGACGCGCCCTCGGGCGCGCGTCACGTCCCCAGCTGACGCGCCCACGAAAGCGATCGCCCCCGTCCGGCGTCACCGGGCGGGGGCGATTTCGAATCCGTGTCGGGACCGCTCAGGCTCGCGCCGAGGCTCCCTCGCGACGCGAGGCGTGGCGCGTGAGCAGCGCCCAGCAGCCGAACAGCGCCGCGGTGTACAGCACGTCGCTCGCGAGCGTGTTGCGGAAGAACGGCAGCGCCGCCACGTAGCACTCGGCGAGACCGGCCAGCGTGCGCGGGTAGTAGCCGCCCGCCCACATGCCGAAGTTCGACAGCGCGAAGAACGCGACCGAGCTCGCCAGCGTGGCGCCCGCCAGGCGGACCACCGTGCGGCGCGAGCCGATCAGGCCGCTGCCCAGCAGCAGGCACGCCGCGAAGCCGGCGTAGTTCCAGAGCATGCTCACGGGCTGGTAGAAGCCGAGCACGAGGTCGCTGGCCAGCAGTGCCACGAAGGGCACCAGCCAACCGCTGCGGCGCGAGAAGACCGAACCCGCGAACAGGCCGATGGCGGCGACGGGCGCGAAGTTCGGCGGATGCGGCAGAAGGCGCGACGCGACGGCGAGCAGAATCAGCACGACGACCATGGGCGAGACCTCCTGTCGGGCTGGTATCGGGGCGCCGCCCCTTCCGAGTCGGGGATGGATCCGCTTGGACCAGCCGATTGCGCGACGCCGGGGCGCAAGGCCCCGGGCGCGCGGTGTTTCAAATGGTGGAGCTGAACGGGATCGAACCGTCGACCTCTTGACTGCCAGTCAAGCGCTCTCCCAGCTGAGCTACAGCCCCACCGAAGTCGTTACGGGCCGGGTGTTTCTACACCAGCCCCCGCCGCATCGTCAACTGCCGGGCCGGACCGCGGCCTCGTCACCACCCGCCGCGGGCGGCAACTTCACGAGCCGGTCGAGCCATCGAAGCGCCTCGGCGTCGGCGGCGCGCGCCTCGGGCGCCAGTTGGAAGTAGCGCTCGAGCGACTCGCGCGCGAGCGCGTAGTGGCCGAACAGCAACTGCACCGACGCCCAGCGCCGCCAGCGGTACGGGAAATCCGGCGCGAGCTCGCGCGAAGCGTAGGCCGCCAGCACGCCTTCGGCGCGCGCGCCCTCGGCCGGCAGCCACAGGTCGGCGAGCAGGCCCTGCACCGCCGGGTCGAGCACGTGGCGCTGGCGCGCCTGCCGCGCGAGCGCCGCGGCGGTCGCGGTGTCGCCGCGCGTGATCGCTTCGGCCGCCTCGCGGAACTGCTCTTCGGCACCGCCTTCGGCGGCGAAGCCGAGCGCCGCGAGCGCCTGCGCGGCGCCTTCGTGCTCGCCCCGCTCCCAGCTCCGGAACGCCGCGACGTACGCGGCCTCGGGCGGCAGCGGACCGCGTGTGCGCGCCAACTCGAGCGCGCCGTCCACCGCCTCGCCGGCGCCGCGCACGAGCATGGTCATGGCCACGTTCACGAGGAACGCGCGGTCGCCGCTGCGGTCTTCGAGCTGGCCGGTGTCGGGTCGCCCCGAGATCACGCGGAACGGCCCGCGTCGCGCGCGCGCGGTGGTGAGGTCGGCGAGGTAGTACGAGCGCAGCGAGGTGTCGGCGTAGGCGATGCGGACCAGCGGGCCGTCGCCGGCCTGGAACGCCATCCACGCGGGCAGGCCCGACCAGAACAACGTGGTGCCGGGTGCCAGCGTCGGGTGCAGGCGCTGCAGTTCGGCCAGCAACGCCTGCGTGCGGCCCGATCCTTCGACCAGGTAGCGCCGGTTGACGTGCGAGCACCACGCCCACGCGCCCGGCGCACGCGCGAACGTCTCGAGCGCGCGCGAGTGCGCCGCGCCCCAGCCGAGTGCGGCCACCACGAGCGCCCCGGCCCAGCTCGGCGCGCGGCCCAGCAGTGCGCCCACCCCGAGTGCCGCACCACACAGCGCGAACAGGAAGTAGTACGCGCTCCACAGGTGCGCGACCGGCACGACGGGTGCGATGCCCGCGATCACCCACGCGAGCCCCACCCACGCCGCGGCGAACCGCGGCTGCGGCGCGCCGGCGGCCGCGTCGCCGCGGACCGGGTGCAGCACCGTGGCGAGCGGCACCAGCGCCGCGGCGAGGGCGATCGCGAGCA
Source organism: Candidatus Eiseniibacteriota bacterium (assembly GCA_046327815.1). Lineage (GTDB taxonomy): Bacteria > Eisenbacteria > RBG-16-71-46 > RBG-16-71-46 > RBG-16-71-46 > CAIXRL01. The sequence goes on along the minus strand of JAXLXR010000003.1, from coordinate 99,984 downwards.
GGACGCCGGGCAGGATCGGCGCCGGCGTGCCGCGCGCGAACTCGGCGCCCGCGAACGTGCGCGCGAACGCGACCACCGCGGCCGCGGCGCGGCTCGCGAGCGGCTCGTGCCCTCCGGCCGGCTCGGCGCCCGCGCCCGAGAGCGCGAACGCGAGCCCGCGCGCGCCGAGCGTGGCGCACCACAGCGCGGCCACCGCGAACAGCGGCGCCGTGCGCGCCAGCGCCGCCCGCCACGCGCGTTCGCGCGCCACCAGCACGAGCGCCACGCACGGCAACAACAGCACGGTCTCCTTGGCGAGCAGCGCCGCGGCGAACAGCACGGCCGCGGCCAGTCCCGGCACGAGCCCGGCCGCGGAAGACGCGAGCACCCACAGCGCGCCCAGCGCGAGCGTCACCGCGAGCAGGTCCTGGCTGCCGCTCGCCCACCGCACCGGCACGTCGGCCGCCTGCGTGAGCGCGAAGAGCGCGGCGGCGATGGCCGCGGCGCGCGCGCCGGCCAGCCGGTGCACGAGCGCGGCGAGCAGCAGCACCGCGCCCACGAACAGCGCGAGGTTCGCCGCATGGAACGCGAACGGCGCGCCGCCACCGAGCCGGTCGAGCAGCCAGAACCACGCCTGCCGCCCGAGCGGGCGCGCGAAGTTCCCGAGCGGGTCCGGCGCCGCCAGCGCGGCCAGCCACGAGCGGTGCCGGGTCGCGTCGAGGAACAGCCAGTCGTCGGCGAAGAACGGTGCACGCAGGCTGGCCGCATGCATCCACGCGGCCACCAGTGCGGCGCCCGCGGGCGCCGCCCAGGCGGCGAGACGCTGCTTCATGCGGCGGTCAGCGGCGGCGGCGGCGCGGCGGCGAGCCGAGCAGCGCACCGAGCAGCCCGCGCGTGACCGTGCTCACGACCGTGCGCGCGACCTGGCGTCCGAGCGGCGAGTTGAGCGCCGCGCCCACGGCCGCGGCCGCACCGGCGACGGTCTCGGCGGCCTTCGCGCCGGGGTCGGGCGCATCGGCGTCCGGTGGCGCGGCGGCCGCCGCCGGCGCCGCGGCGGCCGGCGCCATGCGCGCGGCGAGCCGCTCGCGTGCGCTCTCGCGGTCCACCGCCTGCGCGTATTCGGCCACCTGCTCCGACGCGGCGAGCGCCGCACCGAGTTCGGCGTCGGTCAGCGTGCCCATCCGCGACGCCGGCGGGATCATGCGCACGGCGAACGGCGGCGTCGGTGCGCCGTTCGGCGACAGTACGGTGACGAACGCCTCGCCGATGCCCAGCGTGGTGAGTGTCTCCTCGACGTCGTAGAAGTCGGTCTTCGGGAAGGTGCGCGCGGCGGCCCGCAGCGCCTTCTCGTCGTCGGGCGTGAACGCGCGCAATGCATGCTGCACGCGATTGCCGAGCTGGCCGAGCACGTCGGCCGGCACGTCCTTCGGGCTCTGGGTCACGAACCACACGCCCACGCCCTTCGAACGGATCAGCCGCACCACCTGCTCGACCTGTTCGAGGAACGCCTTGCTCGCGGAATCGAAGAGCAGGTGCGCTTCGTCGAAGAAGAACACCAGCTTCGGGCGGTCCACGTCCCCCACCTCGGGCAGCTCGTGATAGAGCCGCGCGAGCATCCACATCATGAAGGTGGAGAACAGCGCGGGCTTGTCCTGCACGTCGCGCAGCGCGAGCACGCTGACGAGGCCGCGGCCCTCGCGCGTCGTCATGAGGTCGTCGAGGTCGAACTCGGGTTCGCCGAAGAACGCGCCGGCGCCCTGCTGTTCGAGCTCGACCATTTCGCGCAGCAGCACGCCCACGCTGGCCTTGCTCATGCCGCCGTAGTTCGCGAGCTGCTCGGCGCCCTCACCCGAGAGGTACTGGAGCACCGCGCGCAGGTCCGACAGGTCGAGCAGCGCGAGCTTCTGGTCGTCGGCGTACTTGAACACCATGGACAGCACGCTCGACTGCGTGTCGTTCAGGCCGAGCACCCGCGCGAGCAGCAGCGGGCCGAACGACGAGACGGTGGCGCGCAGCTGGGCGCCGCCCTTGCCGGTCAGGCTCAGGAACTCGACCGGGCAGGCCGCGGGTGCCCACGCGAAGCCGGTCTCCTGCGCGCGCGCGGTGACGCGGTCGGACGCCGCTCCCGGTGCGGCGAGGCCCGACAGGTCGCCCTTGAGATCGGCGAGGAACACGGGAACGCCCGCCGCCGAAAACTGCTCCGCGAGCAGCTGCAACGTCTTGGTCTTGCCGGTGCCCGTGGCCCCGGCGATCAGGCCGTGCCGGTTGGCCATCGCGAGCGGTAGGCCCGCGACCGGCGCGGGGTCGCACGAGCCACCATGAACGATCGCGCCGAGCGTGAGCGTGGCGCCTTTCGTGGCGAACGCGGCCCTGGCCGCGGAGACGACATTCGAGTCCATCGCATCCTCCCAAGGGTGTGGCGAGACGCGCGCATGCTACACGAAAGCGGCGCCGTTCCCGGATGGGAACGGCGCCGCCTGCGGGGCGAAACGCTACTTCTGCATGATCAGCGCGACGCGCGACTCCTCGGACTTCGAGCGCGCGATCAGTCGCACGTGGTCCACCCTGCGGCCGTCGGCGAAGTCGAGCAGCGAGTAGAAACCCTCACCGTGCGGCTTCTCCGCGAAGTCCACCACCTGGCAGTCGCCGTTCTCGAACACGACCTCGGCGAAATCGAACTGCACCTTGCCCTTCGTCACCTCGAGGTACAGCTTCGTGCCGCGCTGGTCGGAGTTGAAGACCGTCTCGGCCCAGTCCTCTTCCCGGTAGAGCGTCTCGGCGTCCTGCCACACCATGGCGTCACCCATGGGCCGCGCCGCGATCACGACCGGCGCCCACACGACGAGCGGCAGGAAGTGCACCGGCGCCACGCGCACGACCACGCTGGGCCGACGGTAGACCACCGTGTGCATCGTGCGACGAATCGGGTGCCCGCGATGCACCACCACGACCGTGCGGCGGTGCCCGGCAGGGCCGCGGCGCGTGACGCGCGTGCGGGCGGCGTCGGCGATCGGCGGCACCAGCAGGGCGAATGCGGTGACGAACAGCAGGAGCAGCGAAAGCAGCTTCTTCATGAGGGCGACCTCCAGGAGGGGTTGGCTGTCGAATCGGGGAACCACAGGTCCACCCGAGCACTCCCTGTGCCGGGCGCCAAGATGCTGCAATCGCACGCGCGGGCGCCAGCGGAATGTACGGCGCCGTACAGTCGGCCGGCGCCCCTGTACGCCACGAGGCGCACCACCCGAAGGCATGCGCCAAACAGGAAGAGGCGGCGCCCCCTGCGGGACGCCGCCTCGATCACTTCCGGTGCGCGCTCAGCGCATGCGCGTCTTGAGCTGGCCCCACGAGGTGCGGCTGACGGGCGTCGTGTTGACCGACTCCATCACGATCACGCAGTCGTCGTAGTCCTGGTCCGAGCTGCCGCCCTGGACCGACACGTCCTCGAAGCACAGCCACCACATGCCGGCATTGCCGCCCGTGCCCTTGTACGCGAGGGCCTGGGCCTTGCCGCCGGGGTTGCGCGCGTCCTGCGTGTAGAACGTGCCGCCGGGATTGCTGATGAAGAAGCCGAAACCCGTCGGGTCCACGCCCGTGTAGTTCGTGGCGCTGATGAACGAACCCAGCGCGTCGAAGCGATTCACGGTGAGCAGGCCGCCCGGCTTGAACGTCGCGAGCGAGAACGCCTCGGGGCCCTGCACGCCGAGCAGCACGGGGCGCAGCACCGGGGAGGCGTCGGAACCGTTGTACATGCCGACCACGTTCGTCCCGCCGCTGGGCGAGTTCTCGATCATGATCGTGTAGCCGGTCGTCGTGGACGCGGTGTGCGTCCAGAGATTGGTGGCTTCCTGCGCCGTACCCACGTTGATGGATTCACCGATACCGTTGAGATAGGCCTGCAGCGTACCGCCCAGCACCGGCACCTGCGGAACGCGCAGCGCGGCGTGCGCCTGTGCGGCGAGCGACGCGGTCGCGATGAGCGCGACCAGGAACGGAGTAGCCGAACGCTTCATGTGAGGACCTCCCAACGAAGGTGTGGGGCGCCCGACTTCGGCGGGGCCATGGACTGCACGAGCCGCAAGCTAGCACCGTTCACCGACCACGAGAAAGGAAAAGTGTGAGGGCACACACGTTTTCCCGCGGAGCCGGTGAACGAAGTTTGGTGAGGCGAACCAGCGTTCGCTCGCCGCACACGACACGATTGCACGCGGCCCGCATCGCCGCGTTTTTTGACGACCACGCGAGTGGCCGTTAGCTTGTCCGCCCCTCCTTCGCGTGCCGGAGTGGCGGAACTGGCAGACGCGCCGGACTCAAAATCCGGTACGACCAAAATCGTGTGCGGGTTCGACCCCCGCCTCCGGCACCAGCCTTTCCCGGGCCGCGTGCTGCTTTCGGACCGTGGCGAATCGCCGCTCACTCGGCAAGATGCCGGGCGCGTACTTCCTCGCACCCTTGGCCGTCTCTCCTCGTGGAGTGTCCCATGCGCCGCCATGCCCCTGCCCTGCTCGGCCTCGTCCTCACGGCTACGTTCACCCTGACCGCGCTGCTCCCGCGCTCCGCGCATGCGGTGGAAGCCGTCGGCTTCTGCACCGCGTCCTGCAACGGGACGGGCACCTTGCTCGCGGCGCTTTCGGACGGCACCGCCTACATCGGTCGCGACCGCGCCTGCATCGGGTGCCCGCCGGTGGATTCCCTGATCTGGCGGCCGGTGACCTACGGCAACATCCTCGCTTCGGCGGGACGCCCGGGCGACCAGTTGCTCGCCGTCTTCAACATCGCGGGCTTCGGCGCCTGCTCCTTCGGGTACGGCATGACCGACCAGGGCTACCTGCTCAGCGGCACGCCCGAACAGCCGTGGGGCGTGGTGCTCGACGTGTTCGCTGCGCTGGGTGAGCCGCGCGAACCGATCGCGGCCGTCTCGGCGGTCGGCAGCGAGGCCTACCTGCTCACGCGCTCCGCACGCGTGCTGCGCATCGCCGGTTCGCCGCCGTTCCTCGAGGTGCGCCCGGCGGGACGGCTGCCGGACTTCCTGCCCACGTTCTCGTCGCAGCGCACGTGGGGACAGGTCAAGCTCGCGCCCACCGCGACGAACCGCTGACGCGAGTGACGCGGTAAGAACCCGACCGGCGCCGCGACCGCATGGATCGCGGCGCCCGGCGTTCTCACGCCGTCCCGGATTTCGCCTCTGCTCCGGGTTCGAGTCCCGGCCCGGTCCACGATCCGCGCCGCGTCAGCGGACGAGCACCACGCGCACCCGCTCCGACCGACCGCCCGAAGTCCAGCGCGCGTAGTACACCCCGCCCGGCAGCGAATGCGCGTGCTGGTCCCTCCCGTCCCAGCGGTACGACCGCGAGCCTGCCGGCAGTTCGACCAGGCGGCGAAGCGCACCGCGCACGTCGAAGAACTCGATCCGCGACGCCGCCGTCGTGCCTCCCCAGCGCAGCTCGAGCGACTCGCGCACCGGGTTCGGCGCGGCCGTGAATCGTTCGACCGTCGCGGACGGCTCCACGCCGGCCGCCGGCCCGCACGCCATGCCCAGCGCGCCGACGAGACCGCACCCGTGCACGAGGAGCAGCGGCGAGCTGGAGCGCAGGTACACGATGTCCGCACCGACGCCGCAGAACTGCGGGTCCACCTGCAGGTCGCTGGCCCCGATCGGGGCACCGTGCACCGGTGCGAGGTTCAGGAAGTAGTCGTTGCACCCGATGTACGTGTCGCGCAGGGCGGACAAGTCCAGCCCGTACGAGGTGTTCCCGTACAGGATGTTGTGGTGAATGCTGTCGCCGATCGCCGGCGTCATGAGCAGCCCGCTGCCGCCGTTCCCGTAGACCGTGTTGCGCGCCGCGGCGCGCCCGACGATGCCGTGCGAGCCCGAACGCCCCACGATGTTGCTCGACGCGCGGCCGGTGCAGGAGATGCCCACGTTGCCGGAACCGAGCACGTGGTTCGCCACCGGCTCCCCGCCCCCTTCGAGCCGAATGCCGCCAGAGCCCGACTCGAGCACGTGGTTCTGCGTCACCGTCATGGACGTGGTCGAGGTCGCGTGGATGCCGTACGTCGCCGAACTCTCGGCGGTGCATCCGGTCACCGTCGTCGCGCCGTTCACGCTGAAGCGGTACCCGACCCCGCAGTTCCGCGCCTCGTTGCCCGAGAACACGCGCGAGCCGCCCACGGTTCCGGCGGCTTCGGTGAAACCCGCCACCGGGCAATCCGTGACGACGTTGTCGCTGGCCGTGCCGCGCGCGAGCGCGACGCCGGTCGAGACGCCGGTCACGGTGTTGCGCAGGATGCTCCCGTTCGCGTCCACGGAACTCGAGATCACGCCGTCGGCCGACGGGCCGATCACGAGGTTGTCGCGGATCAACGCGCCGTTGCCGCCGTTGGAGTGGACCTGCGCCTTGCCCTTCCACACGACATTGCCCGTGAACTCGTTGTGGTAGGCGTACACGTACACGTCACCGGTGATGACGCAGCTGCGGATCTTGATGGCGTCCTGCGTGCCGCTGTTGCCGTAGGTCCAGAAGCCGCCGTCGAGCCGGCAGCCCTCGAGCGTGGTGATGCCGTGGCGCGGCGTGTAGGCGTTGGTCTGCGTGACGGGGCCGGAGAAGTGGAAACCACGCACGTAGACCACCGGGTCGTCCACGGTGTTGCGCGTCACCTGCAACCCGGAGACGCGCGGGAACGGCGTGGGCTGGTAGGGATCGGCCGGCGGCGCCGGCAGCAGCGTGAGCGTCCGGTTCACCGTCAGGACTTCCGCGTAGGCGCCGTCGGACACGTACACCAGTGCGGCGCCCGAATTGATCGCCGCCTGGATGGTCGGGTAGTCCGCGGGAACGTACACCTGCGCCGGGGAGTTCGCGGCACCCCACAACGTCGCGAGCAGCACGCCGGCCAGGGCGGGACGCATGGAGCACATGGTCCACCTCTCACGTGGCGGACGATCGGCGACGGCGGACCGCTTTCCGATCCCCGGCTGCCGCTGGAAAGCGGCGGGCCCTGGTTGCGACCGTCCGAGGGACGGAACGGAACGGCTCTCGTGGTCGCGGCAGCCGTGACTGCGGCGCGGACGGTTCCAGCGTGCGGGGCCCGGCACAAGCGCCGCGCTCTGCCACGGGCGAATCCGGCCCGCGCGGCCCGTCGCGAACGCCGCGCGGGCGGCGCGACCTCTCGTGTCGCGCCGCCCGCGGGCTTCCACCTCCCCGGATCTTCCGTTGCGCGGATGCGGCCGGGTCCGCGGATCGCCGACCGTCAGACTTCGACGGCCTCGGTCGTGGTCTCGCGCGGCGCATCGCCGCCCGCCATGAACTTCTCGTCCAGCGTGCTCCACCGGGCCACGCCGTCCGGCGATTCGGCGATGGCCTGCCGCAGCGCGGTGACCTCGTCCTGGTACCAGCTCACGACGGTCTTGCCGATGCGCAGCGTGGCGAGATCGAGCGTGAGGTCGTTCGCATGGATCATGCACGCCCAGCCGTGCTCGTACGGGCTCTCGAGCATCGCGCGCGCGTCCTTCTTCACGTCGCCGTTCAGCGCGGTGACGGTGCCCGACACCGGCGCACGGAAGCGCACGTGCTCGTCCTTGCGACGCAGCACGAACAGCACGTCGCCACGCTTGACGCTCGTGCCGGGCGCCGGCAGTTCGACCCGCTCGACCTTGCCGAGCGCCTTGCGGGCGAAGTCGTCGATGCCCACGCAGACTTCGCCGTTGTCCTCGATCCGCGCCCAGGTGTGCCCACCCGACACGAACATGCCGCCGGGCACCACGTACTCGCGCGCCGACACGATTTCCACCAGTTCCGGGGCGACCACGCGCACGGACGGCTTCGCCTGCGACTCCAGCCGCGCCTTGCGGCGGATGTACATGCGGTTCGCGAACGCGACGAGTTCTTCCTCGGTGAAGGGCTTCTGCACGTAGTCCACGGCGCCGTGCGTCATGGTCTCGACCGCGGTCTCGATCGTGGCGAAGCCGGTGATCACCGCCACGTCCACGTCGGGACGCAGGTGCTTCACGGACTTCACGACCTCGGTGCCCTCCATGACCGGCATCTTGAGGTCGGTGAACACGAAGTCGTAGTCGCGCGCCTGCACCAGCGCGAGCGCCTCGGGCCCGGTGTGCACCGTGTCCACGCTGAAGCCGGCGAGCACGAGGATCTTGCGGAAGCTGTCGAGCACGATGGCCTCGTCGTCCACCGCGAGGATGCGCGCCTTCGCGTTCGGCACCTCGACCCGCATGAGGCTCGGGGTCTCCGACGCGATGTTGAGCTGCACGGGCGTGCGCAGCACGGCCTCACGCTCGCGCCGCACGCGCGCGGCCTCGAGGCGCTTGTTCACGGCACGTACCGCCAGCTCGATTCCAAGGAACAGCACGCACAGCACGACCACCAGCAGCGCGGTCATGATCTTCCCTCCTTCTCGGTGGCATGGGCATCCCCGAGGACACGCCGTACCTGGTCCAACAGCTCGACATCGTCGAATGGTTTCGGAAGAAAAGCGTTCGCCCCCGACGATTCGCCGAGCGTCGCGTTCTCGTCGGTGGCGTAGCCGGTCATCAGCACGATCGGGAGCTCGGGGCGCCGCTCGCGGGCGGCGCGCACCACGTCGAGCCCGCTCTCGCCCTGCAGCATGAGGTCGCACAGCAGCAGCCGGCACTGGGCGAGCGCATCGCTCGCGAGCGCCTCGGCGACCGTGGCGGCCTGCGCCACGGAGAAGCCCTCGGGCTCGAGCACGAGCTTCACGCCGCCGCGCACGACGGCCTCGTCGTCCACGACGAGCACGTCCCACGGACGCGGGCTCACGACGCCCCCCCGACGAGCGCGGCCTGCGGTGGCGCCGGCTCGATCAGTCCCTGCGGCGCGCGCGTGAGCGGCAGCCGCACGAGGAACGTGGCGCCCTGGCCGAGCGTGCTCGACACGTCGATCGTGCCGCCGTGTCGCTCCACGATGCCGTAGGTCACGGCGAGCCCCAGCCCGAGGCCGCGGTTGCCCTTCGTGGTGAAGAACGGCTCGAAGAGGTGATCGAGATCCTCGGGCGCGATCCCCTTGCCGCTGTCGCGCACCTCGAGCTCGGCCATGCGCAGCGGGCCGTGGCGGTCGAGCGTCTCGCAGCGCGTCCAGTGACAGCCCTTGCGCGTGCACCACTCGATCCGGCCGAGCTCGGGCGAATGCACCGCGAACGTCGGCGAGCCGCAGTCGCCGCAGCGCGCCACGCCGTCGAGCTTCGCGCGGCAGCGCGGGCACGCGTACGCGGCGAGCTTGTCGCGCTCGAGCGCGTCGCTGGCGCGGTGGTTCGTGCGGCCGTAGATCGGGTCCATGTGCACGACGGAGTCGCGGTCCCCCGCCTTGCGGATCACCTTGATGGCGGGGTGGCCCGCCGTGCGCACCGCGGGATCGAGCAGGTCGCAACCGTGCGGGCAGCGCGCCACGCGCACCACGGCGTTGCCGCGCGCCGGCAGTTCGACGGCGGCGGTGCGCACCGCGATCGTGCCGCCGCCGTCGCCGATCGCGTCGGCGGCGTTCATGACCAGGTTCACCACGACCTGCTGGATCTGGTTCGCGTCGGCGGGCACCGGGTCGAGCGCGTCGGCCAGCGCGAACTCGAGCGCCACGCGCCGGAGCATGAGCTGGTTCATGACCACGGCCACGGCGCGGCGGACGATCTCGTTGAGGTCGGTCGGCTTGTGCTGCGGCGGGGACTGCCGCGAGAAGTCGAGCAGGCCGCGCACGATGTCGCGGCAGCGCTTGGTCTCGCGCACGATCACCTCGAGGTCCTCCTTCACCTCGGGGCGGTCCGCGAGCCGCTTCTGCAGGAACGACGCGTAGGTGAGCACGCCGGTCAGCGGGTTGTTGATCTCGTGCGCCACGCCGGCCGCGAGCCGGCCGACCGACGCGAGCTTGTCGGCCTGCGTCAGCTGGCGCTGCGCGTCGCCGAGCTTCTTCGTCATTTCGTTGAACGCGCGCGCGAGGTCGCCGAGTTCCGTGCTCGAACCGCTCGGCAGCTGGGTGTGCAGGTCGCCGTCGGCCACGCGCCGCGTGCCGGCGATCAGTTCGCGCACCGGACGCAGCACCAGCCGCTCCCCGAACCACAGCAGCAGCGAGCTGATCGTGACCACGATGACGATCGCCAGCACGATCATGCGCCGCTGGTCCGCCGCGATGCGGGCGTCGGCCTCGACCAGCGACAGGTTCACGTCGAGCACGCCCAGCACGGTCGCGTCGCGGGCGTGCGCGTGGCAACTCGAGTTCCAGCACCGCGTCTCGTTGTGGATCGGGCGGATCATGCCGAGCACGCGATGACCGTCGGGCGCCCGGTAGATGCGCGCCCGCGCCTTGGTGGTCGGGCGCGACAGCGGCTGGTTCGCGGCGTGGCACGCGATGCAGGCCTCGGCCTTCTTGTCGAGCGCGCTGCCGATCTCGGACTCGACCGACGAGAACATGATCTTGCCGGTCGGGTTGAACAGCCGGATCTTCTCGATACCGCGCTGCTTGCCGATCGTGATCATCTCGCGGTGCAGTGCCGGGCGGTGGTTCTCCAGCATGTCCCAGAACGTGCTGCTCACGATCGTTTCGCTCAGCTGATCGGCGCCCTGCGTGAGCTGCGCGATCTGCGCGTCGCGGTGCCCCTTCAGCACCAGGCCCGACATCATGCCGATGCTGCCGGCGGTGACGGCCGCGACACCCAGAACGGTGAGGACGCCGATCCGGAGCTTCATGCGACTACCCCCTCCCGTGCCCGTGGCCGTGCCCACCGAGGTGCGCGTGGCGGCTGGGCGGGAAGATCGGCAGGTACTTCACGGCGAGCCCGAACAACGCGACGCCGATCGCCACGAGTCCGACCGACACCATGAGCTCCATCCACGACGGCACGTAGTGCGTGCCGCTCGCGCGCTCGATGCCGGTCACGCTCACGTTGAGCCGGTACAGCATGAAACCGAGCACGGCGCACGTCGCGCCGAGCACGAGCCCCACCGGTGAACGCCGCACCCGCGTGATCGAGAGCATGAGGATCGGCGCGAGCACGCCGACGCCGAACTCGAGCAGGAACATGCGGCCTTCGTAGATCGGCTGCAGCGCCAGCTTCAGCGCGCCCGAGTGCCACATGAGGTCGAGCCGCAGCGCACCGAAGATCGCGAGCACCACGATCATCACGCGGCCGAGCGGCTCGAGCAGGTCCATCTCGAGCTCGTGGCCGAGCGCACGGCCGGACAGGTGCGATTCGAGGATCACCATGCCGAGCCCCGCACCGATCGCCGACATGTAGAAGAGGAGCGGCAGCGCCGGCGTGTACCAGATCGGGTGCAGCTTCTCGGGCACGATCAGGTACATGGTGCCGAGCGAGGACTGGTGCAGCGTGGACAGCAGCACGCCGAGGATCACGAGCGGCGTGTTGACCGCGTGCATGATGTTCAGCGCCCACTTCCAGTTCAGCCGCTCGAACACGATGTGCGAGAACTCGAGCGTCAGCACGGTGGTGTACAGCATCACGCACCAGGCGACCTCGAACATCACGCTGTGCTCGTTCCAGTAGATGATGGCGTGCCAGATGCGCCACGGCTGGCCGAGGTCGTACATGAGTCCCACGCACACGAGCAGGTAGCCGAGGTAGCCCGTGAGCAGCGTCGGGCGCACGATCGGCTGGAACTTCTCGATGTGGAACAGGTGCACGGTCGCCATGAGCGTGAACGCCCCGGCCGCGAGCCCGACGCCGCAGAGGATGTCGAAGCCGATCCAGATGCCCCACGGGAACTGGTCCGTCAGGTTCGTCGTGGCGCCGAGGCCCTTCGCGAAGCGCATCCACGTCACGTAGAGGAACAGGACGAAGATGGTCCAGAAGACGATGCCCCAGGCGCTGAGCCGGAAGCCGCGCGGGCGCGGCAGGTCCATGGTCGTCACGATTCGCTCCCTTCCCCGGACTCGACACGGCGCACGTAATCGCGACGCTTGGTGATCCAGTAGATGCCGTAGAGCAGCGTGCCGCCCATGAGCACGATGTCGGGCACGCGGCTGAGCACGCGCCACGTGAGCTTGCCGAGCGGTTCGTTCGGCAGGTTCGTGCGCAGCCCCAGTTCGCCGAACGGCACGGCGGACAGCATGAGCACCGAGGTGCCGCCGGCCTCGTGCAGTCCGTAGATGTGGTCCACGTAGCGTCCCGGCGCCTCGGCGATGCGCGCCTTCGCCTCGCGGATCAGTTCGTCACGCTTGCCGAACTTCGTGGCGCCGGTCGGGCAGACGCTGGCGCACGCCGTCGGCATGCCCTGCTTGAGGCGCGGCTCGCACATGACGCACTTCGCGACCACGGGAACGTTGCGGTCCCACTGGTACTTCGGCACGTCGAACGGGCACGCCTGGATGCAGTAGCGGCAGCCGATGCACTTCTTGGGGTCGTAGAGCACCGGGCCTTCGCTGCTCTTCTTCATGGCGCCGACCGGGCAGACCGAAGCGCACGTCGGCGCTTCGCAGTGCATGCACATGCGCCGCACGAACGTGTTGCCCCGCTTCTCGACCGTGCACCACGTGTACGCGGTGTTGCGCTCCTCGATGTCGAGCGGCAGCGCGTTCTGTTCCTTGCAGGCCGCCGTGCACGCGCCGCAGCCGGTGCACAGCGTGGTGTCGAGCAGGAGTGCGTGACTCATGGCGTGGTCCTTCCTTCCGCGTGGCACTTGCCGCAGGTCTTCTGGTCGTCCACGCCGAAGCTGGACTTGCCGTCGTGACAGGCGCCGCACTTGGTCTTGCCGTGCATCCACTCGTCGTCGCGAGGCGGGCGCGCCTTCATCTCGAACAGGCGGCCGTGGCACACCGAGCACTTCATCTCGGAGTTGAAGTGCGTCGTGTGCTTGAACGTCACCGGGCCGGGCGACGTGCGTCCGGCGGGGAACGTGTACGGATCGGGTCCGCGGAACGCGCCGGAGCTGAGCATCGCGGCGCTCTCGGCGTTCAGGATGGACTCGCTCTTTCTGCCAACGTGACAGGATGCACATGCCGACTTGGCGCGAACGTCAAAGGCGTGTGTGCCGTCGTGACAAGCGCCGCACGATCCGCCGCGTTCCATCTCGGCGTGTTCGATGCGGCGCGTGGGATTCAGCAGTCGGTAGAGCTTCGGGTGGCAGGACGTGCAGCGGCCGTTTTCGTAGTCCACGTGGGTCGTGTGGCGGAAGACGACGGCGCTGTCCGGACCGGAAACCTTGTCGTAAACGATGCCAGCAGGCAGCTTGAGCGGAATGCTTCGAGCGGCGTACAGCGCACTCGCGCTGCTTGCCAACGTGATGACGGCGGTTACGAAAATGACGAGCGTCGCGTGACCCGTGCGGCGAATACGGTGAGAGTTGCGGACTGCACTCGGGATCATCCAGATCCCCCTTTCTCCCAACTCACTTCGCCCGCGAAAGCGCAGCATAAGCCACGCCACGCTCGCGGCCTTTCAGGCCGCGCCGGTCACCGTGCGGCGCACTCCCCGCAGCGAACGCGCGGCGCCGCTGCTAGCATGCGCGCGCTCGCCCGGGACGCACGTACGCCGACCGCGCTCGAGCCACACTCACGCCCACACGAGGACGATCACGATGAGCCGCTTCATCCTTCTGCAGTGCTTCGCCGCGTTCCTGACCGTCGGCATGACGCTGACGTCCGCGATCGCCGCGGAGCGTTCGGACGTGCCCGCGCAGTTGAAGTGGAAGACCACCGACCTGTACCCGACCGACGACGCGTGGCGCGCGCAGTACGACCAGCTCGCGAAGCGTGTCGCCGAAGTCGCCGGCTACCGCGGCCGGCTCGGCGAATCGGCGGCCACGTTCGCCGCCGCGCTGCAGCTGCGTTCCGAGCTCGACGTGGCGCTGACCCGGCTCTACGTCTACGCGAGCATGAAGTCCGACGAGGACACGCGCGACAGCAAGTACCAGGAGATGAACACGCTCGCCGAGAACCTCTACTCCGACTACGCGACCGCGGCGTCGTTCATGCGTCCCGAGATCCTGTCGCTCGGCGCCGACAAGGTGCGCGGTTTCCTCGCGGCCGAGCCGAAGCTCGCGCCCTACCAGTTCGGGCTCGAGGACCTGCTGCGCTACGGACCGCACACGCTCAGCGCCGCCGAGGAGGCCGTCGCGGCGCGCGCGGGCCGGCTCGGGGGCGCCGGCGGCTCCATCCGCGGCGTGTTCGCGAACGCGGAGATGAAGTGGCCCAAGGTGAAGCTGTCCGACGGCACCGAGGTCACGCTCGACGCCGCCGCCTACACGCAGTACCGCCAGCTTCCGAAGCGCGAGGATCGCGACGTGGTGTTCCGCGCGTTCTTCGGCGCGCACAAGGAATGGCAGAACACCTACGGCGCGGCGCTCGACGCGAACGTGCAGGCGCACCTGTTCAACCGCGACGTGCACAAGTACGGCTCGTGCCTCGAAGCGGCGTTGTTCGGCGACAACATCCCGACCAGCGTGTACCACCAGCTCGTCAAGGACGTGAACGCGAACCTGCCGACGCTGCACCGCTACCTCAAGCTGCGCCAGCGCATGATGGGCCTGCCCGACCTGCGCTACGAGGACCTCTACCCCTCCGTCGTGGAGTCGGTGGACCTGCGCTACACGCCCGACGAGGCGCAGGCGCTGGTGCTCGACGCGGTTTCGCCGCTCGGCAAGGACTACGTGAAGGTGCTGGGCGAAGGATTCCGCAACGGCTGGGTGGACTGGCTGCCCACGCCCGGCAAGCGCTCGGGCGCGTACAGCACCGGCGTGTACGGCGTGCACCCGTTCCAGCTCCAGAACTTCACCGGCATGTACGACGAGGTGTCCACGGTCGCGCACGAGTCCGGGCACTCCATGCACACGTACCTCGCCGACCAGGCCCAGCCCTACCCAACGCACGACTACGCCACGTTCGTGGCCGAGGTCGCCTCGACGCTGAACGAGAACCTGCTGTTCCACCGCATGCTCGAGAAGACGAAGGACCCGAAGACGCGGCTGTTCCTGCTGAGCACGCATCTCGAGGGCATGCGCACGACCATGTTCCGCCAGTCGCTGTTCGCGGAGTTCGAGCTCGCGATCCACGAGAAGGCCGAACGCGGCGAAGCCCTGAGCGGGCGGGCGATGAGCGCGCTGTACTTGGACCTCGTGCGCAAGTACTACGGACACGCGCTCGGCGTCTGCAAGGTGGACGAGCTGTACGGGGTCGAGTGGGCCTACATTCCCCACTTCTTCCGCAACTTCTACGTCTACCAGTACGCGACCAGCATCATCGCGTCGTCGGCGATCGCGAACGGCATCTACGAGGACATGGCGAAGGGCCCGAACAAGCCGATGCCCCACCGCGACGCCTACCTGCGCATGCTCGCCTCGGGCGGTTCGAAGTACCCGATCGACCTGCTCAAGGGCGCCGGCGTGGACATGACCACCTCCGCCCCGTTCCTCGCCGCCATGGCCGAGATGAATCGCACCATGGACGAGATGGAGAAGATCCTCGCGGCGCTGCCGAAGCACTGACCGCTGCGGGATGACGGATCGACGAGGCCCGCGGGCGACACGCTCGCGGGCCTCGCGCCGTTCGGGCCCGGCCGCCCGACGCATTCGCCGCCACTTGCGCGGCGGGCGGGCATGCCGCCGCCGGAGCGCTCCAGCCGCCGCACACGCCGCCGAGACTGGGTGTCACGACGACCTTCTCCTCGGTCACCCGGAGGTGCCATGCGCGGACGATTCCTGCTCACCCTTCTCGTCGGCGGGCTCCTGTTCGCCGCGACCGCGGCGGCCGAACAGCCGCGCTGCCCGCTCCCGCTGGACGAGTGCCTGCTTCGCTTCGACCTCATGAAGACCCGCCCGTGGCTCGGCGTCGAGGTCGCGCGCGACTCCGTCACCGGCGCCACGCTCGTCCGGGGCGTCACGCCGGGCGGGCCGGCGGAACGCGCGGGCATCCGCGCCGGTGACGTGCTCGAACACATCGACGGCACGCCGCCCCAGGACTGGTTCGCGGGCAAGGCGGGCTGGAAGAGCTCGGGCTCGACCCCGGTATCCGTGTTGCGACACGGCCGCCACGAGTCGCTGGCCGTGCCGGTGCAGGCGATCTCGGAGGAACTCCTCGCCCGGATCGTGGGCGAGCACATGCTCGAAGGACACCTCGCCTGGATGGAGCCCGCGAGCGGCGCGGCACCGCACGTGCACTGACGGGTCACGCACGGGAAAACACGCCGGCGGCGCCGGGGCAAATCGCCCGGTGCCGCCGCGCTCATTCGATTGGGCATCCCGCACGCGGCGGCTACAATGAAGGGGACCGCACCCCTCCATACGACGTCTTCCCCCGCACCCGTGGAAAGCCAAGGACCACATGCTTCGACCTCTCGCGCTCGCGCTCCTCGCCCTGGCGCTCCTCGTTTCGCCCGCCGCCGCCCAGAAGAAGGCCCTCTTCGACAACACGAAGGCCGAGCAGGCCGGCAACGCCGACTGGATCATCGACGACACCATGCCGGTGCCCTCGCCGCCGCAGTCCGGCATCACCGCGACCAGCCCCGAGAGCTTCTGGACCGGCGGCATTTCGGCGTTCGGCGTCGCGCTCGTGAAGAAGGGCTACACGGTCCACACGCTGACGACCGCGTACGGCATCACCTACGGCAACGCGTCGAACCAGTACGACCTGTCGAACTACGACCTGTTCGTGGTGCCCGAGCCGAACATCCGGTTCACCTCGGCCGAGTCGCTCGCGATCTTCAACTTCGTGCGCGACGGCGGCGGCCTGATCCTGATCGTGGACCACGGCAACTCCGACCGGAACAACGACGGCTACGATTCCCCGGTGATCGCGAACCTGCTCGACGCGCAGAAGCTCTGGGGCGTGCACAGCCAGATCAACGGCGAGACGAACACGAACATCGTGCAGACGAGCACGAACGTGAACACCTCGCCCGCGGATTCGATCATCGCCGGCCCCTGGGGCAACGCCACCGGCATCGCGTTCCACAACGGCACCACGTTCCTGCTCTACCCCGCGATCAACGCGACGGTGACCGGCGACGTGTGGATGACCGGAACGGCGCAGGGCGCCACGTCGAACGCGATGGTCGCGCACTCCGTGTACGGCAACGGCCGCGTCGTGTTCGTGGGCGACAGTTCGCCCGTGGACGACGGCACCGCGACGCCGGGCAACACGGTGTACACCGGCTGGACCGAACTCGCCGGCGCCAAGGCCGACAGCGCGATCTTCCTGAATGCGGCCCAGTGGGCGACGCGCCGCGGCGCCGTCGTGCCGGGCGACGTCACGCCCCCGAGCGTCACGCTCATGTCCCCCGCCGGTGGCGAGGCCTGGAAAGCGGGCTCCTCGCACGCGATCACGTGGACCGCGACGGACGACGTGGGCGTCGTCGCCGTGGATCTCGCCTACTCGACCGACGGCGGCGTCAACTACTCGAACTCGATCGCCACGGGCCTCGCGAACACGGGCACGTACACCTGGGCGGTACCGAACGCGCCGGGCACCACGGTGCGCGTGCGCGTCAGCGCGCGTGACGCCGCGTTCAACACGGGCACGGCCGCGAGCGCGTCCAACTTCACGATCGACCGCTGGAGCATCGCCGCGAGCGCGGGCGCGAACGGCACGATCTCGCCGAGCGGCACGCTGCTGCAGGCGGAAGGCTCGAGCCGCACGTTCACGATCACGCCTTCGACGAACTACAAGGTGGCGGACGTGCTCGTGGACAACGCGTCCGTCGGTACCCCGGCCAGCTACACGTTCAGCGCCATCAACGCGAACCACACGATCGTGGCCAATTTCGCGCCGATCACCTGGACGATCGCGGCGTCCGCGGGCCCGGGCGGCACGGTGGCACCGAGCGGCAGCGTGGTGGTGAACCAGGGCGCCTCGCAGTCGTTCACGATCGGCGCCCTGCCCGGCGCGCACGTCACCGACGTGCTCGTGGACGGCGTGTCGGTCGGCGCGGTCTCGGGCTACACCTTCACGAACGTCGTGGCCGCGCACACGCTCGCGGTGCAGGCCGCGTTCGACGCGTACACCGTGGACGTGACGACCACCGGCGCGGGCACCGTGGGCCGTGCGCCCGACCAGCCGACCTACGCCTACGGCACCCTGCTCGCGCTCACCGCCACGCCGACGTCCGGCTGGGCGTTCGCGGGCTGGAGCGGCGACACGACCGCGGCGACGAACCCGCTGTCGTTCCGCGTGCTCGGCCAGCGTTCGATCGTCGCGCACTTTTCCGACGTGACCGCTCCGACCGTCTCGGTCGTGAAGGCCAACGGCGGCGAAGTCTGGTCGCTGGGCGGAACGTACGACGTGCAGTGGACGGCGAGCGACAATGCCGCCGTGGATTCGGTGGACGTGGACCTGTCGCTCGACGGCGGCGCGGGGCCGTGGCTCGCCGTGGCGCACGGGCTCGCGAACAGCGGCACGTGGTCGTGGCTGCTGCAGGGCCCGACGTCGAAGCACGCCGTGCTCCGCATCACCGCCCGTGACGCGGCCGGCAATGCCGCTGCCGACACCAGCGATGCCCAATTCACGATCCTCGACCCGAGCCTGCTCGGCGTCGGCGACGGCCCCGCCGCGCTCGCGCTCGCACGCCCGACGCCGAATCCTTCGAGCGGCGCGGCGATGCTCGCGTTCACGCTGCCGCACGACGCGTTCGCGCGCGTCGAGATCCTCGATGCGGCGGGCCGCCGCGTCGCGCAGCATGCCGGCACGTTCGCGGCCGGCCGCCACGCGTGGAACTGGGACGGGCGAAGCGCCGACGGCTCGCGCGTGAGCGCCGGGCTCTACTTCGTGCGGCTCACGGCAGCCGGGCAGACGAGGCTGCAGCGGCTCGCGCGGCTCGACTGACCACCACCGCACGCCCGCGACACCGGAACGGCGCCGCTTCCTTCAGCGAGGGAGCGGCGCCGAATCCTTGGCGGTGACCGACTTCGGGTCGCCGGGCCGGATCAGGAGGCGCTGCAGCCACGACACGCGCGGCAGCACGTTCGGGTTGCCCGGCACCTTCTTGAGCGAGGCGTCGTACGCCTGCATCGCGTCCAGGGGAGAACCGATCAGCTCGTACTGGTTGCCACGCCAGCGATCGATGTTCGCGCGTTCGGCGTCGCTCGTGGCCACCGCGTAGGCCGAGTCGAGCAGCGCGAACGCACGCTTCTCGAACTCCATGCGGTCGAGACTGCTGCGCGCATCCCAGCGTCCCTCCCAGCGCTCGACACCGCCGCGCGCGTAGTTGTGCCAGGCGAGCGCCTCGTTCAGCAACAGGTTGGACGTGCCCGGGAACGCCACGTTCATGGCATGCGACCACGCGAGTCCGCCCACCCAGTCGCGCGCCTCGAAGTGCACGCGGACACTGTCGAGCATCTGCTGGCCGCCCATGCCGCGATGATCCGGGAGCGCGGCGACGTGACCGGCGCCCTGCGCGGCGACCGGTTCCGGCGCGCGCCCGGCACGCCACCACCACGCGGCCCCGGCCGACGCCACCAGGGTGACGATCGCGACCGCGATGATCGCGGGCCGGCGAACGCCGTGCCGCGTGTCCGCAGATGGCGGCGGCGCCAGCGGCGCCTGCGGCCGCGCCGGCTTCGACGTGCGCCTGGGCTTCATGGCGTACTCACGATCAGGACGGCACGCCCGGCCGCGGCCGGGCAGTCCACCCAGCGCGGATCGCCCGCGCGCGGCACACCACCTTCGGCGCGCACGAGCGTGCAGCCGTCCGGCACGCGCAGCGCGACCGGTGCGCCGGGCGCCGACCATGCGGCTTCGTAGCGGTCCGCGGCCGGGTGCGCGAGCGACAGGTCGAGCCGCCCGTAGCGCGTCGGCGCACCACGCAGCGCCGCGCCGCGCCACCATGCGGAGTCCGCGATCGCGGCGATCGCGAGCCGGCCGTTCTGTTCCAGCACGAGCCCGTCCCGCACCAGCTCGACGAGCTGCGCGGCCGCGGTGCCGTGGGGCGGCAGGTTCCGCCCGAACGCGCGCGTCGTACGCGAGAAGATCTCCGCCTGGCCGAGCGTCGAGCTGCTGTGGGCGAGCAGGTCGGCCAGCGACGCACGTGCGTCGGCGGGCCGGCCGGCGAGCAGCGCCCAGACCGCGAGGTCGCTGCCGAGGTACGTGTGCAGCGAGTCCGGCGCGCCGTACGCGACCATGTGCAGCCCGGAGCGCGCCCACAGGCGCTCGGCGAGTCGCGCGAGACGCGCGTCGTTCGCGGGCAGCACCTGCGTGGGGAATCCCACGTAGCAGTTGCCCCAGTCCCGTCCGCCGCCGTCCCATGCGGGCGGCACGTCGGGATGCCGCGAACGAGCGAGCGCGGCGAAGAACGCCTGCCGGTGCGCACCGCCTTCGGTTTCCGCGGCCGCCGCCAGCTCGCGATCGCCGGCACGCGCCGCCATGGCAGCGAGCGCGGCCTGGCCGGCGATCGCCCACGCATCGTTGCCCACGAGCGGCGCGCGGACGAGTTCGCCGTCGCGCGGATCACCGAACGGCAGCAGGTCCGGGTGATCCACGTGCACGATGCGCGACATCATGCCCAGCAGCACGCGCTGGTTGCGGATCCAGATCGCACCCAGTCGCGCGGCGGGCAGGAACCGCCGCGACACATCGGCGTCGGGCGGCAGCGACGCGGCCTGCTCGAACGCCCAGAGCGCCTGCCCGGTGCCGTCGAGCTGGCCGTACTGCGAGATCAGCGCGCCGCTGGGCAGCTGGTAGCGCAGGAACGTGGCCGCGTCGGAGCGCGCGAGTTCGGTCCATCCGCCGAGCGCGAGCGCACGCACCACTCGCGCGCCGTCGCGCAGCCAGGTGTCGCGGTACTGGAATGGGTTGCCGATCGGCACCCATTCGCCCGCCGAACGCTCCTGCCCCTGCAGCAGCGTCACGATCGCGGCGCGGTACGCCTGGTTGACGAGCGTATCCGGCGTCGCGATCACGGCGCCGCGCCCGAGCCACTCGCGCCATGCGGCGCGTGCGCGCGCGGCGTGCGCCTCGTGCGTGAACGCCATGAGGCGTTTCGCCTCCGCGGGCGATACGGCGCGGTCGGTGAGCCAGAACTCGTAGACCCCGTCGGCGGACGTACCGGTCGCGCTCAGCCCGCCGTCCGCACCACCGCCCGAGAAGCGCCAGTGCGCCGGGATGCGCACGCCGCCGTGCACGCGCGCGGCACGCACCGCCACACCGCGCTCCCAGCTCCACGCGGCGCCGGGCTCGGGGATCGCGTCCCACGGCCGGTCATGAGGGCCGGCGAGCGAATCGCGTACGGTCACGACCAGCGCGGTCGGCGACGGCGCACCACCGCCGCGCCGCCGGACCGCCACGCGCACCGACGCGACGAGCAGCGTGTCGGTGGCGCCCGGCACGCGGAAAGCGACCGCTTCATAGTGCGCCGAGTCCTCCGCCGTGGTGAGCCAGCCGTGCGCGACCGGCACGCCGTCGGACTCGAAGTACACCGGCGAGACGCGGACCGGCCCGCCGCTGCCGAGCGTCCACGCGAACGCCGCGTCGCCCGCCCCCAGCTGTGCACCGTCGCCGCACTGGAACGCGCGCTGGTGCCCGGGGAACCCCAGCGCCGCGAGCGAGTGCGCGTAGTACTCGGGCAGCACCGCGACCGGCGCCGGGCGCACGGCCGGGGTGCGCGGGCCGCACCCGGACAGCGCCGCGACGCAGACGAGGGCGCGCGCCAGCACGCGCGAGAACACCGACCGGAGCGGGAACATGGTCGCGGATACTAGCGAACGCGCGCGACGAAGTCGCGTGGCGAAGCCGCGCGACGCAAACGCACGGCGGGCGCCGGATCGCTCCGGCGCCCGCCGCGATGCTGCAGGCCGGACTACTTGAGGTTCGCCAGCGAGTACATCCGCTCGACGTTGCTCTGCACCCAGCCCTTGAGGTTCTCGATGTCCTGCTCGCGGCCGGCCTTCGGCTTCACTTCGCCGGTGACCTTGTCGCGCTGCACGAGGTGAGCGAAACGCCGCTGCATGGCGAGGAAGTCCACCACGTCCGGCCGCTCCGCCGCGTCGAGCGAGCAGTCCTTCACCGAGCCGCCCTTGCCCTTCTCCCACACGAACGCCGGGAACACGCCGCTGCGGGCGCCGAGCAGCGCCAGCTCGACGGTCTGGCCGTCCTCGAACTTCCAGCCGCTGATGCACGGCGCCGGCACGAAGATCACCGCCGTACCGTCCACCTCGAGCGAGCGCTCGACGGCCTTCACGAACATCTTGCCGTGGGCCGGGGACAGCTGCGCGACCATGCCCGCCCCCGCCGCGATGGCGAGGTGGATGTAGTCGAGCGGCGGGTTCATGTTGCCGGGCGCGCCTTCCGCGGGCGTGGTGCTCGTGTCCGCGTACGGCATCGTGGCGGGGCTGTACTGGAAGCCCGTGTTGGCGAAGATCTCGTTCACGAGAATGACGATCGTGACGCGGGCCCGCCGGTGGATCGTGTGCAGCAGCGTGCGCAGGCCGATGGCGACGGCACCGCCGTCGCCGCCGGTGCTGATGATCTGCACCGGGCGGTCGAGCGCCCCGCAGTCCGTGAGCGCGTCGGCCACGTCACGCGTCGCTTCCGCGAGCGTGGGCGCCGACTCGACCACATTGTGCAGGATGGCGAAGCTCTTGCCGTAGTCGTCCGGCGAGTTGTCGCCACGTCCCCACGCCACGACGTTCGGGAACGCGAGCGTGGACACTTCGGCGCACGACGTGCCGATCGTGAAGATCGTCTTCACGCCGTTGTCCGTGACGCGCCCGATGTTCTGGAACGCGACGGACTCCATGCAGCCCGGGCACAGCGTGGAACCGGCCCGGAAGCAGCTGTCCTGGGTCGCGATCTGCTTGAAGCTGCTCATAGCCGCGCTCCTTCGTGGAAGATCATGTACGGCTGGCGCGGCGCCTGCACGAGCGCGTCCTTCGCTTCGTCGAGCATCGCTTCCCACGTCGGCTCGGACACGTCCGCGCCGCCCATGCCGGCGAACGCGCTGACGATCCGCGGCTGCGGCTCGATGCCCGCGAGCGCATCGGCGACGTCGAGCGTGAGGTGACCGCGGCCCGAATGGTGGGCCTGGTTCACGACCAGCACGACCTTCGCGCGCTGCAGCTTCTCGCGGTACGCCTCGCGCGGGAACGGATTGAGCAACCGGAGCGCGAGACCCGCCACGCTCACGTTGTTCTTCTTCGCCCACGCCTCGCGCACGGACTCGAACGTGCCGTAGTCCGGACCCATGCCGACGACGGCGATGTCCACCGGGCCGGTCTCGGGCCACGCGGTCTCGTCGAAGAACTTCAGGCCGGGACGGCCGAACGTCTTCTCGAAATCCGCGCCGATCTGCGGCAGCACGTCGAGCACGCGCTCGATGCGCCGCTTCTGCCCCACCTTGAAGCCCTGGAAATGCTTCGACGTGACGCAATTGCCCATGGCCGTGTCGCCGTTGATGAGACCCGGCAGCGGGCAGGGCTGCATCCAGCGATCCTGGAACTCGTGGATCGCCGCGTCGGACTCGACCGTGAAGCGCGCGTTGCGGTGGCTGTCCTTGATGCCGTAGTAGCCCGGCATCGTGGGCGTGAGGATGTCCGGGTGCATGCCGAGGCACGGCGCCTGGATCACGGTGTCGTAGATCTGCTGCTTGCCGCGCGCGCAGATCTGGATGAAGCCGTCGTCACGATGCGCGAGCGCGTCCGACGGATCGCCCTCGATGCACAGCGGGAAGTTCGCCGTGGCGCGGTACACGTTGATGATCATGACGTTGCCGAGGCCCGAAGCGCCCAGCGAGCGCGTGGTCTCCGTCATGTGATCGAGGCCCACCGAGCTCGTCGCGGTCGCGAAGATCAGGTCGCGGCAGGCCGCACCGGCACCGACCATGTAGTCGGCGACGGCGTGCTCGGCCTCGAGCAGCTTGACGCGCTTCTTCGTGCCCTTCTGCGCCCCGACCTTCGCCGCCACCGTCTCGATCCACTTGGTCGAGGGGGTGATCGGGAATCCCGGGTAGATGAGCGCGCGCCACATCTGCAGCGTCGCGATCGCCGCCGCCGTGTTGCCGTCGGCGGTCACGTCGTCGCGCACGGGATAGAACGGGATGTGCGCCTGCTTCACGCGCTCGAGCTTGAGGATGTCGTACTTCTCGCCGCTCGGCGTGGCGCTGTGCGGGGTCGGCCCGTGTTCGATGCCGAGGGTGCTCATGAGCGGGCCTCCGTGGTGGCTTCTTCCCAGACCTCTTCGTACTTGCCTTCGGTGAAGAGCTTCTCCGGGCAGACGGCGATGCACTCGCCGCACAGCTTGCAGAACGCGCTCACGTCGGCGCCGGTCACCAGCACGCCGCGCGCTTCGTCCGGCTGGAACCGGATGATGCCCTCGGGGCAGTTCGTGATGCAGTGCGAGCAACCGGTGCACGCGAGGTTCGGATCGTTGAACAGCAGCCGGAAGCCGCTGCGCGCGAATGCCGCCGTGTGGTTGGTCTGCGACAGCCGCAGGCGCGTCTGGGCGCCGACCGGCAGTTCGCCGTAACCCTGGAACACCGTGGTCGCGTGGTCGCCCGGGCGTGCTTCGTCGAACACGCCGGAGCGGATCGCTTCCTTCGTGGCGAGCAGCGCTTCGCGGTTGCGCTCGATGAGCACCTCGGGAATGCGGCGCTTCTTGAGCTGGCCGAGGAACGTGCCGACCACGACGTCGAAGTCGAGCCCGCCGATCGCTTCGGTCATCGCGATGTACGCCGAGACGTTGCCGATCGGGGCCTTGAGGAACTTGGTGCCGATGTCGTCACCGGGCACCGTGAGCACGCGGCCGGACAGGTGGAAGTGCTTCGCGCACTCCTCGGGCGTACGGCGCGTGTTGAGCACGAACGTTCCGCCGTGCGGCACGCCGCCGGCGAAGTCCACGGTCTTGCCCGTCACTTCGTCCATGAGCAGCGTGATCACGGGACGGGTGATCTCGCAGCCCACGTCGATCGGCTTCGCGCTCACGCGCAGGAACGAACGGATGTTCGCGCCGCGGCGAGCCGAGCTGAAGAAGGGCCATTCCTGGACATGCATGTTCGGGAGGGAAGAGAACAGGGCGGCGAGGCTCTGGAACGCCAGAACCAGCCCGCCGCCCGCCTTCCCGTCCCCACGCACTTCGAGCACCGACTGCTCGAAGATCTGGCGAGGATCGAGTGTTCTCATCGTCGGCCTACTTCTTCTTCCAGAGGATCGCCCGTCCCGGACAATCTGTCATGATTTGCTGAACGCGTGGCATGAACGAGTCCTCGAGGTCCCACTTGTAGACCTCGGCGACTTCTTCGTCCTCGACCTTCCGGAACGCCTGGGGCACCGCCTTGATGCAGTCCCCGCATTCCGTGCAAAGGTCTTGATCAACATAGAATTCGGGCAGCTGGCCCATCGTGTCCTCTCCTTGTGATGTTCGGCGCCTTCCACTCCCAACCGGCGGAATCGCCGGGCACTTCGCACTCCCTTGCATAACCTATGCAAGGGTTCCTCTCCGACAGACAATTCACCGAAGCCGGAACTCGTTCACTGTTGGGAGGACGAATCGCGTCATGCCTGCGATCAGGGATTTTCGTGCGCTTACCCCGCTGCCCGCGGAGACGCCCACCGGCAAGCTGAGCCGTCGGCGTTTCCTGATGAGCCTGGGACTTCTCGCCGGCGCAGGCCTCGCCGCCCCTTCGCTCTCCCGTCTCGTCGAACGCCGGACCGACCGCATCGAGTCCACGCGCACCGCACTCGGCACCTGGGTGCGCATCGTCGTGCACCACGAGGACCCGCGGGTCGCCGACCGCGCGATCGCGCGCGCGTGGCGTGAGATCGAGACCGTGGACCGCCAGATGAGCATCCATCGCGCGGACTCCGAACTGTCGCGCGTCAACGCCGCGGCCGGCGAGCACGCCGTCGGGGTGAGCCCCGCGCTGCTCGACGTCGTGGACCGTGCGCGCGCCGTGGCGCTCGCCTCCGACGGCGTCGTGGACGTGACCGTGCTGCCGCTCATGCGCCTGTACGGCTTCTACGCCTCGGGCCGCACCCACCTGCCCAGCGACAGCGACGTCGCGGCCACGCTCGAACTCATGGGCATGCGCCACGTGGCCACCGACCGCGCCGCGGGCACGCTCGCGCTGACGCGGCGCGGCGCCGCGCTCGACTTCGGCGGCATCGGCAAGGGCTGGGCGCTCGACCGCGCCGTGGCCGCGCTGCGCGCCGAGGGCGTCGAGTCCGGGCTCGTGGACGTGGGACGCAACGTGTACGGCATCGGCCGGCCCGCGGACGACTCCGACGGCTGGGCGGTGGGCGTGCTGAACCCGGCGAACGGTGAAGTGGATCACGTCTTCCACCTGCGCGACATGGCGGTGGCGACGAGCGGCAACTACGAACAGGCGACCACGCTCGACGGCGTGCGCGTGGGGCACCTGTTCGACGCGCAGCTCGGCCGTCCTTCGAACGCGCACGTCAGCGCGAGCGTCGTGGCGCGCGACGGCACCGACTCCGACACGGGTTCGAAGTTCGCGTTCCTCGCGGGACCGCGCGCCGAAGGCCGGCTCGCGAACGCGCTCGCCACCCACTTCATCGGGTGAGCGCCATGAGCCAGGCGACGAGTGCGCTGCACACCTTCGGGCGCGGCGGGATCCATCCCGGCCCGCACAAGGAAGCGACCGCGGGCCGCGAGATCGAGGACCTGCCGGCGCCGTCCGAGGTCGTGCTGCCGCTGCTGCAGCACCTCGGCGAGCCCGCCGAGCCGTGCGTGAAGAAGGGCGAGATGGTGCGCCGCGGGCAGAAGATCGCCGAAGGCGGCAAGACCGGCGTGCCGCTGCACGCCCCCATCAGCGGCAAGATCAAGCCGGTGGACAAGCGTCCGCACCCGACCATGGCCATCGCCCAGTCGCTCGCGATCGGCGCGAACGCCGATGCCGGGCCCGAACTGGAGTTCCCCGAGGATCCCGCGTGGCGCACGCTTTCGCTCGAGGAGTCGCTCGAGCGCGTGCGCGAGGCCGGCATCGTCGGGCTCGGCGGCGCGGCGTTCCCGACCTGGCGCAAGCTCGAGTTCGCGCGCGCGGCCAAGGTGGACCTGCTCGTCATGAACGGCGCCGAATGCGAGCCCTACCTCACGTCGGACTACCGCGTGATGCTCGCGTGGCCGGCCGAAATCGTCGAGGGCTCGGTGCTGATCGCGAAGATCGCGGGCGCGACCAGGGTGCTGATCGGCGTCGAATCCGACAAGCCCGACGCGATCGAGGCCATGCGCAAGGCCGCCGCCGCGCTGCCCGACCGCTCGATTCCGGTCGAAGTCGTGCCGTGCGTGGCGCGCTACCCGCAGGGCGCGGAGAAGCAGCTCGTGTTCGCGGTCTCGGGCCGCACCGTGCCGCCGCGCCAGCTGCCGTCGGCGGTCGGCGTGCTCGTGCAGAACGTGGCCACGGCGCACGCGGTGTACGAGGCGCTGCGGTTCCGCAAGCCGCTGCTCGACCGCATCCTCACGGTGACCGGCCCGGGCATCACCCAGCCGCGCAACGTGCGCGCGCCGCTCGGTGCGTCGCTCGCGGACGTCGTGGACTTCTGCGGCGGACTCAAGCCCGAGACCAACCGCATGGTCGCGGGCGGCCCCATGATGGGCCGCGCGCTGCCCCGGCTCGACGTGCCACTCATCAAGGGCATGAACGGGCTCGTGCTGCTCACCGGCCGCGGGCCGCTCGAAGACGGCTTCGGACCGTGCATCCGCTGCGGCCGCTGCCTCGACGCCTGTCCGCTGGGGCTCGAACCCGACCAGGTGTCGGTGCGCGTGGAAGTGGGCCGCACGCTCGACTGCGAGCCGCACGGCGCGCTCGACTGCTACGAATGCGGCTGCTGCAGCTACGTCTGCCCGTCGTCGCGGCCGCTCGTGCAGTTCATGCAGGTCGCCAAGTCCGCGCTCCGGCGCGCCGCCGCCACGAGGAGCGCGTCATGAGCGAGAACAACCCGACCTTCGTCCTCTCGCCCGGACCGCACCTGCACACCGAAGAATCCACCTCGAAGATCATGTGGTGGGTGAACGGCACGCTCGCGCCGGCGCTGCTCTGGGGCGTGTTCGTGTTCGGTCCCAACGCGCTGTTCGTGGCGCTCGCCGCGATCGCCGGCGCGGTCGCCACCGAGTTCGCCGCGATGAAGGCGCTCGGCCGCCGGCCGACGCTGCGCGACGGCAGCGCGGTGTGCACGGGACTGCTGCTCGCGCTCACCGTGAACCCGAACCTTCCCGCGTGGCAGGCGTTCCTGGGCGGGGCGTTCGCGATCGGGCTCGGCAAGATGATCTTCGGCGGGCTCGGCTTCAACCTGTTCAACCCGGCGCTGCTCGGTCGCGCGTTCCTCATGGCGACGTTCCCGCTCACCATGACCTCGGGCTGGGCGACGCCGCGCGCGTGGTTCGGCGCGCCGCTCGACGCGGTCACCACCGCCACTCCCCTCGCCGTGCTCAAGGAGCAGGGCGTCGAGGCGGCGGTGAAGCTCGTCACGAGCCCGGTCGGGCTCTACAACGCGCTCGCGCTCGGCTTCCGGCCCGGCTCGATCGGCGAAGTCTCGGTGCTGCTCGTGGTGCTCGGCGGCCTCGTGCTGCTCGCACGACGCATCATCACGCTGCACATCCCGCTCGCGGTGGTCGCGGGACTCGCGCTCTCCACGCTGCACACCGGCCTGCCGCTGCTGCACCTGCTGAGCGGCGGCCTCTGGCTCGGGGCGTTCTACATGGCCACGGACTACGTGACCTCGCCCAGCACCACGCGCGGGCAGATCGCGTTCGGGCTCCTGGTCGGGCTGCTCACCGGCATGATCCGCGTGTACGGCGGCTACCCCGAAGGCATCTGCTACGCCATCCTCATCGCGAACGCCATGGCGCCGGCGTTCGACCTCTGGTTCCGGCCGAAGCGCGCGGCCATCGCCGGGAGCCCGTCATGAGCGATCTCGTCCAGATCGAGGGCGTCCCGCGTCCGAAGGCCGACCCGAAGGTCGTCGCCGGCATCGCGATCAACCTGGTGCTCGTGTGCCTCGTGTCGGCGATCGTGCTGGGCGGCGTGTACGTGGGCACCGTGAAGCTGCAGAAGATCAGCGCGCTCGCCACCGAGCGCAGCGCGCTCGCGCAGCTGCTCGAGCTGCCGCCGGGCGCGGAAGTCACCGAGATCCGCCAGTCGCTCGACGCGCCGAAGCGCGAAGTGCGCTACGTGGCACGCGCCTACGGCGACGAAGCCGCGGCGGCGCGCGAGTTCGTGTTCGGTCTCGACGGCACGCTGCACGCGAGTGGCGCGCTCGCGGCCAGAGCTGCCGAACCCGCCGGGTTGCGCGAACTGGGGCGGCTGTTTGTCGCACGCGTGAACGGCGCGCTCGCGGGGTTCGTGCTCGAAGGCGAATCGCGCGGCTACAAGAACCGCATCCGCTTCTTCGTGGCGCTGGATTCCTCGCTCGCCGTGCGCGGCGTGCGCGTACTCGAGCACGAGGAGGATCCCGGGCTCGGCGCGGAAATCGCCACGCCGGTGTTCCGCGCGCAGTTCGCGGGCCGCACGCCCGACGAAGTGGCGGCACTCGACGTGACGCGCGACCCGATGCCCGAGGACTGGCACGCGGCGCTCGTCGCGTTCTCGTCGCCGAAGGGTGCGGGGTCGGCGGCCCACGAGCAGCTGCTGGCCCGTGAGCGCACGAAGCCGATCTACGCCGTCACCGGCGCGACCATCTCGAGCCGTGCGCTGACGCGCGGCGTGAAGTCCACCGTGGATCACTTCCGGCGGCGCTGGGCCCTGCTCGAGCCGCAGTTGGGAGCGGAAGGAACGACCCGATGAGCGAAACCACCGAGCGCCCGCCGGGCGCCCTGCAACTGCTGTTCAACGGCATCGTGAGCGAGAACCCGGTGTTCCGGCTCGCGCTCAGCCTCTGCCCCGCCGTCGCGGTCACGAACACCGTGGCGAACGGCTTCGTCCTCGGCGTGGCGGTGCTCGCCGTGCAGGTGCTGTCGAGCCTCACGGTCGCGATCGCCCGCGGCGTGATCCACCCGCGCGTGCGCATCCCGGTGTACACGATCATCATCGCCGTGTGGGTGAGCGCGATCGACATGACGCTCGCGGCGTTCGTGCCGGCGCTGTACGCGCAGGTCGGGCTGTACATCAAGCTGATCGTCGCGTTCGCGATCATCATCTCGCGGCTCGAGATGTTCGCCTCGAAGCAGCCCATCATCCCGTCGTTCTGGGACGGCGTCGGCATGGGGCTCGGCTTCATGATCGCGCTCATGGTGATCGGCGCGCTGCGCGAGGTGCTGGGCGCGGGCTCGTTCTTCGGGATCCCGCTCTTCAAGACCAAGCCGCTGCTCTTCTTCGCGCTCCCCGCCGGCGGCTTCTTCTCGATCGCGATCCTCATGGCGTTCTTCAACGCGCTCGAGCGCAAGCTGACGGGCGGCACCGCCAAGCCCGCCGCAGGAGGACACCATGGTTGATCGTGCGCAGGGATTCGCGCGCCTCCGGCGCACGCTCGGGGCGTTCGCGCTCGCGGCGGTGTGCCTCGTGCTGCCCGCCGCCGTGCGCGCGCAGGGTGCGATCACGACGGCGAAGATCGTGCGGCCGAACCAGGTCGTGTTCACGCTCGACGCCCCGCTCGCTCCCGAAAAGGTGGTGACGACCAACTTCCGCTTCGCGGAAGCCGCCGCACCCGACGCGCCCATGGCGCTCGAAGGCGTGGTGGCCAGCGGCAACACCGTGACGCTGACCGCGTCGCAGCCGCTGCGCGCCACCGAGCACTACCGGCTCGAGGTCGCCGACCCGCCGCTGGCGAAGGACGTCGTGCCCTCGCCGTTCGCGGCGCTGTTCACGCTGTTCCTGTCTTCGGCGCTCATCAACAACTTCGTGTTCACGCGCTACCTGGGGCTGTGCATCTTCTTCGGCGTGTCCAAGAAGCGCGACACGGCGGTCGGCATGGGCATCACGTTCACGGCCGTCATGATCTTCACCGCCATGACGTCGTGGGCCGTGGACACCTACGTGCTGCAGCCGCTGCACCTGGCGTTCCTGCAGGTGCTCGTGTTCATCGGGACGGTCGCCGCGGTCGTGCAGTTCCTCGACACGATGCTGCGCAAGACGCACCCGGCGCTGCACAAGGGCTTCGGCGTGTACCTCATGCTCATCACCACGAACTGCATCATCCTCGCGGTGCCGCTGCTCAACGCGCAGGGCAAGGTCAACGCGCTCGAGGCGCTGTCGCTCGCGCTCGGCTCGGGGCTCGGCTTCGCGCTGGCGCTCTTCCTCATGTCGTGCGCGCGAGAGAAGATGGAACTCGCCCGCGTCCCGAAGGCCTTCGAGGGCCTGCCCATCGCGTTCGCACTCGCGGGCCTGTTCGCGCTCGCGTTCATGGGCTTCTCGGGCCTGGACTTCTTCCGGTGAGGCGGCCATGACCCAGGAATCCTTCCAGACCGCACTCTACGGACTCGGCGTCTTCGCCGGCTTCGGCGCGGTGTTCGGCATCGCGCTCGGTGCGGCGGCCGAGAAGTTCAAGGTGCAGGGCAACCCGCTCGTGGACCGCGTGCGCGACAAGCTGCCGAGCGCGAACTGCGGCGCCTGCGGCTTCGCCGGCTGCACGGCGTACGCCGAGGCCGTGGTCGAGCGCCCCGACGTCTCCCCCAGCCTGTGCATCCCGGGCCGCGAATCGGTGGCGAAGGCGGTGGCCGAGCTCACGGGCAAGGACGCCGGCGCGGTGCAGGACCGCGTCGTGGTCATGACCTGCCACGGCACGTCGGCGTACGCGCGCGATGAGGCGCTCTACGCCGGCATCCCGACCTGCAGCGCGGCC
This sequence comes from Candidatus Eiseniibacteriota bacterium, assembly GCA_046327815.1. Taxonomy (GTDB): domain Bacteria; phylum Eisenbacteria; class RBG-16-71-46; order RBG-16-71-46; family RBG-16-71-46; genus CAIXRL01. Next base: position 68,327 of record JAXLXR010000003.1, on the reverse strand, counting down.
GCGCTGGTGTTCGGCGGCCCGCGCGCATGCAAGAACGGCTGCCTCGGGCTCGGCGACTGCGTGCGCGCGTGCCCGTTCGACGCGCTCTACATCGGCGCGGGCGGCATCGCGCAGGTGAAGACCGAGAAGTGCACGGGTTGCGCGGTGTGCGTGGCCACGTGCCCGAAGGACCTCTTCCGCCTCTACCCGCGGGCCCGGCGCATCGAGCTCTCGTGCAAGGCGGTGGACAAGGCGTCCGTGGTGCGCTCGACCTGCATGGTCGGGTGCACGACGTGCCGCAAGTGCGTCTCCAAGTGCCCCGCCAACGCCATCACCTGGGACGGCCGCACCATTCTCATCGACCACGACGTCTGCATCGCCTACGGTCCCTCGTGCGGTGAAGCCTGTACGGACATCTGCCCCAGCACGATCATGCACCGGGTCGGCCAGCTGCCCGAGCCCGAACTCGTCGAAATCGCCGAACCCACTGGAGCCTGAACCATGGAAACGCGCACCGAAGCCATGCCCGCTCCCGCGGCGCCGGAAACCCCTTTGCGGTCGCTGGTCATCGCGATCGCCGGAAGCGGCGGCGACGGCGTCGCCCTCATCGGCGACCTGCTGCTCAAGATGGCGGCCCACCAGGGCCTCTACGGCATGCTCGTCCAGTCGTACGGTCCGCAGATCCGCGGCGGCGAATCCGCCGTCGTCCTGCGCATCGGCGACCGTGAGATCTGCTACGAAGGCGAGGACACCGACGTGCTCGTGTGCTTCCGGGCCGCCGACCTCAAGCGCTTCAAGGGGTCGCTGCACCTGCACGGCGACTCGCTCATGATCCTCGAGGAGAAGGACCAGGGCGCGCTGCCCGAGTGGCTCGGCACCACGAAGCGCCCCGCGTTCCGCCATCCGTTCGCGACGTGGGACGGCGACGTCGAAGTGGCCGGCGAGCCCAAGAACATGATGGCGCTCGCGCTGCTCTGCCGGGCGCTCGGCTGGCCCGAGTCGCTCGCGCAGCAGGCCATGGCCGAGCGCTTCTCGCACAAGCCCGCGCTCGTCGAGCGCAACATGCCCGTGTTCCGCAAGGCCTACGCGCGCGAGGACGTGCCGGCGTTCACGAAGCTGGTCGGCCACGGCGTGCCGCTCGTGGTCGAGACCGGCAACGAAGCCGTGGCGCGCGGCGCGATGGCGGCGGGCCTGCAGTTCTTCGCGGGCTACCCGATCACCCCGTCGTCCGAAGTCATGGAAACGCTGATCGACGAACTGCCCGCGGCCGGCGGCCGCATCGTGCAGGCCGAGGACGAGATCTCGGCGCTCGGCATGGTGGTCGGCGCGAGCTTCGGCGGCGTGCCCTCGATGACCGCGACGAGCGGCCCCGGGCTGTCGCTGATGACCGAGATGATGGGGCTCTCGAGCATGGCCGAGATCCCGACCGTGATCGTGGACTGCCAGCGTGCGGGCCCGGCCACGGGCATGCCGAGCCGCACCGAGCAGTCCGACCTCTTCCACGCGATCTACGGCGGCCACGGCGACTTCCCGCGCGCCGTGCTCGGTGTGTACGACGTCGTGCACGCGCGCGACGTCATGTTCCGCGCGTTCGAGCTGGCGGAGAACTACCAGCTGCCGGTGCTCGTGCTGTCCGACGCGTACGTGGCGCAGCGCCGCCAGATCCGCGACGGCATCACCGATCGCCGCGACAAGCCGCGCCGCTGGCGCTGGACGCCCGAGGACGGGCCGGCGCGCTTCGCGATCACGGGCGAACAGCCGGTGAACGCGTTCCGCGTCCCCGGCACCCCGGGCGGCACCTACCTCGCCGCCGGCATCGAACACACCGAGGAAGGCAACCCGAGTGCGGACCCCGGCGTGCACCAGAAGATGAGCGAGAAGCGCTTCCGCAAGCTCGAGGCGATCGCCCGCGACACGCGCGACTGGGTGCGCACGCTCGGCGACCCGGCCGCGAAGAAGGGCATCGTCGCGTGGGGCAGCAGCTACGGCATGCTGCGCGAGTGGATCGCGCTGCACCCCGAGTACCGCGTGTTCATGCCCGAGATCCTGCACCCGTTCCCGCTCGAGGCGTTCACGGACTGGCGCAAGGGCCTCACCGACACCGTGTCCATGGAGCTGAGCTACCAGGGCCAGTTCCACCGCTACCTGTCGAGCCTCACCGACATGAACGCCGTGCGCAGCCTCGCGCGCAGCGGCGGCCTGCCGATGTCCATGCGAGAGCTGGCCGCCGCACTCGGCGTGCCGTCCGCCGAAAGGAGCGCGCGATGAAGCCGAAGGACCTGCGAACCGAACTGTTGCCCGTCTGGTGCACCGGCTGCGGCGACTTCGGTGTGCTCAAGGGACTCACGCAGGCGCTCTCCGACCTCGAGGTGGCGCCGGAGAAGCTCGCCGTGATCTCGGGCATCGGCTGCTCGAGCCGCCTGCCGGGCTACGTGAAGGCCTATTCGTTCAACACGATCCACGGCCGCGCGCTGCCGATCGCGAGCGGGCTCAAGGTCGCGCGCCCCGAGCTGACGACGGTGGTCGTCGGTGGTGACGGCGACGGCTTCAGCATCGGGCTGGGGCACCTGCCGCACGCCATCCGGCGCGACGTGAACCTCACGTACATCGTGATGGACAACGGCATCTACGGGCTCACGAAGGGTCAGGCCTCGCCCACGACCGAACTCGAATCCAAGCGCCAGCGCGGACTGGCCGGCGGCGACGAGATGCCGCTCAACCCGGTGCTGCTCGTGCTGAGCGCCGGCTGCGGCTTCGTGGCCCGCACGCACGCGGGCAACATGCCGCACATGCGCGAGATGATGAAGCAGGCGATCGAGTATCCCGGATTCTCGTTCGTGCACGTGCTCGCGGGCTGCGTCACGTACCAGCCGCGCAACTACTCGGACATGCTGCTCCAGCGCAGCTACGAGCTGCCGACCGACTACGACCGCGGCGACCTCGGTGCCGCACTGCGCGCCGCGCGCGACGATCGCTTCGCGCTCGGCATCATCTACCGCCGCCCGCTCGGAGAAGCCGCCGTGGCGGCGCAGGAGTCGAGCGAAGAGGAATGGACGCCGCCCGACGCGGTCCTGAAGCAGGACCTGCCCACCGAGTGAGCTTCCCCGGTCACCGCCGCCCGCGCCTTCCCGAAGGCGCGGGCGGTCGGCTTTTCGGAGTGCGTCGAATCCCCCAAACCCTGCCCCCTCCGGAGCATGGAGCGTCGGGGAGGGCCGAAAAATCGTCATGAATCCGCGTGCGATGCATGCCGATTCTCCCCTACACTGCCCCACGACCGTCGTGCCGCAGGCGACGATTCAGGGAAGAAAGGATGCGCTTCGGGCGTATCCGTGCTCGTGTCCGGCCGCAGGACTCGGCCTCGTCTGCCGTCAGGGGCGCTCCGAGAGGGCTGGAACCATCGTTCACGCGTCGTCCCAAGGTCGCCGGGACTCCCCCCACGGGTTCCGAACCGACGCCGTTCCGCCAGGAGGAAAGTCCGTGTTCCACAGCCCCAAGGCTCTCGTTGCCCGCCTCGTCGCCCTCGCCGCGTTCACCCTCGCCACCGTCGTCGCGGCCTCGCCGGCCTCCGCGAAGGAGTGGGTGCCCGGCAAGTACCTCGACCAGGCGATGACCCGCGTCATGGAGAGCGTCCGCAAGGTCTCGGACAAGACCCAGTACGGGCTCGATGACCAGAGCTCCTGCTTCATCGGTGCCTACCTCGAAGAGGGCAAGCAGGTCGGCGCCGCGACGATCCCGCTCACCGGCGGCACCGAGTACGCCTTCATCGGCGGCGGCGACGACGACGTGAAGGACATGGACATCTACCTGACCGACGCCGACGGCGACATCGTCGCGAAGGACACGGAGAACGACTCCAATCCGGTCGTCGTGTTCACGCCCAAGGAAGACGGCAAGTACAAGGTCGTCATGAAGCTCGTGAGCACGAAGGCGAAGGGTTCGTTCGTCGCCTACGCGCTGCTCCGCAAGGGCGGCTACGACGTGCCCACCAAGAACCTCAAGGCGGCGTGGGAGCGCCTGCTCGGCATGTGCGAGAAGATCAACGACAAGCTCGGCTGGGCCGCGTTCCACGACGGCGCTGACGAGCTCTGCGTGATCGGCTCGATCATGAAGCCGGGCGAGACGCTCACCCAGGGTGGCATCGACCTCGAGGACCGTCCGTACGCGTTCGTCGGCGCCGCCGACGGCCAGGCCGAGGACATCGACATCTCGGTCACGGACGGCGACAACGAGGTGCTCGCCAAGGACCAGGAGAACGACGCGATCCCGCTCGTGCTCTACACCAAGGGCGGCACAGTCAAGCTCAAGCTGACCGACGTGAAGTCGAACGGCGCCACGCTCGCCATGTGCGCCGTGGTGAAGCTGAAGTCCAAGTAGGACGCCGCACGTACGAACGGCCGGTCGGGACTCCCCGACCGGCCGTTCGCGTTTCCGCCGTCCGCCGCCCCGCTCAGAGCCCGTATTCGGGCGCCGGCTTGCCCTGCAGCCAGTGGTCGAACCAGCGGCGGATGTGCTGCTGGTTCTGCACCCGCCGGCTCGGGACGCCGCTGCGCGAGAGTTCGTGGCTTTCGCCCGGGAACCGCACCATGACGCAGGTCTTCCCCTGCGCGAGCAGGCCGCGGAACATGGCCTCGCCCTGCGCGATCGGCGTGCGCCAGTCCTCTTCGGAATGGATCACCATGAGCGGCGTGGTGACCTTGTCGAGGTCCCAGACCGGCGACTTCGACTCGAAGTTCACGCGATCGGCCTCGCGCCAGGGCATGCCCTTGATCCACGAGTCGTTGAAGAGGGCGAAGTCGCACGAGTAGTACATGCCCGACCAGTCGGACACGCAGCGCTGGGTGATCGCGGCGGCGAACCGGTCGCTGCGCGTGATGATCCAGTTCGTGAGCAGTCCGCCGCCGCTGCCACCGGTCACGCCGAGGCGCTTCTCGTCCACGTAGCCCAGCTTCACGACGTGATCCACGCCCGCCATGAGGTCGTGGTAGTCGTCGCCCGGGTACGCGTACTGGATGACGTTGCCGAACTCCTGCCCGTACGAGGTCGAGCCGCGCGGGTTCGTGTACAGCACCACGTAGCCCGCCGCGGCGAGCACGCGGAACTCGTGGAAGAACGCGACACCGTACGGCACGTGCGGGCCGCCGTGGATCTGCAGGATCATCGGGTAGCGGCGCGCCGGGTCGAACCCGGGCGGCTTCACGATCCAGCCCTGGATCCGGCGGCCGTCGGCGGCGTCGTACCAGATCTCCTCGACCTTGCCGAGCGCCGACTCGTCCATGAGCGCGACGTTCGGCGCGTGCAGGCAGGTGCCCTCGCCGCTCGCGACGTCGAACACCCAGAGGTCACCGGGCGTCGAGACCGAGCCCATGGCGACCGCCAGCGTGCGCCCGTCGGCGGAAAGCGATCCGGCGTACACGTCGCCGTCGGGCGGCGTGAAGTCGTCCACCTCGCCCGAGGCAAGATCGAGCCGCGCCGCGCGGGTCGAACCGTGCCACGCGTACGCGAACACCGCGCCGCCGTCGTGCGTGAAGCCCAGCGGCAACGCGCCGCCGCCACGCGGCGGATGCTGGTCCCCGGACGTGGTCTCACCGACCGCGAGGTCCTTGCCGGCCGTGAGCGCGCGCACCTGGGCCTGCGGCCACGCGCCCTCGAAGAGCAGCAGGTCGTTCTGGTCGTACGAGCGCATCGGCTTCGGGCGCACCCCGCCCACGGCGAGCGCGCGGCCGTCCGGCCCCGGCGTGTAGCCCGCGATCGGCCCGGCGATGTCGGCCACGAGCGTCAGGGCCGCGCCGTCGGTCGGAGCCGCGAGGTCCGCCGCGACCGCCCGCACGTCGTTGTCTTCCGCCGGGTCGGCGAACCACGGCGTCTCGCGCCGGTCCGTCGCGAACAGGACGTGCCTGCCGTCCGCCGACCACGCGAGGTCGCCCTCCTTGAAGCGAGTGCCGCACGTGAGCGCGCGGGCCTCGCCGGTGGCGACGTCCACGACCCACACGTGATCGAGGTGGTCCCAGTCCGTGAAGCCTTCGCCGTTCCAGCGGTACTCCGGACGCGTGACCACGCGGGCGGGTTCGTGCTTGGGCTTCTTGTACTCGGGAGTGTCGAGCCTGGGGTTGTGCCCGGACAGGAACGCGATGCGCGTGCCGTCCGGGGACCAGCACGGACTGTGCGCACCGCCCTGCAGCGTCGTGAGCGCGCGCGCCTCGCCGCCGTCGGCGGGCAGCAGGTGGATCTGGGTGACCGCACCTTCGCCCTCGCCCTTGCGCACGAACGCCAGCGCCGAGCCGTCGGGAGCCCAGCGCGGCTGCGAATCGCGCCCCGAGTAGGTGAGCTGGCGGGCGGGCTGCGGCAGTTCCTCCCCTCGCGGCACGGTCGCGAGCCAGAGATGGGTGCGGTACTCGTCCGCCGCTTCGTCCACGCTCACCTGCGTGAACGCGATGTGGCGCCCGTCGGGCGATACGCGCGGGTCCGCGACCCAGCGGATCCGCAGCAGGTCTTCTTCGCGCATGTCGGTGTCCCCGGAGTGACGGTCACGTGATGAAACACACTCGTCGCGAAGCTAGCCCGGCCTCGCGGCGAAGTCGAGCCGCGCGGGCGGGCGCGGTGGCCGTGACCGGCGCCGCGCTCGTGGCTTAGAATCCATGCCATGGATCGTGCCGCCCTGCCCCGTGAACTGCGCCCGTTCGTGGACGAACGCGGTGTGCTGTTCCGCTGGCCTTCCCGCGAGAAGGTGCAGCGCATGGCGATCGAGCACCTCGCGAGCCGGTTCGAACCGGGCCGCGAATACACCGAGCAGGAGGTCAACTTCCTGCTGCTCGAGTGGCACTCGTTCGGCGACTGGGCGCTGCTGCGCCGGCTCCTGTTCAACTGGAAACACCTCGACCGCGAGCCCGACGGCTCGCGCTACCGGCTGCGCGCGCCCGTCCCGGCGTCGCCCGCCCGAACGACCTGAAGGGCTCCCCCATGCGCCCCCGGCACCTCGCACTGCTTCTCGCGCTCCTCGCCACCGCCGCGCCCGTCGCGACCGCCGCCCCGATCCACACCACGTACCTGTGGCACATGCACCAGCCGGTGTACTGGCCCGAACGCAGCACGTGGAACAACGCGGCGACCGAGTACGCGTTCGAGACGCTCTCGCTCGGCCACTCGCAGAACGATCTCGGCAGCATCTTCGGCAGCGACGACCGCGTGAACGACTACCAGGGCTACCCGCGCTGGGCGATCCAGTCGGTGCTCGACCTGCCCGACGCCGGTGCGCAGGTGTCCTTCGCGGGCTCGCTCATCCAGAACCTGAACTCGCTCGCGGCGGGCAACTGGAACGGCCCGAAGTACCCGTCGAACTGGTGGCAGTCGTATCGCGACGCGATGGCGTGGAGCACGTCGGGCGGCCGGCGCCGCCTCGACCCGGTGATCGTGGGCATGCACCACGCGATCAATCCGCTGTGCGACGAGACCGTGTTCCGGCGCGAACTGCAGGCGCAGAAGGCGCTCATGACCGGCGCGTGGGGCTCCGCCACGCTGTCGCAGGGCTTCTTCCCCGCCGAGATGTGCTTCAGCGAACGGCTGATCCCGGCGCTGGTGGCCGAAGGCGTGCAGTGGTCCATCGTGCCCGACGTGCACATCGCGCGTGCGTGCGCCGACTACCCGTTCGACGCGCGGCAGGACAACTGCGACCCGCCGAACAAGGCCGACCAGGTGAATCCCGCGCAGGGCTGGTACTACGCGCAGAGCATCTCGCGCGGCGTCACGACCAAGGTGCCGGTGCCGTACGGCCTGCGACCGCACCTCGCGCAGTACGTGAATCCCGCGACCGGCGCGGTGAGCCAGCTCACCGTGGTGCCCGCCGCCGACGGCATGTCGTGGAACGAGGGCTACGGGCTCTACGGCACGGGCGAGATCGACGCGATCGCCGCGCGCAACGACGCCGCGAACCCGATGCTCGTGCTGTTCGCGCACGACGGCGACAACGCGTGGCAGGGCGGCTACTCGTACTTCCACGAGAACGTCACGCAGTTCGCGCACGCCGCCGCCGGCAAGGGCTACGAGCCGACGACCGTGGCGGAGTTCCTCGCCGATCATCCCGTGAATCCCACCGACGTCGTGCACGTCGAGGACGGCGGCTGGGTCAACGCCGACGGCGACTTCGGCTCGCCGCAGTACATCAACTGGAACTGGCCGCTGGTGAACGCCACGGGCCAGTTCGACATTCCCGGCGGCTGGGCCGAGGACGAGCGCAACTGGGCGGTCCTCACCGCCGCCACGAACCACGTGCTCACCGCCGAGGGCGTCACCGCCGCCCCGAACGCCGCGCGCATCGCGGACCCGACGCAGCCGGGCACGACCGCGCTGGAGAAGGCGTGGCACTTCCTGCTCGCCGGGCACGAGAGCGGCTACATGTATTACGGCACCTCGCTCGACATGGAGGTGAAGGCCACGCTGGCGTGCAACCGCGCGGTCGAGTACGCCACGGGCGTCCTCGCGGGCCAGCCCGACACCACGGCGCCCACGCTGTGGCTGCCGCAGCGCCTGCCGTGGAACCCCGGCGGCAAGGGCGCCGGCGCCATGTGGGGCTGGCCGGGCGGCGCGGGCGCGGACATGACGCAGGACTTCTGGGTCTGGACCTTCGCGCACGACGTGAGCGGCGTGGACACCGTGCGGCTGGTCTACCGCTTCGACCTCGACGGCACCAACCCGATCGCGAGCACGCAGAACGAGACGTACACCGGCGGTGCCGAAGTCGGCGCGTGGCAGGCCGCCGCCATGACGCGGCGCGTGTTCCCGAAGGGCAACCTGTTCAACAACCCGAGCATCACGTTCAGCGTGCTGCCCACGGTGATCGCGGACGAATGGTACGCGCACGTGAGCGGCGTCACGGACAAGCTCGTGGACTACTACTGCGAAGCCGTGGACCACAACGGCCGCGTGAAGCGCAGCCCGATCCAGCACGTGTGGGTGGGCGCGACCAGCGTGACGCCCGTGAATCCGGCGGTGTCGTGGGAGCCTGCGAACCCGGCGGCGGGCGGTTCGATCACGATTCACTACGACCCGGTGCCCGGCGCGCTGCCGGACGCCACGAACCCGGTGTACGTGCACGTCGGGACCAACAACTGGGCGAGCGTCGTGGCGCCCGACCCGGCGATGACCTGGAACGCGGCGACGTCGAAGTTCGACTACACGTTCGCGATCCCCGCGAACGCCACGAAGGTGGACTTCGTGTTCCGCAGCGCCGCGAACGTCTGGGACAACAACTCCGGTGCGGACTGGCACGTGAACGTCTCCGGTGCGGTTTCGCCGCCGCACACCGTGGACGGCACCCTCGACGCCGGCGTCGCCGCCGTCGGCACCTGCGGCGGGCAGAACGTGTATGCGGACTACGACGGGCACTGGCTCTACCTCGCCGTGCCCAAGGCCACGACGCTCGACCAGTTCACGTTCATCGCGCCACCGGAGTCCACCACGTTGCGCGCGGCGCCGTGGGCCAAGGCCGGGCAGGTGACGGCGTGGCGGCTGTTCCTCGCGAACGAGAGCACGAACGGCTGGACCGGGTGGTTCGACGCCGCGGGTGCACAGCCGAGCGCCGGCCTGACGAAGGCGACGGGCACCGTGCTCGAAGCGCTCGTGGACGTGACGCAGTACTTCACCACGCCGCCCGCGTCGCTGCGGCTGGCGTTCGCGGCCTACGGCACGGCGGACGGCGGCGCGCTCACCGCGCAGGTGCCGTGCGGTGACGGCGACGGTGCGCTCGAGCCCGGCGAACGCGCGAGCGTGGTGCCGTCGGCGATTCTCGATGTGCCGCGCTCGCCCGCCGCGCCCACGCTGCGCCTGCAGCTGGCGGGACGCCACCCGGTGCGCGGCACGCTCGAGGCACTCGTGGACGCGCGCCCGGGCGAACGCACGAAGCTGGAACTGCTCGACCTGCAGGGCGCGGCGGTGCGCACGCTCTACGACGGCGTCGCGCCCGGGGCGCTGCGCGTGAGCGCATCGCTGCGCGATGGCCGGGTCGTGCCGCCCGGCGTCTATTTCCTGCGCGCCTCGGCCGGCGCGCGCTCGGCGGCACGGCGCGTCGTGGTACTCGATTGAGCGCCACCCTCACCCCCGCGGCCCCGCGCGCGTCCACGCCCGCGGGGCTCGCGGCGTTCTCGGGCATCGTGCTCATCTGGGGCAGCACGTTCCTGGTCATCTCGATCGGCAACGACAGCCTGCCGCCCGTCTGGGCCGCGACGCTGCGCCTGGCCGCGGCGACCGTGATCCTGTCCGTGCTCGCGTTCGTGCTGCGCCAGCCGTGGCCGCGCGGCCGCGCGCTCGAGGCGGCGCTGTGGTTCGGCGTGGTGGACTTCGGCGTCAGCCTGCCGCTGCTGTACTGGGGCGAGCTGCGCGTGCCCAGTTCCATCGCGGCGATCTTCTACGCCACCATTCCGCTCACGACCGCGCTGCTCGCCCGCGCGCTCGGGCTCGAACGCATCCGTCCGCTCGGGCTGGTCGGCGCGGTGATCGGACTCGGCGGCGTGACGATGCTGTTCGCCACCGAACTGCGCGGCCGCATGCCGCTGCTGCCGCTCAGCGCCGTGCTGCTCGGCGCACTCACCGCCGCGCTCGCGGGCGTGCTGCTCAAGCGCGGCACGCCGGCGAGCCCGATCACCACGAACGCCGTGGCCCACGCCGCGGGCGTGCCGTTCTGCCTCGTCGTGAGCGTGCTGCTCGGCGAACGCCACGCGCTGCCCGCCACCGCGAGCGGCTGGTTCTCGCTCACCTACCTCACGCTCGTCGGTTCGATCGGGGCCTTCGTGCTGTTCGCGTGGCTCGTGCAGCGCTGGCGCGTGACCGCGACCAGCTTCCTCGCGGTGCTGACGCCCGTGCTCGGTGCCGTGCTGGGCGCCACGGTGCGCCACGAGCCGTTGGGCACTACGACGATCGTGGGCGCCGTGGTCGTGGTGAGCGGCGTGGTGGTCGCGAACCTCGCCGACCGCGCGCTGGCGCGCCGCAGCTGAGCGGCGTCCGCGCCGGGGCGACCACGAACGCGAACGGCGGCACCGAAGTGCCGCCGCCCCATCGAGTGCCGGTGATCGTGTCGCGAGGCCTTACCCCCCCGGGCTCCGGTTCTCGCTCCAACGATCCCTGCACTACTGCACCGCCGCCGCTCGGGCCGGCGATGTGCGCTCACGGACGGCTGGTGGCCGCCACGTGATCTCCCTCGCCGGCGCTCTCTCCACCGGCAGGGGTGTTCGGACGCGCGGGTGAAGCCGCGGGGGATCCCGCCGGAGAGGCCGCATCCCCGGCAGGCGCGGTCCCCACACCGCGCGTCGCGCTTTCCCTGGCTTCGCCCTCGCCGCCTTCTTCTTCGCCGGATTCACCCGGCATGGTCATGCCTCCCGCCGTCTGGGCCGCCGTCATCTCGGCGCGCACCCCGAACTCGTGCACGATGCGGCCGCCCTGGTGCGCGGTGTTCACGAGGAAGATCGCACCACCGGCGTACAGCACGAGGAAGACCGCGTGCGCCGCGGTGAGCGGCATGCGGTCGAGCCCGCGCTTGAGCACGCTCGGCGCGAACACGAGCGCCGCGAACACGAGCGTCAGCAGCGTGAAGACGTTGCGCGTCGTCTCGGCGAGTTCCTCGTGCTGCTCGACCACCGCCTCGATGCGCGCCCCGCCCTGCTCGGCCTTCTCACCCGCCTCGGCACCGGTCGCGACCGCGAGCCACGTGGCCGCGGTGCCCACGACCATGAGTGCGAGCGCCGCGACCAGCAGGCCGCGCTGGAGCGTGCGCCACGCCATCGCGGCCACGACCAGGAGCGGCGCCACGAGCAGCAGCGCGATCGGGAAATGCACGACGAGCGGGTGCAGGCCGGAGAAGCTCGGGAACGGTGGCAGCAGCTGCATGTGGACTCCGGGTGTCGGTGCGAGCAGCCCGTGAGCGACGTGAGCAGCGCGAGTGGCGTCGGTGCGCCGCCGCACGGGGTGTCCGCGCCTGGTGTGGTCGCGTTCACCTGCCTGCAGGGCAATGCCCATGCCACGCCACGCAAACGCGAAAACCCCGCGAATATCGCGGGGTTTTCGTGACACTGAACGCGGGCGCCGCCGGGATTGTCGGAACATTCGGACGTCCGGGCGACGGACCCGTATGAACTTTCGGACGCGGACCGTCGGCGTGAGCGCTCGCCCGAGGCTCAGCCTTCCCCGCCCTCGGCCGCGTCGCCGCCCCCGAGGCCGAACTTGCGCAGCCGGTAGGCGACGTCGCTGCGCGTGAGCCCGAGCCGCCGCGCGGCCTCGGCCTGCACGCCGTTCGCCTCGCGCAGCGCCCGCAGCAGGAGTTCGCGCTCGAGTTCGTCGAGCAGGCCGCGCAGCTCGAAGCGCTCCGGCAGCGCCGCGAGCCACTGCTCGCGCGTGGCGCGGGCGTCCGGGGCCGCGGGGTCCTGCGCGGCGGGCTCGCCCACCGGCCGCGGCATCATCCACGCCCGCACCGCGGCGGCGTCGATCGCGTCGCCCTGCGCGAGCAGGACCGCGCGCTCGCTCAGGTTCTCGAGCTCGCGCACGTTGCCCGGCCAGTCGTGGGCACGCAGCGCGGCGATCGCCTCGGGCGTGAACGCCAGCCCCGGGCGTCCGGAGGCCGCGGCGAAGCGCGACAGGAACCCGTGCGCGAGCAGCGGCACGTCGTCGCGCCTGCCGCGCAGCGGTGGCACCGCCACGAGCGCGACCGCGAGCCGGTAGTAGAGGTCCTCGCGAAAGCGCCCCTCGCGCACCAGCGCCGGCAGGTCGCGGTGCGTGGCCGCGATCACGCGCACGTCCACCGGCCGCGGCGTGGTCGAGCCGAGCCGCATGACCTGGCCCTCGGCGAGCACGCGCAGCAGCCGCGCCTGCGCGGCGAGCGGCATGTCGCCGATCTCGTCGAGCAGCAGCGTGCCGCCGTGCGCCGCCTCGAACACGCCCGCGCGCACGGCCAGCGCGCCGGTGAACGCGCCCTTCTCGTGCCCGAACAGCTCGCTCTCGATGAGCGTCTCGGGAATCGCGCCGCAGTTGATCGCGACGAACGGCCCCTTCGAACGCGGGCTGAGCGCGTGCACGGCCCGGGCGACGAGCTCCTTGCCGGTGCCGGTCTCGCCCGTGACCAGTACGGTCGCGCCGGACGGTGCGACCCGCACCACGAGATCGCGCAACGCCCGCATGGGTGCGCTGTCGCCGACGAGCTGGCCCGCGGCGGCGAGCCGCTGCACTTCGTCGCGCAACCGCGCGTTCTCGCGCTGCAGCTCGGCGCGTTCGGCGGCGCGGCGCACCGCGGCGCGCACGGCCTCCGGCAGGAACGGCTTCGTGATGAAGTCGAACGCCCCGAGCCGCATGGCCTCGACCGCCAGTTCCACGGTCGCGAACGCCGTGATCACGACGACCGGCGGCGACGGCTCGCGTTCGCGCAGCGCCGCGACCAGCTGAAGCCCGACGCCGTCGGGCAGCTTCTGGTCCGTGAGCACGGCGTCGAACTCGGAAGCCGCGAGCAGCGCGGTCGCCTCGGCAATCGAGCCGGCTTCGCTCACGGCGTGACCGTCGGCGGTGAGCAGCGCGGACAGCACGCGGCGCAGGTTCGCTTCGTCGTCCACCACCAGCAGGCGTGCCATCAGTGCGCTCCCCCCGCGCTCGCTTCGGGCGTGCGTCCGGGCAACGCGAGCGCGAAGCGCACGCGCCCGTCGTCGTTGCCGGCCAGCGTCACGTCGCCGCCGTGCGCCTGTGCGATGCCGCGCGCGATCGCGAGGCCCAGCCCGGTCCCGCCCGTGCGCGTGGTGAAGAACGGTTCGAAGATGCGCGCGACCGTCTCGGGCGGGATCCGCGCGCCCTCGTTCTGGACGAAGCACACGAGGCCGCCGTCCGCCGCCGGCGCCGCGCCGAGTTCGATGCGCTTCCCGGCGGGCGTGGCCGCCACCGCATTGAGCGCCAGGTTCAGCAGCGCCTGGTGCAGCATGAACGGGTCGAACACGCCGGCCGCCGTCGTGGGCAGGACACGCACCTCGACTCCGGCCTCGGCGGCCTTCGCCGACACCAGCTCCGCGACCACCGCGAGCGTCTCGGCCGCGCTCGTGGCCGCGCACTGCGGCCGCCGCGTGTGCGCGTACGCGAGGAAGTCGGTCGTGAGCCGCTCGAGCCGGTCGGCCTCGTCGGTCGCCACGCGGAACATCTGCTCGCGCACGTCGTCGCCGAGACCGCCGCGCGACGCCGCCGCGAGCGAGCTGTGGATCATGGCCACGGGGTTGCGGATCTCGTGTGCGATCGCGCTCGACAGCCGCCCGACCGCCGCGAGCTTCTCCTGCGCGACGAGCGAGTCGCGCGTGCGCTCGAGCTCGGCGACCGTCTCCGCCAGCTCTCCGGAGCGGCTGCGCAGGTCGCTCGCCAGCATGTGCACCACGAGCGCGACGACCATGAACAGCAGCCCGAGCGTCGCGACTTCGAAGAACTCGGTCGGATCGCCGGGCGGATGGGAGCGCGCCCAGTTCCAGACGTCGTAGTACATGAGCGCGCTCGAGATCGCGGCGATCGAGAGCGAGAACGGGCGCTGGAAGCGGAACGCGGCGAGCACGATCGCGGGCAGCATGACCACGTGATAGTGGTGGTCCTCGCCTTCGCCGTACAGCGACGCGAGGAACGCGCCGCCGATCGTCACCACGATGGACGCCAGCGTCACCGACAGGTCGGTGCGTTCGTCGGGCATGCGCTCGAGCCCGTGGTGCCAGAACAGCAGGCCGACCTGCACGGTGAACAACGCGAGCAGGATGCCGAGCAGCACGAGCCGCGGCGGACCCAGCAGCTGCACGTTGAACAGGTGGAACGCGAACACGGCCGCCAGCACCACGAGGTTGAGCACCGCGAAGGTGACTCCTCGCGAACGATAGGCTTCGAGCCGCCGGACCGGATCGGGGTGCATCATGCGCGCAACGTTAGCGGGCACGCGCCGCGACCGCCACAGGGGGCGGCTGCGCCGGCTCGCGCGCGAGCGCGTCTCAACGCGCTTCGCCGATCTCCCACGCGGCGCGGAGTTCGTCGCGCCGTGCCGCCGCCGGGTGATCGGCAGGCAGCGCGGCCAGTCGCGGCGCCAGCAGTGCGCCCTGCTCGGCCAGCGAGCGATCGTCGAGCACGGTGATCTCGTCGCGATCGTCGGGCGCGTTCGCGGGGAACTTGCGCTCCAGCGCCAGCACGCGCGGCGGCTCGGCCTCGCGCGCGAGCCGCACGAGCGCGTCGGCGGCGCAGCCTTCGCCCGCCTCGAGCGCGCGCATCCAGAACTCGACGGTGGCGGCGAACACGAGCTTCGAGGGCGACGGCAGCGTCGCGAGGCGCACGCGCGATTCCGGCTCGAGCGCGTCCCAGACCGGGGCGAGCAGCGGCAGCACGCGTGCATCGCCCAGCTGCAGCAGCCCCGCCAGCAACCCGACGCGGGCGCCCTCGTCGTCGGCGTGCGAGGCCATGCGCATGAGCGTGCGCGGGCCCGTGAGCTCGTCGCCGTCCTCGAGCGGCATCAGCGTGGCGAACGACACCGCCGCGAGCGCCACCGCGACCGGCGCGGGTTCGTGCTGCAGGAACGGCGCGAGCGCCGCGACCGGCACGTGGCCCTCTTCCACCGCGCTCACGATGCGGTCCTGAAGTTCGAGCCGCTCGGCTTCGTCCACGCGCGTGACGAGGTACGGGTAGAGCAGTGCGAGCGCTTCGGCCGCCTGCGGGTCCTGCGAATGCGCCCAGTGCAGCGCCTGCTGGAACACGACGAGCAGCAGCGTGTCCTCGTCGAGCGACGGCCAGCGTTCGGGATCGGCCGCCAGCGCGGCGAGTTCGCGCAGCGCGCCTTCGGCCATGCCGACATCGCCGCCGGTGTCGGCGGGAGGTGGCGCGGAACGATGGCGGCGCTTCGGGCGGCCCATGCGGGTGGCTTTCAGGAAAGGGGACAAAAGCAGCGCGCGGGACACGCTGCCACGTGTCCCGCGCACTGGAGTGTTCGGTGAAGCGGTCGGGCTCAGACCTTGCGGACGTTGCTCGCCTGCAGGCCCTTCGGGCCCTTCACGACTTCGAAGTCGACCTTCTCGCCCTCGGCGAGGGTCTTGAAGCCTTCACCCTGGATCGCGGAGAAGTGCACGAACACGTCCTCGCCGCCTTCCTGGGAGATGAAGCCGAAGCCCTTCGCGTCGTTGAACCACTTCACGGTGCCGATAGCCACTGCATACTCCTTCGTCTCGGGGGAACTCCCCCTGGAAACCTTTGCGTCCCGGTCACGCCGGTGCGCGTGTCGCGTCGAAATCGGGGCCGCGGCCGAACAAAACGAAAAGACAACCGCGGTCGATTGGCTCCGCAGTTGCCTTGCCTGATTCGTGGCGGCACTTCAGATCCCGGTTCCGACGGGCAGCATAGTGCACCGGGGCCGCTCCGGGGGTCAAGCCGCTTGTTCCCGGCGGGACGGGGCCAGTTTCCGCCCCCCCTGCCCGGACGCCCCCGGCCGGCTCGGGCCGGCCGGGGGCGCGGGCGCACTCAGAGTTCGTCCGGGTACATCCCGGGCAGGGCCTCGACCTGGAACGAGCGCTCGCGGACGGCCGCCTTGCCCGCGGTCAGGGCCACCGAATAGCGCCCCGGGCGCACGTAGGGCTGCCCGAACCACTCGCCACGGGCGATGCGGTCCTTGGCCTCGCCCGGGGCCAGGTCCCAGACGACGCGATGGAAGCCGGCCTTGCCCGGCCCGGTCAGCGAGCGCACCACCCGCCCGGTCGAGTCCTTCACCGTCAGGCTCACGCCGCCGTCGAGGTCGCGAGGAAGGAAGTAGTCGAACCACGCCCCCTTGGGCGGATTCTTCCCGAGCCACTGGCGCTGGCCCCACTTCCCGCCGAGCGTGCGCGTCTCGTAGACCCACGCCTTGCGCGGCGCGGCGAAGGTCACCGTGTCGTTCACCGCACCCGCCGTGAGCGCCTCGAGCACGTGGATGCCGTCCACCGCGTACAGGCTGCGGCCGTGCGTCGCCAGGACCAGGTCGCGATCGCGCGGATGGATGTGGATGTCGTCGATCGCCACGGTCGGAAGGCCGTCCTTCCACGGCAGCCACTTCGCCCCGGCGTCGAACGACACGAACAGGCCGAACTCGGTGCCCGCGAACAGCAGCGACGGGTTCGTGAGGTCCTCGCGGATGCGCTTGGCCGTGTGGTCCTTCGGCAGCGTCGCGGCGAGCGAGCGCCACGTGCGGCCCTGGTCGCGCGTCACGAACACGAACGGCGCGAACACGTCGGAGCGATGCCCGTCGATCGTGACGTAGGCGACGTTCGCGTCGAAGTGCGACGCCTCGATGCTGCTCACGTACAGCCCGACCGGCACGCCCTTGAGGTTCGCGGTCACGTCGTTCCAGTGCGCGCCGCCGTCGGGCGTCACCCACAGCTTGCCGTCGTCGGTGCCCGCCCACAGCACGCCGGCCGTCTTCGGCGACTCGGCGAGCGCGACGATCGTGCAGTGCTGCTCGGCGCCCGAGCCGCCGGTCATCATGCGGCGCGGGTCCTGCGTGGTGAGGTCGTCGCTGATGCGCTCCCAGTGGTCGCCGCGCCGCGTGAGCCGGAACACGTACTGCGCGGCCATGTAGAGCACGGTCGGGTCGTGCGGCGAGACGAAGAACGGCGTGTTCCAGTTGTAGCGGAACACCGGCTCGCCCTCGTTGTTCGACGGCCGCAGCACGCGCTGGCGGCCGTTCGAGAGGTCCTGCCGCAGCAGCGAGCCGCCCTGCGACTCGTAGTAGACGAGGTCGGGATTCGTGGGATCGGCCGCGACGTGGAAGCCGTCGCCACCGCCCAGCACGTACCAGTCGTCGGTCGCGATCCCACCGATGCGCCCGTCCCCGAACATGCTCGCCTCGAAGCGCGTCGCGATCGGGCCGCCCCAGCTCTGGTTGTCCTGCAGCCCGCCGTACACACGGTAGAACGGCTCCCGCAGGTCCGTGGCCACGTTGTAGAACTCGCCGATCGGGAGCGTGTTGAGGAAGTCCCAGTTCGCGATGCGGTCGTGGCTCAGGTAGACGCCGCCGTCGGTGCCCATGACCACGTGCCGGCCGTTCGAGGGGCTGATCCACATGGCGTGGCAGTCCGGGTGCACGTTGTCCGCACCGTTCGCGCGGTACGTGACGCCGCCGTCGTCCGACACGTAGAGGTCGGTGCCGAGCAGGTACACGCGCGTCGAGTCATCCGGCTGCACGCGGATCTGCGAGAAGTAGAACGACCGCGGTGTGAACGCGCTGATGCGCTTCCACGACGCGCCCGCGTCGTCGCTGCGGAACACGCCGCCCGCGCGGCTCGTCTCCTCGAACTCGTTCAGTCTCCCGCCTTCGTCGGATTCGATGACCGCGTACACGACGCGCGGGTTCTTGCGGTACACCGCGAGCCCGATGCGCCCCGTGCGCGCGGGCAGGCCGTTCGCGAGCTTCGTCCAGTGTTCGCCGCCGTCGGTGCTCTTCCAGATCCCGCCGGTCGCCGACACGCCGCTGTACGACCACGCGGTGCGCCGGCGCGCGTACATCGCCGCGTACAGCGTGCGCGCGTCGGACGGATCCATCACGAGGTCCACCGCACCGGTGCGCGCGTCCACCTTCAGCACGTGCTGCCAGCTCTTGCCGCCGTCGCGCGTGCGGAACACCCCGCGTTCGGGATTCTCGCCCCAGAGCCGGCCGAGCGCCGCCACGTACGCCACGTTGCTGTCGGCCGGATCGGTCACGACGCGCGCGATCGCCGACGTGGCCTCGAGCCCGACGCACTTCCAGCTGGAGCCGCCGTCCTCGGAGCGATACACGCCCCGCCCCCACGACGACGAGTTGCGGCTGTTCGCCTCGCCGGTGCCCGCCCACACGAGGCTCGGGTTCTTCTGCCACACCGCCACCGCGCCGACCGACGCCACGACTTCCTTCTCGAACACCGGGGTCCACGTGGTGCCCATGTTCGTGGTCTTGAACATGCCGCCGGTGCCCGTGGCCACGAACATCGTGGCAGGGTCGCTCTCGACGGCGGCGATGTCCGAGACGCGGCCGCCCATGTTCGTGGGCCCGAGCGCACGGAAGCCGAGCTCGGAGAACAGCTTCATGTCGAGTTCGACCGGCTTCGCTGCGGCCGGCTTCGCGGTTTCGGCGGCGTGGGCGGTCAGCGCGCCCAACGACACCAGGCAGGCGGCGAGAACCCCGAACGAACGGAATCGCGGCATGGTCGGCCTCCAGGAGGAACGCGGCGGACGCGCCACAGGCGCGCCCTCGAATCACGAGCGGCGGACGCTAGCACGCGGTCCGCGCACGTCGCCCGGGCGGGTGACGAACGCGCCGGGGCGCGCGAGCGCGCAGGGCGGCGGACGAGCGGCCGGGGTTCAGGCCCCGGCGCCGTCCGCGGGGCGCTCGTCGCGCATGCGGGCGATGCGCGCGAGGAACGCGCGCGCCCACGCCGCGCGCCCGGCCAACGCGCCGACCAGCCGCTCGATGCGCGCGGGCTCGTCGAGCAGCGCGGGCACGAACGTCACGAACGCGAGTCCCGCCTGCGGGTGGAAGCACCAGGCACCGGTGCCGTCCACGCCGGTGTGCTCGCGCGCTTCGGCCTCGTTCAGCAGTGCCGCGGTCGCCACCACGCGTTCGCGCACGGGCTCGGCCTGCGGCGGCAGCGTGAGCACGCCGAGCAGCCCGGCGCCCAGCGCCGGGTGCGGCTGCGCGTGCAGCAGGTGCGCGAGCGCGACGTTCGCACCGGGCGCGCTGCCCGGCTCGGACTCCCCGGCGAGCGCGCACGGCAGTTCGGCGTGCAGCCCGCCGCCGTCCACGCGCACGCGCAGCCACGGTGCGCCTTTGGCCGCGCTCACCGCCTGCAGCCGCTGCGCCGTGAACGGCGACGGCTTGGCGCCGGCTTCCGCCACCTGCCGCCAGCCGTCGAGCAGCGCGTCGGGCTCCGTGCGCAGGTCGCCGCCGGGCGCGGCCGAAGCCGCCAGCTCGCCGTCGAGGTCGGCGGCCAGTGCGTCGCCGTCGCGGGCAGCGTCCGCCAGCTGCAACAGCGCCGCGGTCGCCAGTTCGCGGCCGGCGAACTCCGCGTCGCCCGGGCGCACGTAGACCGTGGCGCACAACGACACGGTCTTCGCGTCGCCGTTCCAGCGCAGCGCCGAGAGCCCGGGGTGCATGGCGTTCCACGAGGCCATGCGCGCGAACGCCTCGCCGGTGCCTTCGACGCCGCGCAGCAGGTCGAGTTCGGCCTGCACGCGCCACACGTCCCGCCCGCCTTCGCGTCGCGGCGCGTCGGCCTCGATGCGCTGCGACCACACGCTCGGCCACCACGTGAAGCCGCGCGGGGCGAGCGCGCACCACTCGGCGCCGGGATCGAATGCCGCACGCACGTGTTCGACGATCTCGAGTCCGGGATCTCCTCGCATCAGTTCCCTCGCACCGCGCCGGGCGCGGCAAGCAGACGGCGCGCGGCCCGGGAGGCCGCGCGCCGTTCGTTCGTCGTACGGCTCACTGCAGGCCGAGCAGCTCCACGTCGAACACGAGGGTCGCGTTCGGCGGGATCACGCCGCCCGCGCCGGCCGCGCCGTAGCCCATGTCCGGCGGGATCGTGAGCTTGCGCTTGCCGCCGATGCGCATGCCCTTGACGCCCTCGTCCCAGCCGCGGATCACCTGACCGGAGCCGAGCCGGAAGCTGAACGGCTGGCCACGGTCCACCGAGCTGTCGAACTTGGTGCCGTCGGTGAGCCAGCCGGTGTAGTGCACGGTCACGACCAGCCCGGGATCGGCCATGCGGCCGTTGCCGACGACGAGGTCTTCGTAGACGAGTCCGCTGGCGAGCTTGTGCACCTTGCCTCCGGGGGCGGGAGTGGTCGTGGCGGCGGGGGCCGGCGTGGCGGCCGGGGCCGGAGCCGGGGTCCCGGCGGAGTCGCCACCGGCGGACGACGACGGGCCGTTCGAACCGGCGCAGCCGGCCAGCAGCAGCGCGGCGAACAACGGGAGCATGCGCTTCATGGATCGGTCTCCTGAATGGGTCGGGGGCTTCGGCGAAGCGCGGGCACGCTCGCACACGGCCCCGAGGGCGCGCAAGCGGTCCCGCGCGGCTCCGGGCCGCCGGGCGCAGGTCCGGCGGCAGCCCCGGCGGCGCCGGGCGGGTCGCCGAAAACCGTGCTGAAGCCGTACGCCGGTCCTGCCGAGAACCTGCGGGAAATGGAGTGGTTGGGTCCTCGGCAACCGACTCGGCACTCACACCCTTCCCTGCGCATCGGGAGCCTTCGTGCAGATCCACAACCTCGTCGTGGCCCGCTACCTCGACGGTCGCGTCCTCAAGGGCGTGATCAACGACTTCTCGCCCAACCGCCCGAGCTTCCACATCGTCGTGGACGGATCGGACGAAGTCGTCGAGTTGCGCGCCCGCCAGCTCAAGGCGCTGTTCTTCGTGAAGAGCTTCGCCGGTGACCCCGCGCGGCAGGACGTGCGCGGATTCCTCGACGGTCCCGCGGAGACGTCGCAGGGCCGCAAGATCGCCGTGCGCTTCCGCGACGGCGAGTTCCTGTGCGGCTACACGCTCAGCTGGTCGCCCGATCGCGAGGGGTTCTTCCTGTTCCCCGCCGACGTGGGCAGCAACAACCAGCGGGTCTTCGTGGTCGCGAACGCGTGCGACGAGATCAAGGCCGGCCCGCAGGCCGAGGCGCTCGCGAACCGGGTCGCCGCCGACGAGACCGCGCGCGGCATCACGCGCCCGGTGCAGGCCACCGGGACCGCGTCGCCGAGCCCGGCCACACCGCGAGCCAGCGGTTCGCTGTCGCGCCCGTCCACGCTCGCGCCGCGGCCCTCGGCGCTGTTCCCCGCCACGCCTTCGACCATCGGGCCGCGCCCGTCCACGCTGCGGCCGCGCCCACGCACCGACGCCGCCTGAGCTCCCGACCCCGAACGCAACGAAAACGCCCGCCGGCTCCGGCGGGCGTCGTGCTTTTCGGCTGGGGCGGCGCGCCTACTTGCGGCCGGCCGCCTTCTTCGCCGCGGCTTCCTTCGCCTTCTTCTTCTGGGCGGACTGCTTGTTGCGCTTGCGGCGGAGACGGAACTTGTACGCGGTCATGGCGGGTCCTCTTGTGTTCGGGTCCTGCGCGCCACCACGACGCGAGGAGATGAGCCGGGGACTTTACGGGCGGACGGCGGACGCTGGCAAGCGCGCCGGGAACCGCGAGCAGGCCGGGCCGGAGGCCCGGACCGCTCAGGTCAATTCGAGGTGCTTCAGGTCGAGCGGCACGTAGAGCCCGCCCCCCTGGCTCCCGAACCAGTCATTGCCCTTGCGCAGCGCCTCGGAAGGCACGTCCACCACGGGCAGCCCGAGCTCGTCGGTCGCGGCGACCCGCGGCGTGCCGGGCAGCGCGTAGCGCTCGGACGCGAGGTAGTCCTCGAACTCGTCGAGCGTCCACGCGAACAGCGCGTCCACGTCCCAGATGAGCTGCACTTCGCGCCCGCGCAGCAGGTCGGGCGGATCGTCCGGCCCAGCCACCCGCAACCGGCCGACGGCGCAGCACTCGCAGCCGAACCAGAAGTCGAGTTCGCCCTCGAGCACCATGTGGTCCACCAGCCGGGCCGACGTCGGCGCGTCGCGCCAGACGTTGCCGAGCAATTCGGAGATCGCGAACAGGTAGCGCAGCAGCGCGCGCGGGTCGTCGGACGCGGCGCCGCGCAGGCCCGACGCGAGCACGCGCAGGTTGCGGATCGCCTCGAGCCGCACCCACGGCGAACGCCGGTTCGCCAGCGCGGTGAGGTTGTGCTGCATGCCCTCGACGCGTTCGCGCGCGACCGCGAGCAGCTCGTCGAACGTGCCGCCGCCCTTGTCGAGGAACTCGACCGTGCGCCGCATGGCCTGGTTGAGCGGCAGGTAAGACGCGCGCAGCGTGGCCCAGTCTTCGGTGAGCCGTTGCTTCGCGATGACGTCCCAATCCGCCATGACAACCTCCCCCGTGAGCGTGGCCGCGGCGTGCGGCCGGTGATCGCGCGCAGAGTATAGCCGGGGCCGTTTCCGGCGCGCCAACCCCGGCGCACGATCCTCCGATGCCGGGCGGCCCGGCGCGGTTGTCCCGGGCCCGTCAGGCCGGTTCGACCGCGACCCGGCGGCCCTCGGCGCTCGACTCGCGCGCGGCGTCGAGCGCGCACTGCACGGGCACGGCGTCGTCGCGGAAGTTCGGCTCGAGCGGCTCGCCGTGCACGATCGCCCGGTGCAGGCGCTCGACCATGACCGAGAACGGCGCCACCAGCGGCAGGTCGCCGTCGCGGCGGGCCAGCCGCAGGGCCGCGGGAATCTCGACCGGCGCGGGCTCGCGGCCGTGCTCGATGCGCCACAACGCGTCGCCCGTCGTGTCCCAGCGCAGGCTCGCGCCGTCGCCGTGCACTTCGTAGCGCTCCCACGAGTAGGGCGCGTTCGCCTGCAGGTCCACGAGCGCGGTCACGCCGTTCGCGAAGCCGTAGTGCACCGTGGCGGCGTCGTCGCTCGTCGCGTGCCCGGGCGCGCCTCCCGGCGTCCGCGGCGCGCGCACGGGTTGCTCGGTGCGGAGCACCGCGGTGGCGGTGAGCGGCTCGCCGAACAGGAGCCGCAGGCAGTCGGTGTGGTGCGAGCCGAGCGCGCCCCAGATGCCGCCGCCCTGCACACGATCGGACAGCCAGTTCATCACCCGCGGCTGGGCCGCGTGCCAGATCGGGTAGCGCCCGAGGATCTCCGCACGGAACGGGCGCCCGATCGCCCCCTGCCGCACGAGCTCGAGTGCGTGCCGGCGCGCGGGCAGGAAGCGGAACTCGTGGTTGATGCCGGCGACCCGGCCCGCCGCGGCCGCCGCGTCGCGCATCGCGCGCGCCTGGAACCGGTCGAGCGCGGTCGGCTTCTCGCAGTGCACGTGCGCACCCGCGGCGAGCGCCGCGCACATCATGTCGTGGTGCAGCGCCACCGGCGTCACGACGCTCACGAGGTCGGGCGTCTCGCGCGCGAGCAGCTCGCGCCAGTCGGCGTACGCGCCGCGCACGCCGAGCTCGTCGGCGATGCGGCGCGTCTTCGCGGCGTCGGAGCCGGCGATCGCGCACAGTTCGAATCCGTCGTGACGGAGGAACGCGGGGGCCTGCACGTTGCGGCCGAAGCCGGTGCCCAGGATGGCGACGCGAATGCGGGTCAGGATGCACCTCCTGCGGAAAGGTCCGAACGCAGCTTCGCGGCGCTCCGGCGCGGCGGTCAAGCGCGGGGCGCTGTGCTAGCCTCGCGGCGTTCGTTCCACCCTCGCCGGTTCCGTCTCGCGCTCAGGAGGCGCCGCCATGCGCGATCCGCGCACGCAGCAGCTCGCTCATCTCATCGTGCACCACTCGACCCGCATCCAGCCGGGTGAAGCCATGCTCATCGAGGCGTTCGATCTCCGGAACAGCCTCGTGCTCGATCTCGTGGACGAAGTCCAGAAGGCCGGCGGCGTGCCCGTCGTCTCGCTGCGCGACAACGCGGTCATCCGCCGCCAGCTGCTGGGCGCGACCGAGGCGCAGCTCAAGCTGCAGGGCGACATCGAGCTGCACCAGATGAAGCAGGTGCAGGCCTACGTCGGGATCCGCGCGTCCGAGAACGTGTCGGAGCTCGGGGACGTGCCGGCCGACAAGATGGCGCTGTTCCAGAAGCTGGTCGCGCAGCCGGTGCACCTGCAGTACCGCGTGAACCACACGAAGTGGGTGGTGCTGCGCTGGCCCAACGCGGCCATGGCGCAGCTCGCGAACACGAGCACCGAGGCGTTCGAGGACTTCTACTTCTCCGTCTGCAACGTGGACTACAAGCGCATGCAGCAGGCGATCGTGCCGCTGCGCGAGCGCATGCTGCGCACGGACCGCGTGCACCTGAAGAGCCCGGGCACCGACCTGCGCTTCAGCATCAAGGACATCGGCGTCATCTCGTGCCACGGCGAACGCAACATTCCCGACGGCGAGTGCTTCACCGCTCCGGTGCGCGACTCGGTCGAGGGCACGATCCGCTACAACACCCAGTCGGTGTACCTCGGCACGACGTACGACCAGCTCGAGTTCACGTTCGAGAAGGGCCGCATCGTCAAGGCCACCGGCACGCCGCAGGACAAGCTCGACCAGCTGCTCGACACGGACGAAGGCGCGCGCTACATCGGCGAGTTCTCGCTCGGCTTCAATCCGCACATCCTCAAGCCGATGAAGGACACCCTGTTCGACGAGAAGATCGCGGGCTCACTGCACTTCACGCCGGGCCAGTGCTACGAGACCACCGAGAACGGCAACCGTTCGAAGATCCACTGGGATCTCGTGCTGATCCAGCGCCCCGAGTACGGCGGCGGCGAGGTCTGGTTCGACGGCGAGCTGATCCGCAAGGACGGCCGGTTCGTGGT
Organism: Candidatus Eiseniibacteriota bacterium; assembly: GCA_046327815.1. Lineage (GTDB taxonomy): Bacteria > Eisenbacteria > RBG-16-71-46 > RBG-16-71-46 > RBG-16-71-46 > CAIXRL01. The sequence continues at coordinate 43,019 of JAXLXR010000003.1, read as the reverse complement.
GAAGGATCTCGAAGGGCTGAATCCCGAGAACCTCGCGTAGCCACCGTTCCGGCGAAAAGGCCGAAGCCCGGCGTGCCGCGCGGCGCGCCGGGCTTCGTCGTGCGTGCGGGGTCAGGGCAGCAGCAGCACTCGCGCCGTGCGCACGAACCCGGCGCTCGACGCGCGCGCGAAGTACACGCCGCGCGCGCATGCGCTGCCGTCGTCCGCGCGGCCGTCCCACGGCAGCACGCTCACGCCCTGCGGCAGGTGGCGCGACGCGAGGTTGCGCACACGCCGGCCGGTGACGTCGAACAGGTCCACGCGCACGTCGGCGGCCTTCGGCAGGTCGAGCGCGAGCGCCGGGCCGTTGCCGAGCGGCGTGCGGGCCAGGGCACGCAGGCTCATGGCGCCGCGCTCCCACTCGCGCGGCTCGTCCCCGCCCCCGCCCTCCTCGCCCGGTCCGGGATCGGGCGGCAGCGTGTCGGGCGCCGCCTCGGCGTACTGCACGCGGATCACGCCGGACGCGGCCGTGCGGTCGGCGGTGCGCAACACGAGCCGCGTCGCCGCGGTGTCGCCCGCGAACCGCGGCAGGTGCCGCGCACGCCAGAGGTACGTCAGCGTGTCGGCGTCGAACAGTGGCGTCTCCAGGATCCCGACGGCGTCCAGCGACACCTTGGTCTCCTGGTCGAGCGAGTCCAGCACGAACGCCTGCAGTTGCGTGTAGCCGGCCCACGGATTGGCGACGTCGAAGTGCAGCGCGGTCAGGTCGCCGGCCGTGACGACGGGCTGGTCCCACGTCATGCGCACCACGTGGAAGAGCGGCGGCTGCACCAGCGCGAACTGCCACGACGTGCCCCAGAGGATCTCGCGGATCTCCACACGATCGCCCTGGATGAACATGAACAGGTCGTGGTCGCCGTCCCGGAAGCTCTCCGACGCGAACCACGAGTTCGTGTCGTAGCCGAGCATGTTGCGGAGCCGGCCACGGTAGACCCACTCCGCGGGATCGCCCGTGGGGTTCGCGGACGTGTAGAGCGACAACGGCTGGCCGGCGTTCGTGGTGATCACCAGGTAGTACAGGCCGTTGTGCTCGAAGACGTGCGGCGACTCGGTTAGCGTGTTGAACGAGAACGACTGGTACGTGATGAGCAGCGGCTTGAAGTCGGTCCACTGCGTGAAGTCGCCGGCGGACTGCGCGATCCCGACCTCGGTCACCGTGGAGTCGGCGAGCGGCGAAGCCGTGTAGTACATGAGCCACATGCCGGGGCGGTTCGGGTCGGGCATCACGAACGGGTCGCGGCACGCCGGCAGCGCCTTGGCGGGATTCCACCACGCCCACGGCGCGAGCGAGGTGTCGAAGATTTCACCCTGCCGCGTCCAGTTCATGAGGTCGGGCGAGACCGCGAGCCCCATGCGCTGGGTGAAGTTGTACTGACCGGGCTGGTTCTGGATGCCGGTGTAGAACATCCAGTACAGGCCGTCCCGCTCGACGATGTGCGGAGCCCAGACGTGCGCGTTGTCCCAGCCGAGCGAGTCCACGTGCAGCACGGGATCGAGCTGCGTCCAGTGGTAGAAGTCGGTCGAGATCGCGTGCCCGAAGTCGAGTTCGCTCTGGGTGGCCGGCACCGCGGTGTTGTTGCGGATGTAGAAAAGGTGGTACACCCCGTCCCGCTTCACGAGCGTGAAGTCCTTGGGCCGGATCGGCGATCCCGGAATCATGAACGCCGCCCGGGCCGTGGCCGCCCACGCCAGGCACGCGAAAGCCAGCGCCAGCACCAGCAGGTGCAGGCGTCCGAAGCCTCCGCGACTTGTCGGGCGAGGTGCGATCAGGAGACTTCTCCGGGGGAATGTCACCGGCGGGCACGCGCCGGCAGGGCGCGAGGGCGCCCAGGTTCAAGAGTTGCAAGCGAGTATCGGCGGCCCACGCGGGCCGCGTCAACGGCGGAGTCGAACGCACCATGATCCAGCTGCAGTCCCTGCGCTACTCGATCGGCCAGCGAGTCCTCTTCGAGGGTCTCGACTGGGTGATCGCGCCCGGGGATCGCTGTGCCCTGGTCGGGCCGAACGGCGCCGGCAAGACCACGCTGATCCGGGTGATTCTCGGCGAATACGCGCCCGAGTCCGGCCTGTGCGTGGTGTCCCGGGGCACCCGGGTGGGTTACCTGCCGCAGGAGGCTGCGGAAACGTTCCAGGGCACGGTGCTCGAGCGCGCCATGGAAGCGCACCGGGCGCTGCTCGGCATGCGCGAGGAGCTCAACGCGCTCCACGCCGAACTGGCCGGCATCGCGCCCGACGACCCGCGGCTCGAGCCCCTGCTCGAACGGGCCGGCGAACTCCAGCACCGGCTCGAAGTGCACGCCGAGCACCGGCTCGAGCCCGAGGCTCGGCGCGTGCTGTCGGGACTGGGGTTCTCGACCGCCGACCAGGACCGCCCGCTCGCCGAGTTCTCGGGCGGCTGGCGCATGCGCTGCGCGCTGGCCGCGCTGCTGCTCGCCGATCCCACGGTGCTGTTCCTCGACGAGCCGACGAACCACCTCGACCTGCCCGCCATGGAATGGCTCGAGGACTACCTCGAGGAGTTCCGCGGCGCGCTCGTGGTGGTCTCGCACGACCGCGTGTTCCTCGACCGCGTCGCGACCGAGGTGCAGGAGCTCGACCGCGGCAGGATCACGAACTACGCCATGGGCTTCACGCGCTACCTCGAGGAGAAGGAACTGCGGCGCGAACAGGCCGAGGCGGCGAACGCGCAGCTCGACGCCAAGATCGCGCAGCTCGAGCGGTTCGTGGAGCGCTTCGGCGCCAAGAACACCAAGGCCTCGCAGGCGGCGAGCAAGAAGAAGCAGATCGAGCGCCTGCAGTCCGAACGCGTGGTGATCCCGCGCAAGGCCCAGCACATCCGCTTCGCGTTCCCCGAGCCCCCGCACGCCGGGCGCGTGCTGGTGCGGCTGCGCGACGCCGACTTCGCGTACGGCGAACGCCGGATCCTCGAGCGCGTGAACGTCGAACTGCAGAAGGGCGACAAGATCGCGATCGTCGGCGCGAACGGCGCCGGCAAGACGACGCTGCTGCGCCTGCTCGCGGGCCAGCTCGAAGTGCAGGGCGGCACGCGCGAGGACTTCCCGCTCACCAAGATGAGCTACTTCGCGCAGCACGCCGCCGAGACGCTCGAAGGCTCGCACACGATCCTCGGCGCGCTCGAGGAGGTGGCCGACGACACGTGGCGCCCGAAGCTGCGCAGCATGCTCGGCAGCTTCCTGTTCCAGGGCGACGACGTGTTCAAGCTCTGCCGCGTGCTCTCGGGCGGCGAACGCCAGCGCGTGGCTCTCGCGCGCATGCTCATGCTGCCCACGAACCTGCTGCTGCTCGACGAGCCCACCCACCACCTCGATCTCGCCGGCAAGGAAGTGCTGGAAGGCGCGCTCGAGCAGTACCCGGGCGCGGTGGTCGTGGTGACCCACGACCGCTCGCTCATGGCGCGCGTGGCCACGCGCGTGCTCGAGGTGGACGGCGGGCGCGCGATCCTCTACCCCGGCGGCTACGACGACTACGAGTCCACCCGCCTCGCGAAGCTGCAGGGCGCCGCGCGCGAGTCCGCGGCGGCGGCCGCCGCCGCGCCCGCGCCCGCTCCTCGCAAGGACTCCGGCAAGGGCACGGCTCCGCCGCCGCGGCCGGCCGAACTCACGCGCGAGCAGCAGAAGGAGGAACGCCGCCGCGCGCAGCAGCGCGAGAAGGAACTGCAGCGCATCGAGCGCGATCTCGAGAAGCGCGAGGCCCGCATCGCCGAACTCGAGACGGTGCTCGCCGATCCCGAGTTGTACCACGACGTCGAGCGTTCGAAGACCCACGTGGCGGAGTACGAGAAGCTGCGCGCCGAGGTCGAATCGCTCTGGCAGCGCATGGAGGAGCTCGGTTGACGCTTCCCGCCGCCCGGGCCTAACTTCCGCACCATGTCCGACGTCACCCTCCGCACCTACGTCTTCCTCGACTCGATGCAGCCGCAGCTCGCGGCGTTCATCGGGACGACGGCCCGCGGCTTCCTGCCCGTCGCCGGCGACGCGTCCATGTTCATCGAGACGGCGCCCGGCCTGATCATCAACCGCATCACCGACGTCGCGCTCAAGGCGACGCAGGTGACGCCCGCCATCATGGTCGTCGAGCGCGCGTTCGGGCTGCTCGAGATCCACCACCGGGACAAGGGCCAGGTGATGGACGGCGGACAGGCGGTGCTCGACTACCTCGGCGTCAAGGAGACCGACCGCGTGCAGCCGCGCGTCGTTTCCGACCAGGTCATCCGCGCGGTCGAGCCGTACCACGCTCAGGTGATCAACAAGATGCGTTACGGCGACCAGCTGCTCGCGGGCGAGTCGCTCTTCATCCTCGAGAGCGAACCGGCGGGCTACATCGCGTTCGCGGCCAACGAAGCGCTCAAGGCCGCCCACGTGAAGCTCATCGACGCCTCGCTGTTCGGCGCGTACGGCCGCCTGTACCTGTCGGGCGAGGAAGCGCAGATCGACGCCGCACGCGACGCGGCGCTGCGCGGCATGAAGAACGTGAAGGGCCGCAAGGAAAGCTAGGCCCCTTCCGCCCCGGCGTACGAAAGCCCCCGCGAGCTCGCGCTCGCGGGGGCTTCGCTTTCCCGCCCGGCCGTCACGCGGCCTTCGGCAGCTCCGTGCCTTCGCTCGCCGGCAGCCACACCGGGGACTTGCTCGTCGCCCAGCCCGGCTCCAGCCCGCGAAGCAGGATGTACGGCTCCAGCATCGGCTCGACGAAATGGTAGCGAGCGAGCTTGGCCGCGCCTTCCTTGGCGAGGACCGCCCCACGGCCTTCTTCCGTGAGTGCGGCGATCTGGTTCGTGAGCCCGCGCACTTCGCGGTTCACGATCCGCTGCAGCGCGTCGCGGGCGTCGGCCACCGCGAAGGTGCCCTGCGCATCGCGCGGCGACAGTGCGCACGCGAGCAGGATCTCCGGGTAGATGCCGCGCCGCGCGCGGATGATGGACTGCTCGTACATGTGCACGATGGCCGGGTCGGCCGTCTCGAGCGCCGCCTGCACGCCGGCGGCGAGGTGTGCGGTCACGAGGTGCGTGCCGCCCTCCGCGATCGCGGCCGCGGCCGTGCGGCGCACGAGCTCGTGGACGGCGCCCGGCAGGCCCACCGCCAGCGTGGCGATGCGCTCGACCACCGAGTCGTCCGCGGACAGCCCCGTGGCACGCAGGTCGCGCAGCACGGTCTCGACGCATTCTTCGTTCGACATCCGGGTCAGGTGCAGCGGCATGACGCCCTCCATGGACGGCACGAGCTCGGCGGCGCTCGCGGCGCAACCGGCGACGACCAGCGTGGCGCGCGGCGCGATGCCCGCGACCTGCGTGACGACCTGCGCCATCCAGACGCGGGCTTCGGCGTCGGCGCGATCGAACGCGTCGAACGCGATCAGCACGGGCGTGGTTTCCGCCATGCCGCGGATCATGGTGACGGCCTGCGAGACGCTCACGTTCGCGCCGGGCAGCACGCCGGCGTCGGACAGTGTGCGGCTGCCGAACGGCGAGCCGGCCAGCCCGCGCTCCGAGCGCAGGATGGACGCGCGAACGTGGTCGGCGACCTTGCGCCACAGCATCGGGAACGTGTCGCCGCCCTCGGCGGTCACGCGCACCAAGGTGAGCGGTGCATCCGCGAACTCGGGCGCCATCGCGAGCAGCGACGACTTGCCGGTGCCGGGTTCGCCGAACACGACGAGCGTCTGGCCGGGCGCTTCGAGCGCATGAAGGAAGGTCTCGATCGGCTTCTGCCGTCCCGCGAAGAGGTCGCGGCGCGCGACGGGCGCGGACGGGGCGATCAGTTCGTCCACACGGTGGCGCAGCGACTGCGGCTGTGGGCCACGGACGGAAGTGGCGGCGTTCTCGCTCATCTACCCCTCGTGTACTGAAGGACACAGTACGGCTGTGACGTGTCCACTTCCGGCGAGGGGGCCGTCCATGGGCTTCCATGCCCGAATGCCTGCGGGCAGGGGTCTTATCGGCCGGGGCCCCGGGATAACTGAAGGGATTTCTTGCGGCGCCCGCCCGCGTGCGTCCGTCCGGCAGGTCCCCCGTCGCCGGCCCGCGACGCGTCGGGAGCCGATGCCCGCGAACGGCCTTCGCGCTAGAACAGTTCGCCCTGCGGCCAGGCGTCGCGGGGCTCGACGTACGGCAGGCCGAGCCGGCGCTTCATCTCGTTCGCGCTCTCGGGCGAATGCCCCGCCCAGTGGTTGTTGAAGTAGCCGTAGACCTCGCGTACCTGGCCGAGCACGCCCTTCAGCGCGCCCGTCCACGAGTCGAACGAGTCCGTGCGGTCGATCTGCACGCGGTCGTACTTCTCGATCTCGCGGCGGTCACCCAGCCAGCGCAGGTAGAGGAAATCCGCGGTCACCTGCTCGAGCCGCGGCAGTTCCCGCCACTCCGTCCACGCCACCGCGGTGTGATGCGCGCGCAGCACGTCGTACACCTCGCTCGCGTGCCACGACGCGTGCCGGAACTCGATCGCGAGCCGCGCGTGCAGCGGCCGCGCACCGAGGAACAGGTCGAGGTCGCGCAGCGTCTCGTCGTCGCGGCGGAACTCCGCCGGCATCTGCAGCAGCAGCGGGCCCAGCTTCTCGCCGAGCGGCTCCATGGCCCGCACGAACAGGTCGAGCTGCTCTCCCACGCCGCGCAGCCGGCCCTCGTGGGTGATCGCACGCGGCACCTTGGCGGCGAACCGGAAGTCGTCGCCCGTGTGGCGTTCCCATGAACGCGCGATCGTGCCGCGCGGGGCGTGGTAGAAGGTCGTGTCGAGCTCGACGGTGTCGAACACGGTCGAGTAGAACGGCAGGCGGTCCTCCTGCTTCGCGCCCGGCGGATAGAACACGCCCTTCCAGTCGTCGTACGACCAGCCCTGCGTGCCGATGCGGATCGTCGTGTTCACGTTCACCTCGCCTGCAGCACGACCGTGCCGCGTTCGTGCAGGAACTCGCGGAAGAAGCTGCGCACGCGGCGTTCGTACTCCGTGCGGTGCTTCACCCACGCCTGGTTGTGCCCGGCGTCCATGACGCGCCAGCCTTCGGTGTTCGCGCCCGCGGCGTTCTCGAGCAGGCGCGTCTGCGGGATCCGGAAGCGGTCCTCGACGCCCGCCTGGACGAGGAACAGCGGCCGGTCGCCGTAGGCGCGCACGGCGGCCTCCACGTCGAGCGCCGCGGGGTCGTGCCCGGTGACCACGCGGCCGATCGCGCGCGTGAGCGCCGCGAACGGCACCACGGGCACGTGTCCTTCGCACACGCAGCCGTCCTCGATCGCCAGCCGGCCGTTCGCGAACGGGCAGTCGGCGACCACGACGCGCACGTCGTCGTCGCGCGCCGCCACCACGAGCGCGGCCGAAGCCCCGAGCGACTCGCCGAACAGCCCGAGCGGCTGCGACGCGAGCCGCGGCTGCGAGGCGACCCAGCGCAGCACCGCGTCGGCGTCCTCGACTTCGTACGCGCCGAGCGTGGTGGGCTTGCGGTCCTTCGCGCGCGAGCTGCGGAAGTCCGGGGCCACGATCGTCCAGCCGTCCTGGCGCAGGAACTGGGCGTAGCGCCAGACGCGCGCGTGGTTCCGCGCGTAGCCGTGGAACGCCACGATCACGCCGGGGCGCGTGCCCGGAAGCACCCACGCGTCGAGCGAGTCGCCTTCGGCGACCGCGATGCGCACGCGCGTGGCGTGGGCGTCGAGGTCGGGCGCACCGCCGAGGTCGCGCGGCACCGCCGGGTAGAGCAGCAGCCACGCGGTACCGGCGCCGAAGAGCAGCAGCGCGCTCAGTGCGAGAACGAGGAAGTTCTTCATGAGGCGCGGCAGTCTGCCACGGGCGCCGCCCGCCACCAAGCGCGCGGGGCGCGCCTCCCGAGGGAAGCGCGCCCCGGCCGGGCCGTGGGGCTCGCGCTACAGCTTCACCACGCGGTTCGTCTTCGCGACGCCGCCCGCGTCGAGGCGGTAGAAGTAGATGCCCTCGCTCACCGCGTTGCCGCGCTCGTCGCGCCCGTCCCACGTGACGGAGTACGAACCCGCGAGCTGCATGGGCTGGTCCACGAGCTTGCGCACGACTCGACCGGCCGCGTCGTAGAGCACCAGCTTCACCGTCGTCGGCAGGTAGAGGTCGTAGCGGATCTGCGTCGCCGCCTGCGCCCGGAACGGGTTCGGCATGCTCGCGTACAGCTTCGCTCCACCCGCACGAGGCAGCGCGAGGCCGCCGCCGTCCACGGCCAGCGCGCCGGCCGCGCCGGGCCCGAAGACCTTGAACTGGAACGCCGCCGAAGCCGCCACCCCGCCGGCCGCACCGGCGTCGCTCACGTACCAGCGTCCGTAGAACGTCCGGCCCTGCAACGCGACGTCGTTGGGAATCGCGAACGTGATCGAGCCGAACCCGCCTCCGGCGCCGGCCCCCGAGAGCGTGGTCGTCAGCCGGGCCAGCGCGCCGGCCGCCGGGATCCCGGCGCCCACGGGCGGCTCGCTCGAGTCGATGACCAGCGTCGCGGCGGCGCCACCCAGGGCGCCGTACACGCCGACCGTGAAGTCGGGATTGCCCGTCATGGGCGGCTCGACCGCGACCGGCTGCGCGATGCCGCCGCCGCTGCCGGGCGATCCGCCGCCGATCACCTGCGGCACCAGCATGCCCTCGCTGTACAGCGTCGGACGATCGAACGGCTCCTGCCCCGCCGCGACGCGCGGGTCCGTGAGCGGACGGCCGAGGAACGCCACCAACTGCTGCTTCTGCAGTTCCGTGAGGTTGCGCGGCACGATGCCGGGCGCCTTGTTGGGCTCGTTGAAGTCGCCGCCGCGGTTGTAGAACTCGACCACGTCGCGCAGCGAGTGGAACTGGCCGTGGTGCATGAGTGCGGGGCGCAGCCCGACGTTGCGCAGGCTCGGCGTCTTGAAGGAACCGATCAGGCCGGGATTGCGCACGATCAGGAAGCGGCCCGAGTCCTCGGCCGCCGGACGCACGCCGATGTAGTGATAGATGTTGTCCGTGAACTGGTTGCCCGCGTGGCAACCCGCGCAGCCGAGCGCGCCGAACAGGTTGCGCCCCGCGGCCTCGTCGGGGCGCAGCACGGCCGTGCCCGCCGCGACGGAATCGATGGGCGCCTGTCCCGACCACAGCGTGCGTTCGTACGTGGCGATCGCCATGGCGATGCGGGCCGGGGTCACCGCGGGCGAACCGAACGCCTCCGTGAAGAGCTGCGGGTACGTGCGGCCGTTGATCCACGCCGCGAGCGGCGTGGGCACGAACGGAGCCTGCGCGAGCGGCCGGCTGGCGGCGATCCGTGCGGCGACGTCGTTCCAGTCGCGGCCGAGGTGGCCCATTTCCACGCTGGACGTGGGCGGACCGAGCGCCTGGCTCTCGAGCGCGGCGTTCACGCGCAGCAGCGTGTCGCCCGTGACCGGGTCGAGGAACACCGAGTGCGCGCGTCCGTCCCAGAACAGGTCCGGCGCGTAGCCGGCGTTGATGTGCGACTGCGTGCGCCGGCCCGTGACCTGCGGCCGGATGCCGTAGTTCGCGGACCACACGTAGGCGCCGCTCGCGTCCGACTGCGGCACGCCTGGGGACGCCGTGACGTCGTCGTTCGTGCCGTAGAGCGCGTCGAAGCCCGGCGCGACGGCCGTACTGGAGCCGGCCACCGAGCGCGGGTCGGTGCCGCCGACCTGCGCCATGTGGCAGCTGCCGCACGCTACCGTGCGCGTGCTCGAGAGCTGCTCGTCCCAGAAGAGCGCCTTGCCGAGGTTGGCCTTGGCCGTCGTCACGGGGTTGCCCGCCGGCGCCGGCGGCGCCACCAGCGGCGTGAGCGGCGGCGGCGGCGGAGGTCCGATTTGGGCGATGGCGGCCGTCACCGGCAACAGCACGATGACGAGTCTCAGGCTGCGAACGGCCCAGTTGGAACGCATGGAGAGATCCCCCTCGACTACGATTGGTCCCGGTACATCGCGAGCGGCCGGGGCGGATGGAAAGCCCGTTGCCCCGGGAAGTGACGCCGGAGAGGGCAAGCTCGGGACCAAGCCGCGGCTCGGCGAGCGGCGGGAAGTCTAACCGAATGCCTCCCAATGCCGCACGGCGTTCTCCTCGCCCGACGCGCGAGGTGAACCGCCGCCCCCGCATGCCCCATGTCGCACAACAAAGCCCGGACACTTGTCCGATACGGGACAGTTGTCGGGTGAGTGCAACCGGCCGAGCCGGTGCCCGGGAACGGCGCGGCCGCCCGGTGCGGAACCCTGCCCCGGGCGGCCTCGGACTGCTCCGGCGGCGCTCAGCCGATCGTGAGCCCGCGCGGCCCCACGTATTCCGACTGCGGCCGGATCAGGTGATCCTGCGCGTGCTGCTCGATCACGTGTGCGGCCCAGCCGGCGGCACGCCCGCAGGCGAACAGCGCCACGAACGTGTTGGGCGCGAGCCCGAGCGACTGCAGCACGAGCGCGGTGAAGAACTCCACGTTCGTCTGCAGGTTGCGGCCCGGCTTCACTTCCTCGAGCACGCGCAGCACGGTCTTCTCGACCGAGCGCGCGAGGTCGAACAGCGCACGGTCCGCCATGCGCGCACCACTCATCTCCTCGGCGACGCGGCTCAGCACCGCCGCCCGCGGGTCGCGCACCTTGTAGACGCGGTGCCCGAATCCCATGATCCGCCGCCCCGCCGCCAGTTCGGCGCGCACCCAGGCTTCCGCGTTCTCGGCGGTCCTGATCTCGAGCAGCATGTCGAGCACCGGGCCGGGCGCGCCGCCGTGCAGCGGTCCCTTCATGGCGCCGATCGCGCCGGTGAGGGCGCTCACCAGGTCGGAGCGCGTGCTGGCGATGACGCGCGCGGCGAACGTGGACGCGTTCATGCCGTGGTCGATCACCGTGACCCAGTAGGAGTCGAGCGCGCGCGCGACGATCGGGTCGGGCTCCTCGCCGGTCAGCATGTAGAGGAAGTTCGCCGCGAGCGGCAGGTCGGTGCGCGGCGCGATCGGCGCGTGTCCCGCACGGAAGCGCGCATGCGCGGCGACCACCGTGGGAAAACGTGCGACGAGCCGCTTGGCCGCGGCGAGATCGGCTTCGGGCGTGATGGCGTTGGGATCGGGCAGGTCGAGCGACAGCGAGGCGCACGCGAGACGCAGCGCGTCGATCGGCGGCGCACCCTTGGCCGCGGCCGCGCGCACCACCTCGAGCGTGAGCGGCGGCAGCTCGCGCAGCGCCGCGATCTCCGCGGTGAGCGCGGCGGTCTCGGCCGCGTCGGGCAGGCGCCCGGTCCACAGCAGGTGCGCGGCCTGTTCGAAGCCGACCTTGCCGGCCAGCTGCTCGAGTTCGTAACCGCCGATGATCAGGACGCCGTTCTGGCCGTCCACGTGACTGAGGCGAGTCTGGGCGGCGACGACGCCGTCCAGTCCGCGGGGCGCGGACGCACTGGTGCCGGACATGAGGGATGCTCCCGGATGGATGGGGTGGCATGCGAGGGGTGGTATCGCGGCTGCGCGCAAGATGTCACAGCGCGTGCGAACGCGCACGCGGGGCGCGGGACGCGCGTCCACGGCGCACGCGCGGCGGTGCGGCGCGCCTCGCGCGACGTGCCGACGCGGCGCGCCGGCGCTCCTGCGCTCCGGGGCCGCAGGCCCCGAGCTCCTACGCGAAACGCCGCAGGAACTCGTCCGTGTGCTGACCCAGCGCCGGCGGCGGCTGCGCCACGCCCGGCCGCGTGCCGTCCATGCGCCACGGCAGCGACAGCAGCGGCGTGGCCGTGCCGTCGGGCAGCGTCACGTCGCGCACCAGCGCGCGCTCGCGCAACGCCGGGTCGAGCATCACCTCGTGCACCTCGCGCACCGGGCCCGCGGGCACCTCGGCCGCGGCGAACCGCGCGAGCCACTCGGCGCGCGGCGCCGCCGCGAACCGCCGCGCGAGCCACGCGACCACGTCCGCGCGCCGCAGCACGCGGTCGGGATTGCGCGCCCACGCGTCGCCGCCGGGCGGCTCCTCTCCCAGCGCCGTGCACAGCCGGCGCCACTGCGTGTCGTTGCCGACCGCGAGCACGAACGCCGCGCCGTCTCCGGCCGTGAACGTCTGGTACGGCACGATCGTCGGGTGCGCGCTGCCGTGCCGCCGCGCGGGTGCGCCGGTGCTGAGCGCCGACTGCGCCACGTTCACGAGCGAGTGCACGCCCGCCTCGAACAGCGACACGTCGAGGTGTGCGCCGCCGCGGCCGCGGAAGCGCCCGACCAGCGCCGCGAGAACGGCACTCGCCGCGTGCATGCCCGCGAGCACGTCCACCACCGCGACGCCGACCTTGAGCGGCGGGCCGTCGGGCTCGCCCGTGATGCTCTGCAGCCCCGTGAACCCCTGCATGACGGCGTCGTAGCCCGGCAGCGCCGCGTACGGCCCGTCCTGCCCGAACCCGGTCACGCTGCAGACGACCAGTTCGGGCTTCGCCGCGCGCAGCGTCGCAGGATCGAGCCCGTAGCGCGCGAGATCGCCGGGCAGGAAGTTCTCGACCACCACGTCGGCCGCCATCGCCGCGCGGCGGATCGCCGCCACGTGCGTCGCGTCGCGAAAGTCGAGCGCGGCCGAGCGCTTGTTGCGGTTCACGCTCAGGTAGTACGCGCTCATGCCGCCGACGAACGGCGGCCCCCACGCGCGCGTCTCGTCGCCGCTGCCGGGGCGCTCGACCTTCCACACGTCGGCGCCGAGGTCGCCCAGCATCTGGGTGGCGAGCGGCCCGGCGAGCACGCGCGAGAGGTCGAGGACGGTGACGCCCTCGAGTGGACGGGTCGCCGTGGTCACACCGCGGCGGCCTTGCCGGCGAGCTCGTCCACGAACGGTCGCGATTCCAGCGGCCGCCCGGTCGCGTGCGCGACCAGCTTGCGCCAGTTCCAGCGCCGGCCGTGCGCGTAGTAACGCGTCCGGAAGAACTCGCCCACGCGCGGGTCGCCGCAGAAGCGCTCCCAGCGGTCGGCGCCGCCGCCGAGCACCTGGTCGAGCACGAAGTCCTGCAGCTGCGACGCGAGCATCTCGCCGAGCAGGTAGTTGTGGTAGTAGACCGGCGCGATGCTGAAGTGGATCTTCGCCGCCCAGTCGGGCGCCGCGCGGCCGGCGGGCTTCTTCACGCCCTGCAGGCGCTCGACGAGCGACCACCACAGCGCGTCCAGGTCCTGGTCCGGATCGCGGTACAGCGCACGCTCCATGTGGATCATCACCAGCTCCCAGCGCGCGGCGACCAGCAGCTGCTCGCGCACCGCGCGCGAGACGGGCCCGGCCTGCGCGGCGAGCGCCGCGGCGTCCGCGCCCGCGCCGCCGCCGGCCCAGCGGCGCAGCCACACCGGGTTCTTGCTCAGCCGCCCGAAGATCATCGCGCTCGCCTCGGTCGCGAGCACGTGCGCCTGCGTGCGCAGCAGCCACGGCAGCGAACGGTCCACGTGCTGGTCGTACACCGCGTGGCCGTACTCGTGCAGCATGGTGCCCATCCACTTCTCGTTCGGCTTGTTGTTGCACAGCACGCGCACTTCGTCGCCGCGGTCCACGCTCATGCAGAACGCGTGCTGGTTCTTGCCCGGGCGCTCGTAGAGGTCGGCGATCTTCAACAGCCCCGAGATGTCGAAGCCGATCGCGCCGAAGTACCGCTCGGTGAGCCGTTCGAGGTCCTGGTTCGCGAACCACGGGTCGAGGTCCACCTCCGAGGCCGGCGCCTGCTGGAAGAACGGGTCGGCGTAGTGCCACGGCATCAGTTCGTGCGCCGCCACACCGAAGCGCTTCGCGAGCCGCGCGTCGAGGTCGGCCTTGTACGCGTCCCACAGCGGCTGCGTGCCCTGCTCGAGATCGTCGAGCAGCGCGAACAGTTCCTGCTCGTCGAGCTCGTCGAGTTCCAGGCTCATCGAGTAGTAGTTCGAGAACCCGAGCGAGCGCGCGCCTTCGTTGCGCAGCTTCACGAGCGTGAGCAGGTCGCCCACGACCTGGCCGCCCACCTGCTTGCTCGCCTCCCACGCGCGCCGGCGCAGCGCCACGTCGCCGGAGCCGACCAGCACCTCGACGATCTCGTTGTCGCTCACCGAGCGGCCGTCGAGCTGGGCGCGGTAGTTCGTGAACGTCGCCTCGAGCTTCTTCTCGAGCGCCACCTGGCGCTCGATCATCTCGGGCGCGAGCTGGCGGGCGCGGAAGCTGGCGAGCAGCAACTCGAGCTGGCGCTGCAGCAGTTCGTCGGCCAGCGGCCCGGCCGCCGCGATCCCGCGCAGGAACTCGTACGGCTCCTTCTTCGCGAACAGCAGTCGCATCTGCGAGTCGAGCTTCGTGCAGATCGCGAGGTAGCGCTCCTCGCCCGTCGTGGCGAGCAGCCAGTAGTTGCGGTTGTGCTCGAGTTCGAGCGGGGCGAGTTCGGCGACCAGCTGTTCGACGAACTGCGAGACCTGCGCTTCGCGGCCGGTGGTCGTGGCCATGCGTTACCTCGAGGTGCGGGCGCGCCGTGCGCGCGGACGTGCGGTGATCGCGCCGTAGAACTCCGGCCGGCGCTGGTTCCAGAGATGCGAGAGCTTCGTGAGCGCCTTGTCGCGGGCGCGGCCCAGGTCGCAATCGGCGGCGAGCGCGATCTCGGCGGTCTTGCTCGTCTTGAGGATCACCTCGCCCGAGGGCGCGACGATCTGGCTGCGGCCGGTGAACGGCACCGTGCCGCCGGGCCGTTTCTCGGTGCCCGTGCGGTTCGCGGTCACCACGTACACGCGGTTCTCGAGCCCGCGCACGCGCATCGCCTCCTGCGCGTTCGGGTACACGAGGTTCGACGGGTGCGCGATCACGTCCGCGCCCATGAGCGCCAGCGCACGCGCGGTCTCGGGAAAGCGCCAGTCGAAGCAGATGAGCAGGCCGACCCTGGCCGCCGCGACCTTGTGCACGGAGAGCGGCAGGTCGCCGGGCTCGAACCACTCGTGCTCGCGCTCGAACAGGTGCAGCTTGCGGTACACGGTCACGAGCCCGCGCGGGCCGACGAGCATGGCGGAGTTGTACACTCGGCCGCCGCGCGCAGCCTCGGCGAACCCGGCCACGTACCAGCGCTTCTCGCGCTTCGCCGCCCAGGCGAGGGCCCGTGCGGTCGCGCCGGTGCGCGGGTCCTCGGCCAGTGCGGCCAGTTCGCGCTTCGAGCTGAACACGTAGCCGGTGGACCACAGCTCGGGAATCACCACGAGCTCGGCTTCGGCGGTCGCGGCGAGCGCGAGACCGCGCTCGAGATTGTCCTCGGTGCGCCCGAACTCGGGGCGCCCCTGTACGAAGGCGATACGCAGTGTGGGCATGGCGGCAGGTTAGTCCCGGCCGCGCGGGCCGCACAAACGGAACCGGCGGCCGCCGGAACTTGTCCGGAGCGTGGCCGCCGGTTCCCCTTCGCGAGTCGCAGGAGGACTCGCTGGCTGCCCGCCGAAGCGGGCGATGCTGCTACGTCATGTCATGTCACCTGCGCGCTCGTGCGCGCGATTCGCTGCGTCATGCGGAATCTCCGAAGCCAGCGCGAACGTCGGGGGTCACGAATGTGCGCTCTTGCGCACCACCGACTGCTTCATGCCAAGCCCTCCAGACCCACTGCGAACTGCAGGTGATCAGGCCACTGCGGTACCGCGATCCGGGAACCTCGCGAGTCCAGGGGTGCCCCGGCGCTCTCCGAAAGCGCCATGCGGACGACCGCCTCCGAATTCACCAGCTGCACGTCCCGGCCGGAGAGGAGAACAAAGAACTCCCAACCCCGCTGGTTCATGAAGTCGCTGATGCGCTGAGTGGGTCGCTCGAGGGGCATCCACACGCGTCCTGAGACCGAAGTGCCGTCTGCCAGCCATACTTCCGCCTCCTCTTCCCTCCACGGCAGGAAGCCGCGGTTGAACACGTCGCTCTGGAGAACTTGCGCACCGGCGGTGACACGGAGCAGCCGCGACTTGCGGTACAGCGTGATCTGCCCCTGTGGCCCAACCGCCGCCGGCAGGAACCGCGACGATTCGTTCAGCTTCGCGAGCACGGTCTGGTGCTGCTTGCCCGAAGGATCGAGATCGAGGAACACGTGCCCTTCGACTCCGCGGAAGTCACTCGACCAGAGCGTGACCGGCACGCGGCGCTTGGGGATGTAGTGGTCCATCGTGCGACTCCTCGTCCTTGTGTTCGAGCGGGTTGACCTGCCTCACGAGCTACGCGATCACCCTTGTGCATCGCCGGTGCCAGCGGATGCCGGGCGGTCCGACGCAGGGCGAAAGTCGGCCGTTTGGCCGAAAATCGCGGCATCCCGCACGCCGGCGTCCGGCCCGCGGGGCGGCTCACCCGGGCGGCCGGAGTGCAGCGTGCACGCGGTGGCCGTTCGCACCCGTGCGTCGTGCGAACGCCGCGGCCGCATCCGGACGGCGGCGTGCGGCGCTCTGCTAGACTGCGCGCGCTCATGATCGAACGCATGCCGACATCCGGACCCGCCGCGCGCGGGCGACGTGGCCCCGTCGCGGGCGCGGGCGCCGGCGAAGCCTGGCTGCTGTTCGCGGTCGCGTTCGTGCTGCGCGCCGCCTACACGTGGTTCGCGATGGGCCCCGACGCGACGCCGTTCTCCGACTCCGCGAGCTACCACGCCGTCGCCGTGAACCTCGCGCGTGGGGCGGGCTTCGCGCTGAACGGCGCCACCGGCCCCTACCCGACCGCGTTCGTACCGCCCGTGCTGCCGTTCGTGACCAGCCTGCTCTACCGGGTGGCGGGCCCGAACTTCTTCGCCGCGCTGCTGCTCATGTGCGTCTTCGGCGCGCTCGTGCCGGTGACGCTCGCCGAGCTGACGCGCCGCAGCTTCGGTCCCGGTCCGGCCCGCTGGGCCGGCTGGCTCGCGGCGTTCGATCCGCTGCTCGTGTTCTTCTCGGGGTACCTGCTCACCGAGACGCTGTTCTGCTTCACGCTGCTCGTCGCGACGTTCGCGACCACCGAGTGGCTCAAGACCCCGCGCGGAGGCCGCGCGCTGGGCGCGGGCGTGCTCTGGGGCGTGGCCGCACTGACCCGACCGACCGCGCTGCCGCTGCCGCTGCTCGTCGCCGCGTGGGCGTGGCAGCCGCTCGGGATCAGCACGAACGGTCGCGAACGCGCGCGCCAGCTCGCGCTGCTGCTGCTCGGCGTGGCGCTCTGCGTGGGACCGTGGACGCTGCGCAACGGCGCGAAGCTCGGCGCGTTCGTGCCCGTCACCACGGGCGGCGGACGTTCGCTGCTCGACGCGAACAACCCGATCGTCTGGGACGACCCCGCGCAGCGCGGCGGCGCGACCAGCGTGTACGGGCTTTCGCCCTACGCCGAACGGTTCGCGGGCCGGACCGAAGTCGAAGTGGACCGACTCTCGGGCGCGATGGCGCGCGAGTTCCTGTCCGAACGCCGCGCGCAGTGGCCCCGGATGGCGCTGGCCAAGCTGGGCCGGTTCTGGCGGCTGTCGGCCGAGGGCGGCGGCACGGGCGCGTGGTCAAGCGACGGCTCGCTGGTGTCGCGCCTGCGCGGGCTCTTCGATCCGCTGCTCGCCTGGTCGCTGCTCACGTGGCCGCTGGCGGCCTACGGCGCGTGGGTGTCGCTGCGCGGCCCGCGCGCGCGCTTCCTGTCGCTGCCGCTGTGGTTCGTGCTGGCGTTCTCGCTCGGCACGATCGTGTACTGGGGTTCGCTGCGCCTGCGCGTGCCGGTGCAGCCGCTGCTCGCGCTGTACGCGGCCGCCGGGCTCGACGCGATCGTCACGGCGTCGCGCGCCCGCCGCCGCGGGATGACGGTGATCGAAGGCGGACGCGGCTGACGAGTCCGCGCGCCACGAGGACGCGTTCTGCATGAACCACCTGCTCCGCACCCACGAGATCCTCGACGCCGACTTCGTCCGCGGCGAGAACTGTTCGCTCTTCGACCGCGGCGGCCGGCGCTTCGTGGACTTCGAGTCCGGCATCTGGAGCACGGTGCTCGGGCACGGCCATCCCGCCGTGACGCAGGCGCTGCAGGCGCAGGCCGCGGAACTCGTGCACCTCGGCACGCGCTTCCCGAGCCGGATCGCCGAAGCCGCCGCGCGCGACGTGCTCGAGGTGACGGGGCTGGGCGACGGAGCCTGCGTGTTCCTGAGCTCGGGCAGCGAGGCCGTGGAGTTCGCGGCGCAGGCGGCCCGGCACGTCACGGGCCGCGACCTGCTGCTCACGCTGCGCACGTCCTACCTCGCCGCGCTGGGTTCCGCGGGCGCGAAGCGCCCCGCCGAGTGGTGCCTCGTGGACGGAGTCGGCGCGAACCCGCTGGACCCCGACGAGGTGCTGCGCGAGGTGCCGTTCGAGCGCATCGGGGCGTTCGTGTTCGAGGCCGGCGGCAGCAGTCCCGGCTTCGTGCGCTTCCCGCAGGCGCCGGTCGTGGACGCCATCGCCCGGCGCGTGCGCGAGCACGGCGGCCTGCTCGTGTGCAACGAGGTGACGACGGGCATGGGTCGCACCGGCCGCTGGTTCGGCTTCGAGCACCACGCGCTCGCCCCCGACGCGGTCGCACTCGGCAAGGGACTCGGCAACGGCTACCCGGTGAGCGCGGTGGCCATGCGCCGCGCGTTCGCGACCCGGCTCGAGCGGACCGGGCTGTACTACGCGCAGTCGCACCAGAACGACCCGCTCGGCTGCGCGGTCGCACGCGCGGTCATCGCGGCGCTGCGCGAAGGCGGCTGGGTGGAACGCGGCGCGGCGCTGGGGCGCGACTTCCTCGCCGACCTGCAACGCCTGGCGGCGCGGCACGCGTGCGTGGCCGAGGCGCGCGGCCGCGGCATGCTGCTGGCGCTCGAACTCGACCCGGCGGGCGGTCGCACGGCCGAAGCGGTATTCCGCGAGCTGTACGCGCGCGGCTTCCTCGTGAACTACTACCCCGCGGGACACCTGCTGCGCTTCGACCCGGCGTTGACCATGCCGGAAGCCGACGTGCAGGCGCTGCTCGGCGTGCTGGACGAGGTGCTGCGGGGCCGGGCAGCGTGAAGCGACGCGGATGAAAGCCGCTTCACGCCGAGAACGCGTTCCGATCGCGAACCGGACCCGGGCGCCGCTCCCGCCTCAGCGCACCGCGCGCCGCTCCCACATGCGCAGCGCCGAACGCAGCACCCCCTCGGCGGGCTTGCCGCGCATGCTGAAGGAGCCGTCGCCCGGTCCGTCGGCCACGCCGGGGGCGCTGAACCACTTCCACCACAGCGCGCCGGCGAGCCACTCGGCGGGATCCATCGCGTTCACGATCGCGTCGTAACAGGCGCGCTGCGTGGCCGGGTCGGGCGACTCGCGCGTCTCCTCCCACGGCCGCACCGGCGCGCCGGCCGTGGCGGCGTAACCGAGCTCGGCGAAGAACACCGGCTTGCCGAACCGGGCGCCCAGCGCGCGGTACGGTTCGAGCGCCCGCTTCGCACCCGCCGCCAGCGTGCGGGCGTCGCGCGTCGGCGCCGTGGCGAGCGGCGCGTAGAACGACACCGCGATCACGTCGAGCGCGTCCCAGAACGGCACACGCACGGCTTCGTCCCAGTTCGCGTCGTAGGTGAGCGTGCCGGAATACGCGGCACGCACGTCGCCGATCAGCGCGCGCCAGCGCTGCGGGTCGCGCGCGGTGGCGCTCGCCAGCTCGTGCCCCACCGCGAAACCGTCCATGCCCTCGCGCTGGGCGAGCAGCGCGTAATGCAAGGCCAGTTCCTCGTAGCGGTCGAAGAACGCGTTCCAGCCGGCGGCGTCGAAGCGCAGCTCGCCGGTCCAGACGTGCGACCACAGCTGCGGCCGCAGCCACACGCGCAGCCCCAGCGCCTTCGCGCGCGCGGCGGCCTCGCACACCGCCTCGTCGCTCTCCTCCTCGGGACCACCGTCGGCGCTCGGCGACAGCACCGGCACCGCCGGGTCGGACAGGTACGCGAACGGTGACAGCGACACCCAGCGCGCGCCCATGGCCTTGACCTCGCGCAGCTGGCCCACGCATGCGGCCGACAGGTAGCCGCCCTCGAGGCTCACCGCGTGCGCGAGGCACACCCCGCCCATGAAGCCGTCGGCGGCGCGCCACGCGCGCGGGGCGCCGCGCATGGCCGCCGCGCGCCCGGCGCGCGCCAGCGAATCGGCGAGCGTCCGGTACCGGGCGCTCACGCTCGCGGGCCGCAGGCCCGCAGCGGTGCACAGGCTCTCCAGCGTGCCCGGCGGGTCGCGTCGCACGATCGCGAGCAGCGCTGCACGCCGCTGCGCCGGTGCCGCGCTCTCCCACAGCGCGCGCACGAGCAGCGCGCGCGCGGGCGTCCACACGAGCGGCGAGCGCCATTCCGGCGAACGCGTCGCCGCCCGCTCGGCGGTGGGCAGCGCGCGCGCAAAGTACGCGCGGCTCACCGCCGCTTCGAGCGGCTCGCCTTCGAGCGCACCGCAGAGCCAGGCCGCCGCCGGCTCGACGAAACGCGACTCGCCCGAGGCGCCCAGCTGGTCGAGCCGCGCCGCCGCCACGCTCCACAGGTCGAGCCGTTCGCGGCCGGCCGCGAGCGCGGCGTGCGCCTCGCCCTTCGCGCCGCGGTGCTCGGGGCGCGTGACGCGCGTGAACAGCCCCTTGCGTTCGAGCGACGGGTACAACGTCAGCGTGACGCGCGCGCGCGGCGGCGCCGGCAGGCCGGCGGCGTCCATGCGCGCGAGCAGCGCTTCGCCGCGCCGTGCGGCATCGGCGGCCGGCGCCAGTCCCGCGGGCGCGCGCACGACCAGCGCGCCGCCGCCGCGCGCGACCAGCGTCGCGGCGTAGCGTGCGCGCTCGGCCTCGCGATCGCGATCGCGCGCGGCGTCGTAGCGCCACGGTGCGGCCTCCGTCTGCGCGAACGTGCCCGAGCGCGCCAGCTCGCCGCCGCGGGTGATGCGCCAGTCCTCGTCGCGCAGCCCGATGCCGTGTCGCGGCGGCGCGCCGCCCGCGTTCGCGGCCATGAGCAGCAGGAAGTGCTTCGGCGCGAGCGGATTCGGCCACGCGAGCGCGAGCACGTCGCCCGGGCGCTCGTACGCGCTGCCCTGCCAGCGGAAGCCCGCGGCGGTGAACTGCACCGGCAGCGCGCCGGCCAGCTGCGCGGTCCAGCGGTTCTCGCGCGGGCCGCCGAGCAGCGCGACCGGGCCCTGCGCGAGCATCGCCTCGGTGGTCGCGGCGTCGGCGCTCACGCGCGTGCTGTCACCGCCGAACATGCGCTCGGCGAGCACCCGCGCGCGCGCGCGCAGCTCGCCCGCGGTGCGCGGGTCGATCGTGCCGTACACCACGCGGAAGCGGGCGCCGGTCTCGCGCTCGTACGCCTCCATGCGCGCGCGCGTCCACACGGGGCGCTGCAGCGGCGCCGCGTCGGCGAGAACCGCCCACAACAGCGCGGCCGCGCACACGAAGGCGCGCGGCCACGATCTCGCGACGAGGCGAGCGATGCCCGGGTGCGCGGTCAGCGCGGGATCACGCTCGCGACGGTGAAGCGGAACGAATACGTGCGCGGGCGGTCCTCGATCATGAGCTCGAGATCCACCCCGAACGTGCGGCCCGAGTACGTGGGCGCGCTCGAGTCCTCGGGCACGATCGGCAGGTGCGGCTGCGCGTCCGCTCCGGCGGCACCGGGATCGAGCAGGTACTCGCTCGGGAACAGGTAGTCGCTGTACGTGGTCTGCCCCGCGATGCTCGTGTTCGCCTGCGAGTTGTAGCGGTCGCGCCAGCGCGACGTGGCATGCGCCACCTTGGAGGTGCGGCCGTTCACGTCCACGAACGTGCAGCGGTCCCAGTTGATCCACACCGGGCGGCCCTGCAGGTTCTCGAGCTTGAAGCCGAGCGCCGACGGCGCCGGCCGGAAGTAGAACGACACGTCGCGGTCGCGGAACGTGAAGCGATCGCTCGCCGGGTCGGTCTGCTTGAAGCGGAACGTGTAGAGCGCGTTCGCCGAACCCGGGATCGAACCGGTGGTGTCGGGAGCGCCGGAGACGACGGTGGACGGCGCGGCCGCGGCGGGCGCGGCGGGCGGCGGCGCGCTCTCCGGCGACGGGGCCGACGAACATCCGGCCACGGCCAGCAGGCACGCGAACGGGAGCAGCCAGAGTGGGGTGCGCATGGGCCGCAGCCTAGCCGCGCCCGCCGCCGGGGCGCAAAGCAAATCTCCCCCGGGCGACTTCCGCGTCAGCGCCGCACGAACACACGCAGCTCGAGCGGCCGGCCGCGCCGCGCCGCGATCTCGTGCGTGAGCTCGTGCATGTGCGCGGCGAGCCAGTCCACGGTCGCGGAATCCGGCCAGCCGCCGTAGAAGCGCCGCGTCGGGTCCACGACGAATGCGCGCAACGTGGTGTCGCCGGCGAGCGAGTCGAATCGCGCGCGGCTCCACGGCCGGTACGGCGTGTCCCAGTACTGCGCGGTGCGGAACGTGTGGAACGCGAACGTGGGCGCCTCGGGCGCGACCAGCACCGGCCGTCCGGGCGGCGCGTCCACCAACCGCGGCGCGAGCGCCTCGGCGATCGCCGCGTAGCCCGTGTCGTGGAAGCGCTGCGGCAGGCGCTGCACCGTGCGCGCGCCGCCCACGAGCAGCGCCACGCCGAGCACCAGCCCGCCGAACCCGCGCGCGGCGCCCCGCGGCAACGGCAGCGGCCACGACTTGAAGCCGCCGTAAAGCTCGGCGAAGCCCACGCCCGCGAGCACGGCGAACAGCGGCACCAGCGGCACCAGGTAGATGCCCGACTTCACGCGGAAGAGCGACAGCAGCACGAGCCCGGCGAAGCTCGCCACCAGCGCGCGCGCGAGCGGCCGGGTGTTGCCGACCGCGGCGTGGAACGCGCCCGTCATGAGCAGCGGCATGACCAGCGCGAGCGCCTTGAAAAGTCCCTGCGCGTAGTAGAGCGGCCCGTGCAGCCAGTAGCTCGCGAAGCCCTGCCCCACGGCGCGGCTCGAGAGCGAGAACGTCCACGCCACGTTCCACCAGAGCTGCAGGTGCGCCGGGTCGAGCGCGGCCATGAGCAGCAGGTGCCCACCGGCCACGGTCATGAACCCGATCATGAGACCGGGCACGAGCGCGCGGCGCGGTGGGGCCAGCGCGTACGCGGCTGCCACGAACCCCGGCAGCACCACGAGCCACAGCTTGCACAGGAACGCGAGCCCGAACAGCGCGCCCGCGCCGAGACCGCGCGCCATGCCCGGCGCGCCGCCCGCCAGCACGAGCAGCGCGAGCAGCCCGAACGCCGCCAGCGGCAATTCGGCGCAGGCGATGCGCGCGGAGTCGGCGAACCAGGGCAGCGTCGCGAGAATGGCGAACGCCGCCCAGCCGCCCGCGTCGCGGCTCGCGCGGCGCGCGAGCATGGCCGAGGCCCACAGGATCACCGCCGACGCCACGAGCGAGACCGCACGCGCGCCGGTCGCGGTGGCGCCGAACGCACGGACCGCGAGCGCGACCAGCATGGGCACGAGCGGCGGCTTGTCGCCCGGAGCGCCGAGCGGCGTGAGCGCGGGCGCGGGCCACTGCGCCGGGCTCGCGAGCACGTTGCGCGCCATGACGCCGTAGTAGCCTTCGTCGCCGCCGACCAGGTCGTTCGCGCCCGGCGGCGACAGCAGCGTCCAGAGCGCGACCACCAGGATCGCCGCGACGGCGGCGAGCAGCGCGAACGGAAGCGGCGCGCGGGCCGGAACGGCGCGCGCGTCGTGTGGCGCGGCCGCTCCGAGCGTGCTCAGAACGGCGCTCTCCCGGTGTAACCCGTCAGCTCCACGTAGCCCTTTCCCGTCAGCGCGCGGCCGCGCTGCGTGCCGCGCACGCGCACCGCGCCTTCCCAGTACACGACTCCGCCCATGGCGGTGGCGGTGAGCTCCTGGTCGGCGAGCTCCGGTGTGACTGTGAGCGAGAGCGATTCGCCGGGCAACTCGATCGTCCAGCCGGACGGGTACACGGCCCGTGTGCGCGGGCTGGTCCAGCGCGACGTGGCCGCGACCCGGAACACCTCGCGCGGCAGGTGTCGCGAACGGCCGTCGCGATCGACCAGCGTGCCCGCCGAGAACGGTTCGATCGAGCCGTCGCGACGGCGCAGCTGGTAGAGCATGAGCTCGCGGCCGTCGTCGAGCTGCAGTGCGAACCAGTCCCAGCCCGCGTGCGTGCCGGACATCCGGCCCGAGCCGAACTCGTGGTCCATCCACGACTCGCCCACCACCTGCAGGGTGTCGTCGCCGACGCGCAGCCGGCCGCGCGTGGGCATGCGCGTGAGCGAGTAGTAGTGCGACGCCATGCCGGTTTCGGCGGCCTTGCGGCTGACGCCGCCCTCGCCGTGCACGACCGGCGGCTTGCCCGGCTCGAGCGTGAGCCCGAACGCGAACTCCGGCGCCTCGCCGTACAGCTCGTGGTCGCGACCGCCGGGCGCGAGGCGCGCGTACGAGCGCTCGAGCCAGACCGCGTAGCGCGTGCTGTCGGCGCCCGCCACGCCCAGCGCCGGACGGCGCGCCGCCTCGTGGTAGTGGAAACGCCGGCCCGTCGCGTCGGTGAGCGCGAGGTGCACGAACATCACGTCGCGCTGCCGCCACGCCGAGCGCGCCCCCTCGGGCACCGGCGCATTCGGCCCCGCGATGCCGACGCGGAAGAACGTGAGCTCGTACCCGAAGCGGCGGCCTCCGGCCACAGGCGTGCCGGCCGCCGTCTCCCGGCCGCCGGTGCCGGAGGCACCGGCCTCTTCAAGGTGCCCGGTGTAGTACCACCACTCCGTGCGGAACTCCGGATGCGACGCATGGTCGCGCGGGAACGCGAACGCGTACGGCGCGACCGCATGGCGGAAGCCGTCCGCATCGCGCGGCACCTGCGGCGCCTGCAGCGGCGTGGCGGCCGTCGCGAGCAGCGCGACGGTGCCGGCGAGCAGGTCCGTGAGCGTGTGCCGCATCATTCCTCCCGCATCGCTTCGGCCGCGGCGCGGCTCGCGGCGAGGTTCGCGGGTACGAGCCCGGCGAGCGTCGCCACCACCACCATGAGCGCGACCGCCTGCACCATGACGCCCGGATCGAGCTGGAACCGTACGGTCCAGCCGAAGAACTGCTTGTTGATCACCTGCACCAGCAGCACCGCCAGCACCACGCCCGCCATGCAGCCGAGCAGGCTGCCCGTCAGGCCGAGCAGCCCGGATTCGACCAGCACCATGCGCCGCACCTGCGCGCGCGTGGCGCCGTTCGCGCGCAGCATGCCGATCTCACGCGCGCGCTGCAGCACCAGCGCGGTCAGCGTGCTCACCACGCCGAGCACCGCCACCAGCACCGCGATCCCCTGCAGCGCCCACGTCACCTGGAACGTCTGGTCGAACACCGCCAGCACGCGGCGGCGCAGGTCCTGGTTCGGCGTCACGTGCATGAGCCGCCCGGGGCCGCAGAGCGCGAGGAACGCCGCGCGGACGCGGTCGCGATCGGCGCCGGGCGCCAGGTACATCGCGAGGCTCTCGACGCGGTCGTCGCGCCACAGCCGCGCGTACGTCGCGCGGTCCATGAACACCGCGCCGGCGTCCGTGCTGTAGTCGAACATCACGCCCTCGATGCGCAGCCGCGCCGTGCCGCCGGCCGCGGGCAGCGCCAGCGTGTCGCCCGCGCCCACCCGGTGCCGGTGCGCGAAGCTCTCGGTCACGAGCACGCCGCCGCCGGCGAGCGCGCGCCCGAGCACGGCGCGCGGGTCCTCGCCATTCGTGAACGCGAGGTGGCCGTGGTCGCGCTGCACCGCGAAGTCCACGCCGATCGCGAACGCCAGCAGTCCGTCGAGCGTGACCGGTGAACCGCGGTACGTGTCCACCGCGGCCACGCCCGGCAGCGCGCGCGCCGCGGCGACCAGTTCGGGTGGCAGTGCCGTGGCCGCACCCGACGTGCGATGCCCGACGGGTTCCGCGTACAGGTCGCCGCGGATCGTCTGCGTGATCCACGTGTCCACGGTGCGGCGGAAACTGCCCACCATGACGTGCAGCGCGACCAGCATGCCCACCGCCACGGTGAGCGCCGCCACCACCGTGCTCGCGCGCGCCACCGCTTCGCGCAGCGCCCGCGCCCCCAGCGCCGCCTCGAGCCCGCCCACGCGGCGCGCGAGCGGCGCGGCGAGCGCCGACATGGCCAGCGTCGCCGCCGGCGCGAGCAGCGAGAACCCCGCGATCGCGAAGAACGCGGCCGCGAACCCGCCCCACGCGATGCGCGTCGCCGACGTCCACCACGCGCTCGCGGCGCACGCGGCCAGCGCCAGCGCCGCGGCCGCGCCGAGCGCGCCGAGCGGCAGCGGCTGCGCCTCGATCCGGCGGCCCTGGCGCAGCGTCGCGCCCGGGGCCGTGCCGGCGGCTTCGAGCGCGGGCAGCAACGCCGACAGCAGCGTCGCCCCCAGCCCGATCGCGGTGCCCGCCGCGAGCGTGAACGCGTCGAGCCGCACGGCGTCGGTCTGCTGCACGAGGTACAGGTCGGTCAGCGTGCGGCCGACCACGCGCAGCGCGCCTCGCGCGAGCAGCACGCCGAGCAGCAGCCCGAGCGCGCTGCCGAGCGCGCCGATCGCCGCCGCCTCGGTGAGCCACAGCCGCGCGACCGCGGCGCGCGTCATGCCGAGCGCGCGCAGCACGCCGATGTCGCGGCGGCGGCGCACCACCGACATGGCCATGGTGTTGAAGATGAGGAACGTCGAGACGAACACCGCGATGAACGCCAGCGCGGTCAGGTTGAGCGAGAACGCGCGCACCATGTTCTCGACCTGCTTCGTGCGCCCCGACGGCAGCGTGACCGCGGCGTCCGGCGGCAGCGCGCGCGCCAGCGAGGCCATGACGGAATCGCGCCGCTCCGGCGCCACGCGCAGGTCCACGCGGTCGAGCCTGCCCGCACGGCCGAACACCTCCTGCGCGGTGGCGATGTCGGCGATCACCACGTTGCCGCCCATCGCCTGCTGCAGCGCCTCCGAGCGCACGATCGCCGCCACCGTGAGCGGCACCGGCACGCCCGACGCGAGCACGGTGAGCGTGTCGCCCGCGGCCAGCGCGTGGCGCGCGGCCAGCGTGGCGGTGATCGCGATGCTGCGCGGCTCGGCCAGCAGGCGCAGGAACGCGAGCGACCCGGCCTGCGCGTCGCCCTCGTTCCAGTCCATGCGGAAGAACGGCGCCTCGACGAACGGATCGAGCCCGAGCACGAGCAGGGTCTCGTCGGCCCGCGTGGCCGGCGGCACGCCACCGGCGTGCGCGAGCGCCGACACCTGCACCACGGGCGCGGCCGCCTCGACGCCCGGCCAGTCGCGCACGCGCGCGTACAGCGACTCGTCGAAGCCGTCGGCGCGTGCGACCACCTGCAGGTTCGCGCGCCCCGCCACGGCGTCCACGGTGTCCGAGAACGCGGCGAGCGCCGAACCGCTCGCGAGCCGGATCGCCACGAACACCGCCACGCCCAGTGCCACGCCGAGCACGTTCGCGAGCGTGCGCCCCGGGGAGCGCCACAGTGGGCGCAGCGCGAGCCAGCGCGCGATCGTCACGCCGGTGACGTGACGCGGTCGGCCACCACGCGGCCGTCGCGCATCTCCACCACGCGGCGGGCGGCGCTCGCCGCCTCGAGCGAGTGCGTGACCATGACCACGGTGGCGCCGTGGCGGGCGCCGAGATCGCCGATCAGCGCGATCACCTGCGCCGCGGCGCGCGTGTCGAGGTTGCCGGTCGGTTCGTCCGCGAGCAGCAGCCGCGGCGCGTGCACGAGCGCGCGCGCGACCGCCGCGCGCTGCATTTCACCGCCCGACAGCGTGTGCGGCAACGCCCGGGCGCGCGGCGCCAGCCCGACCTCGGCCAGCAGCGCGTCGGCGCGGGCGAGCGCGTCGCGCTCGTTCGCGCGCGCGAGCAGCAGCGGCAGCGCCACGTTCTCGCGCACGTCGAGCCCCGGGATGAGATGGAAGAACTGGTACACGACGCCCACCTGCTCGCGCCGCATGATCGTGAGCGCGTCGTCGCCGAGCCGCGCGAGCGCGCGGCCGTCCACGCGCACCTCGCCGCTCGTGGGCACGTCGATGCCCGCAGCCAGGTTGAGCAGCGTGCTCTTGCCCGAGCCCGAACGCCCCACGATCGCCACGAACTCGCCCGGCGCGATCGCCAGCGACACGCGGTCGAGCGCGACCACCTCGGAGTCGCCCGACGCGTAGCGCCGCGAGACGTCCGCGAACTCGAGCGCGGCCGGCGCGCTCACGCGACGCCCTCCGTCGTGCGCCCGAGCAGCGCGCGCAGCGCCGGTTCGAGCGCCGCGTCCCGGTGGCGATAGCCCGCCGCCGCGAGCGCGCGCGGCTCCACGCGCTGCGACGCCAGCAGCGCCTCGTCGGCCATCTCGCCGAGCGCCAGCCGCAGCGCGAACGCCGGCGCGGGCGCGAACGCGGGCCGCCCGAGCACGCGGCCGAGCGCCGCGGCGAACGCGCGCTGGCGTTCGGGCGCGGGCGCGACGGCGTTGTACGCCCCGCGCAACCCCGACTGCAGCGGGAACACGAGCATGTCGAGCACGTCGTGCAGCGTGACCCAGCTCCACCACTGCGCACCCGAGCCCAGCGGCCCGCCGGCGCCCAGCCGTGCCGGCGGCAGCAGCTTCGCGAGCGCACCGCCCGAGGGCCACAGCACCACGCCGATGCGCGGGTGCGCCACGCGCACGCCCGCGGCGGCGGCCGGCGCAGCCGCGCCTTCCCACTCGCGCGCGAGGCCCGCGAGGAAGCCCTGCCCGTAGCCGGCGTCGTCGGCCAGCGTCTCGTCGCCGCGGTCGCCGTACGCGCCGATCGCCGAAGCGGACACCAGCACGCGCGGGCCGCGCCCGGAGGCCGCCGCCGACGCGACCGCGCGCGCGAGCAGCCCGGTCGCGGCCACGCGGCTCTCGACCAGCGTGCGCTTGCGCTCGGCGGTCCAGCGCCGGTCCGCGATCCCCGCGCCGGCCAGGTGGATCACGGCGTCGAGCCCTTCGAGCGCCGCCGGATCGAGCGTGCCGCGCGCCGGGTCCCAGGGAATCGCGCCCCGCACGTTCGAGGCGCGCACGAACCGCACCGGTTCGGCGCCCTGCAGCGCCAGCCAGCCGGCCAGCGCCCGGCCGATCATGCCGCTCGCGCCCGTCACACCCACGCGCAGCCTCGGCAGCGGGCGCGCCAGGTCCTGCCCGGCGACGCGCGCCGCCCAGGCCAGCGCCGCGGCGGCGCCGGGCCGGGCGGCCGCCCGTGTCTCGACCACGCAGCCGTCGCCGTCGGCGCCGAACTCTCGCACCAGTGGCGGCGCGGGCGCTCCCCACGGCGGCACGAGCCGGGACGCCGCTTCGGGACGGGCGAACCACGCCCGTGCGGCGGCGGCCGAAATGGGTAGTTTTTGAGTCGTTTTGAGTTCGGCGGCCATGGCGCTCCCCGGGAGTACCCCTGCGGGCCGGAACACAGCGCACCGGCCCCGCGCGTCTGATGCGCGCGAGGCCGGCGCGTTGCGTCCCGTCTCGGTCAGGCCGACTTGTTCAGGGCCTTGATCAGCGCCCCCATGAGGTCGATCGGGATCGGGAACACGGTGGTCGAGTTGTTCTCGGTCGCGATCTCGGCCAGCGTCTGCAGGTAGCGCAGCTGCAGCGCCGCCGGTTCGCGCCCGATCACCGCCGCGGCTTCGGCGAGGCGCTGCGCGGCCTGGAACTCGCCCTCGGCGTTGATCACCTTGGCGCGGCGCTCGCGCTCGGCCTCGGCCTGCCGCGCGATCGCACGCTGCATGTCCTGCGGCAGGTCCACGTTCTTCACTTCGACGTTCGTGACCTTCACGCCCCACGGCTCGGTCTGGCGGTCGATCACCTGCTGCAGCGCCTGGTTGAGCTTCTCGCGCTCGGACAGCAGTTCGTCGAGCTCCTGCTGGCCGAGAATCGAACGCAGCGTGGTCTGCGCGATCTGGCTGGTGGCGTACAGGTAGTTCTCGACCTGCACGATCGCGCTGCGCGAATCCACCACGCGGAAGTAGACGACCGCGTTCACCTTCACGGTGACGTTGTCGCGGGTGATCACGTCCTGCGGCGGCACGTCCATGGTCACGGTGCGCAGGCCCACCTTCACGGCCGTCTCGAGCACGGGCACGAGCAGCACGAGCCCGGGACCGCGCTCGCCGACCAGCCGCCCGAGGCGGAACACGACGAGGCGCTCGTACTCGCGCACGATGCGGATGGAGTTCGCCAGCACCACGAACACGGCCAGCAGCGCGAACAGCAGCAACGCGGACAGGATCGGCATGACCTACTCCTTTGCCTTCGAGGGGCGAACGTGCAGCGTGAGTCCCTTCGCTTCGACCACTTCGAGCGTCTCCCCCGGCGCGGCGGGCGCCTCGGAGACGGCGTTCCAGGTTTCGTCGCCGAGCCGCACGCGCCCCGCCGGCGCGAGACGGTCGAGCGCCACCACCGCGCGCCCGGCGAGCGCCGCGGCGCCCGTCGCCTGCGGCAGGCGCCGCGCGCGCACGGCCATGGTCACGAGCAGCGCGAAGAAGCCCGCCGTCATCGCGGCCGAGGCCAGCAGCACCGGCAGCGCCACCTTCACCGTGCCGGGCTGGAACAACAGCAGTCCGCCGACCAGCAGGCTGATCACGCCGCCCGCGCCGAGCAGGCCGTGGCTCGTGACCTGCGTCTCGGCCACGAGGAACGCCGCGCCGAGCAGCAGCAGCGCGATGCCCGCCGTGGTCACCGGCAGCGCCGACAGCGCGAACAGCGCGAGCACGAGGCAGATGCCGCCGACCACGCCCGGCAGGATCGCGCCGGGGTTCTGCAGTTCGAAGATCAGCCCGTAGATGCCGAGCATCATGAGCAGGTAGGCGATGTTCGGGTCGGCGATGCGCCCGAACAGCCGCAGCCGCAGGCCCGGCTCGATGCGCACGACCGGGCGCTCGCGCACCGCGATCGGGCCGAACGCGGCACTGCGGTGCCACGAGCGGCCGTCGGCCTTCGCGAGGCAGTCGGCGAGGTCGCCCGCGACGAAGTCCACCACGCTCTCGGCCACCGCCTCGGTCTCCGACAGCGCGACCGCGTGGCGCACGGCGTCCTCGGCCCAGCGCACGTTGCGGCCGCGCATTGCCGCCACGGTGCGCGCGAACGCCGCCGCGTCGTTCGTGGCCTTGCGCGACAACGTCGAGTCCATGGGCCCGTTCATCGAGATCGGCGTCGCCGCGCCGATGTTCGTGCCCGGCGCCATGGCCGCCACGTCGGCCGACATCACCACGAACACGCCCGCCGACGCCGCGTGCGCCGCGGCCGGCGAGACGTACGCGATCACCGGCCGCTCGGACTCGAGGATGCGGCCGCACATCGCGCGCATGCTGGTCTCGAGCCCGCCCGGCGTGTCCACCTCGAGCACGAGCGCCGCCGCGTGTTCGCGCGACGCGCGCGCGAGCGCGGATTCCAGCTGCTCGAGCATCGCCGGCGACACCGCACCTTCGAGCTTCGTGACCAGCACCGGGCCACCGCCGTCGGCCGGAGTTCCGGCCGCGCGCGCGCCGAGCGCACCCACGCACGCGAGCAGCACGCCCGCCGCCACGAGACCGCTCCACGCCACACGCTTCATCGTGCGCCCTCCCCGCCCGCGCGCCGCGCCAAGGCCGCACGCCAGGCTTCCGGGTACTTGAGGCCGCTGCCCGTGTCGAAGATCACCACGCGCTCGTGCGGCTTCACTTCGCCGCTGCGCCGCAGCTGCGCGAGCGCCGCAAGCGTGGCCGCGCCCTCGGGACAGGCGAACACGCCCTCCTCGGCCGAGAGCTCGAGCATGGCGTCGAGCATGTCGTGCTCGGCCACCGCCACCGCCGTGCCCGCGCTCGCGCGCACGCCCGCGAGAATGAGCGTGTCCGCGAACGGCCCGGGCACGCGCAGCCCGCTCGCCACGGTGTGCGCGTCGTCCCACATCCGCGCGCGCGCGGCGCCCTCGTCGTACGCGCGCACGATCGGCGCGCAGCCTTCGACCTGCACCGCGACCAGCCGCGGCAGGCGGCGCTCGATCCAGCCGAGCTCGAACATCTCGAGGAACGCGCGGTACATGCCCACGAGCCCGGTGCCGCCGCCCGTCGGGTAGAGGATCACGTCGGGCAGGTCCCAGCCCGACTGCTCCGCGATCTCGTAGCCGAGCGTCTTCTTGCCCTCGAGCCGGAACGGCTCCTTGAACGTCGCCACGTTCCACCACTCGGGCGCGGGCGCCCACTCGGCGACGAGCTTGCCCGCATCGGCGATCGTGCCGCGCACGGTACGCACCTCGGCGCCGAACGCGCGCTGTTCGAGCAGGAACGCCTCGGGCGTGTCGTCGGGCACGGCGATGCGGCACGGCAGCCCGGCCGCGGCCGCGTACGCCGCGGCGGCGGAGCCCGCGTTGCCCGCGCTCGGCAGCGCGATGCCGCGCCGCCCGAACGCGAGTGCGCCGTTCACCGCCAGCGCCAGCCCGCGCGCCTTGAACGACTGCGTGGGGTTCGGCGCCTCTTCCTTCAGCCGCAGTTCCGCCACGCCGAGCCGCTCCGCGATCCGCGGCAGCGGCAGCAGCGGCGTACCGCCTTCGCCGAGCCGCACGGCGGGGAACTCGGGCGCGAACGGCAGCACCGCGCGGTAGCGCCAGAGATCGGTGCCGTGCCGGCCGAGCGACTCGCGCGGCACCCCGGCACGGATCGCCGCGAGGTCGTAGCGCGCGACCAGCGGGCGGCCGCACGACGGACAGGTGCCGCGCGGTTGCGACAGGTCGCACATCGCGCCGCAGTCACCGCACTCGAGTGCGAGCAGTGCGCTCTGGAATGCCGGGGAGCGGTTCATCGCGGCCGCAGGATAGCCCAGCGGCGCGCGCGTCACACGCGGCGGCGTTCCTCGGCCAGTTCGTCGCGCAGCCGGGTGAACGACTCCCAGCGCCGGGCGGTGATTTCGCCGCGTTCGAGCGCCGCCCGCACCTCGCAGCCCGGCTCGCGGTCGTGGCGGCAGTCGCCGAACCGGCAGGCCCCCAGGTGGGGGGCGAGTTCCGGGAAGAAGTGCTGCAGCACGCCTTCGTCCACGCCCCAGAGCCCGAACGAGCGCACTCCGGGCGTGTCGATGAACTGCGTGCCCGGCTCGGGCTCGATCAGCAGCGCCGCGGTCGTGGTGTGGCGGCCCTTGCCCGTGCGCGCGTTCACCTCGCCCGCCAGCTGCTCGTGCCCGGGCGCCAGCACGCCGAGGAGCGTGCTCTTGCCCACGCCCGAGTGCCCGACCAGCAGCGAACGCCGTCCGCGGCAGGCGTCGCGCAGCGCGTCCACGCCGCGACCGCTCTTCGCGCACGTCGCGAACCCCGTCACGCCCGCGGGCGCGTACTCGTCGATCCACGCGCGGGCGTCGGACTCGGCGCCGAGGTCGGTCTTGTTCACCACGAGCACCGCCGGGATGCCGGACACGGCGGCCTGCGCGAGCACGCGGTCCACGAGCCCGGGCTTGAAGTCCGGTTGGCGCAGGCTGGTCACGAGCACGACGCGGTCGAGGTTCGCGGCCACGACCTGCTCCTCGATCCGCTCGCCCGCGGCCCGGCGCGAGAACGAGTTGCGACGCGGCTCCACGCCCGCGATCACCGCGCGCTCGCCTTCCCACTCGAGCCGCACTTCGTCGCCGACCACGACGCGGTTGCCGAGCGACTTGCGCGCGCCCATGAGCGCGCCGCGCGCGACCGCCGTGTGCGCCCCGCCCGCGGCGTCCGTGAGCTGCACGGTGCCGAAGTCCACGCGCCGCACCACGGCGCGCTCGGGCGGCGTCGCGGGCCGCGTCAGTTCCAGCCTCCCGGGCCGCGCAGCGGCAGCACGATGTGGAACCGGGCGCCGGCGCCCGGCGGGCTGTCCACCGTGATGCGGCCGCCGTGGTTCTCGATCGTGCGGTGCGCGGTGGACAGGCCGAAGCCGTGGCCGTCGGGCTTGGTCGTGAACATGAACTCGAACATGCGCGAGAGGTGTTCGGACTTGATGCCCGGGCCGGTGTCCGACACGTCCACGCGCGCCGACTTCGCGCCCGCCGCGTGGCGCGTGACCACGCGGATCGCGCGCCGCGATTCCTGCGACGACATCGCGTCGGCGGCGTTCACGAACAGGTTGATGAACACGCCCTGGATCTGGCCGACGTCGCCACGCAGCTCGGGCAGCTCGGGGTCGAGTTCGACCTCCCACTCCACGCTGCGGAAGCGCTTGTCGCCCTTCACGAACTCGATCGTGCTCACGAGCAGCCCGTTCAGGTCGAGCGGCTCGAGGTTCACCTGGTTGCGCGTATAGTCCATGAGCCCCTTGGCCAGCACGCCCATGCGCTTCGACTGCTCGAGGATGATCTGCGCGTGGCGCGGCGCGTTGTCGAACTTCTGGCGCTCGGCGTCCTTGAGCAGCATCTGCGCGCGCGCGGTGATCGCGACGAGCTGGTTGTTGAGCTCGTGCCCGATGCCGGCCGCGAGTTCTCCCTTGGCGGCGAAGCGCGCGTTGCGCAGGTTCTGCTCCTGCGCGCGGCGCAGCTGGATGTAGCGCTGGCCCGACTGGTGGAGCATGAACAGCGGCGCGTAGAACAGCAGCACGCCGGGATAACCGATCGCGACGTACGAGATCACCATGAGCGGCACGAGCAGGTAGGCCGCGCCGTCCATCTCGAGGCGGCCGAAATGCAGCCAGTCCTCGCGCATCGCGCGCAGCCACGTGCGGCCGCTCGACCACGCCACGGCGACGGTGACGAGCGAGCGGTTGACCACGAAATAGGTCACGACCAGCCCGACAAACGGCAGCACGAGCGACGCCGCGGCGTCGCGGTGCAGCACCGGCGTGCCGGCGTTCACGGGCAGCGCGTTGCGCCCGCCGAGCAGCTCGAACGCCAGGCCGGCGCACAGCGCCGTGATCGCGGTCTGGCCGCCGTTGAACCACGCGCGGATGCCGGGCTTGCGCACCACGAACAGGTCCGCGACGACCGTGCTCACCGACGTCACCCACATGCCGACCGCCGGCCCCCACAGAACCAGCACGCACAGGCCGGCCGTGGACGACAGCGACCAGGTGCTGTCGCCGGTCAGGGTCGTGGACCACATGGTCTCGGACACGAGGCAGATCACCAGCCACGCCACGTAGTGACCCCAGTCGGCGTCGAGGGTCGTGGGGATGTGGGTCGCGAGGGCGGCGGCGCCCAGCGCGATCATCCCGTAGACGTAGGCGCGGAGGCGTGGACTCAAGCGGCCGGCGCTCCCCGGCGCCACACGACGCCGAGCCCGGGACGCTCGGACAACGTGAGCACGCCGCGCTCGCGCGGCGCTCCGTCGAACGGGTCGTCGGCGAGCAGCCAGTGGCCGTCGAGATCGAGGAAGTCCACCAGCGGCGCGAGCTGCGCGGCCGCGGTGAGCGCGAGGCTGGTCTCGATCATGGAACCGATCATGACCTGCAGGCCGTGGGCGCGCGCGGCGTGGATCATGCGGCGCATTTCGCGCAGGCCGCCGGTCTTGGCGATCTTGAGGTTCACGCCCGCCACGCGGCCCGCGAGCAGGCCGATGTCGGCGAGGTGATGCGCGCTCTCGTCCGCGAACACCGGGATCGGGCTGCGCTCGTGCACGTACTTCAGGCCGTCGAGGTCGCCGCGCGGCACGGGCTGCTCGACCAGCTGGATGTCGAGCGGCTCGATCTGGCGCAGCACGCGCACGGCGTCGGCGGGCGACCACGCGGTGTTCGCATCCACCTGCAGCTTGCCGCGGTAGCGCGCGCGGATGCGGCGCAGGTTGTCCACGTCGCCGGGACCGCCGAGCTTCACCTTGATCATCGGGAAGTCGAGGATCTCGTCGAGCTTGCGTTCCATCTCGTCGGGCGCGGCCATGCCGAGCGTCATGCACGACAGCGGCGTGCGCACGGGATCGAGCCCGAACAGCTTCCACACGGGCAGGCCGAGCTTCTTGCCGATCCAGTCGTGCAGCGCCATTTCGATCGCGGCACGCGCCGCGCCGTGGCCCTGCAGCAGCGCATCGAGCCGCGCGTCGATCGCGTCGAGCGCGAACGGATCGTCGCCCAGGTGCGGCGCCCAGGTGTCGAGCGCCTGCGCGACCAGCTCCGGCGTCTCGCCGTAGTAGTGCGACGGCGACGCCTCGCCCAGCCCCTCGATGCCGTCGTGCGTGATGCGCACGAGCGTGTTGCGGTAGTCCTGCTTGACGCCGTGCGCGATCCGGAACGGATGCCGCGAGCGCACGACCAGCGGTTCATGACGAAGCTGCACGCCGCCTCCTCTCCTCGAGCCGCCGTGCGATCACGGTGGCCAGCG
Organism: Candidatus Eiseniibacteriota bacterium; assembly: GCA_046327815.1. Taxonomy (GTDB): domain Bacteria; phylum Eisenbacteria; class RBG-16-71-46; order RBG-16-71-46; family RBG-16-71-46; genus CAIXRL01. The sequence goes on along the minus strand of JAXLXR010000003.1, from coordinate 6,898 downwards.
GCTGTGCACCGTAGCGCACCGGGTCGGTGACCGGGAGTCCGGTGCGCTGCGCCTCGTGCTCGATCGCCCGCTTCGCCTCGGATTCCTCGAGCGTCACGGTGTTCAGCGCCAGCCCGAGCACGCGCGCGGGCGACACCCAGCTCGCGGCGCGCTCGTGGTCGCGCACGATGTCGATGAGCGAACGGATGCGCGGCGCCGGGCCGGAATCGAAGACCTTGATGTGCGTGCGTCCCGCCTGGTGGCAGAGGATCATCGCGTCCGGGCAGGCGCCGTGCAGCAGCGACAGCGACACGCCCGAATAGCCCGGGTGGTGGATCGAGCCCTGGCCCTCGACCAGCACCACCTCGGCTTCGCGCGCCGCTTCGACGACCATGTCCTCGACCGCGCCGGCGACGAAGTCCGACACCACCGCGTCGATCGCGACGCCGCGATCGGCCACGAAGATGCCCGTCTGGCCGGTCGCCACGAACGCCGTCTTCACTCCCATCGCGGTCAGCGCGGCCTCGAGTTCGAGCGCGGTGGTCATCTTGCCGACGTTGCAGTCGCTGCCCACGGTGAGCACGACGAGCGCGTCCACGCCGGCGGCGCGGCGCGTCGCGATCGAGCGCGCGGCCGGCGGGCGTCGCACGTCGATCAGGCGGCAGCCCTTCGCCTCGGCGAGCGTCGCGAGTTCGGGATCGTCGGACAGGAACTGGTGCATGCCCGCGATCACGTCCATGCCGCGCATGAGCGCCTCGGCGACCACCGCGCGCCACGGCGCGGGCAGCGCACCGCCGGGCGGCGCGATGCCGATCAGCAGCGTGTCCGCGTCGAACGCGGCCGCTCCGTCGAGGTTGGCGACCACCGGGATGTCGCCACCGACACCGGCGCACGACTGCGCGGTGCGGCCGGCGCGGGTCGAATCGATGACCGCGACGACCTCGGAGGTCCGGTAGCGCAGCACGCCGACCGCGCTCTTCGCGTCGGTGGCGTTGAAACAACCTTCGGCGAGCAGGGCCAAACGCCTGGTTTTTCCGAGCATCCGTCCTCTGGGGTCAGCGCAGCGACTCGTAGACCTGCACGTACTTCTGCACCATCTCCTCCGCCGTGAACCGCTCCTTCGCGATCCGCCGCCCGCGCCGTCCCATGGCCCGGCGCAGCGTCTCGTTCGTGAGCAGCTTCAGTGCGGATTCGACGTACCCGTCCACGTCGGTCGGGTCGTGCAGGAACCCGGTGAAACCGTGCTCCACGACCTCGGGCAGGCCGCCGGCATTGGACGACACCACCGGCACTTCGGCGCTCATGGCTTCGAGCGCCACCAGCCCGAAACTCTCCGAGGAGCTCGGCAGGAGGAAGATATCGGCCAACGGGAACAGCTCCTCCATACAGTCCTGATTTCCCAGGAAGAGCACGTCCCGGTGCACCCCGAGCTCACGGGCCATCTGCTCCGCCCCGGCCTTCTCGGGGCCGTCCCCGACCATGACCAGCTTGGACTTCAGCCGCTTGCGGACCTCGGCGAAAGTCTGGATGACCACGGGGATGTTCTTGACCGCACGGAAGTTGGAGGCGTGCATGAGCACCTTGGTGTCCGGCCCGGCCAGGCGCAGCCGGCCCTCCCGCTTGGGGGCGAACAGGTGCGGGTCCACGAAGTTGTAGATCACCTCGATGGGTCGGGTGACCCCGAACGTCTCCTCGGCCCGCTCCTTGAGGAACCGGCTCACGGCGGTGACCCGGTCGCTCGACTCGATGCCGAACTTGGTCACCCGGTAGAACGCCGGCTCGGCGCCGACCACGGTGATGTCGGTGCCGTGCAGCGTCGTGACCACGCCGAGCGAGCGCGGCATGAGGATCTGGCGCGCGAGGTACGCGCTGGTCGCGAACGGCATCGCGTAGTGCACGTGCATCAGGTCGAGCGAGTAGTTCTCGGCGACCTCGACCATCTTCGCGGCGAGCGCCAGGTTGCTCGGCGCGTCCTCGAACACGGGGTAGTAGGCCGGGCTCGACTCGTGGAAGTAGATGTTCGACTCGAAGCTGCGCAGCCGGAACGGCAGGTGCGACGCCACGAGGTGCACCTCGTGCCCGCGGTGCGCCAGCTCGAGACCCAGTTCGCTCGCCACCACGCCGCTGCCGCCGAAGTGCGCGTAGCAGCTGATGCCGATCTTCAGCTTGCGCCGCGCACGGCGCTTCGGCGCGCCGGACTTGGGGCCGCGCAGGGCCGCCTTCTTCGCGGCGGGCTTCGCTCGCTTCGCGCTCACGCGCACACTCCTCGGTTCACGCGAGCAGCGCCCGCGCGTCGGTCAGGGCGAGCGGTCCGCGCGTGCGGTACCCCTCGCCGAAGGTGCCACCGGCCAGCGCGCCCCACACGCGGGCGCGCGCCTCGACTTCGGCGAGGAAGCCGGGCGCGGTGAGGTACGTGGATTCGCCGGCCGCCGGATCGAGCTGGCTCGCGTGCGCACGCAGCGCCGCCATGCGCCGTTCCCACACCGGCGTCACGTCCACCACGAGCTGGGCGCGAGCGTCGCCGCGGTAGAGCGCGTACAGCAGTCGCGCCGGGCGATGCCGTTCGCCGAGCGCGGGGTACTTCGCGAGTCCCGCGAGGTAGCACGCGCGCGTCACGAGGTGCGACGCTTCGACGTGGTCGGGATGGGCGTCGTCCGCGTGCGGCGCCACCACCAGCTGCGGCGCGTGCCGGCGCAGGCACTCGATCACGGCCTTGAGCTGGCCACGGTCGTGGCGGTCGAGCCCGCCGTCGGACAGTTCGAGGTTCTCGCGCAAGGCGGCGCCCAGCGCGCGCGCGGCGGCGTCGGCTTCGGCGGCACGGGTGCGCACGTCGCCGCGCGTGCCGAGCTCGCCGCGCGTGAAGTCCGCGAGCACCACACGCGCGCCCGCCGCGGCGAGCGTCGCCGCGAGACCGGCGCTCGTGAGTTCGATGTCGTCGGGATGCGCCCCGAGGAACAGCGCGGTCGCGCTCATGCGCTCAGGCCTCCAGCAGCCAGTGTTCGTGCACGCCGCGCGCGGCACCGGCGGCGTGCTCGGCGGCCGCGTCGCACAGCATGGCCACCACGCCCACGCCCTGTCGCGCGACCGGTTCGAGCGACGCGATGCGGCGCTCCTGCAGCTTGCCGCCCGGCGCGAGCGCGTAGCGCAGCCGTCGCCAGACGGGATGTTCCTTGTCGAAGCGCGCGCGCACCTTGCTGACGAGACCCTCGTGCAGGCGTGCGAACTGGTAGTCCACCTTGCCGCGCGCGGACTCGACCATCTGCGGGAAGCTGCCGTCGAGCGCCTTCGCGCGGTCGGCGAAACGCGTGAGCCCGTCGAGCGCGGCCTGCTTCGCCGCGAGCAGTTCGCCCTCGACGTCGGCGGGCACGCGCGAGGCGGCGAACGCGGCGAGCGCGGCATCGGTCTCGGCGACCACGTGCCAGGCGTCTTCGCCCGCGGCCTGCGAGGCCTCGAGGAACTCGACCGCCGCGGCCGGCAACCACGTGGCGCCGAAGCGCGGCACGAGCACGGCCGGTTCCACCCCGACACCCGCGAACACTTCGCGCAGCTGCGCGAGGTAGGCGATCTCGCCGGGCCCCACGGCCATCGCGACCGTCGGGAACACGCCGTCCTGCACGGCCGGGCGCAGCGCGACACTCGGGCTCAGCGTGACCGCGGCGCCGCGCGCACGCGCGTCGGCGGCCGAGAGCTTGTGCCGCGCGCCGCCGGCGATCTCGAACACGAACGACTCGAGCGACGCCTCGGACAGCGGCGTGCGGCCGGCCAGCGCCTGCAGTCGCGCGCCCGCCGCGACCGCGGCCGCCTGCAGCACTTCGGCGTTCGCGAGGTAGCGCTCGACGAACGGCCGCGCCGCGGCGCGGAACTCGCCCAGGCGCGGGTCCACGACCACGAGCCCGGCGTCGGCGAACAGCCCGAGCAGCAGCGCGATCGTGACCTCGCCGAGATCGCGCCCCGCCGCCTGCGCGCGCGCGAGCAGCGCGGCGGCGTCGGCGTGGCCGGGCAGGCCCGCCCACTTCGCGAGCGCCTCGGCGTGCAGCGCCGCCAGCGGCGCCACGGGCACGCCGCCCACGAGGCCGCCGGTCGCGTGGGCGTCGTCGGGCAGCACGAAATCGTGCAGTTCGAGGTTCGCGTCGAGCACGCTCGCGTGGCGGATCTCGGCGAAGTCGGAATCCTCGCCGTGCATCCAGAACAGCGGCACGCACGGCGTGCCGGTGCGTGCCTGCACGGTGCGCGCGATGCCGGCCGACGACGCGATCTTGTGCAGCGAGTAGAGCGGGCCCCCGAGCGGCGCGGGCTGCTGGCCGGCCACCGCCGCGACCGCCTCGCCCTTCGCGAGGCGCTCGAGGTTCGCGAGCGACGCGGGCGACGCGCCGAGCCGCGCGTGCTGCTCGGCCATGGCGCGCGCGAGCGCGGGATCGAGCGGGCGGCGCTTGAGCGCGGTCAGTTCGGCGACCTGTGCGTCGGACGTCCAGAGTCGCGCGAAGCGCTCGCACGCGATCGGCCCACCGTCGAGCAGGTCGCGCGTGATCGGGTCGTGGAGGCGGTCGAACGGGCTTTCGGCGCGGCCGGTGACGCGGGTGCGAACGGCGAGCGTTCCCGCCTTCAACGGGTACGCTCGGGGCGGGGACATCGGATCGGGAGGCGGTTCACGCGCGGCATCCTAGGTCGGGGACTCGAAGGGGGCAAAGCGAGGCGGGCGGCTCCGTTGCGATGCCGCGCGGGGGCGATTCGTTTCGGCCCGTTTCGGTCAGGAACGCCGCCGGGCCCCGGCGGCCTCGCCCCTCGGCCGCTTCGGCAGGCCCTTGCGGGGCCGCACGCCGGCCTGCTCGGCCTCGACCAGCCGCCGCCATGCCGAGAGCGCGATGCGCTCGGCGGCCGCGTCGGTGTGCGCGAGCCCGCCCGCGAGCGCGCCCTGCACCTCGTCGAGCGTCGCCCCCACCCGGCGGGCGCCGAGCAGGTGGCTCACGAGCTGGCGCTCCCAGCCCAGCGCCGCGAGCGCGGCCACCGTGACCAGCTCGCGATCGCGCGCCGGCATGCCGGGCCGCGACAGCACGCGGCCGTAGCCGTGTTCGATCATCCAGCGCGCGAGGTCGGGGTGCAGCGCCTCGACGGCCGGCACGAGCCGCGCGTACGACGCGCCGTACACGCGCGCGCACAGCCCCTCGCCGCGGCGCAGCCAGTCGGCGACGGCGCCTTCACGCGAGCGGCGGGCGCGGCCCGGCCATGCCGCGTTGAGCACGCGCAGGCCCTCGAGCGCCGCGGGGTAGCCCGCGTACAGCATGAGCATGAGCGCGCTCTCCTCCGCGGCCACGCGTCGCACGCCGAACCCGCGCGCGCGTGCGAGCGCCTCGGCGGCCGCGGTGAAGTCGCGGCGCGTGACGAGCGCGGCGAAGCGGCAGAGCTGGAACACGCCGCGGCGGCGGCGCAACGGAGCGGCGGTGCTTGACGCGTGCATGGTGGGCGCACACTATCGCCGCGCTTTCGCGCCGCGCAACATGCCGCAGCGCCGACCGCGCGCACGCGCTTCCCGCCCCACCCGAGGAGCCCGATGCTGGATCCGCAGCCCATGTCGCCGCAGGAAGCCACGCGCGCGGCCCTGCACGCCCTCTGGACCTTCCCCTCGATCCTGTTCAGCGCGTTCCTCATGGCGTGGGCCGCCGAGGGCGCGCAGTTCTACATCTCGCAGGGGCTGGCGCTCGCGCTGCTCGCGTGGCTGCAGACGCTGCCGGAGTTCGCGGTCGAGGCGGTGATCGCGTGGCACGGCGACGTGCCGCTCATGACCGCGAACTTCACCGGCGCGCTGCGGCTGCTCACCGGCGTGGGCTGGCCCATGATCTGGGTCGTGTTCGCGATCTTCGAGCGCCGCCGCGGCGAGACGCGCGCGCTGCCCCCGATCCACCTGAGCCGCGAGCACGCCGCGACGGTGGCCGGGCTGGCGCCGCCGCTGCTCTGGTTCGTGTGGATCGTGTTCAAGGGCACGCTCGACCTCGTGGACGCCGGCGTGCTGCTCGCCATGTACTTCGCCTACCTCGCGCTGCTCCAGCGGATCCCGCCCTCCGAGCACGAGGCCGAGGCCGACGCCCCGCGCGTCGTGCGTGCGATCCTCGCGTGGCCCGAGCCGCGCCGGCTGCTGGGCGTGGTCGCGCTGTTCCTCGCCGGCGGGGTGGCGCTGTTCTTCGTGGCGCCGCCGTTCCTCGACTCCATGAAGGGTGTCGCGGTCACGCTGGGCGTGTCGCAGTTCGTGTTCGTGCAGTGGGTCGCGCCGTTCCTGTCGGAGATGCCCGAGAAGACCAGCGCGTTCGTGTGGGCGAAGAGCCGCGGCAAGGCCGGTATGGCGCTCATGAACATGGCCTCGTCGAACGTGAACCAGTGGACCGTGCTCGCGGCCATGATCCCGATCGTCTATTCGATCGCGCAGGGCCGCCCCGCGGCGATCCCGATCGCGGAGCACCGCGTCGAGATCGTGCTCACGCTGTTGCAGAGCGCGCTCGGCGTGGTGCTGCTCGCGAACTTCCGCTTCCACGCGCACGAGGCGCTCGGGCTGTTCGCGCTGTGGTTTGCGCAGTTCGTGCATCCGGACTGGCGCGAGGAGATCTGCTGGCTCTACGCGGCGTGGCTCGCGTTCGAGATCGTGTCGGCGGCGTGGCGGCCGGGACGACTGCAGGCGTTCGCCGTGCTGCCCCAGCTCTGGACCGAAGGCGCGCGCCCGCGGCGCTGAGCGCGCGCCGGGATCAGCGCCGGAACCGCCGCGCCAGCGAGCCGAACGCGTCCTCGAAGAGCGCCACGTCCTCGACGCGCGCGAGGCGCAGCGATCCCCAGAACAGCACCAGCGCGATCGCGGCCGAACCGGCCACCGTGAGCACGAGCCGCACGTGCCCGTGCGTCAGTTCCGGGCCCGCCAGCGCGAGCAGTCCCGCCA
>JAXLXR010000029.1:0-25528 GCA_046327815.1 Candidatus Eiseniibacteriota bacterium | reverse complement strand
GTGCGCGAGCCCGCGCGCATGGGGCTGCGGATCATGCTGCCGTGGACCCTGTCCATCGCGTACCGCCGCACGCAGCAGGGCGTGCTGATCCGGTTCGAACGTGCGCGCGCGGTGACGTGGGGCACGCTGGTGCGGCTCGGCACGCTGGCGAGCGTGCTCGGCGCGGGCTGGGCGCTGGGGCGCTGGCCGGGCATCGTGGTCGGCACGAGCGCCGTGGCCAGCGGCGTGATCGCCGAAGCGCTGTTCGCGAAGTGGTCGGTCGCACCGGTGCGGCGCGGGCCGCTCGCCGCCGCGCCCGCGGTGCAGCCGGCGCTCTCCATGCGCGCGTTCGTGAAGTTCTACGCGCCGCTCGCATTCACGCCGCTGCTCAACTTCCTCGCCATGCCGCTGTCGGCCGCCGCCATGAGCCGCATGCCGCTCGCGCTCGAATCGCTGGCCGCGTGGCCGGTGCTGTCGGGCGGCACGTTCACGCTGCGCAGCGTGGGGTTCGCGTTCAACGAAGTGTGCGTGTCGCTGCTCGACCGCCCGCGGCCCGTGCGCGCGCTCACGCGCTTCGCGATCGGGCTGAGCGCGCTGGTGACGCTGCTGCTCCTGACGGGAGCCGCGACACCCGTGGGCCTGTGGTGGTTCGGGCGCGGCTCGGCGCTGGCGCCCGAGCTGGCGCACATGGCGTGGCGCGCGCTGTGGCTGCTGGTGCCGATGGGCGCGGTGAGCGTGTGGCAGAGCTTTCACCAGGGCGCGCTCGTGCACGTGCGCGACACGCGCGCGATCACGGAGTCCATGGCGGTGCTGCTGGTGGCGACCGCCGGGACGCTCGCGCTGGGCGTCGCGCTGCACCCCGCGCCCGGGCTCGACCTGGCCGCCTTCGGCATGACCGCCGGCGGTGCGGCGCAGATCGCGTGGCTGGCGTACCGCTCGAAGCGCGCGTTCGCGCGCATCGCGACGCGCGCCGACTGACGCACGGCGATAAACGCGCGACGCCCCGGCTCGAGCGTTCCGAGCCGGGGCGTCGTGCGTGAGGCGTGGCGTCAGTGCGTGTTCGCCGGAACCCCGAACATCCGGAACCCGCCGACCGCCGGCGCATTGTCGGCTTCGCGCCCGGCCTCGAGCGCACGCTTGATGCGGGCGCGCGTTTCGGCCAGGTGCGCGCGCGCGTTGTCGCCGATGCCGGCCGCCAGCAGCGCGCGCGCGCAGCGGGCGTCGATGCGCGTCAGCGCGAGCCGCGCCAGCGCCCGGGCGTCGTCGGGCGCACCGTTGTTCGCCGTCACCATGTTCGCGAGCCGGTCCACGAACGCGCGCTGGATGTCACGGCGCGTGCTCGTGCCTTCGAGCGCCCTGGCGGCGCCCGGCACCGGCGTACCGACCTCACCCCAGAGCGCGCGGGTCAGGCGGTCGAAGTGCTCCGACAGGCGGTACGGATCGGCCGTGCGGTTCTCGGCCTCGCGCATGCGGTCGAGCAGCGCCGGCGACAGCACCGCGCCGAGCAGCTGGTTCTGGACCATGAACACCTTGTCGTTCCAGTCGTAGTCGTGACGGCCCGAGAACGTGCCCGCGCCCATGCCCCACTGCGACCAGCGGTTCGGCGCCATGCGCGTGAAGATCGCGGACGGCGCGGCGAACGCGTCGGCCGACCACACGCTCTTCGACAGGAAGTCGAGCGCCTCGCGCTGCTTCGCCGCCGGCACCGGGTTCACCGGGGCGACTTCGCCCGGCTGGCCGCGCTCGACGCGCGACATGTACGAACCGCCGAGGTACTTCACGGCGAGACCGGCCGCGGTGCCGTACTGGCCGAGCAGCGTGTCCATGGCGCGACGGAACGCGGTCAGGTCGCCGCTGTTGCCGACCACGCGCTGCTCGAAGTTCGGGTTGCGCCACAGCGACGCGACGTACGCCGTGCGCCCCTTCGCGAACGCGAGCGGGTCGCTGCCGAGGTCGTAGATGTTCGAGCGCGGATCCGGCGCGTCGGCCGGGTACGTGTCGTCGTCGGTCGAGTACTCGTGGCCCGGCTGCAGCGACTCGTCCGCGACCTTGCGCATCGCGGCGTAGTCGTCTTCGGCCGTCGCCGCGCCCGTGGGCTGGTAGCCGTAGCGGATCGCCCACAGGTCGTACGTGCCGGCCGTCGTGGTCCAGTACTCGCCCTGGTGCTGGTGCGTGTAGTCCACGTTCGGCGTCGGGTACTCCATGACCGAGGAGTACAGCCCGTTCGCGCTGGTCCACGCCGTGTCGTGCAGGTGGTCGGCCGGCGTGGAGGTGCTCGAACGGAAGTTGTGGCGCAGGCCGAGCGTGTGCCCGACCTCGTGCATCACCGCCCACACGACCGCGGGCTTGAGGTAGCTGTCGGGCACCGGCGCGCCGGGCGGCAGCTCCTGGCTCATGAGCAGCGAGAGGTGCTGCAGCGCGCCGCCGTCGGCGGCCGCGTTGCCGGCCATGCACAGCATCTCGGGCGTCACGTTCGGCGGCAGCTGCGCGAACACGTCCTGCGGCAGCAGCGACTGCGCGAGCTGCTCGGGGCCGGCGTAGCGGCGGTACGCGTTCGAGTAGTTCTGGAACATGGAGGCTTCGAACAGGATGTCGGCGTCGAGGATCTCACCCGTGCGCGGGTCCACGCGCGACGGCCCGATGGCGCCGAACGACGGCTCGTGCGACGTGATCCAGCGGATCGTGCTGTAGCGCGTGTCCTCGGGATCGAAGCCCGTGCTGTCGGCCGGCGGGTCCATGGCGACGATCGCGTTGCGGAAGCCGGCGGCCTCGAACGCCTTCTGCCACTTCTCGACGCCTTCCTTCACCCACGGCTTGAACTTCTCGGGAATCGTGCGGTCGAGGTAGTACACGATCGGCTTGACCGGTTCGCTCACCGCGGCGCTCGGATCCTTCTTCTCGAGCCGCCAGCGGTGGATGTTGCGGATCCAGAAGTTCTCCTTGTCGTCACGCGAGAAGTCCTTGCGCGCGTCGAGGAAGTAGCCGACGCGGTTGTCCGCCCAGCGCGGCGCCATGGGCTTCTCGGGCAGGCGCGTGAACGAGTAGTGCACCGAGATCGGGATGTAGCGGTTGTCCGGCACGGCTTCGAGGTTGAGCCGCGAGCGGTCGTTCGGCGTGTACGTGAGCAGCGCCTCGATCTCGTCGTTGTCCGGGAACGCCTTCGACTGCGTGAGCGCCGAACGCTCCTTGTCGAAGCGCGCCGACACGCCGCCGAACGCGAAGCGCATCTGCTCCGACAGGTCGGTGACGTCGCTCAGGAAGAAGCCGCCCACGTCGATGAGCACGGCCTTGGTCGAATCCTGCTCGCTCTCGATCTTGAACGACTGCACGACCGAGTTGCCGATGGACAGGTCGCGCGCGCGGTCGATGGGCGTGTCCCTGGGCGCCAGGAACCGCGTGTTCACGTCCATGAGCAGGATGCGGTCGCCGACGCGCTCGAACTGCAGCATGCGGTCGTCGAGCGGCAGGCCGCCGAGCACGCCGTTGCTGCCGATGCCGCGCGAGTAGCTGACGATGTACAGGAACGGCTTGCCGAGCTGGTCCTTGTTGATCTGCAGGTAGAGGTTGTCGCGCTTCTTGAAGAGCGTGAAGAACCCCTTCTTCTCCTCGGCGTCCTTGATCGTCTTCTTCCACTCGGCGAAAGGCTTCTCGGGGGCGGCCGGCGCGGCGGCGGCTCCGGCGGCCGGCTTGGCCGGAGGCCCGGCGGCCACCGCCGTCTGGGCCACGAGCATGGCGGTCAGCGCGAGTGCGCCCATGCGGGTCCACGGGAAACGGTGCGTCATGCGGTGCTCCTGCGCCGTCGGGCGGCGCGTTGGGGACGGCCGGCGCCGCACGGGAATGCGCGGCGTCGTGGTGGGATTGGACGGGGACGTTAGGGGGCGCGTCACGGGCGCGCGAGCGGGCGCAGACCGGCGCGGGTTTTCGCTGCACGGGCGGGGGCGCTCGCGCGGCCGAGCGCGGACGCCCCGAACGGCTCAGCGTTTGGGTGCGAGCGCCACGGTGGTGCCCGGGTCCCCGAGCACCACGAACCCCGACCAGAACCGCGGCGCCGCCCATTCCGGGAATGGCGCGCAGCTCGCGCTGCGCCTGCTGCAGCGCCGCGCCCACCGTGCGGCCGCTCGCGAGCGCGGCGTAGAAGCGCCGCATGAACTCGGCGGTCGCGCGGTCGTCCACGTCCACTGCGTGGCGATCACGGTCGGCACGCCGGCCATGAGGCCACGCGGGCGCGAGCCCCGCGAGCGACATGTTGTCGAGCCCGGCGCTGCCGAGCGAGCGGCACGACGCGAGCACGCAGAGCCGCGCCGGCAGCTGAGGCGGCTGATCGCCGCGACCGGCAGAAACGCGTCGCGACGCGCGGGGTCGCCGATCAGCAGCCGCGACTGCCACGGATGCTTGAGGTCGGCGCTCGTGTGCGCGGAGGTGCACGACGTCGCCGGTGCCGAGGAGTCTCGCGCGCGATCTGCGACGCCGTGCGCAGCGGGTCCACGAGCGCGGACCGAGGCGTACGCGCGGCCGAGCGCGCGCACTTCGTCGCCCGCCGAAGCCAGGCTGGCGGCCGCGGTCGTCGCTCGTGCGCGCCACGGCGACCAGCGCACGCGCGGCGGTCACGCGCGCGCCGGTGCGCGAGCGAGCGATCGCGAGCAGCTTGGCCGACGGCACGATCGACAGCTCGCGCTCCAGCGCCAGCGGGCCGTTCGTGCCGGGCACGATCACGAGGCCGATCGGCCGGTTCGCGATGCGGCCGCCGGCGACCAGCACCCGCGACGCGCCACGCAGCAGGTCCGCGCCTGGACCGAACAGGTCGGCGCCGAGGCGCCGTCGCGACCTGGCGGACGGTCGGATCGTCGGTGCCGGCGCCGGCGACGAGGTCGGAGAAGCGCGCGAGCCGCTTGTCGAGCGCGTCCTTGCCGGCGATGCGCCACGCGCGCACGTCGCGCCGCGTCACGGCGAGCACGAGCGTCGAGTCGTCGTCGGGCGTGACGTCCACGAACACTTCGCCCGGTCGCAGCGTGTGCTGCCGCCACGCCGCGAAGTCGAACGGTTTGCGCCGCGCCTCCGCTCCGGCGGCCGGCCCGAGCAGGCGCTCGGTCACCGCCAGCGCGTGAAAGCGCTGCAGCTCGGTGAACGCCTCGATCACGCGGCGATCGCGCGGCACCGCGCGGCGCGCGTCGAGCAGCACGTTCGCGAGGCCGCAGCCGATCTCGAGCCCGTAGTCCTCGCTGTCGAGCAGCAGCTCCTCGCGCGTGCGGGCGCTGCGCGCCCGCTCCCACGCGCCGATCGCACGGCGATAGCCGGCGATCGAGCTGTCCACCGCGCCCAGCCCGTGCAGCGACTTCGCCGCCAGCGCGAGCGCCCAGTCGTACTCGACCCCGCCCGGCGTCGTCGCGGTCGGGCGCGTGATCGCCGCCGTCTCGCGGAACGCGACGAGCGCCTCGCGGTGCCGACCGAGCGACTGCAGCGCGAGCCCGCGGTACAGGCGCACGCGCCAGTACGATTCGGCGGGCATGCGCTTCGCGAGCCGCGCGCAGAGGTCGTCCGCCCAGCGCACGGCGTCTGCGTCGCGCCTCGCCTTGTGCAGGTCGAACACCAGCATCTGCGACGCGAACGCCGCGTTCACGGGGATCAGCGTGTCCACGAGCGCGGCCGCGCGACGGATCAGCGCGTCGGCTTCGGCGGTGCGCCCCAGCTCGGTGCGCGCTTCGGCCGCGAACAACAGCGCGCTGGCGAGCGGCTCGCGGTCGCCGAGCGGCTCGGCCAGCGTGATCACGGCCGTCATCATCGAGTCCACGCGGTCCCACGCGCCGCGCGCGGCTTCGTAGTTCGACAGCACGCGCCGCGCCTTGAGTTCGACGTTGAGCTGCGCGCTGCGGCGCGACGCCTCGATCGCCGCCTGTGCGAGCGCGGGCGCCGCGTCGGGATCGCCGATCGCCATTTCCATTTCGGCGTCGTTCAGGCAGAGGTACGACAGCTCGAACGCGTCGTCGAGCTTCGTGGCGAGCGCGATGCCGCGCGCGTAGCTCGCGCGCGCTTCGACGAGCGCCCCGATCTGGTACTGCGCCGCGGCGAGTCCGGCCGTGGCGCGCAGTTCGTCGCCGGCATCACCGCTGCGCACGCCGGCTTCGGCCGCCCGCCCGAACCACTGCACCGCTTCGCGGCTGCGGCCCTGCGCCACGAGCGCGTAGCCGTGCCGCAGGTGCAGGTAGCTCTCGTCGCGCGGCTGGTTGCGGCGCTTCGCCATGGCGGCGCCGCGCGCGCACAACCGCAGCGACTGTGCGATGTCGCCGGTCTTCTCGAGCGCGATCACGTACACCCGCAGCGCGCGGATCATGGTGGCCGTGTCGCGCGCGGCCTCGGACAGCGCGAACGCTCGGGCGGACACCGCGGCGGCCGGCGGGTATTCGAGCAGCATGAGGTGCGCGCGCGAACGCCGCGTGAGCGCGATGCGCAGGAGCCCGGGGTCGCTCTTCACGCCCGGCGACGCGAGCAGCGAATCCATGAGCGTCGCGATCGCGCCGTACTGGCCCGCCAGGTAGAGCGTGTTGTCGCGGGCGACGAGCGCCGCGTGAGTCTTCCACGGATCGGGACGCGCGGGTGCGGGTGCGCGCACGGGTGCGGCGCCGGCGCTCGCGGCCGCCACCGCGCACAGCAGTACGGCGAGGAGAGCGCGAACGGTTCGGGGCGGCCGGATCATGAGGAGAAGTCTAGCCGCGAGGGCCGCTCTTCCCCAACTCGCGCACGTAGGCACCGCCCTCGCGCCGGAAGCCCATGCGCACCAGGTAGTCGGCGTGCTTCGGCGCCCCGGGCGCCGACACGAGCCGCACGATGCCGCGTTCGCGGAACCACGCGGCGTTTTCCTCGAACAGGAACCGGCCCACGCCGAAGTCGCGGTAGCCCGGAATGACGAAGTCGAGCAACACGCGCGCGGTGTCGCCCTCGGGCTGCAGGATCACGAGCCCGGCGGGCACCATGTTGCGCAGCACGAGCAGGTGGTGCTGCGCCGGATCCGGCTCGAACGCGTAGCCGGGAACGAACTCGGCGATGTCGTCGCGGTGGAAGTTCACGAACCCGCGCATGTATTCGCTGTCGTGATCGATCGCGAGCAGCTTGAAGTAGTCGCGCTGCCGCCACATCTGGTTCAGGTAGTACAGGTCCACCAGCACGATCGTGCCGTTCAGCACCGCCACGGGCCACGCGTGGATGAACAGGCCGTAGGTCGCCATGAGCCCGGCGCCGAACAGGTTGATCACGCGCAGGCGGAGCAGCGACTTCATCATGAGCGACGCGGCCACGAGCACCGAGGCCACGTAGCCGAGCACCTGCAGGAAAAGGTGCGAATCCATGCGTTCCTTTCGACGGGACGACCGGCCGCACGAGGGCTTTGGGCGCGGCGCGAACGAGGGCCGAACACCGTAGCGGAACTCCGCCGGCGGGGCGTTCGGGCCGGGTCAATCCTCGCGCGAAACCCGTGGCGGAGCCCGCGCATCCTATGCGAGGTTCCCGCCCGCCCGAAGCGCCGCGCACCGCGGCCGTCCCCTTTCGCTCCGGAGAATCGCCCATGATGCGCCTGCTGCCGGTGGTTTCGCTGTTCTCGCTGCTCGCCGCCTTCGTGCCGTCGCCGGCGCCCGCGGCCGTGGTCGCCACGCCCGTCGAGTACAAGGCGGGCGACACGGCGCTGTCGGGCTGGCTCGTGGCCGACCCGGCGGTGAAGACGAAGCGCGCCGGCGTGCTGCTGATCCACGACTGGATGGGTGCGACCGAACACCAGAAGGCGCAGGCGATCCGGCTGGCCGGGCTCGGCTACGTGGTGCTGGTGGCGGACGTGTACGGCAAGGGCGTGCGTCCCACCGACGCGCAGGCGGCCGGCGCCGAGGCGGGCAAGTACTACCAGGACCGCGCGCTGCTCCGGACGCGCGTGAACGCCGGGCTCGACTTCCTCGCGTCGCGGCCGAACGTGGACAAGGACCGGCTCGCGGTGACGGGTTACTGCTTCGGCGGCCTCGCGGCGCTCGAGCTGGCGCGCAGCGGCGCGCCGGTGAAGGCGGTCGTCACGTTCCACGGCTCGCTGTCGGCCGCAAGCCCCGACGACGCGAAGCAGATCGTGGGCAAGGTGCTGGTGCTGCACGGCGCCGACGATCCGTACGTGAAGCAGGCCGACGTGACCAGGTTCATGGACGAGATGCGCGCCGCCGGCAAGGACTGGCAGGTCGTGCAGTACAGCGGCGCCGTGCACAGCTTCACCGACGATCGCGCGGGCACCGACAACTCGAAGGGCGCCGCGTACAACGCCACCGCCGACCGGCGGTCGTGGGAAGCGATGCGCGACTTCCTCGCCGAGACGTTGGCCCGATGAGCCGCGCGCTGCGGACGCATGCGGCGATCGCCGCGCTGCTGCTGGCGCCGGTGCTCGCGTGGGCGCAGGCGGGCGACGAACACGCCGGGCACGCGCACGGCGAGATGGCCGCGCCTGAGGCGCCGGCGGCGGCCGCCGTCGCACCGGTGCACGATCCGAAGCTGCCGGCCGGCGAAGCCGGCGCGAAGGCCGTGCTCGAGACCTCGCCGCGCCACGGCGAGTTCGTGGACATCGCGGTGCCCGGCCGCGCGGCGCCGTTGCGCGCGTGGGTCGTGTATCCCGAACGGCGCGACAAGGCGCCGGTCGTGGTGGTCATTCACGAGATCTTCGGGCTCTCCGACTGGATCCGCGGCGTCACCGACCAGTTGGCGAAGGAAGGCTTCCTCGCCGTCGCGCCCGACCTGCTGTCGGGGCTCGGGCCGAACGGCGGCGGCACCGAGTCGCTCGCGTGCCGCGACGACGCGGTGAAGCTCGTGCGCACGCTGAAGAGCGACAGCGTGCAGGCGTGCCTCGCGGCCACGCGCGCCTGGGCGACGGCGCAGCCGTCGGCCAGCGGACGCTGCGGCGCGGTCGGGTTCTGCTGGGGTGGTTCGACCAGCTTCCAGTTCGCGATCGCGCAGCCGTCGCTCGACGGCGCGGTCGTGTACTACGGGGCCTCTCCCGACAGCGCCGCGCTGCAGCGGCTGGCCGCGCCGGTGCTCGGCCTGTACGGCGAGGACGACGCGCGGGTCGTGGCGACGGTGGAACCCGCGAAGCGCGTGCTGGCCGCCCGCAAGGCGGCGTTCGAGACCCACCTCTACCCGGGCGCCGGGCACGGGTTCCTGCGCCAGCAGGACCAGCGCGAGGGCGCCAACCTGGCGGCCTCGCGGCAGGCGTGGGAGCGCACGATCGCGTTCCTCCGCGAGAAGACGCAGGCAAAGGCCCGGCGTTACTGAACGTTCGGCCCATGAGAAGGTGCGCGAGGGCGCCCGGCGAATCCCCGGGCGCCCTCGTGGCTCACAGGGTATGACCCGGCCGGGCCGCCCGGCCTCCTGCACCACCTTCTCGAGGAGCGAACCGCCCGATGTGTCACCGAGTGACGTGCCCGAAGTGCAAGCGCCCCACGTGGTCCGGCTGCGGCCAGCACATCGAACAGGCGCTGGCCGGCGTACCGAAGGCCGAGCGCTGCCAGTGCCGCGAGAAGGGCGCCTCGGCGCAGCCCGCCGCACAGCAGGGCGGCTCGGGCTGGCTGTCGAAGCTGATGGGGCGCTGAGCGCCGGCTTCAGTTCGGGACGACGTAGCGCTTCGGGAGCTGCAGCGGCGAATCCCACGAGACGCCCGCGCGCAGCTCCAGCAGCGCGTCTTCGTTGACGTCGTCGGCCTTGCGGTAGCCCATGCGTCCCTGGAAGTGCAGCCCGAGGCGGTCGTGCTTCCCGGGATACACGTACACGCCGCACTGGGCGACGGCTTCCAGTCCCCACCACGTGCGGTCGGTGCGTTCCCACGGCGGCGTGAAGGTTCCGTAGCCGAAGCCGCCGCCGAATCCCGCGAACGCGCGCGGCCGGTCGTCGGCGCCGAACGTTCGGTCGAGCCCCGAGGTCACCGTGAGCATCGTGGTCTGGACCCTCGCCCGGGTCGGCTCGAAGACGTACGTCCCGAGGCTGTCCACGTACGCGATCCGCACCGCCGAGACGACGAGCTCGTCCTGTTCGTATTCGAACGCGTTCCAGCTGCACCAGTGCTCCCGTTCGATCGGCACGCGCACGAGGAACCGCAGCCGCGCCGGTGAACCGTCGCGCGGGTAGGTGTGCCAGCGGGAGCGATGCAGCGCCACGCCGGTTTCGGCACCGAGCCACACGGGCAACTGCGCCTGGCGGGCGCGATAGGTTTCGATGATCGCGGCGCGCGCGGTGTCGGGCACGCTCGCATCGGACGAAATGCGGCGTCCGGCGCGGGCCGGCGCCACGAGCACGAGGGCCGCGAGCAGCCCGGGCAGCAGGTGGAAGCAGGTTCGTTTCATGCGAGGCTCCGGAACGAGCATTCGGCTCGCCGCCTTCGCGGCGGCTCCTGCTGCCTAAAGCGTGCCCGCCCCGGCGCCCCGGCAACGCCGACGCGACTGCGCTTTGCACCCCGCCCCGCGCGTGCGACAGTGCCCGCGATCGCGCGCCCCGAGCGCCGGAGGCGCGCCCACCCCAAGGAAGAGGTGTCGCATGGCCGCCGTGCCCCTGAACCAGCGCCCCGCGTGGCACGCGCTGGAAGACCACTTCGAAGACGCCTGCCTGCTCGAGCTGCGCGAACTGTTCGCCGCCGACCCGGAGCGCGCCCAGCGCTTCACCGTCGAGGCGGCCGGCTGGTTCCTCGACTACTCGAAGCACCGGATCACCGACGAGTCGCTGCAGCTGCTGGTCGAGCTCGCGCACGAGTGCGGCCTGCGCGAACGCATCGAGGCCATGTTCCGCGGCGACAAGATCAACGTGACCGAGAACCGCGCCGTGCTGCACACCGCGCTGCGCGCGCCGCGCGACCGGGCCGTGACGGTGGACGGCGTCAACGTGGTGCCCGCGGTGCACGAGGTGCTCGACCGCATGGCCGCGTTCTGCGACCGCGTGCGGAGCGGCGCGTGGACCGGCCACACCGGCAAGCGCGTGCGCAACGTGGTGAACATCGGCATCGGCGGCTCGGACCTGGGCCCGGTCATGGCGTACCAGGCGCTGCGGCACTGGTCGGACCGCGGACTCACGATGCGGTTCGTGTCGAACGTGGACGGCACCGACTTCGCCGAGGCCGTGCACGGCCTCGACGCGGCCGAGACGCTGTTCGTGGTGTCGAGCAAGACGTTCACGACGCTCGAAACCATGACCAACGCGCGCACCGCGCGCGCGTGGCTCGTGCAGGCGCTGGGCGACGATTCGGCGGTCGCGAAGCACTTCGTGGCCGTGTCCACGAACGCCGCCGAGGTGGCGAAGTTCGGCATCGAGACCACGAACATGTTCGGGTTCTGGGACTGGGTCGGCGGGCGCTACTCCATGGACTCGGCGATCGGCCTGTCCACCATGCTCGCGATCGGGCCGGCGCACTTCCGCGACATGCTCGCGGGCTTCCACGCCATGGACGAGCACTTCCGCACCGCGCCGTTCGAGAAGAACATGCCCGTGCTCATGGGCCTGCTCACGGTGTGGTACACGAACTTCTTCGCGGCCGAGACCGTGGCGGTGCTGCCGTACGACCAGTACCTCGCGCGCTTCCCCGCGTACCTGCAGCAGCTCACCATGGAGTCGAACGGCAAGTACGTGACGCTCGACGGCGGCACGGTGGACTGGGAGACGAGCCCGGTGTTCTGGGGCGAACCCGGCACGAACGGCCAGCACTCGTTCTTCCAGCTGCTGCACCAGGGCACGCCGCTGATCCCGTGCGACTTCATCGCGTTCCACCGGTCGCTGAACCCGCTCGGCTCCCACCACGACGTGCTCATGGCGAATTGCTTCGCCCAAACCGAGGCGCTCGCGTTCGGGAAGCCGGCCGACCAGGTGAAGGCCGAAGGAACCCCGGAATGGCTGGTCCCGCACCGCGTATTCGAAGGGAACCGGCCCACGAGCACGCTGCTCGCGGACCGGCTCACGCCCGCCACGCTCGGCGCGCTGGTCGCGCTGTACGAGCACAGCACGTTCACGCAGGGCGTGATCTGGAACGTGGGCACGTTCGACCAGTGGGGCGTGGAACTGGGCAAGGTGCTCGCGCAGAAGGTGCTTTCCGAACTGCAGGCCGCCGGTGCGCCGAACCTGGCGCACGACGCTTCGACCAACGCACTGATCTCCCGTCACCGCGCACGCCGCGGCTGATCTTTCACCCGGAGGTTTCCCGATGAAGACGTTCGCTCGCCGCCTGCTCGCGATCACGGTGCTCGCGTCCACGCTCGCCGGGGCCGCGGCCGCCGCGGTGCTCTCCGGCGTCACGATGCCCGACCAGCTGTCGGCCGGCGGTCACACGCTGGTGCTGAACGGCCTCGGCATGCGCAAGGTCACGATCATCAAGGTCTACGTGGGCGGGCTCTACCTGCCCGCGAAGAGCCACGACGCGAACGCGATCATGGCCGCCGACGCGCCGCGCGCCATCCGCATGGAGTTCGTGCGCGACGTGGACAAGGGCCGCCTCACGAACGGCTTCCGCGAAGGCTTCGAGAAGAACGCCGGCACGAAGGTGGCGTCGCAGAAGGCGAACTTCGACAAGTTCCTGGCGCTCGTCGGCGACCAGAAGAAGGGCGCCGTCATGCTGTTCACCTACGTGCCCGGCACCGGCACGGTGATCAACATCGGCGGCAAGGACGTGGCCACGTTCGAGGGCAAGGACTTCGCCGACGCGCTGTTCTCGCTGTGGCTCGGCCCCGTGCCGCCGTCGGGCGAGCTGCGCAAGGGCATGCTCGGGCTGTAGCTGCACCGCGCCGCCCGCGTGCGGCAAGAACCCGACCTGCGCCGCGACCGCTGTTCATGCGGTCGTGGCGCATTCGTTTGGGGTTCGGATGGACTACTGCAGGCAGACGGCGCGAGCGGTGCGCGCGTGCGAGCCCTCGCACAGGCGCAGGAACACCACGCCCGGCCGCAGCGCGGCGGCGGTGAGCGTCACCTGGTGCGTACCGGCGCCGAAATGCGACACGTCCTCGCTCGCGAGCACGCGGCCGGCCACGTCGAGCATTTCGAGCCGCGCCGGCCTGCCGCCGGCGAGCGTGAACTCGATCGCGTCGCCCGGGCGCGCGGGGTTGGCGACGAAGCCGCGCAGCGCGAGAACCGCCGCCACGGGGATCCGCACGTGCGCGCCGCTGCCGGCGAGCGCGATCCCGGCTTCCGTCAGCCGGTACTCGAACTGGCCGCCGGGCACCACGTCGAGATCCACGAAACGCCAGCGATCGCGCGCGACGGCGCTCGCCTCACCCAGCGACCGCCATGCCGCGCCCGCCGTGCGACGCTCGACCATGGGCGCACCGAGCGCGCCTTCCACGAACCACTCGAGTTCGGCGCGGTCGGCGAACGCCGACGCCGTGGCGAGCGACGCCTGCGCGGGTACCGGGGCGTCGTCCGCGAGCCGCTGCACGTAGACGTCGCGGTCGCCCGAACGCAGGTCGTCCCACGCCGCGTACGCGACACCGCTGCCGCCCGCGATCATGCGCGGGGACGCGAAGCCGTGCACGTGTGTCGTCGTCAGCACGGCGCCCGCGGGCCCCCACGGCGTGCGGAGCTGGCCGTCGCCGCCGTAGTGCGCGGCGCGAAGCGTCGTGGTGACGCCGGTCGGCATCCACAGGTCGAAGTAGCCCGCCTGCGCGTCGCTCACCATGCGGCCGCCATGATCGAGCGGCAGCGGCGCGGTCCAGAGGCTGGCCGGCACGGACGACTCGAGCGTGCGCCGATCCACGTAGTTCGTTCCCGCCACGTTCACGCGGGCGAAGATGCCGCCCTGCCCGTCCGCGAGCAGCGGGGTCATGGGAATTGAGACGTCGGATCCCGGCCAGCCCGCCACCGGCAGCAGGTCCTGCCCGACGCGCGAGTGCCACGTTCCCGGGAAGTCCGGGTCGGTCCACCACACCAGCGCGTCCTGCGACGGCGCGAGCGTGAGCGCGTAGCCGAACGTGAAGACGAAGCCGCTGTGCACGATGCGCTGGTACAGGGTCGCGCCGGTCGCCGAGTAGCGGATCGTGCTCACCTGGTCCATGGCGGTGCGCGCCACGATGAAGCCGCCCGCCGGGTCCGGGTCCACCGTATAGAAGTTGTTGCCGGCGGGGCCCAGCGAAAAATCCCAGCGCGTCGCGGTGGTGCCCGCGGCGGGGATCGCGATCACGTGACAACCCGCGTTGCCCGGGTCGCGATACCAGCGCATGAAGAACACCGAGCCGCCCTGCGACCACGGCAGCGCATGAGTGACCTCCACCTGCTCCCAACCGAGGTCGTCCATGATCGAGTACTGCTCCGTGCGGAACACGTTGCCGGTCGGTGACCAGCCCGGGGGCGTCTGCCCGTCGGACGTGAAGCGAACACCATAGAAGTTCCGGTAGCGCAGGCCCGCGCCGTTGTCGGGCACCGGTGTCGCTGCGAAGAACAGGATGATGCCGTGCGCGCCATCACCCGCCGCGCCGAGGTACGTGCCGCCGGTCACCAGCGCTCCGCCCGCGGGCCAACAGGCCACGACATCGCCGCTCGCGCCCAGGTGCGTGACGCGCAGCCCCGTTCCGGCGTCGGACCACGCGACGTACGCGCCTCCGGCATCGTCCGCGACGAGTGCGGCGAGCGACTGCGTTCCGGCACCCGCGCCGAGAGGAAGCCCGCTTTCGGGCCAGTCGGCGCGGGCGAGCACCGGCGCCATCGAGAACAGCAGGGCCGCGAGCGCGACCATGAGGATGCGGGCCATGGGCATGCCCCTCCGAGGTACGGCGCGAGCTGGAATCGAAGCATAGGCCCGGGGACGTCGCGCAGCCACGAAATAGGACCGCGGGCCCCGAAGATTTCGCATCGGGGCCCGCGGCGTCGTGATGCCAAACCTTAGACCGTCGCGTAGTCCTCGACCGGCGGGCAGGCGCAGACCAGGTTGCGGTCGCCGAACGCGTTGTCCACGCGACCGACGGACGGCCAGAACTTGCGTTCGCGCACCCACGGAAGCGGGAACGCCGCGAGCTCGCGCGTGTAGGCGCGGGTCCACGTGTCCGCCACCACCACCTCGAGCGTGTGCGGCGCGCTCTTGAGCGGGTTGTCGGTCTTGGGGTACTTGCCCGAGGCGATGTCGTCGATCTCGGCGCGGATCGCGATGAGCGCGTCGGCGAAGCGGTCGAGTTCGCCCTTCGACTCGGATTCCGTCGGCTCGATCATCATCGTGCCCGCGACGGGGAACGACACGGTCGGCGCGTGGAAGCCGTAGTCCATGAGGCGCTTCGCGATGTCCTCGACCTCGACGCCCGTGGCCGCCTTGAGCGGGCGCGGGTCCACGATGCACTCGTGCGCCACGGTGCCGTTCTTGCCTTTGTAGAGCACCGGGTACGCCTTCTCGAGGCGCTTGGCCAGGTAGTTCGCATTGAGGATCGCGACCTTCGTGGCCTGCGTGAGGCCGGCGCCGCCCATCATCATGATGTACATGGTCGAGATGGGCAGCACGCTCGCGCTTCCCCACGGCGCCGCCGAAATGGCGCCGATCGCCTTTTCGCCGCCGGTCTTGATGACCGCGTGGCCGGGCAGGAACGGCGCGAGGTGCTTGGCCACGCCGATCGGGCCGACGCCGGGGCCGCCGCCGCCGTGCGGGATCGAGAACGTCTTGTGCAGGTTCAGGTGGCAGACGTCGGCGCCGATGTCGCCGGGGCGGCAGAGGCCGACCATGGCGTTCATGTTGGCGCCGTCCAGGTACACCATGCCGCCGAACTGGTGGATGGTCTTGGTGATGTCGGTGATGGCCTCCTCGAACACGCCGTGCGTGGACGGGTAGGTCACCATGAGCGCGGCCAGGTTCGCCGCGTTCTGCTCGGCGCGCGCCTTGAGGTCGGCGACGTCGATGTTGCCGTTCGGGTCGGTCTTCACCACCACGACCTCGAAGCCGGCCATGACCGCGCTCGCCGGGTTCGTGCCGTGCGCCGACTGCGGAATGAGGCAGACGTTGCGGTGCCCTTCGCCGCGCGACTCGTGGTACGCGCGGATGACGAGCAGGCCCGCGTACTCGCCCTGCGAGCCGGCGTTCGGCTGCAGCGACACCGCGTGGAAGCCGGTGATCTCGGCGAGCGCCGCTTCGAGCTGGTCGAACAGCGCGCGGTAGCCCTTCGCCTGCTCGACGGGCGCGAACGGATGCAGGCCGCCCATCTTCGCCCACGTCACGGGGAGCATTTCGGCCGCGGCGTTCAGCTTCATGGTGCAGCTGCCGAGCGGGATCATCGAGTGCGTGAGCGACAGGTCGCGCGACTCGAGCTTGCGCATGTAGCGCATCATGTCGGTTTCGCTGCGGTACGAATGGAACACCGGGTGCGTGAGGTAATCGGTCGTGCGCGCGAAGCCCGCGGCGAACACCGGCTTGGTCACCGGCTCCGTCGCGGCCGCTCCGAAGATCGCGAGCAGGTCGGCGAGGTCGGCGTCGGTGACGGTTTCGCCGAACGCCACGCCGATCGTGCCGTCCTCGAACCAGCGCAGGTTGATCTTCTGCGCTTCGGCCGCCTTGCGGATCTCGGCGGCCGGCTTGGCCGGCTTCACGTGCACGGTGTCGAAGAAGTCGTTCGCGAGCACCGTGTGACCGGCCTTGCGCACGCCGGCGGCGAACGTCGCCGCGGCGAGGTGCGTGCGCGTCGCGATGCGCTTGAGGCCTTCGGGCCCGTGCCACACCGCGTAGAAGCCCGCCATGACCGCGAGCAGCACCTGCGCCGTGCAGATGTTGCTGGTCGCCTTCTCGCGGCGGATGTGCTGCTCGCGCGTGCCGAGCGCCATGCGCAGCGCCGGCTTGCCGTTCGCGTCCTTCGACAGGCCGATGATGCGGCCCGGCATCTGGCGCTTGTACTCGTCCTTCGTGGCGAAGAACGCCGCGTGCGGGCCGCCGTAGCCGAACGGCACGCCGAAGCGCTGCGAGCAGCCGACCGCGACGTCCGCGCCCCATTCGGCGGGCGAGGCGAGCAGCGTCAGCGCGAGAAGGTCGGTGGCGGCGACCACGAGGCCGCCGGCCGCGTGCACCTGCTGCGCGAGCGCGCGGTAGTCCACGATCGCGCCCTGCGTGTTCGGGTACTGCACGAGCACGCCGCACACGTCCGCGCCGAGCGTGAACGCCGACGCGCTCTGCACCTTGACCGTGATGCCGCGGGCGCGGCCGCGCGCCTTCACGACGTCGATCGTCTGCGGGTGCACGTCGTCGGCCACGAGGAACACGTCGCGCTTGGACACGCTCGCGTGCACGAGCTGCATGGCCTCGGCCGCCGCGGTGCCTTCGTCGAGCAGCGAGGCGCTCGCGACCGGCAGGCCGGTCAGGTCCACGATCGTGGTCTGGTAGTTGAGCAGCGCTTCGAGACGGCCCTGCGCGATCTCGGCCTGGTAGGGCGTGTACGCGGTGTACCAGCCCGGGTTCTCGAGGATGTTGCGCAGCACGACCGCCGGCACCGCGGTGGTGGCGTAGCCCTGGCCGATGAAGCTGCGCCAGACCTCGTTCGGCGCGACGAGGCGTTCGAACGCGGCGAGTGCTTCCTGCTCGGACATCGGGGCGGGCAGGTTCAGCGCGCGGTTCAGCCGGATGTTGGCGGGCACGGTCGCGTCGATGAGCGAATCGAGCGACGCGTGCCCGAGCGTGGCGAGCATGGCCTTCACGTCGGCGTCGGACGGCCCGATGTGGCGCGGAACGAACGTGTCGTGCTTGGGCAGCGAGGTCACGGCGAAACTCCTGATCGTGGGCGCGAGACGCGCGCGGATTCGCGCGGGCGCACGGCGCGTGCTCGCCCTCGGTGGTGGTGTGTTCGGGTACCGAAGTACGTCCTGAAAACTATCAGGCGAAGCGGCGTCCGGCGAGGGAATGGGCCCGACGGACCAGCAAGGATTGACGAGGGCGGAACGCGGCGGGCGCGGCGGAACGCCGGGCGGAGCGCGGGGCCGGCGCCGCCGGCCGCCGGGGTTCAGCCCGCGCGCACGAAGTGCGGCAGTTCGAACGGGATCTCGAGCGACAGCTCGACGAACCCGGCATACGCGCCGTCGCGGTACCAGGGCGACTGGAAGATCAGCTTCTTCACGCCCTGCTTTTCGATCGTGTAGACGTTCTTGCTCCCGCTCGCGAGCATCTCGGCGAGCTGCGCCTTCACGCGCTCGGGGTGGCAGTCCAGCACGTTCGTGCCGATCAGCGCCCGGCCGCCGTCGGCGGCGTTCACCACCGCCGAACGGTCGTTCATCGAAAGAATGACGCCTCCGGCGTCGCATACCGTGATCGCGGCGGGGAACTCGGTGATCCAGTCGGTCTCGTGCATGGCACCCTCCCGCCGCGCAGCATGCGCCCGCGGCGCGGCACCCGGGAAGGTCGCCGAAAGACGAATCGGCCCCGGAGCATCCTGCCCCGGGGCCGATCGCTTGCTGCTTTCGTTCGGACTAGAAGTCCTCGCCGCCGTAGCCACCGCCGCCACCCGGAGCCGCCGGAGCCTTCTTCTTCTCCGGGATCTCCGTGATGAGCGCTTCCGTCGTCAGCAGCAGGCTCGCGACCGAAGCCGCGTTCTGCAGGGCCGAACGGGTGACCTTCGTCGGGTCGATGACGCCCGCCTCGAACATGTCCACGTACTCCTCCGTGTCCACGTTGAAGCCGACCGACTTCTTCTCCTTCTTGATGTGCTCGACGACGACCGAACCTTCGAGGCCGGCGTTCTCGCACAGCGTGCGGATCGGCTGCTCCATCGCGCGCATGATGATCTTCACGCCGATGCGCTGGTCACCGTCGAGCTCCGCCGCGAGGGTCTCGAGCGCCTTCTGGCAGCGGATGTACGCCGTGCCGCCGCCCGGGACGATGCCTTCCTCGACGGCCGCGCGCGTCGCGTGCAGCGCGTCCTCGACGCGAGCCTTCTTCTCCTTCATCTCGGTCTCGGTCGCCGCGCCGACGTTGATCACGGCCACGCCACCGGCCAGCTTCGCGAGGCGCTCCTGCAGCTTCTCGCGATCGTAGTCCGACGACGTCTCCTCGATCTCCTTCTTGATCTGCGCGATGCGGCCCTGGATGTCGGCCTTCTTGCCGGCGCCTTCGACGATCGTGGTGTTCTCCTTGTCCACGACGATGCGCTTGGCCTTGCCCAGGTCCTCGATCTTCGTGGACTCGAGCTTGATGCCGAGGTCTTCCGTGATGACCTTGCCGCCGGTGAGGACCGCGATGTCCTCCATCATGGCCTTGCGACGGTCACCGAAGCCGGGCGCCTTCACCGCGCACACGTTGAGCGTGCCGCGCAGCTTGTTCACGACGAGCGTCGCGAGCGCCTCGCCCTCGACGTCCTCGGAGACGATCACGAGCGGCTTGCCGCGCTGCGCGACCTTCTCGAGCACCGGGAGCAGGTCCTTCATGTTCGACAGCTTCTTCTCGTAGAGAAGAATGAAGGCGTCCTCGAGGACGGCTTCCATCGTGTCCTTCTCGGTCACGAAGTAGGGCGAGATGTAGCCCTTGTCGAACTGCATGCCTTCGACGACGTCGAGCGTCGTCTCGACCGAGCGCGCTTCCTCGACCGTGATCGTGCCGTCCTTGCCGACCTTCGCCATGGCCTCGGCGATCATCTTGCCGATGACCGTGTCCGAGTTGGCGGAGATGGTGGCGACCTGCTCGATCTCCTTGTTGTCCTTCACCGGCTTGCTGATCTTCTTGAGCTCGTCCACGACCGTCGAGACGGCCTTGTCGATGCCGCGCTTGATGTTCATCGGCGACGAGCCGGCCGTGACGCTCTTGAGACCTTCCTTGAAGATGATCTCGGCGAGCACGGTCGCCGTCGTCGTGCCGTCACCGGCGACGTCCGACGTCTTCGAGGCGACTTCGCGCACCATCTGCGCGCCCATGTTCTCGTACGGGTTCTCGAGCTCGATTTCCTTGGCGACCGACACGCCGTCCTTGGTCACCGTGGGCGAGCCCCACTTCTTGTCGAGCACGACGTTGCGGCCACGGGGTCCGAGCGTGACCTTCACGGCCTTCGCCAGGGTCTCGACGCCGCGCAGGATCTCCTGACGCGCCTGCTCGCTGAAGAGCAACTGCTTCGCTGCCATGCTGGCCTCCTGATTCGAAGTTCCAGGCGGGCGTCGCGCACTGCGCGCCGGGCCGCCCGATGGGTGGGGTCGGGATTACTTCGCGAGGATGCCGAGGATCTCGTCTTCGCGAAGGATGACGTACTCGGTCCCGTCGATCTTGACGTCCGTACCGCTGTACTTGCCGATCAGCACGCGGTCGCCCGCCTTCACTTCGAGCTCGATGCGCTTGCCGTCTTCGTTGCGGCGGCCGGGGCCGACGGCGACGACTTCGCCCTCCTGCGGCTTCTCCTTGGCGGTGTCGGGAATGATGATCCCGCCGCGGATGGTCTCCTGCTCCTCGACGCGGCGAACCAGGATCCGGTCGGCCAGAGGCTTGACGTTCATCGCGAACCTCCCTCGTGTGTGGACTGCCGCGAACTCACGCGCGCCGCCGTCGTTGGCGGGCAGCGGATCGCGGCCGTGGTGAAGAAATCGGTTGGTCTGGGCGAACCGCGGCGGGGAACACAGCTCACGGATCACGCGCCGATGGAAGTTACGGCACGGCGAGGCGGCGGCAAAGTCGAACCTCTGACAAGACATTCAACTTGCGATTCGACAACACGTAAGGCGGAAATTCCACCGCCTCTCGAAGGCCGCTCGACAGCTGCTTTTGTCAAAATGACACGGTTGGTTTGTTGGCGCGACGAGTTCGCGCGCAGGGGCGAGCCGTCGCGGTGGTGCAGATCGAAACGGCGGGGCGTGGCGGTCGGCGCGGGCGCCGGCCGGGCCGCGTTACTGCTCGGCCGCCGAGGACTCGAACAGCGCCGAGTGCGAGGCGCCGTCGAGGAAGCCGACGCTCATGGTGCCGTGGAGCGAGAGCTTCTCGCCGCGGTGCGGGGTGCGCACGCGCGTGAACACGACCAGCGTGTCCTTGTTCTGGTGCAGGTAGAACGCGAAGCCCCCGCCGACCGGGAACACCTCGCCCACCTTGCCGCTCACGAGCACGGACTGGCCGTTGAAGTGCTCGGGGTGGCGACGGATGTCGCCCAACGACAGCGGGCGTTCGCCGCGCGGCCAGAGCGCGATGGCCGCCAGCACCACGGCGCCGCCCGCCACGATCAGCTGGATGCGGCGATCGGTGCGCAGCGCGTGCGGGACCTGCAT
Source organism: Candidatus Eiseniibacteriota bacterium (assembly GCA_046327815.1). Taxonomy (GTDB): domain Bacteria; phylum Eisenbacteria; class RBG-16-71-46; order RBG-16-71-46; family RBG-16-71-46; genus CAIXRL01. The sequence goes on along the minus strand of JAXLXR010000029.1, from coordinate 4,387 downwards.
CCACCACGGCATCGGCACCGCGACGACTTCGAACGCCTCGGGAGCCACCACGTCGTGCGGACGCGCCTCGAACTCGGCGGCCTGTGCGGCGGCCTGCGCCGCCTGCTCACGCGCGCGCGCGCGTTCCTCGGCGTCGTCCATCGGGAAGTCGCGGCGCGCCGACGGGATCGGCGTGCCCGGCCGCGGCGCGGACCGCGCCGGCGTGGTGCGCATGGCCGGTACGCTGTTGGTGCCCGGCTCCCAGATCATGCCGGGGCCGGTGTGGAAGTCCGACTGCGGGGCGTTGCCGTCCACCGCGCCGACGCGCTTGCCGATCGAAGGCGCCGGCGGCGCGACGGGGTCCGGCGCCGAAGGACGGCGCAGCACGGGCGCGGCGCCCGGCGGCGGGGCGTGCGTGTCGGCGACGGGCAGCGACGGCCGCACCAGCTGCGGCCGCTTCATCTCCGCGCTCTCGCGGGCGCGGCGCTGCATCTCGGCTTCGAGCCCTTCCTCCGGGCCGCACAGCCAGTCCGCACGGCCGTCGCCCGGCGCCGTGGGCGTCGTGCGTTCGGGCTCGATCGGATCGGGCATCGCGGACATGTGGAAAGCCTCCCGGACGGGAACGTCAGGAACTGCGGCCGTTATCGGCCGCACTCCCGCCGGGACTTGAGTGGCGGTTCCGGCCGCGCCCCTTGCGGCCCGGCGGCGGTTTGTCCAGATTGCGCCCACCCCCGCGCATTCGACCGCCCCTGGGAGCGCTCGCCATGAGCCACTTCGACGCACCTTCGCTGAAGTTCCTGCGCGGAATCGCCCGCCACAACGACCGGACCTGGTTCGAGGCGCATCGCGCCGAGTACGAGGAACACGTCAAGACGCCGATGGCCGAACTGGTCGCCGAAATGGACCTGCGGCTCGCACGCTTCGCGCCCGAGATCGAGGGCGACCCGAAGCGCTCGGTGTTCCGGATCCACCGCGACGTGCGCTTCTCGTCGGACAAGTCGCCGTACAAGACGCATGCGGCCTGCTGGTTCTTCCACTCCGGCGGTTCGTCGAAGGTCGGGCGCGAGGCGCACGGCGGCGGCGCGGGCTTCTACTTCCACCTGCAGCCCGGCGCCTCGATGCTCGGCGGCGGCCTCTGGATGCCGCCGCGCCCCGCGCTGCAGCAGCTGCGCGCCGCGATCGCCGAGGACGTGCGCGGCTTCGCGCGCGTCGCGGATTCGCCCGCCATGCGGCGCCGCTTCGGCGCGCTGAGCGAGGAGTCGGCGCTCAAGCGCGTGCCGCGCGGCTACGACGCCGATCACCCGGCCGCGCGCTGGCTGCGGCTGCAGTCGTTCACCGTGGGGCACGCGCTCACGGACGCCGACGTCACGGGCGCGAAGCTCACGAAGACGCTCGAGACGAGCTTCGCCACGATGCTGCCGCTCGTGCGCTGGCTGAACGGCGTGCTCGGCCTGGCGCCCGCCGACAGCCGCTGACGAGCGGCCGGCGCGGCGCGCGCCGCGGTCACGCGAGGCGGTGGCGGTCGAGCATGCGATACAGCGTGCGCAGGCCGACGCCGAGCATGGCCGCCGCGCGCGCCTTGTTGCCGCCGGTGTGGCGCAGCGTCGCCTCGACCAGCTGGCGCTCGGCTTCGGCGAGCGTCATGCCCACCGCGAGCTCGAGCCGCCCGGCGGGCTCGTCGGCGGCGCGCAGCATGTCGGGCAGCGCGCTCACGTCGAGCGGGCCGCGGCCCTTGAACGACACCACCATGGCTTCGAGCGCTCGCACGAGTTCGCTCACGTTGCCCGGCCACGCGTAGCGGCGCAGGCGGTCGAGCGCGCCGCGCGTGATGCGGCGCGGCCGGCGGCCGTGCTCGCGCGCGATCTGACGCAGCAGGTGCTCGGCGAGCAGCGGAATGTCCTCACGGCGATCGCGCAGCGCGGGCAGCGCGATGCGCACGACGTCGAGCCGGTAGTAGAGGTCCTCGCGAAAGCGTCCCGCGCGCACTTCGTCGCCCAGCTCGACGCTGGTCGCGGCGAGCATGCGCACGTCCACGCGCAGCGCCGGCGCCCCGCCCGGCCGGTCGAGCACGCGGTCCTGCAGCACGCGCAGGAGCCGCAGCTGCGCGCGTTCCGGCAGCAGCTCGACGTGGTCCACGTACAGCGTGCCGCGGTCGGCGAGCTCGATGCGGCCCGCCCGCGCGGGGCGGTCGCCGTCGGCGGGCTCGCCGAACAGTTCGGATTCGATCGTGTCGGGTGATGCGGCGGCCACGTCGAGCCACACGAACCGCTCGTCGCGGCGCGGGCTCGCGTGATGGATCGCGCGCGCGACCACGCTGCGCCCCGTGCCGGCCTCGCCCACGAGCAGCACGCTCGAACGCGTCGGCGCGATCTGCCGCACCTGTTCGCGCACACGCTCGATCGCCCGCGAGCCCCCGACGAGCGCGTCCACGCCGCGGCGGCGGTCGAGTTCGCCCGCCATGCGCTCGACGCGTTCGACCAGCTCCTGGTGCTCGAGCCCGCGGCGCAGCGTGGCGAGCAGGCGGTCGAGCTGCAGCGGGTAGGCGCGTACGTCCCAGGCGCCGCGGCGCACGGCCTCGGCCGCGCGCTCGACGTCGTCGGATTCGGCGAACAGGATCGCGCACAACCCGGGACGCCGCGCGAGCGCGTGTGCGAGCAGCGCGAGCCCTTCGATGCGCGGCGCGCGCAGCGCGCAGAGCAGCGCGTTCACGCGCCGCTTGTCGAGCGCGTTGCCGGCCGCCTCGCCGTCGTGCGCCACGACCACGTCGAGGTCGTGACGGCGCAGGAACTCGGCCAGCGATCGCGCGCCGTCGCCGTCGCGTTCGACGACCAGCACGAGCGGTCGCGGGCGAGCCATGGCGGGTCGGCGCGGCGTGCGCCGCGCTCAGGCCTTCGCGAGCTGCTCGAGCACCGCGAGCGAATCCTCGATGCTCGGGACCTCTTCCAGCGACCCCGTGGACTCGCTGACGTCGCGCCACAGGATCCGGCCGTCCTTGCCCACGAGGAACGACGCGCGGTTGCTGAAGCCCGCGTCCTCGATGAGCACGCCGTACGCGCGGCTCGCCTCGCGCTTCCAGTCGCTGAGCAGCGGGAACGTCACCCCGAGGCTGCGTGCGAACGCCGCGTTCGCGTGATGGCTGTCCACGCTGACGCCGAGCAGCACGGTGTCGAGCGCCTCGAACCGCGGCAGCGCGCGCTGCAGTTCGGGCAGCTGGTGCGTGCACACGCGCGAGAACGCGAGCGGGTAGAACACGAGCAGCACGTTCTTGTCGCCGCGGTATTCGGTCAGCGTGAACGGCGCGCCGCCGGGACCGCGCAGTGAGAAGTCGGGGGCTTCCTGGCCGACTTCGGGAATGACGAGCTCGGACATGTGGGATTCCTCGAGGCCGCACTCACGCGGAATGGTGTTCGCGATCGGCGGGCGGAACATCATACCCGCCGCGCGCCGCGAGGCAACCCGGGCCGCGAGAGCGTCAGCGCATCGGGCGGCGGCGCGAGTCGTCGAGGCTGCGCGCGGCGAGCTGCGTGAGCGGCTCGTGCGGCTGCGCGGCCTGCAGTGCGGCGAGGAACCGGCCCAGCAGCGCCGCGGTGATGCGCGTGTCGGAGCCCGCCTCGTGACGGCCGTCGGCCTGCACCATCTTCACTTCGGGCGCGAGCGCGCGAAGGCTGTTGTCGCGCCCCGGCCGCAGCCGCCGCGCGAGCCCGAGCGTGTCGAGGGTCGGCGCGGTGAGCGGGCGCACGCCCGTGGACTCGAACAGGTGGCGCAGGAACGGCACGTCGAAGTGCGCGTTGTGGAACGCCAGCCAGTGGTCGCCGATGCGCTCGCGCAGCACCGGCGCGATTTCGGCATACGTGGGCGCCGTACGCACGTGCGCATCCGTGATCCCGTGCACGCGGGACGCGTCGGGCGGGATCGGGCGGCCCGGGTTCACGTAGCTCGTCCAGGCTTCGCCCGGCACGCCGTCCACGACCGGCAGGCAGGCGACCTGCACGATGCGATCGCCCTTCGCCGGATCGAACCCCGTGGTCTCGGTGTCCACCACCATCACGGTGCAGCCGGCCAGCAGCCCCGCGCTCACTTCGCGCCGCCCTGCGACTTCACGTAGTCGTCCCACTTCTCGCCGCGGTCCATGTGGCCGTCGCCGATGTAGCGCAGCAGGAGCAGGAACTTGTCGGCGGGCACGTAGCCCGGCACGTTCGTCAGGTGGCCGCCGTTCGCGTCGAGGAAGATCGTGGTCGGGTAGCCCGTGACGCGGTAGTTCGACGCGAGCGTGCGCGCGGTGAGCGGCCGGTCGTTCTGGTGCACGGTCTCGGAGCTCTCGGCGTTGAGCTTCACTGTCACGAAGTGGCCCGCGATGTAGTCCGCGACGTCGCGGCGGCCGTACACCTCGGCGTCCATGCGCCGGCAC
>JAXLXR010000028.1:0-36104 GCA_046327815.1 Candidatus Eiseniibacteriota bacterium | reverse complement strand
AGCGCACGTTCCGCGAGGACCTGTTCTTCCGTCTCAACGTGTTCCCGCTCGTGCTGCCGCCGCTGCGCGAACGGCCCGGCGACGTGCCGCGGCTGGTCGAGCACTTCCTGCGCAAGCACGGCGTCGCGGCCGACAAGTTCACGCCCGAGGCCATGCGCGCCATGACGGCGTACGCGTTCCCGGGCAACGTGCGCGAGCTCGAGCACACGGTCGAGCGTGCGCTCATCCTCGCGGGCCCGGATCCCGTGGGGATCGAGCACCTCAGCTTCGCGCAGGGTGGCGCGCGGGCGGCGGGTGCGCCCGCCGGCGCGCTCGCGTGGGTGCCGGAGATTCCCGAGGACGGGCTGTCGCTCGAGGACCTCGAGCGCGAGCTGATCCTGAAGGCGCTCGAGCGTGCGAAGGGCAACAAGAGCCGGGCCGCGCGCCTGCTCGGGCTGACGCGGCGGACGCTCTACTCGCGCATGGAGAAGCACGGCCTGCGCAAGCCGGGCGAGGGCGGCGACGCGGGCGACGACGAGGGCGACGACGCCGAGCGCGAGTGACGCCGCGGGCGCTCTCGCGCGGGAATGCGCTGCGCGTTCGCGCGGCGGCTGGAGTATCCTGCGCGCGCCATGAACGTCCTGCGCGGCTGGTTGTTCGACAATCTCGGGCTCAAGTTCACCGCCCTGCTGCTCGCGGTGGTCGTGTACCTGAACGTGTACACGGACCGGCCCGGCACCATGCTCGTCTCGTTCCCGGTCGAGTTCACCGACCTCGCGGACACGCTGTCGCTGTCCGGACCGGCGCCCGCCGTGGTGCAGGCCGACCTGCACGGCACGGTGAAGCAGCTGATCGGCCTGCGCGTGAAGGAGCCGCGCCTCAAGCTGTCGCTGCTCGGCGTGAGCACGGGGCGCTTCAGCCGTGCGCTCGCGCCCAGCGACCTGCCGCTGCCTTCGAGCGGCGCCGTGACGGTCGAGAACCTGATCGGTCCGCGCGTGATCGAGGTGAATCTCGACCACAAGGACACGCGCGACATTCCCGTCGCCGTGCAGGTGGCCGGCGCCCCGGCGAGCGGCTACGCCTGGAAGGGTCACGCGCTGCTGCGCCCCGCGACGCTCCGGGTGACGGGGCCGCGCGGCGAGCTCGAGAAGCTCGACACGCTGCAGCTCGCGACCGTGCGGCTCGACGGCAAGCGCGACACCGTGCGCGCCGAACTCGCGCCCTCGGCGCTGCCGGACTGGTGTTCGGCCGAGCCGGCGACCGTGTTCGCGAAGCTCGTGCTCGAGCGCCGCGCCCGCTGAGCGCGGGCGCGACGCTCGTCGCGATCAGCGGCGACGGCCGCGCACGAAGTCCTCGGCCGGATCGCTGGCGGTCGCCCGGGCGCGTTCCATGGCACGGTTCAGGCGCGCGCGATCGTCGTCGTTCGCGGCGCCCGCGAGCAGCTTCTGCAACGCCGCGACGTGCGCCTCGCGCAGCGCGTCCCCGGGGGGCACGTCCACGTCGGGCTTCACCCCGACGCCTTCCCAGTTGGTGTGCGTGACCGGGTTGATCGCGCGGCCCGTCGCGATGAACGCGGCGAGATGGTCGGAGAGCGGGAACAGCCCGCCGGGGTTCGCGGCCCCGGCCGTCGTGGCGCCGTAGAGCGTACCGAGCTTGTGGGTCTGCACGTCGTAAGCGAACTCCTCGGCGCACGAGCCGGTGAGGCTGCTCGTGAGCACGTACAGCGGCTTGCCGTTCAGCCGCGGCCCCGGCACGTTCGCGGCGCTCCAGTACTGCTCGGTGCGATCGCCTTCGCGCAGGTAGAAGTCGTTGATGTGCAGCCGCTCGCCCGGCGCGACGAAGTAGGTGAGCACCGTCTGCAGCAGGTTCGGGTCGCCGCCGCCGTTGCGGCGCACGTCCACGATCACTGCGTCGGTGTTCGCGAGGAAGTTCATCGCCGCGACCGCGATCGCGTGCGCTTCCGGCAGGCCCGAGAAGCTGCGCAGGTCGAGGTACCCGACGTTTCCGGGCAGGCGCTGGACGCGCTCGAAGCCGTAGTTGAGCACGCGCTCCTCTTCGCGACGCCGGGCGAGTTCGTCGGCCGGCGGCGGGCCGTCGTTCTCGTTCTGCTTCGGGAACGGCACCGAGCGGTAGTGCACGCGCATGTGCCCGTCGCGGGTGAACGCGTACATCTGCGAGCGCAGCGTGTCCGCGAACACGCGCTGGCTGGTGATGCCGTCGTACTCGTGGCGCGCGGCCCGCCGCCGCAGTTCCTTCGCAAGCGCGGCGCCGCGGTCCGGGAACACGTAGTACTTCTGCACGGCGACCGCGAGCGACTCGATCACCGCACCACGGGTCGCGGCGTCGAGCGGGGTGTCCGGCTCGTCCGCCGGTGGCGGGGACTGGGCCGCGGCGGGAACGGCGAGCGCGAGCGCGGCGAACGTGGCGAGCAGGTGGCGGCGGATCATGCGGGTCTCCGGGAAGGGGTCGGGGAAGGGCGTCGGGACGAATCGAGGCCGGCGAGCAGGAGCGCGACGAGGTCGTCGAGCCGCCGGGCGAGCGGTGCACGCGCGCCGAGTTCGCGCACGCTGAGGCTGTACGGCAGCAGCGCGTTCGTCGCGGTCACGAGCGCGCGGGCGACGCGCTCCGGAGCGCGCGCGTCGAACTCGCCCGCGGTGACGCCTTCGGCGACGACGCGGGCGATCACCGCGGCCTCGTCGTCGAAGTGCCCGGCACGGCGGTCGAGCAGCGCCTGGCGCATCACCGCCAGTTTCTCGTCGATGCTCGGTGCGTGGTGCCGGGCGTAGTCGAAGCGCTCCAGCACGCGGTCGCGGAGCATCGCGCCCAAGCGCGCGCGCGCCGTGCGCCGAGACGCCGCTGTGCGTTCGAGCCGCGCGATCACGCCGCCGGCCATGCGGTCGATGCACGACAGCGCGACGTCCTCCTTGCTCGCGAAGTGCAGGTAGACGGAGCCCTTCGCGATGCCGGCTTCGCGGGCCACCGTCTCCACCGTCATGCGGCGGAAGCCACGGCGCGCGAGCAGGCGGTCGGCGGCGTCGAGGATGCGCGCGCGCATTCCGGGATCGGCGATTCGGGCCACGGGGGACCTCCGATAAATGACCGTAGTGAGAATCCGGTCAGTTTGACGGAGCGAGCGGCGCCGGGGTTGCAGCGCGGGGCCGGGGCTCGAGGCCGGGCGGGACGGACGCGGCGCCCGGCGGTCCCGGCGCGGTGGCGGTTCCGGCGGCCGGAACGCCCGGGCGGAAAAGGCGAGGCGCTCCGGCCCTTGGGTGCCGGAGCGCCTGTCGAGAAGATTGCGGGGACGCCAGCCGCGCTGGAGATGGCAGGCTCGGATGGTGGGACGCGACCCGCGTGCCCCGCACCGGAGTGATCCAGCAATGGCGGTGCCAGCGCCGTCGCGAGTCGTGGGGCCGCGCGGTTCGCCGCGATTGACGCGGCCGCGGCGCGGGTCGCGCCATGCCGAACGGCGATCCGTGGAAGCGGTGGGGACTGCGAACCGCACGTACGTTCCGTCCACGGATTGCACGTTGCCGCACCGCCGCTTCAGGGCGCCGCCGCCGGCGCCGATACCCCGGACGCCGGAACCACGTTCGCACCGCACTCGTCACATCGGGTCTTGACGCTCCCGAGAGGCGCCCCCTAGTTTTCCCGCGTCGCATCGCCGCGCAACGCACACGCGCGCGATCGACCCCGGCGAGCGGTTCGAACCCGCGGTCCCGGAACCTCCATCCTTCCCGTACCCACATCCCCAGCAGCCTCGCCGTCCCGCACTCGAGGACCCCTTCCGCGCACGTCCGGCAACGCCGGCACCCGTTGGCAGCACCCACTTCACCCGGCCGCGAGCATCGCTCGCACCCACGGCCACCACGCCGGACCGGCGGAACCACCCTTCGGGTGGGATTCGTGCGCGCCGGCGAGCGCCACCTCACCGAGGCCATCGCGATGGACTCCCAGGACACGCCGGTCACGCCGGCCGAAGCCGCTCCGCCCGCAGCACCCGCAGCCGCGGCCAGCGCCGCCGAGACCCTCGAGCTCACGCAGCTCAAGGGCATGACCATGTCGGGGCTGCTCAAGGTCTGCACCGAACTCGACGTGCAGGGGACGAGCGGCCTGCGCAAGCAGGAGCTGATCTTCAAGATCCTCGAAGCGCAGACCGAGAAGAACGGCCTGATCTTCGCCGAGGGCGTCATCGAGATCCTGCCCGAGGGCTACGGCTTCCTGCGCTCGCCCACCTACAACTACCTGCCCGGCCCGGACGACATCTACGTCTCGCCGTCGCAGATCAAGCGCTTCGATCTGCACACCGGCGACACGGTGTCGGGGCAGGTGCGCCCGCCCAAGGAAGGCGAGCGGTACTTCGCGCTGCTCCGCGTCGAAGCCGTGAACTTCGAGAGCCCCGAGGCGTCGAAGGACAAGATCCTGTTCGACAACCTCACGCCGCTCTACGCGAGCGAGAAGCTGAACCTCGAGACCAAGGACCGCTGTCTCGAGACGCGCATCATCGACCTGCTCTCGCCGATCGGGAAGGGCCAGCGCGCGCTCATCACGTCGCCGCCCAAGGCCGGCAAGACGGTCCTGCTGCAGAAGCTCGCGAACGCGATCGCCGAGAACCACCCCGAGGTCATGCTCATCGTGCTGCTCATCGACGAGCGGCCCGAGGAAGTGACCGACATGCAGCGTTCGGTGAAGGGCGAGGTCGTGTCGTCCACGTTCGACGAGCCGGCCGAGCGCCACGTGCAGGTCGCCGAGATGGTGATCGAGAAGGCGAAGCGGCTGGTCGAGCACAAGCGCGACGTCGTGATCCTGCTCGACTCGATCACGCGCCTCGCGCGCGCGCACAACACCGTCGTGCCGCACTCGGGCAAGATCCTGTCCGGCGGCGTGGACGCGAACGCGCTGCAGCGACCGAAGCGCTTCTTCGGCGCGGCGCGCAACATCGAGGCGGGAGGTTCGCTCACGATCATCGCCACCGCGCTGATCGAGACGGGCTCGCGCATGGACGAAGTGATCTTCGAGGAGTTCAAGGGCACCGGCAATTCGGAGCTCGTGCTCGATCGCAAGATCGCCGACAAGCGCATCTTCCCGGCGATCGACATCAACCGGTCGGGGACGCGCAAGGAAGAGCTGCTCGTGGCGCCCGACCTGCTGTCGCGCATCTGGATCCTGCGCAAGTTCCTCAACGAACTCAATCCGGTCGAGGCCATGGAGTTCCTGATCAGCCGCATGAGCGACACGAAGACGAACAAGAAGTTCCTCGACAACATGAACTCCTGAGCGGCTCCCGTCGCTTCACGCTCATGCCCATCACCTACACCATCGATTCCGTCACGAGCACGATCGAGACCCGCCTCGCGGGCTCGCTCAACGTCCAGGAAGTGCGCGAGCATTTCGAACGCCTCGCGGACGATCCCGCGACTCCCGACCGGCTCTGGGTTGTCATCAACGCCACCGAACTCGGCACCATTCCCACGGTGGCGATGATCGAGATGACCCGCCGCATGGCGGAGTTCACGCGCTCGCGCGTTCGTTTCGAGGCGGTCGCGGTCGCGGCCGGCAGCCCCGCCCACTACGGCATGTTCCGCATGGGGCAGGTGCTGCTCGAGTCGGTGTTCGGCGCCACGCTCGTGACCCGAGATCTCGCCGAAGCTCGCGAGTGGCTCGCGCAGCAGCGCGAGAGCCGCGGCGGAGCCCGGCGATCGAGGAGGCCCGTATGAAGGAGACGCACCGCATCGCCGACCAGATCCGGCGCACCGTCGTCGGTCCCGCGTGGAGCGGCCCGGCACTGCTCGAGGCGCTCGAAGGCGTCACGGCCACGCAGGCCGCGGCGCGGCCGATCGCGGGTTGGAAGAGCATCTGGGAGCTGGTGCTGCACGCGATCGTCTGGCAGGACGCGGTGCGCGCGCACCTCGCCGGGCGTTGGCCGAAGATCCCGCTCGGCAGCGCGCGTGACTGGCCGCCCCAGCCCGCGCGGCCGACTGCGGCGGCATGGGCCGCGGCGCTCGCGAAGCTGAAGCGTTCGAACCGCGCGCTCGAAGCGGCCGCCCGGGCGTTCCCGCCCGCGAAGCTCGACCGCCCGCTCAAGGAAGGCGCGACCAGCGCGTACGTGCAGCTGCACGGTGCGGCGCAGCATAACCTCTGGCACGGCGGCCAGGTCGTGGCGCTCAAGAAGGCGCTCGGCCTGCCGGCGGTGAAGCCCGCGGGCTGAGTCCCGCGGCCAGTGCCGGCCGGCAGGCCGCGGACGCATTGGTCCGAACGGTCCATTTCGCCGGAGCGCGAATGCAGCGATGCTGTCCGCACTCCATCCACCCACACGCGAACGACGAAGGCCACGCCTGCGTTCCCGTGCCCGGCGGATGGTGGTTGCGCACCTCGGGCCGAAGCGGGGAATCGGGCGGCGCCGGAGTTCCGATTCAGAGCGCGACCGCGCAGGACGCGGTCGTGCAGGCCGCATTCGGAAGAGGTGTCCCATGTCGCGACCGGTCCACCGGCGCATGGCCGTCGTGTTGCTCGTCGGCCTTCTCGCCGTCGCCCGCATTCCGTCGGCAGCCGCCGAGCACGTGCAAGCCGCTGACGACACGCAGTGCAGCCACTGCCACTTCGCCTCCCACGCCGACGGTGAGCGCTTCTCCGCGCTCGCGACGACGGCGTCGCATCCCGGACTGACGTGCGGTGCCTGCCACGTCACCCGTGGCATCACCACGAACCTGCATCTCGTGCGGCAGACCGTGGCCACGCCGAGCAGCGGCACGCGCACCGTGGTGTACACCGCCGAAACGGGAGCGCATTCCCTCGCCGACGGTGATGCCACCTACGACGGTCTCTGCGAGGTCTGCCACACGGCCACGTTCCGCCACGCCAACTCGGCGCCGGGAGATCATCGCCATCATGCGGGACTCGCCTGCACGTCGTGCCACACGCACGAGAACGGCTTCGCCGCCCCCGCGGCGACCTGCAAGGACTGCCACGACCACGCTCAGCCGCAGCCGGGTTCGATGTACCGGCGGCAGGCGGTCGCGGCGTACGGCACCGGCGGTGAGTTCATGCAGGCGAGCCATCACGTGCTCGGCGCCACGGCAGGCGTCGAGGCGGTGACGGCCGGCGACTGCGTGGCCTGCCATTCCACCGCGAATCACGGGACGCTGAACGACGGAGTCAGCGTGGACTTGCGCAACACCGACACCGGCGGCGTGATCCGCTACAACGGCACGCCGGCGTCGGCGGAGCTCGCGTGCGTCCGCTGCCACGACGACTCGCACGTGCCGTTCAGCACCGCGCGGACCGCGAAGAACACGACCGCCACCTGGACCGGTTCGCTGCACCAGGCGCGCGGCGCCACGTGCATGCGCTGCCACGGGGACGGACACGGGAACACGCGCGCGGCCATGTTGCTCAACACCTACGTGCTCACGGACAACACTTCGTACGTGGCCTCGAACTACAACCTGTGCTGGGGCTGTCACACCGAGGCGAAGGTGATCAACTCGTACAACCACTTCGCCGACCTGCACAAGAAGCACACGAAGGAGAAGCGGGTGCCCTGCTACGTGTGCCACGACAACCACGGCCCCTACGATGCGGGCGAGCGCGGACTGATCAACTTCGCCTACGCACAGAGCCACGGCACCACGATCACGTTCAGCGCGGGCCGGACGGCCTCGACGGCGTTCTACATCTCGGCCGACACGACGCGCGGCTACTGCTACATGAGCTGTCACGGCAAGAACCACAATCCGCAGTCGTACTCGCGCACGCGTACCGGCAGCGCCATGCCCGAAGCCGGCGACGGCGGTGACGGCGTGGACGAGCATCCCACCGACACCATGGACGGTTCGGGGGAAGGCCGCGAGATCGTCGCGTTCGCCCTGCAGAATCCGTCGCGTGGCTCGGCGACGTTCGTGCTGCACGCCGTCGGGGCGCGCGCGGTCCTGCCCGGCCGGGTCGCGATCTACGACCTGGGCGGCCGCCTCGTGCGCTCGATGGACGTGACGCTCACGCCGACGCGGCAGTACGTGCGCTGGGACGGGCTCGACCGTTCGGGTGCGAAGGCCGCGACGGGACTGTACCTGTGCCGGTTTGAATCGGAGCGCATCCGGCAATCCTGGCGAGTCGCCCTGATCCGGTAGGTTGTGGTTCGCAGACTGTGTCCCGCCATCGGCGCGGCCTTCGTGGCCGCGCCGATGTGCGTTCAGGCGGCCAGCTTGAGCGTGTGCCGCTTGGGGTTCTCGATCTCCGCCGTGTCCACGCCCCCGAAGTAGTACCTCCGCCATTCCTCCGTCAGCTCGACCTGCGTCACGAAGTACCGCTTCTTGAGCAGCACCTCTGGCCGCAGGGGCGTGTCGAACACGCCCGCCTTCATCGCCGGCGTCGCCCGGTCGTGGTTCACCGAGCTCGGCGCGTAGTAGTTCGCGAGCATCAGGTGGATCGCCGCCCGCTCCACCACGCCCTGGTCGCGCTTCGAGAACGCGATCGTCTCTCGCCGGTGGTTCGCCCCGTTGTGGCGGATGACGAGATCACGCTTGTTCACGAGGAACAGGTCGTTGTCCACCGTGCGCGGGTCCGTGGACGGGGTCTCGCGGTGTGAGATCGCGTAACCCTGTAGCCGACAGAACGCTCGCTTGTACGCCGGGTGCTCATCGGAGCGGATCTCGAGCGGCTGCGGCGCCGGCGCCGACATGCGGATCGCCTCGGCCATGCCCTTCTCGACGGCCTTGGGATCGGGGCGCCCGTAGGTGGCTTCGAGGGCCTCGCGCCGGACCTTCTGGTGGCTGGTCATGGTGCCCTTGCGGCGCAGCGGCGAGTGCGTGAACGCGTAGTGGAACCCGGTCACGGCGCCGATGGCGAGGTTCAGGTGCAGCGGGTGGTACTGGCTGTAGGCGAAGCTCTCGAACCCGTCGATGACCAGCGGTTCCTGGAGCGGCCCCCTGGGCCGGTGCTCGGCCATGAACAGCAGCGCATGGCGCCCGAGCCGTGACGCCTGCATGCACCAGCGTGCTGTGTGCGCACCGCATCCGCGCGCCATCTGGCGGTACCCGGAGCCGGCGTCGATGCGGTACAGCAGCGGCAACTGCAGCTCGGGGCGCTTCAAGTAGTAGGTCGTGCTGAAGGTCTGCGAGGAGAAGCTGGCGCCGCAGTGACAACAGCGGAAGCGAGGGATCACCTTCGGTGACGCCTGCCGTGTGTAGGTGCCGGCGCGCTTGAACCGCCAGCCGGTCGGGTTGAGGTGGTAGGGACAACGACTTCGCGGGCAATGCGGGGGCACGAATGCAGCGATCGTGCGATCCATGCCCGGAAGTCACTGCACGCCCCGGGCCGGACCATTCTGCGAACCACAACCGAGGGGTAGCGACCCCTCCGGCCCGGGCAACGCCGGTCACTCGCCCCGTCCCGGGCGCGGGAAGCCCCGGAATTGGACAGTTTCGCGCGGCCTCTGGCATAGTCCCCGCCCTCAACCCTTACCCAGGCGGAGCGCTCGGCATCATCCGCAGTCCGTCGGCCCCAGCGGCCGCGGCCCGGACGCCGGGGAACGCCGCCGTGGCGGAGATGCACCCAGATGAAGTCCGGTATCCATCCCGTGTACGAGACGCGCGGTTTCCACTGCTACGGCTGCGGCCTGGAGTGGGAGACCCGCACCACGCTCAAGCCCTCGACGAGCGACGGCAAGGTCCACCTCGACATCTGCTCGGCCTGCCACCCGTTCTTCACCGGCAAGCAGAAGCTGCTCGACAAGGCCGGCCGCGTGGACCGCTTCCGCAAGCGGTACGCGAACGTCAAGACCGAAGCGTCGAACGCTTAGCGTCGTACTCACGGCTCCCGTGGCGGACCCACTCGTCCGTCCCGGGAGCCGTCGCATTTCCTCCCGGAGACCCGCATGCCCTTCCTGCCCGTGGGCGGCCAGGCCGTCATCGAAGGCGTCATGATGCGCTCGCCGTCCCGTATCGCGGTGGCGGTGCGCCGCGCGGACGGCAGCTTCGCCACCATGGAGCGCGCGTTCGAGTCGGTGACGCGCCGGCACAAGCTGCTCGCGCTGCCGGTCGTGCGCGGGGCGGTGTCGTTGTTCGAGACGTTGTTCGTCGGCATCTCGGCGCTCAACTTCTCGGCCGACGAGACCGCGAAGGACGATCCGTCGCAGGCGAAGGACGCGAAGCCCGGCGAGAAGCAGGGCGAAGGCGGCATTCCCGTGGTCGTGCAGGGGCTGACCGTCCTGGTGTCGCTCACGCTGGGCGTGCTGCTGTTCGTGGTCATGCCGGCCAAGCTCACGCCCGTGCTGCAGGACCTGTTCGGCTGGCACGGCAAGCTCGCGTTCGGGCTCGTGGACGGCGCGTTGCGGCTGATCGTGTTCGTGCTCTACCTGCTGCTCATCTCGCAGTGGAGCGAAATGGCGCGCGTGCTCGGCTTCCACGGCGCCGAACACAAGGCGATCCACGCGCTCGAGGCCGGCGTCGAACTGACGCCCGAGAACGTGCAGTCGTTCTCGCGGCTGCATCCACGCTGCGGCACGACGTTCCTGTTCCTCGTGGTCATGATCTCGATCGTCGTGTTCACGATCGTCGGCAAGCCGCAGGACCTGCTGCACCACCTCGCGCGCATCGCGTGCATGCCGCTCATCGCCGGTGTCGCGTTCGAGTTCATCCGGCTCGGCGGCAAGTACTTCGGCAACCCGGTCGTGCGCGCGCTCGTGTGGCCCGGCATGCAGTTCCAGCTGCTCACCACGCGCGAGCCCGATCTCGACATGTGCGCCACCGCGATCGCCTCGCTGAACCTGGTGAAGGACGATCCCACCGTGCTCGCGATGCAGAATGCGGGCGGCATGCAGGAAGTGAGCTTCATCCAATGATGGAACCGAACATGGTCGAGGCGCTGCGGCGTGTCGAGGTGCGCTTCGCCGAAATCGAGGAGCTGCTCGCGCAGCCCGACGTGGCGAAGGACCCGCGCAAGCTGCGCGACCTGTCCAAGGAGCGCTCGAGGCTGGACACCACGGTGCGCACGTCCGCCGAGTACCGCGCGGTCGAGAAGACGATCGCCGACGACGAAGAGGCGATCGCTTCGGGCGACGCCGAACTCGCCGAACTCGCGCAGGCCGAGCTGCCCGAGCTGGTCGCGAAGCGCGACGCGCTCGCCGAGTCGCTCAAGAAGCTGCTGCTGCCGCGCGATCCCGACGACGACAAGAACGTGATCTGCGAAATCCGCGCGGGCACGGGCGGCGACGAGGCCACGCTGTTCGCGGCCGAGCTCTACCGCATGTACTCCAAGTACGCGGAGTCGCGCGGCTGGCGCAACGAACTCATCTCGATCTCCGAGAACGAAGTCGGCGGCTGCAAGGAAGTCGTGTTCCAGCTCGAAGGCGAGAGCGTGTACCGCGAGATGAAGTTCGAGTCGGGCGTGCACCGCGTGCAGCGCGTGCCCGCGACCGAGGCGTCGGGCCGCATCCACACGTCCGCCGCCACCGTCGCGGTGCTCCCCGAGGTCGAGGACGTGGACATCGACATCCGCGAAGAGGACCTGCGCGTGGACGTCTACCGCGCCGGCGGCAAGGGCGGGCAGGGCGTCAACACGACCGACTCCGCCGTGCGCATCACCCACCTGCCCACGGGCGTGGTGGTGACCTGCCAGGACGAGCGTTCGCAGATCAAGAACCGCGCGAAGGCCATGAAGGTGCTGCGCGCCCGGCTCTACGACGCGAAGCTGCAGGAGGCGCAGGCGAAGTACGCGGCGCAGCGCAAGTCGCAGGTCTCGACCGGCGACCGCAGCGCCAAGATCCGCACGTACAACTTCCCGCAGTCGCGCATCACGGATCACCGCATCAACCTCACGATGCACTCGCTGACCAACTTCATGGAAGGCCAGATCGGCGAGATGACCGAGGCGCTGCTCGTCGCCGACGCGGCCGAACGGCTCGCCGCGCTGGCGGGCGAGGGTGCCGCCTGAGTCGCGCCGTGAGCGACGCCCCGCTCGTCGAGTCCGCGGTGCTCGTGCCGTTCGTGCGCGACGCCGCCGGTGCGTGGCGGCTCGTCGTGATCCGTCGCACGCCCGGCGGCGTGCACTCGGGCCAGCTCGCGTTCCCGGGCGGCCGCGTGGACGCCGCCGACGCGACGCCGCTCGAGACCGCGCTGCGCGAGGCGTGGGAGGAGATCGGGCTCCCGCGCGAACGCGTTCGCGTGATCGCCGAGCTGCCGCGCATCGAGACGCGCACGACCGGGTTCGCGATCACGCCGTTCCTCGCGCTCGCCGAGCGGCCCGCCGCATGGACGCCCGCGCCGGCCGAGGTCGCCGAGATCCTCGAGCCCTCGCTCGCCGATCTGCGCGCCCCGGATTCGCGCCGCCACGCGAACGACCTGCTGCCGGAAGGCTGGCGGCAGGTGCTGCTGCCCTACTTCGCCGTGGGTGAACACCGGCTGTGGGGGGCGAGCGAGCGGATCCTGCATCCGCTGCTCGAGCGCATCGCCGCGGGCGAGTGGGTGGAACTGCTCTCCTGAACCGGAGTGGCACCCCGCTCCGCAGATTTCGCGATGGACGCGGTGCGCAGCGGACGATAGTTCTTCTTGGTACCGCATTTCGACCGGGACTCCCTCGCCACGGTTCGCGTGCACTTCCGCGCACCCCACACGCGTCACGAGGGAGTTCATGACGTCGCTGCACCCCGAAGTCCATCACCAGCTCGCCGTCCTCGAGACGCTCGTGGCGCATGCGCCCGTCGGAGTGGCGTTCGTGGACGCCGAAGGCCGGTTCGTGCGCGTGAACGAAATGCTGGCGTCCGTGCACCGGCGCCCCGCCCCCGAGCTGATCGGGGTGCGCGTGGCGGACATCGCCCCGAAGCTCTGGCAGCGCATCGAGCCCGTGTACGCCCGGGTCATGCGGGGCGAGGTGATCGTGGACGAGGAGATCTCGCCGGGCACCACGCCCGACGGCCGTCCGCTCGTGTTCCTCGCCAGTCACTACCCGATCCGGATCGAAGGCGAGATCGTCGGCGTCGGCGTGCTCGTGAAGGACGTGACCGAGAGCCGCCGCATCGAGCGCGAGCTGCGGCTGCGCAGCGAGCTGTACGAGATGCTCGCGCGCACGAACCGCGCGGTGACCCGCTGCCGCTCGGCCGAAGAGCTGTACCGCGAGGTCTGCCAGATCGCGGTGGACGTGGGCGGGTACCTGCACGCGTTCTTCGCGGAGCCCGCCTACCCGGAGGTGCGCATCGCCGCCATGGCGGGCAGCGATTTCGGCTTCCCCTCGAGCACCGTCATGTCGCTCGACGGGGACGATCCGCGTTCCAAGGGGCCCACGAGCGTCGCGCTCACCCGGGGCGAGGTCGTCGTCGTCAACGACTTCCAGCAGATGATGTCCACCACGCCGTGGCGTGCGCTGGCCGAACGCTCCGGCGTCGGCGCCGTGCTCACGCTGCCGATCCGCCTGGGCGGCGAGGTGGTCGCCGCACTGGCCCTGTATTCGCCGCAGCCGGGGTTCTTCACGCCGGAGCTGCTCGTGGGGCTCGCCGAGATCCCGCCCACGATCGCGTTCGCGCTCGAGCGCTACGAACAGGAGCGCGTGCGCCAGCACGACGAGGCCGCGTTGCGGCAGCGCGACCGCGCGATCGGTGCGGCGTCGCAGGGCATCGTGATCGCCGACGCGACGCTGCCGGACCAGCCGATCATGTTCGTGAGCCCGGGGTTCGAGCACATGACCGGCTACGGCGCCGCCGAGGCCGTGGGGCGCAACTGCCGGTTCCTGTCGGGGCCGGCGACCGACCCGGCCACGCGCGACGTGGTGCGCGAGGCCGTGAAGGCCGGCCGCAACTGCACCGTCGAACTCCTGAACTACCGCAAGGACGGCACCACGTTCTGGAACCAGCTCGCGATCTCGGCCGTGCGCGACGAGTCCGGGCGCCTGACGCATTTCGTCGGCGTGCAGAGCGACATCACCGAGCGCCGCCGGCTGCAGGAGCAGCTGCAGCAGGCGCAGAAGATGGACGCGGTCGGCCAGCTGGCCGGCGGGATCTCGCGCGACTTCAACAACCTGCTCGTCGTGATCCTCGGCTGCAGCGAGCTGCTGCTCGAACGCGAGGACCTCGACGAGGACGCGCGCCAGCTGCTCAAGGACATCCAGAGCGCCGCGGACCGCTCGGCCACGCTCACGCGGCAGCTGCTCGCGTTCAGCCGCAAGAAGGCGTGGGCGCCGGTCGTGCTCGACCTGCACCGCGTGGTCCACGACACCGAGAAGATGCTGCGGCGGCTGATCGGCGAGGACGTGCGCCTGCACACCGACCTGGCGGCGGTGCATTCGACCGTGAAGCTCGATCCCGGCCAGCTCGAGCAGGTGCTGCTCAACCTCGCGGTCAACGCGCGCGACGCCATGCCGGACGGCGGCACGCTCACGCTGCGCACGCGCGACGTCGTGCGCCACGATCTGCCGCAGGTGCAGGACGGTGCGGCGAGCGGCGGCCGCTTCGTGCAGCTCGAGGTCGAGGACTCGGGCACCGGCATGAGCGAAGACGTGAGGGCGCGGCTGTTCGAGCCGTTCTTCACCACGAAGTCGCTCGGCAAGGGCACCGGGCTCGGGCTCGCGGTGGTGCACGGCATCGTCCGCCAGTGCGAGGGCTTCATCGAGGTGGAAAGCACTCCCGCGCCAGGGACGACGTTCCGCATCCTGCTGCCCGACGCCGCGCACGAGTTCCCGGCGCCGGTCGCGATCGGCGTGGAACGCCGGGCGCCGGGTCACGGGGAGTCCATCCTGCTCGTCGAAGACGACGCGGGCGTGCGCTCGCTCGTCGAGATGGTGCTGCGCGAGCAGGGCTTCCGCGTGCTCGCGGCGAGCGGCGGCGAGGACGCGCTGAAGCTGCTCGAGGGCCACGAGGGCGGGCTCGACCTGCTGGTGTCGGACGTGGTCATGCCGGGCATGGGCGGACGCGAGCTGGTGGAGCGGGTGCGCGAACGCTGCCCGGGGCTGCGTTGCCTCTACATGTCGGGCTACACCGACGACAACATCCTGCGGCAGGGCATCTCGCGTGCCGAGGTGAACTTCCTGCAGAAGCCGTTCTCGGCCGCGCTGCTCCTGAGCAAGGTGCGCGAGGTGCTCACGCGCTGACGACGCCGCGGCCGTGCGCACGGTGGACGAATCGCCACCCCCGTGCACGGCGGCGGTGCGACGTCGGCGCGCGAAGTCCGTGCCGGCGCGTGGCCCACGAACGGCACGCGCGTTGCCCTTCGCGTCGGCACACTCGCCCCCGCGCGAGCACCCCATGCGCACCGCGATCCCGGCCGAAACGCTCCGCGTGCTTCCCGCACCGCTCGTGGCGCTGCTCGCGTTCCTGCCCTTCTTCGCGTGGATCCAGGCCGCGCGCACGCTGCTGCCCGGTGCACTCGCCGGCACGCCGCACGGCACGGTCGGGTTCTCGCCCGAAATGCTGGTCGGCTTCTCGCTCGCGGTGGCCGCGGCCATGGTGGCGTGCGAGGCGCTCTTCTGGCGCGCGTTCTGGGTGGTGCGCGGCGCGCAGCCGTCGTTCACCGCGCTCGCGCTGGTGCTGTGGCTGCTCACCATGCCGGAGTCCTTCGGCGCGGTGGCGCTCGCCCGCACCGCCGGCGATCCCCATGCGAGGGTGTGGCTGGCGCCGTGGCTCGGCTATCGTGCGCTGCACGCGCCGGACGCGGGCACGAGCGGCTGGGTGCTGGCGTTCGGCGGCACCGGGCTGCTCACCGCGGCCCGGGTCGCGCTCTCGGGCGGCGTGCAGGCTCGCCTCGCCGGGCGGCGGGTGCGCGAAGCCGTGACGTGGGTGGCGCTGGTGTGGTTCGCCTCGCACGTCGCGCAGGCGTGGACGTTCGAACTGGTGCGGGGCCGTGCGCTCGGCCCGCGCTGAAGGAAGGCTCCGGGATGGGCGGAACGGTGCAGACGCGCATCAACCAGCTCGCGCTCGTCGCGTCGGTGGTGCTGTTCGTGGCGATCGGGCTGCTGTGGTGGCGCGACCGCACGCGCGTCTGGGAGGCGCCGCGCTGGGACGAGACGCGTTGGGTGGCGATCGCGCCCGCGACCGCGCCGGTGCCGGCCTCGGGGCGCCGGCTGTTGATCGCCGTGCATCCGGGCTGCTCGCACTGCCGCACGCGACTGGCGCAGCTCGCCGCCGAAGGCGCGGCGGACTCGCTGGGCGCACCGCTCGCCGCGCTGCTCGTGGACGTCGAGCCGCGGCCGGGTCGCGTGGAACTCGGCACGCCTCTGCCCGGCGGCATCTGGTGGGATTCGGCTGGAGCCTGGCGCAACGCGTGGGGCCGCCGCGTGTACGGCGAGGGCTACGTGTTCACCGCCGGCGGCGCGCTCGAGCGCGTGGTTCCGCCCGAGGGCGACTGGCGCCGGCCCGCGCCACGCTGATCACGATTCGCGCGACCGCCCCGACGCCGTACACGAAAGGGGGTGATCGCATGCGCCATCGGCATCGTCTCGTGCGTGCCGCGCTGCTCGCGGCCGTACTGCTGGCGCCGGTTCGTCCCGCGTTCGCGCAGGACGCGACCGGCGACCCCGCCACCGGCGACGGGCCGCGCAAGCTGCTCGCTTACGCGGCCTGCTCCGCCACGGTGTTCGCTTCCACGAACCTGCCGTCGCTGATCCTCGCACTGGGCACGTGCGGCAAGCTCGTGCTCGACGAAATGGGTCTGTGACGGCACACCTCGCCCCCGCCGACGAGGAAAATCCCATGCCTTACCCGTCCCAGGTCCGCCGCTGGACGGCGGTACTCGCGGTCTCTCTGCTCACGCTCGCGCCGTTGCCCGCGGTCTCGCACGCGAGCACCGGCGACGACGGCAGCTCCGGTTCGGTCGCCGGGGCGTTCATGGCCATCGCCTGCGGCGCGAGTGCCCGCGTGGCCGCGACCGTGCCTTCGCCCATCGTGGTGGTGGTGACCGTGGTGTCGTGCGCCTTCGCGTTCGTGGACGCCTGGGTGACGCCCGACAAGCCGTAGCGCCCGTCGCCGTCGTCGCGCGCGGACGTGCACGCCGCGCGCGACGGCGACGGCGGTCGGCTCAACGCATGCGGAGCACGCGGCGCGTGAGCGCGCCGTCCGCGGTGGTGAGCCGCGCGAAGTAGACGCCGGCCGGCGCGACGGCACCCGCCGCGTCGCGGCCGTCCCAGCGCGCCTCGTGAGCGCCCGCGCCCAGCGTGCCGCTCGCGAGCGTCGCGACGCGGCGGCCCTGCAGGTCGTGCACGGAAAGCTCGGCGCGTCCGGCGCGCGGCAGCGTGAACGTGAATGTCGTCGTGGCGCGCGCGGGATTCGGCGCGGCGGGGGCGAGCGTCACGCGCGCCGGCGCGGCCCCGACCGGCGCGTCGAGCACTCCGTACCAGAGCGCGTCGCGCACCCAGGTCGCGCTCTCGGGCGTGATCGAAACGTGCTCCTGGTTCGTCGTGGGCACGTGCACTTCGTCGAACGGCGTGAGCGTGGCCAGGTTCGGCGTGCCGTCCACGTCGAAGAACGGGTCGCCGGTCGGCAGCGCGAGCGAGCTGACCGTGGGAATGAAGCAGTGCGCCGGCTGCAGCGCCACGATGTCGCCGTACGGCGCCGCGGTCGTGTCGAGCTGCGCCATGGACGCGCGGAAGCCGCCCGGCGCGCCGTCCCACGGCGTGGTGCCGCTCACCGTCACCGTCTGGCTCGTCGTGCTGAAGAGGATCCGGATGCTGCCGCGGAAGATCGTCGTGCTGGTGACGTTCGGCACGGCCCAGACGTTGCCCGTGATCGCGGTGACGAGGTTGTTGAACTCGTAACGGATGAGCTGCGCGCCGGGCGCGAAGCCCTGCGTGGCGCTCGTGCCCGTGCCGTTGGCGATCGCCACCCGCCGTGGCAGCGTCGGCCAGTTCCCGAGCGCGGCGAAGTCCGCCAGCATCGGCGCGCGCAGCGGATCGCTCTGGCCGCTGGTCGTGGCGGGCGTGGTGAAGTGGTGGAGCAGCATCTGCCGCGCCGCCGGCCGCTGCAGCACGTCGCGGAACGCCGCGGCCGACGTGGACTGCGACGAGAAGAAGTCGATCCAGTACTGCAGCCCCAGCGGGATGTCCGCGCCGCCGTGCGGCGAGTCGTACGAGATCCACGTGCGCACGGCATGCGGCTGGCCGTGCTGCTCCATCCACGCGAGCGCCCAGCGCGAGCACAGCCCGCCCATGCTGGCGCCCACCACCGCCATGGTCTGGCCCGCGGGCATGGCGTCGCGCACCTGCCGGATCAGCTCGGCCACCACGAAGCCGTTCTTCTGCACGTAGTCGGTCGCGTCGGCGAAGTCGAGCACCACGCAGTCGAAGCCGTCCGCGCGCAGCGTCTCGATGAGTCCCTGCTGGTCGAGCAGCGCGTAGAGCTGGTCCCAGTGCATCGAGTTGTCGGTGTCGAAGCCCTCGACGACCACGACCGGGTTCAGCAGCGACGCGTGGCCGGGCGCGCGGTACACGTACGCCGAGCCGGTGCCGTACTGGCCGAGCCACGGCTCGCTCGCCGTGATCGCGAGCGTGTCGTCCGGCGCCGGGGTGACGAGCGCCGCCACCTCGAACGCCGCACGCGCCGTCGCCACGCTGCCGTCGGCGCGCGTCGCGCGCGCCCGCAGCACGCGCGGCCCCGGCGCGTCGTAGCGCGCCGTCAGTTCGCGGTCGAACGCGGCGTCGCGCCAGCCGCGGCCGTCGTCGAGGTCGAGCTCGAGCCGCACCGGCGGCTCGGCGCCGAACCACGCCGCGCGCTCGGGCCGGAACGCCATCCGCGCGCCGCGATGTGTGCGCGCGTCGAGCGGCGCGAACGCGAACGCCCGCGCGCGCACGAGCGGCGCGTCGGCGGCCGGCGTCGCGCCGGGGGTGATGCGCTCGAACGCCGCGTCGAGGAACGCGAGCGGCACCGCGTCGCCCGGCGCACGGTCGAGCGCGGCGCGTACCCGCGCGGGCAACGCCGCCATCTCGGGCGAAGGCACGAGCGACGCGCGCCGGAACTCGTCGCAGGCCTGTACGAAGCGCGCGGTGGTGGCGACCGGCGAGCCGTCGCCGCCGTCGAACGCGTCGAGGCGCGCCAGCGGCAGCACGCGGTCGTAGAGCGCGCCGCTCGTGGCGCGCGATTCGAGCGCGGCGCTGCGCGGGTCGGCGGGCGCGGCCGCGCGCACGGGCGGCGCGGCGCAGCAGGCGAGGAGCACGGAGCAGAGCGTGAGGCGCAGGCGCACGGGGAACCTCGGGGAAGCGGCCGGGGACGAGGCGAGCACTCGCCGGAACGCGGACGACTCTAGCATGCAGGCGACGGGGCACGGCGCGCGAGGTTATCTTGCGCCGCATGATCGTCACCGTCGCGCAGGCACTCGAACACGCGGTCGCCGAGCTCGCCCGGCGCCCCGGCACCTCGCCGCGCTCCGACGCCGAGGAACTTCTGAGCCGCGTGCTCGGCACGGGCCGCGGCGAGCTGCGCCTGCTCGGCGCGCGCGCGCTGGCGGCCTCCGAGGCCGCCACGTTCGACGCGTGGCTCGCACGCCGGCTCGCGGGCGAACCGGTGCAGTACGTGACCGGCCGCGCCGCGTTCCGTGACCTCGACCTGGCGGTGGACGCGCGTGTGCTGGTGCCGCGGCCCGAGACCGAGGAACTGGTCGAACGCGTGCTCGCCGCACTCGCCGCGGCGCGCGAGCGCTGGCCCGTGCCGCGCGTGCTCGACCTGGGCACCGGTTCGGGCGCGATCGCGCTGGCCATCGCGCAGGAAGCGCCGCACGCGCGCGTGACCGCGGTGGACGTGAGCGAGGACGCGCTCGCGGTGGCGCGGGCGAACGCCGCGGCGCTCGGGCTGGCCGAGCGCGTCGCGTTCGCGCACGGGGACTGGTTCGCCGGCGTGGCCGAGGACGACCGCTTCGAGGTGATCGTGTCGAACCCGCCGTACATCGCCGAGCACGAGGCGGCCGAACTGCCGGCCGACGTGCGCGACCACGAGCCGCATCTCGCGCTGTTCTCGGGACCCGACGGACTCGACGCGCCGCGCACGATCTGCGACGACGCGCCGCGTCATCTCGTGGCGGGCGGGCTGCTGGCGCTCGAACTCGACGAACGCCGCGCGCACGAGGTGGCGGCGTGGCTCGAAGGTGCGCACGACTGGAGCGCGGTCGAGGTGGCCGACGACCTGTCGGGCCGGCCGCGCATGCTGTTCGCGCGGCGCGAGCGCGGCCCGGCGATCGCGCCGGCGCAGTGGGGCGAGGAGCGGCGCTGAGTCGCGCCGGGTGCCGCGGCTAGCGCCCCACGGCCAGCCGCGCGAGCCACACGAACACGAACGCGGCGAAGTGAGTGAGCGTCCAGCGCCAGAGCGTGCGGTCCGACGGGTACCGGCGCCGCACGATCGCCAGCGGCGCGGCGAGCCACAACAGCGCCGCCTCGACGGCGAGCGGCAGCGCGAGCGGGTGACGCGCCGTGGCCGCGGCCCACTCGCCACGCACCAGGTGCGACGCGGCGCGCGTCATGCCGCAGGTCGGGCATTCGTGGTGCGTGACGCGGCGCAGCCAGCACACGGTGAGCGCGGGATCGTCGGGCGGCGTCCACGCGCGCAGCACGAACACCGCCGCGAGCGCCGAGAGCCCGCACGTGGCCCACGCGAGCCAGGCGCGTCGCGCGAGCGCGTCAGTGCCCGTAGTGCGGGTCCTTCTCGCCGGCGCGGATCGGCACGGCGAGCGTGTTGGCGCGCGAGGGAATCGGGCAGTTGTAGAACGGGCTGAACGCGCACGCCGGGTTGTAGGCGTTGTTGAAGTCGATGAGCCAGCGCCCGTCCGGCAGTCTCTCGGGGTCCACGTAGCGCCCCACGCCGTAGCTCTCGACCCCGGTGGTGGCGTCGCGGAAGAGCAGGCTCACGGACTGTTCGTCCACACCGGGCTCGAGCAGCCGGTGCGCCTCGAGCCGGCAGGGTTTGCCGGCGATCTTCAGGTGGAACCAGCCCACGCGCACCGCGCGGCGCAGGTTGCCGCGCGTGGACTGGATGATCACCGTGTCGGGTTTCGGGTTCGGCGTCAGCGGCGCCACGAAGCGGTAGGCGAAGTCCGGTTCGAACCACTCCTGCCCGTGATAGTCGGCGAAGTGCGGACTCTTCGGGTCGAACACGATGAGCGCCGGGAAGCGCTGGTGGCTCAGCCGCACGGTCCAGCGCCCGAGCTGGATGGACGACGGCGGCAGCACCGCTTCGCGGTACGCGAGCTTGTTCGCGAGGAACACCACGTCGGGCGCCGACGCCACGACGCGGAACGAGTCGCCCTCGACCACGACCATGACCGCGTGATCGGGCATCTCGGGATCGTCCACGCGCACGCTGTTGTCCGCGGCGCGTCCCAGCGTGAGCGC
This sequence comes from Candidatus Eiseniibacteriota bacterium, assembly GCA_046327815.1. Classification (GTDB taxonomy): domain Bacteria; phylum Eisenbacteria; class RBG-16-71-46; order RBG-16-71-46; family RBG-16-71-46; genus CAIXRL01. The sequence continues at coordinate 14,840 of JAXLXR010000028.1, read as the reverse complement.
GTTCGTATTGCCGAAATCCGTGCGCTGGATCGCGGCGAGGTACGACGTACCCGAGGACTTCAGCCATTCCTGGGTGTCGGCGCGATCAGTCGCGAGTGCACGCGCGAGCGAGTCGCGTTCGGCCGGTGCGAGCGTGACGGGTCCGACGGGCGCGGACGAGGGCGCAGCGCTGCGTGCGAGCAGCGTCACGGCGGTCAGCAGGGTCATGAGCGAAGGCATCGGGCTGCTCCGGTCGGGAAATGGAACCACGGGTCGGCAGGATAGCGGTGCCGCCCGCGCGCGTCATCGTCGGATTCTCGCGCGCTCCCTCACATTCACGTTGTCATCACGCGCATCGCTCTCGATAATGTCTGTGTTCACACCGAGCACTTGTTGGGGGTGCTTCCCATGAGCGAACTGCGTTCCACCGATTCGGCCGATCTCTTCCGTCTCGCCTTCGATCTCTCGCCTTCGGGCATGCTGGCCGTGGATGCTTCCGGCCGCATCCTGCTCGCGAACCGCGAAGTCGAACGCCAGTTCGGCTACGCGCACGGCGAACTCACCGGACGTTCGGTGGACGAACTCGTGCCCGCCGCCGCGCGCCACGCGCACGGCCAGCATCGCGGCGAGTTCTTCCACGCCCCGTCCGAGCGCCGCATGGGCGCGGGCCGCGACCTCTACGGCCTGCACAAGGACGGTTCGCAGGTGCCGGTCGAGATCGGGCTGAATCCCGTCCGGACCGAAGCCGGCGTCGTGGTGGTCGCGTCGGTCGTGGACATCTCGCAGCGGCTCGCGGCCGAAAAGGCGCTGCGCGAATCCGAAGAACGCGCGCGCCAGTCGCAGAAGCTCGAAGCGCTGGGCACGCTGGCCGGCGGCATCGCGCACGACTTCAACAACGTGCTGCTCGCGATCGTCGGCTACACCGAACTCGTCACGCGCAGCCTGCCGGAGAACCAGCAGCAGCACGACGATCTCGACAACGTGCTGCGCGCGGCCGAACGCGGCCGCCAGCTGGTACAGCGCATCCTGTCGTTCAGCCGCCAGCGCGAAGTGCAGCGCGTGCCCACCGACCTGTCGCGCGTCACGCGCGAAGCCGTGGACCTGCTGCGCGCGTCGCTGCCGAGCACGATCGAGATCCACGCGCACTTCGATCCCCTCGCTCCGCAGGTGCTCGCCGACGACACGCAGATGCACCAGGTGATCATGAACCTCGCCACGAACGCGGCGCAGGCCATGCCCGAGGGCGGCGTGCTGCGGCTCGAGGTGGCGCCGTGGCACGCCGACGCGGACTTCTTCGCGCGGCACGTCGAGCTGCGCCCCGGGCGCGGCACGCGGTTCTCGGTCACCGACACGGGCGTGGGCATGGACCCCGACGTGCGGCGGCGGATCTTCGAGCCGTTCTTCACCACCAAGCCCGCGGGCCGCGGCACCGGGCTCGGGCTGTCGGTGACGCTCGGCATCGTGCAGAGCCTCGAGGGCGCCATCGAAGTGACGAGCGCGCCGGGGCAGGGCACCCGCGTGGACGTGTGGCTGCCGGCGCACGTCGCACCGCGTCCGCTGGGTGCGGCGGCCGCCGATCCCGAACTCCCCATGCGCGCGCTGCGGATCATGCTCGTCGAGGACGAAGACGTGCTCGGCCGCATGGAGCGCCGCCAGCTCGAGTCGCTCGGGCACCGCGTGACGCTGCATCAGGACAGCGTCGAGGCGCTCGAGGAACTGCGCGCCCGCGCCGCGGAATACGACCTGCTCATCACCGACAACACCATGCCGCGGCTCACGGGGCTCATGCTCGCCAAGGAAGTGTCGGCGATGCGCCCCGAACTGCCGGTGCTCATGGTGTCGGGTTACGCCGAGCACGCCGAGCCGGCGGTGCTCGAGGAGCACGGCGTGGACGCCGTGCTGGCCAAGCCGCACAGCGTGCGCGAGCTCGAGGCCGCGATCCGGCGGCTGTTCGAGCAGGCCTGAACCGGGGGCGCCGGGCTCGTGCCCGGCGCCATTCGCCGCGTTGCGCCCGTGCGGGGCGCCGCCCATAATCGCGCGCGATCCGGAACCCCTCACGCACCGGCCGCGCGTCCGCAGCGAAGCGTGCCGCGCCGCCTTCCCGAGGACACCGCACATGGACGTGGCGACCTCTTCCGCTCCCGCACGCTCTTCCACGGACAAACGAACCATGGACGCTCTCGTCATCACCGGTGGCCGTCCGCTCGGCGGCCGCGTCGCGATCTCCGGCGCCAAGAACGCCGCGCTCCCCGTCATGGCGGCCACCCTGCTCGCTCCCGGCGTGCACCGGCTGCGCAACTGCCCGCAGCTCGTGGACACGCGAACGTTCGGGCGCGTGCTCGAAAAGCTCGGCGCCAGGGTGTCGTTCCAGCAGAACGAGTGCGTGATCGACACCTCGGGCGTGAACTCGTTCGAAGCGCCGTACGAACTGGTCAAGACCATGCGCGCCTCGATCTACGTGCTCGGCCCGCTGCTCGCGCGCTTCGGCGCCGCGCGTGTGTCCCTGCCCGGCGGCTGCGCGTGGGGACCGCGCCCGGTGAACCTGCACCTCACCGGCCTGCAGGCGATGGGCGCCCAGCTCGACATCGACCACGGCTACATCAGCGGCAAGGACGTGAAGCTGCACGGCACGAACTTCAGCTTCGACGTGGTCAGCGTGGGCGCGACCGCCCAGCTGCTCATGGCCGCCGTGCTCGCCGACGGCGTCACGGTGCTCGACAACGTGGCGATCGAACCCGACATCACCGTGCTCGGCGAGGTGCTCGTGCAGTGCGGCGCGCGGATCGAGGGGCTCGGCAGCCGCCGGCTCACGATCACCGGCGTGAAGTCGCTGCAGCCCATGGACACCGCGATCATCGCGGACCGCATCGAGGCCGGCACGTTCGCGGCCGCGGCGGCCATGACCGGCGGCACGATCACGCTCGAACGCGTCGTGCCCGACCACTTCGAGGCGTCGCTGCGCAAGCTCGAGGAGACCGGCTGCACGGTGGTGCGCGAAACCGACGAAGTCACGATCACCGGGCCGTCGCGCCCGCGCGCCGTGGACGTGACCACCATGGTGTTCCCGGGGTTCCCGACCGACATGCAGGCGCAGATGATGGCGGTGGCGAGCATCGCCGGCGGCACCAGCGTGATCACCGACACGATCTACCTCGACCGCTTCACGCACGTGCCCGAGCTGGCGCGCATGGGGGCGAACATCGAGCTCAAGGCGAACGTGGCGGTGGTGAAGGGCGTCGAGGGGCTGTCGGGCGCGCCCGTCATGGCCACCGACCTGCGCGCGAGCGCGGCGCTGGCGCTGGCGGCGCTGGTGGCCGACGGCGAGACGCGCATCTCGCGCATCTACCACCTCGATCGCGGCTACGAGAACTTCGACCAGAAGCTGCGCGCGCTGGGTGCGCGCGTGGAGCGCGTGAAGGAGTGAAGCACTACGACCGCGAGTACTTCGAGCGCTGGTACCGGCGCTCCGACGTGGGAGTGGGCCAGCGCGAGTTCGTGACGCGCAAGGTCCTGCTGGCGGTGGCGGCGGCCGAGTTCGTGCTCGGCCGCCGCATCGCGTCGGTGCTCGACGTGGGCTGCGGCGAAGGTCTCTGGCGCGCGCCGCTGCGCCGGCTGCGCCCGGGTGTGGCGTACGCCGGGTTCGACTCGAGCGAGTACGCGATCGCGCGCTTCGGCCGCACGCGCAACCTGAAGCGCGCCGGTCTCGCCGACATGGCGAGCCAGCGGCTCGCCAAGGCGTACGACCTCGTGGTCTGCGCCGACGTGATGCACTACGTGAGCGAGCCCGAGGTTCGCGCCGGATTGAAGGTGATCGCGAAGAAGACGCGCGGCGCCGCGTTCGTGGAGGCGTTCACGAACGCCGACGCCATCGACGGCGACCACGACCACTTCCAGGACCGCTCGCCCGCACGCTACCGGCGGCTGTTCGCCGAAGCCGGGCTCGTGCCGCTGGGCCTGCACCTGTACGTGACGAAGGGTGCGATGCACACGCTGACCGCGCTGGAACAGGGAGCGGCGGGAGCGGTGCGCTAGCCGCCGCGCACTACTTCGCCCCGTACACCGCCTTCGCCCACTCGACGGTCGCCTTCGCACCCGCGTCGATCGGCGTGCCCGTCAGGTGGAACCTCGCGCGGAACGCCGAGTCGTCCACCACGAACGGCTGTTCCCACTGGTAGAGCATCTCGCCGATCTCGCGCAGCACGGGCATGAACACGCCGGCCACGTGGCGCATGAGCGCGGGCATGGTCTCGACCGGGATGTCGCGGCCGAGCGCACGGCCCATCGCGGCGATCATCTCGCGCGTGTTCACGGCCGGCGCGCACGGCAGCGCCCACCAGCGGCCGAACGCGTCGTCGGGCGCGTGCCCCAGCGCGGCGAGCCCGGCGGCGACGTCCTCGGTGAAGTGGTAGGTGTGCGGATGTTCGGGGCACACCAGCATCTGCGCGCTCTTGCCCGCGAACACCCGCGTCCACAAGAACTCGGCGAAGTGCGTACCCACGCCGCCGGGGCCGTAGAAGTCCGACGCGCGGCCGCAGATCGCGCGCACGTCGCCGCGGCGGTGCGCGTCCCACAGCTGGTTCGCCACGCGCAGCCGGATCTCGCCCTTGCGGCTCACCGGCGCTTCGGGTGTGGCCTCGGTGATCGGCGTGCCGCCCGCGCGGCCGAGCGCGTACAGGTTGTCGAGCACCACGAGCCGCGCCTTCGAGCGCGCGGCGGCCTCGACCATGGCGTTCATGAACCGCGGCAGCTGTTCGTCCCACGCGCGCACGCTGTACTCGGCCGGGTTCATGACGTGGTAGATCGCCGCCGCACCGCGCGTGGCTTCGGCGGCGAACTTCGCGTCGGTCGCGTCGCCGCGCACGAGTTCGGCGCCGGCGGGCGGGGCGGTGTCGCCGCGGCGCACCACGCGCACGGCGCAGCCGTGTTCGAGCAGGCGACGCACCAGGCGCGGTCCGATCTGGCCGGCGCCGAACACCACGTGCAGCGGTTGCGGGGACATGCGGTCACCTCGGGGGTGTGGGGAGTACGGCGGGTCGGGCCGCAGCATAGCGCAGCCCCCGGGTGCTCCTTTAGATTGCGCGGCGTGAACCCGAACCCTCGCGTCGCGGTCGTCGGCACCGCGGGCCACATCGACCACGGCAAGACCGCGCTCGTGCGCCGGCTGACCGGCGTGAACACGGACCGGTTGCCGGAAGAGCGCAAGCGCGGCATCTCCATTGATCTCGGCTTCGCCCCGCTGGTGACCCCGGCGGGCGTGCGCGTGGGGCTGGTGGACGTGCCCGGTCACGAGCGCTTCGTGAAGAACATGCTCGCCGGCGTGGGCGGCGTGGACGCCGTGCTGCTGGTGATCGCGGCCGACGAAGGCGTCATGCCGCAGACGCGCGAGCACCTCGCCATCGTGCAGCTGCTGCAGGTGCGGCGCGGCGTGATCGTGCTGACCAAGCGCGACCTCGTGGACGACGACTGGGCGGCCATGGTGGCGCGCGACGCGCGCGAACTGGTACGCGGCACCGGGCTCGCCGACGCGCCGATCGTCGAGTGCAGCGCGGTCACGGGCGCGGGCTGCGACGCGCTGCTCGCCACGCTCGACGCGCAGCTGGCGGGACTCGCCGAGCGCGCGGGCGGCGAGCCCGCACGGCTGCCGGTGGACCGCGTGTTCACCGTGGAAGGTTTCGGCACCGTGGTCACGGGCACGCTGTGGCGCGGCCGCATCGCCACCGGCGACACCCTGCAGCTCATGCCCGGCGGCCACGACGTGCGCGTGCGGCGCGTGCAGGTGCACGGCGCCACCGTGGACGCCGCGCTCGCCGGCCAGCGCACCGCGGTGGCGCTGCACGGCATCGAGAAGGCCGACGTCGCGCGCGGCGACTGGCTCGTGGCGGCCGGATCGCCGGGCGCCAGCCGCGTGCTCGACGTGCGCTTCGAACTGCTCGCCGACGCGGCGCGCGAGTTCCGGAGCGAGTCGCGCGTGCGGTTCCACCTCGGCGCGAGCGAACTGCTGGGGCGGCTCGTGCTGCTCGAAGGCCGCACGCTGGCGCCGGGCGCGTCGGCGCTGGCGCAGCTGCGGCTGGAGTCGGCGGCGGTGGCGGCGCGCGGCGACCGGTTCGTGATCCGCTCGTGGTCGCCTTCGCGCACGATCGGCGGCGGCGTGGTGATCGAGCCCGCGGGCCAGCGCCGCCGCCGCGCGCCGGCCGCGCTCGCGCAGCTCGCGCTGCACGAGAGCGGTTCGCTCGAGGCGCGGCTGCTCGAGAAGCTGGCGGCGGCCGCCCGGCTGCAGTCCACCGCGCAGCTCGCGAGCGCGGTGGGCGAGAGCGAAGCGGCGTCGGCCACGGCGCTCGCCGCGCTCGCCGCGGCCGGCGAACTGGTGGCGAGCGGCGCCGGGCGGTGGTGCGCGCTCGCGCGCTGGAACGAGGCGCGCGAGCGGATCGTGCGCGCGGTGGCGGACTACGCCGACGCGCACCCGGCGCGCTTCGGCGTCATGAAGGGCGAACTCAAGAGCGGCCTGAAGAGCGCGCTCGACGCCGCGCTGTTCGACGCCGCGTTCGCGGCGCTGGTGGCCGACGCGACGCTCGAGCAGCAGGGCGAACGCGTGCGGCCCGCGGGCCGTCCGTGGGAGCCGCCCGCGCAGGCGCTGGCACAGCTCGAGCAGCTCGAACGCCTGCTCGAAGCCGACGGCTACCTCGTGCCCGAGAACGCGCAGTGGCAGGCCACGCTCGGCGCCGCGGGGCCCGAGGTCGCGAGCCTCGGGTACTTCCTGGGCCGGCTGGTGCGCGTGAGCACCGAGCTCACGTACACCCGCGGGCAGGTCGAACGGTTGCGTGCCGGCATGAACGAGTGGTTCGCGGCGCACGAGGCGCTGACCGTGGGCGACCTGCGCGGCTTCACCGGCGCGAGCCGCAAGTACGCGGTGCCGCTGCTCGAGTTCGCCGACCGTACCGGCTGGACCGTACGCGTCGGGGACGAGCGCAGGCGCGGCAAGCTCGAGTAATCGCGCGTTCGTCGCCCCGGCGCTTGACCCGCGCGCGCGGCGGCGGCCAAGGTGCGCCGTTCGCTGACGCACCGATGACCGCCCGACCGGAGGTTCCCATGCGCCTCGCGCGACTCGCGCCGCTCGCGCTCGCCGTGCTGTTCGCCGCCCCGGTGGCTCACGCCGCCACCACGCCCGATTCGCTGGGCTACTACCGCTACCCGGCCGTGCACGGCGGCACCGTGGTGTTCACGGCCGAAGGCGACCTCTGGAAGGTGGGGCTCGACGGCGGCGTCGCACGCCGGCTGACCACGCACCCGGGGCAGGAGACCAACGCCGCGATCTCGCCCGACGGCAAGTGGCTGGCGTTCACCGCCACGTACGACGGGCCGACCGAGGCGTACGTGATGCCGGTGGACGGCGGCCTGCCGAAGCGCCTGACGTACGACGGAGACCGCAGCGCGGTCGTGGGCTGGACGCCCGACGGTGCCGTGCTGGTCACGACGCGCAAGCACTCGACGCTGCCCAACCTGCAGCTCGTCACCGTGCGTCCCGCCGACGGCGAGCGCACGCGCGTGCCGCTCGCGCAGGCGAGCGAGGGCGCGTACGACGGCCGCACGCTGGTGTTCACGCGCTACGAGGCGCAGCCCAGCCACACCAAGCGCTACCGCGGCGGCCGCGTGCAGCAGCTCTGGCGCTGGGACGGCGGGCGCGACGAAGCACGCGCGCTGTTCGCCGGCGACTCCGCCACGAGCCGGAATCCCATGGTCTGGAACGGCCGCGTGTACTTCATCGGGGACCGCGACCTGAACATGAACCTGTGGTCGTGCCGGACCGACGGCTCGGACCTGCAGCAGCTCACGCGGCACAAGGGCTTCGACGTGCGCACGGCGGCCATGGACGCCGGCAAGATCGTGTACCAGCTGGGCGCCGACCTGCGCGTGTACGACGCCGCGACGGGCGCCGACGCGCCGCTCGCGGTGCGGCTGGCGTCGGACTTCGACCAGCTGCGCGAACGCTGGGTCGCGAACCCGGTCGAGTGGGTGAGCGCCGCGCACCTGTCGCCGGACGGCGACCGCGTGGTGCTGACCGCGCGCGGCCAGGTGTACGTGGCGCCGGTCGAGCCCGGCCGCTTCGTGCAGGTGACGCGCGACGCGTCGGAGCGCTGGCGCAGCGCGCGGTTCCTGCCCGGCGGCAAGCAGCTCGTGGGCCTGTCCGACGCGAGCGGCGAGATCGAACTGTGGACGCTGCCCGCGAACGGCGTGGGCGCGCCCGCGCAGAAGAGCCGCGACGGCAAGGTGATTCGCTGGGACGGCGTGCCTTCGCCCGACGGCAAGTACGTCGCGCACACGAACCGCGACCAGGAGCTGTGGATCCTGGAGCTGGCGACCGGCAAGCAGACCAAGGTCGTGAAGGCCGTGGGCTGGGCCGACGTGATCGACGTCACGTGGTCGCCCGACAGCCGCTGGATCGCGTTCGCGCGGCCCGCGGCGAACCAGCTGCAGCAGGTCATGCTCTACTCGCTCGACTCGGGCAAGCTGATCGAGGCGACGAGCGACCGCTGGGACAGCTACTCGCCCGCGTGGACGCCCGACGGCCAGTGGCTCTACTTCCTGTCCGACCGCACGTACGAGTCGCTCGTCGGCAGCATCTGGGGCTCGCGCCAGCCCGAGCCGTTCTACGACGGCACCACCAAGATCTACGCGCTCAGCCTGCGCGCGAAGTTCCGTTCGCCTTTCGCCGCGCCCGACGAGCTGCAGGGCGCCGGCGACGACAAGCCCGCGGTGACGAAGCCCGCGGCGGGTGGCGCGAAGGGCAAGCCGGCCGCGGACGCCGCGAAGCCCGACGCCCCCGCGCCGGTGACGATTGACCTCGACGGGCTGCAGTCGCGCCTCATCGACGTGCCCGCGGGCGCCGGCAACTTCTCCGGCCTCACCACCGACGGCAAGCACCTCTGGTACCTGGAAGCCGAGCTGAGCGCCGAGCGCAAGACGACGCTCAAGTCGTACGCGATCGGCAACGACGGCGACGAGCCCGGCACCGTGCTCGCCGACGTGCGCTCGTACGAGCTGTCGGCCGACCGCAAGAAGATGCTCGTGCGCAAGGCCGACGCGTTCTACGTGTTCGACGCCGGCGCGAAGGGCCCCGGCGACCTGGCCGAGTCGAGGCTGCCGCTCGACGGCTGGCAGCTGGCGGTGGACCCGCGCGTCGAGTTCGCGCAGATGTTCCGCGAGGCGTGGCGGCTCGAGCGCGACTACTTCTACGACACCGCGCTGCACGGCGTGGACTGGAAGGCGATGTACGAACGCTACCGCCCGCTCGCCGCGCGCGTGACCGACCGCGCCGAACTGGCCGACGTGTTCCAGCAGATGATCGGCGAGCTGGTCGCGCTGCACATGTACGTGTACGGCGGCGACAACCGCACGGGCACGGACAACGCGCCGCCCGCGACGCTCGGCGCCGAGTGGGTGCGCGACGAGGCGCAGAACGGCTGGCGCATCGTGGGCATCCATCACGCCGATCCCGACACGCCCGACGCGCTGTCGCCGCTCGAGCAGCCCGGCGTGGACGTGCGCGTGGGCGACGTGGTCACCGCGATCGACGGCGTGAGCGTGACCAGCGTGATGCACCCGTCGGCACTGCTGCGGCGCAAGGCGGGCAAGGAAGTGCTGCTCACCGTGAAGCGCGGCGGCGCGTCGCACGACGCGATCGTGCGCCCGATCGCCAACGCGAAGGACGCCGAACTGCGCTACGACGCGTGGGAGTACTCGCGGCGCCTGCGCGTGGACTCGCTCGGCGCGGGCCGCATCGGCTACGTGCACCTGCGTTCGATGGGTGCCGCCGACATGGCGCAGTTCACGCGCGACTACTACCCGATCTACCAGCGCGACGGACTCATCCTCGACGTGCGCAACAACACCGGCGGCAACATCGACGCGTGGGTGCTGAGCCGGCTGATCCGCCGTTCGTGGATGTGGTGGCAGCCGCGCACCGCGAACGCGTTCGGCAACATGCCGTTCGCGTTCGACGGCCGCATGATCGTGCTGGTCAACGAGCGCACCGCGAGCGACGGCGAGGCGTTCGCCGAGGGCTTCCGCCGGCTCGGGCTGGGCAAGGTGATGGGCACGCGCACGTGGGGCGGCGAGATCTGGCTGAGCCAGGACAACTTCCTCGCCGACCGCGGCATCGCGACCGCGGCCGAGACCGGCGTGTTCGGGCCCGAGGGCCGCTGGCTGATCGAGAACCACGGCGTGGACCCGGACATCGTGGTGGACAACCTGCCGCGTGCCACGGCCGACGGCGCCGACGCCCAGCTCGAGGCGGCGGTGCGCGAGCTGCTGGGCGAGCTGGCGCGCGACCCGGTCAAGCGCCCGGCGGCCCCGCCGTACCCGAACAAGAGCGTGCGCTGACGGCGTTTCACGCGCGCGACGCGCGCCGCCGGCGGTCGTTTTCCCTGCGGGCAACGCCCGCGTTCGCGAATCCCGCGGACGCGGGCGTAGCGTTTCGTGCGTTGGGTCGTTCGCAGGCGGGCTTCCGGGCCGGCCGGCTGCCCTCGGAGGCGCCGTCACTGCGGACGACGAGAGCGAGCCGTGGTCGAGGCAGCCGGATCGGGATGCCACTCCAAGCGTGGGCCTCCCGAGGAGCACCACGATGCGCAAGTTCCTGCTCGCCCTCGGTCTTCTCCTCGCACTCGCCGCGCTGCTGAGTTCGCCCGCCGAATCGAGCGCGCCATGGACCGGCGCAGCGCGACAGGGCCAGATGGCCGTGGGCGTCACCGGCGGGCTCACGCAGCCGATCGGCCAGCTCGGCGACGACGTGCGGCTCGACGCGCACATCGGTGACTCGGGCCTGAACCTGGCCGCGGGCCTGAACGGCGGCGGCTACGCCGACTACTTCCTCACGCATCGGTTCGCGCTGGGCGTGTTCGCGCAGGGCGGCGAGCTGCACATGAACGACCTGAAGGTGAACACCGGCTCGGGCACGCGGACGTTCGAGAAGCTGGTGACCGGCCGCACCACCATGCTGGGGTTGTACGGCAAGTACTACTTCCGTCCGCGCGGCTCGTGGTCGAGCTACTCGTACCTCGGCGCGGCGCACGTGGACCGCAAGGCGAACCTGTCGCGCGACATCCTCGAGCTGTATCCCGGCGCGACGGTGTTCGAGATGCGCGACGATCGCGTGGGCTGGGTCGCGGGCCTGGGCAGCGAGTACGCGTGGAACGACCGGCTGTCGCTGGGGCTGGTGGCGTCGCTCGACTACAGCGGCGAACTCGACCACGACTTCCAGTGGATGGGGCACCAGACCGTGGTGCACGACTGGTCGTTCGTCACGCTGCACGCCACGATGTCGTGGCACCTGGGCGTGGGGCAGTAGGTGTGGCCGCTCCCCGCAATGGGAGCGGTCGCTTCAGTCCATCCTGAACGTGAGCTGGGGCGCGCGAGCTACTTCGCGTTGCCCCAGCCGCCCCCCTTGCCGCTGAACGACTGGCGCGACACCGGCACGTGGCCCACGTCGCTGTAGATCGCGAGCCGCGTGGAGCCGTTGGGCAGCACCTGGATCACGGTGAGCGAGCCGTTGCCGACGTCGAAGCGTCCCCACTCCCTGGTGTCGAGCCCGACCGCACGCGACACGAGGTAGCGGATCACGTTGCCGTGGCAGACCAGCACGTCGTACGTGTCGGCTTCGGGCGTGGCGCCGAAGTACTTGTCCCACGCGGCCGCCACCTGCGCGTCGCATTCGGCGACTTCGGCTGCCGAGTGGTTCGCCATGTAGTCGGCGCGGCTCGAGGTCATGGTGCACTCGCTGAGCAGCGAGTCGCGCACCACGCTCATGTGCATCGGCACGCTCATGATGTCGGCGGTCTGCATGGCGCGCACCAGCGTGCTGCTGACGAGCGAGCGGTACTGGACCGGGAGCGCCGCCAGCCGCGCCCCGATGTCGCCCGCCTGCGCGCGGCCCGTGGCGTTGAGCCCGTTGCCCACGCGGTCGTCCACCTTGTCGTCGCGGTCGTAGAGCCCGTGTCGGATGAGGTAGACGTAGTGCACGCCCTTGCCGGCCGGCGATGCGGTCGAGGTGGCCGGCGTGGTCGCCGGCCGGGCACCCGGCGCATCGGCGGCGAGTGCGGACGTGGCGGTGAGCAGCGCAACGGCGAGCAGTGCGAGTCGGCGCATGGGCGTCTCCGGTCGGGATCGGGAGCGGTGCGAACGCGGGCGACCATGCCGGAGCGGGTGGGAGCGGCGCAAGCGCGCGTCGTGCGTGCCGGCGCCGGCCCCGGACGCCGCGCGGCCCCGCTCGCGAGAAGGCGAACGGGGCCACGACGTACGATCGGGGTGGGACGCGATCAGCGATAGCTGAGCTTGAGCCGTCCCCACGTGCTCGGACGGGCGGGCACCGGGCCGCTCGTGAGCAGGCTCGGGCGGTACGTCGCGAGCATGGCGCACATGCGCGCCGCCTGACCCGGCGAGAACTCCGTGTAGCAGGCGTCGTCGGTGTAGTCCATGTAGTTGTGGATCGGGTCCACGCCCGGCGCGGGGCACGTGTCGCGGCCGATCGGGCAACCGCCGGCGGCGGACGCCTCGGCCGGCGTGTCGTCCACGAAGTCGCCCGGCGAGCAGCCGTTGTCGAACGTGTGCCACAGCCCGAAGTAGTGCCCGATCTCGTGCGTCGCGGTGCGGCCCAGGTCGTACGGCGTGAACCAGCCTCCGGGCAGCGTGGCGTAGTGCACGTAGACCGCGTTGTATTTGCTGTTCTCCGGGAACGCGTCGGGCAGGTACGTGTAGCCGAGGAACCCGTTCGGGTCGCACAGGTACAGGTTGAGCGTGTGCGCCGGATCGATCGCGAGCGCGTTGGTGAGCGCCGTCTCGTTGCCGGACGGGTCACTGAACCACGCCGCGTTGTTGGTGTAGTCCACCGACGCGAGCGAGAACGTGTAGCCCCACGGTGCGAAGTTCGCGTTGAGTTCGGCGATCTGCGCCGTGATCTGGGGCATGGTGACGAGCCCCGTGGCGCCGTTCGTGAGCACGTGGACCGCGACCGCCACGTGGCCGCCGACGCAGGCGGTCATGCGCGTGGAGGGCATGCGATCGAGCAGGCGCTGGTACTCCTCGGGCGTCGGCATGACCGTGCCGCACGGGCGCTGTGCCGCGGCCGGGGCCGCGAAGGCGAGGAGCAGGGCAAGGGAGAGCAACAGGCGGCGCGGCAACGTCATGGACGGATCCTCGGGGCGGAGAGTGAGTGTGGGCCGGACGACTCCAGCCGTGGGGGTACGGTGTGGGGAGCATGAATACTGGCCCAAACGTCGCGCGGCGATCAACGGCGAAGATCGCGGTGCGCACGATCCTCCGGCGAGTGAAGTTCTGCGCCCGATATGACGGCCGTCATACCGCCACGTGCAACTCGCTGCCGACACTGCCCGGGCCATCCTCGAACGCTCGCTCATGAAGCACGGTTCGATTCCCTGTCCCCGAGGAAAACATGCATCGCATGACGAAGTACCTGCCGGCCGCGCTCGCGGTCGCGTTCGTGCTGTCGTTCGCAGCACCCGCGCGTGCCGCCGAACCCGCGCCGGGAACCCCCGCCGCCGCCTGCGTCGAGTGCCACGCCAAGTCATCCCCCGGTGTCGTGGCCGACTGGCGCGCGAGCCGGCACTTCGGCGAGAACGTGGGCTGCATCAAGTGCCACGGAGGTGCGCATACCACCGCCACCGACGCCGCCAACGCCAGGATGCCCACGCCCGAAACCTGCGGCGAATGCCACGCCGATCGCGTCGAGCAGTTCGGGCGCAGCAAGCACGCCAAGTCGTGGGTGGCGCTGAACGCCATGCCCACCGCGCACGGCCAGCCCGCGCCGATGATCGCCGGGCAGAAGGGTTGCGGTGGCTGCCACAAGATCGGGCTCAAGACGGCTGCCGAGCAGGCGCAGATCGTGGCCGCCGGCAACGTGCACGGCAACGGGTCGTGCGACGCGTGCCACACGCGCCACACGTTCTCGGTGAAGGAGGCGCGTGAACCGCAGGCCTGCCAGACGTGCCACATGGGCTTCGATCACCCGCAGTGGGAGATGTACTCCACGTCGAAGCACGGCACGCGTCACTCGATGAAGCAGCTGGGCATCCTGCCCGCCGGCACGTCGGCGCCGACGTGCCAGAACTGCCACATGCCCAACGGCGACCACAACGTGGGCACCGCGTGGGGATTCCTGGCCGTGCGGCTGCCGCTGCCCGAGGACAAGCAGTGGGCCGCCGACCAGGTGACGATCCTGCAGGGGCTGGGCGTGCTCGATCCGGCGGGCAAGCCCACCGCGCGGCTCGACGTGGTGAAGGCCGGCGACGTGGCGCGGCTCGACCAGGCGTCGTGGCAGACGCAGCGCGATCGCATGATCACCGCGTGCAGCCAGTGCCATTCGAAGAAGTTCGCGCAGGAACAGATGCAGGCCGGCGACGACATGATCAAGGCCGCCGACCACCTGATGGCCGAGGGCATTCGCGTGGTCGCCGGGCTGTACGCCGACGGCACGCTGAAGAAGCCCGCGAACTACGCCGCCGGGTTCCCCGACCTGCTCACGTTCCACGACGCGCCCACGGTGATCGAGCAGACGTTGTTCACCATGTTCCTCGAGCACCGCATGCGCACGTTCCAGGGCACGTTCCACGCGAGCCCCGACTACGCCATGTGGTACGGGTGGTCGGAAATGCAGCGCGACCTGACCGAGATCCGCGAACTCGCCGCCAGCATGCGGCGCGAACGCGGGGTGCGACCGGCCGCGGCCGGCGCGAGGCCGGGGACGCGGAAGTAATCTCCGGCGCCGGCAGGACCCGGCGCCCGTGACGAGGCCCGCGCGGTGGTTGGGGCGCCGCGCGGGCCTGACTTTGTTTCAGAGGCGCCGGAGCCGACCT
>JAXLXR010000027.1:0-39544 GCA_046327815.1 Candidatus Eiseniibacteriota bacterium | reverse complement strand
GCGCCAAGGCGAAGGCGCGCCTCCTCGAGCCGATCTTCGACGTCGAGGTCGTGGTGCCCGAGGAGTACATGGGCGACATCATCGGCGACCTCTCGTCCCGTCGTGGTCGTATCGGCGGCATGTTCACGCGCGGCACCGCCCGCGTCGTGGCGGCCTCGGTGCCCCTCGCCGAGATGTTCGGCTACGCGACCCGCATGCGTTCGATCTCGCAGGGCCGTGCCGTGTACTCCATGCAGTTCTCTCGCTACGAGACCCTGCCGGCCGCGGTCGCCGAGGAAATCGTCGCGAAAGCCAAGGGTTGAAAGATCGCGCTCGTACGAGCGCATGAACTTGATTCTCTGACGCAAGAAACAACGGAGGTTCTGTCCATGGCCAAGGCAAAGTTCGAGCGGACCAAGCCCCACGTGAACGTGGGCACGATCGGACACGTGGATCACGGCAAGACGACGCTGACGGCGGCGATCACGATGGTGCTCGCGAAGAAGGGCTTCGCGAAGGTTCGCGCCTACGATTCGATCGACAATGCGCCGGAAGAGCGCGAGCGCGGCATCACGATCGCGACGGCTCACGTGGAGTACGAGACGGACTCGCGCCACTACGCGCACGTCGACTGCCCGGGCCACGCGGACTACGTGAAGAACATGATCACGGGCGCGGCGCAGATGGACGGCGCGATCCTGGTGGTGTCGGCGGCGGACGGCCCGATGCCGCAGACGCGCGAGCACATCCTCCTGGCTCGCCAGGTCGGTGTGCCGTACATCGTGGTGTTCATGAACAAGTGCGACATGGTGGACGATCCGGAGCTTCTCGACCTGGTCGAGCTGGAAGTCCGCGAGCTGCTGAAGAAGTACGAGTTCCCGGGTGACGACATCCCGGTGGTGCGCGGCTCGGCGAAGGTGGTCGTGGACGGCAACGCCGACGACGCCAAGGCGAACGAGTGCATCCTGAACCTGATGAACGCGGTGGACAGCTACATCCCGATGCCGGAGCGCCCGGTGGACAAGCCGTTCCTGTGCCCGGTCGAGGACGTGTTCTCGATCTCGGGTCGTGGCACGGTGGCGACGGGTCGTGTGGAGCGTGGCCGCGGCAAGGTGGGCGACAAGGTGGAGATCGTGGGCATGCGCGAGACGCGCGACACGGTCATCACGGGCGTCGAGATGTTCCGCAAGCAGATGGACGAGTGCATGGCCGGCGACAACGTCGGTCTGCTGCTTCGCGGCATCGAGAAGGACGACGTGGAGCGCGGGATGTGCATCGTGGCTCCGAAGTCGGTGACGCCGCACAAGAAGTTCAAGGGCTCGGTGTACGTGCTGAGCAAGGAAGAGGGCGGCCGCCACACGCCGTTCTTCAATGGCTACCGGCCGCAGTTCTACTTCCGCACGACGGACGTGACGGGTGTGGCGACGCTTCCGGAAGGCCGCGAGATGGTGATGCCGGGCGACAACGTGGACATGGTGGTGGAGCTGATCACGCCGATCGCGATGGAGAAGGAGCTTCGCTTCGCCATCCGTGAGGGCGGTCGCACCGTCGGCGCCGGCGTCGTCACCGAGATCATCGAGTAACGGGGGCGGTCATGGTCAAGATTCGCATCAAGCTCAAGTCGTACGATCACGCGACGCTCGATCAGTCGTCCGCCGAGATCGTGCGCACGGCGCGCCGGACCGGTGCGGTCACGTCCGGGCCGGTTCCGCTCCCCACGCGCAAGACGGTCTACACGGTGCTCCGCAGCCCGCACGTGGACAAGAAGTCGCGTGAGCAGTTCGAGATCCGCATTCACAAGCGTCTGATCGACATCGCTCGTTCGACGCCGCAGACGATGGAAGCGCTCGAGAAGCTGGATATCCCGGCCGGCGTGGACATCGAGATCAAGGCCACCACCTAGGACGCGAGTCCCGGGACGGAGCGACGGCGGCGCCCACGGCGCCGTGCGCCTTCGAGAAGGAACGACCAGAGATGATGGGTTTGATCGGCAAGAAGGTGGGGATGACGCAGCTCTTCGACGAGAAGGGCGACATCATCCCGGTCACCGTGATCGAAGCGGGACCCTGCACCGTGACCGAAGTGCGCTCGAAGGAGCGTGACGGTTACACCGCGGTCCAGCTCGGCTTCGGGACCAACAAGGAATCGCGCTTCGCGCGCCCGGTGCTCGGCCAGTACAAGAAGCGCAACCTGCCTCCGTCGCGCCACCTGAAGGAGTTCCGGGTGGAGGACGTGAGCGGCTTCTCCGTCGGCCAGACGATCCAGGCGGAGCTCTTCACCAAGGGCGAGCACGTGGACGTCCGCGGCGTGACCAAGGGGCGCGGCTTCGCGGGTGTCGTCAAGCGCCACGGCTTCGTCGCCGGCCACGCCTCGCACGGCCCGACGTTCGGCAAGCAGCCGGGCTCGATCGGCTCGTCGGCGTACCCCTCGCGCGTCATCAAGGGCAAGCGGCTCCCCGGTCGCATGGGCGGCGTGAACCTCACCATCAAGAACCTCGAAGTCGTGGGTGTGGACAGCGAGCAGAACTACGTGCTCGTCCGGGGCGCGATCCCCGGTCCTCCGAACGGCCTCGTCTACATCCAGAAGCGGGAAGGCTGACATGAACGCGAAGCTTTACGGCCTCGACGGCTCCGAAAAGGGCACGACCGCCCTGCCGGATGAGCTCTTCGCTCAGCCGGTGCACGAGCACCTGGTCTGGCTCGCGGTGAAGCGCTACCTCGGCAACCAGCGCCAGGGCACGACCATGGTCAAGAACCGTGGCGCGGTCTCGGGCGGCGGCAAGAAGCCCTTCAAGCAGAAGGGCACCGGCCGCGCTCGCCAGGGTTCCAACACTTCTCCGCTGATGCCGGGCGGCGGTCGCGCGTTCGGTCCGCGGCCGCGTGAGTACCGCACCGACATGCCGAAGAAGCAGCGCCGTCAGGCGCTCGTCTCGGCGCTGTCGCTCAAGGCGGGTTCCGACGCCGTTGCCGTCCTCGAGGCGCTTTCGGCGGAAGCGCCGAAGACCTCGAAGGTCGCCGGTGTGCTCAAGAAGATGGGCGTGTACGGCAAGCGCACGCTCCTCGTCGTCGATCAGCAGAACGAGGCGGTCTGGAAGTCGGTGCGCAACATCGACAAGCTCGAGACCACGCTCGCTCACCAGCTGAACACGTACGACCTCATGAAGGCGGAAGCGCTCGTGCTGACGCAGGACGGACTGGCCCGGGTGAAGGAGGTCTTCGGCAAATGAACAAGGACGCCCGGACCATCGTCCGTAAGGTGCTCATCACCGAGAAGGGCACCGTGCTGCGCGAGACGCAGAATCAGTACTTCTTCGAAGTCGCGCGCGATGCCAACAAGATCGAAATCAAGCGGGCCGTCGAATCCATCTTCCACGTGAAGGTGGCGGATGTCCGCACCATGCAGCTGCGCGGCAAGGTCAAGCGGCAGGGCCGCTGGGTCGGCAAGCGCAACGACTGGAAGAAGGCGATCGTGACGCTCGGGGCCGATCAGAAGATCGACCTCTTCGAGCAGATCTGACGAGGGAAGACCGATGGGTCTGAAGAAATTCCGCCCGATCACTCCGACTCTCCGGCATACGGTGATGCCGGACTACTCGGAGCTGACGCGCAGCAAGCCGGTCAAGTCGCTCACCGAGCGCCTCTACAAGACCGGTGGGCGCAACAACTATGGTCACATCTCGATGCGCTGGATCGGTGGCGGCCACAAGCAGCGCTACCGCATCGTCGACTTCCGTCGCGACAAGGACAACGTCGCCGCGAAGGTCGCGAGCATCGAGTACGATCCGAGCCGCTCGGCTCGCATCGCCCTGCTCCACTACATGGACGGCGAGCGTCGCTACATCGTGGCGCCCGACGGCCTGAAGGTGGGCGACAAGGTGATGTCGGGTCCGAACGCCGAAATCGCGAACGGCAACTGCCTCGCGCTCCGCGGCATCCCGGTCGGCACGAACGTGCACAACGTCGAGCTGTACCCGGGCCGCAAGTCGCGTGTCGCGCGCGCCGCCGGCTCCTTCTGCCAGCTGATGGCGAAGGACGGCGACTACGCGCAGCTGCGGCTGCCCTCCGGTGAAGTGCGCCGGTTCCACGTGAACTGCCGCGCCGTCATCGGCCAGGTCGGCAACCTCGAGCACGAGAACGTTTCGTACGGCAAGGCGGGCCGCAATCGCTGGCGCGGCAAGCTCGGCAACGTGCGTGGCGTCGCCATGAACCCCGTCGATCACCCGATGGGCGGTGGCGAAGGCAAGACCTCGGGCGGCCGTCATCCGGTCTCGCCGTGGGGTAAGGGCACCAAGGGCCTCAAGACCCGGAAGCGCAAGCTGAGCGATTCGCTCATCGTGCGCCGCCGGAAGAAGTAAACGGGGAGACGAGACATGGCACGTTCAATCAAGAAGGGGCCGTACGTCGTCGACTCCCTCGTCCGGAAGATCGAGACGTTGAACCGCAGTGGTGAGAAGCGCGTGCTCAAGACCTGGGCCCGCCGCTGCACGGTGCTGCCGGAGTTCGTCGGCCACACGCTCGCGGTCCACAACGGCAACAAGTTCATTCCGATCTACGTCACGGAGAACATGGTCGGCCACAAGCTCGGCGAGTTCGTTCCGACGCGCGTGTTCCGTGGTCACACCGAAAAGGCCGCCAAGGCCGAAGCTCCCGGGAAGTAAGCCATGGAAGCCACTGCGATCCAGCGATTCGTGCGGATCACTCCGCGAAAGTGCAACCAGATCCTCGGGCTCATCCGCGGACTGGATGCCGAGCAGGCGCTGACCCTGCTGAAGTTCACGCCGAAGAACGGTGCTCGCATCATCGAGAAGGTGCTCACGTCGGCCGTCGCCAACGCGAAGCACACCGCTCAGGCGCGTGTCGAAAACCTGTACGTCAAGGAAGCGCGCGTCGGGGCCGGTCCCACGATGAAGCGCTGGCTGCCGCGCGCCCAGGGGCGTGCGACGCCGATCCTCAAGCGCACGAGCCACGTCTCCGTGACCGTGGCCACGAAGGAGTAGCCCATGGGACAGAAAACCCATCCGATCGGTCTGCGCCTGGGGATCGTGAAGACCTGGGACTCGCGCTGGTTCGCGAAGCGCGGGTACGCCGAGATGCTGAAGGAGGACCTGCTCATCAAGCGGTACCTCAAGAAGCGTCTCTACCAGGCCGGCATTTCCAAGATCACCATCGAGCGCAAGGGCGAGAAGATCACGATCGGCATCAAGACGGCCCGTCCGGGCCTCGTGATCGGCCGCAAGGGCGAGCAGGTGGACAAGCTCTCCGAAGAGATGAAGCAGCTCACCCGCAAGCAGGTGCAGCTGAACATCGAGGAGATCAAGCGCGCCGACCTCGACGCGCAGCTCGTCGCCGAGCACATCGCCAAGCAGCTCGAGCAGCGCGTGTCCTTCCGTCGCGCCATGAAGAAGGCGATCGCCTCCTCCATGCGTGCGGGCGCGCAGGGCATCCGCGTCAACTGCACGGGCCGTCTCGGCGGCTCGGAAATGGCGCGCTTCGAAACCTATCGTGAAGGCCGTGTGCCTCTCCACACGCTGCGCGCGGACATCGACTTCGCCCGCGCGACCGCCAACACCGCCTACGGCACGTGTGGCGTGAAGGTGTGGATGTTCCACGGCGAAGTGCTCGACAAGCAGCCGGCCGGCACGGCCGCGGCTTCGAAGTAAGGAGATTCGCGACCATGTTGATGCCGAAGCGAGTCAAGTACCGCAAGACGCACCGCGGCCGCCGCAATGGCAAGGCCTACCGCGGCTCGAGCATCGCGTTCGGTGAGTTCGGTCTCCAGGCGCTGCAGCCGGCCTGGGTGACGAGCCGCCAGATCGAAGCCGCTCGTGTCGCCATCACGCGCCAGATCAAGCGTGGCGGCAAGGTGTGGATCCGGGTGTTCCCGGACAAGCCGGTCACCAAGAAGCCGGCCGAAACGCGAATGGGCAAGGGCAAGGGCGCTCCGGAGTTCTGGGTCGCCGTGATCAAGCCCGGTCGCGTCATGTTCGAGATCGAGGGCATCTCGCGCGATCTCGCTCGTCAGGCGTTCGAGCTGGGCGCGTCGAAGCTTCCGATCAAGACGCGTTTCCTCGAGCGGCACGAACTGGGAGGAGAGTGACATGGCCCACGTGAAGGCCGGCTCGTTCCGCGAGATGACCGCGGATGAAATCAAGGCTCGCGTCGCCGAGCTGCGCGAGGAGCTGTTCAACCTCCAGTTCCGGAACACGATGAAGCAGCTCGACAACCCGCTGAAGATCCGCGAGAGCCGTCGCGAAATGGCGCGCCTCCTCACGGTGTTGAAGGAGAAGGAGCGCGCGACCGCGTAAGCGGCGCGCCCCTGAGACGACATGACGACGGAAACGACCGCACGCAACCGCAGGAAGACCCGCGTCGGCAAGGTGGTCAGTGATCGCATGGACAAGACGGTGGTCGTGTCCATCGAGCGACTGGTCAAGCACGAGACGTACGGGCGCTATGTGCGTCGCCGCACCAAGTTCAAGGTGCACGACGAGAACAACGAATGCCGCATCGGCGACACCATCCGCTTCATGGAGACCCGTCCGGTCTCCAAGGACAAGCGCTGGCGTTTCGTCGAGTTCGTCGAACGGGCCAAGTAAGGCCGCGAGGAGACCAAAATGATTCAGCTGCGTACCATGGTCACCGTCGCGGACAACTCGGGCGCGAAGCGCGCCCAGTGCATCAAGGTCCTCGGCGGTCATCACAAGCGTTACGGACGCCTCGGCGACATCGTCGTCGTGTCCGTGAAGGACGCCATCCCCGGCGCCCAGGTGAAGAAGGGCGACGTCGCCAAGGCGGTGGTCGTCCGTGCGGTGAAGGAAGTCCGCCGCAAGGACGGTTCGTACATCCGCTTCGACGAGAACGCGGTGGTGCTGATCAACAACGAAAAGGAGCCGCGTGGCACCCGTATCTTCGGGCCGGTCGCGCGCGAGCTTCGCGAGAAGCAGTTCATGAAGATCATCTCGCTGGCTCCGGAGGTGATCTGATGGGACTGAAGATCCGCAAGGGCGACACGGTCATCGTGATCGCCGGCGACGACAAGGGGAAGACGGGCCGCGTGCTGAGCGTGGACGCCGAGAAGAACCGCGTCATCGTCGAGAAGGTGAACTTCGTGAAGCGCCACACGAAGGCGCGCGGGCAGGGTCAGCAGAGCGGCATCCTCGAGAAGGAAGCCCCCGTGCACATTTCGAACGTGATGCTCTACGACGCGAAGGCCGGCAAGGGTGTCCGCGTCGGTTCGCGTCTCGCGAAGGACGGCAAGCGCGAGCGCGTGTCCCGCGCCACGGGCGAGCCGGTCGGCAAGCAGGACTGACGAACGAATGATTCGTTCGCGCGCCTCGTGCGCGCGAACGTGAACCCCGCCCTCGCGGCGGGACGGATGTTCCCAGGCACCAGGGTCGCGGGAACGTCCGAGCAGGGACCCTGGAGATTTGAATCCGATGGCGGAAGAAAAGAAGAGCAAGGGCGGCAAGGTCGGCAAGGCCGAAGCCAAGGGTGCCCGTGGTGGCGCGAACGTGACGTTCGACGTCATCAACGAGCGTCCGAAGAGCCTCGGCAAGAAGGCCCGCTACGCGACGCACTGGGAAGAGAAGGCGCTCCCCGAACTGATGAAGAAGTTCGGGTACACGAGCGTCATGCAGGCGCCGCGCTTCGTGAAGATCGTCCTCAACATGGGCGTGGGTGACGCGACCGTCGACGTCAAGAACATGGACATCGCGGTGAACGAGCTGGCGCAGATCGCCGGCCAG
The DNA here is from genome assembly GCA_046327815.1 of Candidatus Eiseniibacteriota bacterium. Taxonomy (GTDB): domain Bacteria; phylum Eisenbacteria; class RBG-16-71-46; order RBG-16-71-46; family RBG-16-71-46; genus CAIXRL01. The sequence continues at coordinate 31,821 of JAXLXR010000027.1, read as the reverse complement.
CGCCCCTCGGTCCGCAAGGCCAAGAAGGCCATCTCGAACTTCAAGCTGCGCGCCGGCCTGCCCGTCGGCTGCATGGTCACGCTGCGTGGCGCGCGGATGTTCGAGTTCTACGACCGCCTCATCAACGTGGCGGTTCCCCGTATTCGCGACTTCCGAGGCCTTTCGCCGCGCTCGTTCGACGGCCGGGGCAACTACTCGGTGGGCTTCACGGAGCAGATCATCTTCCCGGAAATCAACATCGAGAAGGTGGGCAAGGTGCGCGGCATGGACGTGACCATCGTCACGACCGCCCGTACCGACGAAGAGGGCCGCGAGCTGCTCCGGCTCATGTCCATGCCGTTCCGTCAGCGCTAGTCAGGGCGAGGAGACAGTCCAGTGGCCAAGAAGTCGAAGATCGAGAAGTGGAAGGCGACTCCGAAGTTCAAGGTGCGCGGCTACAACCGCTGCCACCGCTGCGGACGCCCGCGCGCGTTCCTGCGGGACTTCGGTCTCTGCCGTATCTGCTTCCGCGAGCTGGCGCTCTCGGGTCAGATCCCGGGCGTCGTCAAGTCGAGCTGGTAGGCAGCACCCAGTCATGAGAAGCGGGGAGCCTCGGCTCCCTGCGCCGGTGGCGCCCCGCATCGCGCGGAGTACCACTCTCGTCAATACGAGCCAGGCTGCAACGTCGCAGACGCAACGTTGGACGCTGGTTCATGGAGGTCGTACATGTCGGTCAGTGATCCCGTCGCGGATTTCCTCACCTGCATCCGCAACGCGATCGGCGCGAAGCACCGCAAGGTGGACGTCCCCGCGTCGAACATGAAGACGGAAATCGCGAAGGTTCTCCTGCGCGAGCGCTTCATCAACAACTTCAAGACGATCGAAGACACCCGTCAGGGCGTGCTGCGCGTGTACCTCAAGTACACGAACGACGACACGCCGGTCATCACGGGCATCAAGCGTGTCAGCAAGCCGGGCCGCCGCGTGTACGTGGGCAAGGGCAACATTCCCCGCGTGATGGGCGGGCTCGGTATCTCGGTGCTTTCCACGTCCCGCGGGCTGATGACGGACCGCGAGGCTCGCGATGCGGGCCTCGGCGGCGAGCTCGTCGCCCAGATCTGGTAAGGAGAGGCGACATGTCGAGAATGGGTAAGCGACCGGTCGCCATCCCCGCCGGAGTCTCGGTGACGGTGGATGCGAACGAGGTCAAGGTGAAGGGCCCGAAGGCGGAGCTGTCGCATCCGATCCTTCCGGGCACCTACGTGAAGGTCGAGGGCTCCGAAGTCCAGGTGAGCGCGGACAAGATCACGCGCAACCCGATGTTCGGCACCATGCGCGCGCAGATCGCGAACATGGTCACCGGCGTCAGCACCGGCTTCAGCAAGACCCTCGAAATCGTCGGCACGGGCTACCGCGCGCAGATGGATGGCCAGAAGCTGGTGCTCCAGCTCGGCTTCTCGCATCCGGTCCACTTCGATTCGCCCGCCGGCATCACCATCAAGGTCGAGACCCCCACGCGCCTCACGGTCAGCGGCGCGAGCAAGTACATGGTGGGCCAGGTCGCGGCTCTGATTCGCGGGTTCCGTCCCCCCGAGCCCTACAAGGGCAAGGGCGTCAAGTACGAAGGCGAGTTCATCCGTCGCAAGGCCGGTAAGGCTGCGGGGTCGGCATAATGAGCGGACAGCACAACAAGTACGAGCGTCGCCGGATCCGTCGGTACCGGATCCGCAACAAGGTGTCGGGCACGCAGGCGCGTCCGCGTCTGTCCGTCTTCCGCAGCTCGACGCACATCTACGCCCAGATCATCGACGACACGAAGGGTGTCACGCTGGCGCAGGCCTCGAGCCGCGACGACGTGAAGGCTCTCGTCGAAGGCAAGGGCAAGGTGGGCGTCTCGGTTGCCGTGGGCAAGCTGCTCGCGCAGCGCGCCAAGGACAAGGGCATCGAGCAGGTGGCCTTCGACCGCGGCGGCTATCTCTACCATGGGCGCGTCAAGGCGCTCGCCGACGGCGCGCGCGCCGGCGGTCTCAACTTCTAGGAGGCTGCACATGGCTGGTCCTCAGCGCGAGCGCCGTCAGCCTCGGCAGCAGGAAGAGGCGAAGTCCGAGTTCCAGGAGCGCGTGATCAACGTGAACCGCTGCGCCAAGGTGGTGAAGGGCGGCCGCCGGTTCTCGTTCAACGCGATCGTGGCTCTCGGCGACCAGAACGGCCGCGTCGGTGTCGGTCTGGGCAAGGCGAACGAAGTCGCCGACGCCATCCGCAAGGCGGGTGAAGCGGCGAAGAAGAACATGTTCCGCGTGCCCGTCACGAAGAACGGTTCGATCCCGCACCAGATCCTCGGCCACTTCGGCGCGGGCGAGGTGCTGCTCAAGCCGGCGTCGCCCGGTACGGGCGTGATCGCGGGCGGCGGCGTGCGCGCCGTGCTCGAGGTCGCGGGCGTCCAGAACGTGCTCACGAAGTGCCTCGGTACGCGCAACCCGCACAACCTCGTCAAGGCGACCGTGGACGGCCTGCGCCGTCTGCGCCGTCCGTCGGACGTGGCGGCGATGCGCGGCACGACGATGGCCGAGCTGTTCGGAAAGGGTTCGGCCAATGGCGCGTAAGCTCCGCATCACCCAGACCAAGAGCGCGAGCGGTCATCCGAAGGACCAGGGCCTGACGGTTCGCGCCCTGGGCATCCGCAAGATGAACCACACCGTCGAACACAACGACACGCCCCAGATCCGGGGCATGGTCTTCAAGGTCCGCCACCTGGTGAAGGTGGAGGAACTCAACTAGGTGGCCAACATGCGTATCGGTTCCATTCATCCGGCTCCGGGCTCGACCAAGGACCCGAAGCGCCGCGGCAAGGGCGCTGCGACGGGTCTCGGCGGCACCGCGGGCAAGGGACACAAGGGCAAGAAGGCGCGTTCGGGCGGCAAGATTCCGGCCTGGTTCGAAGGCGGCCAGATGCCCATCCAGCGCCGTCTGCCGAAGCGCGGGTTCCTCAACCCGATGCGCGTCGAGTACCAGGTCGTGAACGTCGGTGCCCTCGCGGGCGCTGCGGCGGGCACGGTCGTGGACGCGGCGTGGCTGAAGGCGCAGCGCATCATCCGTCGTCCGGGCCTGATCAAGCTGCTCGCCGGCGGGGAACTCAAGGTGGCGCTGACGGTGAAGGTGGACGCCGCGAGCGAGGCCGCGAAGAAGGCGGTCGAGGCGGCGGGTGGCAAGCTGGAAACCCCGACCGACAAGGGCTGATCGACTCATGTTCGAGAAGCTTCGCAATATCTTCCAGGTTCCCGAACTGCGCCGGCGGATTCTGTTCACGCTCGGCCTGTTCGTGATCTACCGGCTGGGCGAGCACGTGCCCACGCCCGGGGTCAACGCGGCCGCGCTGACCGCGGCGTTCCGCTCGCAGGCGAACACGCTCTTCGGCATGTACGACATGTTCGTGGGGCAGGCGTTCTCCAAGGCGACGATCTTCGCGCTCGGCATCATGCCGTACATCTCGTCCTCGATCATCCTCCAGCTCCTCGGCGCCGTGGTGCCGTACTTCGAGAAGCTGCGCAAGGAAGGCGAGGAAGGCCAGAAGAAGATCACGCAGATCACGCGCTACGGCACGGTGCTCATCTCGGTCGTGCAGTCGTTCGCGTACGCCGTGTTCCTCATCGGTCTCGGTCAGTCGCAGGGCCTTTCGGTCGTGCCGAACGCCGGTCCGATGTTCTACCTGTCCACCGTGATCACGCAGACCGCCGGCACCATCCTCGTGATGTGGCTAGGCGAGAAGATCACGGAGTTCGGTATCGGCAACGGCATCTCGCTGATCATCTTCGTCAACATCCTCGGCGGCCTGCCGAACGGCATCGCCGCGGGTATCGACAGCATCCGTGCCGGCAACTTCACGCCGCTGCAGGCGCTGCTGATGGTCGCGATCCTGGTCGCGGTCGTCGCCGCGGTGATCGTGATGACGCAGGCCACGCGCAAGATCCCGGTGCAGTACGCCAAGCGCGTGGTGGGGCGTCGCCAGTACGGCGGTCAGAGCACCCACATCCCGCTCCGCGTCAACACCGCGGGCGTGATTCCGATCATCTTCGCCTCGAGCATCATGGTGCTCCCGGCGACGGTGGCGGGCTTCTTCGCGAACAACCCGACGGCCCAGGCGATCTCGCAGTTCTTCAATCGCACGGGCATCGCGTTCAACGTGATCTACGCCGCCATCATCATCTTCTTCACGTACTTCTACACCGCGGTCGTGCTGAACCCGAACGACCTCGCGGAGAACATGCGGAAGTACGGTGGCTTCATCCCGGGCATCCGTCCGGGACGCAAGACGGCCGAGTACATCGACCGTGTGTTGACCCGCATCACGCTTCCGGGCGCCGTCTTCCTGGCGGCCATCGCCGTGCTTCCGGACATCCTGCTCGGCTTCTTCAAGGTGCCGGCGCTGGCGTTCGGCGGGACGAGCGTCCTGATCGTGGTGGGCGTCGCACTGGACACGCTGCAGCAGGTGGAATCGCATCTCCTGATGCGGCATTACGAAGGCTTCGTCAAGCGCAGCCGCATTCGCGGCAGGCAGAGAATGTGATATGCGAGTCATCCTGCTGGGACCTCCCGGAGTCGGGAAAGGCACCCAGGGGCGCCGGCTCGCGACCGATCGCGGGCAGGCCCTGATTTCGACGGGCGACATGCTCCGCGACGCCGTCGCGAGGCAGACGCCGCTCGGCGTGCAGGCGAAGAAGTTGATGGATGCAGGTGCACTGGTCCCCGACGACGTGATCGTCGGACTGGTGCGGGAGAGGACGACCGAACCCGACGCCGCCAACGGCTTCGTGCTCGACGGCTTCCCCCGGACGGTGCCGCAGGCGGAAGCGCTCGACGCCATGCTCGCGGAACGTTCACAGAAGATCGAAGTGGCCGTGTTGCTGACGGCGCCGGACGAGGAACTCGTGCGGCGGCTCAGCAGCCGGTGGGAGTGCCCGGAGTGCCGGCGCGTCTTCAACACGCTGACGGCGCCCTCGAAGGACGGACGTCACTGCGACGACCACCCCTCGACGGAGCTGCGGCAGCGTGCGGACGACACCGAGGCGACGGTCCGGAAGCGGTTGCAGGTCTACCGCGACCAGACGGCGCCGCTGGTGGGCTGGTACCAGGGGCAGGGAAAGCTGAAGGAAGTGGTGGGCACCGGTCCGCTGGACGACGTCTACGGCGCGCTCACGCGAGCCGTGCCGGACTGAACCCGGGGGTTGGGTGTTCACGAGGAACCGAGAGGAAATCGAGAAGATTCGGGTGGCGGCCCAGCTCGTGGCGAAGACGCTGCGTGAGATGGGACGGCACATCCGGCCCGGCATCACCACCGCCGAGCTGGACCGGATCGCGGAAAGCTTCATCCGGGACCACGGCGCGCGCCCCGCATTCAAGGGCTACCGCGGGTTCCCGGCCTCGATCTGCCCCTCGGTGAACGAAGAAGTGGTCCACGGCATCCCGGGCCCGCGCGAGCTTCGCGAGGGCGACATCATCGGGGTGGACGTGGGAGTCGAGAAGGATGGGTTCTACGGGGACGCGGCGCTCAGTTTCCCGGTTGGCCAAGTGAGCGACGAAGCCCGTAGATTGTTGGACGTGACGCGCGAATCCCTCATGCGGGGCATCGCGCAGGCCCGGCCGGGCAACCGGGTGGGCGACATCTCGAACGCGGTGCAGGCGTACGTCGAGTCCCAGGGCTATTCGGTGGTCCGGGCACTCGTCGGACACGGCATCGGGCGAGAGATGCACGAAGAGCCGGCGGTTCCGAACTTCGGACCGGCGGGACGTGGACCGCGGTTGATGACCGGCCTCGTGCTGGCGATCGAACCGATGGTCAACACCGGCGGTTTCGAAGTGGTGACTCGGTCCGACGGCTGGACGGTGGCGACGAAGGACGGCGGCTTGAGCGCCCATTTCGAACACACCGTGGCGGTGGGACCGGACGGCCCCGAGATCCTCTCGGCGCTGCCGGACCAGGAGAACTGAGGACCAGTTTGGCGAAAGAAGAAGGCATCCAGGTCGAAGGCACCGTGGTCGAGGCGCTCCCGAACGCGACGTTCCGCGTGGAGCTGGAGAACGGCCACCGGTTGCTCGCCCACATCTCGGGCAAGATGCGGATGCATTTCATCAAGATCCTTCCGGGCGACAAGGTGACGGTGGAGCTTTCGCCGTACGACCTGTCCCGCGGACGCATCGTTTACCGGTACAAGTAGACGCGAAGTACACGGCGAGACGCGGCATGTCGCGTGTCGCGAGCGCCACAGGAGAGCTGCAATGAAGGTTCGTGCTTCGGTGAAGAAGATCTGCGAGCACTGCAAGGTCGTGCGTCGCAAGGGTGTCATTCGCGTGATCTGCAGCCGCAACCCGCGGCACAAGCAGCGTCAGGGCTGAAGGAGGAGTTCGGTGGCACGTATCGCAGGTATCGATCTCCCGACCGACAAGCGGATCGTCGTCGCTCTGACGTACATCTACGGCATCGGTCCGGCGACGGCGAAGAAGCTGCTGGCCTCGGCCGGCATCAGTGAAGACATCCGCGTCAAGAACCTTTCCGACGAGGATGCCGGCAAGCTGCGCAACCTGATCGAGCGCGAGTACAAGGTCGAAGGCTCGCTGCGCAGCGAAATGGCCATGAACATCAAGCGCCTGATGGACATCGGCGCCTATCGCGGGCTGCGTCACCGCCGCAGCCTGCCCGTTCGCGGCCAGCGCACGAAGACCAACGCGCGTACGCGCAAGGGTCCCAAGAAGACGAAGTCGGTCCGCACGAAGGCGGCGGGCGGCAAGAAGGGTTGATTCGGCGGCGCAACTGAACGCGTCCAGCCAGGAGGTTTCGAGTGGCGGAAGTCAAGAAGGCCAAGAAGCGCGACCGCAAGGTGGGCACCAATGGTGTCGCCCACGTGCAGGCGAGCTTCAACAACACGATCATCACGATCACCGACATGGACGGTGCCGTCATCAGCTGGGCCAGCGGTGGCAAGGTCGGCTTCAAGGGCTCGCGCAAGAGCACGCCCTACGCCGCCCAGGTGGCCGCCGAGAACTGCGCGCGTGAGGCCATCAACGTCGGCCTGAAGCGCGTCGAGGTCTGGGTCAAGGGTCCGGGTTCCGGTCGTGAAGCCGCTATCCGTTCGCTCCAGGCGGCGGGTCTCGAGATTTCCGCGATCAAGGACGTCACTCCCATCCCGCACAATGGCTGCCGCCCGCCCAAGCGGCGCCGCGTCTAGGAGAATCCGAGCATGGCGGTTTATCACGACGCACGATGCCGGCTTTGCCGGCGTGAGGGCATGAAGCTCATGCTGAAGGGTGCGCGCTGTCTCACGGACAAGTGCGCATTCGAGCGGCGCGGCTACGCCCCCGGCGAGCACGGCAAGAGCCGGCGCGCCAAGGAAACCAACTACGGTCAGCAGCTGCGTGAAAAGCAGCGCGCGCGCCGGATCTACGGCCTGCTCGAGCGGCAGTTCCGTCACACGTTCGCCAAGGCGAGCGATGCGAAGGGTGTCACGGGCGAGGTGCTGCTCCAGATGCTGGAGCGCCGTCTCGACAACGTGGTGTTCCGCCTCGGGCTCGCCCCGTCGCGCAGCGCCGCCCGCCAGCTGGTCCGCCACCGCCACTTCGCGGTGAACGGCCGTACGGTGGACATTCCGTCCTTCCTCACGAAGGTCGGCGACGAGATTTCGGTGCGTGAGCGCAGCAAGGAGATCGCCGTCTTCAAGAACTCCCTCGATTCCCGCAAGGGCCAGGGCGTTCCGGACTGGGTCGAGCTGAATGCCGAGAAGCTCTCGGGCCGCGTGCTGCACATCCCGACGCGCGCTTCGATCCCGGTTCCGATCAACGAGCAGCTGATCGTCGAGCTCTACTCGAAGTGACGACTGCGTTCTCCCCACGGGAGGCTTGCCGATGAAGTGGAAGAATCTGCAGATGCCCAAGCCGTTGATTTCCGACGCGGGCAACAACGATTCGTATGGAAAGTTCGTTCTCGAACCGCTCGAGCGCGGCTTCGGCTCGACGCTGGGCAACGCCCTGCGTCGCGTGCTGCTGTCGTCGCTCCAGGGCGCCGCGATCACCGCGGTGCGCATCGACGGCGTGCTTCACGAGTTCTCGACGCTGCCCGGTGTCATCGAGGACGTGACCGAGATCGTGCTCAACCTGAAGCAGGTGCGCCTCAAGCTGCACGGGGACGGCCCGAAGAAGGGCATCTTCGAGATGCGCGGCAAGGGCGAGGTGCGTGCCGGTGACCTGATCGTGGACTCCGAGGTCCAGGTGCTGAACCCGGACCTGCACGTGGCCGCGCTGAACCGCGACGGCGACCTGCGCATGGAAGTCGAGATCAACGGCGGCCGCGGCTACATCTCGGCCGACCAGCACTCGCAGACGGACCGTCCGATCGGCGTCATCCCGATCGACTCGCTGTTCTCGCCGGTGACGAAGGTCAACTACACCGTCGAGGCCACGCGTCTCGGGCAGCGCATCGATTACGACAAGCTCACGATCGAAGTGTGGACCGACGGCAGCATCAAGCCGGCGGACGCCGTCGCCATGGCCGCGAAGATCCTCAAGGACCACTTCGCGATGCTGGTGAACTTCGACGAGGAGCCGGAGCAGGAAGACGAAGCGCCGGTGGACGAGGAGAAGGTCAAGCTTCGCAAGATCCTCGACAAGAGCGTGGACGAACTCGAGCTCTCGGTGCGTTCGAGCAACTGCCTGCGCGCCGCCGAAATCAAGACGATCGCGGACCTCGTGCAGAAGGGCGAGGCGGAGATGCTGAAGTTCCGCAACTTCGGCCGCAAGTCGCTCAAGGAGATTCAGGACATCCTCGGCGACATGGGTCTGCACTTCGGCATGGACATCAGCAGCTACTACGAGAAGTCGCCGGCGAAGACCGAGGTGTGACCGCGCAGCCGGGCGTCCGCACGGACGCCCGGCGCGGCACCCGAGCCGTTCGGGACGTGAGAGGACTGGGCAACAGACATGAGACACCGCAAAGATCACCGCAAGCTGAGCCGCAATCACACGCACCGGCGTGCGCTGCTGAGGAACCTCGTCACCGCGCTGTTCCAGTACGAGCGGATCGAGACCACCCTCGCGAAGGCGAAGGAAGCGCGCCGTCTGGCCGAGCGCATGATCACGTTCGGCAAGCAGGGTGACGTCGCGGCCCGCCGCCACGTCTCCACGTTCGTCTTCAAGCCCGAGATCGTGGGCAAGCTCTTCGACACGATCGCCCCGTGGTACGAAGGCCGGAACGGCGGCTACACGCGCATCGTCAAGCTGGGTCGCCGTCTCGGCGACGCCGGCGAGACCTGCTACCTCGAGCTCGTGAAGTCGGCGGAGCAGAAGGAGCAGGAGCGCCAGGCCCGCATCGCGGCGGCGGAGGCGAAGGCCCTCGCGGCGGCGACGGAGAAGCCGGCCAAGAAGTCGAAGGCCGCGGAGGCCGAAGAGGCCGCCGAGCCGGCGGCCGAGGCGAAGCCGAAGCGCGCCGCGAAGCCGAAGAAGGAAAAGGTGGGGGCGGGAACCGGTGGCGGCGCAGCCAAGCCGCGTCGTGGCCCGCGCAAGACCGGCGGCTGATGCCGCGGCCTCGCATCCCAACGCAACAAGTCGTGACGCGGGCGGGAGGGTCACCTTCCGCCCGCATCGTTTGCCCGCCCGGGAGTACTGTCCTCGCGTGAGCTTCGCCGTCCGCACGCGGCGCGCACTGCGCCGCATCGCCCTCGCCCTGCCGCTCGTGGCCGCGCTCTGCGCCGGCCCCGGGGCCGCTCCGGCGCGCGCGGACGCGCCGTTCGACTCGACGGCGGTGGCGGACAGCTCGGCGATCGGGCCGATCGAGTACCTGTGGGTCCTGCGCAACTCGCTCGTGGACCCGGCCGACATCCCGAAGCTGGTGGCCCGCGCGAAGGCCATGAAGGTGAAGGGCCTGATCGTGCAGGTCGTCGGGCGCGGCGACGGCTGGTACCGCTCCGACCTGCTGCCGTACCCCGAGCCGATCCGCGACCGGGGCCGCGACCCGCTCGGCGAGCTGGTGCCGCTGGCGCACGCCGAAGGACTCGAAGTGCACGCGTGGATGAACTGCTGCCTCGTCTGGTCGGGCAAGAAGCCGCCCGTGGACCCGCGGCACGTGATCCGCGCCCATCCCGAATGGGTCGCGCGGCTCGAGGACGGCCGTCCCATGACGCGCATGAGCCCGCGCGAGCGCGAGAAGCGCATGGTCGAGGGCGTGTTCCTGTCGCCCGCGCACCCGGGCGTGCGCACGTGGCTCGCGAACGTGGCCAAGGAGATTGCGTCGCGCTACGCGGTCGACGGCGTACACCTCGACTACATCCGCCAGCCGAGCGTGGCGATCGGTTTCGATCCCACGTCGCGCGCGCGCTTCGCGCTCGAGTTCGGCGCCGATCCCGCCATGTTCGCGCGCCTGCCCCAGCCCGAACGCGCGCGCATGGATTCGGCGTGGTCCGCGTTCCAGGCCGGGCAGGTCACCGCGATCGTCCGCGAGGTGCGCGACTCGCTGAACGCCGTGCGCCCGGGCATCGAACTGTCGGCGGCGGTGCTCGCCGACACGCTCACCGCGGTGAAGCGCAACCGCCAGTCGTGGAGCGCGTGGCTGCGCGAGGGCCTGCTCGACCGCGCGTTCGCGATGTGCTACGCACCGATGGTCCAGACGGTCCTGCAGCAGCTCGCGGCCATGTCGTCGCAGGTCGGCACGCTGCGCCTGGTCCCCGGCATCGCCATCTACAACACCCCGCCGTCCACCGCCGCCGCCAAGATCCGTGGCGCCCGCGAGCTGGGATTCGGCACGATCGCCCTGTACAGCTACGACTCGCTCTGGGAGAAGCAGGACCTGTGGGACCGCCTGAGGTCCTTCCTGCTCGCCCCGCGTTCGATGGAGGAGCAGCCTTGACCCCGAAGCAGAATCCCGCCGGCAACCCGACCGCGGTCCGTGAGGACCTTCGCAACATCGCCATCATCGCCCACGTGGACCACGGCAAGACGACGCTCGTGGACGCGATGCTCTGGCAGAGCGGCGTGTTCCGCGAGAACCAGGAAGTCGCCGAGCGGGTCATGGACTCGAACGACCTCGAGCGCGAGAAGGGCATCACGATCCTCGCGAAGAACACGGCGATCCGCTACGGCGACATGAAGATCAACGTCGTGGACACGCCGGGCCACGCGGATTTCGGCGGCGAAGTCGAGCGCACGCTCAAGATGGTGGACGGCGTGCTGCTGCTGGTGGACGCGTCCGAAGGCCCGCTGCCGCAGACGCGCTTCGTGCTCAAGAAGGCGCTCGAACTGGGCCTGCAGCCGATCGTCGTGATCAACAAGATCGACCGCAAGGACGCGCGCCCGCAGGAGGTGCTGAACGAGGTCTACGACCTGTTCATCGATCTCGACGCCGAAGAGGACCAGCTCGAGTTCCCGGTGCTGTGGACGATCGCGCGCGAGGGCGTGTGCCGCCTGACCGCCGACGGCGAGAACCAGCGCCTGCAGCCGCTGTTCGAGGCGATCGTGAAGAGCATCCCGGCGCCGAAGTACGACCCGGACATGCCGGTGCAGATGCTCATCCTCAACCTCGACTACTCGGACTACGTCGGTCGGCTCGCGATCGGCCGCATCATCAACGGCACCATGGTGCCGCGCCAGGAAGTGGCGCTCGTGCGCCGCGACGGCAGCATGGTGAAGACGCGCATCACGAACCTCTACGCGTTCGAGGGTCTCGAGCGCGTCGAGGTGCAGTCGGCCGGCCCCGGTGACATCGTGGCGCTCGCCGGCTTCGAGGAGGTGCATATCGGCGAGACCGTGACCGACGCCGAGAACCCGAAGGCGCTGCCCCCGGTCACGGTGGACGAGCCCACGGTGAGCATGGTGTTCAGCGTGAACACGTCGCCGCTCGCCGGTACCGAGGGCAAGTACGTCACGAGCCGCAACCTCAAGGACCGCCTCGAGCGCGAGATCCTCACGAACGTGTCGCTCAAGGTGGAACAGGGCGAGACCCCGGACCAGTTCACGGTGTCGGGCCGCGGCGAACTGCAGATGGCCATCCTCATCGAGATGATGCGCCGCGAGGGCTTCGAGCTGGCCGTGAGCAAGCCCGAGGTCATCACGCATCTCGAGAACGGCCGCAAGATGGAGCCGATGGAACACCTCGTCGTGGACTGCCCCGAGGAGTTCGTCGGCGTGGTCACGCAGAAGATCGGCGGCCGCAAGGGCCGCATGACCAACATGGTCAACCACGGCACGGGCCGCGTGCGCCTCGAGTTCCGCATCCCGTCGCGCGGGCTGATCGGCTTCCGCAGCCAGTTCCTCACCGACACGCGCGGCACCGGCCTGCTGAACCACCTGTTCGACGGCTACGAGCCGTGGATGGGCGAGATCCCGCACCGCACCACGGGCGCGCTGGTGTCCGACCGCGCGGGCACCGCGACGCCGTACTCGATCGAGCACGTGCAGGACCGTGGCGAGATCTTCATCGAGCCGAACGAGAAGGTGTACGAGGGCATGATCATCGGCGAGAACGCCCGCGAGCAGGACATGGACGTGAACGTCGTGAAGGAGAAGAAGCTCACGAACATGCGCTCGGTGGGCGAGGAGGCCGTGCGGCTCCTGCCCGTGCACCGCATGTCGCTCGAGCAGGCGCTCGAGTGGATCCGCGACGACGAACTGCTCGAGGTCACGCCGCAGTCGCTCCGGCTCCGCAAGCGCGTGCTGGCCGCGAACCTGCGTCCGCGCTACTGGCAGAAGCAGGAAGGCTGAGCCGGCAGGACACGCGAGCTCCGGGCTGTTCCCGCCCCCGCGCCCCCGAGGCGCGGGGGCGGCGCATTTCCTGTCCCGGCAGGCAAATGCCGCTCAAGACGGGGTGCCGTTCGGGCCGATGACGGAGGGGATTCCACTCCCAACCATGGCCCACACCCCACGGCATCCTGCGCAGGACGCGCATCCGAACGGCACCCCGGTTCCCGCCGGGAGCGCCTTCGGCTACCTGCTGTCCGGTGACGACGACCAGCGGCGCGAGAGCCGCCGGGTGCTGATCGGCATCATCGTCTTCCTGCTGCTCGCCATGACCGCGTTCAACCTCGCCTTCTACGGCAAGGCGCGGCAGCGGCTGGAGCACGAGGGCTGGTCCCGGCTCGAGGCCGCGGCGGACCTGCGCCGCGACCAGCTCGACCACCAGCTCGGCACGCTCGTGCGCGAGGCCTCGAGCGTGGCGCGCGATCCCGTGGTCGAGGCGCGGGCCGCGCGCTGGTGCGCGGGGGCGCTGCCGGTCGCGGAGCAGTCCGTGCTGGCGGAGGAACTCGAGTCGGCGCAGGGGCGCTTCGAGTTCGAGAACATCCAGATCGTCGGGAACGCGGGCTCGGTGGTGTTCGAGGTCTCCAAGACCATGGCCGGCGAACGCGCGATCGTCGAGCGCTTGGCCGCCCGCGTGCGCCGTGCCGGCGCACCGTTGATGAGCGATCCGTGGGGCGACGAGTTCATGGTCGGGATTCCCATGTCCGACGGCGGCACGCCCGTCGGCGTGATGGTGATCCACAGCATCGGGACGAAGTTCTTCTCGCCGCTGCTCGCGCACTGGCCCGGGCTCGGACCGAGCAGCGGGGCCTACCTCGTGCGCGCCGACGGCCGCCAGGTCGCGGTGCTCAGCGACTTCTCGCAACTGGGCGGGTTCAGCCGCGGCGCCCGGCTGCCGCTGCAGTCGCCGGCCGCGATCGCGCCGGCCATGGCCGCGACGGGCGTGGAGTCGCGCGCCGAGTTCCTCGATTCGAGCGGCCAGCCCGCGTGGGCGGTGACGCGGGCGCTGCCCTCGACCGGCTGGGGCGTGGTGGGACAGGTGCGCCGCGCCGACATGCTCACCGGGCTGCGCACGACCGTGCAGGAACTGCTGCTGATCGACGTCGCCGTGATCATGTTCCTGCTCGGCATGGCGTGGGTCTGGCGCCGGCTCTATCGCAGCGGGCTGGCGCGCCGCGAGCGCGAGATCACCGAACGCCACGCGCTGCGCGTGCAGGCGATCCTCGACACCGCGTTCGACGCGATCTTCACGTTCGACCGCCACGGCCGCATCCGCACGGTGAATCGCGCGGCCGGCGAGCTGTTCGGCGCGTCGCCTGAGGACCTCGACGGCCAGCCGGTGCGCCGCCACCTCGACTGGGGCGACACGGGTGCCGCGATCTTCCCGAGCACGGGCGCCGTCACGGCCGCGCAGGTGCTGCGCCGCGACGGCAGCCGCGTGCCCGTCGAGCTGTCGCTCGGCAGCTCGGGCTTCGGCGACGAACTGCTGTTCACCGCGATCGTGCGCGACGTGAGCGACCGGCTCGAGGCCGAGCGGCGGATCCGTGAGTTCGCCGACGGGCTCGAGACGTCGAACCGCCGTCTCGAGGAGGTGAACGCCCAGCTCGAGGAAGCCTCGCGGCTCAAGAGCGAGTTCCTCGCGAACACCTCGCACGAGCTGCGCACGCCGCTGAACGGCATGATCGGGTTCCTGCAGCTGGTGCTCGACGGCCTGTGCGACAGCCCCGAAGAGGAGCGCGACTTCCTCAAGCAGGCGTTGCAGTGCTCGCGCCACCTGCTCGGGCTGATCAACGACGTGCTCGACATCGCCAAGATCGAGGCCGGCAAGCTGACGCTCGAGGTGGGCCGCGTCGAGGTGCAGCCGCTGTTCGACGAGGTCTACACGGTCACGCACGTGCAGGCCGCGCAGCGCGGCGTGCAGTTGCGCTTCGAATCGTCGGTGGCCGAAGGACTCGCGGCCCGCGGTGACTTCGGCAAGATCAAGCAGGTGCTCATCAACCTGGTCGGCAACGCGCTCAAGTTCACGCCCAAGGGCAGCGTCACCGTGCGCGCCAAGGCGCACGCCGAGCTCGGCCATCTCATGTTCGAGGTGCTCGACACCGGCATCGGGATCCCGCCGGAGCGCCAGAAGCTGATCTTCGAGAAGTTCGTGCAGGGCGACGGCAGCACCACGCGCCGCTTCGGCGGCACCGGGCTGGGCCTGGCGATCTCCCGCAGCCTCGTCGAACTGATGGGCGGCATCATCGGCGTCTACAGCGAAGGCGAAGGCAAGGGCACGCGCATGTACTTCTCGCTGCCGCTCTGGCGCGCCGAGGAGCTCGTGAAGCCGGTCGAGATGCCGGAACCCGGCGACCGCATCCTCGGGCCGAACGGCGGCTCGCTCGTGCTCGTGGTCGAGGACGACCCGGTGTTCCGCCGGTTCCTCACCGCCGTGCTGCAGCAGAGCGGCTACCGCACGGCCGAGGCCGACAGCGCCGAGTCCGGCTGGATGCTCGTCCGCCGCCTGCAGCCCGCGGTCGTCGTGCTCGACTACGCGCTCGCCTGCGGCGACAACGCCGCGCTGCGCACCGGCTGGGACCTGGCCCAGCGCATGACCGCCGAGGACGAGACGCGCCACATCCCGCTCGTGTTCGTCACGGGCTTCGACGGCGAACTCAAGGAGAAGCTGCGCTCGAACGCGTTCGCGCGCCGGCCCGAGCACCTCGTGAAGCCGATCGAGGCGGACGTGCTCGTGCGCCGCATCGCGCAGGTGGTCGGCGACGTGGGCACGCGCCAGGTGCGCCTGCTCATGGCGGACGACGACCCGACCGTGGCCGCCTACGTGCGCAAGGTGCTCCCGGCCTCGCGCTTCCACATCGAGGTCGCGAACAACGGCGAGGAGTGCCTGCACATCCTGCGCACCCAGCCGAACGGCTTCGACCTGCTGCTGCTCGACCTCATGATGCCCGAGGTGAGCGGCTACGACGTGCTGCGCGAGATCACGCTTTCGGGCACGCATGCCGAACTGCCCGTGCTCGTGCTGACGAACTTCCCCGAAGCGCGCAACGACGAAGAGCGGCGCCTGCTCGAACAGGGGCTGGTCGTGGACGTCGTGGCGAAGTCGGCGGTGCACGAGAACCCACAGCTGCTGCCGCACGTGCTCGACTGGCACCTGTCCGTCGCGCGCGAGGACGGCACCGAGCGGAGGAACGCGGCATGACGCGCGTCATCGTCGTCGAGGACGACCCGCACAACGCGGTGCTGTTCCGGAAGCTGCTCGAGAAGCGGCTGGGCTGCGTGGTCACGCTGACGGAGTCGCCGGAAGAGCTCTTCGCCACCGCGCGTGACGCCGACGTGCGGCTCGTGGTGATGGACGTCTCGCTCGCGCACTCGGCCTGGCAGGGGCGGCCGATCGGGGGCGTGGAGCTGTGCCGCATGCTGAAGGCCGACCCGGCCACGCGGCACGTTCCCGTGATGCTGGCGACCGCGCACGCCATGCGCGGCGACGCCGAGCGCCTGCTCGCCGAGAGCGGCGCGGACGATTACCTGTCGAAACCCATCGTGGACCACGCCCAGTTCGTCGAGCGGGTCCGCGCCCTCGTCGAGGAGGCCGCGTGAAGGCCGTACAGGAAGTACGCATCCTGGTGGTCGAGGACGACCAGTTCTTCCAGCGCGTGTTGCAGAAGCGGCTCGCGGCGGAGGGGTACCAGGTCATGACGGCCGGGGACGGCCGCGAGGGCATGAAGGCGATCGTCTCGTTCGAACCCGATCTCGTGATCTCGGACTGGATGATGCCGCAGGTGGACGGCCTCGAACTCTGCCAGTCGGTGAAGACCGGCCTGCGCGAGGCGGCGCCGTACTTCCTGTTGCTGACCGCGAAGGGTGAGATCAGCGACAAGCTGCTCGCGCTCGAGACCGGTGCCGACGACTACCTCGTCAAGCCGTGCGACATGGGCGAACTGCTCGCCCGCGTGCGCGCCGGCCTGCGGATCGTGCTGCTCACGCAGGACCTGCGGCGGATCGCGCAGGAAGCGCGGGGTGCTTCGGCCGAACTCGCCAAGCTGCGCGCCGAGAACCAGCGCCTGCGCACGCAGCTCGGGGTGCAGGCGGCCGCCGCACCCGACACGCCCGACGGCGCGACGCCGAACGGCGCGACGCCGAACGGCGTGAAGGCCGCGTGACGCGGTCCGCCGAACTCGTCTAGTGTGCGCGTGCGCCTCCTCCCGGGGGCGCACGATCGCTTTCATGACGTCACCTCGCCACATCCTGCTGGCCGGCGGCAGCGGCCTGATCGGCGGTCCCACCGCGCGCGCGCTGCTCGCGGCGGGCCACCGCGTCACCGTGCTCACGCGCGGGCTGCGCGCGCTCCCGGACGGGGCCGAGGCGCTGGTGGCCGATCGCAAGGACGCCGCTTCGCTCGCGCACGCGCTCACGGGCCGCACGTTCGACCTGAGCATGGACTTCCTCGGCTACGACGCCGGCGACGTGGCGCGACTGCTCGACGTGCCGGGCTTCGCCACGCGGCGCCACGTGCTGGTGTCCACCGGACAGGTCTATCTCGTGGCGGCCGAGCCGCGACCGCCGTTCGTCGAGACCGACGCGGCCCTGCCGGCCATGGCCGAACCCGAAGCGGGCACGCGCGCGCACGCGAACTGGGTGTACGGCATGGGCAAGCGGGCGGCGGAAACCGAACTGTTCGCGCGCCGCGCCGCCGGGCTCGACGCCGTGGCGCTGCGGCTGCCCATCGTGCAGGGCGCCCGGGACGGCACGCGGCGGCTGTGGGCCTACCTGCAGCGCATGCTCGACGGCGGCGCCGTGCTCCTGCCCGAGGGCGGGGCACACCCGGTGCGCTTCGTGTGGGCCGAGGACGTGGCGCGTGCGGTCGTGCACCTGGCCGGCGGGGCCGCGCTGCCGTCGCCGGCGTACAACCTCGCCATGCCGGACGAGCCGAGCCTGCGCGATTTCCTCTCCGCGGCGGCGACCTGCCTCGGCGTCACCCCGCGGTTCCTGCGCGTGAGCGAAACGGAGTGCGCCGAGGCCGGGCTCGACGCGTGGATGTCGCCCTTCTCCGGGCCGTGGTGCTCGCGTCCCGACCCGGCGCTCGCGGCCGACGAACTCGGCTTCCGCACCACGCCGAGTCCGCTGTGGCTCCCCAAGGTGGTACGTGCGCATCTCGAGGAGCCCGCTCCGGAGGACCACCCGGGCTACGCCGGGCGCGCGCGGGAGCAGGCGCTCGCCGTGCGGCTCGCCGGCGGCTGACGCGCTGCGCCCTTCGGACCGTCGCAGGCCGAGGGAAAGCGATTGCACTGCGCCCCGCGGCTCGGTCATGCTCGATCGCAGAGAGTCCCCATGTCCCTCGACACGCCGACCCACACCAACACCATGCCCCGCTGGCCGGGCTTTTCGGCGCGCAGCTATCCCATCGCGGATCCGCTGGGCCGTCATGCATCGCCCGTGCTCGCCGAACCGCTCCGGCACCTGAAGCCGGGCGAGTCCGAACTCGCGGCACTCGTCCACGTGCACGCCTCGGTCGCCGGCTGCGACGATCCGTTCGCCGCCGTGCGCGCCGCACTCGCCGCCGCGATCCAGGCGACGAATGCCGAGATCGGGTCGCTCTGGCTCTACCAGGCGGACGGCACGCTCATGCGCGCGTGCCATTCGGGCCTGTCGCCCGAGTACCTCGACGAGTTCGCACAGCGTCCCGCGTGGCTCGAGCACCAGATCGCACTCCTCGCGCAGGGGAGCGTGCTCGTGCAGGTGCACGGACAGCCGGACGCCGAGGGCGTGCGCGGGCTGGTGGCGCCGCCGGGCATCCACAGCACGCTGGTCGTGCCCATGCAGACGCGCGGCCTGCGCGTCGGCGGGCTGCTGATCGGGCATCCCGACGCCGCCTGGGCCGAGAAACACTCGCATGATTTCCTGCAGGCACTGGGCGACATCCTCGCGTCCGCACTCGACACGTCGCGCATGGTCGCGGACCTGCGTGCCGGGCACGAGCTGCACGCCGGGCTGCTGCAGGCGGCGCACGACGCGATCGTGATGACGAACCCGCGCGGTGTCGTGACCGAGATCAACCCGGCGTTCGAGCGCCTCGTCGGACGTTCGCGCGAGGCGATCATCGGCGAGCCGTTGTTGCCCCTGCTCGATCCGCAGAGCCAGTCGGCCATGCGCGAGCGCTTCTACGAGCTGATCGAGAAGGGCGACCCGATGATCGGCGAGTCGCCGGCGTTCCGGCACGCGGACGGCAGCTGGATCCCCGTGGTGATCAACGCGACCCGCTACACCGACTCGGCGGGCGTCGTGATCGGCGCCGTGGGCGTGGTGCACGACGATCG
This sequence comes from Candidatus Eiseniibacteriota bacterium, assembly GCA_046327815.1. Classification (GTDB taxonomy): domain Bacteria; phylum Eisenbacteria; class RBG-16-71-46; order RBG-16-71-46; family RBG-16-71-46; genus CAIXRL01. Next base: position 12,760 of record JAXLXR010000027.1, on the reverse strand, counting down.
CGCGCGGCGGCGGTCCGAAGTCCTCGTGCGCGAGGCGCACGACCGGCTCTCGCGCGTGCTCGGGCACCTCGACGTGGGCGTGGCGCTGCTCGGCCTGCCCGAGCTCGAGATCGTCGAACACAACCCGGCGTTCGAGCGGCAGTTCGAGGGCCGCCAGCCGATCGGTGCACGGCTCCGCTCGCTGCTGCCCGAGTCCGCCTGGCGCGAGTTCGAGTCGCTCGTGCAGCGCGCGCTCATCGCACCCGAATCGCACGCGCTCGCGGACGTCGAAGTGCGGTTCACGGACAAGTCGCCGCGCTGGTGGGGCGTGACGCTCGCCGCGCTGCCGTCGCCCGGCCGTGACCGGCCGTCGCTGGCGGTGCTCACCATTTCGGACATCACGTCGCGCCGCGACCTCGAGGAACGCTACCGGCACGCGCAGAAGATGGAGGCGGTCGGCACGCTGGCCGGCGGCATCGCGCACGAGTTCAACAACCTGCTCACCGCGATCATCGGCAACGTGACGTTGTCGCTGCTCGACCTGCCCGAAGACCACCCGCTCACGCCGGGCCTGCGCGACTGCGAAGCGGCCGCGCAGCGCGCCGCGGACCTGACGCGCCAGATGCTCGGCTTCGGCCGCCGCACCGCGCTGCGCCAGCGCGGCACCGACCTGCGCGACACGCTGTCCGATTCGCTGCCGCTCGTCTCGCGCGTGCTCGACCCGCGCATCACGATCGAACGCGGCGACGCTCCCGACCTGTGGCCGGTGTTCGTGGACCCGGCGCACATCGGGCAGGCGCTCATGAACCTGTGCATGAACGCCCGCGACGCCATGCCGGACGGCGGCCGGCTGAGGGTGCGGACGTACAACGCGCCCGCCGGGACGGCACCCGGTTGCGAGGGCGATCACGTCGTCCTCGAAGTGGCCGACAACGGTCAGGGCATCGCGCCCGACGTGCTCGAGCGCATCTGGGAACCGTTCTTCACGACCCGCGGGCCCAGCCACGGTCCCGGGCTCGGGCTGTCCGTCGTGCACGGCATCGTCGAGCAGCACGGCGGCCGCATCGACTGCGAGAGCGCGCCGGGGCAGGGCACCACCTTCCGCATCTACCTGCCGCGCCACGTCGAACCGTCCCGCCGGGCCAGCGCGGCCCCGGGGCAGGGCGAGGTCGTGCTGATCGTGGACGACGAGGAGTCGGTGCGCGCGCTCGCGCGATCCGTGCTCGAACGGCTCGGCTACCGGGTGCTGCAGGCCGCCGACGGCGTGCAGGCGCTCGACCTGGTGCGCGAGATGGGCGCCGCGATCCAACTCGTGATCCTCGACCAGACCATGCCGCGCCTCTCGGGCGGCGAGACGCTGCGCCAGATGCGCACGCTCGCCCCGGGGCTGCCCGTCATCATGACCAGCGGCTACGAGCCGGGAGGCGGCCCCCAGGGCGGGACGGATCCGCAGGCCGACGGGTTCCTGCCCAAGCCGTACGCCCCGGAGCTGATGAGCCGGGTGGTGAGGAACCTGCTGGATTCCCACGCGCGCGGGACCGATACCGGTGCCGTCGGCCGGAGCCGCCGCCGCCCGTCCGCTTGACCGGATGCGGCCCGAGCGACTAATCTCCTCGCCCGCATGACATTCCGGCCCGGCCCCAGAGCCCGGCCCACAGCGCGGTTCCTCGGTAGCTCAATGGTAGAGCATTCGGCTGTTAACCGAAGGGTTGTAGGTTCGAATCCTACCCGAGGAGCCAGTTTCACCGGGGTCGCGATGCACCGCGACCCCGGTTGTTTTTTTCGCCGCGACGCGCCCGGCCGGTTCCCGCCGGTGCGCCACCCGGGAGGGCAGACGTGTACTTCTCATCGCTCGGTGCGCTGTTCCTGCTGCTCGGCGTGGCCGCGGGCGCGTTCGGTGCCCACGGGCTGCGCGACCGCCTCACGCCCGACCTGCTCGCGATCTTCGAGACCGGCGCGCGCTACCAGCTCGTGCACGGCCTTGGCCTGCTCGCGGTGGGCCAGCATCACGACCGGCCGGGCGCCGCGTGGGGCGGCTGGCTGCTCGTGGCGGGCACGATCGTGTTCTCGGGCAGCCTGTACGTGCTCGCGCTGAGCGGCGTGCGCGCCTGGGGAGCGGTCACGCCCATCGGCGGCGTCTGCCTGCTGGCCGGCTGGGGCACGCTCGTGCGTGCGTGGTGGCCGCGGCGATGAGCGGCGACCGGGTGCTGCGTTCGCGCCGTGTCGTGCTGCCCGACGGCGTGCGCCCGGCGTGCGTGGTGGTGCGGGGCGAGCGGATCGTGGCGGTCGAACCCCACGATGCGCCGCTCGCCGTGACGCACGAGTTCGGCGAGCTCGTGCTGATGCCGGGCGTCGTGGACACCCACGTGCACGTCAACGATCCGGGCCGCGGCGAGTGGGAGGGCTTCACCACCGCGACCCGTGCCGCGGCCGCGGGCGGCGTCACGACGCTCGTGGACATGCCGCTCAACTCCATTCCCGCCACGAACGACGCCGCCGCGCTGCGCGCCAAGGTGCGCGCCATGGCGGGCACGATCGCGGTGGACGTGGGGCTGTGGGGCGGTGTCGTACCGGGAAACGCCGGCGCGCTCGAAGCGCTGGCGCGCGACGGCGCCCTGGGCTTCAAGTGCTTCGTCTCGCCCTCGGGCGTGGACGAGTTCGGGCACGTCGCCGAGACGGACCTCGCGCTCGCGCTGCCGGTGGTCGCACGGCTCGGGCTGCCGCTGCTCGCCCACGCCGAGGACCCGGCCGCGCTGCTGCCGATGCCGGCGTCCACGCGACGGCACGCCGACTGGCTCGCCAGCCGCCCGGCCGAGGCCGAGGCGCTCGCGATCGCGACGCTCGCGCGGCTGTCGGCCGCGACCGGTGCGCACGTGCACGTCGTGCACGTGGCGTCGCGCGCGGCGCTGGCCGCGCTGGCCGCGGCGCCCGCCGGCGCACGGCTCAGCGCCGAAACCTGCCCGCACTACCTGTCGTTCGCGGCCGACGAGGTCGCCGACGGCGACACGCGCTTCAAGTGCGCGCCGCCGATCCGCGACGCGGCCGAGCGCGACGCGCTCGTGGCCGCGGTCGCGAGCGGCGCGCTCGCGCTGGTGGCGAGCGATCACTCGCCGGCGCCGCCCGCCACGAAGGCGCTCGACACGGGCGACTACGCGCGCGCGTGGGGCGGCATCGCGTCGCTCGAGCTGTCGCTCGCCGCCACCTGGACGGCGTTGCGCGCACGTGGCGCCGGACTGGGGACGCTCGTCCGCGCGATGTGCGCCGAGACCGCGAAGCTCGCCGGGCTCGCGGGCCGCAAGGGGGCGATCGTGCCCGGGGCCGACGCGGACTTCGTCGTGCTCGACGACGCCGCCACGTTCACGGTGGACGAACGCTCGCTGCACCAGCGCCACCCGGTCACCCCCTACGCCGGGCGCACGCTCGCCGGCGTCGTGCGCGAGACGTGGCTGCGAGGCGAGCGCGTGTACGAAGGCGCCGCGTCCGGCGCCGCATCCGGCGCGACGTTCGGCGCGCCGCGCGGGCGCTGGCTCACGCGCGAGACCGCCGTGGACCCGGCCCGGGCGTTCGCGTAGCCTTCGCGCCCCATGTCGCATCCCACGTTCACGCTCGAAGCGCTCAGCGAGAAGCTCGACACGCTCGCCACGTTCACGGCGCCCGGCCCGGGCGTCACCCGGCTCGTCTACGACGAGCACTGGTGCGCCGCGCACCGGGGGCTGCCGGCCGAAGCGCGCGCGGCCGGGCTCGCGGCCACCAGCGACGCGATCGGCAACCTGTGGCTGCACGATCCCGCGCTGCGTCCCGGCGACCGCGTGCTCGCGGTCGGCTCGCACCTCGACAGCGTCGTGCGCGGCGGCCGGTTCGACGGCGCGTTCGGCACGATCGCGGCGCTGCTGCTGGCGGCCGAGCTCAAGGGCCGCGTCGCGGCGTTCGTGACCTGCGAGGAGGAGGGCAGCCGGTTCCCGATGGCGCTGACCGGCGTGCGCGGGCTGCTCGGGCAGCTGGTGCCCTCGCAGTGCGCGGACAAGCGCGACGCGAACGGCGTGCGCTGGGCCGACGCGCTCGACGCGGCGCGTTCGCGCGGTTGCGCGGCCGCCGCGCCCGCCGACGGCGCCGCGGTGCCGCGGGTGTTCACGGCGGCGCGCCAGCTCGAACTGCACATCGAGCAGGGCCCGGTGCTCGAGTCCATGGGCGCCAAGCTCGGCGTGGTGGATCGCATCGCGGGCTACCGGCGCGTGAAGGCGCAGCTCACGGGCGAAGCGCGCCACGCGGGCACCACGCCCATGGACCGCCGCCGCGACGCGCTCGCCGCCGCCGCCGAGATCGTGCTCGCGACCGAAGCGCTCGGCCGCGAAGCCGGCGCGCCCGCCGTGGCCACCGCGGGTGGCGCGCACGCCGAGCCGGGGCTGTACAACGTGGTCCCGGGCGCGGCGACGCTGCTGCTCGAAGTCCGTCACACCGACGACGCCGCGCTCGCGCGGCTCGAGGGCGAGCTGCACGAGCGTGCGCGCGCCGTCGCCGCGCGCCGCGGCATCGCGATCGAGCTCGAGACGCAGGCCGGCGAAGCCGCCACGCCGCTCGACGCCGCGCTCGCCGACGACGCCTGCGCGCGCGCCGCCGGCATGGCGATCCCGCACCGCCGCATGGCGAGCGGCGCCGGCCACGACACCATGGCGTTCGCGCAGGACGGCGTGCCGGCGCTCATGCTGTTCTCGCCCAGCCGGCTCGGCATCAGCCACCATCCCGACGAGCTCACCAAGGCGCGCGACCTGTGGATCGCGGCCGCGTTCGCGCGCGAACTGCTCGCCTCGTGGGCGGCGGAGACCTCGTGACGCTCGCCGCCCTGGACGCCGCCGACGCCGCCACGGCCGCTGCCGCGTTCGAACGCTGTTGCGGCGCCGCCGCGTGGGTGCGCGCCATGCTCGCCGCGCGCCCGTTCGCCGGCGTCGCGGCGCTGCACGCGGCGGCCGACGCCTGCGCCGCGACGCTCGCCGAGTCCGACTGGCTCGAGGCGTTCTCGCACCACCCGCGCATCGGCGACGTGAGTGCGCTGCGCGCGAAGTTCGCGACCACCGCCACGTGGGCGGGCGGCGAGCAGTCCGGCACGGCCGCCGCGGACGACGCCACGCTGCACGCCCTGGCGCGCGGCAACGACGCCTACTTCGAAAAGTTCGGTTTCATCTTCATCGTGTGCGCGACCGGGCTCACGGCCGCCGAGATGCTCGCGCGGCTGGAAGCGCGGCTGCCGAACGACCGCGCGACCGAACTGCGCAACGCCGCGGCCGAACAGCTCAAGATCACCCACCTGCGGCTCGACAAGCTGCTCTCGGAGGACGTATGAGCGCCATCACCACGCACGTGCTCGACCTGTCGTCGGGACGCCCCGCCGCGAACGTCGCGGTGAAGCTCGAACGCCGCGACGACACCGGCTGGCGGCCGGTCGCGGAGCGCACGACCGACTCCGACGGGCGCGTGCGCGACTTCCTCGCGGCCGGCGCGCTCGAAGCCGGGGTCTGGCGGCTGACGTTCGGGACCGGGCCGTATTTCGCCGCGCGCGGGCAGCAGACGTTCCTGCCCGAGGCGAGCGTCACGTTCGAGGTGTTCGACGCGGCCATGCACCATCACGTGCCGCTGCTCGTCAGCCCGTTCGGGTTCTCGACCTACCGCGGCAGCTGAACGCACGAAGGGCGCGACGCCGTCGCGCTGCGCCCTTCGTGCCGCCCCGCCGCCGCGTCAGGCCTGCCCGCGACGGCCCTTCAGGATCTTCACGAAACTGCGACCGCGCAGCTCGTCGAGCGTGAGCCCCGTGGCGAGCGCTTCGGCTTCGGTGAGCGCGCCGCACGAGATCCCGCGCAGGAAGAAGTTGAGCAGGCCCTGCCCGGTGGCGGCATCGTCGAACACGTTGCCGAGCAGCGTGGCCTGCGCAGCCTTCTCGACGAAGCGCTGCAGCCGTTCGGCCGCTTCGTCGCGCCCTTCGAGGAAGAACGCCACGACCGCGGCGTGCCGCGTGGGCAGCTGTCCCGGGTGCAGGTCCCAGCCCTGGTAGTAGGCCTCGCGCAGCGCGCGGCGCACTTCGTCGTAGTGCGTGCGCCACGCGCCGTGCACGGCCTTGCGGTTCGCTTCGGCCTGCACCGCGGTGAGCGTGCCGCCTTCGGCCGCACGGTGCGGCGCCACCGGCATGATCGTGACCGCGCCGTCGGAGATCGCCACGCCGGTGCCGGCGAGCGCCACCTGCATGACGTGGCGCGCGAACGCGCACGCCGGGTGCCCGGGCGCCTGGTAGAGCGCGGTGATGTTGCACGACGCCGTGTAGTCGTACACGCCGAGGTGCGCGCCCACGATGCGGCCGCCTGCCGCCGCGACGAGCCGCCGCAGCGGCACGACGCCGTCGGGGCCGATCACGCTCTGCGTGGTCTCGACCATGATCTCGCAGCGCAGCGTGCCCGGCGCCAGGCCGTGCTCACGCTCGAGCACCTCGAACAGCTTCACCAGCGTCTCGACCTGCTCGGGGATCGTGACTTTGGGCAGCGTGACCACGAAGTTCGCCGGCAGCTTGCCGTTCGTCCTCGGCAGGAGCGTGCCGAGGAACAGGTCCAGCGTGCGGATGCCGCGCGCGCGCAGTTCCTCGGTGAACGGCTTGATGCGGATGCCGAGGAACGGCGGCAGCGTGCCCCGCTCCATGCCCAGCGCGACCTGTTCGGCGTCGGCGACCGCGTGCCCGTCCTCCTCGGCGTCGAGCCGGTTGCCGTAGCCGTCCTCGAAGTCGATGCGGAAGTCCTCGATCGGCTCGCGCTTCATCTTCTCGAGCACGCGCTGGTACACGGTGTGCGCGCGCCACGCGGCCGGGTCGGCCTTGCGCACCGCTTCGGGGTCGGCCGCCAGCCGCGCCTCGAGCGCCGCACGATCGGCCGGCAGGCCCGGCAGGCGTTCGGCGCCCGACAGCCCGATCGCGCGGGCGAACGTGCAGAAGTCCGGCGCGTACTCGGAGAGCCCCTTGAGCCCGGCCGCGCCGAGCTTCGGCGCGATGTCGTGGGTGAAGAGCTGGGCGCCGCCGTACACCGTGTGCACGGGCTGGCGGTCGATCGGATCGCCGGGGTAGGCTGCGGCGAATACGCGATTGGCGGCGGTCAGTCGCGCGAGCGCGTCGTGGGTGAGGGCTTCCGTCAGCACCGTCTTCATGGCGCGTCTCCGTTGGGTCGCGGGTCGTGGATGAGCGGGGCACTGTAGCCGCCGCGCGGCCCCGAGCGCAGCAGGAATCCACCGAGGAGGAGAGGAACGCATGTCGCGCATCGGACTGGTGGGCAGCCGTGCCCGCGTGGAGAGGGACTGGGCGCTGCTGCCGCCCGAGGGCGTCGCCGAGAGCGTGCTGCCGGAGTGGCGGAACACGGTCTCGAAGATCCTGACGGCCCCGGCCATGGGCGCCGCGTTCGTGCAGTACGAACTCGCGCTCGCCGCCGGCGGCGGCACGCAGCAGGCGCTGCCGGAAGGAATCCAGTCGTTCGTGTTCGTGCTCGAGGGCACGGTCAAGCTGGACCTGAACGGCGCCGGTCACACGCTCGAGCAGGGCGGCTTCGCCTACATGAAGCCCGGCTCGCGCTTCGCCGTGGACGCCGACGCGCCGGCGAAGCTGCTGTGGCTCAAGAAGCGCTACGTGCCGTTCGGCGCGGCCAAGCCGCACGATCTCGTGGGCAGCGAACACAAGCTGCCGGGCGAGACCTACATGGGCATGGAAGGCGTCCTGCTCAAGGTCCTGCTGCCCGTGGATCACGCCTGGGACATGGCGATGAACATCTTCACGTTCCCGCCCGGGGGCTCGCTGCCGGTCACCGAGACGCACGTCATGGAGCACGGGCTCGTGTTCCTGCAGGGGCAGGGCGTCTACTACCTCGGCCGCGAGTGGATGGAAGTCCAGAAGGGTGACTTCATCTGGATGGGTCCCTTCGTGCCGCAGTCGTTCTACGCGGCCGGCGCGGTGCCTTCGCGGTACATCTACTACAAGGACGTGCATCGCGACGTGACGCTCTGATTCCCCGCGCGTCTCTCGCGGGAGAGCGGTCGGCCGGGCCACCTCACCAAGCAAAGTCGGAAGATTTCCCTTGAAACTTCCTGACCTTTCTTGACAAGGTTATGGCCTTGCTGACCGGCCTCCCCTTTGGTTGCCCCCATGGCGCCCGGGCCGGATCGGCAAACGGATTCGTCCCCCAGCCCAGGAGGCACTCCCATGCAGCTTCGGTCTTCCCTGACCGCCGCCGCCCTCACCCTCGGCGTCCTCGTCGCCTTTGCCGCCACCGCCGGTGCCGCGCGCAATCCCTTCGGCGGCCCGATGACGCCGGTGGAGCCGGAATTCCTGAACGGCCGCGGTTGCGCCGCGCCCGAGCCCACGTCGCTCGAGATGGACGCCGTCGGCACCGCGCTCCGCCGTTACATCGAGGAAGGCCGCGCGTCGGCGACGGGACAGATCAAGGTCGCATGGCACGTGATCTACAACGGCACGACGGGCAACGTCGCCCAGTCGGCCATCGACGCCCAGATCGCGTACATGAACGCGCGCTACGCGGGCACGGGCTTCTCGTTCGTGCTGGCGTCGGTGGATCGCACGAACAACAGCAAGTACTTCTCGATGACCCCGGGTTCGCGCAACGAGACGAACTGCAAGAACGCGCTGGCCATCGATCCCGTGCACCGCTTCAACGTGTACTCGGCCGCGCCGGGACAGGGCCTGCTGGGCTGGGCCACGTTCCCGTGGTCGTACGCCGAGAGCAGCAAGATGCACGGCGTCGTGCTGCACTACGGTTCGCTGCCGGGCGGTTCGATCGCCAACTACAACCAGGGCGGCACGCTCGCGCACGAGGCCGGTCACTACCTCGGCCTGTACCACACGTTCCAGGGCGGCTGCACGGCCCCCGGTGACCAGGTGGACGACACGCCCTACGAGGCCACGTCCACGACCGGCTGCCCGAGCGGCAAGGACACCTGCCCGGCGACGGGTGTGGACCCGATCCACAACTACATGGATTACTCGTACGACGCCTGCTACACCGAGTTCACGCCGCTGCAGATCACGCGCATGCAGAGCAGCGTCGGCACGTACCGTCCGAACCTCTGCAACGCCGCGGTCGCGCAGGCGAAGATCACGCCGGCCGAGAACGTCCGCCTGAACGGCGGCCTGGCGTTCCGGAACGTGTTCCCGAACCCGTTCAAGGCCCAGACGAACGTGCAGCTCTACCTGCCGCGTTCGGGCCATGTGACGGTCAAGGTGTACAACGTCGCCGGCGCGCTCGTGGAGACGCTCGCCGACGGCGAATACGCCGCGGGCGAACACACGCTGACGTTCGCCGCCAAGCAGCTGGCCCCCGGCACGTACTTCGTGCGTGCGTCGGGCGTGGGCCAGTCGGTCGCTCGCGCGGTGGTGCTGGTCAAGTAACGCGATTTCCGAGGCGCGGGCCGCGCCGAAGAACGAACGGGGGTGGGCCTTCGGGCCGCCCCCGTTTCGGCTTTCCGGGGCCGCTGTGTCACTCTGCGGGCCACATGCCCGCCCCCGCACCCGCACTCGTCGCCGCCGCCCTCGGCCGCGCACGCTCGCCGTTCCGCAGCGCGCCCGAGCGCTGGCTGCTGGTGGACCCCGTCGCCCAGCGGCTGTGGCTGATGCGCGGCACCGAAGCGGTGGCGGACTGGCCGGTGTCCACCGCCGCGAACGGCATCGGTGGCGAATCGGGTTCGTTCCGGACCCCGCCCGGCTGGCATCGCGTGCAGCGCCGCATCGGTGGCGGCGCGACGCGCGGCACGATCTTCGTGAGCCGCGAGCCCACGGGCGAAGTGTGGACCGACGAGACGCGCGACGACGACCTGATCGTGACGCGCATCCTCACGCTCGAAGGGCTCGAGGACGGCATCAACCGTGGGCCGGGCTGCGATTCGCTCGAGCGCTACGTGTACGTGCACGGCACCAACCACGTCGGGGAACTCGGTACGCCCACGTCGCACGGCTGCGTGCGCATGTCGAGCGAGGCGATCGAGGACCTGTTCGAACGCGTCGCGGAAGGCGACCCGCTGGTCGTGGTGGCGCCGGGGCCCGGCGCGATGCCCGACCCGCACTCGACCGCGCGGTTCCACTACGCCGGAATCGGCGGCAGCGGCATGAGCGCGCTCGCGCAGTTCCAGGCCATGCGCGGCGGCCGCGCGAGCGGCAGCGATCGCGGGTTCGACCGCGGCGAGCGGCCCGAGGCCCGCGCGCAGCTCGAACGCCTCGGCGTCACGATCTTCGCGCAGGACGGCTCCGGCGCCGACGGCGACTGTGCCGCGGTGGTGGTGAGCACGGCGGTCGAGGAGCAGGTGCCGGACTTCGCGGTGGCCAGGCGTCGCGCGCTGCCGCTGGTGCACCGCTCGGAGATGCTCGCGCACTGGGTGGCCGAGTCGCGGTCGGTGGCGGTGAGCGGAACGAGCGGCAAGTCCACCGTGGTCGCCATGACGTTCGAGGCGCTGCGCGGCGCGGGCTCCGATCCCTCGGTGATCACCGGCGGCGAGCTGGCGCTCCTGCAGGGCGAAGGGTTGTGGGGCAACGCGTGGGCCGGCGCCGGTCCGCTCGTGGTCGAGGCCGACGAGTCCGACGGCTCGCTCGTGCGCTACCAGCCCGCGATCGGCATGGCGCTCAACCTGTCGCGCGATCACAAGACCGAGGCCGAGGTCGCGGCGATGTTCGCCACGCTCAAGTCGCGCACGCGCGAACGCTTCGTGTGCGGCGAAGCCGACGCGCTGGGCGCGCTGCGCGAAGGCGCGCTCGTGTTCGGGTTCGGGCCGCGAGCGGACGTGCGCGGCGCCGGCGTGGAACTGGGCGCGCACGGCAGCGCGTTCACCGTGGACGGCGTGCGCTTCACGCTGCCGGTGCCCGGCGCCCACAACGTCGAGAACGCGCTCGCCGCGATCGCCGCGTGCCGCGCGCTCGGGGTCGAGGCGTCGCGACTGGTCGAGCCGCTCGCGGCGTTCCGCGGCGTCGCGCGGCGGTTCCAGTCGCTCGGCACCGTGCGCGGCGTCGAAGTGGTGGACGACTTCGCGCACAATCCCGCCAAGATCGCGGCGGCGCTCGCGACCGCGCGGCTGCGCGGCGCGCGCGTGCTCGCGGTCTACCAGCCGCACGGCTACGGGCCGACGCGGTTCCTGCGCGAGGACTTCGTCGAGACGTTCGCGGACGAGCTCCGGCCGCAGGACCGGGCGTGGCTGCTCGAGGTGTTCTACGCCGGCGGCACCGCGCTGCGCGACTTCTCGAGCGCCGATCTCGTGCGCGACATGGCCGAGCGCGGCGCGCCCGCCGAGTTCGCGCCGTCGCGCGAATGGCTGGCCGAGCGCATCGCCGCCGAGGCCCGGACCGGCGACCTCGTTCTGGTGATGGGCGCGCGCGATCCGTCGTTGACGGCGTTCGCGAAGGACGTGCTGGCCGCGCTCGCGCGCTGACGGGCCGCTACTTCGCCCAGCGCTTCTCGACGTACTCGTCGAGCATGCGGCCGAAGTCCGCGGCGATCGAGTCGCCCTTCAGCGTCACCACGAGCTTGCCGTCCACGTAGACGGGGGCGCGCGGGTCCTCGCCGGTGCCGGGCAGCGAAATGCCGATGTCGGCGTGCTTGCTCTCGCCGGGGCCGTTCACGACGCAGCCCATGACCGCGACCTTCAGCTCCTCGACGCCGGGGTGGCGTTCGCGCCACACGCTCATGCGCGCCTGCAGGTGCGCGGTGACCTGCGCCGCGAGCTCCTGGAAGAACGTGCTCGTGGTGCGGCCGCAGCCCGGGCAGCTCGTCACCTGCGGCGTGAACGCGCGCAGGCCGAGCGACTGCAGCACCTGCTGGCAGACGCGCACTTCCTCGGCCCGGTCGCCGCCGGGCGCGGGGGTGAGGCTGGTGCGGATCGTGTCGCCGATGCCCTCGAACAGCAGCACCGAGAGCGCCGCGGTGGTGGCGACGATGCCCTTGGTGCCGAGCCCGGCCTCGGTGAGCCCGAGATGCAGCGGGTAGTCGGAGCACGCGGCGAGCGCGCGGTACACCTGCACCAGGTCGCGCACATCGCTCACCTTGGCCGACAGCACGATCTTGTCGTGCGGCTGGCCGAAGCGCTCGGCGAGCGCGGCCGAGCGCATGGCGCTCTCGCGCAGCGCCTCGAGCACGACCTCGCGGTCCGGGAGCGGGCGTTCGCGCTTCGCGTTCTCGTCCATCAGCGCGGTGAGCAGCGCGCGGTCGAGCGAGCCCCAGTTGACGCCGATGCGCACCGGCTTGCCGTGCGCCACCGCCACTTCGATCATCCTGCGGAAGTTGTCGTCGTGCTGCGCGCCCGCACCCACGTTGCCCGGATTGATGCGGTACTTGTCGAGCGCCTCGGCGCACTTCGGGTACTCGGTCAGCAGCAGGTGACCGTTGTAGTGGAAGTCGCCCACGATCGGCACGCGCACGCCGCGATCGAGCAGGCGCGCCTTGATGTCCGGCACCGCGGCCGCGGCCTCGCGCGTGTTCACCGTGATGCGCACGAGCTCGGAGCCGGCGGCGGCGAGCAGCGCGATCTGGTCGGCGGTCGAGGCGGCGTCGGCGGTCTCGGTGTTCGTCATGGACTGCACCACCACGGGGTGGTGGCCGCCCATGGACACGTGGCCGACGCGGCAGACGACGCTTTCGCGGCGGGGCTTCGAACGCAGGTCTTCGATCTGGACGAGTGGCATGGGCGGCAGGCTAGGGGGCGGTTCGGGAGCTCGTCAAACCCGCTCGATTTCGCCGTGGACGCGTGCGCGCGGGCCGTGCGAACGTGC
>JAXLXR010000026.1:0-53861 GCA_046327815.1 Candidatus Eiseniibacteriota bacterium | reverse complement strand
CACGTCGCCGGGCCGTTCGCGCAGCGGCGGCAGCGCGAGCGGGAACACGTTGAGGCGGAAGAACAGGTCCTCGCGGAACGTGCGCTCGCGCACCATGTCCTCGAGCGGACGGTTCGTGGCCGCGAGGATCCGCACGTCCACGGTGATCGGCTGGTTGCCGCCGACGCGCGTGAAGGTCTTCTCCTCGATCACCTGCAGCAGCTTCACCTGCAGTGCGGTCGGCAGCTCCCCGATCTCGTCCAGGAACAGCGTGCCGCGGTGCGCGTCCTCGAAGCGGCCGGGCTTCTGGCGCACGGCGCCGGTGAACGCGCCCTTCTCGTGGCCGAACAGCTCGCTCTCGAGCAGCGCCTCGGGCAGCGCGCCGCAGTTCACCTTGACCCACGGGCCGTCGGCGCGGCGGCTGAGCATGTGGATCGTGCGCGCGAACAGGTCCTTGCCGCTGCCGCTCTCGCCGCGCAGCAGCACGGTCGAATCGGTCACGGCGACGCGGGCGGCCAGGTCGAGCGCACGCGTCGTCGCCGGCGCGTCGCCGACGACGGGCAGCGTCTCGCGGCGCAGCGTGTCGAGCGTGGCGGTGAGCCGGCGGTTCTCGGTGGCGAGCTGCGACTTCTCGGCCAGTTCGCGCAGCGCCAGCACCAGCACCTCGGTGAAGTCGCCTTCCTTCTCCACGTAGTCGCGCGCGCCCAGCTTGAGCGCCTCGCGCGCGGTCTCGAGCGCGGCGTAGGCCGTCATCACGATGACCGCGGTGTCCGGCCAGCGCGTGCGCACTTCGCGCAGCAGCGCCATGCCGTCCGGCGGGGCCATGCGCAGGTCGGTGACGACCGCGTCGAAGCGGCCCGCCTCGAGCTTGCGCAGCGCGACCGCGCCGCCGTTCGCGTGCGCGGTCTCGAACCCGGCGTCCGCCAGTTCGGCGGCCACCAGTTCGGCGTTCTTCACCTCGTCGTCCACCACCAGGACCTTCACCCGTTCCTCCGTGAGCGGACGCGTCCGGGCGCGCTCAGTTGCAGACCTGCACGACGCCGAGCGGCGCGGTCTCCTCGGACCACGCGCGGCCGTCGATGCGCACGCGGATGTAGCCGTCGTTCGTGCGCTTCTGGATCTTCACGCAACTGAGCTTGCCGATCACCTTGTAGCTCGAGTTGCCGCACCCGTAGATGCTCTGGTCGTTGTTGACGAGGCCGTCCCAGCAGGTGTCGGACTGGATCTCGACCCGGTACCTCTTCGAGCAGCCCGTCGTCGAGGCGATCGTCACGAGGGCCAGCAGGATCAGCAGCGCGAGCTTCTTCACGTGGGTCTCCGGTCCGGGCTCGGGTGTGCGGGCGCGCCTCGGCCGTGACGGGCACGGCCGGCGGCGGCGCCGGGTGCGCAAGTTATCGTCCTTTCGCCGGCATTCTTCAACCGCGTCGCAGGGGCAGTTCCACGGTCACCGTGGCGCCGCGCTCGGGGCGGTTCGCGACCCGGAGCCGCCCGCCCGCGCCTTCGGCGAGCCGGCGGGTCAGGAACAGGCCGAGCCCGCTGCCCTGTGCCTTGGTGGTGTGGAACGGCTCGCCGACGCGTTCGAGCACGGGCGCCGGCACGCCGGGGCCGTCGTCCTCGACCACGAACCGCGCGTGGCCGTCGGCGCACGTGAGCGACGCGCGGACCACCCCGCCCTCGGGCGACGCCTCGAGCGCGTTGAGCAGCAGGTTGAGCGCGACCTGCTTGAGCGACTCGCCGTCGAGCGCGACCGGCGCCGCCTCCACCACGTGCGTGCGTTCGAGGCTCACCCGGCGCGAGGCGAACTCCCCCTGCACGAGATCGAGCGTCGCCGCGAGCGCCACGGCGAAGTCGCCGGTGCCGCTCGGCGCGCCGTCCACCCGCGCGAACTGCAGGTAGCGGCCGACCGTGCGGGTGAGCCGGTCCACTTCCTCGATCACCGAGTCGGCCATGCGCTGCGCTTCGGGCTCGAGCTTGCCGAGCCGCTTGGCCGAGCCGCGGATGATGGCCAGCGGGTTCTTGATCTCGTGCGCGAGCGTCGCCGTGAGCCGGCCCATGGCGGCGAGGTTCTCCGAGCGCGTGAGCCGCTGTTCGAGCGCGAACTGGCGGTCGGCCGCGCGCAGCAGGATGCCGGTGAGCACCGCGATCGCCGCGAGGCTCACGAGCGAGATGAGCGCGAGCCGGCGTCCGAGGTCGCGCAGTTCGGAGTCCCACGACGGCTGGGCTTCGGCCACGAGCACGGCGAGCACCGCACCGGAACCCGAACGCACGGGCACGAACGCGGCGCGCGATTCGGCGGCGCCCTCGCGCCACGGTCGCGGCGCCGTGGCACGCCCGGACCACGCGGCGCGCAGCGAATCGTGCGCGAGCGAGTCGTACGCGCTCGGCAGGTTCGTGCCGGCCTCGCCGCGCTCGACGTCGTAGAGCGTCGCGCCGTTCGTGTCCACGACCGCGAAGTTGGTGAAGCCCGTCACCGCCCGCAGCGGGTCGAGCTGGGCCTGCAGCGCGAACCAGCCGCCGCTCGCGGCGCCGAGCGCGCGCACCTCGTCGAGGTCGGCCGGGCTGACCTGCGAGGCGGCGATACCGGCCACCTGCGCCAGCCGGGCCTGGAACTCGCGTTCGAAGGCGCCGTGCAGGCTGCGGAACGCCACGACCGAGGTGAGCACGGTCACGAGCGCGGCGACGATCGCGAAGAGCAGCAGTCCGGTCCGGGTACGGTGCACGAATCCTCCCGCCGGGACGCTAAGCGGCCCTCCGCGCCGCGGCAAGGCGGGCGGCCCCCCCGGTTGGGTCAGGCCAGCCAATCCGGCGGGGCCAGTCGCATTTTGCACTCAAGGGCCACAACTGCCGGTCCGATGAAGCATTCGTCCGCACGACCGGTTCGCGCGGCGCCCGTTCCCGGCAGGCACGGTGCGCTCGCGATCGCGCCGGCGTCGGGAACATTGCGGAAAGAGACAAGCCGAATCCACGCGCTCGGACCGCGCGTGCGTCGCACCGGCCACCCCTCGGACGGAGCGTCGCCCGCGCCTCGCGGCCGTCATGGCCGGGCCATGCGCGTGGCGACGGGAACCACGCTCGCACGGCCCACGTGCGCGCGAACGTTCGTCACGGCCGCCGAAAGCGGCCGGCATCCGAGGGGTCCGCCTTGAAGTCCTTCACGGCTCACGCGCTTCGCAACGTCCTCGCGAGCTTCGCGCTCGCGGCCGCGCTCGTCTCGTCCCCCGGCGCGCGGGACGCTCACGCCGCCGGCGCCACGAGCGCCGATGCGCGCTCCCTGCTCGCCGACACCGGGCTCACGCCCGAGCAGCTGCGCGCCAAGCTGCGCGACGCCGGCCAGTCCGACGCCGCGATCGACGCGCTGCTCGCCTCGCCTTCGGCGGCGCGCACCGCGCCGCGCCAGGCCGCGCCCGCGCCCGTCGCGCCGCCGATCACCACCGACACGACCCGCGTCGCGCGCCACGCCGAAGCGGTGAGCGCCGACGAGCCGTTCGGGTTCGAGATGTTCCGCTGGTCGCCTGCCACGTTCGAGCCGCTGACGTACGGCCCCGTGGACGCCGACTACCCGCTGGGTCCCGGCGACGAACTGGCGTTGACGCTGTGGGGTGACAGCCAGCTCGCGCTCACGCTGAGCGTGAATCGCGAAGGCTTCGTGACGCTGCCCGACGTGGGCCAGGTCGGCGTCGCGGGGCTGCGGCTCGACGAGGCCAAGGCGCGCATCCGCGCCGCGCTCGCACGCGTGTACTCCGGGCTGCGTCCGGCGGACCAGCACTCGACCACGTTCGTGAGCCTGTCGCTCGGCCGGCTGCGCACGATCCAGGTGTTCCTGCTCGGGCAGGTGGTGCGCCCGGGCGCGTACTCGATCAGCTCGGTGTCGCGCGTGCTGAACGCGCTCTACGCCGCGGGCGGACCTTCGCGCGACGGCTCGCTGCGCGACGTGCGGGTGATGCGCGGCGGCACGGTGTTCGCGCACGTCGACCTGTACGACGTGATCCTCGGCGGCGCGGCCCAGCCCATGACGCGGCTGCAGAACGGCGACGTGGTGTTCGTGCCGGTCGCGGAGCGTCGCGTGCGGCTCGCGGGCGCCGCGCGGCGCACGGGCCTGTACGAACTCAAGCCGGGCGAACAGCTGCGCGACCTGCTGCGGATCGCGGGCGGCCTGCTGCCCGAGGCCGAACTCGAGCGCGCGCAGATCGACCGCGTGGTGCCGCCGTCGGAACGCGAACGCCTGCGCGGCCAGGGCCGCATCGCGGTGGACGTGGCGCTGCGCGACGTGCTCGCCGACGCGGCGCACGACGTGGCGCTCGCCGACGCCGACTCGCTCACCGTGTTCGCGCTGCCGGACCGCCGCGCGAACACCGTGCACATCTCCGGCCGCGGCGTGACGCGCCCCGGCACCTACCAGTGGCGCGAAGGCATGAAGGTGTCCGACCTCGTGGCGCTCGCCGGCGGCACCACGCCGGACGCGTACCTCGAGCGCGCGCTCGTCACGCGCACGCTGCCCGACAGTTCGCGCGTGTCGCTGCGGCTGTCGCCCGCGCGGGCGCTCGCCGGCTCGGCCGAGGACGACCTCGTGCTGCAGGTGCTCGACGACCTGTCCATCCGCTCGCAGTGGGACCTGAAGGACCGCGAGGAAGTCGCGATCCACGGCATGGTGCGCGCGCCCGGGACCTACGAGCTGCTCGACGGCATGACGCTCGCCGACCTGATCATGAAGGCGGGCGGGCTGACGGAGGACGCGTTCGCCTCGCGCGCCGAACTCGCGCGCGTGGCCGAATGGCCGCACCTCGCCGACACGGTGCTGGTGCCGCTGCAGCGCGACCTCACGCAGTGTCCCGAAGCCGCGGCGATCGCGCTGCGCCGTCACGACGCGGTGTTCATCCGCCGCGACCCGAACTGGGTTGAACAGCAGTACGTCACGATCGACGGCGAAGTGCGGTTCCCCGGCACCTACGCGCTCATGCGGCGCGACGAGCGCGTGGCCGACCTCGTGAAGCGCGCCGGCGGGCTCACCGAGCTCGCGTACCCGAAGGGCATGACGTTCCGCCGTACGGGCGGCGGCCGGCTCGCGATGGACCTGCCGCAGGCGCTGCGCAGCCCGCACTCGAGCGCGAACCTCGTGCTGCAGCCGGGCGACTCGCTGCGCGTGCCGCGCTTCACGCCCACGGTGCAGATCGAGGGCGCGGTGCAGTTCCCCGTCACGGCGCTGTACCAGCCCGGCGCCGGCGTGGGCTTCTACGTCACGCAGGCGAGCGGCTTCCGCCAGGACGCCGACCGCCGCGGCACGGTGGTGATCTCGCCCTCGGGCCGCGTGCGCCGCGGCGGCAAGCCCGAGCCGGGCAGCCGGATCATCGTGCCGGCGCGCGTGCAGGAGGAGCAGAAGGACCACCTCAAGGACTTCGCCACGCTCATGAGCATCCTCGCGAGCGCCGCGACCACCGTCTACCTCGTCGGACAGAGCGCGAAATGAACTCCTCCCTCCCGGATCGTCCGCGCGCGTTCGAGCGCGCGATCGTCGAAGCGCCCCCCGCCGAGGGCGTGGACTGGCGCGCGCTCGCCGCGCGCGCGTGGAGCGAACGCGGCCGTCTCGCGCTGGGCGCCGCCGCGGGGCTCGTGCTCGCCGTGGCGCTGTCGTTCGTGCTGCCCCCGGTGTACGTGGCGAACGTCGCGCTGCTCGAGGCCCCGCGCCCGGGCGGCGGCTCGGCGCTCGACCAGCTGGGCGTGCAGGCCGAGCTGCTCGGGATCAAGGGCGGCGGCGGCAGCAACGCGCTCACCTACCCCGACATCCTGCGCAGCCGCCGGCTGATCGTGACGCTGCTCGAGTCGCGCTACACCGACGGCCGCGGCCGCACGACCACGCTGATCGACCACGTCGCCCGCGGCCCGGCGTCGCCGCAGCGCACCGAACTCGCCGTGCTCGAGATGCGCAAGCGCCTCGACATCGCGCTCGACCGCCGCACGAACCTGCTGCGCGTGGGCGTGAAGGACCGCGACCCGGTGCTCGCCGCGGCCGTGGCGAACCGGCTCTGCGGCGCGCTGCAGGACGTGCTCACGCACGCCATGATGACGCAGGCGAGCGCGAACCGGCGGTTCATCGAGGAGCGGCTCGCGTCGGCGGAGCACGAGCTCGGCGGCGCCGAGTCCGCGCTGCGCGCGTTCCGCGAGGCGAACCTGCATCCCGAAGGCTCGCCGCGGCTCATGCTCGAACAGGCGCGGCTCGCGCGCGAGGTGCGCACGCACGAGGAAGTCGTGATCGCGCTCACGCGGCAGTACGAGATCGCGCGCGTGGACGAGAACCGCGACGTGCCCGTGCTGAACGTGATGGACCCCGCGGTGGTGCCGGCGTTCCGCAGCGCGCCCCGGCGCGCCCCGATGGCGCTCGCCGGACTGCTGCTCGGCGTGGCGGCCGCCGCGCTCACGGCCGGCGGGCTCCGCGAGGCGCTCCGCACCGCGACGCCGGAGACGGCCGCAGGGACCCGGCAGGCGGCATGAGCGCCACGGCCCCGCTGCATCCGACCCCACCGGAGGACGCCGGGCTGTCGTACGACTGCGCCGAGGAAGGGGCGTGGCCGCGCGACGGCGTCACGCTCACGCTCGTCGCCGAGCCGGTCACGGTCGCGCCGGCCGCGCCGCCGCACGCGGCGGAAGCGCCCGTGCGCGCGTGGGCGCAGCGCTTCGCGGGCCAGCTCGCCTGGAACGTGGTGTCCGAGGTCGCGGCGCGCGGCGCGTCGCTGTGGTTGTCGTTCTGGTGCGCGCGCGCGCTCGCGGTGAGCACGTTCGGGCGCTTCACGTTCGCGCTCGCGCTCACCCAGTACCTGTGGCTGCTCGGCGACGCGAGCGCGAACGGCGGTTTCGCCGCGCGCGAGATCGCGCGCCTGCGCGCCACGCACCCGGGCCGCGCCGCCCGGCTCGCGGGGCGGTTCCTGTCGCTGCGCGCGGGCGCCGGGCTCGCGCTCGCCGTGCTGGTCGCGCTGGTGAGCCGGGCGCTGCCGCTCGACGCGGACACGCGCGGGGCGCTGTTGGGCGCGACCGTGTTCCTGGTCGCGTACGGCGCCTTCGCCGACTGGGCGCTGCGCGCGTTCGAGGACTTCCGCGGGCTCGCGTTCGCCAGCCTCGCCGCCGCGGGCTCGCTGGTCGCGAGCACGCTGCTGTGGCTGCCGTCGCATCCGCAGTCCGCGGTGGCCGCGGCGCTCTGGGGCGGTTCGTTCGGCGTCGCCGCGCTGGTCGCGTTCGTGCGCCTGCGGCTGCGCCGCCGTGTGCGCTTCGCCGCGCCGCACCCGCTCGACACCGGGCACTGGGCGCGTTCGGCGGTGTTCTCGGTCGGCGCGGTGGCCGGCATCGGCGCGGCGCAGGCGCCGCTGCTCGCCATGGGGTTGCTGGGCGAAGCGCACGCGGGCGGACTGTTCGGCGCCGCGTACCGGCTCGTCGTCGCCGTGCTCGGCGTGTTCAGCGTGCTGTGGTGGCCACTGTTCCCCGTGCTCGCGCGCTCGCGTCCCGAGCACGCGGAGTTCCGCGACGCGCTCGCGGCGCTCGCGCGCACCGCGCTCACGCTGGCGCTGCCGGCGGCGGTCACGTTCCTCGTGTGGCCGCGCGAAGTGCTCACGCTCGCGTTCGGGTCGCGCTACGCCGACGGCGCCGCGGCGCTGCGCGTGGCGGCGATCGGCATTCCGGTGTTCGCCTGCTCCGGGCTGCTCGAACAGGCGTGCCTCGCCGCGGGCCAGGAGTCGCTGCGCGCGCGGGCGTTCGGGTTCGCGGTCGTGCTGGTCGCGGGCGGCGCGTGGCTGGCCGTGCCCGCACTCGGCGGCGTCGGCGCCGCACTGCTGCTGCCGATGGCCTACGGCTTCACCGGCGTGGTGTTCGCGGTCGTGCTCGGACCGATCCTGCCGCTCGCGCGACTCGCGCGCGAGGCCGTGCCCGTCGCGGCGGCGTCCGTGGCGCTCGCCGCCGCGTGGCTGCTGTGCCGCACGCTCGGTGCGGCGTTCCTGCCTTCGTTCCTCGTCGGTGCGGCGCTCTACGCGGGCGTCGCGATCACCGCCGGCTTCACGCGCACGGACGCGCGCGGAGCCGGCGGGGCCTCCCCCACGGAGACCCGCGCGTGAAATCGCTCGTCCAACCGCCGCTTCCGCCGTTGCCCGAATCACCGTTCGTCTCGGTCCTGCTCGCGGTCCGCAACGAAGAGCGCCACATCTGTGCGGCGCTCGACGCGGTGCGCGCGCAGGACTGGCCGCGCGACCGCATGGAGATCGTGGTCGCCGACGGGCGCTCGACCGACGCGACGCGCGCGCTCGTCGAACGCATCGCGGCGCGCGATCCGCGCGTGCGTCTCGTGGACAACCCCGAGCGCCATGTGGCGCAGGGACTCAACACCGCGCTCGCCGCGTCGTGCGGCGACGTCGTCGTACGAGTGGACGGGCACTGCCGCGTCCCGGCCGGCTACGTGCGCGCGGGCGTCGCGGCGCTGCAGGGCGGCGGGCTGGCCTGCGCGGGCGGCCCGGTGCGCGCGCTCGGCGAAACCGCGGTCGCGCGCGCCATCGCGCTCGCGATGAGCACGCCGTTCGGCGTCGGCGGCGCCACGTTCCGGTTCGCGCGCGAGGCATGCGACGTGGCGCACCTGCCGTTCGGCGTGTGGCCGCGCGAGGTGTTCGAACGGCTCGGCGGCTTCGACGAAGCGCTCGTGCGCAACCAGGACGACGAGTTCAGCGACCGCATCGTGCGCGCGGGCGGGCGTATCCGGCTGCTGCCCGAGCAGGCGTCGGACTACTGGAGCCGCGCCACGTTCGCCGGGCTCTGGCGCCAGTACTTCGGCTACGGCTACTGGAAGGTGCGCGTGATCCGCAAGCGCGGCGGCTGGCCGTCGTCGCCGCGGCATCTCGTACCGGCCGCGTTCGTGACCGCGCTCGTCGCCGGACCGCTCGCCGCGCTCGCGACCGGCATCGCGCCGTTCGCGTGGGGCGTGCCCGCGGCGTACGCGGCGTTCCTCGCGCTCGCGGCCGGCGCCACGTGGCTCGCCCGCGGCGACGCCGCGGCCGCGCTGCTGCCGCTGGCGCTGCCGGTCATGCACACGGCGTACGGCGTGGGGTTCCTGCGCGCGCTCGCGGAGGCCCGCCGGCTCGAGACGCGCGTGCCCCGGTTCGCGCCGCTCGCCGGGCGCTCCGGCGAAACCCGGAAGGCCGCATGAGCACCACGCTCGCACCGTTCCGCGTCGGCGACGCGCCGTCGCTGCGCGTGCCCGTGCTCTCGCGCACGACCTTGGCGCTGCTCGCGTGGGCCGGCGCCTGCCTGCTCGCGAGCGCGTACTGGACCGAAGCGTTCGTGTGGTGCGCCGGGCTCGGGTTCGCGTGGGCCGTGCTGCGGCCGTTCGTCGAGCGCTACGGCGACTCGCTCGACGCGTTCGACGCGCTGCCGATGTTCACGCTGTACTACGCGCTCTCGCTGCTGTTGCGCGGGGTCGGCCTGCTCACGTTCGTGGACAGCCCGTACCTGCGCGAGCTCGGCGACCCGCGCACCGAACACTGGCGCGCACTCGTCGGCTGGTCGTTCTTCCACTCCGCGATCGGCATGCATGCCGTGGTCGCGGGCTACCGCTCGGCGCTCGCGCGCCGCTGGGCCGACGCGTTCGTGCGCCGGCTGCCGTCGCTCGCCGCGGCGTGGCGCGGCGAACGCGTGCGCCCGGTGGTGCTCGCGCTGGTGGCGATCGGGCTCGCCGCCGCCACGGCCCGCGTGCACGGCCCGCGCGGGTTCCTCACCGCGGCCGCCAACCCCATGAAGATGGGCACCGAGGAGGCGATCGGCTACTGGTGGCTGATCGCCGCGACCGAGTTCGCGATCGTCGGCTACCACGTGCACGTGCTCTCGCTGCTGCTGCGGCGCGACCGCACGTTCCTCGTGCAGTACCTCGCGTTCGGGTTCGCGCTCGGCGTGCCGTTGTACCTCGTGAGCAGTTCGAAGTTCGTCCTGCTCCGGATCTTCCTGCTGCCGTGGCTCTACCGCCACTTCGTGGTGCGGCCGCTGCCGCTGTGGAAGATCGTGGCGGCGTTCGCCGGCTTCGGCGCGCTGTTCCCGTTCTTCTACGCCTACCGCGCGCTCGGCGTGCAGAACCTGGATTCGCTCGGCTTCTACATCGACCGCGTGGACAACCCGCTGCTGCTGCTGTTCAACCGCTCGTACGGCACCGACAGCCTCATGCTGATCCTGCACCGCACGGGCGTCACGCTGCCGTTCCAGTGGGGCGCGTCGCTCACGGACCTGTTCACGTTCTGGGTGCCGCGGCTGCTGTGGCCGGCGAAGCCGCTGAGCTTCGGGCTCACGTTCCCGGCCGCGTACATGCCCGACATGCACTGGGGCAACATGACCTACGCGTCGTGCTCGCTGCCCGGCGAGCTGTACCTGAACTTCCACGTCGCCGGCATCGCGGCGGGCTGCGCGCTGCTGGGTGCGGTCATGCGCGCGACGTTCGTCGCGGCGGGCCGCGGCCCGGGCGCACTGCTGGTGTACGGCTACGTGTTCCTCACCGCGATGCACCTGGTCGAAGGTTGCATCGCGTCGCAGCTCGAAACCGCGATCATGCACCTCGTGCCGACCGCGCTCGCGCTGGCGCTGCTCGCCGTTCCGGCGCGCGGAGCGACGCGATGAGCGCGTCGCTCACGATCCTGTTCGTCGGCCCGCTCTACGTGGGCAGCACGACCGAGCAGCGCATGCGAGCGTTCGCCGCGCTCGGGCACACGATCCTGCCCGTGGACATCGTGCCGGGCGAGCTGGCCGCGCGCCGCCTCACGCTGGGCTGGCGCGTGCAGCGGCGGCTGTTCGGCGACCGCGACGAGTCGCAGGCCAACGAGCGCCTGCTCGCGATGCTCGACGCGCCCGCACCGGACATGGTGTGGATCGAGAAGGGACTCACGATCGAGCCCGGCACGCTCGCCGCGATGCGCGCCCGCTGGCCGCACACGCGGCTGGTCGCGTTCTCGCCCGACGACATGTTCAACCCGCGCAACCAGTCGCGGCAGTGGCGCGACGGCATCGGGCTGTACGACCTGCACGTGACCACGAAGACGTTCAACGTCTCCGAGCTGCGTGCGGCCGGTGCGCGTGACGTCTTCTACTTCGACAAGGGTTTCAGTCCCGAAGTGCACCGGCCGTGGCCGGTCACACCCGAACGTCGCGCGAAGTTCGGCGGCGACGTGGGCTTCGTGGGCTGGCCCGAGGCCGCGCGCGAGAAGTCCATGCGCGCGCTCGCGCGCCACGGCATTCCCGTGCGCATCTGGGGACCGTGGCCGAAGTGGAAGCGCAGCTCGAACCTGCTCGTCGAGGGCCGGCCGCTGTGGGACCAGGAGTACGCGATGGCGCTCTCGTCGTTCCGCATCAACCTGGGGTTCCTGCGCCGGGTGAACCGCGACCGCCACACCACGCGGAGCATCGAGATTCCCGCGTGCGGCGGCTTCCTGCTCGCCGAACGCACCGACGAACACCTCGCGCTGTTCCGCGAGGGGGTGGAGGCCGAGTTCTTCGGCGACGACGCCGAACTGGTCGCCAAGGCCGAGTACTACCTCGCGCACGAAGAGGAACGCGCACGCATCGCCGCGGCCGGACTCGCACGCTGCCACGAGGGCGGCTACGACAACCATCACCGGCTTTCCGCACTGCTGCGGTACGCGCTCGCCTCGCGAGTCGCGGCCGCCGCCTGAACCCCGAGGGACCATGGCCCGCATCGCCTACTTCTATCGCGAGATGTCCGAGTACATCGAGATCGACCTGCGCGCGCTCGCCGAGCGTCACGAGGTCACGGTGACGGGCTGCCCGTCGCGGTGGCCCGACCCGGTGCGCACGTGGCGTACGGTCGCCGGCTCCGACGTGGTCATGAGCTGGTTCGCAAGCTGGCACGCGCTGCTGCCCGGCCTGTTCGCGCGGCTGCAGGGCAAGCCGTTCGTGCTCACCGTGGGCGGCTACGACACGGCCTGCCTGCCGGGCATCGACTACGGCCACGGCCGCGACGGCTTCAAGTCGTGGATCGCGAAGCGCGTGATGGCGCTGGCGACCACGCTCGTCGCGATCTCCGACTTCACGATCCGCGAGCTCGACGCGCTCGGCTTTCGCGGCGCGCGCGTGGTGCGCATTCCGCTCGGGCTCGATCCGGCGCGCTACGCCTGCGACGTGCCGCGCGACGCCGGGCTCGCGATCACGACCGGTGGCGTGAGCGCGAACAACCTGGCGCGCAAGGGCCTCGAACCGTTCGTGCGCGCGGCCGCGCTGCTGCCGCACCGCCGGTTCGTGGTGGTCGGCGCGTGGATGGACGAGGGCGCCGACCGGCTGCGCGCGCTCGCCACGCCCAACGTCACGTTCACGAACCGCGTGCCGCACGAAGAGAAGGTGCGCTGGATGTCGCGCTCCGAGGTCGTCGTGCAGGCGTCGCAGCACGAGGCGTTCGGGCTGTCGCTGGCGGAGGCCATGCTGTGCGGCGCGGTGCCCGTGGTGACCGACGCGGGCGCGCTGCCGTGGGTCGCCGGCGGGACGGGCGAAGTCGTGCCCGGGCAGGACCCGCTGGAACTGGCCGCGGCCATCGAACGCGCGTTCGCGAAGGCCGGGACGGCCGGACCGCGTGCGCGCGAGCGGGTCCTGCGCGAGTTCACCGTCGGGAGCAGGGCCGCCGCGATCGAACGCGTGCTCGCCGGAAGCGCCGCGGGCGTCGAAAGCGTTCTTCATCCCGGGGCCGATGCGGCCGCGGCGGACGCCGCCACGGAACACCCGACGCGGCGCGCGGCATGAACGAAAACCACACCAGGGAAGCGTTTCGCACTGCATGTCCGGACGGTTCGTGCCGATGACGTGACCGTCGTCACCGCTTCCCGGTGACGCGGCGCCCACCCCTCGGTCGCCCGGCAGCAGGTACGGCAGTCCCGCAGTTCACATTTCGAATACGAGCCCACCGGCTTCGTCTTCCTCCCTCGGAACCGAGCCGACTCGCGCCGTTCGCACGGACAGGATGCCCGTGCCTGCGTCGCACCGGATCGGTGGATCGAAGACCGCCCCCCGCGGCCCCGGTGAGCTCGCGCGCAACACCCACGCAGTGAGGGCCCCACGCCCAAGCGGCGGAAGGCAGAATCCGAGGGAGGACCGCAGCACATGCGCACACTGGCGCTCGAGGGGGGACGCCCCGTCCGGCCGGACTTCCTGGTCTTCGGACGGCCGTTGATCGGTGAAGACGAGATCGCGGAAGTGGTGGACACGCTTCGGTCGGGCTGGATCGGCTACGGCCCGAAGAGCATCCGCTTCGAAGAGGACTTCGCGGCGTACACGCGTGCTCCGCACGCGCTGTCCATGAACTCCGCCACCGCGGCCCTGCATCTCGCGCTCATCGGCGCGGGCGTGGGCCCCGGTGACGAAGTCATCACCACGCCGCTCACGTTCACCGCGACCGCGAACGTGGTCGCGCACGTCGGCGCCCGTCCCGTGTTCGTCGAGGTGGAAGCGCTCACCCAGAACATGGACCCCTCGCGCATCGAAGCGGCGATCACGCCGCGCACGAAGGCGATCCTGCCCGTGCACATGTGCGGCTGGCCGTGCGACATGAACGCGATCGGCGAGATCGCGCGCCGCCACGGACTCGTGGTGATCGAAGACGCCGCGCACGCCACGGAGACGTGGTACGAGGGCCGGAAGGTCGGCTCGATCAGCGACTACACCGCGTTCTCGTTCTACGCGACCAAGAACATGACCACGGCCGAGGGCGGCATGCTCACGATGAGCGAGAACGCCGCCTACGACCGCATCAAGGCGCTGCGCCTGCACGGGCTCGACAAGGATGCGTGGAAGCGCTACTCGCCCGGCGGGTTCCTGCCGTACGAGACGCTCGAGCCGGGCTGGAAGTACAACATGACCGACGTGCAGGCCTCGATGGGGCTGCACCAGCTCGCGCGGCTCGAGGCGAACCTGCGCGTGCGCCAGGACATCTGGCGCGCGTACGACGAGGCGTTCGCCGGGCTCGACGGCGTCACGGTGCCGCAGGTGCACGACCACGGGCAGACGCGCCACGCGCGCCACCTGTACACGCTGCGCATCGAGGCCGAAGCGTTCGGCTGCGACCGCATGCAGTTCATCCGCGCGCTGAGCGCGGAGAACATCGGTTCCGGCATCCATTTCGTGCCGCTGCACCTGCACCGCTGGCACCGCGACCACTTCGGCACGCGCCGTGGCGATTTCCCCGTCGCGGAGGCGATCGGCGATTCGACCGTGTCGCTGCCGCTCTCGCCCGCGATGACCGACGAAGACACGCAGGACGTGATCGCCGCCGTGAAGAAGATCGCGGCGCACTACCGCTCGAACCCCGCGACCGTCGCCGGCTGGCGGGAAGAGTCCCACCGGGAGGCCGCATGACCGCGCACGACCCGATCCGCCGCGCCGCCACCTCGACACTCGGGCGGGACACCGAACGCGCCGAGATGCTCGGGCGGCTGCGTGCGACGCTCGACCGAGTCGCCGACGGCTCGTTCGGCGCGCTCGAGGAGCAGCCGGGTTCGCCGTGGGTGCGCGTGGGGAACTACTCGCGTGCCGGGGAATTCGTGAAGGACGCGATCGACCGGGTGCTCGCGACGTTCGGGCTGCTGCTCGTGTCGCCGATCATCCTCGCGGTCGCGCTCGCGGTGCGCCTCGATTCGCCGGGGCCGGCGTTCTTCCGTCAGCCCCGCATCGGGCGTGGCGGGCGCCCGTTCACGTTCTGGAAGTTCCGCGGCATGTACGTGGATGCGCGCGAGCGCTTCCCCGAGTTGTACGACTACCGCTACTCCGCCGAACAGCTGCAGAACCTGCGCTTCCACCCGGGCGAAGACCCGCGCGTGACGCGCGTCGGCCGCTTCATCCGCCGCACGAGCCTCGACGAACTGCCGAACCTGCTCAACGTGATCACCGGCGACATGAGCCTGGTGGGACCGCGTCCCGAGATCCCCGAGCTGATCCCGTACTACGGCCGTGCCGCGAAGACCGTGCTCGGCGTGAAGCCGGGCATCACCTCGCTCGCCAAGCTGATCGGCCGCGACAACATCACGTTCCAGGAAACGCTCGAACTGGACCTGCGCTACATCCGCGAACGCTCGCTGCGCATGGACCTGGGCATCCTATTCGGCACGGTGTGGATGGTGCTCACCGGCCGCAACGTCGGTCATTGAAAGGGAGCATCCGCACATGAACCGAACGCCCGCCGCGCTCGCGTGGCCCGAAGCCGGATCGCTGCCGACCATCCCGACCGTGCACGCGCGTGCCGCCTCGATGCATGCGGGGCTCGCCGCGTCCGCCCCGATCGAACGCAACGGCTACGCGCTCATGGAGGACCTCGAGTCCCCCGTCGTGCGCTCGCTGATCCGTGAGATGGAGCACTTCCAGTACCGCTTCATGGCGAAGACGCGCCCGGTCTGGACCGAGGGCTTCAAGCACACGGGCGACCGTCTCGACAACTGGAGCCGGCGCTGGGAATACCCGTACTGCTGGTGGAACCTGCTCGACCGCGACGCGGGCCGGGTGCTGGACGCCGGCTCGGGCATCAACTTCTTCCCGTTCTTCTTCGCGTCCGGCGGCTGGGACGTGACCTGCGCCGACACGAACCACGCGCTCACGCCCTGCTTTGCGCGTGCGAACGAGCTGCTCGGCACGCAGGTGCGGTTCGACGTCGCGCCGATCGAGGCGCTGCCGTACGCCGACGCCAGCTTCGACGCCGTCTACTGCGTGAGCGTGCTCGAGCACGCGCCGGGCCGCGTGCAGGCCATGGACGAGTTCGCGCGCGTGCTGCGCCCGGGCGGCCGACTCGTGCTCACCATGGACATCAGCCTGTCGCGCGACTGCGACGTGAAGCTCGAGGACGCCGCCGTGATCCTGTCCGAGCTCGAACAGCGCTTCGAGCCCGCGCATGCGCTCGACCTGTCGCGTCCGGCGGACCTGCTGACGACCGACCGCTTCCGTGCACACGAGAGCTGGCGGCTGTCGTGGCGTCCGCACCGCGACCCGCTGCGTCGCTGGTTGTCGTGGCTGCGCCACGGTGACCCGTTCCGCTCGCTCGCGGTACTGGGCACCACCTGGACGAAGCGCTGAACGCTACCAGCGCAGCGTGAATCGGGTGCTTCCGAAAGGCGCGGACTCGTCCGCGCCTTCGGCGTGTCCGAGCGCCGTGACGCGCGCCCAGCCCGCCGTGACCCCGGCCGCCAGCCCCGGCGCCGGCGACCAGTCCGCGGTCAGCGCCGCGCGCGCGTCGCGTTCGGGCACGCCGCTCAGCACGAGGTTGTTCGGCACCGGCGTGCCCGGCGTGTAGGCGTCGCCGAGCGTGCTCTCGCCCTTGCGCGTGTACGTGCCCTCGAGCCCGAACGCCCATTCCGGGCTCGCCCGCCGTTCGACGCGCGCGCGGGTGCGGTCCACGTCGGGACCGAGCGGGAACCCGGTCGGCAGGCCCGCGAACTCGAAGTCGTGGTGGTGGTAGACCGAGTACGTGAAGCGGTAGACGCGCGCGTACTCGCCGCGGAACGACCATGCGGCGTTGCCGCGCACGCGGCGGGCGTCGAGCCCGAGCTGCCACGCGAGCGCGTCGGGACGCGGCTCGGAGCTGAAGCTGATGTCGTCCACCGCGATCTCGCCGTACAGGCGCACGCCGGGCTTCCAGCGCCACGCCGCGTCGGCGGACCACATCACGTTGTTCTTGGCCCAGCGGTTCGTGGAGTCGTCGTCCGCGGCGGTGCCGTGCAGCAGCCGCTTCTCGAGCAGGCTGTACGGCGTGATGCCCAGCAGGTAGCCGGGCACGCTCGCGGTGCCGTCGAACCGCGCGAGCTCCGAGAACGCCACATCGAGCCGGTTGCCCACGCACAGTTCGACGCGGTGACCGGCGAGGTACGACTGCGTCACGGGATCGAGCGACGCGACGAACCACGCGAACTGCGCGGGACCCGGCAGCGCGACGCGCGCCTCGGCCAGGTCGAACGCCGGCGCGGCGTCGGACAGCGCCATCGTGCCCCACGCGCCCGGGCCCCAGCGCAGCCACGTGTGGCCGGCCTGCACGCGGCCCCAGCTCCCGCGCCACGCCACGGTGGCGCGGTCGAACCAGCTGTTCACCTGCACGCCTTCGACCAGCCCGAAGTGGCGGCTTTCGACGGGATTGCCGTGACCGCCGGGCGAGCTCGTGCCCGCGTACACGTCGGCCCACGCCAGCAGGTGCTCGCCCATGGCGAGCGACGCCTGCACGCCGCCCCGGAAGTCGCGCACGACCTCGTGGTGCGCGCGATCCTCGGAGTAGTCGGCGCGCACGTAGGGCGACACCTCGAGCGACGAGCGCTCGTCCTCGAGCGCGACGAGCGCGTCCCAGCCGCCGGGCCCGCCCGCGCCCCCGAGCTCGCGGCGCAGTCGCACGACGAGCGGGTCGTCGGCCGCCGCCGGCCGGTCGGTGACGAGCTGGTCGAGGAAGCGGCCGAGGTCGGCGCGGTCCCACGGACGCGTGGAATGGAACGCGCCGGCGAAGCCGTAGCTGGTGACGAGCGCATCCACCATGCGGTAGACGGGCGACTCCACCGGAATGCTCTCGAGGGCGTGCGTGGCGGCGTGCGGCGTGCCGGCGGCGCCGGCGAGCGCGAGCGCGACGGCGGCCAGCACCGCGGCGCGACGAGCGAAGGAATTGGTGCGCATAGGGCGCGCAGGATACGCGAGCGGCTCGCCGGGCCGCCATGGGCGCTCGCCCGCGGCGGAATCGGCCACCCGCGCAACCTTGGAACGCGGGGCGGCGTAACCCGGCCGCCTACCGGCTCCCCGCCGACTCCCCAGACCCCAAACCGACAGGGATTCCCATGCTCGAGATCACCGGACTCGTCAAAGTCTATCCCGGCCCCGTGGCCGCGCTGCAGGGCATCGACCTCGACGTACCTCCGGGCATGTTCGGCCTGCTGGGCCCGAACGGCGCGGGCAAGTCCACGTTCATGAAGATCCTGTCGGGCCTCCTTGAGCCCACGTCGGGCCGCGTGACGCTCGACGGCATGGACGTGCTCGACAAGCCCGACTGGCTGCGCGAACGGCTCGGCTACCTGCCGCAGGACTTCGGCTTCTACGCGCACCTGTCGGGGCGCGACATGCTGCTGCACCTGCTGCGGCTGAAGGGCGTGAACGCCCCCGGCGGCCTGCCCCGGCTCGCCGACGAGCTGCTCGAGCGCGTCAACCTCACGTTCGCGGCGAAGCGCTCGGTGAAGTCGTACTCGGGCGGCATGCGCCAGCGACTCGGCATCGCGCAGGCGATCGCCGGCGACCCGCGGCTGCTGATCGTGGACGAGCCCACCGCGGGCCTCGATCCCGAGGAGCGGCTGCGCTTCTACCACCTGCTCGCGCAGCTCGCCGAAAAGCGCCTCGTGCTGCTGAGCACGCACATCGTCGAGGACGTGGCCGTGCTCTGCCCGCAGTTCGCCGTGATCCGCGGCGGCCGGCTGGTGGCGAAGACCACGCCGCGCGCCGCACGCGAGGCCATGGCCGGGCGCATCTTCGAAGGCGTCGTGAGCCCCGACGCGCTGCCCGCGCTGCGGGCCGAACGCCAGGTCACGCAGGAGCTGCTCGTCGAAGGCCGCCACCGCGTGCGCGTCTACGAACCCGCGGGCCGGGCTCCGGCGGACTTCTCTCCCGTCGCGCCGACGCTCGAGGACGCGTACCTCGTGCTCATGCGCACCGGTTCGCTGACGCCCGCCGCGGCGGGAACGGCGGAGGTCGGCGCATGAACTTCGCGAGAACGTTCGAGGTGTTCCGCCAGGAGTTCACGCACAACCTCCGGCGGCCGCTGTTCTGGGTCCAGATCGTGCTGCTCGGCTTCATGATCTACATGATGAGCACGGGCAAGGCCCAGATCAGCTCCGGCGACGCCCGCGTCGGCGGGCACAAGGCGTGGATCACGTCCGAGTTCGCCGTCGGCCAGATGCTCATCATGCTCATGGCCATCCTCTACGTGTTCTTCATCTCGGTCGCGGCCGGCATGGCGCTGATCCGCGACGACGAGCAGAAGGTCGGGGAGCTGCTGCACTCGAGCCCGCTGCGTCCGGGCGAGTACATCTGGGGCAAGTACGCCGCGGTGCTCGCGACCTACCTGGTCGTGCTCGCCTTCCACATGGGCTTCGCCATGTTGTGCAACCACGCGCTGCCGCACGGCGGCAACGCCGAGTTCATCGGGCCGTTCTCGGTCGCCCACTACCTGCGTCCCATGCTCGTGTTCGGCGTGCCGCTGCTCGTGCTGTTCACGGGCTCGTGCTTCGCGATCGGCGGCGCCACCCGCATGCCGGTGCTCGTGTTCTCGTTCCCGATCGCCGTGCTCCTGCTCGACGCCTTCTTCCTCTGGGACTGGTCGCCCGTGTGGCTGCCGCTCGGCGCGAACCGCCTCCTGCAGTTCGTCGACCCGACCGGACTGCGCTGGCTGAAGGAAACCTGGCTGCTCGTGGACAAGGGCGTGGACTTCTACAACACGCAGCCGATCGGCCTCGACGCGCTCGTGATCGCACAGCGGTTCGTGATCGTCGCGGTGGGGCTCGGCTGCGTCGCGTGGTACTCGCGGCGGTTCGCGTCGCAGCTGCGCGGCGTACGCGTGCCCCCGGCCGTGGCGAACGCCGCGCTGGCCGCACCGCGCCCGCAGGCGGCCGCGGCCCCGGCCGCCACGCTCGCCCCCCTCGCGTCGCTCGCCATGCGGGCGAAGACGCCCGGTGCGATCGCCATGACGCTCGAGGTCGTGCGGACCGAGCTCTACCAGCTCGTGCGCACGCCGGGCCTGTACCTGTTCGTGCCGCTCATCCTGATCCAGACGCTGCTGAACGAGTACGGCGTCGGGGCGTTCGACACGCCGCTGCTGCAGACGGCGGGCTCGCTCGCGAGCGGCATGTTCAACACGCTCACCGTGCTCATCTGCATGGTCATCCTCTTCTACACGACCGAGTCGCTGCAGCGCGAACGCGGTACCGGCATGGGCGCGATCTACTACGCCACGCCGCTGCGCACCGGCGCGATGCTCGCGGGCAAGGCCATCGCGAACACGCTGCTCGCGCTCGCGATCGTGGCGGCGTGCTTCCTCGGCTGCCTGATCGTGCTCGCCACGCAGGGGCAGGTGTCGCTCGATCCGCTGCCGTTCGCGATCGTGTGGGGACTGCTGCTCGTGCCCACGTACCTCGTGTGGACGGCGTTCGTCGCGGCCACGTTCGCCGTGACGAGCAACCGCTACGCGACGTACGCGATCGGGCTCGGCACGATGGTCCTGTCGGGCTGGTTCCAGATGCGCGGCAAGATGAACTGGGTGTTCAACTGGGACCTCTGGAGCGCCACGAAGTGGACGGACATCGGCACGTTCCAGTACGACGCGGTCCCGCTCGCGCTGAACCGCGTGACGTGGTTGCTCGTTTCCGTGCTGCTCACCGTGCTCACGGTGCGCTGGTTCGAGCGCCGCGAACGCGACGCCACGAACGCGCTGCTGCGCCTGCGTCCCGGCGCCATGGTGCGCGCGATGGGCGCGCTGTCGCCGTTCCTGCTGCCCCCGCTCGTCACGGGCAGCATGCTCGCGTGGCAGGTGGGCGACGGCTACCAGGGCGCGGCCGCGAAGAAGGCGACGCTCGACTACTGGCGCAAGAACATCCAGACGTGGAAGGACGCGCCCACGCCCGTGCTGGCCGGCGTGGACCTCGACGTGAAGTTCGACCCGGCGAAGCACGCGTTCACCATGAAGGGCTCCTACCTCGTCGAGAACGCGACCGACCGTCCGATGGTGCGGTTCCCGCTCACGGTGAACCCGCGCTGGAAGAAGCTCGTGCTCACGGCGAACGGCAAGCCGGCGAGCACGCAGGACCGCGCCGGGCTCGTGATCGTGAACCCGCCGACCCCGCTGCAGCCGGGCGAGCGCATGACGCTCGGCTTCACGTACGACGCGCGCCATCCCGACGGCGCCTCGCGGAACGGCGGCTACGAGATGGAGTTCGTGACGCCGTCCAGCATCGTGCTCACCGGATTCTCCGGCGTGACGTTCACGCCCGCGCTCGGGTTCTTTCCCGACGAGGCGGTCGAGGAGGGCAAGAACAACTCGGACCCGCGCGAGTGGCCCGAAGACTGGTGGAAGCACGCGCACGGCGCGGCGATCCCGACGGCCGGCCGCTGGTTCGACGTGCACATGAAGGTGGACGTGCCCGCGAACCTGCAGGTGAACGCGACCGGCGAGAAGGTGGCCGAACGCGTCGCGAACGGCCGCCGCACCACGGAGTGGCGCACCGACCATCCCGTGCGCATCTACAACCTGATCGCGGGCGAATGGAAGGTGAAGACGCGTGACGGCGTGGCCGTGTACTACGACCCGCGTCACCCGTACAACGTGGACGAGATGCTCGACGCGCTCGAGGGCGCCCGCCGCTGGTACGGCGAGTGGTTCGCGCCGTATCCGTGGAAGCAGCTGCGCCTGTCGGAGTTCGCCGGCTGGCCGACCTACGCGCAGGCGCCGGCGGGCAACATCTCGTTCTCCGAGGGCATCGGCTTCCTCACGCGATCCAAGCCCGAGGCGAGCGCCGCCTTCTGGATCGCGGCGCACGAGTCCGCGCACATGTGGTGGCCGAACATGGCGATGGTCGGCGATGGTCCCGGCTGCGAAGTGCTGTCCGAAGGCATGGCGCACTTCTCGACGCTGCTGCTGGTCGAGAAGATGCGCGGCGAGCGCCAGCGCCAGGCGTTCGCGACGCAGATGGAGAACCGCTACGGCCGCCTGCGCCAGAGGGACTCCGAGCGTCCGCTGGTGAAGATCGACGGCAAGCTGCCCGGCGACACCCGGATCTGGTACGACAAGGGCGGTTGGGCGCTGTGGATGCTGCACCGCTTCATGGGCGAGGAACGCGGTCTCGCCGCGGTGCGCGAGTACATGGCGAAGTACCGCGACGCGAAGGTCCCGGCGTCGCTCGAGGACTACCTCGCCATCCAGCGCGCGCACGCGGCGGACACGACGGCGTTCGACGCGTTCACGAAGCAGTGGTTCTTCGGCGTGGTGGTGCCGCACTACCTGATCGAGGACGCGAAGCTCGTGAAGCAGGGCGGCGAGTGGGTGACGACCGCCACGGTCCGCAACGTCGGCACCGGCGAGATGACGTTCGACGCCGCCGCGGTCGCCGGCGAACGCTGGCCCGAGCCCGGCAGGAAGGCCGCACCGTGGCGCGAGGCGCGCACGCCGGTGCGGATCGCCGCGGGCGGGCGCGTGGCGGTCACGATCCGTTCCGCGTTCGCGCCGGAGAAGCTGGTGCTCGACCCCGACGTCACCGTGCTCATGCTCGAGCGCAAGAAGGCCGAGGTCACGCTGGCGGTGTCCACTCCCCTGGCGGCGATGACCCGGTGAAGCACGGCGAACGGCGACGGCCCCTCGCGATCCTCACGCGCGGGGCCGTCGTCACGTTCCGGCGGCGGCCGGTCAGCGGAGCACGATCACGCGCCGCGCCGCGGCGAGCCCCGCGGCCGACAGCCGCGCGAAATAGAGCCCCGGCGGCACCGTGCGCGCGGCGGTGAGTTCGCTCCACCCCACCTCGTGCGCCCCGGCGGCGAGACCGTCGCGCGACCACGACGCGACGCGACGGCCGTCGGCTCCGATCAGCTCGAGCCGCACCGCGCCGGCCGCGGGCAGGCGGAACGCGAAGCGCGTGGCCGGCCCGGCGGGGTTCGGCGCGGGCGGCGCGAACTCGAGCGCGACCGCGGGCGACGGCGCCACGTCGAGCTGGTCGCTGACCTGGAAGCGGATCACCGCCGCCGGGCCGTTCGCGTTCTCGTCGTCGGTCGCGTACACGCTGAGCGAATCGAGCCCGGTGAAGCCCTGCACCGGCACGTAGCGCAGCACGTGACGGCGCGTGTTCGAGAGCGTCGCCGTGCCGTGCAGCGGTGCCGCCTGCAGGTGGTGCCAGAACACGCTGCCGTCGGGATCGCTGCCGGCGAGATCCACGTCGAGCCGGTCGTTCGCGCGCACCCCGAGCGTGCGCGGGGCGATCGCCGGCAGCTGGTTGGGCGTCGCGTTCAGCGTCCACGACTGCGTGGCGATGAGCGCGCCGTTGCGCAGGATGTCGAGATGCCACGCCCCGAACAGGCTCGGGCTGGTGGGCATGGTCCAGTACACGTACCACCAGCTGCTCGTGAAGTTGCCCGAGGGGTTGAACGAGTAGGTGTTCCACAGGCCGAGCGGCGAGTAGTACTTGAACGTCAGCAGGTCGGTCGTGCGCAGGTTGCGCGAGCGCAGCCACGAGTAGAGCGTGGCGCCCGCCACCACGTGCGTCTTCGCCGGCGGCCGCTCGCAGATGGTCGCCCACGAGAGCGGGATCGTCGTGTCGCCGTGGTTGAACAGTTCGAACGGCCAGTCCCACGCGTAGGCGAGCGGCGTGGTCCAGCGGTTCGATCCGGCGTAGCAGCTGCCGGCGTGCTCCTCGACGGGTGCGCCGCCCTCGTGCGTCTCGAAATGCAGGTGCGGGCCGCTCGAGAAGCCCGAGCTGCCCACCATGCCGAGCGTGTCGCCGGCCGCCACGGACTGGCCCACGCTCGAACGCACGGAGCCCGTGCGCAGGTGCCAGTAGTACGCGAGCGAGCCGTCCGCGTGCTGCACCACCACGTCGTTCGCGGTGGCGCCCGACACCCACGCGGTACGGCGGTCGTACTCGCCGTCGTGCGTGTGCACCACGGTGCCGGGGGCGGCGCACAGCACCGGCACGCCCGCGTCCATGGCGAGGAAGTCGCGGATCTCGAGATCATTTCCCGCGTGCCCGTCGTAGGTCACGGTGCCGCAGTTCCAGTCGCGCAGGCCGGTCGTCGCGTCGAGGTCCACGTAGTTCGTCACGGTCTGGCCGAACG
The DNA here is from genome assembly GCA_046327815.1 of Candidatus Eiseniibacteriota bacterium. Taxonomy (GTDB): domain Bacteria; phylum Eisenbacteria; class RBG-16-71-46; order RBG-16-71-46; family RBG-16-71-46; genus CAIXRL01. The sequence goes on along the minus strand of JAXLXR010000026.1, from coordinate 30,062 downwards.
AGAACGTGCCGCCGCCGAGCGGGTCGGCGTAGAACGTGACCTGCGCGGCCCCGGGCCGCGTCGCGACCGGCGGGAACGTGGCGCGCAGCGACCGGACGAGTTCGGCGGGCAGGCACGACGCGCCCGCGGGCGGTGCCGGTGCGGCATCGCCCCCTCCCACGCCCTGCGCGGACGCGGTGGCGGCAAGGCACAGCAGGACTGCGGCGAACGGCACGGCGGACCGGCGCACGGGGCACCTCGCGCGGGAAGTGGAGGGGCGACACGCTTCGCGGCGCGCGGGGGCACGCCGCACTCAGGCTAGCGAAGCCGCAGGGCGCGCGTCACGCGCCGATTTCGCGCGGCCGCGCCGGGACAGGCGAACGCCCGCCGGGTGGGGGACCCGACGGGCGCCGTGCGTCCGTGCTCGATGCGAAGACCGGTCAGTGCTTCGCGCCCGCCTTCGCGTCCGTGCGGAGGAGGTGGATCGCCAGCCCCTCGGCGTCCTCGGCGGCTTCGCCGATCGGCTCGGTGAGCGTGGGGTGTGCGTGAATCACCTGCGCGAGGTCGCGCAGGTTGAGGTCCGCGGCGATCGCCAGCGAGCACTCGTGCACCAGTTCGCTCGCCTTGGGCCCGAAGATGTGCGCGCCGAGCACCTGGTCGGTCTCCGCGTCGCCGACCAGCTTCACGAACCCGGTCGTCTCGCCGTCGGCGATGTTGCGGCCGTGCGCCCGGAACGGGAACCGGCCGACCTTCACCTTGCGGCCCTCGGCCTTCGCCTGCGCCTCGGTCAGGCCCACGCTGCCGATCTCGGGATTCGTGAACGTGGCACCCGGCACCGCGCGCCAGTTGGTCTGCGCGGCGTGGCCCGCGATGAGTTCGGCCGCGGCCTTGCCCTGCGCGCTCGCGAAATGTGCGAGCTGCTTGAGGTCGGTCACGTCGCCGATCGCGAACACGTTGGACAGGTTGGTCTGCAGGCGGTCGTTCACCGCGACGCGGCCGCGCTCGCCCAGCTTCACGCCGATCGCGTCGAGCCCGAGGCCCTCGGCGTAGGGACGGCGGCCGGTGGCGACGAGCACGGTGTCCACCGTGACCTGCTTCCCGCCCGCGAGCGTGAGCGTGATCGAACCGTCGGGATTGTCCTTGCGGTCGTCCACCTTGGTGTTCAGGTGCACGTCGATCTTGTGCTTCTTCATCTCGCGCTCGAGCGCGGTCGAGATCTCCTCGTCCTCGATCATCACGAGCCGCGGCAGCATCTCGATGAGCGTGACCTGCGTGCCGATCGCGGCGAAGAAGCACGCGAACTCGCTGCCCACCACGCCGCCGCCGAGGATCGCGATGCGCTTGGGCTGCTTCGAGAGGTCGAGCGCTTCCTTGCTGCCCACCACGCGCTCGCCGTCGAGCGACCAGCCCGGCGGCATCCACGCGTACGCGCCGGTGGCGACGATCGTGTGATCCGCGGTGATCTCCTGCGTGCCGCCGGCGTTCAGCGTGACCGCCAGCTTGTTCGCCGTGGTGAAGCGTGCGACGCCGCGGTGGATGTCCACGCCGCGGCCCTTGAGCAGTGCGCCGACGCCACCGGTGAGCTGCTTGACGATCTTGTTCTTCCGCTCGACGAGCGCGGGCCACATGATCTTCGGCTCGCCCACCTCGATGCCGAACTCCTTCGCACGCTTGATCTGCTCGTACAGGTGCGCGGACACCACCCACGCCTTGGTCGGGATGCAGCCCCAGTTGAGGCACGTTCCGCCGAGTTCGTCCTTCTCGACGACGGCGGTCTTGAGGCCCATCTGCGCGGCGCGGATCGCGGCCACGTAACCGCCGGGGCCGGTGCCCACGACGACGAGGTTGTAGTGCGGATTGGACATGAGAGGTGCTCGCTCGGGAAGCGGGCGCCCGGGATGGACCGGTCGCCACGGGTGGTGTGAGGAAGTGCGGCCCGACTCTAGGAAGCGCCCCGACCAGCGTCAACCGCGCCGCGTGGTAGCGTGCCGGCATGCACTCGCTCGGGATCCTCGCCCGCCATCCGGTGGCCGGCCGCGTGAAGTCGCGCCTCTCGCCCGCGCTGCCCGCCGCACTCGCGGCCCGGCTGTACGCGGCGCTGCTCGCGGACACGCGCGCGGCGGCCGCCGCCTGCACCGCGGCGCGCACGTGGTGGTGGGCGGACGCCGGTGAGCCGCTCGCCGACATCGCGTTCGACGAACGTGCGCAGCCCGAAGGCGATCTCGGCGCGCGGCTCGCGCACGCCGTGCGCGCGCGATGCGGCGCCGAGGGCGGCTCCGAGTCCCGCGTGGTGGTGGTGGGCAGCGACTGCCCCGCGCTCGCGACGGCCGATTTCGATCGGGCGTTCGCGGCGCTCGCGCGGGCCGACGTGGTGCTCGGCCTCGCCGCGGACGGCGGCTACTGGCTGCTCGGCGCCCGCCTGCCGTGCGACGCGCTGTTCGAGGACATCGCGTGGAGCACGCCGGCCGTGTACGCGCAGACGTGCGCGCGCGCCGCGGCCCGGGGCTGGTCGGTCGAGGCGCTGGAGGAGAAGCGCGATCTCGACACACCCGAGGATCTCGTGGCGCTGGTCGCCGCACGGGCGGCCGGCCGGACGAGCTGCGGCCCGGCGCTGCACGCGGCGCTGAAAGCGGCGGGCCTCGCGCGCTGATCGGCGTGCGAGGCCCGGTCTTCGGCGGTGCCGCGGACGTGCGTCAGCGGCCCGGCATGCCGCCACCGGCGGCGCCGCCCGCCTGCTTCTGCAGCACGCGCTGCTTCGCCTCCTCGATGCCCTGCGCCATGCCCGTCGGCGGGTTCGCCGCCTTGGCGCGGTCGTAGTAGCGGATCGCCTCGGAGAACTCGTTCCGGCTCTCGCTCACCACGCCCATGTTGAAGAGCGCGATCGGGTGGTTGGGCTCGTGCCGCAGCGCGCGCTGGAACATCTCGATCGCCTCGTCGGACCGCCCGAGGTTGAAGTAGCAGACGCCGAGGTCCACGAGCGTCGTGACGCGCGTGGAATCACGGCTGAGGGCGGACTTGTAGTGGATCACCGCCTCGGACCAGTTCGCGCTGTCGTACAGGATGTTCGCGAGCATGATGCGCGCGCTGACGTTGGTGGAGTCCTTCGCCAGTTCGTTGCGCGCCATGGTGGCGGCGTGCTGCATCTCTTCGTTCGCGCCCTCGATCTGCGGCTGGGCGTTGTTGTTCTTCTGGAAGCCCTGGAAGGCCGTGTAGAGCACGAGCAGCACGCAGAAGCCGCCCACGCCGAGCCACAACTGGAACTGCAGCTTCTGCGCCGCGGTCTGGGCCGGGCGCGAGCGCGCCGGACGCATGCGCCGGATGTTGGGATCGAACGCCTGGATGCGGGCCGCCGGCTCGCGCGCGGGCGCCGGCTCGGGTTCGGGCTCGGGCACCGGTGCCGGTGCCGGTGCCGGTGCCGGTGCCGGCGTCGGCGTGGCGCCGGGACCGGCGCGGTACCGGCGCCGGCGCGGCGACCGGAGGAGTCGCCAGGTTCAGCGGGTAGCTGCAGTTCGCGCATTCTTCGAGCCCGGCGGCGTTCGGTTGGCCACAGCTCGGGCAGCGGTTGTCGGCGGTCATGTCGGTTTCCGGGTGGCTCGAATCGTGAGGTGCGTGGGAAGGCGACACTATAGGCGGGCGTATTCCGGGCGGACAAGCACCCGTGGGCGGGCCCGGCCGGGGCCTCTCCCGGGATCCCGGCCACGCTGGCCGCGGCCGGGCCGCGCTGTTACCGTCCCCGGCCCGGCCGGCCGTTTCCCCGCTCCCGCACGCCTCGCATCCGAATGTTCGGAGGTCGAAGTTCCATGCGCCGTTCGCTCGTTTCGTGGGTCCTGACGCTCGCCCTGCTGACCGCCGCTGCTGCCGGCGCGCACGCCGCCGAGACCGTCAAGCTCACCGTGCTGCACACGACCGATGTCCACGGCTCGCTCCTGCCCTGGGACGACCTGCTCGAACGCCCGGTGAACCGCGGACTCGCGCTCGCCGCCACGCGCATCGCCAAGGTGCGCGCCGAGGCCACCCGGTGCTGCTGCTCGACGCGGGCGACGCCATGTCGGGCTCGCCGGCCGTGAGCGTCTGGCAGCGCCGGACGGACGGCGACACGACGCCGCATCCCGTGGCCGACGCCATGAACGTGCTCGGCTACGACGCCATGGCGCTCGGCAACCACGAGTTCGACTGGGGCCCGGGCGGCGTGGAGCGCGCGCGCAGGGACTCGAAGTTCCCGTGGCTCGCCGCGAACGTCGTGCGCCGCGACGGCTCGCCCGCGTTCGCGCCGTCGCTGGTCAAGGAGTTCGACGGCGTGCGCATCGGCGTGATCGGGCTGTGCACGCCCGCAGTGCCGCTCATGGCGGACACGGCGGCGTACTCCGGCTACGTCTTCCTCTCGCCCATCGAGGTGGCGCGCAAGGAAGTCGCGCGCCTGCGCGGCGCCGAGCGCTGCGACGTCGTGATCGCGCTGGCGCACACCGGGCTCGAGAAGAACCCGCGCACGGGTGAACTGCGCAAGGGCGACGCGCCGGGCGAGAACTTCGGCTGGCAGCTGGCCCACGAGGTGACCGGGCTCGACGCCGTGATCCTCGCGCACACGCACGAGGCGATCCCGTTCGCGAACGTGGACGGCACCGTGGTCACGCAGGCCGGCAAGTCGGCCGAAGGGCTCGGGCGGCTCGACTTCACGCTCACGCGCGAGACGCCGGCGAGCCCGTGGAAGCTGGACAAGCGCCCGTTCGCGAGCTACGCGGCGTTCGGCGACAGCACCGCGGCGGACGCGGCGTTCACCGCGCACTTCGCGCCCGTCGCCGAGCGCACGCGATCGGCACTCGACGAAGTGGTCGCGCTGGCCGACGGCGAGCTGTCCGCGACCTACGGCCGCTTCGCCGACAACGCGCTGTGGCAGCTGATCCATCGCGCCCAGCTCGCCGCGACCGGCGCCGAAGTGTCGCTCGCGGCGCTGTTCGCTCCCGACCAGCGCATCGCCGCCGGCTCCGTGCACCTGCGCGACCTCATGCGGCTGTACCCGTACCAGAACTCGCTCGCCGTGCTCGAGATGTCGGGCGCCGACCTCAAGGCAGCGCTCGAACAGTCCGCGCGCTGGCTCGCCGCGTACACGTACGAGGACGGCCGGCCGCTGGTCGAGGCGGGCATGCCGAGCTGGAACTTCGACATGGCCTACGGCGTCACCTACGAGGTGGACCTGACGAAGCCCGTGGGCGAACGCATCCAGCACCTCGCGTTCAAGGGCGAACCGCTCGCGCCCGAGCGCATGCTGCGCGTGGCCGTGAACGGCTACCGCGCGGCGGGCGGCGGCGACTTCGCCATGATCCGGCGCGCGAAGCGCGGCCCGGCGCCCGAGCTCAGCGCCCCCGACGCGATGATCGCGTACGCGAGCCAGGCCAAGCACCTTGCGCCCGAGCTCGAGCCCTCGTGGACGCTGGTGCCCGACTACGTCGGCGCGCCCGAGCGGCCGATGATCGACCGCCTCGTACGGCTCGGCATCGCGCCGAAGGAGGAAGTGCAGCACCTGATCCCGAACGAGCCCGCGCGCCGCGTGGACCTCGCGTACTGGCTCGGGCGTGCGTTCGGCTGGAAGTCGAACCGCCCCTCGGGCGCGTTCGGCGACGTGCCCGACGAGCTCGAACCGTGGCTCGACGGCATCCTCGCCAAGGGCGTGCTCGGGCCGGACGGCAAGGGCGATCGCTTCGATCCGTTCCGCCCCGCCACCGTGCTCACCGCGCTCGACTGGTCGGAGCGCTGCGCACGCCGCGCGAACTACGCGCTCGGCACGTTCGCGCTGGGCGACGAGGCGTACTGGCGCTCGCTCGTGACAGGCGTGAGCCTGCGCGGCAAGCCGGGCCGGCAGGGCATCGCGTTCGACGCCACGCTCACCCGCGCGCAGTGGCTGGGCATGCTCTCGAACCTGCGCTTCCCGCGGCTGCGCGTCATGGAGACCACCGATTTCCACGGCGCGATCCTCGGCGGGCAGAAGAACATGCCGCCGGCCGACGGTGGTCGCCTGCATTGAAGGCCACCATCGAGCACTACCGCGCCGAGAACCCGGAAGGCACCGTGCTCATCGACGGCGGCGACCTGTTCCAGGGCACGATGATCTCCAACCTGCAGTACGGCCGCCCCGTGGTCGAGCAGATGAACGACCTCGCCTACGCCGCCGCGGCGATCGGCAACCACGAGTTCGACTGGACCGCCGACACGCTCAAGAACCGCGTGCTCAACATGCGCTTCGCGGCGCTCGGCGCGAACATGCTCGAACGCAAGTCGGGCAAGCGGCCGTGGTGGGTGCGCTCCGACACGACCGTGGCGCGCCGCGGCGTGAAGGTCGGCATCTTCGGTCTCGCCTACCCGGGCACGCCGCGCGTCACCATGCCGGCGCACGTCGCGCACCTGCGGTTCGCGGACGACTCCGTCACCTCGGCGCCGCTGCCGGGCAAGCTGCGCAAGGGCGGCGCCTCGCTGGTGGTGGGCGTGGGCCACATCCCGGCCGAGACCGATTCGACGCGGCGCGCGAAGGGCGACATCGCCCGGCTCGCGCACGGCATCCGTGGCGTGGACGGCTGGTTCGGCGGGCATAGCCACAACGTCGTGGACGACGTGATCGAGAACGCCCCGGTGATGGTCGCGGGCGCGAACGGCCAGTGGCTGGCGATCGCCGACTACACCGTGGACCCGGTGGCGCGCACCGTGGTGGCCGGCGAGACCAGCCACCGCATGCTGCAGGTGTTCGCGGACGAGTTCCCGATCGACACCGCGTGGACCGCGCGCGTCGAACGCTGGAACGCCGAAGTCGGTCCGGTCGCGGCCACGGTGCTCGGCAAGTCGTCGTACCCGCTCGACCGCAACCGGCCCGAAGCCACGATCGGCAACTTCATCTGCGACGCCATGCGGTTCTCGAGCGGCGCCGACATCGCGCTGCAGAACCCGGGCGGCATGCGCGCGAACATGGCGGCGGGCACGGTGACGCGCGCGATGGTCTACGACGTGATGCCGTTCGACAACACGATCGTGACCATGGAGCTGACCGGCGCCGAAGTGCGCCGCGCGCTGCGAGCAGGCGCTGCGCGGCGAGCGCATCACGCAGGTGAGCGGGATCCGCTACGTGGTGGACATGAACGCTCCGGCCATGTCGCGCGTGGTGAGCATCACGAACGCCGACGGCACGCCGTTCGACGAGGCGAAGACGTACAAGGTCGCGGCGAACAACTTCATGGCCTCGGGCGGCGACAGCTACGACGCACTGGGCGGCGGCCGCAACAAGTCGGACAGCGGGTTCGTGATCCGCGGCGCCATGGAGGCGTTCGTCACCGACCGCTGCAAGGGCGGCGCGGCGCTCGAGATCAAGGCCGACGGACGCATCCAGAACGCGAATCGCTGACGCGTCGCTTCGAGCGAACACCGAACCGGCGGCCCCGAACGGGACCGCCGGTTCGACTTTCCGGGAGCGGGCGCGCGACTACCAGCCGGCCTTGCCCTCGCAGCCGCCGTACCGCGAGAAGTGCCAGAGCGGCGCCGAGAGCTTGAGGGTGAGCAGGTCCTGCACGCTGCCCGGAACGCGCGTCCAGCGGCCGAGCGCGGGATCCCACCAGCCGATCACGAGACCGCCCGTCGCGACGGCGCCGACGGCGTCCATCTGCAGCTGCACCGGACGCGAGAAGCCGTTCGCCGACTCCGGCGAGATCGACAGGTCGCAGGCCAGCCGCGTGCCGTCGGGCACGCGGATCGTGACGGCGGCGTTGCCGCGCCAGGCGCCGGGCGGCACGACCACGGAGAAGCGCCCGCACTTCGCGACGCCGCCCTTCGCGCCGTCGATCACCGTGGTCGCGGAGGCCGGCTGCGACGGTCCCGGGACCAACACCGGCATCACGTCGAGCACCGCGCCGACGGCGCCGGTCACGGTACCGGTGACCGTGCCGATGAGATCACCCGCGGCCACGGTGCCGGCAGGCACCAGCGAGGCGGCGAGCAGCGTGAGCATGAGCGCGGCGGCTAGGCTCCGCGTGCGACGGACGATGCGACGAGGAGAGATCGTCATTGCGGCTCCCGGTTGAGAAGGTGAAGTGTGGAGGATGGAAGGCCACACACCTGCTCGAAGGCATCGCAAGGGCCGGTCCGCCGATCGTGCGGGATGGCGCAAGCGCGATTTCGCCGCCCAGGACGCGCGCGACCGAAGTTCGCCGCCGCATCGGCGCTCGCGCAGCGCGGGGATGGGCGGCGTGCGGTCGTGCAGGTTCGCGTGCGCGCGTTCCGGGATGCACGCTCCGGCCTGCGTCGCCGCGACGGCATCGTGCACGGCTTTCGCGAAGCCGCGCGGCGTTCAGCGCAGTCCGGCCCCGGTCGCGCCCGATGCGGCGCCGCGGCTGGAGTCGGCGGGCGGCGTTCCCGGCGCGGGGGCGGGTGCACCGAGCTGCACGCCGGCCTTGCCGAAGTACGACACCACGCCCGCGGCGAGCTGCTTGCCGATCGCCGCCTGGAACTGCGGATCCTTGAGCAGCTTCACTTCGCGCGGGTTGTTGATGAACGCGGTCTCGACCAGCACGCTGGGGAACTCGACCGACTTGAGCACGGCGAAACCCGCCTGCTTGATGCCGCGCGATTCCACCCGGCGGTCCGCCGCGATGTGATCGAGCAGTTCCTCGGCGAGCAGCTGGCTGCGCTCGAGCGCCGAGTTGCGGCGCACGTTGTAGAGCACGCTCACGACATCGTCCTCGGCCTGCGGCGGCACGCCGCCCACGAGGTCCGCGGCGTTCTCGAGGTCGGCGAGGTCGCGGTCGGCGGCGTCGCTCGCGCCCTTGAGCGACAGGAAGTACACCTCGGTGCCGCTGCCACTGCCGCGCCGGCGGCTCGAATTGCAGTGGATGCTGATGAACAGGTCGGCGCGCGCCTGCTCGGCGATCTTGAAGCGCTGGCGCAGCGGAATGAAGAAGTCGGAGTCGCGCGTGAGCATGGCGCGCACGCCCGGGATCTGGTTGAGCTCCTCGGCGAGGCGCTGCGCGACGGCCAGCGTCACGTTCTTCTCGAGCACCCCGCCCGGGCCACGTGCGCCCGTGTCGTCACCACCGTGCCCGGCGTCGATGTAGACGAGCCGCACGCGGTCGCGCTTCTTGGCCGCGGCGATGCCGGCGAGCCGCCGGTCTTCGGCGGCCTGCGCGCCGGCGCGAAACACGTCCACCACGATGCGGAACGGCTTGTCGTCCGCACCGGGCAGCGAGAACGCCCGGAACGTGGTGCCCTGCGCGAGCCACAGCGTGATCGTGGCGCCGGCCGGCGAGGTGACCACGCCGACCGAGTCCACCGCGCTGTCGCGCACGGCCAACGTGGGCGACACACCGGGCGCCAGCACGAGCGCCGAGGCCGGGATCCGGACCACCACCTGCGCGGCCGCGCCCGAGTCCGGCATGACCACGTCCACGGCGCGCGAGAAGTCGAACACGACGCGGGTGTTCGCGGGCGCCGACCAGCTGCGCACCGCGGTGATCGCGGGCTCCGGTGCGCCGGGCTCGTCGGCACGCGACGGCTTCGGGGCCGACACCAGCGCGAACGCGAGTGCGGCGATCCCGAGTGCGTGCAGCCAGCCTCCGATGCGCATGCGATTCACCTCCGCCGTCCATGGCGTGACGGGAGGCGGCTCGGCGCCGCCTCCCGCCCCTTACTACCCCTGCTCCGGCTACTTGTCGAGCCGGAACGTGACGTACTGCCCACTGCCGTTGCGGTTCACGAAGAGCACCGCCGGACGCCCGGTGCGCTTCTGCGCCGCCATCAGGCGCGCGAAGTCCTCGGGGTTCGAGACCGGCGTCTGCCCGACCTGCTCGATGATGTCGCCGGGCTGCAGGCCGCGTTCGTCCGCGGGGCTGCCGTCCTCGACCTCGGTCACCATGACGCCGGAGTCGATCTTCAGCTTGGACATCTCGAGGTCCTTGAGGCCGCGCACGGTGAGCCCGCCGAGAGACGAGCGATCGTTGCCGCCTTCGTCGGGCGTCGCCACCGCGGTGCGGTCGTCACGGTCCTTGAGCACGACGGAGAACGGCATGCGCTTGCCGTCGCGCAGCACCACGAGGTTGACCTTCGTGCCCGCGGGCGTGTCGGCCACCTTGAGGCGCAGCTTGGCCATCTCGGAAACCGGGTGGCCTTCGTACTCGACGATGATGTCGTTGCGCTTGAGGCCCGCGCGCGCCGCCGGCGAATCGTCCATGACGCTCTGGATGAGCACGCCCTGCTGGCCGGCGAGACCGAAGCCCTCGGCCATCTCGGGCGTCATCTCGGCGAGCAGCACGCCGAGCATGGAGCGCTTCACGGTGCCGTGCGCGACGAGCTGGTCGGCCACGTGCTTCGCGAGGTTGATCGGCACGGCGAAGCCGATGCCCTGGCCGCTCGTGTTGATGGCCGTGTTGATCCCGATCACTTCGCCGCGGATGTTGCACAGCGGGCCGCCGGAGTTGCCGAAGTTGATCGCCGCGTCGGTCTGGATGAAGTCCTGGTAGCCGGGCGTGCCGCCGAAGATGTTGAGGTTCGTGCGGCCCTGCGCGCTCACGATGCCCACGGTGACCGAACCGCGCAGTTCACCGAGCGGGTTGCCGATCGCGATCGCCCAGTCGCCGACCCGGAGGTTGTCGGAGTCGCCGAGCGGCAGGAACGGCAGGTCCTTGCCCTCGACCTGGATCACGGCGACGTCGGTCTCGGGATCGGCGCCCACGACCTTCGCCTTGAACTGCCGGCGGTCGTTGAGCGTGACGGTGATCTCGTCGGCGTTGGCGACGACGTGGTTGTTCGTGATGATCCGGCCGTTCGGGGTCACGAGGAAGCCCGAGCCCGACGAGGGCACGCGCTGCTGGCGGCGCGAGCCGTTGTCGCCGAAGAACCGGCGCATGAACTCGTCGTTCGGGTCGTCGGAGTCGGCCGCGCGCTTGCGCACGTCGATGAAGACGACCGCCGGCAGCGCCTTGTCCACGACGCCGACGAACGGGCTCTCGGGCAGCGGGGCCGAGCGCGTGACCGCCGCGAGTTCGGTGCTGGTCGCGTTCGAGTTCCGCTGCAGGTTGAGCCCGGCGCTCAGGCCGAGGCCGAGGACGACGCCCGCCATGATCAGCGCAGCCGCTCCGATGAAGTAGCTGCGGGGACGAACCACCGACTTGCCGTCCATCATGCTCCTCCCAAGGGTGTGACGGTGCTGCCTGTCGCGACCGGCGCCCGGGGGCGCCGCCGCCGTCGAATGTGCCACGCCGGCAGGTGGGGCCGCCGTCGTGGTTGCGATGAATGTGGACCGCGCTCCCGGCCGCCGGAGGATGGAACACCGGCGCGTGCCCCGGGTGCACGTGTGAAGCGTCAGACGCGCGAGATACGGTGATGGTTGCGGTGTGATTCCGAGACCTTGAGAAGCCTTGACCGATCGGCGGGTCCCGGTGCGGGTTGGCGCAGTCGGCGCGCCTCGCCGTAGACTGCCCGGCCATGCCGGATGGCCCGATCGTCTTCCTGTCCGACGCCCACCTGGGTGCCGAGTCCGCCGAACGCGAGGCGGCGCGTACCGCGCACCTGCATGCCCTGCTCGAATCCCTGCCGGGAAGGGCCTCCCAACTCTTTATCGTCGGGGACCTGTTCGACTTTTGGTTCGAATATCGGACCGCCATCCCCCGCCGGCTGTTCCCGACCCTCGCGGTCCTGGAACGCCTGCGTCGCGCCGGGCTGCCCATCACCTACCTGAACGGCAACCACGACTTCTGGCTGGGGACCTTCCTGCACGAGACACTGGGTATCCGCACGGTGGACGGGGCGGTCACGGTCGAGGCCCAGGGGCGGAAGCTCTGGCTGCACCACGGCGACGGACTGGTGGGCGGCGACCTCGGCTACAAGCTCCTGCGCGGCCTGCTCCGCCACCCGGCGAGCATCGCGGCCTACGGCTGGCTGCACCCGGACCTCGGGATCCCGCTGGCGCTGCGCGTGTCGGGCCTGTCGCGGCACTCGCGCGAGGACCGGCCGCCGGCCACGGACCGGCTGTGGCGCGAAATCGCCGAGCCGCGGTTCCGCGAAGGCTACGACGGCGTGCTGGTCGGGCACTTCCACCAGGCGCTCGACCGCCGCGAGGACGGCCGGCAGTTCGTGGTGCTCGGCGACTGGATCGAGCACTTCACGTACGCCGAACTCGCCGACGGCGAACTCACGCTGAAGGTCTGGCCCGAGGCCTGAGGCTCGCGTCACGCGGCCGCGATCAGAACCGCGCGCCCAGCGAGAAGCGATGCGTGTCGCCGAGATCGAGCTTCGACGGCACCCACGCGTAGTCCACGGACGCACCGCCCAGCACCCAGCCCAGCCCGGCGGAGACGTTCGCGATGTCGTCGTTGAAGCGCCAGCCGAGCCGCAGCGACGCGCCGACGTCCGAGCGCAGCTCGCCGCCCAGCGCCACGACGCCCTGGCGCCCGCGCGTGAAGCGCGTGTCGAGCGACGTGCCCAGCGTGAGCCCGCGCTGCAGCGCACGGCTCCACGCGGCGCCGCCCTGCACGGCCATGGGCAGGCCGACGTCGGCGCCCCGCTGGCCGTCGATCACGTAGTTCGCGGCGGGCCCCACGTTCTGCACGACGAGCGCGACGCGCGCACCGCGCAATGCGGCGGGCTCGCACGAGAAGCCGGCGCTGCCGCTCCACGTGGTCGCCGCTTCGCTCGCGATGCGTTCGCGCACCATCTGGGCGCCGAAGCCGAGCCGCGCACGCGCGCCGAGCGCGTGGCCGAAGGCGGCCTGGAACTCGAGGTCGTGCGAGCCGAACGAACCGATCAGGTTGCCGATCTCGTCGCGCTCCTCGATCGGCTGCGAGTACATGGCGCGCACGGAGCCCGCGAGCCCGCCGCCCCACATGCGTCCCGCGAACGCGACCTGGTCGTGCTTGAGGCCCTCGAAGCTCTCGGCGTGCGTGGCGCTCAACTGGTTGCCGCTCCCCAGCGCGAGCCCGGCCGGGTTCCAGAACGCGGCCTCGGCGCCTTCGGCGACCGCGGTGTACGCGCCACCGAGGGCGGCGGCTCGCGCCGTGGCGGGCACCTCGAGGAACGCGAAGCCCGGCGGCGCCGCCTGCACGGAAGCGGGCACGGCGAGCGAGAGGGCCAGCGCGCACGACAGGATCAGCGCGGCGACGCGGACGGAAGCACGGAACACGCGGGGAGTCTCCTGGGGTGGTGCGAAAACACGACGGACGGGGCCGGAGCGACCGGCCCCGTCGTGTTCATCGGCGGGCCAACTTAGCACTCGGGACGCGCGCAGGCATCAGCCGCCGTGGCGCCGGTCGTCCCGCGACGGCTTGGACGCGGGCGGGTTGGACGGCGTGCTGGGCGGATCGCGGCGTTCCTGCTTCGGCGGGTCCGCGCGCGGCGGATCGGGCGGACGCGAGTCCTCGCGCCGCGGCTTGTCGGCCGGCGGCGGCGGCGGATCGCGACGCTCTTCTTTGCGCGGCGGCGTCGCTTCGGGCGCACGTCGATCGCCCCGATCGCCCGAGCCACCCGAGTTGCCCCAGTCGCGCGGTTGCGTCGGCTTGCGCGGCTCGCGCCAGCGGTCGCCCTCGGGCGCCGAGCCCTTCGCTCCACGGCCCACGCCCGAACCACCGCCCCCGCCACGCGGCGAATCCACGCGCTCGCGCGGCATCGGCCGACGGTCGCCCTGCGGTTTCATCGTGCCCGGAGGCAGGTAGCCCGGAGGCGGGCTGATCGCCGGATTCCAACCACTGCCGCCCGGCCCCTGGTATCCCGAAGGCGGGTCACCCTTGTAGCGGGTCGGCGGACCGCCCCACAGGTTTTCGCGCTGGCGCCAGCCGTCCCACGACGACCAGCGGCTGTGGTCGTCGTACCACGGCTGCCACGCGGGCGGGCAGTCCGAGCGCACGACGTAGTAGTAGTACGGCACGTGGCCGCTCCAGCACGTCGGCCCCCACGCCCAGTTCCAGTTCACGCGGAAGTCGAACACGCTGCAGCGCGTGTAGTACGGATCGAAGCCGTCCCACCACGCCCACTGGCCGGGGCGATGGCAGTCCGAGCACAGGTAGCGCGGGTAGCGCACCTCGTGGCCGACGTAGTACGTCGCGTACGCCGTGGCGAACAGGTCGGTGTCCTCGGGGTGCTGCAGCACGCGGCGGCGGATGCGCTCCATCGCGACCATGGGGTCGCCGAGCACGGCGCCATCCTCGTCGAAGCCTTCTTCCTCGGCGTGCTGGTCCTCGTAGCCGATCGTCTCACCCTGCGGGTCGAACGGCCGCAGGTACCACGGCAGGTTGCGGAACGGCTCGCGCGAAGCGATCGCGACGAGGAAGCCCTGGCCGACCGTGCGGTCCACGACGAGCTCGTAGCGCGAGTCCTGCGGCGGCAGCCGGTAGGTGCGATGTCCCTCGACCACGGCACCGGTACGGCGCCACGGGTAGAGCACCGAGATGTGGCCGTCGGCGTCGATCTCGTAGACGAGCAGGTAGGTGTCGTCGGTCGCGCGCACCTTCACCTGCATGGCGTCGCCCGGTTCGTACACGGCGTCGTCGCCGCGATCGGTCCAGACGTCCACGCCGAGCGCCCGGCCGCGCGCCGAGGCGCCGGTCGCGCCGAGCAGAGAGGCCGCCAGCATCGCGGCCAGAGCGAGTCCCGCGTACGAGCGCTTCATGACCTTGAACTCCCGCGTGAGTAGCTTCCGTCGTCCCCCGAGTCCGGGGAACCTCGCTTCATCCTACCCCGGACGGGCCGCCGGCATTCCCAACTGTTTCGACGAACGAATCGCCCCGCGGGTCCGGCAGGACTCGCGGGGCGTCCGGGTGTTTCAGCGCAGCCAGGCGACCGGCCGCGAGGCCCCTTCGTCGCCCGCCGCCGGCCGGGCCCGCAGTTCACCGTTTCCCGCGGCCGTCTGGTAGGCCCAGTCGAACACGACCAGGTTGGACGTCAGGCTGGTGACGCGGAACTTGGCGTAGTGGTCGTCCCGGGTCCAGACGACGTAGCAGTGCCCGGGGATCAGTTCCACCGTTCCGGTCGGCGACCAGCCGTTCGCCGGAGCGAAGTCGATCACGTCCAGCGAGCTGGCGTAGCCCATGTCCTGGATGTCGGTGTTCACGTCGCGCGTGAACATCTGGCGGACCGAGCCGTTGTCGCCGTAGTAGATGTCGGTCGCCACGTCGCTCGAGGTGCGCGAGATCGCGGCCGAGAAATCCCAGCCGGCGCCGCTGGTCGAGTTGACGAAGTTGCCGAGCGTGGCGCCCGAGCCGGCGGGCCGCGACGTGTCGTAGATGTCCTCGAGCGACAGCTGGGATTCGTTGCCGTCGCGGTCCACGGCGGCCACGGCGTAGTAACGCGTGACGCCGTTCGTGAGACCGGTGACCACGAACGACGTACCCGTCGCCGTGCCGATGCGGTCGTACGGGCAGCTCGAGCCGGTCGCGCAGGTGGACGAGTAGATCCGGTAGCCGATCACGTCGGACTCGGTGTTCGCGAGCCAGCGCAACGTGACCTGCTGGTCACCGGTGGTGCTGTACAGGCCGCGCGGCGCCGCCGGAGGGGTGGTGTCGCGAGGGGCGGTGGAATCGTCGCAACCCGCCGCGGCGAACGCGGCCAGGACGAGTACGAGGGCGAGCATCAATCGGCGCATGGAGTCCTCCTTCCGACAGGCGAATGACAGTGAGCGCGATCGAACAAGCGCAACGCTCGTGCCACGGGCCTTTCGCGCGCGAGATGCGCGTGGGACATGCGCGAACCCTACGCCAATCGCCGGTTCCGCAGCGTCCGGAGGACGAAAAGAAACCGCCGCCGGGAGCGATCCGGCGGCGGTTCGTGGTGCGCGCTGGACTCAGGTGTGTGAACCGCGCGACACCACTGGTAAGAAGAGGACACTGGCCTTTCGTGATCCTGCCGACAGCCTGGACATCCCCCAGTGTAGGCCGACGACGGGATGGACCAGTGTCCTTACACCTTCGTTGGTCGTCCGGAGCCCCGCGTGACCGGTGGCACTGACCGGGTTCGACGTGTGCCACCGCACGAGGCCGTCCCTCCGTTCCACCTTCGAAGGAATCTCATGCACTCCAAGCTAGCCGGTCGCGGACACTAGTGCGTTGTCGTGAGACGGGGCTCGTACCCTCGACCAGAACCCGCAGAACCGGCTAGCCCAGATGGTGGTCCAGCGATGAGTTGCTGGACTTTGTTTGGAGGTCCCCCCCTCCGCCGGATCACTAGAGCAGTCCGCGTGCCACTCGTTGGACGAATCCCGAACAAGTTTCCAACGCGTTGCCTTTCAAACGAATGTCGGGAATTCCGGGTACCGCCGCGGGGGTCGCACCGACGGCTCGAACGAGCCGGAACTTCGAAAGTTTCTTTCATGATTTCGCCCCGGACGGCGAACTCGCTGTCCGGGGCGAAGATGGGACTGAAAGAAATTTTCGGTACGACACCCGAAAGGAACTTTCAGGTGCGGCCGGCCTCGAGACCGTACGCGCGGATGCGGCCGATGAGCGTCGGGTAGCTCAGGCCCAGCTCGCGCGCGACACGGGCCTTGTTGCCGCGCATGCGCTCGAGTGCCTCGGCGATCATCTGGCGTTCGAGCTCGGCGACCGAATCGCGCAGCGTGCGCCCGGTCGCCGGCTCGAGACGCGTGAGCTCGCGCGCGGCCGGCGGGGCAAGGGGCGCCGCCGGACGAGCCTCGAGCAGGTCGGCCGGGAGCAGGTCCGAACCCAGTTCGGCCCCGTCGTCCGCCAGCACGACCATGCGCTTCACCGTCTTTTCGAGTTCGCGGACGTTGCCGCGCCAGTCGTGCGCGAGGAACGCCGCGATCACTTCGGGCGCGAACCCGCGCAGGTTCTTGTCCATCTGGCGCGAGTACATCGCCAGGAAGTGCTGGGCGAGCAGCGCGATGTCCTCACGACGCTCGCGCAGCGCGGGCACGCGCACGGTGATGTCGTTGAGCCGGTAGTACAGGTCCTCGAGGAACCGCCCTTCGCGGATGCGGTCGCGCAGGTCGGAACTCGTGGCGCAGATCACGCGCGCGTCCACCTTGCGATTGCGGGTCGCGCCGACGGGACGGATCTCGCCGCGGTCGAGCACGTGCAGCAGCTTCGCCTGCACGTTCTCGGGAATCTTCTCGATCTCGTCCAGGAAGATCGTGCCGCCGTTGGCTTCCTCGAACAGGCCGAGCTTGTCGCGCGTCGCGCCCGTGAACGCACCCTGCACGTAGCCGAACAGCTCGCTCTCGAGCAGCTGGTCCGGCAGCGCCGCACAGTTCACCTGCACGAACGGCCGGTCGCGGCGGTTCGAGATCTCGTGCACGACCTGCGCGAACAGGCCCTTGCCCGTTCCGGTCTCGCCCATGAACAGCACGGTCGCCGTGCTGTCGCCCACCTTGCGGAGCAGCTGCATGATGGACTCGACCTCGCGCGAACGCGTGACGACCTTGTCGGAGCCGGGCGCCGGACGGAGCTGGTCGCGCAGCTGCTGGTTCTCGGCGAGCAGCAGCGAGCGCTGCGCTTCGACGATCGCCACCGCGGCGCTGTTCGCGAGCACGGCGAGCAGGTTGAGCTCGCGCTGCTTGAACGCACCGAGCAGGTTGTCGTTGAGCCGGTCCACGTAGACGAGCCCGACGGACTGCGACGGGAAGTTGAGCGGCACGCACACGAGCGAGCCGACCGACTCGAGCGCGTCCGTCAGCGCGGGCGCGAATCGCGGGTCGGCGGACACGCGGCTCGAGAACATGGGACCGTTCTCGGTGAACCGGGCACCGGCGGCGGTCTCGAGCACGCGCTGGATGCGTCGCGCGCGGTCGCGGCCGAGGCCGTGCTGGGCGACGACGTCGAGACGGCCGGCGCCGGAGCTGAACGCGAGGAAGCCTCGATCGCCGCCCGCGTGCTCGACCGCGAGCTTCACGATCTGCGCGAGCAGGCCGTCCATGTCGCTGGTCTCGCGGAACAGCCGGTTCGCCTCTTCGAGGGCCCGGAACTCGTTGCACGTGGACAGCGACACCGCGACGTACTGGCGTTCGATCTCGCGCCGCAGCGCGGCCGCGCGTTCTTCGGTCTCGGGGTTCGCGTCTTCGCTCAGCCACTGCTCCGCCTGCTCGAGCAGCGCGGACGCCTGGTCGAAGTGCTCGCGCTCGGATTCGAGGCGCGCGAGCGTCAGCAGCGCTTCGGCCGCGAGCGACACGACGCCGAGCTGGCGGAACTGCGCCGCCGCGCGGCGTGCACCGTCGGCGATCGGCTCGAGCGCGTGACGCAGCCGCACGCTGGCCGGCATGAGCGCGAGGTACTCGCCCCACGACGACAACGTGCTGGCGAGTTCGTACGTCTCGCCGAGCTGCTCGAAGATCTGCGCCGCTTCGCGCATGCGCACGTCCACGGACGCCGACTGCCCCTGCTGGGCGTCGAGGCGCGCGAGGACGCGCAACGCGATCGCGTATTCGATGCGGTCGCCGAGCCGCTCGGCCAGCGCGAGCCCGCGCAGCGCGTGGGCGCGCGATTCCTCGGCTCGGCCGACGAGCTGCAGCGCGTGCGCGGTGCGGGTCGAGAGCTCCATGGCCATGTCGCCGTGCGGAGCCCGTTCGAGCGCCTCTTCGAGCGCCGGTTCGAGCAGCTGCAGCGCCGCGACGCCGGCGCCGCGGTCGAGCTCGAGCTCGGCGAGGAACTCGCGCGCGAGCTGGGTTTCGCGCGAGGCGTTCGCCGATGCCGCGAGCTCGAGCGCGCGGCGGAACAGTTCGGTCGCGCGCTCGTACTGACGGCGTCGGCGCGCGAGCATGCCCTGCGCGAGCAGCGCCTGGGCTTCGGAAGTCGTGTGCCCCACCTCGACGCTGATGCGCAGCGACTGGCGGAAGTGCTCCTCGGCGAGATCCCACTGACCCAGGCGATAACGGATCAGCCCGAGGTTCTGGTGGTGGCCGCGCATCCGCGCGAACAGTCCCTTGCGCTCGTCCAGCGTGAGCGCCTGCTCGAGGAAGCGGATCGCTTCGCGCCACTCGCGCAGGTTCTTGTGGATGAGGCCGAGGTTGTTCAGCGCCATCACGAGGCCGTCGGAATCGTCGATCCGGCGGTAGGTCGCGCAGGCGTTCTGGAACCACTCGATGGCGGCGTGCGGGTCGCCGAGCTTCTGCACGTTGAGCCCGATCGCGAGCGCCGCCGCGCCCACCGCGCGGTGCTCGTCGGAGTCCTTCAGGACCTCGTACGCCCAGCGCGCGTAACGCAGCGAGCGGCGGTACGAACCCGTTTCGTTGAGGATGGCCGCGTAGCGCACCGCGATGAGCGCGAGCACGCGCTCGTCGGAGAGGATGCGGGCTTCCTCGCGCGCGGCGTGGGCCGCGACGAGCGACTCCTCGTAGGCGCCGCGATGGAACTCGGCCTGCGCGATCCGCAGTTGCAGGCGGACGCGGCCCGGCACGTCGGCCGGCCCCGCATCCGCGAGCGCGAGCCGATAGGCATCGATGGCGCCAGCGAAGTTGTCGGCAGCGAGATGGAGATCGCCGACGGCCTCATGACGGCTGGTGCCGGACTTCGACACGAGCACGCGACGAGACGAATCGGGGGGGATCGCTCTCTGCACTGTGATGACCCTCGACGACGGTCAAACCCGGTGGGCCACACCGGCGCTCCTGCCGGTGAGCCAGGACTTCATCGAGATCTCGAGCCGCGCCGACCCGGTACGAGCCGGGATCAGCGCGTGCGCGAGCTTCGTTGGAACTGGGACTTCCACGTCATCTGAAGCATCTGCTCCAGGATCCACGACGTTCCCGCGGGACCGGCGACGGTCGGACCGATCTTGATCGGCGCACCGTTGTTGCCGTTGTCCGGCTCGCCGGCGCATGGCCCGATGACGCGGCGCACGGGCGACTTCGCCGACGACGGCGCGCGGAAGCGCGCGGCGGAGGCGATGTCGACGCCGAGCACCACGACGAGTGTCGCGGCGAGAACGCATGTGACGAGAAGTCTGCTGCGCAACTTGATCATGGAGATGCCCGCTCCCTCCACCACTGGCAAGACGTCAGAGACACACGAGCCGCGCGACGAGGGAAGCCACGCGGGGATGCCGAGATCATTCGAAGGGGGGACCAGCCGTTTGCCGAGGCCAAGTATCCGTGGCGCGTCAAGCACTCGTCAACGCCTATTCTCGAGTGAGTGGTTCGCAGATTGTGCCCGGGCGTGAATTCGCCCTTCCGGCCGCGATCGTGGGGTCCGGGTACAACGGGTTACCGCCGCGAAGGCCCCTGGGCACAATCTGCGAACCACAAGGGAGGGGTCAGCCCTGGGCGGCCCATTCCTCGGCGGCAAGTCGAACCAGCGCATAGCGCAAGCCCTGCGTCGAACACACCAGCCCCGGTGCCTGGAAGCGGTCCAGCAGCGCTTCCACCACCAGCGCGCCCGCGCCGATGATGTCGGCGCGGCCTTCACCCATGATCGGGAGCTCGCGGCGCTTCTCGTGCGACGACGTGACCAGTCGCTCGATGATGGCGCGCGCACGGGACTGGTCGATCCACAGACCTTCGAGCAGGGCGGGATCGTAGTCGGCGAGTTCGCGCTCGATGGAGGCGAGCACGGTGACCGTGCCGCCGACGCCGGCGAGCAGCGTCGTGCGCTCGGGCATGGATGCACAGCCCTGCATGACTTGTTCGGCGATATACGTGCGCGCCGAGGTGATGGTCTCGGGGCTCGGCGGGTCGCCCGGCAGGCAGCGCTCGGTCAGGCTGACGGCGCCGAACGGCAGGCTGTTCCAGCGGCCGGGCGAGTGCCCGACACCGCTCACCACTTCGGTGCTGCCGCCGCCGAGGTCGAAGACCACGCACTGGCTCTGGCGGGCGCGCTGGCCGAGGCCGAGCACGACCGCGCGGTACATCAGGCGCGCTTCGTCGTCGCCGCTCAGGATGCGGACCGGCAGCCCGGCGCGTTCGCCGAGCCGGGTGGCGACGGCTTCGCCGTTGCGCGCGTGGCGCAGCGCGGCGGTTGCGGCCGCGATCACGTGCACGGCGCCGAGCGAGCGGGCGCGGCGCACGAACTCGGCGGCCAGGTGGGCGGCACGTTCGACGAGTTCCTCGGCCACCACCCCGGTCTCGTGCAGACCACGGCCGAGCCGGCAGGGCTCCCCCGCCCGCGCGACGGTATCGAGCGGCGCGCTCCACGCCTCGCCCGCGCCGAGTTCACCGACCAGCAGGCGGATGGAATTGGAGCCGATGTCGATTGCACCGAAGCGCATAGTTTGAAGGGACTGGGGATGAGAGGACTAGAGGAGGAAATCCTCGAGCGCACGGATGCGAGCTGGGGCGACCGGCCGGGGTTCCTCGTGAGTGGGCGCAGGTGTACCAGAATCCGGGGCTGCAGCGGGAGCAACTTCTTCGCGATCGCGCTCTCGCCGCGCGCGGCGCGGTGCAGCCTCGCGGGCTTCGCGTGCGGTCCGCGTCTCGATCGGCAGCGCGCGCGCGCGCACCGCGCGGTCGGCGTGCGCGACGTCCGCGTCGCCCGCGACCCACGCCAGCAGCGTCGCGACGATCGGGTCGTCCTCGCACACACGCACGATGACGCGCTTGCCGTCGCGTCGGCATTCCACCGCGCCGGCACCGGCGAGCGCCTGCACGTGGCGCGTGGCGCACGACTGCGACAGCCCGACCCGGGCGGCGAGTTCGGTGACGTGCGTCGGCTGGCCGGCGAGCGCGCAGAGCATGCGGAAGCGCGAGCGGTCGGCGAGGAGGGCGAGAAGTTCCTGGATGCGAGCCTGTCGGGAGTCCATTGCGCCGCCATGCATACCACTCGGGCGGCCGCACGCCAACCCCTTCGTGGCGCGACTCTCGGCTCGCGCCCGGCGAAGGTCCGGGGTAACTTGCGTGCCCTCCATCCTCTTCCGACCCAGGAGCACGCACATGCCCGTCACCGGATCCGGCCCCGCCGGCACGCCGGCCGCACCCAGCTTCTACGGACTCAACCGCGATCGCCTCGGCGCCCGCTTCGGCGAGCTGGGGCTGCCGCGGTTCCGCGCGGACCAGGTGTTCGCGTGGGTCTACCAGAAGCGCATGCGCGACGCGGCACGCATGTCGAACCTGCCCGCGGCGCTGCGCGAACAGCTCGCGGCCGTCTGCGACCTTTCGCTGCCCGCGTCGCCCAAGGTGTTCGCGACCGCGGACGGGCTCACGCACAAGTTCGTGCTCGCGCTGCGCGACGGCGCGCGCGTCGAAGCCGTCTCGATGCGCACCGAGAAGCGCCTCACGCTGTGCGTGTCGAGCCAGGTCGGCTGCGCGCTCAAGTGTTCGTTCTGCGCCACCGGGCTCATGGGACTCAAGCGCAACCTGAAGGCCGAGGAGATCGTGGCGCAGGTGATCGCGATGGGCGACCACCACGACTGGCAGGACGAGCGCTTCAACATCGTCTTCATGGGCATGGGCGAACCGCTCGCGAACCTCGACGCGGTGTGCGAGGCGGTGCGCATCCTCCACGACGAGCGCGGCCTGAACCTGGGCGCGCGGCGCATCACGGTGTCCACGTCGGGACTCGTGCCGCAGATCCGCGAACTGGCGAAGCTCGACCTGCAGGTCGGGCTGGCGATCTCGCTGCACGCGACCACCGACGAACTGCGCGACCAGCTCGTGCCGGTCAACAAGCGCTGGCCGATCGCCGAACTGCTCGACGCCGCGCGCGAGTACGGCCACACGGTGGGACGGCGCACGACGCTCGAGTACACGCTGCTCGGCGGCGTGAACGACTCGAACGCCGACGCGGACCGGCTCGCCGCGTTCGCGCGGGCGCTGCCGAGCAAGGTCAACCTGATCCCGTACAACCCGGTGCCGGGGTTGCCGTGGAAGCGGCCGACGGCCGAAGCGGTCGAGGCGTTCGCACACCGGTTGTACCCGCACGCGCCGGCCGTGACGATCCGCGACACCAAGGGCGGCGAGCTGTGGGCCGCGTGCGGACAGCTCGGAGGGCTCTCGCCCGAGTGACGGCGAGTTCGCGCCCATGACGTTCCGCGCCCGGCTGCTGATCGCGCTGCTCGCGCTCGCCCTGCTGCCGACGCTGCTGCTCACGCTGTTCTTCCTCGACGAGATGGGCCGCGCCACGGAGCGCTGGCACCTGCCGGTCGTGGACCGCGCGCTCGATTCGGCGCTCGAAGTCAGCCGCACCGCCACCACGCGGCTCGAGGCGACGCTGCTCGATCGCGCCGACGAGTGGGCGCACGCCACCGGCGACGTGCCGCTCGACGCCGCGCGGCGCGACGCGCTGCGCGCGGGGCTGCGCGAGGCGGGTGCGGACTTCGTGCAGCTGTACCGGCTCGAGGACGGCCACTGGCGGCTCGCGGACCAGGTCGTGCCGCCGGGCGTGCTCGCGGCGGACTCGCTCGATCTGTCGAGCGAGCTCGCGCCCGCGCTCGACGGGCACCGGCTGGTCGCCTCGCCGCTCGGCGTGCAGGCGGCGGTCGCGCGCGCGGGCGAACACCAGGCGGTCGCGGTCGGGATCCGGCTGACGCCCGACTTCTTCATCCGCATGGGCGAGATCGAGCAGGCGCGCACACAGTACGCGCGGCTGGGCGTGCTCGTGGACGTGCAGCGCCGCTGGGTGTGGCTGCTGCTCGGCGCGGTGGTGCTCGGCGTGGCGCTGGGCGCGCTGCAGCTGGCGCGGCTGCTGTCGGCGCAGATGACGCAGCCGCTGGTGACCGTTTCGGGCGCGTTCCGCCGCGTGGCCGAAGGCGATCTCGGCACCCGCGTGCCGGTCGAGGGCGCGAGCGAGCTGCGCGACCTGGCCCGCGCGTTCAACGGCATGACCGAACGCCTGGCCGAGGCGCGCGTGGCGCTGGCGAAGGCCGAGCGCGAAGCCACGTGGCGCGACGTGGCGCGCCAGCTCGCGCACGAGATCAAGAACCCGCTCACGCCCATGCGGCTGTCGCTGCACCGCCTGCAGAAGCGCGTGGACACGGTGCCCGAGCACGAACGCGCGGCCGTTCGCGACAGCATCGCCGCGCTGCTGGTCGAGATCGAGCACCTCACCCGGCTCGCCGAGCACTTCTCGCAGTACGCGCGCCTGCCCGAGGCGCGGGTCGAGCCGCTCGACCTGGGCGGCGCTCGCGCGCGAGGCCGCGCGGCTGTACGAGGAAGGCACCCTCGCGCTGCACGCCGACGCGCCGGTGCCCGTGCGGGGCGACCGTTTGCTGCTCATGCGCGCGCTGCATAACCTGCTGCTGAACGCGCGCGAGGCCGGCGGCGAAGGGCACGTGGTCGAACTCGAGGCCCGCGCCGAGGGCGGCGAGGGCGTGCTCGCGGTACGCGATCGCGGCCCGGGCATCGCGCCCGACGCGGCCGAACGCATCTTCGAACCCTATTTCAGCACCAAGAACCGGGGCAGCGGCCTCGGGCTTTCGATGGTCCGGGACGTCGCCGAACGGCACGGCGGCCGGATCACGCTCGCCAACCGCGAAGGCGGCGGAGCCGAAGCGCGGCTCGCGTTGCCGCTCGCGACCCAGGAATGAGTGCGGACGACATGTCGAAGAAAGAAGCCTTCTCGCTGCTGGTCGTGGACGACGATGCCGCCATCCGGCGGCAGTTGCGCGGGGTGCTCGAGGACGAAGGCCATCGCGTGAGCGAGGCGGCGAACGCCGCCGAAGGCCACGCGGCGCTCGAGCGCGAGCGCTTCGACGCGGTGCTGCTCGACCTGCGCATGCCGGGCGAGCACGGACTCGACGCGCTCGTGCGCTTCCGCGAGCTGGCGCCGGACACCGCGGTGCTGATCGTGTCGGGCGAAGGCACGCTCGAGAACGCCGTGCGCGCCGGCCAGCGAGGGGCGTTCGACTTCGTGGAGAAGCCGATCCGCGACCCCGAGCGGCTGCTCGACCTGATCGCCGAGGCGGTCCGCGTGACACGGCTGCGCCGCCGTTCGGCGGAATCCGCCCGCACCGCCGACGGCGCCGACGACGGCACGCTGGGCATCGTCGGCCAGAGCGCGCCGATCGAGCGGCTGCGCGAACAGCTGCGCCGGATCGGGCCGTCGAACGGCCGCGTGCTCATCACCGGCGAGAACGGCTCGGGCAAGGAACTGGCCGCCGAAGCCGTGCACCGGCTCTCGAAGCGCGCGTCGGGCCCGTACGTGAAGCTCAACTGCGCCGCGATCCCGCGCGACCTGCTCGAGAGCGAGCTGTTCGGCTACGAGAAGGGCGCGTTCACCGGCGCGGTGCAGAGCAAGAAGGGCCGGCTCGAGCTGGCCGACGGCGGCACGCTGTTCCTAGACGAGATCGGCGACCTCGCGCTCGAGGCGCAGGCCAAGCTGCTGCGCGCGATCGAGAGCGGCGAGATCGAGCGCGTGGGCGGCACCCGCTCGTCCCAGCTCGACGTGCGCATCGTCGCGGCCACGAACAAGGACCTCGCCGAGGCGGTCAAGGCCGGCGACTTCCGCGAGGACCTGTACTTCCGGCTCAACGTGCTGCCGCTGGTCGTGCCGCCGCTGCGCGAGCGCCGCGGCGACATCGAGCGCCTCGCGGGGCACTTCCTCGCCCGCTTCGCCGCGCAGGAGGACCGCCCGCACCTGGCGTTCTCGGCCGAGGCGATGGAGCTGCTCGAGGAGTACCACTGGCCCGGAAACGTGCGGGAACTCCGGAATCTGATGGAGCGTGCCGCCGTACTGGCTCCGGGCGACGTCGTGGAGGCGGCCGACCTGCTGCCGTGGCTGGAAGCCCGGCCGGAGGAAGGCGACGACGCCGGCCTCAAGGGGCGCATCGCGCGGAGCGAGATGGACTCGATCCGCCGCGCGCTCGAGGGAGCGGACTGGAACGTGACGCAGGCGGCGGCGAGCCTCGGCATCGACCGCACGAACCTGCACCGCAAGATGCGCAAGTACGGGATCAGCCGCCGCTGAGCGGCGCGCGCCGGCGAGTGTGGCGGGAACGCCACACTCGCGGGCGGGCCGCGGCATTCTTCGGGAACCGGACGGGAGAACCACCTGTGTTTCTCGGGGCTTTTCGGGTACGACTGCCGGCGCGAGCGTGGTACGCGGCTTGCCTTTGGATCCGGCGCACCCCCCTTTGTCCTGGAGAGAACGCCATGGTCCGCACCCGTCCGTTCGCCTTCGCGATCGCCGCGCTCGCGCTGATCGCGCCGCTCGCCGCTCCCGCCCGCGCCGCCGAGGCGACGCCGGCCGACACGATGGTCTTCCGTCCGCTCGACGAGGATTCCGCGCAGGCCCCGGCCGGGCGCGACGGCGTCACGTTGTCCGCCTCGATCCGCGTGGGCAGCAACACCGAGAGCCAGTGGCTCAAGGCCCCGGTCGGCGACAACATGCTCACCCACCCGGACGAGTGGCGCGCGATCCACGGCGACAAGGCCGTCAACCTGTCGCTGCTGCTCGACTACAACCGCGTGGACCTCGTGCGCTGGGGCGCGTGGTACCAGGCGCAGGCGCCGGCCACGATGTTCCCGCGCCTCGCCGGGCGCATCGAGCGCGCCACCGGCCGCAACCGCTGGCTGTACGGCGCGCAGATCGAGCAGCCGCTGCTGCCGACCGCGCGCTTCGTCGCCGGCGTCAGCATGACGCGGCGCACCGACCACGGCGACCTGCAGCAGGTCGAGGACGGCGAGAACTCCGCGGTGCTGTTCCTCGCGCACGAGGACTGGCGCGACTACTTCGAGCGCGAAGGGCTCGGCGCCTACCTGTCGTGGCGCGTGCCGGACTTCTCGACCGTCAGCGTGCACGTGCGGCGCGACGAATACCGCTCGCTCGACAAGGTGGACCACGTCACGTCGTGGTTCCGCCGCGACCGCGTGCTGCGCGACAACCCCGCGATCGACGAGGGCGAGTCGCACAGCGTGCTCCTGCGCAGCGAACGCCTGACGCGCAACAACCGGACGAAGCGCGCGGGGCTGTACCACTGGCTCGAGCTCGAACGCTCCGGCGGGCAGGTGGGCGGCGACTTCGACTACACGCGCGCGTTCGCGGACGTACGCAGCATCCTGCGCCTCTCGCCCGCGCTCACGCTGTCGCTGCGCGGCGTCGCGGGCTCGACGCTGCAGGGCGACCTGCCGCGCCAGCGCGAGTTCGTGATCGGCGGCGTGGACGGCATGCGCGCGCACGCGATCGGTTCGATGCGCGGCGACCAGGTGGCCATGATGCAGGCCGAGTACGCGATCGGCCTGTGGCAGCTGCGCACGAACGGCTTCGACGGCGGGCTGCACGCACTGCTGTTCGTGGACGCGGGCCGCGCGTGGCAGGGCGAAGACCGCTGGGACGTCGGCAGCCAGAAGTTCGCGGTGGACGGCGGCATCGGCCTGTCCACGTCGGACGACAACATGCGCGTGACGCTCGCGCGCGACCTGCAGGACCCGGATTCCAAGTTCGTCGCGGCCATGCGGCTGCGGCGCCCCTTCTAGACCCCAACACGGAACACTCCGTGAAGCGGCTCCCCTTCCCCATCCGGCTGCGCACGCTGGCCGCCTGCGCCGCGATCGTCCTGATCGCGGCGCCGCTGGCGCGCGCGTTCGAGTTCGCCGCGGCGACGCCGTCGCGCGACGAGACCGGCCGGCTGTGGATCACGGTGCGGCTCACGGACCCGCTCGAGGAACGCGTCGAGCGCAGTTTGCGGCGCGGCATGCCGGCCACGCTCGCGCTGCACGCCGAACTCTGGCGCAAGCGCAGCGGCTGGTTCGACCGCATGGAGCGCGCGTTCGACGCGAACCTGCGCCTGCGCTACGACGTCGGCGAGGACGCGTGGACGCTCGACCGCGGCGCGTCCGGCACGCTGGTCGTGCGCTCGCTCGATTCGCTCGAAACGGTGCTCGCCAGCCCGATCGCGCTGCCGCTCGCGAAACTGTCGGAGTCGGCCGCCAACGCGCGCTACTTCGTGGCCGTCACCGGCACGGTGCAGCCGCTCAACGTCGAGGACGTGGCCGAGGTCGAGGGCTGGATCTCGGGCGAGGTGCGCGCCCCGCGCACGGGCGGCATGGCGGTGCTGACGCAGCTGCCGACGTCGGTGTTCGACGCGGTGCGGAACTTCGCGGGCTTCGGCGATTCGCGGGCCCGCGTGCTCACGCCCGAGTTCACGCCGGCCACGTTGCCGGCGGCGCGCCGCTGAGTCCGGCTACAGGCGCGTGACGCGCACGACGCCGCCGCGGCCGTCGCGAGCGCGGGCGAAGACGACCGCACCCTTCACGTTCCGGCCCGCGTCGTCGCGGCCGTCCCACGTCCACGTCGCGCCGGTGCCGTTCATCACGGGCACGAGCGTCGTGAGGTGGCGGCCCGTCACGTCGAAGATCTCGAGCGACGCGGCGCCCTGGCCGTCACGCGCGAACTGCACCGCGCCACGGTAGGCCGCGTTCGTGAGCCGCAGCGCCGTCGCCGCCGCCGGGGCCTGCGCCAGTTCGATCATGAAGCTCGACAGCCCGCCGACCGTCGTCGGGTACGCCAGGTCGGCGTTCTCGATCGTGCCGGAGTAGTTCGCGAGCGCGTCGCCGAACAGCGCGCGGAAGTCCTCGGCGAAGATCTCGTGCGGGCGATCCGAGTGCGTCGCCGTCGCCACGTACGTCATGGCGTCGAGGCCGCGCAGCTCACGATAGCGGTTCCAGCCCTGGTCGTCGGAGTCGGGGATCAGCGCGTACTGGACCACGTGACCGAGCTCGTGCGTGAACTCGGCGTGCTGCTGCTCGCGCGACAGGGCGCGCACGCCGGGCGACAACAGGATCAGGCCGGGGCCGGCGGCCGAGTCGAGGCCGTTGCGGCGCGGGTACGGAAGCACGAAGACCTCGGCCGCGATGCGGGCGAGCGGGTAGCGGACGCCGTCGAGCGCGCTGCGAACTTCGGACTCGTCGTAGGGGTGGAACTGGCCGTCGCCCTTGTTGACGATGGAGGGGTCCTGGATGTCCGTGACCAGTTCGTAGCGCGCGCCACCGGGGACCTGCAGGTAGAGCCGGCCGGAGTCCCAGCTGCAGAACTGCTCGAGCGTCTCCTTGGCCGAGTGGATCACGATGCCGTTCGCGCGCGCCGAGGAGGCGAGCTCGTTGGCGGACGCGGGGGCGACCGTCGCGAGGGCGAGGGCGAGGGCCGAGAGGCTCAGGGCGCGGATGCTCGAGAAGTTCGTCATGCCCACTCCCTAAGGCGATGTTCGTGCCACCCGTGGTGAATCCCCCCCGCCGGATTCGCACTCTGCAACGGCGCGGCAACGGCCTGCGCGCCTTGGAGTTCGCGCGCCGCCTCGAGCCGGGCGCGGGAGCGGCCCACGGCGCGCGCGGGCCGGCGGGAGCCGGGTTCGGGTGCGTCCCCCCGAAACACGAAGCCGCCCCGGGGAATCCCACCCAGGGCGGCGTCGAGTCGAGGCCGGGAATCAGGAGGCGGTGGCGGCCGCGCCCGGCTCCCCGAGGTCCCGCGGCTGCCCGCCGAGCCGCGACAGCAGCAGGGCGCCGGTGCCGATCGTCGAGAGCCCCATCTGCAGCAGGATGCCCACGAGGAACAGGAAGATGGCGGCGGCGGTGCTGAGGCCGGGCTTCATCCAGAGCAGCGACCCGGCCACGAAGAAGAGCGCGATCAGGGTGGTGCCGGCGACCAGCGGCCCGAGCGCTCCGCCCTCGCCCAGCCGGCGGCGCATGAGCTTGCAGCCGAGCACGTACGTGCCGGCGAGCTGGCCGGCGTAGTTGGCGGCGGGCACGATCACGAACAGCAGGATCCCGATCGGGGCGCCGATGATCGTGAACACCAGCAGCACGGCGACCGCGGGCCAGCACAGCCCGGCCACCAGTGCGACCACGATCGAGAGCGCGGTGCGGCGCGACGACGTCACTGCGATGCGCGCCAGCCGTCCCGGGAACAGCGCGGCGAAGACCCAGCCGAAGCACACCGACAGCAGCCAGCCCAGCGCGATGAACGCGAGCACCGTGGGCAGCACGGGCATGCCGAGCGTGAGCGGCAGGAATCCCAGCGACACGATCTGCCCGGCGACGCGCGAGCTGTCGGACTCCTGCACGTTGCCGCCGACCGAGACGGCTTCGCCGCCGATGCGGGCCGCGTCGAGCAGCTGCGAGTTGCCGAACACGGCGACCGCCGAGCCCACGACCTCGCCCGCGGAGCGGAACCCGCCCAGCACCGCGACGGCGTCACCGCCGACCTTGGCCGCCTGGTCGAGCTGCACCGAGCCGAGCACCGCGACGACCGAGCCGGTCA
>JAXLXR010000025.1:0-58717 GCA_046327815.1 Candidatus Eiseniibacteriota bacterium | reverse complement strand
GAGCACACGATCACGGTGGACGGCTTCTCGAAGACCTACGCCATGACGGGCTGGCGCCTCGGCTTCGCGATCGCGCCGGAGCCGCTCGCGAAGCACTTCTCCACGCTCATGAACAACTCGTCGTCGTGCGTGCCGCCGTTCGTGCAGAAGGCCGGCATCGCCGCGCTCGAAGGCCCGCAGGACGAAATCCACGCGATGATCGCGGAGTTCCGCCGTCGTCGCGACGTGGTCGTGAACGGGCTCAACGCCATTCCCGGCGTGAGCTGCCCGATGCCGCCCGGCGCGTTCTACGCGTTCCCGCGCATCGAGGGCACGGGCCTGGATTCGGGCCAGCTCGCCGATCGCCTGCTCGACGAGGCCGGCGTGGTCACGCTGCCGGGCACGGGCTTCGGCGCCGAGGGCGAAGGCTACATCCGGCTCTCGTACGCGAACTCGATCGAGAACCTCACCGAGGGTGTGCGCCGGATCGCGGAGTTCGTCACGGCCGTCCGGGCCTGAGCACCGTCGCTCGCGTGGACGCCGTCGTCACCACCGGTGACGGCGGCGTTCGCGCATCCGGGCGTGCCGCGCGCGCAAGCGCCTGCGACGGCGTCGCGCGGCCGGCGTGAGCGTTCCGGCATCGCGCGTGCTGGGTGCGACGTGGCGCGCCGCACGGGGCGGTGCGCGCTCAAGCGCCCCCGCGGGAGTTCCGCATGCGATTCATGCACTCGCTCTTCGTTCTCGTGCTGTTCGCCGTCACCGCGCTCGCCGGTGTGGCCACCGGCGCCGTGCGCCTGAACGAGATCCTCGCCGGCCCCGCGCGCGACTGGGACGGCAGCGGCGTGTTCTCGTCCCGCGACGACGAGTGGGTCGAGATCGCGAACACGGGCCCGGTGGCGGTGGACCTCGCCGGGTTCTTCCTGACCGATGCCGACTCGGTCCGGCGGTACGCGTTCACCGGTTCGCTCGCGCCGGGCGAGATCCGGATCGTCACGGGCAAGATGTCGTACGACTGGGAACACCTCACCGGTTTCTCGGCGGTGGGGCTGTCGCTCGGCAACTCGGGCGACCGCGTCGTGCTGTGGCGATCCACCGGCACCGACAGCCTGATCGTGGATGCGTACACGTTCCGCAGTCACGAGGCCGCCGCGGATCGCTCGATCGGGCGCGACGTCGCGACGGGAGAGTGGCAGCTGTTCGATTCGCTCAACCCGTACACGGGCACGCTCACCACGCAGGGCAACCACTGCCCGCCTTCGCCCGGCGCCGCCAACGTGTGCGGCGGTACGCCGGTGACCCCGACCACCTGGGGACGGCTCAAGACGCCCCGGCGCTGACCGGCCGCCGGGGCAACGGACCGCGCCCGGGCCCGGCCGCCGTGCACGCGAGCGGCGGCCGGGCCGGGCGCGGAGACGTCACGCGTGCCGGCGGGCCGCGGCGGCGTTCGCGGCCGGGGTGTTTGACGAAACGCGGCTCCGCCCCTACATTTCGCGCCCCGATTGTGTGCGGAAGTGGCGGAACTGGCAGACGCACTAGATTCAGGTTCTAGCGCCCGCAAGGGTGTGGGGGTTCAAATCCCCCCTTCCGCACCATCAACTCCTTCCAGACCCGGCCGTGTGCAGGCTCGACCCGCCCGGCCGGTCCGCGCGAATGCGATGCCACCGCGACCTGCCCGGGGCTCGCCCGCCCGTGGGGAGGCCGCAGGAAAGCCATGAGCTCCCCGACGGAATCCTCCGATCGCCTGATCGCCCAGAATCGCCGGGCGCATCACGACTACGAGATCCTCGACACGATCGAGGCCGGCCTCGTACTGGCGGGCACCGAGGTGAAGAGCCTGCGCGTCGGCAAGGCGAGCCTGGCCGAGAGCTACGCCTCGGTCGAGAACGGCGAAGTCTGGGTGCGCCAGATGCACATCCCGCCGTACGAGCAGGGCAACCGCTGGAACCTCGACCCGGTGCGCACGCGCAAGCTGCTGCTGCATCGCGAGGAGATCGCCAAGCTGCACCGCGCGATCGCCCAGAAGGGCCACACGCTGGTGCCGCTCAAGCTCTACTTCCACAAGGGGCGCGCCAAGCTGCTGCTCGGGATCGCGCGCGGCAAGAAGTCGCACGACAAGCGCCACTCGATCGCCGACCGCGACGCCAAGCGCGAGATCGCGCGCGCGCAACGCGGTTCGGAGCGCGGCGAGTGAACGGGGTGCGCGCGTTCACGGCGTGCGCGTTCGCCGCGTGCCTGCTGTTCACGCCGGCGCCGGCCGTGCACGCCCAGGGCGAACCCCGCATCGCCGGGCCGCTGACCGCGCCGGTGCGCAAGCTCGACGGCGTGCCGTACGTGGGTGCGAACGACCTCGCGCGGCTGCTCGACGGCGCCAAGTACTGGCGCGCGGACGTGCGCAAGCTGGTGGTGCGCGCGCAGGGGCACCGCTACACGTTCACCGCCGACAACCCGATCGTGCTGCTCGACGACCGCACCGTGCGGCTGCAGGCGCCCGTGCGGTCGCTGGGCGGCGAACTGCAGGTGCCGCTCGAGTTCGTGCCCCTGCTGCCGTCCGACGCGTCCGCTTCGCGCCTCACCGTGGAGGCCGGCGGCGCGCGGCTGCGACTGGTGCCGCCCGGCGGCTACGTGGGCGCGCCGCGGATCAGCGAGGTGGGCACCGAGACGCGCGTGACGCTGACGGGCGAAGGCGTGGCGCTGGCCACCGTGACGGGGCGCGACCGCGCGCACCTGCGCCTGCGGCTGCCCGGCGTCTTCGCCGGCACGTTGCCCGATTCGCTCGATCCCGCGTCGCTCGTGCGCGGCGTGCGCCGCGTCGGCGGCAGCGAGGGCGTGATGCTCGAGTTCGCGGTCGCGCCGGAAGCCGCGGGCTGGCGGCTCGAATCGCAGCCCGGCAAGGTCACGCTCGTGCTCGCGCGCGGCGGCGCCGGGCTCGAACCGTTCGCGCCCGAGAGTCCCGCGGGTCCGCGGCCGATGCGCGTGGTCGTGCTCGATCCCGGCCACGGCGGCACGGACACCGGCGTGCAGGCCGAGGGCGCGGTCGAAAAGGACCTCACACTGGCGCTGGCGCGTCGCGTGGCCGGCGAACTCGAGCGCCGCGGCGTGCGCGTGGTGCTCACGCGCTCCGACGACCGAGCGCTGGCCACCGAAGCGCGCGCCGAGATCGCGAACCGGGCCCGCGCGGACGTGCTCGTGGCGCTGCACTTCGACGGCTTCCCGTCGGCGGCCGCGCGCGGCGCCGTGATCTTCGCGCCCGCCGCGACGCTGGCCGGTGCCGACGCCACGAGTGCGGCCATGACGCCGTGGCGCGACGTCGCCGCGCGTCACGGCACGCAGGCCCGCGCGTTGGCCGAAGCGCTGGCGACCGCGTTCGAGGACCACGCGGTCGGGCCGGCGCGCGTGCGCGAGCGCCTCACCCAGCCGCTGCTCGGCGTGAACGCGCCCGGGGTGACGCTCGAGTGCGCCACGCTGACGAACCCCGCCGATCGCGAACGCGTGAGCGGCGAGGCCGGCCAGCAGGCGCTGGCGCTGGCCATCGTGGACGGCCTCTTCGCGTGGCAGCGCCATGAATAGCCGCCGCCTGCTCGTGACCCTCGGGGTGCTCGCCGCGGTCGCGATCGTGAGCGTCGCCGGCTGGCGGCTGTGGCGCGCGCGCCGCGCCCCGGCGCCGGCCGCGGTCGTGGATTCCACGCAGGCGGGAGTGCGCGCGGTGACGTTGTGGTTCGCCGACCAGTCCGGCGACAGCCTGGTGTCCGAGACGCGCGAGATGCTCGAGGTGGACGACCTGCACGGCCGCACCGAGGCGCTCGTCGGCGCGCTGGTGCAGGGGCCGAACCGGCGCGGGCTGGCGATCCTGCCGCCCGGCACCACGGTGCTGCACGCCTACCTCGACGGCTCCGGCCTGCTCACGCTGGACCTTTCGCGCGCGTTCCAGCAGGGTTTCCGCGGCGGCACCCGGGCCGAGGAGCTCGCCGTGGGTTCGCTCGTGCGCACGATGGGCGCGAACGTGCCCGAGGCGCGTCGCGTGCTGCTCGTCTGCAACGGCGCTCCGCTCGCGTCACTGGCCGGTCACGTGCCGCTCGACCAGCCGCTCGAAATCTCCGACTGGCCCTGAACACCGAGGAGTCCATGCCCGCGACGCACGATCCCAGGCCCATCGGCGTGTTCGATTCCGGCATCGGCGGACTCACCGCCGTGCGCGAGATCTTCCGCCAGCTGCCGCACGAGTCGGTCGTCTACTTCGGCGACACCGCGCGCCTGCCGTACGGCAACAAGTCGAAGGAGACGGTGACGCGCTTCTCGGTCGAGATCGCGTCGTTCCTCGTGCGCCAGAACGTGAAGTGCATCGTGGTCGCGTGCAACACCGCCTCGAGCCACGCGCTCGACGCGCTGCGGCTGCGCTGGGAACTGCCGGTGATCGGCGTGATCGAGCCCGCGGCGAAGGCCGCGGTCGCCGCCAGCCCGCACGGATTGATCGGCGTGGTCGGAACGCTCGCGACCGTGGGCAGCGGCGCGTACCTCGAGGCGATCCACAAGCTCGCGCCGGCGGCGAACGTGCTGTCGCGCGCGTGCCCGCTCTTCGTGCCGCTCGTCGAGGAAGGCTGGCTCGACCATCACGTCACGCGGCTCGTCGCCGAGGAGTACCTCACCGAGCTGCGCGCCGCGCACCTCGACAGCCTGATCCTCGGCTGCACGCACTACCCGCTGCTCGCGACGCTCCTGCACGAGCTGATGGGGCCCGGCGTGCACCTCGTGGACTCCGGCGCCGAAGCCGCGCGCGCGACCGCGCAGCTGCTCGCCGAACGCGGCCAGCTCGCGGCCGATCCCGGCGCCCGCGGACCGCAGCACCACTTCTTCCTTTCCGACGAGCCGCGCCGCCGCAGCTTCGCGCGCGTGGCGCAGAGCTTCCTCGGGCGCCCGCTGCCGCACGTCACGGTCGTGGACCAGACCGACCTGCCCTGGTTCGAACGCGCCCATGCGCATCCCGATCTTTCCGGAGGACACCCCGCGTGACCCGCAAGCCGCAGCCGATTCGCGAACACGAAGCCCGCCCGCAGGAAGAAGCCGCATTCGCGCGCCACGACGGCCGCTCGCCGAAGCAGGCGCGCCCGTTCAAGATCGAGCGCGGTGTGATGTCGCACGCGGAGGGCTCGGCCATGGTGCACATGGGCCGTACGCGCGTGCTGGTCACGGCGAGCATCGAGGAGCGCGTGCCCGCGTGGCTGCGCAACTCCGGCAAGGGCTGGGTGACGGCCGAGTACGCCATGCTGCCGCGCGCGACCGGCACGCGCACGCCGCGCACGAGCCAGACCGGCGGGCGCGCGCAGGAGATCCAGCGGCTGATCGGCCGCTCGCTGCGCGCGGTCACCGACCTCACGGCCTTCGGCGAACGCACGATCACCGTGGACTGCGACGTGATCGAGGCCGACGGCGGCACGCGCACGGCGTCCATCAACGGTGCGCTCGTGGCGCTGCACGACGCCTTCGTCACCCTGTCGAACCGCAACGACCTCAAGCACGCGCCGCTGCGCGACGCGGTCGGTGCGATCTCGGTGGGCATGGTGAAGGGAGTCGCGTGCCTCGATCTCGACTACGTCGAGGACTCGAGCGCCGAAGTGGACATGAACATCGTGATGACCGGCTCCGGCCGGTTCGTCGAGGTGCAGGGCACCGGCGAGGCCGCGACGTTCTCGGACGCCGACATGCGCGACATGATGCGCGTCGCGCGCGCCGGGCTGCGCCGCATCTTCGCCGCGCAGCACCGCCTGCTCGGCGGCTCGGGACTGCTCCCGGCGCCGAAGCCCGCCGCCAAGGTGCGTCCGGAGGCCGCGGACCGGTGAAATACGTCCTCGCCACGTTCAACCGCGACAAGGCCCGCGAACTCGAGGCGCTGCTCGACCTGCCGGGCGTCGAGATCGTGCCGCTCGCCGACTGGCCGGGCGCGAGTTCACCGGAGGAAAACGGCGCCACACTGGTCGAGAACGCGCGCATCAAGGCGCGCGCCGCGCTCGAGCGGACCGGGCTGCCGAGCATCGCCGACGACACCGGGCTCGAGGTGGACGCGCTCGGAGGCGCGCCGGGCATTCACGCCGCCCGCTACGCCGGGCCCGGCGCGACCTACGCGGACAACGTCGCGAAGCTGCTGCGGGAGTTGGCGGCGCGGCCGGGTGCGCCGCGCACGGCGCGGTTCCGCACCGCCTGCGTGGCGCTGTTCCCGGACGGGCGCGAGCTCGCCGCCGACGGCGTGCTCGAGGGCACGATCGGCGAGGTGCCGCGCGGGGAGCACGGATTCGGTTACGACCCGGTGTTCGTGCGCCCCGACGGCCGGACGCTCGCGGAAATTCCGGCATCGGAGAAAAACTCGATCTCGCATCGCGCACTCGCGGTGCGTAGTCTGGCCGCGCAGCTGAAGCGAACCTGATCTCCTCACGCACGCGTCCGCCGTTCCCCCCGGACCTGCCGTGACGACCCACGAGAGGCCCGAACGTGCCCACCCGGGAAGCGGAAGTCCTGCGCGAACGCCGATCGCCGTGGCGGTGGTTCGCCGGCCCGGCCGCGACGGTCGCCTTCGCGCTCCTGCTCGAGTGGCTCCAGGGCACGCCCTTCGACATTCCCAATCCCGCCGTGGTGCTGGCGATCGCCGTGGTGTGGTCGGCCTACCTCGGTGGCGTGGTGCCGGGTCTCGTCAGCGCACTCGTCTCGATCGCGTGCGTCACGTGGTACCACTCCGAGCACACTTGGCCGCTTTCGTACACCGCCGACGACCTGCGCCGCCTGCCCGCGTCGTACGTGGCGCTGCCCGCGCTCGCGGTCCTCGTCGGCATCCTGCAGGCGCGGCGCAACGCGGCGGTCGAGCAGGCGGCCAGCGCGCGCGCCACCGCGCAGTTCCAGGACATCTTCGAACGCGCGGGCGACGCGATCTTCGTCGCCGACGCCGACGGCCGCTACCGTCACGTGAACCGCCGTGCGTGCGAGTTGACCGGCTACTCCGAGACCGAGCTGCTGCACATGCGCATGGCCGACGTGCTCGCGCCCGGCGAACTGCAGCGCCAGCCGTTCCGCATCGCCGAGCTCAACCAGCGCCGCAGCCTGCGGACCGAACGGCGCTTCAAGCGCAGGGACGGGTCGATCTTCACGGGCGAAGTCTCGGCCAGCATGACGCCCGAAGGCCGGCTGCTCGGCATCGTGCGCGACGTGACGGCGCACCACGACGCCATGGACAAGCTGCGCGAAGCGCTGTCGCTGCAGCAGGCCACGATCGAATCCACCACCGACGGCATCCTCGTGGTGGACCTGCAGGGGCACTGGGCGGGCTTCAACCGCCGGTTCGTGGACATGTGGCGCATTCCGCCCGAGCTCGCCAATCGCGGTGACGACGCGCGCGTGCTCGAGCACGTGCGCGAGCAGCTGAGCGATCCGGACGCGTTCCGCGCGAAGGTCGAGGAGCTGTACTCGCACCCCGAGGCGTCGAGCTTCGACGAGGTCGGCTTCCGCGACGGGCGCGTGTTCGAGCGTTACTCGCTGCCGCAGATGCTCGACGGCAAGCCGGTGGGGCGCGTGTGGAGCTTCCGCGACGTGACCGACGCGCGGCGCCAGGCGGTCGCCATGCGCGACACCGAGCGGCGCTGGTCGCAGACGCAGAAGCTCGAAGCGCTGGGGCGGCTCGCGGGGGGCGTGGCGCACGACTTCAACAACATGCTGCTCGCCATTCTCGGCGAAGCCGAACTGCTCTCGCTGGCGCTGCCGGACGGATCGCCGCACCGCGAGTCGGTCGAGAACATCCGCAACGCCGGACGCCGCAGCGCCGCGCTCACGCGCCAGCTGCTTGCGTTCGGGCGGCGCCAGCGCGTCGAGCCGCGCGAACTGGCGCTGTCCACGCTGCTGGCCGAGCTGGAACCGCTCATGCGCCGCATCGTCGGCGTGCGCGTGCAGGTGGTGCTCGACCTGCCACACGCCGGCAGCGGCCCGCGCGTCCTTGCCGATCCGGGCCAGATCGAACAGGCGGTACTCAACCTCGTCGTGAACGGCAGCGACGCGATGCCGGACGGCGGCGAGCTGCGCGTCAGCCTGCGCGGCGAGGAGATCACGCCCGACGCGGTGGTCTCGCGCGGCGCGCGCGTGTCGGGACCGCACGCGGTCATCGAGGTGCGCGACCACGGCACCGGCATTCCCGAGGACGTGCGCCCGCACCTGTTCGAACCGTTCTTCACCACGAAGGACTCGGGCAAGGGCACGGGGCTCGGGCTCGCGACCGTGTACGGCTCGGTGCAGCAGGCCGGCGGTTTCGTCGAGATCGAGTCGGCGTCCGGCCGGGGCAGTGCGTTCCGCGTGCTGCTGCCCGCGGCGCCGGCATCCGTACGCGAACCGTCGGCGGGCCGGCCGATGAACGGCCTCGACGGGGGCACACCGATCGAAGCCACGCTGCTCGTCGCGGAAGACGAGCCGCTCGTGCGGCAGTTCGTGTGCGCGACGCTGCGGCGGTTCGGCTGCCACGTGGTGGAGGCGGAGTCCGGCGAGCGGGCGCTCGAGCTGGCGCGCCTGCACGAGGGGCCGATCCACCTGCTGCTCAGCGACGTCATCATGCCGGGCATGACCGGGCCGGAGCTGGCCGA
Source organism: Candidatus Eiseniibacteriota bacterium (assembly GCA_046327815.1). GTDB lineage: Bacteria > Eisenbacteria > RBG-16-71-46 > RBG-16-71-46 > RBG-16-71-46 > CAIXRL01. Next base: position 50,132 of record JAXLXR010000025.1, on the reverse strand, counting down.
ACAGCTGCTGGTCGAGCGCCCCGGCACGCGCGTGCTGCTCATGTCGGGCTACCCCGGCGACGAACTGCCCGAACTGCGCTCGGGCCGCCAGGCGTTCGCGCTGCTCGCGAAGCCGTTCACGGGCGACGAACTCGAAGCGCGGGTGCGGGAACGGCTCGCCGCGGCGGACTCGGCCGACTAGACCTGCGCGAGCCGGTGCACGCGCACCGTGTTGGTCGAGCCCGCGGCGCCCGGCGGCGTGCCGGCCACGATCACCACGAACTCGCCGATCTCGCCGCGTTCGAGCGCGAGCAGCGACCAGTCCACCTGCTTCACCAGTTCGTCGGTGTTCTCGGGCCGCGGCACGATGAACGTCTCGATGCCCCACTGCAGCGCGAGCTGGCTGCGTACGGCGGGCGTGGACGTGAACGCGAGCAGCGAGATGGGCGAACGGTGCCGCGACACGCGCCGCGCCGACGAGCCCGACTCGGTGAACGCGACCAGCGCGCGCGCGTGAGTGTCCGAGGCGATGTGCACCGCGGCCGCGGCGACGGCGTCACCGCGCGACGCGCACGGTCCCTCGGGCGGCGGCAGCGAGCCGAGCGACTCCTCCTCGACCGTCGAGATGATGCGCGCCATGGCTTCCACGGCCTCGATCGGGTACTTGCCGACGCTCGTCTCGCCCGACAGCATCACGGCGTCGGTGCCGTCGAGGATCGCGTTGGCCACGTCGGACGCTTCGGCCCGCGTGGGGCGCGAGTGCACGATCATGGACTCGAGCATCTGCGTGGCCACGATCACCGGCCGCGCGTGCCGGCGCGCCAGGGCGATCGCGCGCTTCTGGATGAGCGGCACCTGTTCGAACGGCAGCTCCACGCCGAGATCGCCGCGCGCCACCATGAGGCCGTCGAACGCCTCGACGATCGCTTCGAGATGTTCGATCGCCTCGGGCTTCTCGATCTTCGCGATCACCGGCAGGCGGGCGCCGAACTCGTCCATGATCGCGTGCACCTCGTGCACGTCGTCGGGTGAGCGCACGAACGAGAGCGCGATCAGGTCCACGCGCAGCGACATGGCGAACCGCAGGTCCTCGCGGTCCTTGTCGCTCATGCTCGGGGCGCTCACGTGCACGCCCGGCAGGTTGATGCCCTTGTGGTTCGAGACGCGCCCGCCCTCGATCACCTTGCAGCGCACGCGCACGCCGTCGGTCGCCTCGACCACCAGCTTCACGTTGCCGTCGTCCACGAGCACCGTGTCGCCGGGCTTCACGTCCGTGGCGAGCGACTCGTAGGTCGTGCTCGCCATGGTCGCGGTGCCGGGCACTTCGGGCTGCGTGGTGATCGTGAACGTGGCGCCGGCCTCGAGCACTTCGGCGCCGTTGACGAAGTCGCCGAGCCGGATCTTGGGGCCCTGCAGGTCCACGAGGATGCCCACGGCGCGGCCCGATTCGTCGGACGCCCGGCGGACGTGGGCGTAGACCTCGGCGTGGTCCTCGCGGGTGCCGTGCGACAGGTTCAGCCGCGCCACGTCCATGCCCGCGCGCACGAGCGCGGCGATGGCTTCGTAGGTGTGCGTGGCGGGTCCGAGCGTGCAGACGATCTTGGCGCGACGGGTCATGGGCGGGAGTATCGGCCTCCCTGCGGGCGGCCGAGAGGCCGCGATCAGGGCCGGAAGAAGGGAATGATGGGGTGGATGACGGGGCTCGAACCCGCGACCCTCGGGACCACAACCCGATGCTCTGCCAACTGAGCTACATCCACCACCACTCGTCGTATTCCGGCCGCGCCATGGGCGCGACACTGGCGCGCCTGGAGGGGATCGAACCCCCGACCGTCGGATTAGAAATCCGATGCTCTATCCAACTGAGCTACAGGCGCTCGCCCGGCGCCGGAAGAGCCGGGCGAACCGCCCAACCGTCCCGCCTGCCGGGATATGTCCGCTGATCCGAGACGGCATGCCGCACTCCGGTGGCCTGCGGTCGGGAATCGGCGGGAAGCTGGTCGGGGCGAGAGGATTTGAACCTCCGACACCCTGCTCCCAAAGCAGGTGCGCTACCGGGCTGCGCCACGCCCCGATGCATGGTGCTGCGAATCGGGCGGGCAGAATAGTGTCCGGGCAACGCCGGAGTCAAACGCGGCCGCGAAAGACGCGGGTTTCGCGACTCTTTGCTTGGGGCGGACTCGCCGTCGCGGTAGATTGCCGCCACGAAAACGAAGTGCCCGCCTCCCGGGCCCCCGCGACCTCCACGGGCCCCCTTTCGAACGGAGCACCCATGAGCCTCAACCGCGTCATCCTGCTGGGCCGACTCGGGCGCGATCCCGAGATCCGCTACACGCAGAGCCAGCTCACGATCGCGAACCTGAACATCGCGACGGACGAGCGCCGGCCCGACGGCAACGGCGGCTGGAAGAACGAGACCGAGTGGCACCGCGTGGTGCTGTTCGGCAAGCAGGCCGATCTCGCCAAGCAGTACCTCACCAAGGGCCGCGAGGTGTTGATCGAAGGCTCGCTGCGCACCCGCCAGTGGCAGGACCAGCAGGGCCAGAAGCGCTACAGCACCGAAGTCGTCGCGCAGAACATGCGCTTCGTCGGCGGGCGTGGCGGCCAGGGTGGCGGTGGCGGATTCGACCGCGGCCAGGACGACTTCGCGGGCGCGCCGGTGGGAGGCGATCCCGGCGGCATGGACGACTTCGGCGGCGCGCCGGACGACGACATCCCGTTCTGAGCCACCGCAGGCGAACGCGCGCGAAACTCCTGACGAGCCGCGCGCGCCGCGCCGACATCACAGCAGCAGGATTCCCATCGGGGGCGACAGGCTTCGACGGGGGTTCAGAACCAACGAGTGCAAGCCGGGGACCCATCAACCTCGTCAAAAAGCATGGGAAAACTCATCTGCCAACGAGCAGATGGCTCTCGCTGCCTAGTTAACCACTAGCTCCAGCGACGCCTTCCCGGGCCCCGTCCATGGGGACCGGTGCGGGCGCCAGACAAACGTGGACTGGTCCAATGCGGCGGCCCGACCGCGGCGGACGAGATCTTCTCGGGCTGGCGCGCCGCGATCCTGTCGGCCGGAGCAAGGCGCGCGAGACTCAAACGACCGACTACGCTTGTAGGACTCGTTGCAGAAGAACTTTCGGACGCGGGTTCGATTCCCGCCGCCTCCACCAGAGTAAGCGAGCGCCCCGACCTGACGGCCGGGGCGTTCGTGCTTGGGGGCTGGGGGCGCGGCCTGACGGTCGGGGCGTTCGTGCTTGGGGGCTGGGGCGCGACGTGACGGTCGGGGCGTTCGTGCCTGGGGGCTGGGGCGCGGCCTGACGGTCGGGGCGTTTGGCCTTGGGAGGCAGCGCGTTCGCTCGTGGGTGCAAGCCGAACAAACCGCTTGCCCCGCAGGGACCTCGGCCCTAGTCTGCCGCGTCCCGTGAACACCACCCACGCCAGCCTGGCGGACCGGCTTCCCGAAATCCGCGCCCGCATCGGGGCCGCGGCGGCCCGTTCGGGCCGATCGGCCGAGGCGGTCACGCTCGTCGCCGTGGTCAAGACGTTGAGCGCGGAAGTCGTTGCCGAAGCGGTGCGGTTCGGCCTTCGGGACCTTGGTGAGAACCGGGTCCAGGAAGCCCAGGCGCACCAGCTGGCGGTGCCGCGGGAGGCGGCACGGTGGCACCTGATCGGCCACCTGCAGCGCAACAAGGCCGGCAAGGTGCCGGGACTCTTCGACGTCGTCCACAGCGTGGACGACCTCGAACTGGCCACGGCGCTCGCACGACGCTGCCGCGAGGCAGGCCGTGTGATGCCGGTGATGATCGAGGTCAACGTGAGCGGGGAAGCCAGCAAGTTCGGCGTCATGCCGGACGCGCTCGGCCCACTGCTCGAGCAGGTCGCGCCGCTCGAAGGACTCGAGTTGCGCGGGCTCATGACGGTGCCGGAGGCGGTGGACCAGCCCGACGAGGCGCGCGCGGCGTTCGCGCGACTGCGGGAACTGCGCGACGCGGGTGCGGCGCGACTGGGGCGCCCGCTGCCGGAACTGTCCATGGGTATGAGCGGCGACTACGAGGTCGCCGTCGAGGAAGGCGCGACGATCGTGCGTGTGGGCAGCGCACTCTTCGGCGCGCGCCGCGCATGAGGAGGCGGTCGTGTTCGTGATGGGCAATTTCGTCGGGATGCTCGCGGAGATTCTCGGCTGGGCGCTTCAGGCGCTGCAGCTGGTGATCGTCGTCAACGCGGTGATGTCGTGGTTCCAGCCGCGCCCGAGCCACCCGATTCTCGATGTCGTCGAGAACATTTCGCACGCGGTGTGCGCACCCGTGCGTCGCATGTTCCCGACCGCGATGGGCGGCATGGATTTCGCGCCGCTCCTCGTGCTGCTGGTGATCCAGTTCGTCGGCATGGGTTTCCTGGTGCCGACGCTGCGCGAGCTCGCGGTCCGCATGCGATGAGCGCGCAGTTGGCCGTTCGAGTGCAGCCCGGTGCGCGCCGCAACGCGCTGACCGGCCGGCTCGCGAGCGGCGAGTGGAAGCTCGCGGTCACCGCGCCGCCCGAAGACGGGCGCGCGAACGACGCGGTGGTGGAACTGCTGGCGCAGCTGCTCGACCTCAAGCGCCGGCAGGTGACGGTGGCGCGGGGCGCGTCCTCGCGCAGCAAGACGATCGCGGTGGAAGGGCTGTCCGCGGCCGACGCCGAAGCGCGTCTCGCCGCCGAGCTCGAAAGGACGAACGAAGCGCATGGCCAGTGAACTCCTGGAGCACATCCGCGAAGCGGCCGCCTACGTGCGGTCGCGCACGAAGCTCGTGCCCGAGGCGGGAGTCATCCTCGGTACCGGGCTCGGCGACTTCGCGGATGCACTCGAACTGGACACGGTCGTGCACTACTCGGAAATCCCGCACTGGCCTTCGTCCACGGTCGAGAGTCACGCCGGCGAACTGCACCTGGGTACGATCGCGGGCCGGCGCGTCGCGGTGATGAAGGGCCGCGTGCACTTCTACGAGGGCTACAGCATGCGCGAGGTGTCGTTCCCCGTGCGCGTGCTGCGTGCGCTCGGGTGCCACACGCTCGTCGTCACCAACGCCTGCGGCGGCATGAACCCCGACATGCCCCCGGGCACCATCGTGGTCACCAAGGACCACATCAATCTCATGGGCGACAACCCGCTGCGCGGCGTCAACGACGACGAGCTCGGGGTGCGCTTCCCCGACATGAGCGAGCCGTACTCGCGCGCGCTGATCGAGCTTGCCGAACGCGTGGCGCGCGACGAGAAGATCCCGCTCCAGCGCGGCGTGTTCGTCGCGGTGGCGGGACCGAACCTCGAGACGCCGGCCGAATACCGCTTCCTGCGCGGCATCGGCGCGGACGTCGTGGGCATGTCGCTCGTGCCCGAGAACCTCGTGGCCGTGCATGGCGGGCAACGCGTGCTGGCCTTCAACGTCGTGACGGACGCCTGTCTGCCGGATGCCCTGCATCCGTGCGACATCGCGGCCGTGCTCGCGGTGGCCGCCCGCACCGCGCCGAGCCTGAAGCGCCTGTTGACCGGCGTTCTGGGCCGGCTCGATGAGGCGCCGCTCGCGAGGCCGCAGTCTTGAAAGGGAGGAAGTGACCATGGCGACCGCTCGCAAGAAGACCACCGCCGGCAAGAGCAAGCCTGCGCCGAAGGCGAAGGCTTCCTCGCGTCCCAAGGCGTCGAGCGCCAAGGCGGCTCCCCCGAAGAAGAAGCCCGCCGCGAAGCCCGTGAAGAAGGCCACGAAGCCGGCCAAGCCCGCGAAGCCCGTGAAGAAGGCGGCCGCGAAGCCGACGAAGCCCGCGTCGAAGGTTGCCGCCAAGGCTCCGGCCAAGGCCCCGGCGAAGCTGCCGGCCAAGCCGGCAGCGAAGGCTGTCGCCAAGACCGCAACCAAGCCGGCGGCCCCGAAGGGGCTCAACAAGGGTGCGCTCGCGGCCAAGGCGCTCGCCGAGGCGCGCGCCAAGGCGGCGGCCGAAGAGGCCGCCCGCAAGAAGGCCGCCGAAGGCCCGCGCCGGCTCGTGCCGGCGACCGCCGAGGCCAAGCTCGCCGCGCAGCGTGCCGCCAAGGTGGGCTCGGGCAAGACCAAGCTCGTCGCACGTGCCGTGCCCGAGGTGCGTCCGCTCGGCGTGCTCCCGCCCGAAGCGCAGGCCAAGCCGCGTTTCACGAACCCGCCCAAGCCGGTGCCCAGCTCGCGGCCGCTGCCGTCGAACGCCCGCCCGATCGTCGCGGCCAAGCCCGTGCCGAAGCGCGGTGACGACCGCCTGACCGAAGCCGACCTCAAGCACTTCGAGGAGCGCCTGCGCGAGGAGTACGCGCGCATCATGCGCGAGATGGGCTACATCGACGACACGCTGCTCAAGGTGAACCCGCGCGACACGGCGGGTGAGCTGAGCGGTTACTCGTTCCACATGGCCGACGCGGGCACGGACTCGATGGAGCGCGAGAAGGCGTTCGACCTCGCGTCGAAGGAAGGCAAGCTGCTGCGCGAGATCAAGGACGCGCTCACGCGCGTGTACAACGGCACGTACGGCATCTGCGAAGTGAGCGGCAAGCCGATCTCCAAGACGCGCCTCGAGGCGCTGCCCTGGGCGCGGCTCTGCATCGAGGAACAGGAGAAGTACGAGCGCGACCTTCGCGCGGGCCGCCTGCAGGCGAAGGACGAGTGAAGCGTTCGTTCCCGCTGCTGATCGGTGTCGCCGCGGTGCTCGTCGCCGTGGACCAGTGGACCAAGCACTGGGCCACGGCACACCTCGCGTTCGCGCCGAGCCGGCACGTGATCGGCGACCTCGTGCAGCTGACGTACACGCGCAACTCCGGGATCGCGTTCGGGCTGCTCGCCGACCTGCACGCGCCGCTGTGGGCGTTTTCCGCGCTCGCATCGGTCATCGTGCTCGTGCTGTTCGCGCGCCATCCCGTGCTGTCGCTCGGTCGCCAGCTGTCGCTCGCGTTCATCCTCGGCGGGGCGATCGGCAACCTCATCGACCGCGCCGCGACCGGCGAGGTCGTGGACTTCATCTACCTGCAGTGGAACGGCCACGGATTCCCGGTGTTCAACGTGGCCGACATCTGCGTGAACGTGGGCGTGGCGCTGTTCGCGCTGGCCTGGACACGCGACACGGAGGACCCGGCGCCGGCAACGGAAGCCGCCACGGTCCCGGAAGGCGCTGCGCATGAAGCTGGTGGAGCTGACGGTTCCGCCGCCGGGAGCGGGCCAGCGGGTGGACCGCTGGCTGGCGAAGGCGCGGATCGGCCTCTCACGTAACCGCATCCAGGCGCTGGTCGAAGCCGGCCGCGTGCTGGTCAACGGCAAGCCCGCGCGGCAGTCGCTGAAGCTGAAGGAAGGCGACGCGGTGCGGGTCGAGGTGCCGCCGCGCCGCCCGACGCGCCTGATCGCGGAAGACGCCCCTCTCGCGATCCGGCACGAGGACGAGCACGTGATCGTGCTCATGAAGCCGGCGGGAGTCGTCGTGCACCCCGGTGCGGGCGTCACCTCGGGCACGCTGGTCCACGCGCTGCTGCATCACGCGCCCGGCATGGCGAACGTGGGCGGGGAGGGCCGTCCCGGGATCGTGCACCGGCTCGACAAGGACACCTCGGGGCTCATGGTCGCCGCCAAGACGGAAGTCGCCTACCAGGCGCTGGTCGAGGCGCTGCGGCGTCGCGAGGTGCGACGCGTCTACCAGACGCTCGTCTGGGGCGATCCCGGGCCCGACGAGGGCTACATGGACATGCCCATCGGCCGCGACCCGCACGAGCGCAAGCGCATGGCCGTGGTGCGTGGGGGCACGGGCAAGTCCGCCATGACGCGCTGGACCGTGCTCCAGCGATTCGGGGTCGCCGCGTGGGTCGAAGCCCGGCTCGAGACCGGCCGGACCCACCAGATCCGGGTGCATTTCTCGGCCGTGAAGCACCCCGTGATCGGGGATCCGCTCTACGGCGGGAGAGTGAGAAAATCGTTGAGCCTCCGGCAGGCCGAGCGTAGCCTCACGTTCGCCTTGCTGCGCACGCTGCGTCGGCAAGCGCTTCACGCCGCCGAACTCGAGTTCGCCCACCCGGTTTCGGGTGAGCGGCTGCACTTCGAGTCGGCATTGCCCGAAGACATGGCCCACGCGCTCGCGCTGCTGCAGGCGTTCGCGCCCGGCCGCAACCCGTAAAGACCCCTCATGTCGGAAGCGCCGATGCCGGAAGTGATTCGCTTGAGCCTGCCGAGCCGGCTGGAGCTGCTGTCCGTACTCGATCGGGTGGCGCTGAGCGTGTGCGAGCGCATGGGTTTCGACGAAGACACGACCTCGCAGGTCGGCATGTCCATCATCGAGGCGGGCACCAATGCCGTGCAGCACGGGAACAAGCGGAATCCGGCCATCAACTTCGAGGTCGAGTTCCACCTGCTCCCCGAGCGGCTCGAGATCCGGGTGCACGACCAGGGCAAGGGGTTCAACGTCGAGCGGGTCGTGCCCGACGTGACCACGCCCGAGCACCTGTTCGACATGCGCGGCCGCGGCATCTTCATCATGCGTTCGTGCTGCGACGACGTGGACTTCCGGTTCGGGGAGACGGGAACGACCTGCATTCTGGTCAAGAACCGTCCCGCCAACCAGATCGCCGCCGACGCCTGAGTCTTCCCGCCTTGTCTCGAGTGCTGGCCGTGGATTGGGGTGAGCGACGGATCGGGCTCGCCGTCAGCGATCCGACCGGGACCATCGCGAGTGGGCTGGACACCTGCACCGTGCAGGGTGCCGCCGACGGCGTGCGCCAGGTCGCGGCGGCCGCGCTCGAGTGCGAGGCCACCTCGATCGTGGTCGGGTTGCCGCTGCTGCTCTCGGGCGCGCGTGGCGAGGCCGCCGAAGCGGCGAGCGCGTTCGCCGCGGCCCTGCGCGAGGCGACCGGCCTGCCGGTGCACGAATACGACGAGCGGCTCACCAGCGCGCTCTCCACGCGCCGCATGCACGAGCGCGGCGAGCGCGCCGGCGGCCGCGGCAAGTCGCGCGTGGACCAGGGCGCGGCGATCGCGCTGCTCGAATCGTGGCTGCTCAGGCTGGAGTACGAGAAGCGCCGCGCCGCGGCCGGGCCCACGGGAGAGGGCGCGTGAACGCCGCGCGCCGCCGGGGCGCGTTCCGCCCGATCCGCTGGGCGTGGCTGCTGCTCATCGCCGCGCTCGTCGCGCCGGCGTACGAACTGCTGCTGCCGGCCGGGTTGTTCCCGCCCGAGGAGCGCCGGACGGTGATCATCGAGCGCGGCCAGTCGCTGCACCAGATCGCGGCCGAGCTGCAGCGCGCCGGCGTGATCCGCGGCACGTTCGGGTTCCTCGCGCTCGCGCGCGTCATGCGGCTCGATCGCACGGTGAAGGCGGGGCAGTACTCGTTCCCGCTGGGCATGACGGTGCCGCAGATCCTGCGCGCGCTCGATCGCGGCATGTTCGGGCTCGACCTGCTCACGCTGCCCGAAGGCCTCACGGTGCGCGAGGTCGCCGCGCGGCTGGGCGAAAGGCTCGGCGTCGCACCCGCGGTGGTGGATTCACTCGCGCACGACCCCGCGCTGCTCGATTCGCTGGGTGTGGACGCGCCCTCGCTCGAGGGGTACCTCGCGCCCGACTCGTACGAGTGGCTGCCGGGCACGGCGCCGGAAGTGGCGCTGCGCACCATGGTGCGACGCACGCTCGACCGCGTCGCCCGGGCCACGGCGGGCTGTGATTCGCTGCCGCTCGGGTTCGGGCCGCACGAGTTGCTCACGCTCGCCAGCATCGTCGAATCCGAAGCGCAGGTGAACGACGAGCGCCCGCGCATCGCGCGCGCCTACCTGAACCGGCTCGTGAAGGGCATGAAGCTGCAGGCCGACCCCACGGTGGGCTATGCGCTCGGCCGTAACCCGCGGTCGAAATTGACGCTGCGCGAGTTGCGCGTGGAGTCGCCGTTCAACACCTACCTGCACGAAGGGCTGCCTCCGGGGCCGATCTGCAACCCCGGGCTCGCGAGCATCGAGGCCGTGGTGAACGCGACGCCGCAGGATCCGTCGCTGTACTTCGTCGCACGCGGTGACGGCCGCCACATGTTCGCCACCACGTACGAGCAGCACCTCGCGAACATCACCGCGGCTCGCGCGCTGCAGGCGGCGTTCGCGGCGCGCCGGGCGGCGGCGGATTCGGCCGGCGACAGTCTCGCGGTCGCGCCGGACAGTGCGGCGGTGGCGCCCTGAGCGTGCGCTCCGGGCGCTCTCGTGGCCACGAGTGAAGTGACGATTCGAGCATGTGATACAGTGTCGGCCGGCCTTTTCGAGTCGGCCGAAAAAAAATCGGAACCGCCCCGTAGGGACCGTGTATGACACGGTGCGCCCCATCGGAGGCGGCGGCACTCCCCAACGATCTTCGCTGAGATCGTCCCATGTGCCCCGGGCCTCGCTTCTTCGGCACCGGTTGCATGCATGGCGATCTCGAACGAAGACGGTTCGTTCGAAGTCGTCGGCGTTGCGTTTTACCGCCTCCGCTGGTGCAAGGAGAAAGAGATGAGCGGCAAGCAGATGACCACCCAACCCAAGTCGCTCCGGGCCAAGCTCAGGCCCGAGGTGGACCTCGGATTCAACTGGGGAACGCTGAACACCGTGCTTCTGGCGCTCGGTGTCGCGTGCTTGGGGGCGGGATACCTGAGTCTCTCGCGTGGCTCCATCACGTTGGCTCCGGTCCTGCTGGTATTCGCCTACTGCGGGCTCATCCCGGCGGCACTCCTGGTGCGGAGCAAGGGGCAGGAATCGGGCGAATAGCTCAGCTGGCAGAGCGCCTGCCTTACAAGCAGGAAGTCACAGGTTCGAGCCCTGTTTCGCCCACCAGAGTGAAGCCAAGTTCAAGAGATCCAGTCGCTTCAGGCCGCGATCGGTCCCCGGCAACGGGTCCGGTGACGGGCCGGTTGAGGACCACAGCGGTGAAGAGTGCCTTTGCAGGGTCCAGGACGAAAAACTTTCTTGACACGGCAGAAGACCGCCGCCTAGACTTTTTCTCGTCTTGGAAGGCCTTGTTGTTGCGTCAGATAAGCGCGCCAAGGCACTCGAACTCGATCTCGCTACGACAAATAGAGAGTTCGAAAGGGGGTGGCTCGCAGCCAGACCTGATTGCGTGCAACTGAGCCTTGCCATGAACTCAGCAACAGGTACTACCACTTCGGGAGGTGCAACAATGACTGGTTTGGTTCGCAAGGCCACGCTCACCGCGTGCGGCATGCTGGTTGCCGCGTCCGCGTTCGCGGGTGTGCCGAGCCCGGGTAACTCCACGCTTCCTGCTCCTGCGTTCCTCACGGTTGTCGGCTCTTCGCTCGGCACCGCGGATCCGCTCGGCACGTTCTCGATCACCGTTCGCGATCTCGCGAACAACCCGATCAACGGCAGCTCGGTCGTCCTCGACTTCTCGGCGGGCTCCGATCTGCAGCTCTGCTCGGACCAGCTCGACGCGGGCGCGACGGTGAACTGCGCCGCGAAGAGCGTGCGTAAGTTCACGGACGCCTCGGGCGTCGTGAGCTTCACGGTCGTCGGTGGCGGCACGAACGCTGGTGCCACTGCCGGTGCTGGCCTCGGATCGGTCAAGGTGTACGCCGACGGCGTGCTCCTCGGCTCGATGACGTCGGCCATCCTGAACCAGGACGGCGGCCTGTCGGGCGTCGGTGCCAACGACATCTCCGTGTGGATCGCCGACTTCGGCTCGGGCAACTACTACGGCCGTTCGGACTACGACTACAGCACTGCGATCGGCGCCAATGATCTGTCGCTGCTGATCGGTGCCTTCGGCGCCCTCGGCTCGACGGAAGGCTGCTCCACGTACTGCCCGTAGGCCTCTGGCTCCGCCAGTTCGCGTCGCTGCCCTGAGAAGAGCGGCGACGCGCTGGCGGGATCCGGATCTCACACATCGCATCGTTCGTTCATTACACAACTGAGACGAGATCTCAGGAGGCTCTCACGATGAAGAAGGCTATTCTCCTCGCTGGCGCCCTGCTTGCCGTTTCGGCGTCGCTCGCGTCTGCGGCCGGTCTGAACCTCGGTTGGACCAACTGCGGCCCGGTTGCCGGCCTCGCCAACAAGACGTTCGCCTGCAACTCGAACACCGCGACCGCGCACAAGCTGTACGGCTCGTACGTCGCTCCCGCCGGCACCACGGCCATCACGGGCAACGAAGTCGTGATCGACCTGCAGTCGTCGGCGACCACGCTTCCGGCGTGGTGGAGCCTGTTCACCGCTACGTCCTGCCGTCCGGCTTCCCTGTCCGCCAACTTCATTGATCCGGGCGCGTCGGGCGACTGCATCGACTACTGGCAGTCGCAGGCGTCGGGCGGCGTCGGCGCGTACAACACGAACATCGTTCCGGGCGCCACGAACCGTGCTCGTATCCTCCTCGTCGCGGCCGTCGCTCCGGCGAACGCCGTGCCGGTGGACGCGGATGCCGAGTACTACTCGTTCACGCTCCAGATCGGTAACCAGAAGACGGTCGGCACTGGCGCTTGCGCTGGCTGCACGGACCCCGTCTGCATCGTGCTCAACGAGATCAAGCTGACGCAGCCCGCTGGTGTCGGTGACTTCCGCATCCAGAACCCGGCCAACCGCAACTACGTCACGTGGCAGAACCCGAACGCCGCCGGTGGCTGCCCTGCCGCCACGCCGGCTCGCAACACCACGTGGGGCCAGGTGAAGTCGCTGTACCGCTAAGCCTGCCCGAAGTCGCAGCATCGCGAAGGCGGCCTGCCTCACGGAAGGCCGCCTTTCGCATGTGCCAGAGCGTGGCCGGCGGAGCGAGGCCGTCGAGCAGTGCCGCACACCCCGTGCGCGGCCGCGCGTGAGGCTCGCCGGGCGCCCTCATGGGCCCTCTCGGGCACTGGCGTACGCGGAAAGCCCTGCTTGCCATGCCGGCGCGCCAGGGACGAGTTCGCGAGGCATTCCGGGGCACGCAGGGGCCACGCGCCGCGACTGAAGTTCAGCTGCGTTGCTCCCGAGCGGCATTGCAGGTTGCAACCTCTGTTTTCTCATACTTTTCCCTTGTTTCGTGCCCCCCGATGCGTGCTAGTCTTTTCGACGGCATGACGTCCCTCGGTGCTCGAACAGAGCGTTCGTGTCGCGAGCATCCCAGCAGCAGTCCCCCATCAGTTCCGCGTTCTGGAGGAAAGCCATGAAGAAGACGCTACTTCTCAGCGCAGTGCTCCTCGCCGTCTCGGCTTCTCTCGCTTCGGCGGCCGGTCTCAACCTGTACTGGACCTCGTGCGGTGCCGGTGGCGCGGCGAACAAGTCGTTCGCCTGCAACTCGAACACCGCGACTGCGCACAAGCTGTACGGTTCGTACGTCGCCCCGGCCGGCACCACGGCCATCACGGGCAACGAAATGGTCGTGGACCTCGTGTCGTCGACCGCGTCCCTGCCGGCGTGGTGGAGCATGTTCACGCCGTCGTCGTGCCGTCCCACGGCCCTCTCGGCCAACTTCATCGACGCGACGGGCGTTTCCGGCGACTGCATCGACTACTGGCAGTCGCAGGCGTCGGGCGGCGTTGGTGCCTACACCGCCGGCTTCGGTGGCCAGCCCAACCGTGCTCGCGTCCTCATCGTCGCCGCCGTCGCTCCGGCGAACGCGGTGCCGGTGGATGTCGATGCCGAGTACTACTCGTTCACGCTCTCGATCTCGAACACGAAGACGGTCGGCAGCGGCTCCTGCGCCGGCTGCACCGATCCCGTCTGCATCGTGCTCAACGAAATCAAGCTGACGCAGCCCGCCGGCGTCGGTGACTTCCGCATCCAGAGCCCGGCCACGCGCAACTACGTGACGTGGCAGGGCGGCGTGGTCGCCGGTGGCTGCCCGGCCGTCGTGCCTGCGCAGAACCGCACGTGGGGCCAGGTCAAGTCGCTGTACCGCTAGTCCCAGCACGCAGCATTTCGGGGCGGTCCGAGTCTTCGGGCCGCCCCGATTCTTTTTGCGTGCAGGGCGCCCGGCAGCGCACGCAACACGCATTCCCGGCAGCTGGTCCGCGGTCACGTCCCCCCTTGGGCGAACCTTTGCGCTCTCCCGCTGGGCCGATTCGCACTGAGGATGGAGGTCCGATTGGACGATACTCCCCCCGGCAGCGGCGACGGCGGGAGAGTGGGGCATTTTTCCCTTGCACACTGCAACGTCATCGCTAGTCTGTCGGGGATTCGAGACCCGTAAGGCCGTGACTCTGGTCTCAAGGACGGTACGGGGTGGTCCATGGAGCGCCCGTGCGCGCCCATGATTGCCCTCAGGACAATGAATAGGAGGTTCATCGCATGAACAAGTTGCTTCGCGTTTCCGCCCTCGTGATCGGGATGCTCGTGACGGGCGCTTCGCTCGTCTCCGCCGCCAGCGTCAACCTCGCCTGGAACGACTGCATCGGCGACGGTGGCGTCCAGAACAAGACGTTCGCGTGCGCTTCCAACACGGGCAATCACGACCTGTACGGCAGCTTCGTTCCCCCCGCCGGCATCACGGCGATGACGGGCCTCGAAGCGGTGCTCGACCTGCTGACCGCGGATCCGGCGTTCACGAACTGGTGGCGCATGTTCTCGGCGGGCTCGTGCCGTCAGTCGTCGCTGTCGGTGAACTTCTTCCCCGGCCCGAACATGGCGAACTGCGTGGACTACTGGCAGTCGCAGGCGTCGGGCGGCATCGGCGCCTACACGGTCGGCTTCGGCGGCACCACGAACCGCGCGCGCATCCTGCTCGTCGGCGCGACCGCTCCTGCGAACGCGACGTCGGTGGACCCGAACCTCGAGTACTACGGCTTCACGCTGCGCATCAACAGCGCGAAGACGGTCGGCACGGGCGCCTGCACGGGCTGCACCGACAAGGTCTGCATCGTGCTCAACTCGATCAACCTCACGCAGCCCGTCGGCGTCGGTGACCAGAAGATCACGTCGGGCGTGAACCAGATCGCGACGTGGCAGAGCGAGAACTCCTCGACGTGCCTCCCGGTTCCCGCGCGCAACCGCACGTGGGGCCAGGTCAAGTCGCTCTACCGCTAGTTCGCAGCCGCAGTTTCTTCGCTTCGCACCGGGGCGCCCAGCAATGGGTGCCCCGTCGTGTTTTCACGAGAGGGTCCCTTGCGGCTCCATTCGCTCGAGCGTGTCGTGTGCCGTTGCATGCCGTGGTTGGCCGTGCTCGCCGTCTGCCTCTCGCCCTGCGCGCAGGCCACCACGCTCGGCCTGCGCTGGGACGAATGCGCGTCGGGAGGGGGCGCCATCAACAAGAGCTTCGCGTGCTCCGTCGCGCTCGGCGACGCCGTCAGCATCGCCTCGCTGCAGGTGGATGCGGCCGTGGACAGCGTCGTCGGCATGGAGTGGGTGGTGGACGTGATCACGGCGGCGCCCACCCTGCCGGACTGGTGGCGCATGGCGAGCGGCGGTTGCCGGCCCGGCGCGCTCACGGCCTCCGCGAACTTCTTCGGCTACGGCGCCTGTGCCGACCCGTGGAATGGAAACGGCGTGGCGCTCGTACAGGTGTTCGAGCCCGGCCAGCCCCGCGGCGGTGCCAACCAGCTCCGGATCATCTGCACGACCTCGGTGACGGCGGCCGATCGGACCCGGTTGGACGCGGGTGTCCCGTATGATGTCGGCCTGCTGCGGCTGAGCTACGCCAACTCGTCGGGAGCAGGATCCTGTTCGGGGTGTACCACTGCAGCATGTCTCGTGTTCAATTCGGTGCTCGTGTTGCGCGACCCGACTTCCGCGGTCACGCAGCTCGAGTACGTGCCCGGGTCCGGGTCCGATCCGCACCGCATGACCTGGCAGGGCACCGCCGCCGATTGCCAGCTCGTTCCCGTGCGCAACCGCACGTGGGGCGCGCTCAAGTCGCTGTACCGTTCGGAGTCCCGATGACCTCGTGTTTCCCCCGCAACTCCCGACTCCCGATTCTCGGCCTGCTGCTGTGCGCCGTCCTCGCCGCCGGACCGGTGCATGCGGACCGGGCGCCGGACAGCACCGGTGCCCGGCCGCGCGGCGCGTCACCGTCGTTCGTGGACCTGATCACGCGCGCCGACAGCGCGGTCAAGGCGCGCGGCGGCGCGGCGGCACCGCACGCCCGGCTCTACCTGAGCTGGCACCGGCCATGGGGCCAGCCCGGGGCCACACAGATGCTCACCCCCGACCTCGCGCACCCGTCCGCGGAGGACACGTTGTACCTGTGCTTCCTGCCGGGTCGCGCGTCCACCAGCTTCACCGGCTTCACCGCGAACCTCCTGATCCGGCCGCAGCCGGGCGACTCGCTCGGGCCGTTCTGGGACTTCTCGAAGACCGGGCCGAACGCCGGCGCGCTCGCGGTGCAGTTCGGGCCCGACCCCTCGTTCCCGATGCGCCAGCCCTGGACCACGCGCGGCATGGGCCAGCCCGTGCTCGAGCGCACGCCGAGCGGAACGCGACTGCGCATGGTCTACGCGGTCGGTTACCTGCAGGGCGGCACCGTGGATTCGGCCACGGTGCAGTGCCTCGCGCGCGTGATCGTGCGGCACAAGAACGCCCACCTGGCGGGGGCCACGCAGCCCGTGTGCATCGAGTGGGAGTCGGCCACGCTCGCGTACGCGATGCGCGACGAACCCGAGGTGCGGCTGGGCGAGCGCTTCGCGTGCTGGGGCGGCAAGGGTGCGGCCGCCTGCGTGCCCTTCCGGTCGCCGGCTCGAGCGCCGGCATGGAAGCCCGGGGCCGCGTCGCCGCGGGGCCGCTGACCATCGGACGAATGAAACGGGGCGTCGCTCACACGAGCGACGCCCCGTTTCGCCTGCCGGTGCAGTGGCTCAGTCGAGCGTGGGATCCACGAGCTTCACGAGCATGAGCCGCTCGGGGTGCGTCTCGATCTTGAACCGCGACATGAACCGCGCGAGCATCGCGTTGAGCGCTTCTTCCTGGCGGATGTTCTGCAGCGACTCGTCCACCATGCCTTCGACCTGTTCGTAGGGCAGCAGGCGGCCGGGATCGAACGCACGCAGCTGCAGCACGAGGTAATCGCCGTGGCGGTCCGGGCCGTCGATCATGGTCTGCCCCGGGCGCATTTCCTCGAAGAGCACCTTGTGCCACGGGCCGTTCTCGTTCTGCTGGCGTGTCTGGATCGAACCGCGCATGTGCCCGGCCAGCGAGTCCTCGCGCAGGATCGTGCGCGCATCCACTCCCGAGCGCAGGCGCGCCACGAGCGAATCGGCTTCCGATCGTCGCGCGGCCGTGAGCGCCGCGTACTCCACGGTCGGGTAGGTCGTGAACGCGGCCGGGTGTTCGCGGTAGTACTTCTGGCGATCGGCCTTGGAGATCCACGTGCGCGACTCGATCGAATCGGCGAAGAGGTGCTTGACCAGGACTTCCTCGCGCTTCGATTCGATCAGCGCGACGGCCATGGAGTCGCGGTCGAGTCCCAGCTCGGTGGCGTACACGGCCGAGTAGGGCTCGAGCACGATGCCGTCCACCTGTGCGCGCATGCTCTCGAACGAGTTGAGCGGCGGCCGCGCGAGCGGGGTGATCTCCATCCACGAATGCAACAGGGCGGCGAACGTCAGCTTGCCGTCCTTCCAGCGCGCGATCACGGTGGCGGTGTCTTCGGGCGAGAACTCGGGGACGTCGCCGTTCACGTTCAGCTGGGGCGCCCCGGACGCGTCGCGATCGAGCCCGATGTTCGAGGACTGGAAACGGGTGGCGAACCGGCGCATCGCCGTGGTGTCGTAGGTGACCTGCGCACGGCGGCGGAGCACCGACTGCACGCGGTCGCTGTAGCGCGCGATCTGCGCGTTCTGGAGCTGCACGCGGATCAGCGTGCGTGAGGCGTTGAACTCCGGCACCACGCCCTGCGCCGGCCGCTGCTCGAGCGCCTGGATCAGGTGCACGCCCTCTTCGTCCACCTCGGGTTCGGAGATCCAGCCGACCGGGTGCGAGAAGACGTCGAGCCCGATCGCGGGCGGCAGACTGCTGAAGGTCGTCCAGCCGAGCACGCCGTCGGCCGGTTTGGCCGGGCCGCGGTGGTACTTGCGATAGGCCTGCTCCCACGTGATGCGCTTGGCGAGCAGTTCGGCGCGCGCTTGCGCCGCCACCTCCCGTTCGATGAACACGATGTGGCGCAGGCGCAGCTCGAAGTTCATGTACCCGTACACGCGCGACACGTCGTCCGGAGTGATCCGGACCGAGTCCGAAACGAGGCGCATGAACAGCACGTTCGAAAGCGCGCGCTGGGTGTGCGTCCGCAGCGCGAGCCGGTCCTCGAACCCGAGCGGTCGGTTGATCGCACGCGCGGTGCGGCCCAGCACTTCCTTGTGGATCATGCTGGTCAGGAACTCGACACGACCGGCGCTGTCCGGCGCGGGCCGGAACTCGGGGTAGGAGTTGAAGTACGCCGAGACGAAATCGCCGACGCGGATCACGTGGTCGTCCACGCGGGCGAGCACGGCGTCGTCGGCCAGGAACTGGCCCGTGTCGGGAACGCCGTTGATGAACTCGGCGCCACGCAGCTTCGGGTTCACGGGCGCCGCCGGCGCCGCCGGCGCCGCTGGCGCCGGTGCCGGCGTCTTGGGCGTGTACGGCTTCGGACGAGGCTGGGCGTGCACCGTGACGGCCACGAGCAGGGCCGACACGAGGAGGGCGAGACGAATACGCATCGTCGGAATCTCCGGGCGGTTCATCGCGGAAAGAGTGACGTCACGGTCGGCGCGTGGGGGCGCCGGGAGCGAGCTTGTTGACCAGGAACGGTGTCAGTGAAGTGGGCAGGGCCGCCGCACCGAGCGCGTGCGCACGACGATCGAGCACCTTGAGCTGCACGTCCGCGCCCGCGGCCTGGGCGCGCGCGGCGAAGTCGCGTGCGTCGGCCACCGGCGCGTCGGTGTCGTTCGCGCCGTGCAGGACCAGCACGGGCATCTTCCAGCGGCGCGCGTCCACCAGCGGCGAGCGCGCGCGCAGTGCGCTGCTGTCGCGCCCGGCCTGCGTGGCGATGCGGTTCGCGAGCTCGCCACCGGCGTTCGCCCGCGCGCTCGACGCGAGATCGTAGTAGGCGGACAGCAGTGCCACGGCGCGCACGTCGTTGCGCCGGCCGGCCCAGCGTGCGACCGCGGTGCCGCCCTCGGAAATGCCGACGGCCGCCAGGCGGGTCTTGTCCACGCCGGGCAGGCGCAGCAGTTCGTTCCAACCCGCGTCGAGCGCTCGCAGCGTGGCGGGACCGGCGAAGTCGGCCGGGCCGTTCGAGCCACCGCAGCCGGGCAGGCTGACGATCACCGAGGCGATGCCGCGCTGGCGCAGCAGCGTGGCGTAACGCAGCAGTTCGCGCGCGTGCCCGTCCTCGGACTGCACCAGCAGCACGCCTGCAGCCGGTCGGGTGGCGTCGGCGAGCGGCACCGGCACCAGCTCCACGCGCTCGGCGCCGGCGTTCACGAGCCGCGACGGGAACGCCGCGCTCATCACGCCCGGCCGGGCGATCACCGTCGCGGTGAGCGGCGGCAGCGTGCCCTCGGGCGAGTGCCCGTAGAGCCGGAATCCCAGCGTGCCTTCTTCGAACGCGGCCGGCATCGTGAACTGCAGCGAGAGCTCGTCACCGCCCGAGATGGGGCGGATCGTGGCGAGCAGCGCGTGCAGGTCGTCGGTGCGCCGGCGGGACGCGCGCGAGCCGTTCGCGCCGCGGTCCTCGAGGTCGACGTAGAAGCTGTCGGCGTAGAACCCCACCGCCAGCGGGTTGCGGATCGTGTACTGCACGAGCCACGAGAACGTCTCGTCGGCGGTCACCGTGCTGTCGGCGACCATGTACGGGGTCGCGGGTCCGTCCGCCCACGCCGGGGAGGTGGCGAGCGCCGCGAGTGCGAAGCCCAACAGGAATCGTCTCATCGGTTCCTCTGCCGCAGCAGCCCGAGCCAAGGGGACTTCTCGTTCACGAACACCACGGTGTGCCGGCGCAGCTCGTCCACCAGCGCGCGCATGCGCCGTTCGCCTTCGTTCTCGTACAACTCGCGCCACACGGATTCGTAGGCGTCCTCGTAGCTGAGCGGCTGGTCGAGCTCGAGCTTCATGACCTTCATGACGCGCCAGCCCTGGTGGGTCGAGTCCGGCCCCAGGATCGCGCCCAGCCCCTGCTTGCGCACGCGCTTGAAGAGCGCGGAATCGGCGGACTCGTTGAGCGTGGCGGTGTAGGGCACGTCCGCGCGCACCGACTGCGTGGCGAGCGATTCGGCGCGCCCCGGGATCGCCAGTTCGGCCGCCCACCGTGCCGCGTCGTCACGCGTGTCGAACACCATGCGCACCACTTCGGCCTTCGCGGCGGAACGGAATCGCTTCGCGTTCTTCGTCCAGTGCCGGCGCACCTGCGCCGAGTCGAACGACAGCCCCGCGTACACGTTCTTCTGCACGAACCGCTGCACGTCGAGGTATTCCGCGCGTTCGGCGAGCTGCGCCGCGTTGCCGCGGGTCTGGTCGAGGTGCTGCGCTTCGGCCATGCGGCGGAGCTGGTCGTTGAAGACGATGTTGCCCACCATCTGCTGGATCCCGTTCTCGTCCTCGATGCGGGGCCGGTACAGCGGGCTGATCTTCGCGTATTCGCGCAGCACGCGGCCGACCGACATGGAGTCGGCGCCGTACCAGAGGATGGTGCGCACCGTGTCCGCCGGCGGCACGCTCGGCAGCATCCCCGCCGCCTGGATCTTCTGCATAGCGTTCATGTCCGGGCCGACCTTGGGCAGCGCGGCGAACGCCGCCGCGAGGTGCCGCACCGACCAGTCGTCCCAGCGCGGGTTCAGCGACTTCATGGCGGTGTCGCGCGCCATCATGCCCAGCGTCATCATGTCGGGCACGCTGTCGCCGCGCTCCATGTACGGGCCCGCGAGCTGGTACAACGCCGCGTTCAGGGCGCTGGTGAGCATGAGCTTGTCGCGCAGGGCCATGTAGTCCGCGCTGTCCTTGGCCGTCCAGGCGCGGGGCTCTCGGGCGACCCGGTTGCTCAGGATGCTCTGGTCCACGAGCACATCGAGGACCTGACGGCGCTCCAGCGGTGTAAGACGGGCGGGATCCACTCCCAGCTTGCGGCAGCCCTTGCGAAACCCGCTGAGGGTGACGTCCTTCGCGCCGTAGACGGTCGCCAGCACCGTGTCCGCCATGACCGGCGCGCGCAGGGGCACCCGCATGCCGGAGGGTACTGGTGCGGGCGGTGCCGCCGGCTTCGCGGCGGGGCGCGCCGGGCCGGGAGCGGCCACCCCCGTGCACGGCAGGGCGGCCAGCACGAGGAGCACGGCGAAGGCGCGGATACGGCGGGAAAACATGCGGGGGATCTCCTCCGGTGCTGCCGATGGAAGTGAGGCGTTCCTCAACGGGCGCAGCAGTCTAGCAAACGCGTTTCTCGGGGTGCTCAGATTGTTGCCAAGGCTTTGCGGGTGGTTCGGAAAATGTGCCCGGCCCGGCCCGCGCTCGTAACTCGTTGTCCCGAGGTGACCGTTCCCGCACGAAATGGCCCTTTTCGGGCCCGGGCACAATCTGCGAACCACGAACCTTGACCCCCGACAGGCGGGATTCCTAGACTCGACCCACATGCGACTTTCCCAACGAGTACGCGTCCTCGCCGCCGTTCTTCCGCTGCTCGCAGTGCTCGCCGTTCCGGCGCGTGCGGGCCTGAGGGTCCTGGCCACCGACTCGCGGGGTGTGACCCTGCAGGTATCGGCCGGGGACTGGTCGCTGTCCGCCCCGAATTCGAAGGGCCGCAGCAAGATCGTCGGCGTCGCCGACGCGCACTCGCTGGCCGATCCCGGGCACGCGCTGCTGCCGGCGTGGAGCACCATGCTGGCGGTGCCGAACGATGCGCGGCCGAGCGTGCGCGTGCTGCAGTCCGATGCGCCCGTGCGGCGTGACGGCGTCAAGCTGGCGATCGCCGGGCGACCGGACTTCCGCACGTTCCCCGACGGTTCGGACGCCGAGCCGATCATGCTCGAGGCGACGCCGCTCGCCGACGGCGCGTGGCCGACCGAGCCCGTGCGCATCGGTACGCCCACGCCGTTCCGCGGGCGCAAGCTGCTTTCGATCGAGGTGCGCCCGTTCCGCTACGACGAGGTCGCGAGCCAGCTCACCGTGACCCCGGGCATGACCGTGCGCGTGGACTTCAATCGCCCGGCCGGTGCAGCGGCGCTCGCGCAGGCGGCGGACCCGGCGGCGGCCGACCGGCACTACGACGACGTGCTCGCGGCCAGCGTGCTCAACTTCGAGCAGGCGAAGCCGTGGCGTTCGGCGCCGCGCGGTGCGCAGCGGCTCATGGACGGGCTCGCGGCGGGCGGCGTGTCGCCCGAGACCGAGCCCGAAGTGCGCGTGAAGGTGGATTCGACCGCGCTCTACACGCTGCCGTACGAACTGCTCGTCGCCAAGGGCTACCCCGCGGGTGTCGCGATCGCGAACGTGGCGGTGCACCGCCACGAGTACGTCGAAGGGCAGGCGGCGCCGTACGTGACGGTGGACGTGCCCTGCGAAGTCGAGGACGCGAACTCGAACGGTACGTTCGACGGCGGCGACCGCATCTGGGTGTACGTGCGCAAGTGGTCCGAGCGCTCGAACGCCAGCCAGTACCAGCGCTTCTGGGGCGAGTCCGAAGTGATCTACGTGACGCGCGACCTGTCGGGCGGCGCGCGCATGCCGAAGCGCGGCGGCTGGCGCAACGCCACGCTCACGCCGCTGCCGAGCTTCCCGTACAAGGAACACTTCGAGAAGAACTTCTCAGCGTTCCTCAACTTCATCCAGTCGCCGTACGACACCACGCTCGACCTGTACCAGTGGAACGAGAACCAGCTCTACTACTCGCGCCCCGACACGTTGAAGTTCGTGATCAACGACATCGACACGAGCCGCACGGTCACGGCGACGCTGCAGTACGTGGGCCTCAACGCGGGCAGCCACTTCGTGTGGGCGGCGGTGAAGAACGGCCTCAACCAGGTCAGTTCGCTCGCGGACTCGGTGTACTGGAACAACAAGTCGGCGGTCACGGTGAGCCGTTCGGTGCGCGGCTCGGCGTTCACGAGCGGCGTGAACTCGTTCCGCGGCTGGGGCAAGTCGTACAACGCCCCGCCCGATCCGGTGAACAACGCGCTCTGCCGCGCCGGGCTGAACTGGTTCGACCTCACGTACTGGCGGCGCTACTCGTCGGTGCACGACTACCTCGCGTTCAACTCGGGTGAGGCGGCCGGCGAGTTCCAGATCCACGTGACGGGATTCCTCGGCGACTCGATCCGGCTCTACGACGTGACGAACCCCGAGGCGCCGCAGCGCGTGCTGCTCGATCCGGCGCACGTGGCGCTGCAGAACAACTACATGGCGTTCGACTTCCAGGACTCCACCGCCAGCACGAGCCCGAAGTCGTACGTCGCGGCGTTCGTGCAGGACCCGGTGGACCCGGCGTTCGGCCCCAAGGTGCCGCCGGCCGCGAACTTCACCGCGGTGACGCGCCGCAACCTGTACGCGAACACGGCCGGCGACTGGCTGCTCGTGGTGCCCGAGGCGTTCCTGCCCGCGATGCAGCCGCTCGTGGACCTGCGCGTGGCGTCGGGCCTGAACGTGGTGGTCGCGCCGCTCGAGTCCGTGAACGACGAGTTCAACGGCGGCCGGCACTCGGGTGCGTCCGTCCAGCGCTTCGTGCGCTGGGCCTACGAGCACTGGCAGTCGCGCTTCCTGCTGCTGTTCGGCGACGGCAACATGGATCCGATGAACTACCGCCGCACGTCGGGCCGCGACTGGGTGCCGGTGCTGCCGACCGCCGGGCCCGTGCCCGTGTCGGAGTTCGAACTCATCCCGAGCGACAACAGCTACGCCTACCTCACGGGCGAGAAGGACCCGATCTACGGCTCGGGTGACGTGATCCCCGAGATGATGGTGGGCCGCATTCCCGTGAACACGCTGGCCGAGGCGCAGGGCGTGGTCGCCAAGCTGGTCCAGTCCGAGAACCTGACGGGCGACCAGTCGTGGCGCCGGCGCATGCTGCTGTCCTCGGACGACGCCTTCTCCGGCGACAGCTTCTTCGGCGGCGGCGGCTCGTCCACCGGCTACTGCTTCCGGTTCCAGGAGCAGCACTTCGTCGAACTGAACGCCAAGTCCGCCTCGATCCTGCAGCGCGACGCGGGTCTCGCGCAGCTCGACGTGGACCTGTTCAACCTGCGCTGGTACCTCGCGAACGAGCCGTACGACATGGGCGTGACGATCGCGGACACCTGCCGCCCGGACCGCGCGGCCACGCGCACGCGCACGCACGCCACGGTGACGCCGGTGCTGTTCGACAAGCTCAACGCGGGCGTGTCGTGGTGGAACTACCAGGGCCACGCGAGCGAATGGGTGCTCACGCACGAGGACCTGTACGTGAACGACACCGGGCTCGACGACAAGAGCCGGTTCGCGAACCTGAACAAGTACTTCTTCTTCAGCGCGTTCTCGTGCCACGCGAACATGTTCGCGCGCCCCGAGAAGCAATTCGGCTCGCAGGGGCCGGCGCTGGGCGAGGAGTTCGTGACCCTGCCCAACGCCGGCGCGATCGGCTCGTGGGCGTCGGTGAGCTACGAGATCGTGCCGCGCGACGATTCGTCGCACGTGAACGTCGAACTCGCGCGCGCCATGTCGTCGGCCGCCGTGCACGACAACATCCTGTCGGACCGCGGTGCCCGGCTGGTGCTGGGCGAGGCGATCCAGAACACGTTCCTGCGCTTCGTGCCCACGGTGTTCTCGTACTCGTACGAGCGCGGCGTGGCGTCGAGCTACACCCTGCTCGGCGATCCCGCGTCGCGCATGAGCATCGGGCAGCCGCAGACGCTCGTGTACGCGAACGACGTGCCGCTCGTGAACGACCAGCCGATCCGGCTGCACACGCCGGGCGACACGCTCACGCTGGTCGCCGACCTCGTCTCGACGGCGCGGCTCGACAGCCTCGGCCTCTACCGCGAGAGCAACGGCACCACGACGCCGGTGCCGGCCACGGCGTACGCGCTCACGCCGGCGTTCCCCGACACCGCCGGCGGCGGCGTGTGGGGCGGCAAGCGCTTCCGCCTCACGTGGGCAGGCCACACGCAGCCGCAGACCGAGACCTTCGTGCTGCGCGCGCGCGACCGTGACGGGCTCACGAGCCAATTCCGCGCGGTGTTCTCGTACGACGTCACGCTGCGCGCCGACGGCGCCGCGCTGCACGACGGCGACGCGATTTCGCCGGTCGCGAGCCTGTCGCTGCTGGTGCAGTCGCCGGCCCCGTTCGACCCGGTGACCGATCTCACGCTCGCCCTGAACGGCGCTTCCGTGGCGTTCACGGCCGTGCCCGCACCCGGCGACGCGTCGGGCCGCGAGTGGATCGTGAGCTGGGTGCACGGCGAGTACGCCAAGGACGACTACGTGCTGGACGTGCAGCTGTCCGGCGCGCCGCTCGTAACGCGCCGATTCAAGGTCACCGTGGGCACCGGCGAGCTGAAGCTGGCCGATCTCGTGGCGTTCCCGAACCCGTTCGGCAACGAGGGCACGCTGTTCTCGTTCCTGCTGCTGGGTTCCGAACCGGCCGACGTGAAGATCACGATCCTCACCGTGAGCGGCCGGCCGATCCGCTCGATCGTGGTGCGCGGCGTCACGCCCGGCTACCATCAGGTGCCCTGGGACGCCAACGACTCCGAAGGTGACGCGATCGCCAATGGCGTGTACTTCTACCGGGTCAGCGCGCAGACCGGAGGCGGCGCCCACGTCCAGCAGCTCGGACGGTTGGTGAAGCTGCGGCCTGCGCGTCACGTGGATTTCGCAAGCACGCCCTGAGCCGGCCGAGCGGCCGCGTCGGGCGTCGGTTCCGACGAGGGAGGTCGCCGTGAAGCAGGCGCTGTGGACGTGGCTCGTGCTGTGTGCGGCGGCGCTGCCGGCAAGACCGGCGGTGGCCGCCGCCGCCGTTTCCCCGATGCGCGCGATCGCGATCGCCGAGGACGAGCGGCGCTGGAGCGACGGCGAACTGCGCGGCTGGCTCGCGAACGCCCGGCCGGAGGTGCGTGCCCGCGCCGCGCTCGCGGTGGGGCGCCTGCAGGATTCGACCAGCGTGCCCGCGCTCGAACCGCTCGCCGCCGACCCCGTGCCCGCGGTGCGTCGCGAAGCCGTGTTCGCGCTGGGCCAGATCGGGCACAAGTCCGCCCGGCCGGCGCTCGAGCGGGCGCTGGCCGATCGCGACCCGCAGGTCGTGGAGCTGGCGGTCGAAGCGCTCGGCAAGCTGCAGGACAAGGCGGCCACGCCCCGGCTGCTGCCGTTCCTGTCGCATCCGTCCGCCGGACTGCGGGCCACGGCCGCGGTCGCGTTCTGGCGGCTCGCGGACTCCACGGCCATCGCGCCGCTGGTCGGCCGGCTCAAGGACAGCGACCCGGCGGTGCGCTGGCGGGTCGTGTACGCGCTCGAGAAGGTCGTCGCGCCGCGGCTCGTGGTGCCGCCCGTCAGCCTCATGCTGCGCGATCGAGACGCGCTGGTGCGCGCTCACGCCGCGCGTACGCTGGGGCGCCAGAAGTCGGCGCTCGCCCGCGCCGCCCTGCTCGAGGCGTGCGGGGACGATTCGTCCGCGGTCATCGTGAACGCCGTGCGCGCCCTGCAGCAGATCGCCGACTCGACGTCCAAGGGCACGCTGCTCGTGTTCGCGGGCCTGCTGTCGCACCCGAATCCCGCGGTCACGGTCACCGTGGCGACCGCACTCGCCGAGCCGTTCGCGTGGGCGTCCGCGGACGGCGACATGGCGCGCGGCGCGACCCTGGCGCTGATCGAGCGCATCCGCCACGGCGAGCCGGCGACGCGCGGCGCCGCGGCACGCGCGCTGCTCGTGCGCTTCGGCACGAAGCACCAGGACGAGTGGCGCGCGGTGCTGGCCGATTCGCAGTCGGTGTACGCCCGCGTCGCGGTGCTCGACGGATTCCGCACGCCGGCGCTGGCGGATCTCGCGCCCGAGGTGCTCGTGGCGTCGCTGGCGCCGGGGCAGCCGCTGCTGCAGCGCATGACGGCCGCCGAGATCGCGGGTGTGCTGTACGGGCGCGATCACTCGGTCGCGCTGGAGCAGCTGCTGCCCGTGCTGCGTGCCGGCGTGACCGACTCGCTCACGCTCTACGCCGCGTCCTGCGCGGGGGCGCTCGGCGACTGGGGCGATCGCGCGTCGGTGCCGCTGCTGGCCGCGGCGTACGCCGGCCGCGGCAAGGACGCCGATCCCGACGCGCGGCAGGCGATCCGTGGCGCGCTCGAACAGCTCGCCGGCAAGGCGTTCGCCGACAGCGTCGAGCATGCGCATGCCGTGGCCGCGCCGCCGCCCACCTACGCGCCCGGGTTCGAGATCGCGCCGCGCGAACGCCGCGCGGTGCTCGAGACCAGTGAGGGCGTCATGGAGTGGGCGTTCTTCGGCGCCGACGCGCCGCAGACCGTGCGCAACTTCGTCACGCTGGCGAAGAAGGGTTACTTCGACGGGCTGCGCGTGCACCGCGTGGTGCCGGACTTCGTGATCCAGGACGGCGATCCGACGGGCACCGGTTCGGGCGGACCGGGCTGGACGATCCGCTGCGAGTACAACCAGCGCCGCTACGAGACCGGCATGGTGGGCATGGCGCTCTCGGGCAAGGACACCGGCGGCAGCCAGTGGTTCGTCACGCTCTCGCCGCAGCCGCATCTCGACGGGCGCTACACGATCTTCGCGCGAGTCGTGCGCGGGCAGGACGTGGCGGCGCGCATCACGCAGGGCGCGGTGATCCGCAAGGTGAAGGTGCTGCCGTGAGCGAAGCGAAGCCGCGACGAACTCCCGCCTCGAGCGACGCGCCACCGCCGGCGGCATGGCCGCGCGCATGGTGGGTGGTCTGGGCGACGCTCGCGGCCGGGGTGATGGCGCTGGCCGTCACGTACCCCATCTTCGACGCCGATCTCTGGCAGCACCTGCTCGTCGGCAAGGTGATCTGGCAGACGCACTCCATTCCGGCCACGCAGCTGTGGAGCTGGCCGACGTGGGGCCAGCCCGAAGTCACGCCGTCGTGGCTGTTCCGCGCGGCGCTGTGGCCGTTCTGGGCCGCAGGCGGTGTGAACGGGCTGTTCGCCTGGCGATGGCTGACCACGCTCGCGGCGTTCGCGATCCTGTGGAAGGCGGCGCGTGAGGCCGGTGCACGCGGGCCGTGGGTCCTGCTGGCGCTCGTCTGGTGCGCACTGCTCTACCGCCACCGATCGCAGGCGCGGCCCGAGACGTTCGTGGCGCTGCTGCTCGCGGCCCAGTTCTGGGTGCTCGAACGCCGACGGCGACTCGGAGCCGAGCCCGGCATGCGGGACGTGGCGTGGTGGCTCGTGCCGATCATGCTCGTCTGGGCGAACGCGCACATCTCGTACTACCTCGGGTTCGTCATCGGCGCCGCCTACCTCGCCGGGGCCTGGCACGAGCGGCGCGGCGGGCCTGCCCAGCGGCCGATGCAATTGTGCCTCGTGCTGCTCGCATGCGCCGCCGCGGCGTTCGTGAACCCGTTCGGCTGGAAGCTGCTCGCGCAACCGTTCCAGTACTACTTCGTCTGGCGGCACGAACCCATCTACCAGACCATCGACGAACTGCAGCCCGTCACGTTTTCGCTGACCGACGTGGACCTGTTGCCGTTCTGGATCGCGTCCATCGTCGGGTTGGCGATCTGGCGCTGGCGGGCGCGCCGCTTCGACCTCGTGCAGCTGCTGCTGCTCCTCGTGTTCATCCCCATGTCGCTGCAGACCGGCCGATTCGTCGGCACGATGGCGCTGATCGTCGCCACGTCGTATGCGCGCGACCTCGACGACTTCCTGTCCCGGGGCCTGCCCCAGGCGCTGAATCGGCCGTTGCCGGCGACGTTCGCGTTCCTCGCGGCGCTCGCGGTGCTCGTCGCGCCCGGGCTGCGCGACCCTGCGTTGGCGCCCGGTTACGGCATCCGCTGGAGCTTCTATCCGGTTCGCGCGGCGGACTGGATCGAGTCGCACGGCGTCCGGGGGCACGGATTCAACGCGTTCGGCCAGGCGGGGTACCTCGTCTGGCGGTTCTACCCGGATCGAGACCGGTTGCCGTTCATGGACATTCACCAGAGCGGCACGAAGCGTGACCGCTACGCTTCGGCGTGGGCGTTCCAGGACGAGCGTGCCTGGCAGGAGCTCGATGCACGCCATCACTTCGAGTGGGCGGTGCTGCCCCGGACGGACCACACCACCCCGAGGCTCCAGGATTTCCTCGACGCCGACACGACGAATTGGGCCATGGTGTTCACCGACGATGCCGCCTCACTGTTCTTGCGCCGCGACGGCGCGCTGGCGGCGTTGGCCGAACGCGAGCGCTACCGCTGGATCCCGGCGGGCACGCAGCGCCTCGGCGCCCTCGGGAATGCGGCGTTCGCCGATTCCAGCGTGCGCGCCGAAGTGCGCGCTGAAATCGCACGCGGGATCGCGGCGTCGCCGTACAACGCCCATTTTCATGCGATGGGCGCCAACCTCGAGCTGGGTGCGGGCGACTGGGCCGCAGCGCTCGCGCACGTACAGGCGGCGCGGCGCCAGATCCCGTGGTTGGCAGGTCTCGACCAACGCGAACGCATCGCACGCGACTCGCTCGCGGCCGCGTCCCACTGACGCGCCGCCCTCCGCACACACGAACGGCCGCACCCGTCAGGGTCGCCACATCCCCCATACACACGAACGGCCGCACCCGTCAGGGTGCGGCCGTCTCGCGAATGAGTGTTGGAGGAACCGAAAACCGATTGGCGGAGCCCCACGCACCAGCCGAATCAGCAACGGCCCTCCAACCCGGGAGCGGGCGCTACTTGCCCGCCTGCTTGGCGACGATCAGCGGCGCGACCTTGTCGTACGCCGCCTTGGTCAGCACCTTCTTGGACAACAGCTGGGCCTTGTTGGTCCACGGACGGCCCGCGATGATCTTGCCCGCGATCGCTTCGCCGATGGACGGCAGCTTCATGAGCTCTTCCTTGCTCGCGGTGTTCAGGTCCACGAGCGGCGCGGCGGCGGGCTTCGCCGCCGGTGCCGGCTTGGCCGCGGGCGCCGCCGCCCTGGCAGGGGCGGCGACGAGCAGCGCGAGCACGAACACGAGCGCGAACAGACGACGCGTCAGCATGCGGGGCATCCTCCGAGGGCGATGGCGTTGGGCGAAGCGGCACCCGCGAAGCACGCGAGGGCGGACCCGGGTGCGCCGTGCGCATGGGCCTGCGAGTGCATGTGCGTGTCGGTGAGTGCGGGGTGGGCGAACCGGGGTGGGAAGTGGTTCGCCAGGGTGTTGCGCGCGGCCGGGGAGGCCAGCGACTGGCGCGTGACCACGACCGCCGGAGGAGCGCGGCCCGATCGCGGTCGCGTCGAACGCGACGGAGCCGATTCGTCGAGGAACGAGATCTCGCGGCCGACCGTCATGCCCATCCGGATCAGCGCCCCCATGCCGGGCGTCGCCGGCAGCGGACGTGACGTCATGCGCTGCTGCTTCTGCGGCGTGTGCCGCGGAGCGATGCGCTGCGGATGGGAGACCGACGGCTTGGCGCGTTCCCGACGTTCCGTGGACGGATCGGGCGAGGTGGGCTGGCGCGTGGGCTCCGGAACATTGCTGCGGACCGCCTCGACGCGGGAGACCGCGTTGCCGCGCGCAGGCGGCGGCGTGAGGCAGGCAGGTGGATCCTCGGGATTGACGTTCCCGGGCAAGTTGGGTCGCGGCGCGACGGTCTCGATCGGCGCCGCGGGCGAATGCGGCTGCGAACGCGAGACGTTTTCTTCCGGGGGAGGCGTGCTGCCGGTGCGACGCGCCAGCGCGGGCGACGCGCAGAGCGCGACGATGCTGACGACCACAGCGGCACGACGGAACAGGAGCACGAGCAGGTCCTCGCTGGATTCCCCGGTACGTGGGCGCCACTCGGCGCCGCGAGCGTGGGCGGAACTATACATGCGGCATCACGGGCAGATGGGAGGAAACTTTCGAAACAGCCGCCGCCGATTTCAAGCCCGTGTCAAGACTCGGAGTGCCCTCGAGAGGTCCCCGGCGCCCGCGCCGGTGCCGGCGCGAAGCGCGAAGCGCGAACGCCCGTCCGGGATGGCGAACGGACGCTACTTCTCCTCGGGGTCGTAGGGCGTGCCGACCGCCCGGGGCGCGACCGCGCGGCCGATGAACCCGGCCAGCGCCAGCATGGTGATGACGTACGGCAACGCCTGCAGCAGCTCGCTCGGGAACGCCGAGCCCTGCAGCGAGATCTGCAGCGCCTCGGCCGCGCCGAACAGCAGGCAGGCGGCGGCGGCGCCGACCGGGTTCCACTTGCCGACGATCATGGCCGCGAGCGCGATGTAGCCGCGGCCGCCGGTCATGCCGTCGGTGAACGAATGCTGTTCGCTCGACAGGTAGGCGCCGGCGAGTCCGGCGAGCAGTCCGCAGAGCAGCACGCCCGCGAAGCGGTAGCGCGTCACCGACAGCCCGAGCGTCGCCGCGGCCTCGGGGCGTTCGCCGATCGAACGCAGGCGCAGGCCGAACACGGTACGGAACAGCAGCGCGTGCACGAGCACGACCAGCGCCAGAGTCACCAGCACGAGCGGCGAGGTGAGCAGCGAACCCAGCCCGGGCAGCCCGGCGACTCCCGGCAGCGGCAGCTCCGGCAGGCCGGGCACGCGCGGCGAGTTGCTCGACGAGTGGAACACGCGCACGAGCACGAAGCGCGTGAGCCCGGCGGCCAGCAGGTTGATCCCGAGCCCGGTGGTGATCTGGTCGGCGCGGAACCGCACGGTGGCTTCGGCGTGCAGCCAGGCGGTCGCGAGCCCGGCGAGCAGCGCGCACGCCACGCCCAGCCACGGGTTCTGCGTGGCGTACGCTCCCAGCGTGTACGCGAGCGCACCGTTGAGCATGAGCCCTTCGAGCGCGATGCAGATGACGCCGCCGCGCTCCGACAGCGACGCGCCCATCGCGGCGAGCGCGTAGGGCACGGAAATGCGCAGGGCCGCGGCCGCGAACAGCAGCGCCTCCATCATGCCCACCTCCGCGCGGCGCGCTCGAGCAGCGGGCGCGTGCAGATCGCGAACAGGATCACGAGCGCCATGAGCACTTCGACGAGCTCGCGCGGCACGCGCTGGTTGACGACCAGTGCGCCGTACGACAGCGCGCCGAAGAACAGCGACGCGACCAGCACCCCGACGGGATGATTGCGGCCGAGCAGCGCGACCGCGATGCCGATGAAGCCGGCGCCGCCCGAGAAACCGAGCTCGAAGTAGTGCTTGTAGCCGAGCACGAAGTTGCTGCCGCCGAGCCCGGCGAGCGCGCCCGAGAGCGCCATGGCCAGCCACTGCGCACGGCCGATCGCCACGCCGCCGAACTCGGCGGCCGTCGCGTTGAGGCCCACGGCGCGCAGTTCGTAGCCCAGCCGCGTGCGGAACAGCAGCAGCCCGGTCGCGAACGCGAGCGCCAGCGCGAGCAGCAGCGACACGTTGGCGGGCGCGCCCCGCAGCGCGGGCACGAACACGTCCAGTCGCGGCAGCCACGCCCCCTCGGCGACGTCGCGCGTGTGGACCGTGGCGGGCAGGAACAGCGCACGGCCCGCCCACGACACGAGCGAGAACGCGACGAAGTTCAGCATGATCGTGTTGATCACCTCGTGCGCCCCGAAGCGCGCCTTGAGCGCGCCGGGAATCGCGCCCCACGTGCCGCCCGCGAGCGCGGCCGCGAGCACCGCGGCGATGCCGGCGAGCGCGCCGGGCAGCGGCGCATACGCTCCCACGACCGCGGCCGCGAAGCCGCCCACGTACAGCTGGCCTTCGACGCCGACGTTGAACAGCCCCGCGCGGAACGCGAGCGCGACCGCGAGCCCGGTGAACACGAGCGGCGTGGCGCGGAACAGGGTCTGGCCGAGCCCGTACCCGGTGCCGAACGCTTCGCGGAACAGCAACGCGTAGATCTCGAGCGGCTTCTCGCCGATCGCCGAGATGAACACCGCTCCCGCGGCCAGCGCCGCCGCCACCGCGATCAGCGGCGACAGGGCGACGATCCACTGCAGCTTCGCGCCGCGGCCGCTCATGCGAAGTTCCCCGTGGCGGGCGTGGGCGCGCCACCGTGCCCCGCGCGGCCCGTCATGTGCAGGCCCAGCGTGCGTTCGTCGGTCGCCGCCGGCGTGGTCTCGTGCACGATGCGGCCTTCGTACAGCACGAGGATGCGGTCGGACAGCGCGAGGATCTCGGACAGCTCGCTCGACACCAGCAGCACCGCACGGCCCGCGTCGCGCTCGGCGAGCAGCCGGCGATGGATGAAGTCGATGGCTCCCAGGTCCACGCCGCGCGTCGGGTGCGCCGCGAGGATCGCACGTGCGCCCTGCGTGAGCTCGCGTGCGGCGATGAGCTTCTGCTGGTTGCCGCCCGAAAGTCGTCCGGCGCGCGCGCGCGGATCGGGCGGGCGCACGTCGTATTCCTGCAGCCGCTGGCGCGACGCGTCCTCGAGCGTATGGCCGCCGAGCCACGGGCCCGCGCCCTTCTCGGGACGGCGCTGCAGCCCGAGCACGAGGTTCTCGGCCAGCGTCATGTCCGGCACCAGCCCGCGGTGCAGCCGGTCGCTGGGAATGTGGGCGAGCCCCGCGGCGCGATGTTCGCGCGCGCCGTGGCGCGCCACGGCGGTGCCGCCGATCTTCAGCGCGCCGCGTGCCGCGGGCGCGAGTCCCGCGAGGCATTCGATCAGTTCGTGCTGGCCGTTGCCCTCGACGCCGGCGATGCCCACGATCTCGCCCGCGCGCACGGCGAACGACAGGTCGCGCACCGCGGGCAGCCCGCGCGCGTCGCGCACCTCGAGCCCGGCCACCTCGATCAGCGGTTCGCCCGGGGCGCGATCGGCGCGCGCGGTGAGCGGCGCCGGCACGTGCCCGACCATCATTTCGGCCATGCGCTCGATGCCGACTTCGGCGACCGGCGCCGAGCCGACCACCTTGCCGCCGCGCAGCACCGTGACGCGGTTCGCGAGCGCCTTCACTTCGGCGAGCTTGTGCGTGATCAGCACGATGGACGCGCCGTCGGCCACGAGCGCACGCAGCACCGCGAACAGCTCGTCCACTTCCTGCGGCGTCAGCA
Organism: Candidatus Eiseniibacteriota bacterium; assembly: GCA_046327815.1. Lineage (GTDB taxonomy): Bacteria > Eisenbacteria > RBG-16-71-46 > RBG-16-71-46 > RBG-16-71-46 > CAIXRL01. The sequence continues at coordinate 16,177 of JAXLXR010000025.1, read as the reverse complement.
CGGCGGTGGGTTCGTCCAGGATGAGCACGCGCGCGCCGCGGTAGAGCGCCTTCAGGATCTCGACGCGCTGCTGGGCGCCGACCGAGAGCTGCGCGATGCGCGCCTTCGCGTCCACCGGCAGCCGGTAGCGCTCGGCCAGTTCGGCGACGCGGCGTTCGGCCTCGCGTGCGGACAGCAGGCCGAGCGGGCCGGCGCTTTCGCGCCCGAGCGTGACGTTTTCCGCCACGGTGAGCGTGTCCACCAGCATGAAGTGCTGGTGCACCATGCCGAGGCCGTGACGCATGGCGGCCTGCGGGTTGGTGAACCGCACGCCCTTGCCGTCCACGAGGATCTCGCCCTCGTCGGGCTGGAGCAGCCCGAACAGCACCTTCATGAGCGTGCTCTTGCCCGCGCCGTTTTCGCCGACCAGCGCGTGGATTTCGCCGGGCGCGATCTCGAGCGAGACCTGGTCGTTCGCGACCAGCGCTCCGAAGCGGCGGGTGATGCCGCGCAGCGAGACGTGAGGGGTGGACATGGACGGGCGAGAGTACGCGGCCCGGCCGGAACCGGTCCAGAGCGACGAAAGGTGGCGTCGGGCGCCCGGGCCGGCTACAGCTCTCCTGCACAGCCAAAGCAACTCGCGGCCGTCCGGGCCGCACGACATGCCGGGTTCTGGCGCCCGAACTCGCCCGGCCTCACCACCATGAGCACGTGCTGCGGTTGACCGTCCGACTGCATGGCTTCGATGTCGGATCGCACTTCCTGGCCATAGAGAAACCAGTTCGAGCCGAAGCGCAGGTAGTAGTCCCAGCCGTCGGCGGTCCGTCGCTCCGCTTCTCGTCGGCGAGCCAGCGTGCCGGCGGATAGTCGAGAGCGTCAACGAAAAGGGCATGTTCACTCCGGTCGCTGTCCAGAAGACCGCATCGTAGCGGTGCGTGGCGGCGCGGGAGCGTACGCACGGACCGCCATGAAGTCGGTGTGGAAGAGGAAGTAGACGGGAGGACGATTCGGCCAGCTCGTGAAATAGGTGTGCATCGAACGTGCGTCCTGCCCGAGCAGGGCGACCGTGAGAAGGGAGGTCGCTCCGATCGCGAGAGCGCGGCCGCGGCGTTCGAGCCACTCGAATCCGGCCACGGCGCCGTAGGCCGCCACGAGCAGCAGCGGAACCATGCCCGGAGCTGGGAACGCGTGGACTCCGTCGTAGCGCCCGGCGAGATCGCCGACGGGATAAGTGAAGCCATCGCCAGCAGCACGCCTGCGGTCACCGAGCGGCGCGCTCGCGCCGCGGCGAACGCCACACCAGCCAGCAGCAGCGGCAGGACCGCCCACTCGAAGGCGCCCGAGTCCGCGGGGGCGTTGCCCGGATCCACATCGCCCGAGACGAAGCGGAACCGCGGGCCGAAGTGCGGCAGGTAGCGCTCGAACACTCGTCGGCCGATCTCGGGCAGCGGTGTTCCGGGGATCCCAGAGCGCGTCATCGCCGCACGCTGCGCGATGGCGGGGTCGCGAAGGTGCTCGAGGCCAGCGGGCCGAAGGTCAGCGCGAGCCCATCACGAACGCGACCACCGACTGCACGCCGGCGCCGGTACTCAGTCGCCGCCGCGAGGGACCGTGCGCGATCGCGGCGACGGCGATCGCGGCGAGGAACACGGGGTGGTGGAGCCGGATCGCCCAATAGCCGTAGCAGACGAGCCCGCTCACGAGGCCGGCGAGTGCGGCGAGTCCGGCACGAGGTTCCCCCGGACTCGCGATCCGCGAGCGGCAAGCGCAGGAGCATCGTCGCAGGCGCCGCGGCGACAGTAAGAGACGATGCTGCCGTCGATCCTTACGCGTGCTCGAGAAGTGTAAGGGGATTGAAGGTGAGGAGGCCCGCGGCGTACAGTCCGACGCTCGTTCCGGCGAGTCGGCGGCCCACGAAGAACGCGAGCGGTACGCACGCCACGCCGTACACGGCCGGTACCATCCGCATCGTGTGCACGCTCATCCCGAACATGGTGCAGGAACGGCACCATCAGGTCGATGGGCTTGGCGTGCGGTTGTCACCGATCGAGTGGAAGTAGAAGAGCGGCCAGCGTTGTCCATACATGTCGCGGCCGGTGCTTCAGCAGGCACTGGGCATTCCAGGCGTTGATCGCCTCGTCGCTGGTTCCAGGGCCGGCGGCGTGCTCGAGGCCGTAGAGCCGGAGTGCGGCGGCGATCGCCACCAGCACGGCGACGACGACGAGGGAACGGCGCGAGGCAGCGTCGGGAGCTTGGCGCATGCGCAAAAAGCTAACACAGCGCTCCGGCGGGTGGTCGGTCAGCGCAGCTTGAACAACAACATGCAGCCGGCCGGTCGAGCTTCGGGCTGCCGTGCCCACAGCGGCCGGAAGTCAGCATCCGGCGTCGCGCTGGTTCGGCCTTGCGATGTGGTCATGCGCTGCGAAAGGCCGACGAAGTAGTAGCTGCTGATCGCGATCCAGTCGCTCTCCGGGCCCGGCTGTCCCCCGAGATAGGGGACGTAGTCGATTCCGTAGATGGCCGGGTCGGTCGTTCCGTGGTAGGCGAGGTGAACCTTGGAGATGCCACGTGCGGCGAGTTCCTCGCGCAGCGCGATCAACCCTTGTCCCCAGTCCACGTTCGAATCGTTGACGATCCACTGTCCTCGTGCGGCACCACCCGCAAGCGCGTTGTAGAAACTCAAGTGCCACGGAGCGTTCGCCGCCATTTCGAGCGATTGCACGCAGGCCAGTGCGATTGCGGCCTGACGCCAACAGGGTGACCCAAAACCACGCTCACGACCCAGCGCCCCGAGCGAGATCGCGAGCAGGGGTACCAGCGGGCGCGTATCGGATACCGACACCCATGCGCCCACGAAGACGAGTGAGGCGAGGAAGAGTGTCGCCGTGAGCACGGAGCCGCATCATCCGGCGAGCAGCGCGACCCCGGCGAACCGTGAATACGGCCAGAAGCGCGAGCGCAGCGAGGAAGCCGAGCGGCCACTTCGCCAGGAATGCGATGGGGAAGTAGGACATCGGCGCGTCATGGATGGTGCCGAGCAGGAAGCACCGCGTGTGACCCGTCTCGGAGTCGAGGGGCCTGGCGGTCGAAACCCATCAGGTAGGTGTCGGGCAGCGGCAAGCGCAGGTCGGGTGCCGACGCTGCGAGCGCACGCCACGGTCGGGACTGGAGCGGGAGCTCACGGAGGGGTTCGAACGACGTCCGGAAGAGATAGCCGGCGTTGAGCAGCAGCAGCGTGGAGACGAGGAGGACCGCGAACCCGAGCCCGACCCGCTTCGGGGCTCGTGAGCGGCCGCGGCAACTTCGATCACCGCGAACAGGGCCAGCAGCGCAGGCAACAGAACGGCCGAGAAACGACCAGGAACGTGAAGCCCGAAGCGAAGGAGGCGAGTGCCAGGTAACGCCAGCGGCCGCTTCGCACGAAGCCCTGCCATGCGAAGAGGGTCGAGGTGAAGCCGAGCGCGGTGGGTACATCCATCGTCATCACGCCGGCGTGCGCGAGCGCTTCGGGCGCGGTCGCGTAGAACGCGAGCGCAACGAGCCCGCCTCGCGAGCCCCAGAGCCGGCGCGCCCACCTCCAGACGATCCACGCGAGCAACGCCGAAAGCGCCACGTTGACCAGCCGTGCGGCGAAGAACACCCGATGGTACCGAGCGGCGTTCGCCTGCATGAATGCAAACCCCACTCTTCCTTGCTCGCCGTCCCCCATGGCCTCGTCGGAGGGAATGCGTGCGCCCGCGGCGTGCGGCGCGGCGGCACCGGCGATGCGCCTTGAGCCAAGGGGGAGGATTGACCGCCGACACGCGCAGTTCGCCGCGTGCGGCTTCGAGCACGCCGGCGGGCAAGTGGAAGTTCTCGTCGAACGTCACGCTCTGCCGCGCCGCACCCCATGTCGCGAGCACCACGTGCAGCGCGATCAGCGCGGCGCCAGGATCCGAACGCGTCCGGGAGCGAGCGGAGCCGCATGGATCGCGGTCGCGCGCCTGCCTGCAGGTTCTTACCGGTCGAACGAGCCACGGCTACTTCGCCCGCTTCACGACCATGACGGTGACGTCGTCCTCGAACGGCTTCTTGGGCGCGTGCTCGTCGAGGCGGCGCATGAGGTCGTCCACGGCTTCCTTGGCCGACAACTTGCGCGACTCCTTCAGCCACTTGCGCACCCGGGCGAGCCCGAACTCCTCGCCCCACGTGGTGCCGCGTTCGATCACGCCGTCGCTGAATAGCACCAGCGTGGCGCCGCGATCCACGTGCGTGAACCCGAGCTTGTACGTCGCCGTGGGATCGGGGCCCAGCACGATGCCGCCCACCGACAGTTCGCGAATGCCCTTCTCGTCCATGAGCAGCGCGGGCGGGTGCCCGGCGTTCACGTACGCGAAGTTGCCGTTCGATTCGAGTTCGCCGAACAGCAGCGAAATGAACCGTGAGGTGAGCCCGCTGCGGTGGATGACGCGGTTGAGCTTCTCGATCGCGGACACCAGCTTGAGGTCGCGCTCGACGCCCATGCGCAGTCCGACCGCCACGTCGCGCGCCTGCAGCGCCGCGGGCAGGCCGTGCCCCGACGCGTCGGCCACCGCGAGCCCCATGGTGCCGGGCGCGACGGGCAGGAAGTCGTAGAGGTCGCCGCCGACCGACGAGGCCGGGAAGCTCTCGGCGTGGATGTCGTAGCCCGCGAACTCGCACTTCGCCGGCGGCAGCAGGCTCAGCTGGATCGCGCGCGCCTGTTCGATCAGGTCGTGCAGTTCGCTCTTCTCGAGGTGCTGGCGGATCGCGAACAGCAGCGAGTTGAGCGCGGCCGCGAACTCCGTGCGCGACGCGCCCTTCTCGATCGCGCCCCGGGCGGGGCCGAACATCACGAGCAGGGGGCCGTCCACGCCGCCCACGGCGAGCAGTCCCACGCGCTCACCCGACACGTCGCCGACCCACGGCAGTTCGCCGATGTGGTCGTCGCCCGTGCTCGTGAACCGGCGCTGCAGGTCGGGTCCCAGGTCGGCGCGCTTGGCGCCCCACGTCTTGGGCGCGGCGAAGCCGTCCTTCTTGCGCTCGTACAGGTGCACGGCCGTCACCCCGAGCGAACTCTTCATGCCCTCGAGCAACGCGGGCGCGATGCGCTGCGCGAAGCGTTCGCGCTGCTTCACGCGGCCGGCGGTGGCGAGGATCTTTTCGACGCTGCGGTAGAAACCCTTGGTCTGGATCATGAGTCCTTCGTCGTGTTCGTGCCGTCCGCCGCGCCTTCGGCGCCTTCGGTACGTTCGGCGAGATCGTCGTACGTGAACTTCACGTTCGCGCGGTGCACGTCGTTCATGGAGTAGGCCGCATCCTTGCCCACGTGGTCCATCTGCGCCAGTCGGGCCTGCGTTTCCTCCAGCGAACAGCCCTGCTCGCGCGCCTTGGCCACGTCGTGCTCGAGCTTCAGCAGGTAGTCCACGTCGCGCAGCAGGCGCCGGTACGAATCCGACCGGCCGTGGGTGATCGCGCCGTGGCCGGGCACGAGGTGGCGCACCTGCTCCTGTTCGAAGACCCAGTGCAGCGCCTGCAGGCTGCGGCGGTACACCCACGGCGGACCGTGGAGCCACGGGATCTCGATGTCCGAGAGCGTATCGGCCGCGACGAACAGCCCGATGTCGGGCAGGTAACAGGCGATCTGGCTCGGGTTGTGGCCGGGCACGTCGTAGGCAACCAGTTCGAGCCCGGCGATGCGCGTGTTGATCGTGCCGCGCAGCGTGAGCGCCGGCGTGAACGGCTCGAACGGCCGCGGCCACGGTTCGCCGGCCGCTTCGATGTCCTGCTTCGCGCTCTTCTCGATTTCCGCGGCGTCGCGCTCGAGCTCGTCGGCGAAGCCCACGTGCGCCACGGTGGCCGCGAGCGGGAACCACGGCTTGCCCAGCACGTGGTCCCAGTGCGGGTGCGTGAACACCAGCGTCACGTCCTCGAACTTCGGCACGCGCGCGTGCACGAAGTCGGCGATGTCCGTGAGTTCGGACGGCAGCACGCCCGGATCGAACACGATCGCCTTGCCGTCTCGCACGACGACGGTGGAGTTCATCCAGTAGCGGCGGCTCTGGCGCACGAACACGCCGTCGCCGAGGTCGGTCCACGCGGACATGCGAAGTGGCTTCCGGGATGCGGGAGGGGCTGCGCGCGACGCAGGCGCCGCGCGAGTGATGGACGCCGGGCAGAGTGGCAAACGGGCGGCGCGGCCGCAAACCCGCTCTCGTGGCGTGAGAAGAGGCGTGCCCCTGCGGCGGCCGGCGCCGACAATGCCGGGTTCGCCTTGGCACGACGGGAGGCCGGCATGAAAGGTGGGAGCGCCACGCCGGACCTGATGACTCGCACGCGCCGCGCGGCTGACGGACACCCCGGCGGCCGTCGCAGCCACCGGGGTGTCGTCCTGCATTCAGCCGTGTGCGCTCGCGACTCAGGTGCGCACGCGGGTGGCCACGCCCGTCTCGAGGTCGACGACGTAGTGCACGCCGTCCACCACGAGCGCGGCCGTGCGGGTGCCGTTGAACGTGAGCACGGCGTCAACGGTCACGTTGCCCGTGTCGTGCTGCGAGCCCCAGGTGTCGTTCCAGGCCAGGTTCAGGTGCTGCGTGATGCTCCCGGCCACGGGATACGTGGGCGTGCCGCTCTTCTCGAACGCAACCGTGTTGATCGTGTGTTCACCGAGGACGTGCCAGATCCAGTGGTATGCCTCGAAGATCTGGTCCCAGTCCCAGAGCCACGTGCCCGTGCCGCTCACCACCCAGCGCGACTGTGACGAGGAGAAGCCGGAGAAGTCGAACGTATCCGTCCAGTGCATCAGGTAACTGAGCGAGTCCGACGAGGATCGGGAGTAGAACTCCCACGCGATCGTCACATGGCTGATCTGTTCGGCCGTTGCCGTGTTCCAGTCGAGCTCCTGGCCTTCGAGGCCGTAGACGTGCGCGGTGTAGCTGTAAGAGACGCTGTCACTGTCCACCCTGCCGGCCGCCGCGGGCCGGGGACGATGCGAGCCCGGACGTGGCCCGAACTGGCCCACGACCAGACCGCGGGCGAGACCGAGTGTGCCGCTCGAGAGCGCGACCGACGCGGCCTGCTGCGCCGCCGCGTCGAGCGTCTGTTCGGGGATCTGGGTGCCGGTGGAGCGCGTGCCCGAGCTGGACTTGCCGCCGCAGCCGGGGAGCGTGAGGAGCAGGAGCGCGCCGAGCGCGCCGTGAACGAGCAGGTTTCGCGGGATCTTCATGGGCGGACTCCGTGGGAGAAGGGTGGGCGATGAGTGCGCAGCCGGATGGGCGGGACGGCGACACGGCAAGGAGGTCGGGCCGCCGCCCGCGTCACCCGTCACAGGCGAATGGACGCTCCGAGCGCCAGCTCGCCCAGCCCGTAACCCGCCTCGGCGAACACGGCGGCCTTGGGGGTGAAGTACCAGCGCGCGCCGCCGTACAGGCCGTAGAGCACGTACGACGCGCCGACGTCGTAGCCGAACACGGTCGCACCGGTCTCGGACACGCCCACATGGTTGTAGCCGAGCGACACGCCGGCGTAGAGATCGAGCGGCTTGTCCGGCGCGACCGTGATGAAGTGGTACGAGCCGCGGGCGGCGATCACCGAATACGAGTACTTGGCCGAGTACTCGAAGTACTCGTACTTCGACGACGCGAACCCCGCCGAGCCGCCGATCGACACCTTCGGGGTGACGCCGTACTCGGCGGTCGCGGCGAACAGCGGCGTGCCGTTGGTGCCGTAGGTGTTGGCGAGGCCGAGTCCGAGGCTGCCGGAGAGGACCCAGCGATTCTGTTCGTAGCCCGGGATCGCGGACGTGGCGGCGTGAGCGGACTGTGCGCCGGCGAACGAGACGACGGCGAGAACGGCAAGCGCGCGAATGTGGTTCGAGAAGTTCATCCCAGGCTCCCTGCGTGAAGTGGTGCGATACCAAAAAGCTCGTGTCGAAGGGTGCGCGCGGGTGCTAGCCTGCCCGCCTCTGTCGGCCGCTCACGGCGGCTCACGGTCGGCCTGCGTTCCCACGCTCACCTCGCCATGCGCAGTGCCCGGCCCAAAGCCGTCATATTTCTTTTCCGTGCGACGCCCGTTGGGCATGACCGCGCCTCGGCGCGCGTCGGAGGGGCGCATGACCGAAGGCCGGGACGGCCTCGACGCACTGTTCAGCCACGCCTACGAAGAGCTGCGCCGGCTCGCGTCGGCGGTGCGCCGGGGCGACGGGAGCAGGACGATCACGCCCACGGTGCTGGTGCACGAGGCGTGGCTGCGGCTCGCCCGCGACACCGCGATCCCGGCGACCGACGAACTGCACTTCAAGCGCATCGCGGCGCGCGCCATGCGGCGCGTGCTGATCGAGGCGGCGCGCGCCCGCAAGGCGGAGAAGCGTGGAGGCGGCAGTCCGCTCGTGACGTTCGACGAAGCGCTGGCCGGTGGCGGCGCCGCGGCGCCCGACGACGTGCTCGCGCTGGATGCGGCGCTCGACGAGCTCGCACGACTGAACCCGCGGCAGGCGCAGGTGGTCGAGCATCGCTTCTTCGGCGGGCTCGAGATGGCGGAGATTGCGCAGGCGTTGGAAGTGTCGGAAACCACCGTCGAGCGGGACTGGCGTGCGGCGCGCGCCTGGCTCGCGGTCGCGGTGAAGAAGTCCTAGACCGCGAGGTTCCCATGGCCGGCGACACTTCGAACGACGCGGCGAAGCGATGGGAGCGCGTGCAGGACGTTTTCCATCGCGCGCTCGAGCTTGGGCCGGACGGCCGCGACGCATTCGTCCGCCGTGAGTGCGGCGACGACGGTGCGCTCGCCGCGGACGTGCTGGGATTGCTCGCCGCCGACGCCGAGGCGGGCGAACTTCTGCCAGGCGGGCTCGCGGCGACGGCGGACCTCGTGCTGGACGATGCGGCGCTCAATGCCGCGGGCCGCCGGTTCGGTCCGTACGTCACGGCGGGCGTGCTGGGCGAGGGCGGCATGGGCGTGGTGTTGCGCGCCCGCCGCGACGATCTCGGCAGCGAGGCCGCCATCAAGGTGCTGCGCGACTTCTCGCTGTCGCCGGCGCGGCGCGAGCGCTTCGCCTTCGAACAGCGTGCGCTCGCGCAGCTCGATCATCCGGGGATCGCGCGGCTGTTCGACGCCGACGTGCTCGCCGACGGCACGCCGTGGTTCGCGATGGAGTTGGTCGAAGGCCGGCCGCTGAACGAGCACTGCGCGCAGGAACACCTCACCGTGGAGCAGCGGCTGAGGCTGTTCCTCGAGGTCTGCGACGCGGTGCAGCACGCGCACGGCCGCGCGATCCTGCATCGGGACCTGAAGCCGTCCAACATCCTCGTGCGGCCCGACGGTCGCGTGAAGCTGCTCGACTTCGGGATCGCCAAGTCGCTCGAGGCGCTCGAAACGCCGGAGCTGGCCACGCGCACCGGGCTGCGCATGATGACGCCGGCGTACGCGTCGCCCGAGCAGATGCGCGGCGAGGGCGTCGGCGTGCACTCCGACGTGTACTCGCTCGGCGTGCTGCTGTTCGAGCTGCTGGCCGGCCGCCTGCCGTTCGATCTCGCCGGGCGCACGCCGTCCGAGGCGATCCGCGTGCTCTTCGAACAGCCGCTGCGCGCCCCGTCCACGGTCACGGCCGAACTGCGTCCGCCCGGACGTGCGGGTCGCGAGGCGTGGCGCGACCTCGACGTGATCTGCCTGACCGCCATGCATCGCGACGTGGCACGACGCTATCCCACGGTGGACGCGCTGCGCAGCGACCTCGAGCGCTTCCTCGCCGGGCTGCCCGTGCGCGCGCGCGGCGATTCGTTCGGTTACCTCGCGAACAAGTTCGTGCGCCGCCACGCCGTACAGGTGGGCATCGCCGCAGCGGCGATCGTGCTGCTGGTGGGGGTGGTGTCGGTCTACACGTGGCGGCTCAACGCCGAGCGCGAACATGCGCAGCGCATGGCGGGCCGTGCGCAACGCGTGCAGCAGTTCATGCAGGATCTCTTCCGCGGCGATGACGAACAGATCGGCCCGTCGGACACTCTGCGGGTCGTCACGTTGCTGCAGCGCGGCATCGAGCAGGCGGCCGCGCTCGCTTCGGAGCCCGAAGCGCAGGCCGACCTGCGCTGGACCCTGGGCCGGCTCATGCTCGCCCGCGGACAGGTGGCCGCAGCGGAGTCGCTGCTTTCGCCGGCGTACCAGTACGTCGCACGCTCGAAGTCCCCCGACCCCGAGGACCTCGTGGGGCTGGGGACGGATCTCGGCATGCTGCGCGCCGCACAGGAACGCTGGGCCGACGGCGAGCGGCTGCTGCGCGAAGCCACTGCGCTTGCGAAGGCGAAACTGCCGCCGGACAACGAGAGCGCGATTCATGCACTCGCGTGCCTCGGTTCGATCCTGATGCGGCAGGGCAAGTACACCGACGCCGAGCCCGTCCTGAACGAGGCGATCGCCCGCATGCAAGCCACCGGTGAGGTCACGGACCTGCTGATCGGTACGGTCAATGATCTCGCGATCCTGCGCTTCGACTCCGGCGGTCCGGCCGCGGATTCGTTGTTTCGCTATGTGGCGCAGCTCTCGCGCAGGCGGTACGGCGATCGGCATCCCAACGTGGCGCACGACCTCATCGACATCGCCGCCGTGGAGCAGCAGGCCGGGCGTTACGAGGTCGCGGACTCGCTCGACCATGAGGCGCTCGGCATCATGAGCGACTGGTACGGCGCCGACAGCCCGAACGCCGCCGACGTCATGTCCATCACCGCCCGCAACCTGCTGTTCCTCCAGCGCTACGACGAAGCGGGCGCGCTGTTTCGCTCCGCGCTCGCGATTCTCGAACGCGCCTACGGTCCCGAGCACTCGCTCGTCGGCAAGGCGTGGGGCGGGTTGGCGTCGGTCGCCGAGGCGAAGGGCGACGCGCCCGCGGCGGAAGCCGCCTACAAGCGTGCCGCCGGGATCGCACGCCGGGCGTTCGGTGCGCATCACCTCGACGTCGGCGTCGCGATCGGAAACCTCGGCACGTTCTACATGCACCACGGCCAGCTCGCGCTCGCCGAGCGCTGCTTCCGCGAATCGCTGGCCGCGTACGAGGGCGTACTGACGCCCGACGCGTTCGACCGGGGCGTGGGGCACCTGAAGCTGGGGCGTGCGCTGCTCATGCAGGAGCGCGTCGCCGAAGCCGAGAAGGAGACCTCGCTCGGGTACCGCATCATCGCTCCGCAGGCCGACACCACGAGCAACTTCCTGCGCGCGGCGATCAACGACCTGTACGTGGAGTACACCGCGCTCGGCCGACCGGCCGACGCCGCGCGCTTCCGTCCGATGCGCTGAACACCGCGCGCGGCACGCGAAACGCCCCGGCGGCCTGAGCGGCCACCGGGGCGTTCCTGCATCGCGTCGTCGCGCGCCGCTCCGTTACTCCGGCACGAACGGCACCACGATCTTGCCCGCGACGATGTCCGCCTGCAGCGCGTCCACGCGCGCCTTCGCAGCGTCGGGGATCAGCGGCTTGTTGCGATCGTCGTACACCCACGTCACGCCGTTGTCGGCGAGACCCAGGTGCTGCACGCCGCCCTGCCAGCGGTTCTCGTGCACCATGCGGATCGCTTCGAACACGGCCACGTCCACGCGCTTCACCATGCTCGTCAGGATGAAGCCGGGCGCGTCGTCGTACTGGTCCTTGTCCACGCCGATCGCCAGCTTGTTCAGCTCGCGCGCGGCTTCGAACACGCCCAGTCCGGTCGAGCCGGACGCGTGATAGATGATGTCGGCGCCCGCGTGGTACTCGGCGAGACCGAGCTCCTTGCCCTTCGTGGGATCCTTGAACGCGGCGCCCGAATTGCCGGCGTACTTCACGAGCACTTCGCACTTCGGGTCCACGGCCTTCACGCCGGCCACGTAACCTGCCTGGAACTTGCGGATCAGCGGCACTTCCATGCCGCCCACGAAGCCGACCTTGTGCGTCTTCGAGATCAACGCCGACAGCGCGCCGACGAGGAACGAACCTTCCTCTTCCTTGAACGTCAGCGCCAGCAGGTTCGGCGGCAGCGAGTCGCCTTCGTTCACGGTGAAGTCCACGCACGCGAACTTCTTGTCCGGGAATTCCTTCGCGAGCGCGCGGATGTCGTCGGTGAACAGGAAGCCGACGCCGAAGATGATCTGCGACGGTCCGGCCGCCAGCTGGCGCAGCTGCACTTCGCGGTCGGCGCCTTCGCTGGTCTCGAGCGTAGTGAAGTGCACGCCGAGTTCCTTCTGCGCGCGCTCGAGGCCCGCGTACGCGGCGTCGTTGAACGACTTGTCGCCACGGCCGCCGACGTCGAACACGAGCCCGACTTCGAGCGGCGCACCCGCGCCGCCGGCGGCGGGCTTGTCAGCGGGCTTGGCCGCGCACCCGGCGAGAAGGAGAAGACTTGCGGCGAGCGCCAGCGGGGCGGCGAGCAGTTTGCGGACGAGCATCGGTTTCTCCCGTGAACTCGTGGATCGGCGCCGCGGCCTGCGCGCGGCGTCCGAGGTCGAAGCAACGGCGGCAGCGCGCTTCGTACAGATCGGCGCCGCCCACCACCACGCGGCCGCCCTTGGCGACCTTGCGGTAGGTGCGGTTGGCCGGCGCGCCGCACACCATGCAGATGGCGAGCGTCTTGGTGATGTACTCGGCGATGGCGAGCAGCTGCGGCATGGGCTCGAACGGCTGGCCCATGTAGTCCTGGTCGAGCCCGGCCACGATCACGCGCTTGCCCTGCCGCGCGAGCCGTTCGACCACGTCGAGCAGCGCCGGGCCCAGGAACTGGCCCTCGTCGATACCGATCACCTGCGCCTCGTGCGCCCAGCGCAGGATCTCCTTGGCGGTCTTGATGGACCGCGACGGAATGCGCAGTTCGCTGTGCGAGACGATGTGGTCCTTGGCGTAACGATCATCGATGACCGGCTTGAAGATCTCGACGCGCTGGCGGGCGATCTGGGCACGGCGGAGGCGACGGATCAGCTCTTCCGTCTTGCCGCTGTACATGCTGCCGACGACGACTTCGATCCAGCCGGAACCGGAACGGGGCGGAATGTGTTCATCCATGGTGGGCGCAGGCTAGGGGGGCGTCGCGCGGGGTGTCAATCGCCGGCGGCTTCGTGCATCTTGGCCGGGAACCCGCGCCCGGTTCGTTCGTCCATTCGCCGACCGGTCACCGTAAGGAGTCCGCCCATGCCCGCGTTCGTCCGCCGACTCGCGATCCTCTCCGCCGCCGTCACACTGCTCGCCGTGCGCGCCCCGCTGGCGCGCGCGGTGGACCTGTCCGTGCCCGATCGCGCGATCGAGGGCATCTGGCGGCTCGACCCGAAGAAGTCCGACGACCCCGCCAAGGCCATGCCGCGCGGCGGCCCGGGCGGGCCCGGCATGCGCGGCGGTCTGGGTGGCCCCGGCGGCATGGGTGGCCCGCCGATGGGCGGCGGCATGGGGCCGGGCCGGCACGAAGGCCGGCCGGACGGCGGCCCCGGCGAGGGGCCGGGCGAGGACTATCCCGTGGACGAAGAAGGTGCCGAGGGCGATGGCGCCACCCCGCGCGCACCGCGCGTGGATCCCATGCGCCGCATCCTGCACCCGGCCGAACAGGTCGTGATCTTCGTGCTGAGTGAGAACGTCGAGATTTCCGAAGACGAGCGCCCGCCGCTCACGTTCGCGCTGCAGGATTCGCTCGACGCGCACGGCCGCGTGCAGGAGATACCCGGGCCGGTGGCGCGCTGGAAACAGGCGTCGCTCGTGACCCGGTTGCCGCTCGGCCGGTCGGGAATGCTCACCGAGACGTACGAGTTCTCGGCCGACGGCCGCACCCTGACCGTGCGTGCGAAGAGCGACGGCGGCCCCCCTGGCGCGCCGACGATCCAGCTCAAGCGGGTCTATACGCGCTACGACGGCGAGTAGCCACGAGCGCGAGTGCGTCGGGCGGTTCCCTCGGGCGCGTTCCAGGCGCGTCCGGGCGGGCCCGCCCGGCTTTTTTCTGTGACGACGGCGCGGCGGCGGCGACTACGCTCCATGGTCACAAGCGCTTCGTCATCCCCCGGAGGCCCGTCCATGCGCCGCGTCGTGCTCGCCCTCGCTGCCCTCGCTCTGGCTTCCGCCGCATACGCGCAATCCACGCCGGGACTGGTGGCACTGACCGACATGGGCTCGGCCACCTACCGGGGCTACGACGGCGGGCTCTACGGCGGCGGTCTCAACGTTCCGCCCCCGGCGCACCTCGCCGCGGCGTTGTCGCGTGCCGCGGAGATCGTGCCGCGCGACGCGAGTGGAATGCCCGACCCGAACGGCTGGATCGGCTTCATCGCCGTGGGCATGTCGAACACGACGCACGAGTTCGGCGCGTTCGAGCGCGACGCCGACCTCGACACCACGCGCAACGCACGCGTGGTGCTCATGGACACGGGCTTCGGCGGCATGTCGGCCGACGTGATCGCGAACCCGGCGGCGCCGTACTGGACCACCATGAACCAGCGCGTCGCGGCCATGGGGCTGACCGCGGCGCAGGTGCAGGTCGCCTGGCTCAAGGAAGCGTTCCCGATGCCCGCGAACGACTTCCCGGTGCACGCGCTGGCGCTGCGCGACTCGATCGCCAGGATCTGCCGCAACCTGCACGACAAGTTCCCGAACCTGAAGATCGTGTACCTCTCGAGCCGGATCTACGGCGGCTACCAGGGCCCGGGCGGCACGAACCCCGAGCCGCAGGCGTTCGAGTCGGGCTACTCGGTGCGCTGGCTCATCGAGCAGCAGATCGCCGGCGATCCTTCGCTCAATCACGATCCCGACGTGGGGCCGGTACGCGCGCCGCTGCTGCTGTGGGGGCCGTACCTGTGGGCCAACGGCACCACGCCTCGTGCCGACGGGCTCACGTGGCCGATCACCGACCTCGAGACCGATCGGGTGCATCCCGCGCCTTCGGGCGAACAGAAGGTGTCGGGCCTGCTGCGCGCGTTCTTCGCGAGCGAGCCGACCGCCGCCAGCTGGTGGCCCGCCACGACGGGCACCCGCCTGCGCGTGTTCGAGGCGACCGACGACGCGCACGTGAGCAGCGCGTTCCCGGCCACGAACTACGGCGGCTCGACGCTGCTCTACGCGTCGCAGGGTTCCGACGTGCGCTCGATCGTCGTGAAGTTCGACACGCACGCGCTCGCCGACAGCGTGCTGCTCGCCAAGCTGTCGCTGCGCGTGCTCACGATCGGCGGTGGCCAGCTGCGCCGGCTCGACGATCCGGCGTGGAGCGAGGCGACGATCACGTTCGCGAACGCGCCGGCGTTCGGGCCGCTGCTCGCGACGCCGCCGCAGAGCTCGCGCGACGGCACCTGGGGCGTGAACGTGACGCCGACGATCCTCGCGAACGCCGACGGCTACCCCGGGTTCGCGCTGACCACGCCGACGATCAACCCGACCGACTACTGGAGCAAGGAAGGCGGTCACGCACCCCGGCTCGTGCTGGTGGTGACGTCGCCGGCGACCGCGGGCGTGTCGACCAACGAGCCCGCCGGGCGCGGCGCACGCTGGTTGCGTACGCTGGGTCCCAATCCCACGCCCGGTGCGGTGCGCCTCGCGGCCGTGCTGCCGCGTGCGTGCGACGTCGAGCTGGCGGTGTTCGCGGTGGACGGACGCCGCGTGCGCACGCTGGCTCGTGAACACCGCGCCGCCGGCGAGCACGTGCTGGGCTGGGACGGCCGTGACGAGCGGGGAGCGCCGGCGGCGCCGGGGCTGTACCTCGTGCGCCTGCGCGCGGCAGGACATGCCGAGGCGCTGCGGCTGGTGCGCACGCGCTGACGCGGGCAACGATTGTCGGAATCGACAGGTGCGGGAGTAACCTGCGCGTGCCGATAACGCCGACGTCCGAAGCCCGAATCCCGCCGCAGGAGAGCGCCATGAGCGACCCCGCGATCACGTACCTGCTGAAGCAGCTGCACCGCAAGCTCGAGATCTCGCCCGAAGTGAACGACGCCGACCGCGCGTTGCTGCGCCAGCTGGCGGCCGACATCGACGACGTACTCCGCGAGGGCAAGGTGCCCGCGGCGCACCAGGCGCCGCTGCTCGCCCGCGTGCAGGACGCGGTCACGCGATTCGAGGCCGAGCACCCGGAGATCACCGCGACGCTCGACGGCGTCAGCCGCGTGCTGTCCGACATGGGCATCTGAGCCGCAGCGCATTCGCGAGAAAAGAGAAGGTTGTGGTTCTCAGATTGTGTCCCGCCATCGGCGCGGCCTTCGTGGCCGCGCCGATGTGCGTTCA
>JAXLXR010000024.1:0-58791 GCA_046327815.1 Candidatus Eiseniibacteriota bacterium | reverse complement strand
TGCCCGATCCACGCGGGCCAGCCGCCGATCGTGGTACCCGTGCCCGAGGCCGAGGCGATGCGGCCGTCGCGCTTGAGCGCCGCCACGTAGTCCGCGGGCGACAGCGTGCCGGCGTTCGCCGCCAGCGTCACCTGCGCGAACGCGGCCTTGTTCGGCTCCTGCGTGACGAGCGCGGTGTGCGAGTTCTGCTTGGGCCAGCCGTCGGGGAACGTGAGCTCGAAGCCCATCTGCGGCTGGTAGAACTTCGCGCCCTCGAAGTAGCCGCCGCGCGGATCGGTGCCGAACACGACGCCCTTCAGGCGTTCCATGTAGCTCTTCTGCTGCACCAGCAGCCCCGTGCGCGTGCCCACCGCGGCGTCGGCCAGCGTGGTGGTGCGCTGTTCGCGGTCGCCCGGATCGGGATGCGTGCTGAGGTAGAACGGCAGCGAGCTGCCCGCGCGCTCGCCGATGCGCTTGAGCATCGCGTAGGTCGCCGGGATCTCGCGCGGGTCGTAGCCCGCGGCGGTCGCGTACTTGATGCCGAGTGCGTCCGACTGGCTCTCGTCGTCGCGGCTGTACTTGAGCATGAGCAGCCCCAGCGCCTGCTCGGCCGCGCCGGAGTAGCGCGCGAACGTCTGCGAGAACGCGCCGGCCAGCCCGAGCCCGAGCCCGGCCAGCTGCTGCTGCGTGATGTGCTTGGCCGAGTGCCGCGCGGTGACGTGGCCGATCTCGTGGCCGAGCACGCCGGCGAGCTGCGCCTCGCTGTTCAGGTGCGCGAGGATGCCGCGCGTGATGTAGATGTAGCCGCCCGGCATGGCGAACGCGTTCACCACCGGGTCGTCGAGCACGGTGAAGTGCCACTGCAGCGTCGGCAGCTCGCTCACCCGGGCGAGCTTCTGCCCCACGCTGTCCACGTACGCCTGCAGCTTCGCGTCGTCGTACTGGCCGTATTCGGCGAGCGTCGCGGCGTAGCCTTCCTTGCCGATCTGCAGTTCCTGGTCGGCCGAGACCAGCGACAGCTCGCGCCTGCCGGTGACGGGATTGACCGCGCAGCTGGTGAGCACGGCGAGCAGCGCGAACGCGCAGCACAGGGCGGCGAGACGACGCACGCGCCGCAGTCCGGAATCCATGGACGCACTTCCTCCTGCGAGAAGACCGGGGACCGGCGGAATCAGTAGCGCGGCACGGCCGGGTCCACGTCCGCCCACGCGTGGATCCCGCCTTCGAGATTGACGACGCTGGTGAAGCCGTGACCGGTGAGCCATTGCGCGGCCATGAAGCTGCGCGCACCGTGGTGGCACATCACCACGACCGGGCGGCCCGCGTCCAGTGTGTTCGCCTGCAGGGGCAGCACGCCGAGCGGGATGTCGGCGGACCCGGGAATGCTCGCGAGCGCACGCTCGAACGGCTCGCGCACGTCGAGCAGCGTGAACGCCTCGCCACGCGCGCGCAGCGCGATCACGTCGGCGGCGCTCGCGCGCCCGATCTCACCGGGCGCGGGCCACGTGAACGCGCCTCCCGCATGCGCGCCCGCCGGCACCGCGGCTACGCCGCAGAAGTCGTCGTAATCCACCAGTTCGGTGATCGTCGGCGCCTCGCCGCACAACGGGCACGCGGGATCGCGCGCGAGCCGCAGTTCGCGGAAGCGCAGCGTCCACGCGTCGTACAGCAGCAGCCGGCCGAGCAGCGTCTCGCCCGCGCCGAGCAGCAGCTTGAGCGCCTCGGTCGCCTGGATCGAGCCGATCACGCCGGGCAGCACGCCGAGTACGCCGGCTTCGGCGCACGACGGCACCGCGCCGGGTTCGGGCGGCTGCGGGAACAGGCAGCGGTAGCAGGGGCCCGTGCGCGCGTCGAACACGCTCGCCTGCCCCTCGAAACGCAGGATGCTGCCGTACACGAGCGGCCTGCGCTCGAGCGCGCACGCGTCGTTCACGAGGTAGCGCGTCGGGAAGTTGTCGCTGCCGTCGAGCACGACGTCGTACTGCGCGACCACCGCGCGCGCGTTCGTGCGGTCGAGCTTCAGGTCGTGCGTCTCGACGGCGACCTTCGGGTTGAGCTCGGTCAGCCGCTGGCGCATGGACTCGAGTTTCGGCCAGCCCAGCCGTTCGCTGCCGTGCGCGATCTGGCGCTGCAGGTTGCTCTCTTCCACCGCGTCGAAATCCACGAGCCCGATACGCCCGACGCCCGCCGCCGCCGGGTACAGGCGGCCGGCGATCCGAGCCCGCCGCATCCGACGACCAGCACGCTGCCGCCCTTGAAGCGGCGCTGGCCCTCCTCGCCGACTTCGGCGAGCGAAGATGGCGGCCGTAGCGGCGCAGTTCGTCGCGCGCGAGGCGCGGCAGGTGTCCGGAGGTGTCGGTCATGGCGGGTCGGTGCGGCAAGTTAGTGCCAACCGCGCACCCTGCGCCACACGCGATTTCGCGCCGTGCGCACTGGCGCCGCGCGCGGCGCCTCGTGCGGATGCCGCGCGTGATCCTCGCCGGCGACATCGGTGGCACCAAGGCCCAGCTCGCGCTCTTCGAAGACGGCGCGCACCCGCGCTCTCCCGTGCGCGAGGAGCGGCTCCCCACCAACGGCTCGCCCTCGCTGGAAGCGCTCGTGCGGCAGTTCCTCGAGTCCACGGACGCCCGGCCGAAGCAGTTCGTGTTCGGCATCGCGGGTCCGGTATCCGACAACGCGTGCATCACGACGAACCTGCCCTGGCACGTGGACGGCGAGGCGATGAGCCGCTCGTTCGGCGCCCCCGTCACGCTGCTCAACGACCTCGAGGCGAACGCGTGGGGGCTCGAGACGCTCGGCCCCGACGACCTGCTCGTGCTGCAGCCGGGCGTGAAGGCGCGCGGCAACCGCGCACTGATCGCCGCCGGCACCGGGCTCGGCGAGGCGATCCTGGTCGCCCACGGCGACGGCTGGATCCCGACCGCGTCCGAGGGCGGCCACGTGGATTTCGGCGCGCGCGACGCGCTCGAGGACGAACTGCTGCGCTGGCTGCGCGGCAAGTACGGCCGCGTGAGCTACGAGCGCATCCTGTCGGGCCCGGGGCTGGCCGACCTGTACCGCTTCTTCCGCGAAATACGCCGCGGCCACGAACCGCCCGAAGTGGCGATGGCGTTCGATCGCGCCGACCAGCCGGCGGCGGTGGTCACCGAGAGCGCGCTCGACGGTTCGTGCGAACGCGCGCGGCTCGCGCTCGACCGCTTCGTCCAGATCTACGGCGCCGAAGCGGGCAACCTCGCGCTCAAGGCGCTCGCGCTGGGCGGGCTGTTCGTGGGCGGCGGCATCGCGCCGCGCATGCTGCCCGCGATCACGCGCGGCGGTTTCCTGCAGGCCTTCTTCGAGAAGGGCCGCCTGAGTCCCGTCCTCACCCGCATTCCCGTTTCGATCGTGCTCGATTCGAAGACCGCGCTCTGGGGCGCGGCGGCACGCGCGCTCCTGCACTGATTTTCGCGTCCGGCCGATACCCTCGGCGCCGCGACGGCACACTCACTCTCCCGGTACACGGAGGTCGCCCTTGAACACGGTCCCGACGCGCGACGCGCTCGACCAGAAGGCCATCCACACCCTGCGCTTCCTCGCCGCCGACACGGTCGAGAAGGCGAAGTCCGGCCACCCCGGCATGCCCATGGGCATGGCCGACGTGGCGTACACGATGTGGATGAAGTTCATGCGCTGGAACCCGGCCGACCCGAAGTGGCCCGGCCGCGACCGCTTCGTGCTTTCGGCCGGCCACGGCTCGGCGCTGCTGTATTCGCTGCTGCACCTGACCGGGCACGACGTGTCCATGGACGACCTGCAGAGCTTCCGCCAGCTGGGCAGCCGCACGCCGGGGCATCCCGAGTACGGCTGGACGCCCGGCGTCGAGACCACCACCGGCCCGCTCGGCCAGGGCATCGGCAACGCGGTGGGCATGGCGCTCGCCGGCCGCATGCTCGCGGCGCGCTGCGACGGCGACGCGTTCAAGCCCGCCGACTGGCGCGTGTTCGGCATCTGCGGCGACGGCGATCTCATGGAAGGCGTCTCGCACGAGGCCGCGTCGCTCGCCGGCCACCTCGGGCTCGGCAACCTCGTGTTCGTCTACGACGACAACCACATCACGATCGAGGGCGACACGTCGCTCGCGTTCAGCGAAGACGTCGCGAAGCGCTTCGAGGCCTACGGCTGGCACGTCGAGCGTGCGAATCCCTACGACGGCCCGGACCTCGAGCGCGCGTTGTCGGCCGCGGTCGCCGAGACCGCGCGGCCCAGCCTCGTGATCTGCCGGAGCCACATCGGCTACGGTGCACCGCACAAGCAGGACACCGCACACGTGCACGGCGAGCCGCTCGGCGCCGACGAGCTCGCGGCCGCGAAGAAGAACCTCGGCTGGCCCGAGTCGCCCATGTTCCTCGTGCCCGACGACGTGCGCGCGCGCTTCATCGGCCGGGCGAAGTCGAATCTCGGTGCGTACGAAGCGTGGCAGTCGGGCATGAAGGCGTGGCGCGCCGCGCACCCCGACAAGGCCGCGCTGTGGGACGCGATCGCGCAGCGCACCGCGCCCGCCGACCTGCTCCAGCAGGCGTGCGCCGCGGCGCCGATCGGTTCGGCCGCGACCCGCGCGCACGGCAACGCCGCGCTGCAGTTCGTGGCGTCGCGCATGCCGGCGCTGGTCGGCGGCAGCGCCGATCTCGAGCCCAGCACGAAGACGCGCATCAAGGACTCGCCGAGCGTCACGCGCACCGACTTCTCGGGACGCAACCTGCACTTCGGCATCCGCGAGCACGGCATGGGCTCGGTCATGAACGGCATGGCGCTCGCGTCGGGCTTCGTGCCCTACGGCTCGAGCTTCCTCGTGTTCACCGACTACGCCCGCCCGGCGATCCGGCTGTCGGCGCTCATGAAGATTCCCACCGTGTGGGTGTTCACGCACGACAGCATCTTCGTGGGCGAGGACGGCCCGACGCACCAGCCGGTCGAGCACCTCGAGGCGCTGCGCGCGATCCCGAACCTGCACGTCTGGCGCCCGGCCGACGGGCTCGAGACCATGGCCGCCTGGGCGCTCGCCGCCACGCGCACCGACGGTCCCACGCTGATCGCGCTCAGCCGCCAGAACACCGCGGTGCTGACGCGCTCCGCCCACTTCACGAGCGCCGAGCTCGAGAAGGGCGCGTACGTGCTCGTGGACACGAAGGAGCGCGAGGCGACCACGATCGTGGCGACGGGCTCCGAGGTCGGCGTCGCGGTCGAGGCCGCCGCGAAGCTCGCGGCCGACGGCATCCCGGTGCGCGTCGTGAGCATGCCGTGCGTGGAGCGGTTCCTCGCGCAGGACGCATCGGTGCGCGACGCGCTGCTGCCCCCGGGCAGCCGGCTCGTGTCGTTCGAAGCCGGCACCACGGGCGGCTGGCGGCGCGTGGTGGGCACGGACGCGCTGTGCATCGGGCTCGACCGCTACGGTGAATCGGCGCCCGCGCCGAAGCTGGCCGAGCACTTCGGCTTCACGGCCGACGCGGTCGCGAGCCGGATCCGCGAGTGGGCGCGCGGCTGACCCGGGCAGGCGGAACCAAGGCGGGGAGCCGCGGCGCGGCCCCCGCCTCTTCCGTTCCCGCCGCCGCGGTTGCGACGGGCGCGGCGGGGCACGCGCTGGTCGCGGCGCTGGTGTGCGCGCTCGTGACCGCATGGACATTCGCGCACGCACGCGACTACGGCTTCGCGCAGGACGACTGGACCGCGCTCGCACGCGTGCGGGGACTCGCACCGGCCCCGCCGCCGCTCTGGCGCTGGCTGTCGCAGCAGGCGTGCTGGCGCCTCGTCGCAGGACCACTCGGCGCCGACGCGCGCACCGCGCACACGCTGGCGGTCGCCGCACTCGCGGCGTGCTCGGCGCTGCTCGGCGGGCTGCTCGCGCGCCGCGTGCGCCCCGCCGCCGCGCTCGTGGGCGGCGCGTACTTCGCCGCTCACTTCGCGCTCTTCCACGAAGGCTACTGGCTGAGCGCGAGCGGCGACACGTTCGCGCTGCTGTGCTCGCTGCTCGCCGCCGCCGCGTGCGCGGCCGGCGGCGCCGCACGCTGGGCGGCGCTGCCGGCGTTCGCGCTCGCGCTCGGCGCGAAGGAGTCGGCGATCGCACTGCCGCTCGCGCTCGGCGTGGCGGCATGCGCGGTCGACGACTCGCGCGCGCGGTTCGCCGCGCTCGTGCGTGATCCGCTCGCGTGGGCGCTCGCGGCGCTCGCCGTGGCCTGGGCGCTGGTCGTGCGCGTACCGGCCGCGGGCGGCGCGCTCGGCGGCGAGGCGTACGCGTTCTCACCGCGCGCGATCGGGCCGAACCTGCAGACGTACGCGGCGTGGGCCGCGAACTGCTGGTGGCCGACGCTGCGCGACATCGGCGACGCGGTCGCCCCGAAGCAGTTCGCGTGGGGACTCGGCCTGCTCGGCGCGGGACTCGCGTCGGCCGTCGTGCCCGCCACGCGCGCGCGCGGCGCGGCCGCGGCGTTCGCGGCGTTCGTGCTGCTGCTCGCGCCCGTGCTGCCGCTCGCGTCGCACACCTATCACTACTACCTCGCGTTGCCGCTCGCGGCGCTCGCGTGGTGGGTGGCGGTGCTGCTCGACACCGCGCTCGCCGCGGCGCCGGCCGCGCTCGCGTGGACCGCGGGCGGCGCGCTGGCGGCGGCGATCGCGTGGAACGGGCACGCGATCGCGCGCAACGTCGAACGGCTGCCGTGGCGGGACAACGGCCAGCGCTCCGAAGCGATCATGGATCGCGCGCTGATCGCCGAGCGTGCGCTCGCCGACCTGCGCGCGCACGGCCTGGCTCCGGACGCGACCGTGGTGTTCTGGTCGCCGCAGTCGCAGGCCATCGCGGCGCAGGAGGGCAAGGACCCCGCGCAGGAGAGCTACGACGAGCACAACTTCCGCGCCGCGCTCGCCGAGGGCCTCGCCGCACGCGTCGCGCTCCCGAACGTGCGCGAGGTGCGGTTCGCGCGTGCGTTCGCACCGGCGAGCGCGACCGAGTGGTGGGCGATCTACCGGCCCGAAGGCCGGCTGCGCGTGATGCGGGCCGACACGCTCGCCGCGGTGCTCGCGGCCGGCCCGCCCCGGTAGCGCGCTAGGGCTTCGCCGCGAGCTTCGCCGCCAGCCACTCGCCCATCGCGTCGAGCACCTCGCGGCGCACGTGCGGATCGGGCAGCGCCGAGTAGCCGTCGCCCCAGCCCGCGGGATCGGCGAGGAACAGGTGGTTGGTGGCGGGGAACACCCGCAGGGTGACGTCGCGGTTGCCGCCCGCGCGGAAGGCGCCCGCGAGCACCTTGGCCTGTTCGGCGGTGACCTGGCGATCCGTGGCGCCCTGGAGCACGAGCACGGGCGTGCGCACGGACTTCGCGATGCCCAGCGGGTCGTGGTCGAGGAAGAAGCTCATCCAGCGGCTCTTCCGGGCGATCGAATCGGTCGCCGCGGCGGCGGCGGCGCTCGCCGAGTCGAGCCGCGCGCCCTTGTAGCCCATGCGTGCGAACGCGGTGCGCTGCTGGTAGTCGAGGATGCGGCGTCCGGTGTACGCCGGGCCGGCGAGCAGCACGATGCCGCGCAGCGTGGAATCGCGCGCCGCGACGATCGGCGCGATGAGCCCGCCTTCGCTGTGTCCCACGAGCGCGAGGCGCGCGCCGTCGATGTCGGGCCGCGCACGCAGGAACTTGAGCGCCGCCTCGACGTCGTACGAGAAGTCGAAGCTCGTCGCGTTCGAAGCGCTGCCCCCCGACTCGCCGAACCCGCGGTCGTCGAGCCGCAGCGTGGCGATGCCGCGCGCCGCCAGCGCCTCGGCGACCTCGCGGAACGGCCGGTAGCCGCGCACGATGGTCAACGCCTCGTCGCGATCCTCGCTGCCCGACCCGGTGATCGTGACCACCGCCGGCACGCGGCCCGTCGCCTGCCGGGGCCGGGTCAGCGTGCCCGCGAGTTCGAAGCCTTCGGTGGACGGGACGCGCACCTCCTCCGCGACGTAGTGCGCACCGGGCGGTGCGGAGTAGTCCGGCTTCGCCAGGACGAGCGAGCCGAGCGACATCGCCTCGACGCGGCGGAACACGATCTGCTGCGACGGGATCGCGCCACCCACGACCTCGCCGGCCGGGTTCACCGCGAGCTTCACGTCGGTGCCGCCGAGCCCGAGCACGAACGTGTCCGGCGCCGTGTGCGTCACGGGGACCGTCGCGACGTTGCCGCCGGTGACGAAGAACAGGTCCACCTCGCCCGCCTCGCCGCCGGTGCGCGATCGCCGCAGCGCCTGCTCGAAGAGCACCATGGACGGATTGAGGTACGGCAACAGCCCGGGCTTGGCCGGGAAAGCACGCCGCGCGCCGGCGAGCACGCCGATGACGCTGTCCGGCCAGAACTCGAGCGTCCCCTCCTGGAGCGGCTTCGCGCCGAGCGGCGCGTTCGCGTAGCGGGCCTCGAGCTTCATGCGGCGCGCCGAGCCGTCCGCGTCGAGCTCGAGCGACCAGTCGGTGCGCACGTTCATCATCTGGAACAGCGTCACCCCGGACAGCCGGCCGGTGTCGCGTTCGAATCGTTCGACCGCCACCGTGTCCTTGCCCATCGTCATGACGAACGCACCGCGCGTCTGCGCGAGAGCGGGTGTGCAGCTGGCGATCAGCGCGGCGGCGACGAACAGCAGGCGTCTCATGGTGCGGCACTCCCGTGGAAGGCGGCGTGGTCGGTGGAACACGGCGCCCACCATCCGCCGCACGCCCCGCGAGCGCAAGCGCGGCTTGCACGACCGCGTGCAGGCCCCGACTATGCGCCCCCGTGATGCCCGTGTGACCGTCCCGTTCGTCCCCGACCCGGAGTTCTCCCGTGCGCTTTCCCCGTTCCAGCGGCGTGCTGCTGCACCCCACTTCGCTTCCCGGTCCGTTCGGCATCGGTGACCTCGGCCCCGAGGCTTTCCGCTTCGCCAACTGGCTTGCGGAAGCCGGGCAGACGGTGTGGCAGGTGCTGCCGCTCGGCCCGACGGGCTTCGGCGATTCGCCCTACCAGTGCTTCTCGGCGTTCGCGGGCAACCCGCTGCTGCTCTCGCCCGAACTGCTCGTCGCCGACGGCGTGCTCGGCATGGACGATCTCGCCGCGACGCCCGCGTTTCCCACGACGCACGTGGACTTCGGGCCGGTGATCGAGTGGAAGCGCGCGCTGCTCTCGCGTGCGGCCGCCCGGTTCGCGGCGTCCGCACCGGCGGCGCTTCGCGCCGATCACGACGCGTGGTGCGCGCGCGAAGCCGCGTGGCTCGACGACTACGCGCTGTTCCTGGCGCTCAAGGACGCGCACGGCGGCGCGCCGTGGTGCGATTGGGCAGCGCCGCTGCGTTCGCGCGACGCGGCTGCGCTCGCGGCGGCGCGCACGCAGCACGCGGCGCGCGTGGCGGAGCATCGCTTCCTGCAGTGGGCGTTCTTCCGCCAATGGGGCGCCCTCCGGGCGCATTGCGCCACGCGCGGGCTGCAGCTGATGGGCGACGCGCCGATCTTCGTGGCGTACGACAGCGCCGACGTGTGGGCGCGGCCCGAGCTGTTCCACCTCGACTCCGAAGGCAGGCCGACCGTGGTCGCGGGCGTGCCGCCGGACTACTTCAGCGAGACCGGGCAGCTGTGGGGCAACCCGCTCTACCGCTGGGACGCGCACGAGCGCGAGGGCTTCGCGTGGTGGATCGCGCGCGTGCGCGCGCTGCTCGCCACGGTGGATCGCGTGCGCATCGATCACTTCATCGGGTTCTCGCGCTACTGGGAGATTCCCGCCGACGCGCCCGACGCGCGCAGCGGCCGCTTCCAGCCCTCGCCCGGGCACGCGCTGTTCGAGGCGGTCGAGCGCGCGCTCGGCCGTCCGGCGATCGTCGCCGAGGACCTGGGCGTGCTCACGCCCGAAGTCGAGGCGCTGCGCGACCGCTTCGCGTTCCCCGGCATGAAGGTGACGCAGTTCGCGTGGGGCTCGGGTGCGGACAACATGTTCCTGCCGCACGGCTGGAACCCGAACCTCGTGGCCTACGCCGGCACGCACGACAACGACACGACGGTGGGCTGGTGGTCGCAGGCGAGCGAGGGCGAGCGCGCCCACATGCGCGCGTACCTCGGTCACGAGGTGCGCGAGCCCGCGTGGGACCTGGTGCGCATGGGGCTCGCGTCGGTCGCCGACACGTTCGTCGCCTGCGCGCAGGACCTGCTGTCGCTGGGCACCGAAGCGCGCATGAACTTTCCCGGCCGCGCGGCGGGCAACTGGAGCTGGCGGCTGCGCGAGGGCGCGCTCGACCGCGCGCTGGCGACGCGGCTGCGCGAACTGACCGAACTGTACGGCCGCGCGCGCCGCTGACGCCGACGCCCCGCGCGCGCTTGCGCGCGGCGCGGCGGCGTCGCATGTTCCGTCGCGAACGCACGCGCCCGGTCCCCGGCCGGGCGCGGCAGACCCTCTCACGTGCAAGGAGTACCCCATGAGCGCACGCGCGCAGCAGTTGCTCGACCTCGGCCAGAGCGTCTGGCTCGACTTCATCCGTCGCGGTCCGCTCGTCTCGGGCGAGTTCGACCGGCAGGTCGCCGAGGACGGCGTGGTCGGCGTGACGTCGAACCCGACGATCTTCCAGCAGGCCATCGCCAGGAGCACCGACTACGACACCGCGATGGCCGCCGCCGTGGCGCGCGGGCTCGAGGGCGAGGCGCTGTTCGAAGCGCTCGCGATCGAGGACATCCAGATGGCGTGCGACCGGCTGAAGGCCGTGTACGACCGCTCGCAGGGCATGGACGGCCGCGTGAGCATCGAAGTGAGCCCGCGCCTCGCGCACGACGGTCCCGGCACGCTCGCCGCGGCGAAGCGCCTGCACGCGGCGGTCGCGCGCGAGAACGTCATGATCAAGATCCCGGCGACGCAGGCCGGGCTGCCGGCGATCGCGGGAGCCACCGCGGCCGGCATCAGCGTGAACGTGACGCTCATCTTCTCGCTCGCGCGCTACCGCGAGGTGATGGAGGCCTACCTGAGCGGGCTCGAACAGCGGGCGGCCGCGGGCGGCGCGCTCGCGAACATCCGTTCGGTCGCGTCGTTCTTCGTCTCGCGCGTGGACAGCAAGGTGGACGCGGCGATCGACGCGCGCGCCGCGACGCTGCCCGCCGGCTCGACCGAGCGGCTCGAGCTCGAGTCGCTGCGTGGCCGCGCGGCCGTGGACAACGCGCGGCTCGCCTACGCGGCGTACGAAGAGGTGTTCGGCTCGCCGCGCTTCGCGGCGCTCCGGTCCCGGGGCGCGCACGTGCAACGACCGCTGTGGGCCTCGACGAGCACGAAGAACCCGGCGTACCGCGACGTGCTGTACGTCGAGGAGCTGATCGGCCCCGACACGGTCAACACCATCCCGCCGGCCACGCTGGTGGCGTTCAACGACCACGGCGTCGTCGAGGCGCGCATCCGCAACGGGCTCGCCGAAGCGCGCGCGCTGTTCGGCCGGCTGAACGCGCTCGGCGTGCCCGTCGAGGCGCTGATCGAACAGCTCGAGGACGAAGGCGTGAAGGCGTTCGAGAAGTCCTACGACGACCTGCTCGGCGCCATCGAGACCCGCCGCCGGGAGATGCTGGCGAAGGGCTGACGCCGCCCGCGCGACACGACGTGCACGGCGGCGCCCCGGCCACCCGGGGCGCCGCCGCCTTTTCAGGGCGGGGAATCCCCGGGGCGGACCGGGCGTATCCCTGCGGCAGGCGCGTGGCGGCTCGGGTATGCTCCCGCGCGCTCCACCCACGCACCGACCCCTTTTCGGAGATCCCGATGACGCCGTTCCCGCGCGCCGCTGGCGCCGCCTGTGCCCTGCTCCTGCTGCTCGCCGGAACCAGCTTCGCCGCGCCGAAGCCCGCACCGGCCAAGCCCGCCCCCCCCGCGCCGACGACCGCACTGCTCGACAGCGCGATCGCGCGCTACTCGAATCTCGAGCGCTTCCACTTCGTGGGCTCGACGCACGTCGAGATCTCCGGCGGCGCGCTGCCGCAGAAGCAGCAGCTCGACATCCCGTTCACGTTCGCGGCCGTGCGCCCGGGCAAGCTGCGCACCGAGATGCTCAACCCGGTCATGCCGCAGACGCTCGTGTCCGACGGCGACACGCTGTGGGTCGCGTCACCGACGCTGCACCAGTACGCCGGCCAGCCCGCGCCGCAGATCGTGCCCGGCATGGCGGCGCGCGACCCGCTCGCGCGCTCGCTCGATCCGCTGCAGGCGTACGCCACCGTGCGCGACGGCGCGATCGGCGTGACGGTCGCCGGGCACGACACGCTGCAGGTGGACGCGGGGCCGGTGCGCTGCGTGCGCTTCGTGGTCACGTACGCGCCCGACACGTCGGCGAACGCGCCGCAGATGCTGCCGCGCACGGTGTGGGTGGACGAGGTGAGCGGCCTGATCGTGCGCGATTCGCTGGCCATGCTCGTGCAGCACCCGCAGGCGGGGCTGCTCACGAGCGTGCAGGACACGCGGTTCGTGCATCTCGACGCTGCGACCGGCGGGCCGGACGAACTCTACGTGTTCACGCCGCCCGAGGGCACGCGCCGCGTGGCGCGCATCGGCGCGCAGGAGATGGAGCGCCCCGACCACACCGGGGAACCCGCGCGCGACTTCACGCTCGCGGGCATGGACGGCAAGCGCGTCACGCTGTCGAAGCTGCGCGGCAAGGTGGTCGTACTCGACTTCTGGGCCACGTGGTGCGGCCCGTGCCGGCGCTGGATGCCGATCGTCGAGAAGGTGTCGCGCGAACTGGCGCCCAAGGGCGTCGTGCTCTACGCCGTCAACGTGCGCGAGTCGAAGGACGAGGTGCGCCAGTACCTCACGCGCACGGGCGTCAAGGTGCCGGTCCTGCTCGACGCCGACGGGAGCATCAGTACGGCGTACGGCGCGGTCAGCATCCCGCTCACCGTGATCGTCGGCCGCGACGGCAAGATCGCGAAGACGCTGGTCGGGCTGCACGCCGAGGCCGACCTGCGCGCCGCGCTCGCCGAAGCCGGCGTGAAGTAGGCACCGCTTCGCACGAGAGCCGCCGCGGGACACTGCGCCCGCGGCGGCTCTCGTGCATGCGGCGCTCAGGCGGCCGGACGATCGCCTTCGACGATGCGGCGCTCGAGCTCGAACAGCTGCTCGAGCCGGCGCGCGCCCGCCTGCACGCGCGCGCGCAGCTCGACCGCGTGGAACGGCTTGCCGAGGAAATCGTCGGCGCCCGCGTCCAGCGCCGCCGCGACGTCCTCCGGCCGCTGCCGGACCGACGTCATGAGCACGTGCGCGGGACGACGGCCGGGAATCGCCGCGAGCCGCGCGAGGATCTCGGGACCGTCGAGTCCCATCATGGTCCAGTCGAGCACGAGCAGCCGGGGACTGTCGGCGCGGCGCAGGATCTCCCATGCGGCCAGGCCGTCGGTCACGCCGATCGGCTGGAAACCGCCCTTCGTCAGCGCCACTTCGACGTGCCGGCGCACGACGAGATCGTCCATCACCACGAGCACCTTCATGCCGCTCTCCTCCCCGGCTCGGGCAGCGCTTCGAGCGCCCGCCGCAGCCGTTGCATTTCCACCCGCAGCTCCTGCATGCGATCGAGCGCCTGCACGCCGTCGCCCTGCCGCGCGAGTTCCTCGACCTCGCGTGCCAGCGGCGCCACCGCGCGTGCCGAAATCGTCGCGCTCGCACCCTTGAGCCCGTGCGCGGCCCGCACGAGAACCGTGAGGTCGCCGCTCGCGCAGGCCTCCTCGAGCCTCGCCACCATGTGATCCATGTCCTGCAGGAAGAGCCGCAGCAGTTCGAGGAGCACCGCTTCGTCGCCGTCCATGCGCTCGAGCGCTTCGTCCCAGTCGAGGACTTCCGCCAGTGCCGGCGGCCCCGACTCCGCCGCGGACTCCTCGGACGCGAAACGAACGAGCGATGCGATCACCTTGAGGAGTTCGTCCGGGACGATGGGTTTGCCGACGAAGCCGTCCATGCCGGCTTCGAACGCCGCGGCGCGGTCGTCGTCGAGCGTGTGCGCGGTCACCGCCACGATCGGCGTGCGCGGCAGCTGCTGCTCCGCCTCCCACGCGCGGATCGCGCGCGTGGACTGCAGGCCGTCCATCACCGGCATCTGCATGTCCATGAGCACCACGTCCCAGCCGCCCTCGCGGAACCGTTCGAAGCCGTCGCGCCCGTTCTCCGCCACCTGCACGACGAATCCGGAACGCTCGAGCAGCCGCGTCGCGACCTTGCGGTTGACCGCGTTGTCCTCGACGAGCAGCAGCCGGACCGCGCGGCGCCGCTCGCGGAGCACGTGCCGCGTGACCAGGGCCGGGCGCGCATCCCCGGCTGCGGCGGGAGGAGCCGCGATCGCCTGTTCGAGTGCTTCGCGCAGGTCGGCGTCCGACACGGGATGCGTGAGGTAGGCCGCGATGCCCAGTTCGTGGCAGCGTTCGGCGTCGCCGCGCTGGCCGGTGACGGCGATGAAGACGAGCGGCGGCAACGCGTCGCCGAGCGCCTCGCGCAGCCGCCGCGCGACCGGGAACGCGTCGAAGTTGCCGCCGCGCTCGTCGAGCAGGATCGCGCGGACCGGCGCCTGGGCGGTGGCTTCGCGCACGAGCGCGAGCGCGCCTTCGGGGCCCGGCACGGTGTCGAACTTCGCACCGGCGGCGACGAGCGGTGCCAGCAGCCGGTCCGAGCTGCCGCCACCGTCCACCAGCACGATGCGCGCCCCCGCGAGCGTGCCGGTCACGGGCGCCGGCAGCGCCTCGGCGAGCGTCGCCTCGCCCGGTGCGAGCGGTTCGAGCGGCACCGAGAACGCGAACGTCGAGCCCTGCCCGGGTTCGCTCGTCAGGAGCAGCTGCCCGCCCATGCGCGCGACGATGAGCCGTGCGAGCGTCAGCCCGAGCCCGATGCCGCCGTAGCGCCGCGTGCTCGAGCCGTCGGCCTGCTCGAACGCCTCGAAGATCGCCGCCTGCCGGTCGAGCGGAATACCGATCCCGGTGTCGTGCACTTCGAAGCGCACGTACCAGCGTCCCGCGACCATGCGTTCGGCGGCGGCCTTGACCACGACCGAGCCGCGCGACGTGAACTTGAGCGCGTTGTCCACGAGATGCAGCAGCACCTGGCGCAGGCCGCCGGGATCGCCGCGGAACGCCTGCGGCATGCCGGGCGCGAGCTCGAAGCCCCAGTTCAGCCCGCGCGACTCCGCGCCGCCCGCGAGCTTGTCGCGCACCGGGGCGATCGCCTGCGCGAGCTGGAACGCGACCGACTGCTGGTCGGCGGCGCCCTCCCCCATGCGCGCGAAGTCGAACAGCTGGCTGATCACCGTGAGCAGCTGGTCCGCGGAACTGCGCAGCGTCGCGAGATCGGCGCGTTGCGCCGACGTGAGCTCGCTCTGCTGGAGCAGCTCGGACATGCCGAGGATGCCGTTCATCGGCGTGCGCAACTCGTGGCTCATGTTCTGCAGGAACTCGCTCTTCGCGCGCGCGGCGGCGAGCGACTCCTCGCGTGCCTGGGCGAGTTCGCGTGCGCGCCGGTGCTCCTCGGTCACGTCCTCGGAGAACGCGACGTAGTGCGTGACGTCGCCCTTCGGGTTCTTGAGCGGGAACACGACCATGCGCGAGCGGTAGGCGGTGCCGTCGCGCCGGTGGTTCACGAGCTCGCCCTGCCAGCGCTCGCCGCGGCCGAGCGCGGTCCACATGGCCGAGTAGGTGTCGGCCGGGGTGTGCCCCGACGCCAGCAGGCGCGGGGTGCGGCCGAGCACGTCCTCGGCTTTCCAGCCGGTCATCCGCTCGAAGCACGGGTTCACGTACTCGAGTTCGCGCCGCGCGTTCGTGATCATGCAGGCGGTCGGGCTCTGTTCCACCGCCTGCTTCAGCCGGCGCAACTGCTCGTCGGCGAGCCGCCGGGCGGTGATGTCGAGGAACGTCGTCACGACGCCCGTGACCTGCTCGGACTCGGTGTCGCGGATCACGTTCGACTCGATCGAGACCCAGACGTGGCTGCCATCCGGACGGTGCACGCCCAGGATCGTGTCCGTGACCGGCAGCCCCGTGCGCAGGGCGAGCCGGGTGGGATACTCCGGGGTGGGGAGCTCGGTGCCGTCTTCGCGCGTGACCTGCCAGCCCGGGGGCATGCCAGTGTGGCCGGCGAGCTGCCCCTGGGTGAGTCCGAGGATCCGCTCGGCGACGGAGTTGCAGGCGATCACCCGCCGTTCGGTGTCCTGGATGACGAGTCCCTCGGCCATGGCGTCGAGCGCGCTGCGGAAGCGGGCCTCGCTGGCCGCGAGGTCCGCTCGCGCCATGTGCGACTCGGTCGCGTCGTGGAACGTGAAGAAGTTGCGCGCCTCGCGCCCCGCGCCGCCGGGCACGCGAACGATCTCCAGCGCACCCCAGAACGGCTGGCCGTCGCGTGCGCGCATGCGCACCTCGTCGCGGAACATGTAGCCCGTCCGGATCGCGCCCGCGATGTGCTGGAGCCTCGCCGTGGCCTCGTCCACGAGCACGTCGAGCACCTCGTGCCCGGCGATCTCCTTCAGGTCCCAGCCCGTGATCGTGTGGAACGCGCGATTCACCCAGAGCACGCGGCCTTCGGCGTCGGCGACGACCACGGCGCTGGCGGCGTGCTGGGCGACGATCGCGAGCTGCTCGGCGCGCGACTTCTGGCGGCGGAGTTCGAGCGTGCGGCGCGTCAGGTTCGCCAGCGCCACCGCGAATCCCAGCAGCAGCATCGCGGTCAACGCCAGGAGGCGCAGCCGGTCGTTGCGGTTCGAGATCCGCTCGTAGTCCGCGATCGCCAGCGTGAGCGAACGGGTAAGCGATTCGAGGCGCGCGGCATCGGCACGGAAGCGGGTGACGC
Organism: Candidatus Eiseniibacteriota bacterium; assembly: GCA_046327815.1. Classification (GTDB taxonomy): domain Bacteria; phylum Eisenbacteria; class RBG-16-71-46; order RBG-16-71-46; family RBG-16-71-46; genus CAIXRL01. Next base: position 42,021 of record JAXLXR010000024.1, on the reverse strand, counting down.
GGATCGCCTCGTCGGTCGAGCCGGCGGCCGCGGTCGCCAGTCCCTTGCCCTGGCCGCCCAACGCGTCCGCGATGCGGAACACCTGGCTCCAGCCGCGCTCCACGACGGCGAGCGCGGAGGGCGCCGTCGCCATCGAGCGTCGTCACCTGAGTGCGGTCGGGCAGCGTGAGCTGCAGCTGCGACCGCGCCCCTTCGACGTCGGCGAGGCCTTCGGCCTCGGCGTCGGACGTGCGCGGAGTGAGCCGCGCCGAGGCCGCATGCAGGCGCGAAGCGGCCGTCGCCACCTCGTGCGACGCCACGAGCGTGCGCAGGCTCTCCTCGAGCGCGACGCTCTCGTGCCGGAACGCGAGCGCCATGACCACGAGCGCGAACAGCGGCACCACGAAGGCCGCGACGTGGCGCCACGCGTTCCGTACCGCGAACGCACCCGAATCCTCCCGTGTCACGGGCGGAATGGTGGGACTGGTGTCCGGGGAGCGCGTACCCGTCCACGACATGAGCCGAGATCCTGACCCGAGGGTGTTCGTGGGGCTGGAACCGGAAGTGTCCGGCGGGGCGCACCGGGCGGGCCGAAGAAAGTATCGGCCGGAACGCGCCCTACTGGAGTGCCGGAGCCGCGGCGATGGCGGCCGCGAGGCTCTCGAAATCGGCGTTCCCGCCCGAAAGCACGATCCCGACCCGCAGGCCGCGGCAGGGCACCCGGCCCGCGAGCAGCGCCGCGAGCCCGAGCGCGCCCGTGGGTTCGACCACGAGCTTCATGCGCTCCCAGAGCCAGCGCACGGCGACCAGCACCTCGTCGTCCGTGCAAGTGACCACGTCACCGCAATTCCGGCGGATCAGTTCGAGCGTCAGCGTGCTCAACCGCGGCGTGCGCGCGCCGTCGCAGATCGTTCGGCCCACGTCGGGCCCCGCCACCTCGAGCCGGCCGCTGCGGAACGAGCGCGCGCCGTCGTCGCCGAGCGCCGGTTCCACGCCGACCACCCGGCACCCGGGCGCGAGCGTCCGCGCGGCGACCGACGTACCCGAAAGCAGGCCGCCGCCACCGAGGGGCGCGAGCAGCAGGTCGAGCGGTCCCACGTCCTCGAGCAGTTCCGCCGCCGCGGTTCCCTGCCCGAGCAGGATGTCGGGATGGTCGAACGGCGGTACCAGCGTGGCGCCGCGTTCGGCCGCCAGCCGCCCGGCGAGCGCTTCGCGCTCCTCGCCGAGCAGGTCGTAGTGCACGACTTCGGCACCGTAGCCGAGCGTGCCGGCGCGCTTCGCCGCGGGCGCGAACGACGGCATCACGATGGTCGCGGGAATGCCCAGTTCGCGCGCGACGAGCGCGACCGCCTGCGCATGGTTGCCCGACGAGTACGCGACCACGCCGCGGCGGCGCACGTCATCCGGAAGTCGCGAGATGCAGTTCCAGGCGCCGCGGAACTTGAACGCGCCCATGCGCTGCAGCGATTCGCACTTGAACACGACGGTCGCGCCCAGCCGCGCGTCGAGCGTGCGCGACCGCGCCACCGGGGTGCGGTGCGCGGCACCCGCGACGCGGCCGCGCGCTTCGAGGAAGCGCGCGGCCAGGGTCGCGTCGTCGGGAACGCCGTGCTGCTCGGCCCAACCGGTGGGAACGCTCATCCGCCGGCGCCGCCGCCCATCTCGAGGCCGGGCTGCGTCTGCCGCGCGGGATCGAGCGCGGCGTCGATGTCGGCCTTCGACAGGCCGGTCATCTCGCCCGCCAGTTCGCGCACGGGCCGCCGCTCCTTGAACGAGCGCTTCGCGATCTCCGCGGCCTTGTCGTACCCGATGAGCGGGTTCAGCGCGGTCGCCATGGACGGCGAGATCTCGATGTAGCCGCGGCACGTCTCGGCGTTCGCGACCAGGTCCTTGAGCGCCTTGTCCGCGAACACGCGCGACACCGCCGCGAGCAGCTGCACGCTCTCGATGAGGTTGCGCGCCATCATCGGCAGCATCACGTTGAGGTCGAGCTGGCCCCACTGCGCGCCCACCGTGATCGCGACGTGATTGCCCATCACCTGCGCGCCGACCTGCACGACCGCTTCGCAGATCACCGGATTGACCTTGCCCGGCATGATGCTCGAGCCCGGCTGGATCGCGGGCAGCGTGACTTCGCCGAGCCCGCAGCGCGGGCCGCTGTTCATGAGGCGCACGTCGTTCGCGATCTTCATGAGGCTCGCGGCGACCGAGTTGAGCGCGCCGCTCGCCCACGCGGCGCCGTCCTGCGCGCCCTGCGCCTCGAAGTGGTTCGTGGCCTCGCTGAAAGGCGTGCCGGTGAGCTTGTGCAGTTCGGCGGCCATGCGGCGGCCGAACTCCGGATGCGTGTTGAGCCCGGTGCCCACGGCCGTGCCGCCGATCGCGAGTTCGCGCAGGTCCGGCAGCACCGCCTTCACGCGGCCGATGCCGTGGTGGACCTGCGACGCGTAGCCGGAGAACTCCTGCCCGAGCCGGATCGGGGTGGCGTCCATGAGGTGGGTGCGCCCCGACTTGATCACGTCGTGGAACTCCTTCGCCTTCTGGTCGAGCACCGTCCAGAGGTGCGCGAGCGCGGGCAGGAGTTCGCGCTCGATCTCGAGCACGGCCGACACGTGCAGCGCGGTCGGGATCACGTCGTTGCTGCTCTGCCCGAAGTTCACGTGGTCGTTCGGGTGCACCTTGCGCCCGAGGATTTCGCTGGCGCGGTGCGCGATCACTTCGTTCGCGTTCATGTTCGAGGACGTGCCGCTGCCCGTCTGGAACACGTCGATCGGGAACTGCGCGTCCCACTGGCCGCCCGCGACTTCCATGGCGGCCTTCTCGATCGCGGCCGCGACTTCCTTGTCCACCGTGCCGAGGTCGGCGTTCACGCGCGCCGCGGCCGCCTTGATCAGGCCGAGCGTGTGGACGAACGCGCCCGGCAGGGGCTCGCCGGAGATCGGGAAGTTCTCCACCGCGCGCTGGGTCTGCGGACCGTACATGGCGGCGATGGGCACCTGCATTTCACCGAGACTGTCCTTCTCGATGCGGAACTCGGACATGGCGGACTCCTGTAGGACGAGCACGCGAAGCAGCGTCGCGAGGGGTTTCGAGGTTCGAACGGGCCCGCGGCGCGGACCGGCCGCGACTCTAGCCCGGACGCTCGCCGAACCGCCAGCGGGCGTGGTCCGGTGACGGCGGGCGCGATCGGTCGTCCCATGGGAGGACGGCCGCCGCACTTCCCTCCTCCCCCGAGGTCCCGCCATGCATCGACTGCGCACGTTCGCCACCGCTGCCCTGCTGTCGCTGCTCGCCGCTCTGCCGGCCGCCGCAGCCACGTTCTGGCAGACCGACTTCGAAGCGGGCATTCCCGTCGAGTTCAGCGCGCCCGGTGCGGCCGTGGAAGCCACGCAGGGTTGGGCGACGCTCGGGCACCCGGGCAACACGTTCGGCCCGAAGTTCCTGCGCTATTCCGCCCAGGGGCTGTCGGACACGAAGCTCGTGCTGCGCGCACTGCCGCCGCACACGCACGTGTCGCTCGGCTTCCTGCTCGCGGTCATCGACTCGTGGGACGGCACCGAGCTCTACCAGGTGCGCGTGAACGGCGCGTTGCTGTTCGACCACTGGTTCCAGCTCGCGACGGGTGATTCGAGCGACTACCACGCTCCGGCCGGCGGCGTGCTCGCGCGCGGCGGCGACCTCGGCTTCTCCGGCGGCTACTACTACCAGCACGATCGCGCGTACGACCTGTCGCTCGATCCCGCGTTCCAGGACATCCCGCACACCGCCGACTCACTCGTCGTCACGTGGAGCTTGAGCGCGATCTCCGGAGGCGCGGCTCAGCAGTGGCAGGGCGGCAGCGACGAGTCGTGGGCGCTCGACAACGTCCGGGTCTCGCTGCATCTCGAGGGTGCGGACGTCGATCACGCGCCCGTCCGCGACGAAGCCCTCGCGCTCGCGGTCGCCGGCGCACAGCCGGCCACGGGCGGCACGGTGCGCGCGGCGTTCACGCTGCCGCGCGACGGCGGGGCGCGCCTCGAACTCTTCGACGCGGGCGGGCGGCGGCTCGAGCGCGCCGACGCCGGATCGCTGGGCGCGGGCCGGCACGAACTGGCGCTCGGCGGCGGCCGGCTCGAGCCCGGGCTCTACTGGCTGCGGCTCGCGCAGGGCACGCAGGCACGCACCACCCGCGCGGTGGTCGTGCGCTGATCGCTCAATCGGCCTCGACGATTTCCCAGCGGTTCGCGACCGGCATCTGCGGGTCGAGCGTCCAGCGCACGGAGCAGTACTTCTCCTCGGACAGCCGCACGGCCTGCTCGAGCGCGGACTCGGGAATGCCGCGGCCGGTGACGCGATGCACGAGCGTCATGGAGAGGAATCGTCGCGGCGGGTCCGGCGAGCGCTCACCCTCGAGCACGACCTCGTACGCGGTCACCTCGAGGCGCTTCTTGCGCAGGATCTCGATCACGTCCATCGCCTCGCATGCGGCGAGCGCGCCGAGCAGGTGCTCCACCGGGTTCGCCGCGGTGGCGTCGGTTCCACTGTCGAACGTGGTCTCGTGACCGGAAGCGAAACGGGCCCCGAAGCGGAGGCCCGTCCCCTCGACCGTCTCGAGGCGCAGGATGCCGTGCATGTTCATGCGGCCTTGCGAAGCTCCTCGTCGTCGTCTTCGTCCCACCCGGACTGGGCCGCCGCGCCGAGCGCCCGGATCTTGTTGAAACCGTCGAGCGCCGCGACCTTGTAGCACTCGGCCAGCGTCGGGTAGTTGAAGACGTTCGCGATGAAGTAGTCGAGCGACCCCTCGAGCGCCATGACCGCCTGGCCGATGTGCACGAGTTCGGTCGCCTGCGTGCCCATGCACCATACGCCGAGGATCTTTTTGCTGTCGATGTGGAAGATCAGTTTCAGCATGCCGTTCGGGTCGCCGAGGATGTGGCCGCGCGCGATCTCCTTGTAGCGCGCGACGCCGGTCTCGTAGGGCACGCCCGCCTGCGTCAGCTCCGCCTCGGTCTTGCCGACCCAGCTGATCTCGGGAATCGCGTAGATGCCGAACGGGTACAGCGTCGGCATGTGGCGCGCCTCGACGCCGAACATGTGGCACGCGGCATGACGCCCCTGCTCCGCGCTCGTGGACGCGAGCGACGGGAACCCGACGACGTCGCCCACGGCGTAGATGTGCGGCATCCGGGTCTGGAAGTGCTCGTTCACCGTGATGCGCCCGCGTGCGTCGGCTTCGAGCCCGGCCTTCTCGAGCTGCAGGCCGTCGGTCGCGCCCTGCCGCCCGGCCGACACGAGCACGCACTCCGCCACGGTGCGCTTGCCGCTCTTCATGGTGACGAGCGCCTGGCCGTCCGGGGTCGTGCGGATGCTCTCCACCTGTTCGCCGAGCCGGAACGTGAGTCCCATTTCGCGCGCGTGGTACGAGAACGCGTCCACGATCTCGCGATCCACCATCTCGAGCAGCTGCGTGCGCATGTCGAGCAGCGTCACCTCGACGCCGAGCGCCGACAGCATGCTGCCGTACTCGAGCCCGATGATGCCCGCGCCCACGACCATCATCTGGCGCGGCAGCTTCTCGATCCGCAGCAGGTCGTCGCTCGTGAGCACGACCCGGTGGTCCACCTCGATGCCGCTCGGCAGCCCGGGCACGGTGCCCACCGCGATCGCGACGTTCGCGGCCTGCAGGGTGGTGACTTCGTCGCGGTCCACGACCTGCACCGTGTGCGGCGCCGCGAACCGGCCGTTGCCGTCGAACAGCGTGATGCCGTTGCGCTTGAGCTGCTGGTGGATGATGTCGCGTTCGGACTTGCTCACCTCGTTCACGCGCGCGAGCAGCTCCGCGGCGGTCGGGCGGCGGCGGGGTGCGAACTCCTCGCCGTACAGGCGGCGCTGGCGGTGGCCCGAAAGATCGAGCACCGCTTCCTTCATGGTCTTGCTCGGAATGGTGCCGGTGTTGATGCAGACGCCGCCCATCTCGTGACGGCGTTCGATGAGCGCGACGCGCTTGCCCAGTTTCGCGGCTTGCACCGCGCAACGCTGCCCGCCCGGTCCACTGCCGATCACGACCAGATCGAAGGATTCCATTCCCGCTCCCGTCTCGTGGTGGGTTCCGCCGGAGTGCACGGGAGCGTGCGGCCCCGCGCGTGCGGCAGTCTCGGACGCGAGCCCGGACTCTGGAGGGGTGTCGGGTAAGTCCCGCCGCGACGGGCACCTGTCGGGATGCGGCCGGCCGCCGGGCGCGTTAGCGTGCGTGCATGCGCCCCCGCCTTTCCGTACTGCTGCCCGTCCGCGACGCGGCCCTGGCTCGCGAGTTCGCTCGCCTCGCTGCGGCGCCAGTCGTTCACGGACTTCGAGATCGTCGCGGTGGACGACGGTTCGCGCGACGGCTCGGGCGAAGCGCTCGAACGCGCCGCGCGCGACGAACCACGGCTGCGCGTCCTGCGCACGCCGGGCGCGGGGCTCCCGGCGGCGCTCAACACGGCGCTCGCGCACGCGCGCGGCTCGTTGTTCGCCCGTCACGATGCCGACGACCTGTCGCATCGCGACCGCTTCGCGGCGCAGGTCGCGGCGCTCGACGCCCGGCCCGGCGTCGACGTCGTCGGCTCGCGCGTCCGGCTGTTTCCCGCGCGCGCGTTCGGCGCCGGCATGCGGCGCTGGCAGCACTGGCACAACGCGCTGCTCGAACACGACGACATCGTGCGCGAACTGCTGATCGACAGCCCGATCGCGCACGGCTGCGTGGTGGTGCGGCGCGAGGCACTCGAACGCGTCGGTGGCTGGCACGAGCGAGGCTGGGCCGAGGATCTCGATCTCTGGATCCGGCTTGCCGCGAGCGGCGCGCGTTTCGAGAAACTGCCGCGCACGCTCTACGGCTGGCGGCAGCACGAGCGCAGCTCGACGCGCACCGATGCACGCTACGCACGCGAGCGGTTCACGGCGCTCAAGGTGGAGGCGCTGGACCGGCTGTTCCTGCCCGCGGGCCGCACCGTCACGCTCTTCGGCGTGGGCGAGAGCCTGCGGCGCTGGGAGGCGGCGCTGGGCGCGAGAGTGGCCCTGTCCATCGAGGCGAAGCGGCCCCCTCGGTTCGCGGCTCCCGTCGAAGGCGAACGCATCGTGCTCGCGTTCATGTCCCCGGAGGCGAGATCGCGGTGGCGCCGGGCCCTCGTGACGTTTGGTTGGACGGAATCACGGCATTTCATATTCGTCGCCTGATCGTCCGCGCGGGTCACATCGAGGTTGACCCTTCTTCGCATCACTGTTAGCACTCCTCCAGCAGCATGCTGACCGCAGTAACCCCCGAACGAAGGAGTGCCGATGGCGAAGCGTGAGCGCAAGACGTACAGCGATCAGCAGCGCGAGGAGATCCTCGCGACCGCGATCAAGGACGGCCTCACCGCCGAAGACGTGCAGAAGAAGTACGGCGTGAAGCCCGTCACGTACTACTCGTGGCGCAAGAAGAAGGGCATCAAGGGACCGCGTGGCCGCAAGCCGGCGGGTGGCCGTACCTCGGCGGCACCGATCCTGCGCAGCGGCGACCTCAGCTCGCAGGTGCGCGCGGGCGTCCAGAGCAAGGTGCGCGAGCTGCTCCCCGGCATCGTCCGGGAAGAGGTCGAGCGCTACCTCGACTCCGTCTTCAACAGCACGCGGAAGGCCCCCGCCCGCAAGCGTGCGGCGGCCCGCAAGAAGAAGTAGGGCCCGGTCGTTCGCGAAGGGCGCGCCTGATGCGGGCGCGCCCTTTCGCTTGGAGCGCGAAGCCGGGCGTCAGCGCGCCAGCGACGCCGCGGCGGCCTCGTCGAGCAGCCACGTGGCACGCGCCACGCGCGCGAGCCGCGCCGGCGTCACCGACTCGGCACCCTGGAGCGCCAGCGCCGAGCGCGCGGCGGCCGCCTTTTCGCCCCCGCTCGCGAGCACGAGCAGTTCCCGCGCTTCGTCGAGCGCCCGCGGCGTGAGCGTCAGGCGCTGGTCGGGAGGCTTCGGGCTGTCGAGCACCGCGGCGGCGCGCTCGCGCGTGCTGCCGAGCAGCGGTGAGCCGGGGAACAGCGACGCGACGTGACCATCCTCGCCCAGGCCGAGCACCACGAGGTCGAGCGGCGCCTCGAGCAGCGCGGCGTAGTCGTGCGCTTCGGCGGCCAGGTCGGCGACCTCGCCGCGCATGCGTTCGCAACGCGGGGCACGCTCCCCGAGCGGATCGAGCAGCGCCTCGCGCACGAGCCGGTAGTTGCTCGCCTCGTGCACGGGCGGCACGGCACGCTCGTCCGCGAAGTAGATCACGACGCGTTTCCAGTTCACGGTGTCGGCGAACGGTGCACGTGCGAGCCGCCCGAGCATCCCGCGCACCGAACGCCCGCCGGGCAGCGCGCAGTGGAACTCGCCGCGCGCGGCGATGGCCCGATCGGCGGACGCGGCGAACAGCGCGGCGGCCTCGGCCGCGAGCGCGGCCGCGTCCGGCACGACCCGCACGCGCGGATCACCTGCGCCCGCGGGAACGTTCACGGGTTGCGCCACTGGCGGCGGTCGCCGTGGATGAGCCGGTCCGCCGCTTCGGGACCCCACGAGCCCGGGTCGTAGTTCGGCAGGTCCTGCGGCGGGTTCGCGTCGTACCAGTCGAGGATGGGCTGGATCCACTGCCACGACGTCTCCACCGCGTCGCGCCGCGAGAACAATGTCGCGTCGCCGCGCATCGCGTCGAGCAGCAGCCGTTCGTAGGCTTCCGGCGGCTCGCCGCCGAACGCCTCCGTGTACTTCATGTCCATCACCACGGGCGTCACGGTGAAGTCGTGCCCGGGCAGCTTCGAGGAGAACGACAGGGTGATGCCTTCCTCGGGCTGGATGCGCAGGGTGAGCACGTTGGGCTCGACGTGCTCGCACAGGTCGCCGTTGCCGAACAGCGACAGTGGGATCGGCTGCATGTGGAACGACACCTCGGTCACGCGCTTCGCCATCTTCTTGCCGGCGCGCAGGTAGAACGGCACGCCCTGCCAGCGCCAGTTGTCCACGAACACTCGCATCGCGGCGAACGTGGCGGTGTTCGAGTGCGGCGACACGTCGGGTTCCGCGCGGTAGCCGCGGTACTGCCCGAGCACGACGTCGTTCGGCACGGTGTCCGCCCACGGCGTGCGCAGCGCCTGCAGCACCTTGAGCTTCTCGCCGCGCACGTCGTCGGCGTCGCTCGAGTTGGGAGGTTCCATGGCGCACAGCGTGAGCACTTCGAGCAGGTGGTTCTGCACGATGTCGCGCAGCACGCCGGTCGGTTCGTAGAACTTGCCGCGCGTGCCCACGCCCACGGTCTCGGCCGCCGTGATCTGGACGTGATCCACGTACTTGCGGTTCCAGAGCGGCTCGAACATGGAGTTCGCGAAGCGGAACACCATGATGTTCTGCACCGTCTCCTTGCCGAGGTAGTGATCGATGCGGAACGTCTGCGACTCGTCGAGCACGTCGGCGACGAGCCCGTTGAGCGCGCGCGCGGTCTCGAGGGACCGGCCGAACGGCTTCTCGACGATCACGCGCGAGAACGTGGACGAGCCCGGCGGCACGATGAGCCCGGCGTCGCGCAGGTGGCGCAGGATCTTGCCGAACTCGTCGGGCGGCACCGCGAGGTAGAAGAGCCGGTTGCCCGCCGTGCCGAGCTTGCGGTCGAGCTCGGCGAGCGCGGCCGACAGCCGCGCGTAGGTCGCGGGGTCGTCGAAGTCGCCGGCGACGTAGTCGAGCCGCGGTTCGAGCCACTCCCACACGGCGGGGTCGAGCTTCGTGCGCGAGAACTCGTCCACGCCCGCGCGCATCTGGCTCGCGAACTCCTCGCGCGTCCAGGCGCGCCGCGCGCAGCCGACCGCGGCGAAGCGGTCGCGCACGTGGCCGCCGGCCGCGAGGTTGTAGAGCGCGGGCATGAGCTTGCGTTTCGTGAGATCGCCGGTGGCCCCGAAGACCACGGTGATGCACGGCGGGGCTTCGGGCGCCTGCTTCGCGCGCGGCAGCCCGATCGGCACCTCGATCCGCGTCGGCACCGGCTACTTCCCCTTCACCGCGTGGCCGCCGAACTGGTTGCGCAGGGCGGCCAGCACGCGATCGGTGAAGGTGTCTTCCTGGCGCGAACGGAAGCGCCGCATGAGCGACAGCGTGAGCACTTCGGCGGGCACGTTCTTCTCGATCGCCTCGAGCACCGTCCAGCGGCCCTCGCCCGAGTCCTCGACGTAGCCACGGATCTTCTCGAGCTTCGGGTCGTCGCGGAACGCGAGCTCCGCCAGCTCGAGCAGCCACGAGCGCACGACGCTGCCCTGGTTCCACAGGTGCGAGAGCTTCGCGAGGTCGTAGTCGTACTCGCTCGCCTGCAGGATCTCGAAGCCTTCGGCGTACGCCTGCATCATGCCGTACTCGATGCCGTTGTGGATCATCTTCGAGAAGTGCCCCGAGCCCACCGGCCCGGTGTGCAGCCACCCGTCCGGCGGCGCGAGCGTGTCGAGCGCGGGCGCGAGCCGCGCGATGTCGCCCTCGGCGCCGCCGGCCATCATGCAGTAGCCGTTCTGCAGGCCCCACACGCCGCCCGACGTGCCGACGTCCACGTAGCCGATGCCGCGCGCGGCGAGCGCGGCGGCCCGGCGCTTGTCGTCGTGGAAGTTGGTGTTGCCGCCGTCCACGATCGTGTCGCCGCTCGCGAGCAGCGGCGCCAGCTGGTCGATGGTCTCGTCGGTGGGCGCTCCCGCGGGCAGCATGATCCACACGACGCGCGGCGCCGCCAGCTTCGCGACCACGTCCGCGAGCGAACCGGCGCCCGCGGCGCCCTGCGCCTCGGCCTCGCGTACGCGGTCCGCGCTGCGCTCCCAGGCGACCACGCGATGCCCGCCGCGCACCAGCCGCAGCGTCATGTTGAAGCCCATGCGGCCCAGCCCGACAAAGCCGAGTTCCATCGCGACTCCCTTCGCTCCGGACGCGCGCGGCGTCCGTGTCCCTGTGCGTGCGGGCCGTCGGCCCCCTCGTGTGCCCGGCGCATGAAACGCCCGGAGCTCACCGTGGCGCAACCCCGAAACGGGCCGGCCGCGGCGCATGTCCCGCCGTCATCGGCTTCCGTCGCGCGTGACTGCACCGCCAATCCGGTCATCCCGGGGGCGCTCGACGCGGCGGCGCGTCCGGCCTTACCGTGCGCGCCGTGAAATCCCCGACTTCCCGCGCCCTGCCGCGGCCGCTGCTCGCGGTGCTCGCGGCCTCGTTCGCCTTCTCGCTGTTCCTCGCGCTCGCCTACCCGCTCGTGGACCCCGACGAGGGGCGCAACGCCGAGGTCGCGCGCGAGATGGCCGCGAACGGCGACGTGGTGATCCCGCACCTCGCGGGCCTGCCCTACCTCGACAAGCCGCCGGCGCTGTTCGCCGCCGCCGCGGCCTGCATCCGCGTGCTCGGCCCGACGCCGCTCGCGGCCCGGCTGCCGGCGATGCTCGCGGCGCTCGCCGTGCTGCTGCTGCTCGCACGTGCCGCGCGCCGGATCGAGGACGACGCGCACGCGACGCTCACGGTGGCGCTCACGGCGTCGGCTCCGCTGTTCGCGGGTCTCTCGGCGTACGTCATCTTCGACATGCCGCTCGCGCTCTGCGTGACCGTCGTGTGGACCGGGCTCGCGCTCGAATGCGAGCACGGCGCGTCCGCCTCGCGGCGCGCGGCGATGTTCGCGGCCGTCACGCTGGGCGTGCTCGTGAAGGGCCCGATCATGCTGGCGTGGGTGCTCGGCGGCAGCGGCGCCGCCGCACTCGCGATGCGTGAACGCCGGCCGCTCGCATGGCTCGCGTGGTTGCCCGGCTGGCTGATGGTGTTGGGCGTCGCGGGCGGCTGGTTCGCGGCGGCGCTGCGGCGCTTTCCCGAGTACGCGCGCTACGCGTTCCTCGAGGAGTCGCTCGAACGCATGACGAACAGCGCGGCGTTCAAGCGCCAGCAGCCGTGGTGGTTCGTGCCCGCGGTGCTCACGGCCGGGGCGCTGCCGTGGTCGCTCGCGTCGCCGTGGCGCGGCGGGCTCGGCGCCGCCGATCGCCGGGGTGAGCGCGCCGCACGTGTCGCGTTCGGCTTCCTGGTCTTCGCCGCCAGCTTCTTCACGGCCTCGCGCAGCAAGCTCGTCACCTACCTGCTGCCCGCGTTCCCGGCGTTCGCGTGGCTGGCCGCGCGGGCGTGGCGCGAGGCGCCGAAGCGCCCTTCGCGCGCCGTCGCGGTGGCCGCGCTGGGTGCAATCCCCCTGCTTCTCGTGGTGGGACACCCCCTCGTGTCGCAATATGCCGAGCGCGAGTCGGGCGCGGCCCTCGCCCGCGCCATTCGCGGCTCCGGAGGCGGGACAGTCGTCTACGAGCGCTGCTATAGTCCCGGCACCGATTACCTGCTCGGCCGCTCCGGAACCGTCCTCTCCGATCTCGGGTACGAGATCACGAGCAACTACATCCTGCGCTACCGCGATTCGCTGCGCACGCGCGGGCTGTGGACGCTCCGCCCGGAGGCCGAAACCCCGGACGCCGACGTCGTCGTCCGCTCGCCGCGGCGCCAGAATGGCCCGCCCGCAGGCGAGTGGCGCCTCATCTTCTCGAGCAAGCGTTTCGTCGCCTGGCGCCGCACCGGCGCCGGACGCTGAGGAGTTCCCGACCTCCATGTGTGGCATCGCCGGCCTGATCGCGCCGGACCTCTCCGCTCCCGAACGACTCGAACTCGTGCGCGCCATGGTGCACCGGCTGCGCCACCGCGGCCCTTCCGGCGAAGCGCTCTGGGGCGGCGAGGGCATCGCCCTCGGCATCGCGCGCCTCGCGATCGTGGCGCCGAACCAGCCCGCACGCACGCTCGAGAGCGAGACCGGCGAGATCGTGGGCGTCGCCAACGGCGAGCTCTACAACCACGACGCGCTGCTGCGAGAGCTGCGTTCGCGCGGTCACGAGGTGCCGACGGGCCCCGACACCGCGCTGCTGCCGCACCTGTACGAGGAGCGCGGCGACCTGTTCGCCGACGTGCTCGACGGCATGTTCGCGGTGGCGTTGTGGGATCGCGCGACGCGCACGCTGACGCTGGCGCGCGACCGCGCGGGCGAGAAACCGCTGTTCTGGACGCGCCACGGCTCGCGCTTCGCGTTCGCTTCGGAGCCGGGCGCGCTCGCCGCACTGCCGTGGGTGTCGCGCCGGCCGTCGGCCGACGCGCTCGCGCGCTACCTCGTGCACGGCTACTTCGCCGGCGCCGACAGCGCGTACGCCGAACTGCACCAGCTGCCGCCGGCGCACACGCTCACGTGGCGCGACGGCGAGGTGCGCACGCGCCGCAGGTGGCGGCCGTGGGACGTGCTGCTGGCGGGCCGGGCACCGGTCGCGCTCGCCGAAGCCCCCGCGCTCGCCGAGACCGCGCTCGCGCAGGCCGTCGCGTCGCGTGTGCCGGGCGAAGTGCCCTTCGGCGTGTTCCTGTCGGGCGGTGTGGATTCGGGACTGGTCGCGACGCTCGCCGCGCGCCACCTGAAGCACGCGTTCCCCACGTTCAGCATGCGCATCGCGCACCGCGGCTACGACGAATCGGCGTACGCGCGCCGCGTGGCGGAGTCCATCGGCGCCGAGCACCATGAACTCGTGATGACCGACCGCGAGGGCGAGGAGGCACTGCAGACCTGGGCCGCGGGCATGGACCAGCCGCTCGGCGACCCGAGCGTGCTGCCGACGTGGGCGCTCGCCCGCTTCGCCTCGGCGCACGTGCCGGTCGTGCTGACGGGCGAAGGCGGCGACGAACTGTTCGGCGGTTATCCCACCTACCTCGGTCACCGCCACGCCGCGTTCGCGGAGCACGTGCCGGGTCCGCTCGCGGCCGTGACCATCGCGCTCGCGCGGCGGTTCCGGCCGAAGCACCACCACGTCACGATCGCGCACCTGCTCGAGCGCTTCCTCGGCGTGCGCGGCCTGTCGGCGTTCGAACGCCACCTCGCGTGGTTCGGCACCGCGCGCGCGCACGAGGCGCTCGCGCTGCTCTCGCCCGAGCTGCGTGCGGCGGCCGGTGCCGAAGCGCCGCTCGGGCACGTGCGCCACCTCGAGGGCGTGCTCGGCGACATGCAGATCCTGAAAGCCGGCGGCCGCGCGGGGATCACCGCCTACCAGCTGCTCGACTTCGAGACCTACCTGTCGGGCGACCTGCTCACCAAGGTGGACCGCTGCACCATGGCGCACGGCGTCGAGTCGCGCGCACCGTTCCTGCGCGGCGCGCTGATCGAGTTCGCGCTCGCGCTGCCCGACGACGCGAAGCTGCGCGGTACGAGCGGCAAGTGGGCGCTCAAGCAGGCCGCGAAGGCGCTGCTGCCGGCGGACCTGCTCGCGCGTCGCAAGCAGGGCTTCTCGCCACCGTTCTCGGCGTGGGCGCGTGGTCCGCTGCGCGGCATCGTGCTCGACGAACTCTCGCCCGCGCGCATCGCACGCGCCGGGGTGCTCGACGCGCGCGCCGTGCAGCAGGTCGTGCGCGAGCACCTCGACGGCCGCGAGGACCGCGGCCGCACGCTGTGGACGCTGCTCAGCCTGCAGTGCTGGGCCGAGCGCTGGGTCGCGTCCGCTCCCGCCCCGTCGCCGCTCGAGCTGTCGGCGCGGGGCTGAACGATCAGCGCGCCGCGGCACCCGCCGCGGGCGCGCGCGACGGCCCCACGGCCTGCGCGCAGGCGGCGCCCACGAGGATCAGGCTCGACAACGCGAGCAGCGCGGTCTTGAGGCCGGCGTGGTCCGCGAGCGCGCCGATCGGCCCCACGAGCAGCGCGCCGACGCCCCACGCCGCGCCCATGAGCAGGCTGGAGATCGTGGACGCGTGGCGCGGCGAGAGTTCCTGGCCGAGCACCACGTTGACGGGCAGCGACGACTGCAGGAAGGCGTAGCCCGTCACCAGCGCGACGAGTCCGGGCACGTCGGGCAGCAGGAAGAACGCCGCGAAGAACGGCGCCGCCACGAGGAACGACGCCCGCACCACGCGATGCCCGCCGATGCGGTCGGCCAGCGCGCCGCCCGCGAACCCGCCGAGCGCGCCGCAGGTCAGGTACGCGGTCGTGAGCATGCCGCCGGCTTCGACGGACCAGCCGCGCTCGTGCACGTACAACGGCAGGAACGTCGCGAAGCCCGAGGACACCGCCGAGCGCGTGACCACGGCCAGGTAGAGCATCGTGAGCGGCCGCGCGACGGGCGCGAGTTCGGCGAGCGGCGCGCCGCGGCGTGAGGCGTGCGGAACGGCCGGCGCGCGCCGCAGCCACACGAGCAGCGCGAGCGAGAGCAGCACGCCGGGAACCGCGGCGATCCACGTGCGCTCGAGCCCGAACCACTTCGCGGCCTGCGTCGCGAACATGGGCCCCAGCGCCCAGCCCAGCGTCCCGCCCGTCACCCAGAAGCTCATCGCCATGGCGCGCGACGGCGCGCTGCGGCCGGCGAGCGAGGCGGTCTGCGGATGGAACGCCGAAACACCGACACCGCCCGCGACGAGCAGCGACACGAGCGCCGTGTAGTTCGGCGCGGCCCCGATGCTCGAGAGGAACACCGCCGCGACCAGCGGACCGAGCGCCACGAACCACGGCCGCGACAGCCGGTCCGAAAGCAGGCCGAACAGCGGCTGCGAGAACGACGACGACATGGAGCCGATCGCGACGAGGCTGCCCACCATGGCGTAGTTGAGCCCGAGCCGGTGCACGAGCAGCGGCAGCAGCGGCAGGTAGAAGCTCGAGTACGAGTCGATCGTGAAGTGGGCGAGCGACAGCACGAGCAGTCGCGGCGTGAGCGTGGTGCGCATGGGTCGCGCACGATAGCACCGCGTGCGCGGCGGTGCCGGAAGGCGGCCCGGAAAAGCCCGACGGCCGCCCGCGAAACGCGGACGGCCGCCGGTCGGAACGCGACGCTCAGGCCGCTTCGCGCGAGATCATGCGCTCGAAGCGCTCGATGAACACCTCCGTGCGCGCCACTTCGGCACGCCCGGCCGACACCAGCTCGCGAGCGTTCGCGAGCTGTCCGTCGCGCGCACGCTGCTCGAGATCGCCGAACAGCGTCGTGCACCCGGTCGCGCCGATCGTCGCGCACATCCCGCTCAGCCCGTGCGCCTCGAACTCGACGCGCGCCGCGTCGCCGGACTCGACCGCGTGCTGCAACCGGTCGAGGCGCGGATAGACGTCCGACAGGTAGGTGTGCAGGAGCGACGAGCGCAGCGCCGGCAGGCCCATGCTCGCGACGTTGAGCTGCTCCACGTCGATCGCGGGTCCTTCCGGCAGCACCGGGAGCGGGGGTGCGACCGCGGCGGCGTGTTCCTCGGCCGCCGGCGGCTCGACGAGCGCGAGCGGTCCCGACGTGGGGTTCACGACGATCGAGATCGGCGGATCGCCGAGTGCGGGCAGCACCTCGGAACGCGCCTCGCCCTGGAGCGTCCAGCGCTCGACGGCCGTGGTGAGTTCGGCGAGGTCCACCGGCTTGCCGAACACGTCGTCCATCCCGGCCGCGAGACAGCGTTCGCGATGCGCCGCATGGGTCGAGTGTCCGGTGAGGCCGAGGATCGGCGTGCGCCATGCGCCGCGTTCGCGCGCCCGGATCGCCGACGTCGCGCTGCAGCCGTCGAGCCCGGGCATCTGCATGTCCATGAGGATCAGGTCCCAGCGCTCGGTCGTCGTGCGTTCGATCGCCTCTCGCCCGCTGCCCGCGACCTCCACGTGGTAGCCCACGCGGCCCAGCGCGCTCTTCGTGACGAGCTGGTTCACGAGGTCGTCCTCGACCAGCAGGATCCGCAGCCGGCCGCGCCGGCTCTCGGCGAGCGAGTGCCGCGTCACGAGCGGACGTTCCTGCGGCGATGCCGCCTCGTGACCGCGCCCGGTCACTTCGGCGATCGCGTCGTAGAACTGCGACACCTCGAGCGGCTCGAGCAGGTAGGCCGAGTAGCCGAGCGCCCGCGCGCGCTGCGCGTCGCCGGGCCGGCCCTGCGCCGTGGTGAGCATGAGCAGCGTGGCGTCCAGCTCGCGGTCGGCGCGGATCGCGCGGCCCAGGTCCTCGCCGTCGAGGCCGGGCAGCTGCATGCTGACGACCGCGACGTGGTAGGGCCGGCCGTTCACCGCGGCCTCGCGGACGGCGTCGAGCGCCTCCATGCCGGTCTCCACTTCCGCCGATTCACAGCCCCAGGCCTGCGAGACGTCGCACATGAGCCGGCGCACGGACGGCGACGGGTGCGCGATCAGCAGGCGCAGGCCGTTCAGGTCCACGTCCCGCGGCGCGGGCGCGCTCACCTCGCCCTGCTTCTCGAACGACACCTGGAACCAGAACGTGCTGCCGCGGCCGGCTTCGCTCTCGAACCCGAGCGAGCCGCCCATGAGCTCCACGAGGCCGCGCGAGATGGCGAGCCCGAGGCCGCTGCCGCCGAAACGGCGCGCGATGGACGGGTCGGCCTGCACGAACGGCTCGAACAACCGGCCCTGCTCTTCGGGCGACATGCCGATGCCGGTGTCCTCGATCCGGAACAGCAGCGCCACGTGACGGTCGTCCTCGCGCATGCGTTCCACGGTCAGCTGGACCGCGCCGGCGTCGGTGAACTTGACGGCGTTGCCGCACAGGTTCAGCAGCACCTGGCGCAGGCGGCCGGGGTCGCCCTTCAACATGGAGGGCACGAGCGCCTCGACACGCGCCTCGAGGCGCAGCGACTTCTCGGCGGCCAGCGGCTGCATGAGCGCGGCCACCTGGTCCACGGCACGGCGCAGGTCGAAGTCGATCTGCTCGATCGCCATGCGGCCCGCGTCGAGACGCGAGAAGTCGGTCGTGTCGTTGACCAGCGTGAGCAGCGACTGCGCGGACTGCTGGAGCAGTTCGACCATGCGGCGCTGCTCGAGCCCGAGCGGCCCCTGTGCCAGCATGCCGGCCATGCCGAGCATGCCCGTGAGCGGCGTGCGCACTTCGTGGCTCATGGTGGCGAGGAATTCGGCCTTCGTGCGTGCCTGGGTACGCGCCTCGTCGCGCTCCTGGCGCGCGACCGCGGCCTCGGTGGCGGCTTCCGAGCGCGCGCGTTCCGCGGCCGTGAGCGCCGCCTGCGCCTCGGCCAGCGAAAGCTGGGCCCGGACGAGTTCCGAACGCAGTTCGATCAGCTCCGCCGACGCATCCGGCGCCTCCGGGTTTCCGACGCGGCGCGGCGGCGCCTCCCAGCTCTCGCACTCGCGAGCCACGCCGACCCAGTAGCGCTCGCCGACGTGGTCGTACAGCCGCACGCGCACGGACACCTGCACGCTGGAGCCGTCGCGGCGCAGGATCGACATGGTGCGTTCGGTGAACGGGCTGCCGCGGCGCGCCTGTCGCGCGAAGTGACGCAGCACGCCGGGGCGGCCGGACTCAGGCACGAGATGCGCGAACGCCGAGCCCACGAGGTCGCTCGGGCGGTAGCCGGCGAGAAGTTCGAACGCCGCGGAAACCCACACGAAGCGGCCGTGGGCGTCGCAGCAGAAGACGAGGTCCGGCGCGGCGGACAACACGTCGCGCAATCCGATGACCGGAGCAAATGCGGGCGTGGTCGCGCCGGTGCGCGGAGAGGGAACGCGGTCGTTCATGGTGGGCCTCGCGAGGGTTCGAGGGCGCGACCGTTGCGGCACCGTGCCGCGCTCGGTCGTGCAATTTGCGGGAAGCATCGGCTTTGGCCGCCCTCGTCTTGAGTGCGAATCCTCCCCGCGGTTCCCTCGCGGGACAAAAAGGACGGCCCCGGTCCGACTTCGGACCGGGGCCGCGAGACTTTCGGTGTCGGTGGCGCTGGGTTCCCCTCGCGGGGCCCGGGCACACTCGCCGGGAGTCCCTACGAGGACGTCACCTCCACCGAACTGATGCGACTACTGTCCAATGGACCACCTCCTTTTCGGGGCATCCCAGCGTGGAGGGACCCAACCCTCCCGATGTCGCGGGCTGCCCGGCCCGTCGGCATCGCGCGCGATGATTCACGCGAGTGGAACTGCTGTGGGGGAATCTTCGGCGGCTCGTCGCCGAGCGTCAACGGTTTTTTCGTCGGCCCTTTCCGGCCACGCAGGGTTTGCGCCGTCGTGACGCACGCGCGTGGTAGTGTCCCCGCCCACTTTCGGGCATGGCTGCCCGCCGCATGCCGTCACCACGACTCAGGGAGGAATCCATCCATGGAAAAGAAGAAGGCCACCACCACGCGCACCCGAGCGACCACGCCGAAGACGGCCGCCGCGAAGAAGACCACCGCGCCTCGCGCGGCCGCCCCGCGCAGCCGCAAGGCCGTCACGGCGACTGCGGCGGCTTCGACGCCGTCGGTCACCACCCCGACGGGTGCTGCGGGGGCGGGCTTCCGCCCGTCGCACGAGCAGATCGCGGCGTTCGCCTACAGCCTGTTCGAGCAGTCGGGGCAGCAGCACGGCCGCGCGCTCGAGCACTGGCTCGAGGCGGAGTCGAAGCTGCAGCAGGGCCTGAAGCTCTAGCCCACCCGGCAGCGGCGGCCCGTCGCGTTCGCGCGGCGGGCCGTCGCGCGCTCAGGCGCGCGTGAGCCGAGTGACCACGCCCACCACGATCCGGGCGACCACGCGTTCACCGGGCACGAGCGCGGCCGGGCACTCGTTCGCGGCGACGCGGCTCGTGACCGGTGCCGGCTCGCCGTCGAGCGCGAGCGTCACGTCCACGAAGCGGTCGCCGTGCAGGTCCACTTCGCGTGCGGCGACGACGGCGCCGGGACGATTCTGGGGCAGCAGCAGGCTCATCGGTCGGGACTCCTCGGACGGGACGGTGGGCGGCCGGACACGCGACTGGTGCCAGCCCCGGAGGACCGCGTCAAGGGGCGAATGAAGCCGCAACGCCGGCCGGGCCCGCGCATCGAACGGCCGGACTTCTTCAAAACCACTCCACGAGGGCCTGCCGTGCGCCGCCTGCTTTCCGGCCTCCTGCTGCTTTCGCTCGCCTGTGCCGGCCCCGCATGCGCCGCGGGACTCGTGCGCGGCCGCGTCGTGTCCGCTTCGGGGCGCGAGCCGCTCGCCGCCGTGCGCGTGCAGGTGCAGGGCGCCCGGCTGGGCGCGCTCACCGGCGCCGACGGCCGCTTCGTGATCGCCGACGTGCCGGCCGGGGTCGTGAACCTCGAGTTCTCCCTGCTCGGCTGGAAACGCTTCGTGCTGTTCGAGCAGGCCGTGACGCCGGGGCGCCCGCTCGCGCTCGAGGTCGAACTCGAGGAGGAGATCGTCGCCGGCGACTCGGTCGTGGTGACCGCCTCGCCGTTCCGGCGGCCGGCCGAATCGCCGGTGTCGGTCCAGAACGTCGGCGCGGCGGAGATCGAGCGCTTTCCCGGCGGCAACCGCGACATCTCGCGGGTGATCCAGAGCCTGCCCGGCGTCGCGAGCGCGGCGACGTACCGCAACGACGTGCTCGTGCGCGGCGGCGCGCCGAACGAGAACCGCTTCTACCTCGACGGCGTCGAGGTGCCGGTCATCAACCACTTCGCGACGCAGGGTTCGTCCGGCGGGCCGGTGGGCATGATCGACGTGAACTTCGTGCAGGACGTGGACCTGTTCACCGGCGCGTTTCCCGCGGCGCGCGGCAACGCGCTCAGTTCGGTGATGGAGTTCCACATGAAGGACGGCAACGACGACCGCTTCGCGCGCAGCATCACCGCGGGCGCCTCGGATTTCGGTGTGACGCTCGACGGACCGGTGAACGCGACGAACCGCGTGATCTTCTCGGCCCGGCGTTCCTACCTGCAGTACCTCGCGAGCGCGATCGGCCTGCCGTTCCTCCCCACCTACAACGACGCGCAGGTGCGCTGGCACTGGCACCCGGACACGCGCGACCAGGTGACGTTGCTCGCGATCGGCGCGCTGGACCAGTTCGAGCTCAACACGGACGCGAACGAGACGGAGTTCCAGCGCTGGGTGCTCGACAACCTGCCCGAGACGCCGCAGTGGAACTACACGGCCGGCGCGACGTGGAGGCGCCTCGGCCCCGCGAGCGTGCGGACGCTGGTCGTGAGCCGCAGCCAGCTCGACAACCGCGCGAAGAAGTGGTTCCGCAACGACCCGAGCTCCGCGGCGAACCTGCTGCTCGACTACCGTTCCACCGAGGCGCAGGACCGCGCGCGCGCCGAGTGGACGCGGCGCTCCGGCCCGTGGCGCTGGACGTGGGGCGCGGGCGGCGATCACCACGTGTACACGAACTCGACGTTCCAGCGGACCGTCACGCCGGCCCAGGTCCTGACGGTGGATTTCGACTCGCGGCTCGCGCTCACCACCGGTGCGGCGTTCGCGCAGGTGACGCGCACGTTCGACGCCGAACGCTGGACGGCGTCGTTCGGGCTTCGCGCCGACGCGGCGGACTACTCCTCGCGCACGCGCAACCCGCTCGAACAGTTCTCGCCCCGGCTCGCGGGAACGTGGCAGGCACGGCCCGCGCTGCGCCTGAGCGCGAGTGCGGCGCGCTACCACCAGCTGCCGCCGTACACCGTGCTCGGCTACCGGGACGGCTCAGGAACGCTGGTGAATCGCGCGTCGGGCGTCGAGTGGATCCGCGCCGACCACCTGGTCGCGGGGGGCGAGTGGTCCACGCGGACGAACTCGCGGCTCACGGCCGAAGCGTTCTTCAAGCGCTACTCGCGGTATCCCTACCTGACGCGCGACTCGATCTCGCTCGCGAACCTCGGCGCGGACTACGGCGTGATCGGCAACGCGCCCGCCGACGCGCGCTCGCGTGGCCGCGCATGGGGATTCGAACTGCTCGCCCAGCAGCGGCTGCACCGCGGCTGGTACGGCATCGCCGCGTACACGTTCGTGCGCAGCGAGTTCACGAACGGCGACGGCGCGTACCGGCCCGCCTCGTGGGACAACCGGCACGTCGTCTCGGTCACGGGCGGCCGGCGCTTCGGCCGCGGCTGGGAGGCCGGCGGACGGTGGCGACTGCTCGGCGGCGCGCCCTACACGCCGGACGACGTCGCGCGCTCTTCACTGCGCGAGGTGTGGGACGTCACGGGCCGCGCGGTGCCGGACCCGCGCCGCATCAACGCCGCGCGTGCGGGCGTGCAGCACCAGCTCGACCTGCGCGTGGACAAGACGTGGGCGTTCCGCGAAGGCAGCCTGCAGCTCTACCTCGACGTGCAGAACGCGTACGCCTTCGCGGGCGAACTTCCGCCCACGCTCGTCGTCGAGCGCGGCGCCGACGGCCAGCCGCTCGTGAACCCGGACGACAGCTCGCGCTATCTCGTGAAGACGCTCGAGCCCGAGTCCGGCATGCCGCTCCCGACGATCGGGTTGCGCTGGTCGTTCTGAGCCCCCGGCATCGCGCACAGTGACGCTGCACGACCGCTCGCCCGGCGGAACCTGCGCGCGGATTTCCGATTGCAGATCCGGCGTCGCAGCCGCAGCATGCGAGCCATGGCTCGGATCGGCGGACTTCCCCCGGCGCTGCGACGTTCGCTCGCGGCCGTCCTGCTCGCACTGACGCTCGGCGCGTCACCCGGCGCGGCGCACGACGGCTCCGCCGTCTTCCGCGAACAAGCCGCGAAGCGCGCGCACTGGGACGCGGTCACGCGGGAGCTCGCGGAGGCCGAGGCCGCACTGGACCGTGACGATCACGACGCCGCGAGGGCGGCGCTCCTCCGGGCGAGCGCGCAGGCCCCGGACGATGCGCGTGTGCTCGGGTTCGCGGCCGCGCTCGAACTGCACGAGGGCCGTGCCGGGGCCGCGGATTCGCTCGCGACGCTCGCGCTCGCCCGCGGCCGCGAGACGGGCGCGCTCCTCGCCGTGCGCGCCCGGGCACGGCTCGCGCTGGGGCGCACGCCCGGAGCGTTCACGGATTTCGACCGGCGCATCGCGCTCGAAGCGGGCCACGAGGAGGAGGCGGTGCTCGAATGCGCCCGCGCGGCGCTCGCCGCGCTCGGCCCCGCCGCCGCGCTCGAACGGCTGGAGGAGCACACGGGCCCGGCGAGCTGGACGCCCGCACGGCTCGCGCTCGCGGACGCGCTCGAGCACGCGCTCGGCCGCAAGTGCGCGCAGAGACCGGCCGCCGGCGCGGCCGCCGCACCGGGCGGCGCGCCGCCGCGCCGCTCGCCGCGGCGGCGCTCACCGGACACGCTGCTGCGGCGCGGCGCCACGTGGCGCTGGTTCGCCGGCCCCGCGTACCCGTCCGGCGCGTGGACGCAGCCCGCCTACGACGACGGCGCCTGGTCCGCCGGACCCGGCCCGCTCGGCTTCGGTGAAGCGCGCATCGCGACCACGATCCCCGACGGCGGCGTCCCCACCAACCGCTGGATCACCACCTGCCTGCGCGCGCACTTCACGAAGTCCTCCGCGGCCGCGTTCAGCCTCGTGCTGCAGGCGGACTACGACGACGGCTTCGTCGCGTGGCTGAACGGTGTCGAGATCGCGCGCCGCGGCCTGCCGGCGACGAACGTCGTGTGGAGCACGCTCGCGACGAACCACGAGTCGGGCGCGTACGAGACGATCGTCGTGCCGACGGCCTCGCTGCTCCAGCCCGGCGACAACGTGCTCGCGATCGAACTGCACCAGACCTCGGCCTCCAGTTCGGACCTGCTCTGGGACGCCGCGCTGATCGCCGACACGGCGAACGTCGCGCGCACGCGCAGGCCGTACCTGCAGAACGCGGCCCCCACCGCGATCACCGTGCGCTGGCGCACCGCGTCGCCGGTCGTGGGCCGGGTCTCGGTGGGCCCGGAAGGCGGGCCCTACACGTCCGCCTTCGACGAGCCCGGCGCACGGACCGAGCACGAGGTCCGCATCGAGGGACTCTCCCCCGGCACGGCGTACGCCTACTCGGTGCACGGCGTGCTCGAGCCGTTCGAGCCCGCCAGCCCCGACCGCACGTTCCGCACGCCGCCGGTCGCGGGCGCGCAGGTGCCGGTGCGCGTGTGGGCGATCGGCGACTCGGGCTACGGCAACGAGTCGAGCCGGCAGGTGCGCGACGCGTGGCTCGCGTGGTCGGGTGTGCACCGCGAGGACCTCTGGCTGCTGCTCGGCGACAACGCCTACACCACGGGCAGCGACGCCGAGTACCAGGCCGGGCTGTTCGACGCCTACCCGGTGACGCTCGCGCGCAGCCCGCTGTGGTCCACGCGCGGCAATCACGACCTGCTCTACGCGGGAGCGTCGAACGACTACTACGACCTCTTCACGCTGCCGACGGCGGCCGAGTGCGGTGGCGTCGCATCGGCGACGGAGGCCTGGTACTCGTTCGACTGGGGGCCCGTGCACTTCGTCTGCCTCGACTCCGAAGGCAGCGACCGCTCGGTGGGCAGCCCGATGCTGCAGTGGCTGAGAGCCGACCTCTCCGCCACGTCGCAGCCGTGGGTCGTCGGCTTCTGGCACCACCCGCCGTACACGAAGGGCTCGCACGATTCGGACGATCCGCTGGACAGCGGTGGACGCATGCGCGACATGCGCCAGAACGTGCTGCCCATCCTCGATTCGCTCGGCGTGGACCTCGTGCTGTCCGGGCACAGTCATTCCTACGAGCGTTCGGCGCTGCTGCGGAGTCACTACGGCACGTCCGGCACGCTGACGAGCGGCATGCTCGTGGACGCGGGGGACGGCCGTCCCGACGGCGACGGCGTGTACGAGAAGACCGCCGGGCACGCGCAGCCGTTCGAGGGCGCCGTGTACGCCGTGAACGGCAGCGCCGCGCAGACGTCGGGCGGCACGCTCGATCATCCCGCGATGATCGCCTCGCTCGACGTGCTGGGCTCGATGGTGCTCGACGTGCTGGGCGACCGGCTCGAAGCCCGTTTCCTCGACGCCGCCGGCGCGGTGCGCGACAGCTTCGTGATCCGCAAGCAGGCGCTGGTCTCCGTTCCCGGCGGCGGAGCGGCCCCGGGACTCGCGCTCGCGCCCGCACGGCCGACGCCGTTCTCGGACCACACCGACGTGAGCTGGACCTTGCCGTGCGCGGGCGCGGCGGCGGTCCGCGTGTACGACGTGACGGGCCGGCGCGTGTGCACGCTGGCCGAAGGCGCGCATTCCGCGGGGACGCACACGGTCCGGTGGGACGGCCGTGACGGTCTCGGCGCGCGCGTCGCGGCGGGCGCGTACCTGATCGTGCTGGAATCGGGCGGCACACGGCACGCGCGACGGGTCGTGCGGCTGCCCTGATCGCCGCGATCGCGCGGCCGTGCGGTCACGCGGCGCATGCGACAGGGGAGCACCCCGGGAGGTGCTCCCCTGTCGCGTTCTCGCGAACCACCGCGCTCAGTCCGCCGACGAGTCCTCGTCGCGGCCGATCCAGACCCGCACCCGCGAGTCCGGCGAGTCCACTTCCACGAGGCCGATCTTGCCGCGCTCGCGCAGGATCGCGGCGAGATCGTCGGTGCGCAGGCGGCCGTCACGCCGGAGCACGGCTTCGATCACGGGCGCAGGGATGCGGATGAGGGTGTTCTCGTGCGACGCGTCGTCGAGCGGTTCGAGCACGAGCTGGCCGTCGCGGCGCCACGCGCGCGTGCGGCCCTTGTCGGAGTGGATCACCACCGAGCGGCCCTCGGGCATGCGGCTGAGCATGGACCACGCGGCACGCAGGCGTTCGACTTCGGGGCGATCGTTCGAGTCCGAGACGAAGTCGAACGGGCTGCTGCCGTTCGAGACGTCCCAGGGCATCGCCACGTCCACACCCTTGCCCCTGTGCGCGTCCGAGATCTTGAGATGCAGGAGGTAGCTGCCACCCGCCCAGGCCGGCAGCACGACGGCGGCCGAGAAACCCAGCGCGAGGACGGCGGAACGAAAGTGCGGACGGTTCGGGAACACGGGACCCCTCCGGCGATGAGGTGTGGGACCTGCGGACGGGCTCTCCTACGGGGGCGTCGCGCACCGGGTTGCGGCGCGCACGAAAGGAGTGCTCGCGGCGCGGCAGGACCGGGAAACGAAGAAGCCCGCCCCTCGCCGGATCGGGAGGACGCGGGCCCGTCGGAACGCGGCTCGAGACTTCCGAGCGGTTCGAGAGACTTCATGAGAAGTGGAGGCGGCACCCGGATTCGAACCGGGGAATGAGCGCTTTGCAGGCGCTTCCCTTACCACTTGGGTATGCCGCCAATCGGTTGCCGTACAACGGCGTCGGTCGCGTACTTCGTGCGATGCGTTCGCCCACGATCGCTCGCGGGAACGGTCCATGGAGGACACGCCGTGGTTCGGGGAGCGCGGAGATTACAGGCGGGCGGCGAGGTTGGCAAGGACGGGCGCCGCTGCGCTCGTGAGCGGATCCGCAACGCAGGAGCCGCCGTCGCATCCAAGCCGGCGTCCGTCGTCACCGCCATCCTCCCCGAGGAGTCCCATGCGCTTTCCCCTCCCGCTCCGCCTGCTCGCGCCGCTCGCGCTCACGGCCGCCCTGCTGCCCGCCACCGTCGCCGCCCACCACACGGCCGGAGACCACCCGATGACCTCGAAGACGCTCCACTCGTTCGAAGTGCGGACCATCGACGGCAAGAAGGTCTCGCTCTCCCAGTACCGCGGCAAGGTCGTGCTGGTCGTGAACACGGCTTCCAAGTGCGGCCTGACCCCCCAGTACGAAGGGCTCGAGACGCTCTACGAGAAGTACCGCGCGCAGGGCTTCGAGATCCTCGCGTTCCCGGCGAACGACTTCCTCGGCCAGGAACCCGGCACGAACGAGGAGATCCAGGAGTTCTGCTCGACGCGCTACGCCGTGAAGTTCCCGCTCTTCTCGAAGATCGCGGTGAAGGGCAAGGCGCAGGCGCCGCTCTACCAGTGGCTCACGAAGGATTCCGGCTTCCCCGGCGACATCGAGTGGAACTTCGCCAAGTTCCTCGTCGGTCCCGACGGCAAGGTCGTCGCGCGCTTCCATCCGAAGACGAAGCCGCTCGACCCGCAGGTGACGGGCGCCATCGATTCGCTCCTGACGGCGCACACCGCCAGCTGACGGACCGCACACGCGAAGCGGCCGGGTCCCTCGGGACCCGGCCGCTCGTGTCTGGTGCGGAACCGCTCAGCCGCGCTGCGCGATCGGCACGTAGTCGCGCTTGGTGGCGCCGGTGTAGATCTGGCGCGGACGCGAGATGCGGAAGTCGGGATCCTGACGCATCTCGAGCCACTGCGCGATCCAGCCCGGCATGCGGCCCATCGTGAACATCACGGTGAACATGTTCACCGGGATCCCGAGCGCCTTGTAGATGACGCCCGAGTAGAAGTCCACGTTCGGGTACAGCTTGCGCGAAACGAAGTAGTCGTCCTTGAGCGCGATCTCCTCGAGCTTCATGGCGATCTCGAGCAGCTTGCTCGACACGCCGACGCGCGCGAGTACGCTGTCGCAGTGCTTCTTGAGGATCGCGGCACGCGGGTCGTAGTTCTTGTACACGCGGTGGCCGAAGCCCATGAGGCGGGCGGTCTCGTTCTTGTCCTTCGCGCGGAACAGGAACTTCTCGGCGCTGCCCTCTTCGGCCTCGATGCGCTCGAGCATCTCGATCACTTCCTGGTTCGCGCCGCCGTGCAGCGGGCCCCAGAGCGCGCTGATGCCCGCCGAGACGCTGGCGTACAGGTTCGCGCGCGAGCTGCCGACCATGCGTACCGTGCTCGTCGAGCAGTTCTGCTCGTGATCGGCGTGCAGGATGAGCAGCATGTCGAGCGTCCGCGCGAGCACCGGGTCCACCTCGTAGTCCTCGCACGGCGTTCCGAACATCATGCGCAGGAAGTTCGAGGCGTAGTCGAGCTGGTTCAGCGGGTACATGAACGGCTGGCCGGTCGAGTGCTTGTACGCGTAGGCCGCGATCGTCGGCATCTTCGCGATCAGGCGGACCACCGACTCGTGCACGTTCCCGTCGGTCTCGGGCGCCTGGTAGAACGTCGTCAGGGCCGCGATGGACGCCGCGCAGACGGGCATCGGGTGCGCGTCCTTCGGGAACGCCTCGAAGAAGCGGCGGAAGTTCTCGTGAAGCAGCGTGTGCCGCGTGATATTGCCGCGGAACTCGTCGAGCTGCGCCGTCGTCGGCAGTTCGCCGTGAATGAGCAGCCAGGCGACCTCGAGGAACGACGCGTTCTCGGCGAGCTGGTCGATCGGGTAGCCGCGGTAGCGAAGGATGCCCTTGTCGCCGTCGATGAAGGTGATCGCGCTGCGACAGGCGCCGGTGTTCCCGTAGCCGGGATCGAGCGTGATCATGCCGGTCTGGGCACGCAGCTTCTCGATGTTCACTCCCGTTTCGCCTTCGCTGCCGCGAATGACCGGAAGAGGCATGGTCTTGCCATCGAACGAGATCGTGGCTTCGTTCTGCGGCACGGTCTGGGTCGGCATGGATCTGTCTCCTGTGCGTACGTATCGCGAGGTCTTCGCAGCGACGGACCGCGAGGAGGCGGTGGCGTCACGTGCTGGTCGGTCGTCAGGCCGTGGACGGCGAGCGAGCCGTCGGCGCGCTCGTCCCCGGAACGGGCCGCAGTCTAGCAGCATGTGCGCCCGGGAGAGACGGCCGAATCATGGTGCGCCGGGTGGTCCAAAAGGACCGCCCGGGGTGCGCTCCGCGGCCCGCGCGGCCCGCGCGCCTCGCGGCGCCACGGGCTCGGCGATCAGAACACGCCGTGGGCGCCGTGCGCGTACTGGTCCGCCGACGGGTCCATGCTCCGCCCGCTGACGTCCGTCCCGCTGAACCCGAACACCCAGTGCGACGGGTCCATGACCGCGTTGCCGTTCGCGTTCTGCGACACCCGGAAGTACAGCGTGGCGACCTGTTTTTCCGCGTCGTACGCGACGGCGATGGGGTACGGCATGATGTAGGCCTCGCGCTCCGGGTGCAGGTTCGCGCCGTGGTTGTACACCCCCGCCTCCCCGCCCGAGGCCTTGGAGATCGTCCAGTTCCAGATGTCCTGGACCGAGTTCGGGTCCATGTCCTGGTTGAACTGGAAGCTCATGGTGAACGTCACCGAGGCGCCCGGCGTGGCGAGCCGCGAGTCCAGCGTCTCGAGCGACGTGCCCGGTCCGAGCAGCGTGTTGAACGTGCTCTTCGTGAAGTCCTGGAACAGCATCTTCGGGGTGTCCACGTAACGCGCCGCGGTGTACGCGAGCGACACGCTCTCGGACGTTCCCATGTCGAACAGCGCGTTGATCTGCTCCTCGGCCGCGTCCTTGTCGCCGTTGTCGAACCGCACGTAGGCGAGCTCGGCACGAGCGGCGGCGTAGTTGGGACGCATCTCGATCGCGCGCTCGAACGAGGTGATCGCGTCGCCGAGCTCGCCCTTCTTTGCGAACACCAGTCCGCGGCTGTAGTGCGTGGCGGCGTCACGCGGCGCCAGCTGCAGCACGCGGTCGAACTTCTGCTCGGCTTCCGCGATGCGGCCCTGCGTGAGGTAGATGTGGCCGAGCGACGCGATGGTGCCGGCGTCGTTGGGATTGTTGCGCTCGAGCACCTTGAGCTCGGTCTCGGCTTCCGACCAGCGCTGGTGCGTCATGTAGAACGACGCGAGATCCTGGCGCGAGAGGTCCGACATGGTGTCGGCCGCGATGCCGCGCCGGTACGAGCTGATCGCCTCTTCGTCACGGCCGAGCAGTTCGTACACGCGCCCCATGTTGCGGAACGTGTCGGTGAGCGTCGGATCGTACGCGGCGGCGCGCTTGAACTCGACGAGTGCGGTCTCGTAGTCCTGCGCCTGCACCCGTTCGGCGCCACGGCTCAGCGCGCTGCGCGCGAGCGCGGAGTACTGCGTGCTTCGCGACGCGAGCGCGTTCGCGATGCTGTCCACGGACTGGAAGGTGAAGTCCATCTTCTGAGGTTCCTTCTCGAGGGCCCACGGCCGCTTCTGCGTCCGGTGGAGCTCCGCACGTGTGGACGTTGCCCGGCCCTGGGCAGTCCCGGAGTCGCACTTCGCCCGGAAGTCTCGGGGAGTTCGCTCCGGGCTGAAGGGCGGGGGCGGCCAGCGGGCAAAATGCAACGCGCCCCACCCGGGAAGGGCGGGGCGCGAAACGGCGTGCGGACGGGAACGTCAGTAGTTCGGGTAACGCAGTCCCAGGGAGGCCTCGAAGAACCCGGGATCGTCGCCCGAGGTCCAGATGTCGCCGTCGGAACTGACCGCCTGCAGCCAGCGTCCGCCGCAGGTCAGGTCCACGTTCTTGCGCAGGCGGAACGAAAGCCCCGCGCCGGCCGTCCACATGGGGTCCTGCTGGTAGCCGGAAATGTCGAGCAGTTCCCCGCCGCCCTGCTGGACGCGGACGTGTTCGACGAAGGTGAGCACTCCGCCCCCCGCCTCGAGGTACCACTGCGAGCCGGCCTTGAACGTGCGGCGGTACTGGAGCAGGCCGCCGAACTCCGACGTGGTCAGGCGTCGGCGCACGTCGAAGGGCCCGGTACCCGGCAGTCCCGAGCCCTCGGGTGCGAGGTCGGCGAACGAGGCGGTCGCGTCCTTGCTGCCCCGGATCACACCGTATCGCACCCCGAGGTGGAAGCGGCGCGTCAGGCCGAGCGTGCCGGTCACCGCGAACCCGGGGCCGGAGGAAAAGTAGTCGGAAAGCGGCGCGCCGTCGGCCGAGGCATACGAACCCGAGGGCACACCGAACTGTCCCGCGACCTCCACCTGCGCGCCGTTGCGATCGGCGGCCGCGGCGCACGCGGGAAAAGCCACGAGGGCGACGAAGAGCGAGACGAATCGGAACGAACGCAAGTGAACCTCCCTGAAGTGACGAGGCTGCACCTTAACGCAAGCGGGCAGCGCTGTCCCGTCCCCCGCACCCCGTGTGCGGCTTGCCCGGGGCGCGAGGCCGGGACTAAAGTCGCGCCGATCTCGCAGCCATTCCGTGCGCCCGCTGGCGGGCGCCTTCTCGTCCGTCGAGGAAATCCATGTCCCGCCTCTTCCGTCTCCTGCTCGCCTTCGCCGCCGTCGCCGGCACCCTCGCGCTCACCTCCTGCGCCCAGAACGACCTGTCGAACCAGGTGCTGCAGGCCCACGTCGGCGTGACGTCCGTGATGCCGCGCAACGACTCGACCGAGGTGAGCGTCTTCGCGCCCGGCGTCGCGAACTTCCTCGACTCGGTGGACTCGCGCGAGGCGGCCGTCATGACGTGGACGCTCACCGACGCCGCCGGCAACCTCGTGCCGGGCACGGTGAGCATCGGCGCCACGCAGGGCCGGTTCACGCCGGACGCCCCGCTGCAGGGCTTCACGGCCTACCGCTTCACGCTGACGACCGGTGTCCGGCTGCAGCGCGGCCAGCTGGTCCGTGACGCGATCGAGTGGAGCTTCACGACGGGCCCCGGCGTCACCGCCGCGCGACCCTGAGCGCACGGCATCCTCGAATCTCCCGAAGGGGGCGCGGCCTTGCCTGGCCGCGCCCCCTTCGTCGTCCGTGGTCCCCGTCGTGAACGGGCGTTCTCAATCCGGCAACCAGCGCTGAAGTCCCCGGCGCTCGAGGCCGATGAGCGGGATGGAGGCCCGAGCCGGCGGCACCCCGGCGGGCGGGTCGGTCTGGTCACGGAGGACTCATGGGCGAAGTGAACAAGGTGGTCGCGCGATTCCTCGACGGCAGCACGCTCAAGGGGACGACGGAGGACTTCTCGCCGAACCGCCCCTCGTTCCACCTGCACGGGGTGAACGAATCGAGCTCGCGCGAGGTGAAGTGCGCGCAGCTCAAGGCGGTGTTCTTCGTGAAGGACCTCGCCGGCGACCCGACGCGCAAGGACGCCGCGGGGTTCCCTCCCACGTCACCCGTCGGGCAGGGACGCCGCATCTCGGTGCAGTTCAAGGACGGCGAGATCCTCTGCGGGCACACGATGGCGTACTCGGCCGAGCGCACCGGGTTCTTCCTCGCGCCGGCCGA
The DNA here is from genome assembly GCA_046327815.1 of Candidatus Eiseniibacteriota bacterium. Taxonomy (GTDB): domain Bacteria; phylum Eisenbacteria; class RBG-16-71-46; order RBG-16-71-46; family RBG-16-71-46; genus CAIXRL01. The sequence continues at coordinate 10,370 of JAXLXR010000024.1, read as the reverse complement.
CGACAAGGGCAACAACATCCGCGTCTACGTGCTCAAGCACGCCACGACGAAGATCGCGGTCGGTGCGCCCGCCGACGTTCTCGCGCAGATGGCGCAGGCGCGCGCGGCCTGAACTGCGCGCTCCGCGCGACGCACGCAGCCCACCGGCCTCAGCGCCGGTGGGCTTCGTCGTCGAATACGCCCTCCCAACGCGCGACCACCACGCTGGCGAGGCAGTTGCCCATCAGGTTCACGCTCGTGCGCGCCATGTCCATGAGCTCGTCCACGCCGAAGATCATGGCGACGCCGATCGGGCCCCACGGCGCGGGCAGGAACGTGTTCACGGTCGCGAGCAGGATCACGAGCGAGGCTCGCGGCACCGCCGCGACTCCCTTCGACGTCACCATGAGCGTCACCATCATGGCGAGCTGCTGCGGCCAGCCGAACGTGAAGCCGGGCACGGTGGTGCTCACCGCCTGCGCGATGAACACCGAGGCCATCGCCAGGTAGAGCGTGGTGCCGTCGAGGTTGAAGCTGTAGCCGGCGGGAATCACGAAACCCACGATGCGGCGCGGCACGCCGAAGCGCTCCATGGCCTCCATCGCCTTGGGCAGCGCGCTCTCGCTGCTCGTGGTCACGAACGCGAGCGTGAACGGCTCGCGGATCGCCTTGAGGAACGGTACGAGCGGTACGCGCGCGATCGCCACGACCGCGCCGAACACGACGACCACGAACACCACCAGCGCCAGGTACAGCGAGCCCACGAGCATGCCGAGGTTGCGCAGCACGTCGAGCCCCTGGTGCCCGATCGTCGCGGCCATGGCCGCCCCGACGCCGAGCGGGGCCGTGTACATGACGTACTCGGTGAAACGGAACATCACCTGCGCCAGCGCTTCGCAGAACGCCAGCACGGGCCGGCCGCGTTCGCCGATCGCGTTGAGCGCCAGGCCGAACAGCACGCTGAACGCGACGATCTGCAGCACGTCGCCGCGCGCGAGCGCGTCGAAGATGCTCGTCGGGAACAGGTGGACGAGCGTCTCGGTGAGCGTCTTGGGGTGGTTCTCGGCGACCTTGCCGAGCACGCCCGGATCGCCGGCGAGGTGGATCCCGATGCCGGGCCGGGTGAGGTTCACGACCGCGAGCCCGAGGAACAGCGCGAGCGTGGTGACGACCTCGAAGTAGACGAGCGACTTCCAGCCCATCCGGCCCACCGCCTTCGGCTCGCCGCCGCCGGCGATGCCGACGACGACCGTCGCGAACACGAGCGGCGAGATGATGGACTTGATGAGGTGCAGGAAGATGTCGCGGATCCAGCCGACCTGGGTGGCGTGCGTGGGATCGGCCCACCCGAAGACCCCGCCCGCGACGAGCGCGAGCAGGATCCACTGGGTCAGGGACAGCCGGAAGCCGCGCACGTCAGCGCGCCTGCTTCCGCTCGGCCTCTTCCATGGCCTTGCGGAGCGCGAGCGCCATGGCGGTGGGCTCCGCCGGGGCGGCAGGCGCCGCAGGCGCCTGCGGCGCCTCCGGTGCACGCGAAGCCGCGGGGGCGGCCGCCGGTGCACGTTCGCGCCGCGCCTCGATCCTCACCTCGGTGGGCGGCAGGTCGGCGGCCAGGAGTTCGCGTATCGAGAGCGAGATGCGCTTCTTGTCGGGTTCGACCGCGAGCACCACGGCCTCGACGGACTGGCCCACCTGCAGGGCGTCCTTCGGGTGCGCGATGCGCTGCAGCGCGATCTGCGACACGTGCACGAGCCCGTCCATGCCCGGGGCCAGCGTCACGAACGCACCGAAGTCGGCGAGCCGCGCCACCGTGCCGGTCACCTTCTGTCCCACCGTGAACTTCGCGGCGCCCTCCAGCCACGGATCGGGCGTCGCCGCCTTGAGCGAGAGCGCCACGCGCGGGCGGCCGTCCTTGCCCGCCTCGATGCGCAGGACCTTGACGCGCACCTTCTGCCCCACCTGCACGACGTCGCCGGGGTGCGCGACGCGGTTCCACGACAGCTCGGACACGTGGGCGAGGCCGTCGAGCCCGCCGATGTTGATGAACGCCCCGAACGGCTCGAGTCGCGCGATCACGCCGTCGCGCTCGTCACCGGGTCGCAGGGTGGACAGCGCCTGCTGCGCCTGTTCCTCCTCGACGCGGCGCAGCAGCGCGCGGCGCGAGAGCACGACGCTGCCACGGCCTTCCTCGACCGCGGTCACGAGGAACTCCAGCGTGCGGCCGACGTACTGTGCCGGGTCCTGGCAGAAGCCCGATTCGATCTGGGACACGGGACAGAAGCCGCGCACGCCCCCCACTTCGACCGTGAGGCCGCCGGTGTTCGTGCCCGTCACGCGCCCCGAGACCGGCACCTGCGACGCGTGCGCCTCGCGCAGCGAACCGAGCGCGGCGCGCGGATCGGTGCGGATCGAGCTCGCGAGCGCCACCGGTTCGCCGGCCGAGACCACGAACAGGTCGAGCTCGTCGCCGACCGCGACGCGCAGCGTGCCGTCCTCGTTCCGGTACGCGCGCAGCTCGACGGCGCCCTCGCTGCGGCCGCCGTAGTCCACGAGCAGGGTGTCGGAGCCGATCGAGATGACGCGGCCGCGCACCTTGTCGCCCACCGCGAGCTCGCGCGTGGCGTCGCTCGCCGCAGCCGCGTGCGCGGCGCCGCTCTCGTAGGCGGCGAGGGCGCGCGCGAAGTCGTCGGAAGGGGTTTCGTCGAAGTCGGGATCGTTCGGGATCGGGGGCTGCTTGCTCATGACGGTTTTCTCGAGGTGTGCGGGTGGGTCGTTTCGGTCGTGCGATCGAGCCCGATGTCGTCCCAGGACGCGGGGTCGTCGAGCGACTCGAGATGCGTGAGGACGTGAACGTTCGGTACGGCGACGCGGATGTCGGCCTCCATGCGCTCGAGCAGCTGGTGGCCGGCGTGGACGGTCCAGTGCCCGGGCACCAGCACGTGCAGGGTCACGAACCGGCGCGCGCCGGACTGCCGCGAGCGCAGCGCGTGCCAGTCGGCGCCCTGCGCACGATACGGTTCGATCGCCGCCAGCAGCGCCTCCTGCTCGCTGCGGTCGAGCGCGGTGTCCATGAGCCCGAGGATGGACTCGCGCACGATCCGCACGCCGGTCCACACGATGTTCGCGGCGACGGCGAACGCGACCACCGGGTCGAGCCAGAGCCAGTGCGTGAACGAGACCAGCGCGACGCCGGCGATCACCCCGACCGAGGTCCAGACGTCGGTCATGAGGTGATGCGCGTTCGCTTCGAGCGTGATCGAATCGTGGCGCTTGGCCGCGCGCAGGAGCACGAGCGCCACGCCCAGGTTCAGCAGCGCGGCGGCGACCGACACGGCCAGGCCCACGCCGACCGACTCGAGCGGCTCGGGATGGCGCAGCCGGCCGACCGCCGCCCACGCGATGCTGACGGCCGCGATCAGGATGAGCGTGCCCTCGACGCCGCTCGAGAAGTACTCGGCCTTCGAATGACCGTAAGGATGTTCGTCGTCGGCCGGCCGCGCCGCCACGTCGAGCATGGCCAGCGCCATGGTCGCGCCGGCGAGGTTCACGAGCGACTCGAGCGCGTCGGAAAGCAGTCCGACCGAGCCCGTGAGGAAGTAGGCCGTGGCCTTGAGTGCGATCGTGAGCAGCGCGGCGCCCATGGACAGCAGCGCGAAGCGCGTGAGTGGCGGACGTTTCATGGTGGAGGCGGGTCGGGCTCGGCGTTGGGTCCGGGGATTACCGCGTTCGTCGCGCCACCGGTCAGGCCCGGCCGCGCGAGGCGCGGCATCATGGCAGTTTCCGGGCGTGACGGCACGTGCCGATTGACGGGCCGATGACCCGGACGGGGCGCCGGATGGCATACCATGCGACGGTACCCGGCCATCGCGACTCCGCGGGCGGTGGCGAACCGAAACTCCCCAGCCAGGACTCCCCAGCATGTCCGAACCCACCGCGCGCCTTTCGCGACCGCTGAGCCTGCTCGCGCTCGCGTGCCTCGCCCTCGTTCCCGCGGCCTGCGCGAAGAAGCAGCCGCCCCGCTCGCCACGTTCGTCCGTGACCGTCGCTCCCGTCGAGCGGCGCGATGTTCCGGTCGTGCTGCTCGCCTCCGGGGTCGTGGATCCCATCGAAAGCGCCGGCATCGGCTCGCAGGTCGGTGGCATGGTCACGCGCATCGCGTTCCAGGAAGGCGACGAAGTGCGCGCCGGGCAGCCGCTGATCGAACTCGATCCGCGGCCGTTCCGCGCCACGCTGCAGCAGGCGCAGGCGACGCTCGCGCGCGACCGCGCGCAGGCCGCCGTCGCCCGGGCCGAGGCGGCGCGCGCCGCGCAGCTGCGCGCGCAGGAGCTGCTGTCGCAGGCCGAACACGACGCCAAGCTCGCCGCCGCCGAGGCGCTCGCCGCCACCGTGTCCGCCGATTCGGCCGCGGTGCAGCGCGCCCGGCTCGATCTCGAGTACGCCACGATCCGATCGCCGATCGCCGGCCGCGCCGGCGAGGTGCACGTGCACGTCGGCGACTACGTGAAGGCCGCGACCAGCGAGCCGCTGGTCACGGTCAACCGCACGAGCCCGGTGGACGTGCGCTTCACCCTGCCCGAGGGCGATGCCGCGCTGGTCCGGCGGCGCGCCGGCTCCGGCCTGCGCGTGTTCGCGCGGCTCGCGAGCGGCGACTCGACCGAAGCCGCCGGGCGGCTCGTGTTCGTGGACAACGCCGTGGACGCGGCGAGCGGCGCGTTCGCGCTGAAGGGACGCTTCGAGAACGCCGACGGACGGCTGTGGCCCGGCGCGTTCGCCGAGGTCCGGCTCGAGCTCGAGGTCGAGAAGGGTGCGCTCGTGGTGCCGTCGGTGGCCGTGAGCTCGGGCCAGCGGGGTACCTACGTGTACGTGCTCGCCGCCGACTCCACCGCGTCGCCGCGGCCGGTGAAGGTCGCGCGCTCGGACGACGAGATCGCGGTGATCGCCGACGGCCTCGCCGCGGGCGAGGTCGTGATCACCGACGGCCAGTTCCGGCTCGCGCCGGGCAGCAAGGTCGTGGTGCGCAACGGCGCCGAATCCGGGGGTGACGGCAAGGGCAAGGGCGAACGCGGCGCGGACGCGAAGCACGGGCGCAAGCCGTGAACTTCTCCGCCCTCTTCATCCAGCGCCCGATCGCGACCACGCTGGTCATGATCGCGATCCTGCTGTTCGGCATCGTCGGCTACACGCAGCTGCCGGTGAGCGACCTGCCGAACGTGGACTACCCCGTCGTGCAGGTGAGCGCCAGCCTCCCCGGCGCGTCGCCCGAGACCATGGCGTCCGCGGTCGCGACCGTGCTCGAGAAGCAGTTCAGCACGATCCCCGGGCTGGACGTGATGACGTCGTCGTCGAGCCAGGGCAACACGAACATCACGCTGCAGTTCACGCTCGACCGCGACATCGACGCGGCGGCGCAGGACGTGCAGTCGGCGATCGCCGCCGTGCAGCGCCGCCTGCCCACGGGCATCATCCCGCCGTCCTACCAGAAGGTGAACCCGGCCGACTCGCCGATCGTGTTCTTCGCCGTGTCGTCGCGGCTCCTGCCGATCACGCGGCTGAACGACTACGCCGAGAACACGCTCGCGCAGCGCATCTCCATGGTGAGCGGCGTGGCGCAGGTGCAGGTGTTCGGCTCGCAGAAGTACGCGGTGCGCGTCCGGCTCGACCCGCACGCGCTGCGGGCCCGCGGCATCGGCATCGACGAAGTCTCGAGCGCGATCTCGACGGGCAACGTCAACCTTCCGACCGGCATCCTCTGGGGCCGCAACCGCACCGCCACGATCCAGGCGAACGGCCAGCTCTCGAACGCGCGCGACTTCGGCAACCTGGTCGTCGCGTGGCGCAACGGCGCGCCGGTGCGCGTGCGCGACCTCGGGCAGGTCGTGGACGACGTGCAGAACAACCGCGTGGCGAGCTGGGTGCACGGCGACCGGGCGATCGTGCTCGCGATCCAGCGCCAGCCGGGCACGAACACCGTCGAGGTGGCCGACCGCGTGGAAGAGCTGCTGCAGAAGCTCAAGCCGCAGATGCCGGCGTCCGTCGAGACGTTCAAGCTCTACGACCGTTCGATCTCGATCCGTCACTCGGTCGAGGACGTGCAGAGCACGCTGTTCGTGACGTTCGCGCTGGTCGTGCTGGTGATCTTCCTGTTCCTGAAGAACCTGCCCGCGACCGTGATCCCGAGCCTCGCGCTGCCGCTCTCCGTGGTGGGCACGTTCGGCGTCATGCACCTGCTCGGCTACAACCTCGACAACCTGTCGCTCATGGCGCTCACGTTGTCGGTGGGCTTCGTCGTGGACGACGCGATCGTGATGCTGGAGAACATCCACCGGCACATGGAGATGGGGAAGCCGCCGCTCGAAGCCGCGCTCGAGGGCTCGCGCGAGATCGGGTTCACCATTCTCTCCATGACGCTGTCGCTGGTCGCGGTCTTCATTCCCGTGCTCATGATGGGCGGGCTGCTGGGACGGCTGTTCCACGAGTTCGCGGTCACGATCTCGGCCGCGATCCTCGTGTCGGGGTTCGTGTCGCTCACGCTCACCCCCATGCTGTGCAGCCGCTTCCTCAAGGCCGAGCACGCCACGCAGCACGGCGCGGCGTACCGCGCGATCGAGAACGCCTACGACGCCATGCTGCGCTCCTACGAGCGCACGCTGCACGTGGTCATGCGCCACCGGCGCCAGACGATGCTGTTCTCGCTCGCGATCCTCGCGGGCACGGTGGTGCTGTTCCGCCTCGTACCCAAGGGCTTCATCCCGAACGAGGACACCGGCCAGCTGCAGGTCACCACCGAGACGGCCGAGGGCACGTCGTTCGAGTCCATGATGGCGCACCAGCAGGCGGTCGCCGCGATCGTGGCGAAGGACCCGAACGTGCAGGACTTCATGTCCACCGCCGGCGGCGGCGGCGTGAGCTCGAGCAACCAGGGCCGCATGTTCCTCCGGCTCAAGCCGCGCGGCGAACGCAAGCTCTCGGCCGACGAGGTGATCCGCGAGCTCCAGCCGAAGCTGGCGAAGGTGCCGGGCATCCGCTGCTTCCTCGTGAACCCGCCCATCATCAACCTCGGCGGTCGCGCCGCGAAGAGCCAGTACCAGTTCACGCTGCAGAGCGGCGACCTCGCCACGCTCTACGACGGCGCCGCGGCGCTCACGTCGAAGCTGCAGCAGGACGAAGAGCACCTGCAGGACGTGACGAGCGACCTGCAGATCCGCAACCCGCAGGTGCAGGTGGACGTGGACCGCGACCGCGCCGCCTCGCTCGGCGTCACGGTGCTGCAGGTCGAGCAGGCGCTGTATGCGGCGTACGGCTCGTCGCAGGTCTCGACCATCTACACGCCGAACGACCAGTACTGGGTGATCCTCGAACTCGAGCCGCGCTTCCAGCGCGATCCTTCGGCGCTCGCGCTGCTGTCGGTGCGCTCGAAGACCGGCACGCTCGTGCCGCTCGGCGCGATCGCGAAGCTCTCGCGCGCGGTCGGCCCGCTGTCGGTGAACCACTCGGGCCAGATCCCGTCGGTGACGATCTCGTTCAACCTGCGTCCCGGCGTGTCGCTCGGCGAAGGCACGGCCGCGGTCGAGAAGACCGCGCGCGCCGTGCTGCCGGCGAGCATCAGCACGAACTTCTCCGGCACCGCGCAGGTGTTCCAGTCGAGCCAGCAGGGCCTGCTGTGGCTGCTGCTGCTCGCCGTGCTCGTGATCTACATCGTGCTGGGCATTCTCTACGAGAGCTTCATCCACCCGCTCACGATTCTCTCGGGGCTGCCGTTCGCCGGCTTCGGCGCACTGCTCACGCTGCTGGTCTTCCGCACCGAGCTCAGCATCTACGCGTTCGTCGGCATCATCATGCTGATCGGGCTCGTCAAGAAGAACGCGATCATGATGATCGACTTCGCGCTCGACGCCGAGCGCCAGGAGGGCAAGGCGCCGGCGGACGCGATCGTCGAGGCCTGCCTCGTGCGATTCCGGCCCATCATGATGACCACGATGGCGGCGCTCATGGGCACTCTGCCGATCGCGATCGGCTGGGGCGCGGGCGCCGAATCGCGCCGGCCGCTCGGCCTGGCCGTGGTCGGCGGGCTCGCGTTCTCGCAGGTGATCACGCTGTACGTGACGCCGGTGGTCTACACGTACCTCGACCGCTTCGCGAAGGCGCTGCGGCGCCCGAAGGCGGCCTGACGTCCGGCGGGGGGCCGCCCGCGAGCGGCCCACCGCACCTCGCCCCGGTTCAGATGCCGGCGCCCTCGAGCAGGTCGAGCGCGGTCGCGCGTGCATCGTCGTCGGCCTCGCGGATCGAGCGGAAGGCGGCCTCGATGTCCGCGGCCCCGAGCCCGCGCGGCAGCACGAGCTCGACCGGGCGGTGCCGCAGCTCGGCGATCTCGCGCGCGAGCGTGCGGACCTGTTCGTGCAACGCCGTGATCGCGCGCGCCGTCGGGTCCGGCAGCCGGCCGTGCTCGAGTTCGTGACCGGGGCGCTGTTCGTCGGCGGGCTTCTCCTCCACGATGCGTCCGGGAATCCCGACCACGGTGGAATGCGGCGGGCACGACTTGACCACGACCGAGCCCGAACCCACGCGGGAATGCGCGCCGAGCGTGATGTTGCCGAGCACCTTGGCGCCCGAGCCCACCACGACGTGCGGCTCGAGCGTCGGGTGACGCTTGCCCGGCGACAGACTGGTGCCGCCGAGCGTGACGCCCTGGTAGATCAGGCAGTCGTCGCCGACCACGGCGGTCTCGCCGATCACCACGCCCATGCCGTGGTCGATGAACACGCGACGGCCGAGCGCCGCGCCCGGGTGAATCTCGATCCCGGTCAGGAAGCGGGCGACGTGCGAGACCAGCCGCGGCAGCAGCGGCACGCGCCACTGCCACAACCGGTGCGCGAGGCGGTGCATCCACAGCGCGTGCAGCCCGGGGTAGCACAGCAGGATCTCGAGCGTGCTCCGCGCCGCCGGGTCCTTGGCGCGGATCGCCGCCACGTCCTCGGTCAGCCGTGTCATGCGCGCACCACCTCGGCCGGCGGGGTCTCGGGGAAGTCGTAGAGCGGCGTGGACAGGTAGCGCTCGCCGTGGCTGGCGAGCACCGCCACGATCAGCTTGCCGGCCAGCTCGGGACGGGCCGCGAGCTGCAAGGCCGCGTGTGCGACGGCACCCGAGGAGATTCCCACCATGAGCCCCTCCTCGCGCACGAGCCGGCGCGAGACCGCGAACGCGTCGTCGTTGCTCACGGTGATCACCTCGTCCAGCAGTTCGGTGCGCAGGATGGACGGCACGAAGCCCGCGCCGATGCCCTGGATCTTGTGCGGGCCCGGCGCGCCGCCGGACAGCACCGGCGAATCCTGCGGCTCGACCGCGACGGCGCGCAGGCTGCTCTTGCGTGCCTTGAGCGCTTCGGCCACGCCGGTGAGCGTGCCGCCGGTGCCCACCCCGGCGACCACCACGTCCACTCGGCCGTCGGTGTCGTCCCAGATCTCGACGGCGGTCGTCTCGCGGTGAACGCGCGGGTTCGCCGGGTTGTCGAACTGGCCGAGGATCACCGAGCCGGGCGTCGCCGCCTGCAGTTCCTGGGCCCGTGCGATCGCGCCCTTCATGCCCTTCGCGCCTTCGGTGAGCACCAGTTCGGCGCCGAGCGCCAGCAGCACCTTGCGGCGTTCGATCGACATGGTCTCGGGCATCGTCAGCACGAGCCGGATGCCGCGGGCCGCCGCGACGAACGCCAGCGCGATCCCGGTGTTGCCCGAGGTGGGCTCGATCAAGGTGGTGACGCCGGGCGTCACGACGCCCCGCGCGATCGCGTCGTCCACGAGCGCGCGGCCGATGCGGTCCTTCACGCTCGACATGGGGTTGAACGACTCGAGCTTGAACACCACTTCGGCGCCGAGGCCCCGCTGCAGGCGGGGTGCGCGCACGAGCGGCGTGCGGCCGATGGTGTCGAGAATGCTGTCGAAGATGCGTGCCATGGGATGGTCCTCGCGGGATGGGCGTGAGCGGGAAAAGCAGAAGGCCGCCGTCTCGTGATGTGAGACGGCGGCCTTCTGTCGGCGAACCGGGTGTCAGCGCGTTCGGGTCATGCGCCAGCACCTGCCGACGGGAGACGTCCGTCTCTCCGGCGACAGCGACAACAGGCGCAGGTGGTGAAGAAGTGGCGCTGCATGACGGGGAACATGGTACCGGTGTCCGATGCGGCCACACCAGCCCCGAATCGGATTTCTTCGCGTCCGGGGCCGAGGCTTCACGCCTTCTTGGCTTCGACGTCCAGGCGCTCGAGGCTGCGCCAGAGCCGGACCCGCACCCGGATCACCAGCGTGATCGCCACGAGCGCGAGTCCCACGACCAGCCCCCACCAGAGCCCGACCGGGCCCTGCTGGAGCCGGATCCCGAACCACCAGCTGACCGGCAGGCCC
>JAXLXR010000023.1:0-59677 GCA_046327815.1 Candidatus Eiseniibacteriota bacterium | reverse complement strand
CTGCGACACCGATTGCTCGCGATCGGCCGCGACCGCCCCTCCCAGTGGGGCGCGTTCGTCGGCCTCGGCACTCCACGCTGAAGCTTCGCCCTCGCCTACCCCGCCATTCCCTCCAGCCACTTCACCAGCAGGCGCGTCCCGAACGCGTTCGCACCCTTGGGTGAGTCGGCGCGTTCGGCAAACGTCCAGGCGGTGCTCGCGATGTCGAGGTGCGCCCAGTTCAGGTCCTTGGCGAAGTGTTCGAGGAACGCGGCGGCGGTGCACGAGGCGCCTTCGCTGCGTTCGGACGAGTTCACGAGGTCGGCGGTGTCGCCCTTCATCTCGGTGAGGAAGTCGTCCCACAGCGGCATGCGCCACAGCCGCTCCGACACGGCGTCGCCGGCGGCGGTGAGTTCGGCGGCGAGCGCGTCGTTGCGCGTGAACAGGCCGGCGGCGGCGCGCCCCAGCGCCACGGTGATCGCGCCGGTCAGCGTGGCCAGGTCCACGACCACGTCGGGCTTGAAGCGCTTCGCGTAGCCGAGCGCGTCGGCCAGCAGCAGTCGGCCTTCGGCGTCGGTGTTCTTCACCTCGACCGTCGTGCCGTCCAGCGCGCGCACGATGTCGCCGGGCTTCATCGCGCGCGAGTTCACCATGTTCTCCGCGCTCGGGATCAGCCCCACCACGCGGAACGGCAGGTCGAGCGTGGGCAGCGACGCGAACAGGCCCAGCACCGCGGCGGCGCCGGACATGTCGTACTTCATCTTGCTCATGCCGTCGCGGGGCTTGAGCGAGTAGCCGCCGGTGTCGAACGTGACGCCTTTGCCGATCACCACCACCGTCGTCACCTTGCGCGCCTTTGCGCCACGCGCGCGCCGCGTGGGCGCCGCGTCGAGCACCACGAACCGCGGCGGGTGCGCGCTGCCGCGGCCCACCGCGAGCACGCAGCCCATGCCGAGCCGTTCCATCGCGGCTTCGTCGAGCACGGTCACGCCGGCGCCCACGGTGTTCGCGATCTCGACCGCGCGATCGGCGAGCATCTGCGGCACCAGGTCCTGCCCGGGCGTGTTCGCGAGATCGCGCGCGAGGCACGTGGCTTCGCCGCGCAGCTCGCCGCGCGCCGCGGCGATCGCCAGGTCGTCGCCGGTGCGGCCCGTGGTCCACAGCTCGATCTCCTCGAGCGGCGGCTTGCTTTCGGACTTGTACGCGGTGTGCCGGTAGTGGCCGAGCACCGCGCCTTCGGCGGCCGCACAGGCTGCCGCTTCGTCGAAGGCTCCGCGCGTCTGCAGCGCGATCGCCAGCGTGCCCGCCGACATCTCTCGCGCGCGCCGCGCGGCCTGGGCCGCGGCGAGCAGCACCCGCTGCGGCGTGAGCGCGTCAGCCTTGCCGAGCCCCACCAGCAGCACGCGCTTCGCCTTCACGCCGCGCGGCCACAGCAGCGCGGTCTCGAGGTGCTTGCCGGTGAAGTCCTCCGACTTCAGCAGTGCCGTGAGCGCGCCCTTGGTCGCGCGATCGAACGCGAGTGCGGCGCCGGTGAGCTTGCCGCCCTGCAGCACGCCGACCGCGAGCATGCCGACGGCGCGCCGCGCGAAGTCGGCCCTGCGGAGATACACGTCCATGAGTTGCTCCCGTGGTGTCGGGGAATGCGCGCGGTGCGCGCCGGATCGTCCGGCGCGCACCTTACGCCGCGCGCGATCAACGCACCACGCACAGCTTCCGCGTCGCGACGCACCCGGGCACGCCGGCGCGCAGCAGGTACACGCCCGGCGCGACGCGCACGCCGCCGTCGTCGCGCAGGTCCCACGCCAGCCGCCCGGCGCCGGCGGGCGCCGGCCCTGCGTGCAGCACGCGCACTCGGCGCCCCTGCAGGTCGTACACCGCCGCCACCAGCGGCGCGGCGGCACCAGGCGCAGTTCGATCACCGCGGTGGTGCGTGCGGTTCGGCGCGAAGCGCGCCAGCACCAGCGGCTCGCGCGACGCCACGTCGTCGCCGGTGCCGAGCGGGTCGAACGCCGTGTGCAGGCCGTTCCCGCCGCTCACCGAGCCGTCCCAGTCGCCCACGAAGCGCCACCAGTTCTCGATCGCCTCGCCGCCGTCGTGCAGGCCGTTCGCGAAACCGGGCATGCTCATCATCCAGTACATGTACCACTGGGTTTCGACGCGCTGGCCGAACTCGCTCTCGCCGTCGGGCCACGCGAACGCGAGGTCGCCCCACGTGTGCACGTTCACGTTCGACCACGCGCCCGAGCCGTCGGGCGTCCAGTCGGCGATGTCGGACTCGACCGTGGCCGGGTTCTCGTAGTCGTAGTCGTCGAGCGTGTTGGGCGGCGAGTGCGTGTCGCCGCAGCGGCCGGTGATCTTCGCGCCGCTCTCGTCACGGCCGCGCCAGCGCTTCCAGAACAGGTCGTCGTTGCCGTCCTGCAGCCCGTTCACGTGCGCGAACTGCGACTCGAGCTGGTGGCCGTGGTCGTGCACGGCCTCGGCCTGCGAGCGCCGGAAGTTGTAGCCGTACACGACGTACGTGCGGTCGTACACCGGCAGGTCGGAGCCGTCGCGGTTGCTGTTCGAGATGTCGCCGGTGAGCGGGCTCGACATGTTCGATTCCCAGCCGCCGCGGAAGTCCTCGTACGAGTGGACGAGCGGATCGAAGCTCGGCCACGCACCGAGCCCGCCGAGCCACACCCACACCTCCTTCACGCCGAGTTCCTCGACGTAGCGGCGCACGTCCAGCCGGTCGAAGATCTCGAACCAGTCGGGCTCCCGGATCGGGTGGCCGCCGTCGTCGCCCACGATCTTCCCGGGCGGGGTCTGTTCGTACACGGTGACCTGGTCCACCACGTGATAGCCGAGCGACGCGCGTGCGTGCGGGTTCGCGTACGCGCGGAAGCGGCTGCCCTGCTCGAGCGCGAACTTCGCGCGCCGGTTCATGGCCAGCACGCGCGCGTCGAGTTCGGACAACGTCAGTGGGCCGGGCTCCCAGAAGTCCGGCGAGATGCTCGTGTCGAGGTTCTCGCCATCGGCGGTGGCGAAGTAGCGGATCACGAGCACGGGCACGTCCCACGCCGCGTGCTCGATCGGCGTGGTGAGATCGGCGGGCAACGCCTCGTGCGTGGGGGCGAGCACGGGCGCGCGCACGGTCACGCTCACGCCGGCGCTGGCGGCGCCCGCGTGGGCGGTGGCGATCGCGGTGCCCGCACCGGCGGCGCGCGGCGTGCCGCTCGCGGTGGCGAGCACGCCTTCGTCACTCGAGGTCCACGTGATCGCCGACGCCGGCAGCGGCACGGTGCCGATCGCGGTCTCGCCGGTGCACGTGGTCCTGAGCGGCCAGCCGCTCCACAGCCGCGCGGCATCCGGCGTCACGTGCAGCGCGGTGATCGTGAGCCCGGCCATGAACGACGCCGCGATCTCGGCGGAGTCGCGCGCCACGTCGCTCACGCGCAGCTCGTCCACGAGCGCGTCGAGTCCGTCGGCCGTGGTTTCGCGACCGAGCCGGAACTCGGCGTCGGCCAGCGCCGGCGGCGCCTGCGCCGGGATGGTGCGCGCCACGCGCGCACCGTCCACGTACACCTCGATCGCCGCCGCGCTCCACGTGAACGCGACGTGGTGCCACGCGTCGGGCGTCCACGCGTTCACGTTCAGGCCCGTTCCGAGTTCGGGTGTGCCGTTCGGGCTCCAGCGATTCGCGATCAGCCGCAGGTAGTCGCCGCCGTCGCGCACCGCCATGAGCCCGCCCCACGTACCGCACGCGAGCAGCACGTGGTTCGTGCCGTCCCCGCCCGCGAACGCGGGCTTGAGCCAGCATTCGATCGTGCCGCTCTCGCCGCGGAGGTGCCCCTGCCGCAGCCAGCGCAGGTCGGTGGCGTTCGTGAGCCGCGCGGCCTGCGCGAAGATCCCGCTCTCGTACGTCAGCGACGTCGCGGCGATCGCCTGCGCGCCGGCGGCGCCGTTCGCGTCGCCGTCGAAGCGCAGCACGAGGAGCGCCTGCCCGTCGTTGGCCACGGCGTTGCCCGCGGCGGCGGTGGCGATCTCGGACGCCGTCCGTTCGTTGGCGGACACGCGCAGGTCGTCGAGCCAGCCCGCCAGCGGCTCGCCGCCCTGCTGGCGTCCGACGTGCAGTTCGGCGTCGGCGAGCGCCGGCGGCGCCGAGGCCGGTGTCGTGGTGCCGCGCAGCGTGCCGTCGGTGTACACGCGCAGCCGTGTCGGCGTCCACGTGAACGCGACGTGGTGCCACACGCCGGCCGTCCACGCGTTCACGTTCGTGCCGATCCCCAGCTCGCCCGTGCCGTTCGGGCCGTAGCGGTTGAGGATGATGCGCAGGTTGCCGGCCGCATCCTTGGCCACGAGCACGCCGCCGTCCTCACCACATTCGAGCACGGTGTGGTCCTGGCCGTCGTTGCCGGCCCAGTCGGGCTTCAGCCAGAACTCGATCGAGCCGCGCGTGCCGTCGAAGTTGCCGTCGCGGGCGTGGCGCAGGTCGGAGTTCGCGTCGAGGTGGATCGCCGAGCCGATGCGCCCGGCCGCGAAGGTCGTGCCGCTCTCGTACAGCGGCGTCTCGTGGTGCGCGCCGAGCGCGTCGCCGTCGAAGTGCAGCAGGAGCGTGGTGTGCGCATCGGGCGTGAACGGTGCGGCCGACGCGAGCGAAGCGAGGAGCAGGAACGAAGCGAAGCACGTCGCGGGGAGGAGGATGGACCGTCCGCGCGAGAGGAACGGCGAACGCGCGTGCGCGAGTCGCATGGCACCTCCCGAATGGCCTCGGCCGGCCGGTGCGCGCGAACGCGTCGCTCGCGTGGCGTGAGGGACCGCGAACCGAGGGCTCTGTGGGCAGGGAGAACGCTAGCGCCGGGCCAGATGATCGCGCCATCTCACCGCCCCACTCGCGGGGAAATCGTCGCGTCGGCCGGGCCGGGGGCGCATCCGACAGGCGGTGCCGGGCGGGTCGGCCCGCCTTGCGCCGCGCGGCCCGCGGCGGCATTCTGCGGCCCGTCCGTCCCCCCAGAACGGCACAGGCCGACGCTCCCCTCAGTCTCATGGCCCCGGCCCGGCAGGGATGCCGCGCCCCCAAGGAGGATCCTCATGAAGCTCCACCGCTCCACGTTGCTCGCGTCCGTCGTCCTCATGCTCGCCACCGCCGCGTTCCTCGCCGGCTGCGGCAAGAAGGCGGAAGAGCCCGCTGCGGGTGGCGCGGTCAGCGACAGCCTGCTCGCTTCCACGCCTGCCGAGACGCCCGAAGGTGGCGTGACGCCCCAGGAAGGCTTCCAGTCCGGCGACTCCGCCGTGACCGAGACCCCAACGCCCGCGCCGACCCCGGCGGCCACGACGCCGTCCAAGCCGAAGCCGGCCGCGAAGCCCGCGCCCAAGCCGGCGCCGACCGCGACCGTGCCTGCGGGAACGGGCCTCAAGATCAAGATGGAGACGCCGCTCAACACCGAGACGGCCAAGGCCGGCCAGTCGTGGTCGGGTTCGATCACCGAGGCCGTCACGATCGGCTCGTCCGCGCCGTTCCCGGCGGGCAGCGTGGTGCATGGTGTGGTCGCCGCGGTCGAACCGGCCGAGAAGGGCTCGCGCGCGTTCTTCGTGCTGCGCGTCACGTCCATCGAGGCGAACGGCAAGACGCACGACATCGGCGCGACGGCCGACAGCCTGATCGCGGGCTCGACGCGCAAGCGCAACGTCGGCGCGATCGCCGGCGGCGCGGCCGCGGGCGCGCTGCTCGGCAAGGCGATCGGCGGCAGCACGAAGGGCGCGGTCATCGGCGGCATCGTCGGTGGCGCCGCGGCCACGGGCGCCGTCGCGGCGTCGAAGGGCTTCCAGGTGGACGTGCCGGCCGGCAAGGAGCTCGTGTTCCGCGTGGACTCCGACACCAAGGTCAAGCTCTAGCAACGTCGCCGCCTTCACCAGCGGCGAACGCAGCACTCGGACGGCGCGGCGCCCTTTCGGCGACCGCGCCGTTCGATTGTCCCAAGGCGTACCCCCGCGCAATGCGGGACTGGCCGCAGCGGTACATTCGCCCGTCGGGCGAGGACACCCGCCGTTGCGGCGCAACGAGTTCGGCCCACGCTTCCGTGGCATGGGGACTGCTCTGCACAGCACTCGGAATTCGCACCACCCCGCTCTGGGGAGACCCGCCGGTCGCTCGAACGGCCGCGCCAATGGGAGGTTCGCATGAAGAAACACCTCGCGCTTGCAATGGGCCTGATGCTGCTGGCGGTCGCGATCGCCGGCTGCGGCAAGTCCTCGTCGCTCACCTCCACGTCCGGCGGCTCGACGAGCGGCGGCACCGCGGTCGAACAGGCCAAGGTCAACGCCACCCTCGCGGCCGACGTCGCGCTGATCGAAGACACCATCTCGCAGGACGAGACGCCGGTGGACTTCACCTTGGGCGGCGGCACCGCGCTGGTGCGTCCGTACCGCTGGTGGCGCGAAGTCACCAACGTGGACCGCACGTTCGACACGCAGTTCTCCGATCCCGATTCCTCGGGCCGGCCGACGCGTGCCCTCGTCACGGTCAACTCCACGCTGACCGGCTCGTTCCACGTGATCGTGGGCGACACCGCGGCCGGCGACACCACGCGCCGCCTCGTGAACAAGCCGTTCACCGACCTGCGCGTGCGCAAGCTCGCGCTGATCCGCGTGCCCGTGGACACCGCCGAGACCGACAGCCTGCACCGCGAGTGGCGCATCGTCGGTACGTCGGGCGTCGAAGTGGCGACGCGCAACGGCGTCACGAACATCCAGAGCCTGCGCGTGCAGGCGGGCGCCGTGGACACCACGATCACGAACCCGCTCGAACTGTGGCGCACGCACCGCCTGTTCTTCCTGCCGCCGAACACGCAGGTCACGCTCACGCTCACCACGAACTCGGCCGACGACCTCGTGTTCCTGCGCGGTCTCGATCGCCGGTTCCGCTTCCGCCCGAACGGCGACGGCACGTTCAGCGCGTCGTGGCTGACGGGTGATCACCCGATGCCGATCCAGCACTTCGGCGTCGAGGCCATGAGCCGCGCCACGTTGTTCGACGACGAGGCGCCGTACGACGCGAACGCGTGGATCCTGCCGTACGCGCCGCGCCGCGAAGGCTGCGACATCGAGCATCGCCGGTAAGGTTCCCTCCGAGCCGGATGCGACGCGGGCCGCCTCACACGAGGCGGCCCGCGGTGTTTTCCGGAATGGCGTCCGCGCGCGGTCCACGGTGCACGCGCGCTGCGAGCGGTCTTTCAAAGCACGCATTTTGCCGCGTGAGAACGACCGATCGCGCAAAGAACTTCTCGACGCGATGCTCGCGCGCCCGCAGCATTCTTCCTGCGCACCGCGGCCGCGGAGCGCGGAAGCTTCCATCCCTTCTCGCTACGGAGGTCCCTCATGAAGCTGCGTCGCTCGTCCGCCCTGGTGATCGGCCTGTCCGCCTTTGCGCTCCTCGTCGCCGGTGTCGTGGCCATGCCGCGCACGTCCATGGCAGTCGGCACCGAGAAGTGCCCGACCGAAGGCGGCGTGAAGCTCGAAGCCGGCCCGTGGAACTACTGCACCACCGACGGCTCGCTGATCGTCAGCGTGTGCGTCAAGGCGGGCAACCGCACGTTCTCGTTCTTCAAGGACGGCACCGACGGCTGCTACGGCGTGAAGGGCCTGGGCACCTCGTGCGTGTACGTCGAAGGCGGCGGCACCGGTCGCGACTGCAAGGACATCTCGAACGTCGTGTTCTACGTCGAGAAGAAGTAAGGCGACACCTCCCCCGAAGCGTGCGGCGGCCGGGCGACCGGCCGCCGTTTCGTTTGCCGCCCGCGGCGTGCGGCCGCGGGGCCACGAGTCCCCGGGCGCGGCATTGACGCCGTCCGCGCGATGCCCGACTTTCCGCTCCCCCGCTGGCTCACCACCCCGCACGAGGCATCGCTGCATGGACCGGCTCATCGTCATCGACGGCTACAACCTCATCCATCGCACGCCGCAGCTGCGCCCCGGCGACGGCCGCACGCTGCGCCAGTCGCGCGAGAAGCTGCTCAACCTGCTCGCGTGGATGATGGGCGGCAACGACGCGCGCTTCCTGGTGGTGTTCGACGGCGCGACCGGCTCGGGCAGCCCGCACGAGTCCGAGGGCGCGGGCCGCATCGAAGTGCGCTTCTCGCGGCCGCCGCAGAACGCCGACATGCTGATCCGCGAGATCGTCGAGGACCAGGTCGAGCGCGTGGACCACCTGACCGTGGTCACCGCCGACATCGAGGTGGCGCAGCACGCGCGCGCCATGGGCGCCAAGGTCTCGATCGCCGACCTGTTCCTCGCCGCCGCGCTCGGGCAGGGCAAGGAAGTCGAGAACGAGGACGACAAGCCGCAGCCGCTCAGCAAGGCCGACGTCGAGAAGTGGGCGCAGTTCTTCGAGGAGAACCGCCGGAAGGGCGAAGGCGACGACGACGTCGTGCACTGAGCCACCGCCGCTCCGAACGCACCAGCGCCCCGCGGAACACTCCGCGGGGCGCTGTCGTTTTTCGCGAGCGTGCGCTGCCCTCGCGATCAGGGGCGCGCGGGCGCCGCGCCCGGCTTCATGCGGCGCACGATATCGCGCAGGCCCTGCACGGTGGGGCGCGCGACCTCGGGGTCTCGGTTCGTGAGCACGAACATCACCACATCGCCGTCGCGTTCCCATTCGGCGTTGAGCCCCGGGGCGCCACCCGCGAACCCGAACGACGGCACTTCCGGCGCGGCCGCTGCACCCGCGTCGGGTCGAGGCCCGCCCGTCACCCACGCCGACCATGCGCGATCGCACAGCCGCGCACCGAGCAATGCCCGGTCGAACGCGAGCAGGTCCGCGAGCGTGGAGTAGCTGCCGCCGGCCGCGCTGCCGCGCGCGGGACGCGTGCCGACGTTGTCGCGTTCGCCACCGCCGCCGCCCTGTGCGGTGTAGCCGCGCGCCACACCCTTCGTGCCGTCGCCTTCGACGAGCGCCGAAGTCGCGGTCATGCCCGCGGGGCCGAACACGTGCGTCGCGAGGTAGTCGTAGTAGTCCTCGCCCGACGCCTTCGCGATCACTTCGCCGAGCAGCACGTAGCCGCCGTTCGAGTAGCGCTGGCCGGTGCCCGGCGCGAACCACAGCGGCTGGTTGCGGATCAGCGGCAGGTAGTCGTGGTTGTGGCGCAGCCGCGCCTTGTCCATGGCTTCGTACGCGTCGTTGAAGATGTCGCCGACGCCCGAACGATGCGCGCACAGCATGGCGATCGTGATCGAGTCCGCGTGCGGGAAGTCGGGCAGGAAGCGCGACAGCCGGTCGTCGAGCGACAGCTTGCCCGCCTGCGCGAGCTGCGCGATCGCGACGCGCGTGAACAGCTTGCCGATCGAACCCACGTTGAACCGCGTGCCGGTCGTGTTCGCGATCTTCTTCGCGCGATCGGCGTCGCCCCACGCGCCCGAGACCAGCACGTCGTTGCCACGTGCGATCAGCGCCGCGCCCGACCACGCGCCGCTCGCGGCCCGCGAGTCGAGCCAGGCCTGCGCCTGCCGCGCCGCTTCGCCGTCGTCGAGCGCCGGGCCCGCGGGCCGCGGCGGCGCCTCGCCCTCGGCGCCGGGCGGCCTCGCCTCGAGCCGCACGCCGAGCAGGCGGTGCGCCGGCGTGTCGTCGCCTTCGAACATCGCCACCACGAAATCACCGTTGCCGGCCTTGCAGCGCACGGCGAGCCGGGCGACGTCGTCGTCCACCACCTCGAGCGGCGTGAGCCCGCCGGTGCGCTCGATCGTCGCGGCACGGCGCTGCAGGCGCGTCTCGATGCTCACCGGGTTCGGCGTCTGCGCCGACATGTGGTCGGCGAAGAACGCGCGCGCCGCCGCCTCGTCACCCGCGAGCATCGCGAACCACGCCTGCGCATGCCGCGCGAGTTCGGTCTCGGGCCACTGCACCGCGGCGCCCGCGGGGATGGCCGCCGCACACAGGACCCACACTCCGCAGAGCAACGCACCCACTCGAAGCCGCAACCTTCGCATCTCGACCCTCCGATCCCGGTGGCACAGGGAATGGGACGGGACGGCGGCCCGAATGGTTGGAAGACCGCGGATCGGCAGCACGCGAACGGCGCCCCGCGGATCGCTCCGCGGGGCGCCGTTTCGTACCGGTGCGTGCTGCGCGTGCGCTAGAAGCCGCCGCGCGCCGTGTGCAGGATGCGGCCGTTCGCGCCAACCGCCCAGCCGCGCTGCGCGTCCACGAAGTACACGTCGTTCAGCGCCTCGGTGGCGGTGGACGACTGCGGGTCCCAGCTGGCGCCGCCGTCGGTGGTGCGCAGGATCAGCGCGGCGGTGCCGTTGTAGCCGACCGCCCAGCCGGTCGTGTTGCTGACCATGGCGAGGCCGTTCAGCAGGTGCAGCGCGCCGGTGCTGGCCACGTTCCACTGCAGCGAGTCCACGGTCGCGGTGGTGCGCGCCACGGTGCCCTGCGCGCCCACGATCCACGCGTCGGTGCTGCTGCGCCGCGCCACGGCCTGCAGCGCCTGCGAGGTGAGCGAGGGCTGCACCACGTACCACGACGCGCCGCCGTCGCGCGTGCCCAGCACGAGACCGCCCGCGCCGGCCGCCCAGCCGTTCGACACGTCCGAGAAGCCCACGGCGTTGAGCGCGTTCGCGGTGGGCGAGCTGCGCGTCCAGTTGAGGCCGCCGTTGGTGGTGCGCAGCACCACGCCGTTGCCCACGATCCAGCCGTGGTGCAGGCCGACCCAGCGCACGCACGCCAGGTTCTCGCTGGCGATCACCTGCGTCTGGCGCGTCCACGTGGTGCCGCCGTTGACGGTCTTCAGCGCAACGCCCGCCGCGCCCACGGCCCAGCCGGTGTCGGGATGCGTGAACCACACGGAGTGCAGCGCCGAACTGGTGCCGCTCGTGCGCACGGTCCACGTGGCGCCCGCATTCGCGGTGGTCACGATGGTGCCCGACGCGCCCACGGCCACGCCGCGGCGGCCGTCACCCTGGAAGAACACGCCTTCGAGCGCATTGCCGGTGTTGCTGGTCTGCACGTACCAGCCCGTCTGCGCGTACACGAACACGATCGCGGTGTCGGCCGCGCCGTTGCCCGCGGCGATGATCTGCGCGACGCCTTCCGAGACCGCGGTCACGAGGCCGCTCGAGCTGACGGTGGCGACCGCGGCGTTGGTGGACGCCCACTCGAGTTGCGGCGCGGCGACGGCGACGCCGTCGGTGTCGAGCGCGGTGGCCACGAACGCACGGGTGTTGCCGGTCAGGAGCGTGTCGGTCGGCGGCGCGATCGTGACGCTGCCGAGCAGCGGCCCGGTCGGGCCCTGGTTCCAGGAGCCGCCGCTGCCGCAGCCGGTCACCACGGTGAGCGCCGCGAGCAGTGCCAGCGCCGCCAGCGGGCGCGTCACGAAGGTCAGTTCTCGTTCGAATCGCATGCGGGGTTCCTTGCACGGGTTCGGAGGAGCCGATCGCCCCGGCGTCGGGCGGGCACCCCGCCGGCCGGACGGGCGTGCCGCGAGCTCTCCACGGACTGCGGCGTTATCGGCCGCCGCAGGCCCTGACCTGACCGCGGATTACGGCGGCGGTCAAGCCCGCCCCCGGCGCCTGCCGGCGGCCCCGCCGGACGCCCGGGGCGGGTTTCCGGCCACCGCGGGGCCGGCGGCACCACCGGCGGGCGACCGTTCGCCCCGTCCGGGCGACCACTCGTCGCCCCGGCAGCCGCACCCGCGCACCCGGTCTTGAGCGCCGCCGTACTGCGCCCTAGTGTGCACCACTCGCCGCTCTCCCCAGCAGGCCCTTCTCCCCGGGACCCCTTCCACATGCTCGAGATTCGCAGCGTCCGCAAGATCTACGACGACCGCGTCGTCGTGAACGACGTGTCGTTCGAGGTCCAGTCGGGCGAGATCTTCGCCCTGCTCGGCCCGAACGGCGCCGGCAAGACCACGCTGATCCGCATGATCACGGACATCACGCGTCCGGACGGCGGCAGCATCCTGTTCGACGGCAAGCCGCTCTCGGGCGCCGGCGGACCGCGGGTCTCGTACCTGCCCGAAGAGCGCGGCCTGTACCGCAAGGTGCCGGTGCTCGACGCGCTGTCGTACATCGGCGAGCTGAAGGACATGGGACGCGCGAAGTCGCGCGCCGCGGCCGTGGCGCTGCTCGAGGAGTTCGGGCTCGCGGCGTGGTCGAAGAAGCAGGTCTCGGCGCTGTCGAAGGGCATGCAGCAGAAGCTGCAGCTGTGCAGCGCGCTGATCGGCGATCCGCAGCTGCTGATCCTCGACGAGCCGTTCTCGGGCCTCGACCCGGTCAACGTGCAGATCCTCGAGGACGTGCTGCACCGCCGCCGCGCGGCCGGCACCACGGTGATCCTGTCCACGCACCAGATGAACAAGGTCGAGCAGCAGTGCGACCGCGCGCTGATGATCAACCGCGGTCACATGGTGCTCTACGGCACGGTGCGCGACATCCGCCGCCAGTACGCCGAGCACGCGGTGCTGGTCGAAGGCGGCGAAGTGCCGCCGGGCGTGCCGGGCGTCAAGGCGCTCGAGCGCGTCAACGGCGCCACCAAGCTGTCGCTCGAACGCGCCACCGCGTCCGACGCCGTGCTGCGCGCGCTGCTCGAGCGCGGCGTGCACGTGTCGTCGTTCGCGCCCGTCGTGCCGCCGCTCGAGGACGTGTTCGTGCACGTGGTGACCACGGGCGCCGGGCTCGACCAGGGCCGCAGCGGCCCGCCGACCGTGGACCAGGAACTCGCGCACGGAGGTGTCCGATGAAGTTCTCGCTCGCCCGCTCGCTGGTGATCGCGCGCCGCGAATACGTCACGACCGTGCGCCGCAAGGCGTTCGTGTTCTCGCTGCTCGCCACTCCGCTGCTGCTGTTCGTGTCCACGTTCGTTTCGGGCAAGCTGGCGTCCGACGACGCCCGCGCGCACCAGCGCCAGACGCGCGTCGTGGCGGTGGTGGATTCCTCGGGCGTGTTCGGCGACGCCGTGCGGTCGTTCGACTACACGCCGCCGGCCGAGGTTCCCGCGCCGGGCGCCAAGCCCGCCGCGACCGCGTCCGCGCCGAAGACCGTGCCGATCCTGATGCGCACGTACGCGTCGCAGGCCGAGGCGCTCGATTCGCTCGAGGCCGGCAACGTGAACACGGCGCTCGTGATCGCGCCGGATTTCGTCGCGACCGGCGTCGCGCGCCGCTACGAGAACGACACCCGCGTGTTCACGTCGAGCGGCGACGACCGCCCGCTGCGGCAGTGGATGCAGCGCGGGCTGCTCGCGAACGCCTCGGACTCGTCACACGTCGAGCGCGCGATCGCGCTGAGCCGCTCGATCGACCTGTACACGCCCGACAAGTCGGGGGCGTTCGTGCTCAAGGACGACACCAAGGAGATGACCAACTTCCTGCTGCCGTTCATCCTCGCGATGATCATGGGCATGGCGATCATCACCGGCGGGCAGTACCTGCTGCAGGGCGTGAGCGAGGAGAAGGAGACGCGCATCCTCGAGTCGCTGCTCTGCACCGTGTCGCCGGACGACCTCATGTTCGGCAAGCTGGTCGGTCTCGGCAGCGCGGGCCTCACGCTCGTGGCCGTGTGGATCGCGGGCGGGCTCGCCGTGCTGAGCACGTCGTTCGCGTTCATCAAGCTCGACCTGTCGCCGATGCTGGCGCTGATCGGCCTGCTGTACTTCGTGTTCGGCTACCTGTTCTACGCCAGCCTCATGACCGGCATCGGCGCGATCACGAACAACCTGCGCGAAGCGAACCAGATGGCCATGATGTTCACCATGTCCAACTTCTTCCCGTTCTACGTGCTCGCAAAGATCCTCAACTCGCCCAACTCGGGCATCGCCGTGGGCATGTCGCTGTTCCCGCCGACCGCGGCCACCACCATGATGCTGCGGCTCGCGACGGGCTCCATGACGGGCGCGCAGATCCCGCTCTGGCAGGTGGCGCTGTCCGTCGGCCTGCTGGCGGCGACGGCGTTCGTCACGCTGAAGATGTCCGCCAAGGTGTTCCGCCTCGGGTTGCTGCTGTACGGCAAGACGCCGACGCTGCCCGAGATCATGAAGCTCGTCCGCCAGGGCTGATCGTGACCGGACCGCAGACCCACACCGCCGGCGCGGAAGCCTCGCTTCCGCGCTGGCGCGTGTTTCCCGCCATCGCCATCGGCGTGATCATGGCGACGCTCGACGCGAGCGTCGTGAACATCGCGCTCCCCACGCTGCAGCGGCAGTTCGGCGCGCCGCTCACCGTGATCCAGTGGGTCGTCACCGCGTACTCGGTGACCATCACCGGACTGCTGCTCACCGCCGGGCGGCTCGCCGACCTGCGCGGGCGGCGCGGCGTGTACTCGGTGGGGCTGGCGATCTTCACGCTCGCCTCCGTGCTGTGCGGCGCGGCGAACGGCCTGCCGTGGCTGATCGGCGCGCGCGTGCTGCAGGGCATCGGCGCGGCGCTCGTGTCGGCGAACGGTTCGGCGCTGCTCGTGAGCGCATTCCCCGGCCACGAACGCGGCAAGGTGCTCGGCGCGTTCGGCGCCATGGTCGGCGTGGGACTGGCGATCGGCTCGCCGCTGGGCGGCATCGTGGTGGCGCACGCGTCGTGGCGCTGGCTGTTCCTCGCCAACCTGCCGCTCGGCCTGCTCGCGATGTGGCTGGTGAACCGGCGCGTGCCCGCCGACCATGCGAACGCGGCGGCGCCGCCGCTCGACCTGGGCGCCGCGGCCGCGTGGTGCGTGGGGCTCGTGGCGATCATGCTGGGCTTCTCGCGCGGCGCCGAGCTGGGCTGGACGCACGCGTTCGTGCGCGGCGCATTCGTGCTGGGCGCGGCGGCGCTCGCGGCGTTCGCCACGCTCGAGTCGCGCACCCGGCACCCCATGCTGCCGCTGAACATTCTCTTCGGACCGCTCGGCGCGGCCGTGCTGCTCACGCTGCTCGCGCAGGCGATGACCGTGTCGGTGGGCCTGCACTTCCCGTTGTACCTGGAAAACGTGCTCGGCTACGACGCGCAGAAGAGCGGCATGTGGAACATGATCCTGCCGATCGCGGCGCTGTTCTTCGCGCCCACCGCGGGCCGGCTGTCGGACCGCGTCGGCGCGCGCGTGCTGACCACGACGGGCATGGCCATGACCGCGGCCGGGTTCTTCGTGCTCGCGGACATGGGGCTGGCGCCCGACCAGTGGCACCTGCTGGGCGGCATGGCGCTGATCGGCGCCGGGCAGGGCCTGTTCTCGGTGCCCAACGCCAGCGCGCTGTTGTCGCTGGTGCCGCGCGAGCAGCTGGGGATCGCCTCCGGGCTGCAGGGCACCACGCGCAACCTCGGGTTCACCTCGGGCGCCACGATGATCGGGACGCTCATGGCCGTGCGCTACCTCGCCCGCTCGGGCCGCGTGCTGGCGACCGGGCAGGGCGCCGCGGCGGTCAACCGCACGGCGTTCGCCGCGGCCACGCACGACGCCTACATGGTGCTGGCGGGCATCGCGGTGGTGGCCACGCTGTTGGCGGCGGTCCAGAGCCGCGCGCCCCACGCCGGAAGCCACGCGGCCTGAGGGGGCGGCGGCGCCTGACCGGCCCCGGACGGGGGCGGGCGGGAAACCGTGCCGGGCGGCCACATTCCGTGCGGGCCGTCCACGACTGTGGCAGTTTGCCGACCCGGGCGACGGACTTTTGCCCGGCGCCATGGCGACGAGATTTCCCTTGAGCCTCGTCCGCCCACGCGCTCACAATCATTTACGCAGCAGATGAGGGTGGACAGCCGCGAGGAACGGTACTTGCAGCTACCCACACCCGGTCACCGGTCCGTGAGCCGGTGCCTCACCTGCAGCAGGAGCCCGAAGGTGGCCAGTAAAGACCTGGGGACGTGAGCCCCCTGGCGCCATCGGGTCGGAATCGGGAGATACGGCAACAAGCGCCCGACACCCCACTTCTCTCCTGCGCACGCGGTCGGGTCCGTGCGGACTCCTCCGCGACAAGAACGGATGCCGCCCGGTCCATGGCCGGGCGCTTTCGTTTGGTGGCGATTCGCAGTCCCCTCGCTCCGCGCGGTTGCGCACCCACCCGCCCCAACGCACACTGCCCAGCCCATGCGACTGCTCCGGATCGGCCTCGCCCAGATCAACTCGACCGTCGGCGACCTCGAAGGCAACTTCGCCAGGTGCGTGCGCGCGATCGAAGCCGCGCGCGAGCGCGGCGTGGACCTGCTCGCACTGCCCGAGCTGGTCATGACGGGCTACCCGCCCGAGGACCTGCTGCTCAAGCCCGCGTTCATCGCCGCGACGCTCGAGAAGACCGCGGCGCTCGAAGCGCACGCGAAGGGCCTCACGCTGGTCGTGGGTTCGATCCAGCGCGACGTGGACCTGTACAACGCCGCGATCGTCGTGCACGACGGCCGCCGCGTGGGCATCGCGCGCAAGCGCCACCTGCCCAACTACGGCGTGTTCGACGAAGCGCGCTACTTCACCGCCGACACCATGGCCTGCGTGTTCCAGCGCGGCGACGTGCGGTTCGGCGTGAACGTGTGCGAGGACATCTGGGTCGAAGGCGGCCCGACCGAGGAGCAGGCGCTGCGCGGCGGCGCCGAGGTGATCGTGAACATCTCGGCCTCGCCCTACCACGCGAACAAGGCCGAAGAGCGCCGCCAGCTGGTCACGCGCCGTGCCACCGACAACCTCGCCGTGATCGCCTACGTGAACATGGTCGGCGGGCAGGACGAAGTCGTGTTCGACGGCGCCAGCATGATCGTGAACGCCGAAGGCGAGGTGCTGGCCGAGGGCGCGGCGTTCGCCGAGGACCTCGTGATCGCCGACGTGGACCTGGACGAGGTGTTCGCCGCGCGGCTGCGCGAGCCGCGCCTGCGCCACGGCCGCGCGCTCGAGCACGAGGCGGCGCTGCCCTGCCACGAGCTGCGCCCCATGGAGACGCCGCCGGCCGCCGGCGCGCCACCGCACGAACGCCCGAGTCCCGCGCTGCCCGAACGCACGCTGCCGGTCGAGGCCGAGGTGTACGCCGCACTCATGACGGGCACGCGCGACTACGTGCGCAAGAACCGCTTCGACACGGTTACGCTGGGGCTGTCGGGCGGCATCGATTCCGCGCTCACCGCGTGCGTCGCCGTGGACGCACTGGGCGCCGACAAGGTCGTGGGCGTGCTCATGCCGTCGCGGTACACGTCGCAGGTGTCGCTCGACACCGCGCACGAGCTGGCCCGCCGGCTCGGGATCCGCACGTACACGCTGCCGATCGCCGACGTGATGCAGTCGTACGAGCGCGCGCTCGCCGAGCCGTTCGCCGGCCGCGACGCGGACGTGACCGAGGAGAACCTGCAGGCGCGCATCCGCGGCAACTACCTGATGGCGCTGTCGAACAAGTTCGGCTGGATGGTGCTGATCACCGGCAACAAGAGCGAGATGTCGGTGGGCTACAGCACGCTCTACGGCGACATGGCCGGCGGGTTCGGCGTGCTGAAGGACGTGTACAAGACGCAGGTGTACGCGCTCTCGCGCTGGCGCAACGCGCACGTGCCCGAAGGTTCGGCCGCGGGCACCGCCGTGCCGATCCCCGAGGACACCATCACGCGCGCGCCGAGCGCCGAGCTGCGCCCGAACCAGACCGACCAGGACTCGCTGCCGCCGTACGACCAGCTCGACGCCATCCTCGAGCGCTTCGTGGAGCACGACCGCTCGGTGCCCGACATCGCGCGCGACGGTTTCCCGGAAGACGTCGTGCGCCGCGTGGCGCGCATGGTGGACCTGGCCGAGTACAAGCGCCGCCAGGCGCCGCCGGGCGTGAAGATCACCACGCGCGCGTTCGGCAAGGACCGCCGCGTGCCGATCACGAACGGCTGGCGGGGCTGAACCCGCCCGTGCGCGCTCAGGTGAGGCCGAGCGTGCGCTGGACGTCCTGCAGCAGCCCGTACGCGGTCGTTTCGGTCATGCCGCCGGCGAGAGTGGTCGAGCGGCCGCCGCTCTCCACGCACAGCTGGTAGGACACGCTCGCGGCCTTCGCACGGTTGGCTTCGCGCGCGATCTGCGCGTCGGCGGCGATGCCCTGCGACACCGAAGTCGAATCCACGACCACGGTGACGTTGGCCGACGGCGACTGCGGGATGCCGTTGCGCAGCAGCAGCCGGTGGATCGCGTCGCGCGCGATGGTCGGCCCCAGTCCCGGCTCGAGCCCACGAGGGCCGGCGACGAACGCGCCGCCGGGCGAGCGGTGCTTGTTCACGCTGGCGTCGAAGCGGCCCTGCACGAAGCCCTTCACGAACCGGAACGTGAACACGGCCGCGACGCTCGCGAGCACGAACGTGAACGCGTTGCCGCGCCCGAGCAGGACGAAGAACACGACGGCCGCGAGGATCGCCGCCGCTCCGTTGGGGCCCATCGACGCGTTCGGCACCGAGGCCGGCGTGACGGTGAAACGAACGCGGCCTTCGCCGAGCGGTTCCTGACGGTACGAGCTTTCCATGGGATCGCCTCCGGGGCGCCGCGGCCCACCCGCGCGCCTCACCCCTCCTTGCGTGCGATCGCCCCGGAATCCGTCACCGCGCCGCGGTTTCGTTCGCGGCCGCCGCCCAGCGCGCCGCCTCGTCGCGACGCCCGAGCCCCGCGTAGATCGCCGCCAGGTCCTTGCGGGCGTTCTCGAGCCAGCCCACGCCGGACTCGGACTCGCGCGAGACGATCCGGAAGCCGGCGAGCGATTCGACTTCGGCCTCGCGCAGGCGCTTCTGCCGGAGCAGCGTGCGGCCGAGCTTGATGCGCGTGATGCCGGCGTACAGGTGGTCGGCCGGCAGCGTTTCGGCGTAGCGTCGCAACGCGTCGCGGTAGAGCCGCTCGGCGCGCGACAGGTCGCCGCGCTCGACGTAGACGCTCGCGAGGTTCGAGAGCGCGATGCCGATCAGGTAGTGACGGCCGGCGTACGCCGACTCGTAGATGGCCACGGTGCGGCGAAACGCGCCCTCGGCATCGGCGAGCCGGCCGCGTCGCAGCGCGAGATTGCCGAGTTCGTTGAGCGTCGAGGCGACACTCGGGTGATCGGGCCCGTAGACGCGCTCGCGCACGGCGAGCGCTTCCCGCAGCGGCGGGGCCGCGCCGGTCGTGTCGCCGGCGAGCAGCCGCGTGCGCCCGATCATCGTGAGCGTCGCGGCGGTCTCGTAGTGATCGGCGCCGTACCAGCCGCGGTAGATCGACAGGGCCTCGGTGTACAGGCTCTCGGCCGGCGCATAGCGCCCCCATTCCTGCTGGATCGCGCCGAGATTCACCAGGTCGCTGGCCACGTGCGGATCACGCGGCCCGTACGCCTCGAGGTCGGCGGCGAGCGCGACCCGGTTGAGCGAGTCCGAACGCGCGTAGCGGCCCGCGTAGAACTCGCAGTTCGCGAGGTGCGTGAGCGTGGCCGCGCGCTCGGCGCGCGAACGTCCGGCGAGCGAGTCGAGCACCACCGCGCGCTCGAGCGTGGCGATCGCGCGCGGGTAGTCGCCGCGTTCCTCCTGCACCACGCCGAGCGTCGCGGTCGCCTCGGCGAGCGCCGCCGGATCGGCGGGCCGCAGTTCGCCCGCGCGCGCGATCGCGCGTGCCGCGAGCGATTCGGCTGCGCCCAGCTCCGCCTGCTGCACGCGCAGCATGGCGAGCGCCACGAGGCTGCGCACGACGTCGGGGTGCCCCGCACGCAGCCGAGCCGAACGCTCGTCGAGCGCGGCGCGCAACAGCGTGTCGGCGCGCTCGAGATCGCCGAGCTTGCCGTAGATGTCGCCCAGCGTCTGGTAGAGCTCGCCGCGCACGAGCGGATCGCCGGACATCGTGCGCGCCTGCTGCACGCCGCGTCCCACCAGCGTGAGCACGCGCAGCGTGTCGGCGGGGCCGGATTCGTCGTCGCCCTCGAACAGGCTCGTCATGAACGCCTGGATGCGCTGCGTGCGGCGCGCCTCGGCGAGCGCGGCGTTGCGGGCGTGCTCGAGCCGAACCGTGTAGAACGCGACCAGCGTGACGATCGTCGCGAGCGCCGCAGCGGCGAGCGCGAGCGGCCGCCAGCGGCGGCGCGCGAGCAGGGCGAGCCGCGCGGGCGCCGAGTACGGCCGCGCTTCGAGTGGTTCGCCCCGCAGGAAGTGCCCGATGTCACGGCTCAGCGATTCGACCGACCGGTAGCGTTCGGCGGGTTCCTTCCGCAGGGCCTTGGCCACGATCGCGTCGAGCTCGTTCCACTCGACGCGCCCCGGCGCCGGCGAGACCGGCCCGCCGCCCGCGCGCCGCGCCGTCACCGACGCACGATCGGGCTCCTGCGCGAGCACGCGGCGCTCGAGTTCGTCGGGCGCGAGGCCCGTGGGATCGATCGGCGGCCGCCCGGTGAGCAGCTCGTGCAGCATCGCGCCGAGCGCGTAGAGGTCGGTCGTCACGCCCAGGCGCCCGCCGCGCAGCTGCTCGGGCGCCGCGTAAGCCGGCGTGAGCGGGCGTGGACCGGCGCCCGTGACGCCGGCGTCCTCGCCGCCGGCGAGCAGTTCGCGCGCGATCCCGAAATCGAGCAGCTTCACGAGGCCGTCGTTCGTCACGAGCAAGTTCGACGGCTTGAGGTCGCAGTGCACGATCGCCTGCTGGTGCGCGTGCTGCACCGCCTCGCACGCGATCTGGAACAGCCCGAGCACGCGCCGCAGCGACAGCCGTCCGCGCGCGCAGAACTCGGTGATCGGGACCCCTTCGACGTACTCCATCGCGATCCACGGCGGACCGTCGGCCGGCGCGTCGGCGTCGAACAGCCGCGCGATCGCCGGATGATGCAGCTGGGCGAGCGTGCGTTGTTCGCGCGCGAAGCGCTCGCGGCGCGCCGGCGACAGCCACGCGTCGCGCAGGAACTTGATCGCCACGCGCGAGCCCAGGTCCGGGCGTTCGGCCAGCCACACCACGCCGCCGCCGCCTTCGCCGATCCTGCGCAGCAGCCGGTAGCGCCCGACGTTCTCGGGCGCGCCGCTCGCGAACACCGCGCGCGCCGCGTGCGCCACGCCGCGGTCGAGCAGCGAGCCGTCCGCCCCGTCGGCGGCGAGCAGCGCGCGCACGTCGCGCCCGAGCGCCTCGTCGCCGGCGCACTCGCGCGCCACGAACGCCTCGCGCGCGGACTCGGGCAACGCCGCGGCCGCGAGGAACAGCTCCTGCGCGCGCCGCCAGCGCGCGGCGTCGCTCATCGCGCACCCCGGAGCCGTACGCCCAGCCACGCGCGCGCCGCGCGCCAGTCGCGCGTCGCGGTCGCCTCGGAGATCCCGAGTTGTTCGGCGGTCTCGGTCATGTCGAAGCCGCCGAAGAACCGCGCCTCGACGAGCGCCGCCTGTCTCGGCGCGATCGCCGCGAGTTCCTCGAGCGCGACGTCGAGTTCGAGCAGTTCGGCCTCGTCGCGTACGTACTCGGCGAGCGCGTCGTCGTACGTCACGAACACCGCTTCGCGGCCGCCCCGGCGCTCGGCGTGCCGCCGCCGCGCGCTCTCGATGAGCACCTGCCGCATGGCGCGTGCGGCGATGCGCCGGAAGTGCAGCGGCGACGTGCGCGCGACTTCGGGCGAGCGTGCGAGCTTGAGCCACGCCTGGCTCACGAGCCCGGTCGGCGTGACCGTCGTGCGTGGATCGTCGCGCCTCACCGTGGCGGCGAGGCGGCGCAGCTCGTCGTACGTCGCGTCGAACAGGCGGTCGAGCGCCCAGCGGTCGTCGCCGGCGCCCGGGTCGCCGCCGGCACGAGGCGGGGATGGATCGCCCGTGACCATGACGGTTTCTCCAGGGTTCCTGCGCAAGGACCGGTTGGAGGCGCGCGCAGGCCGGGAAGCATACACGGCGCGCGGGCCGGGTCCCCACGATCTTCGGAGGTGCCACATGCGTCGCCCTGCACGTCATGCCGTACTCGCCCTGCTGCTGGCCTCGTCGCTCTCGGGTTGTGGCGGGGGCGGCGGCGCCTCCGGCATCACCGGCCCCGGCGGCGGCGGTGGCGGCGGCACGAACCTCTTCCGCGCGAGGATCGACGGCGCCGCCTGGACCGCCGATGCGCTCACGAGCGGACAGGGCGCACTGCACACGCAACCGGGCTTCTACCTCGTGCAGGGGTTCAAGGCCTCCGGCAGCTCCACGTCGTTCGTCACCCTGAGCCTCTACAACGTCGACACGGTCGGTACCTACCCGCTGGGCGTGAGCAGCATGACGTTCGGGGGCAGCGCCACCCTGGGCGGCGGCACGAGCGGCTGGTACACGCCGCTCACGGGCGCGGCGGGCACGGTGACGCTGACCCGGATCGACGATGCCCGCATCGCCGGCACGTTCGCGTTCACGGCCACGCCCGCGACAGGTGCGGCGACGGGCTCGCGCACCGTGACCGAAGGCGCGTTCGACTACCCGGTGATCACCTCGGGCACCGGCGGCCCGCGCCCCGACGGCCAGGGCAGCCGCATGTCCATGAAGATCGGCGTGCAGGCGTGGAACGCCGCCACGGTGGTCTCGGCGCGCACCGGCAGCGGCGCGGGCATGACCACCGTGATCGGCGGCTCGAACAACACGCACAGCTTCTCGTTCTCGCTGAGCGGCACGCTGCCGCCCGGCGACTACCCGCTCCACAACACGACGCCGATCCAGATGATCATCGCCAGCACCACGACCCCGGTGCAGAACTGGGGCGGCTCGGTGACCTTCGACGGCTCGGGCCTCGTGACCGACGACGTCGGCACGATCACGATCACCGACCACACGGCGACGCGGCTGCGCGGCACCTTCTCGGCCACGCTCGCGCCCAGTTCGAGCGGCAGCGCGCCGGGGCCGCTCACGATTTCGGCGGGGAGCTTCGACATCGGGCTGCCGTGAGCCGCCTCACCCGGACTTTGCATGGGTGCCGGTGGAGCGCGTGCTAGACTTCCCGCCCATGACCCGGCTCGTGCACACCCTGATGCTCGTCGTGTTCCTGCTCTTCCAGGTGGGAACAGTCGTGTCGGTGCTCGCCGACTGCTGTCCCGGCGAGTCCGCGGCCGAGTGCGCGACGGATCACTGCGGCGAGGACTGCGGCGACTGCCTGTGCGCGCTGGACCGGCCAGTCGTCGCGCATCCGCAGATCGTGCTGCAGGCGCCCGTCGCCCCCGCGATCGCGCCGCCCGCGCCCGCCGTGGCCGCACCGCCCGAGCCGCGCTCGGGCGACATCCTGCACGTCCCCCGGGCCACGCTCGCCTGACGTGACCGCGCGGCCCGTGCCGCGCGCCACGCACGCTCGAGCCACGCCGGAGCGACGGCCCTGCCGCGCTCGCGGCTCCTGTTGCCCGTACGCGGCACGCCCGCGTCCCGACGGAGACACGCACCCATGCTTCGCACGCTCACGCGCGCGGCGTTCGCCGCCGCGCTGCTCACGTTGTCGCTGTTCGCCGCGGGCTGCGGCGCCAAGGCCGCCGACCCGCACGCCGGCCACGATCACGGCGCCGACACGGCGCACGCCGAACCGGCGGCCGCCACCGCCGGCGCCCACTCCTCCGAAGGCATGTGCACGGAACATGGCGTGCTCGAAGCCATGTGCACCCGGTGCAACCCCGGCCTCGTGCCCGCGTTCCAGGCCAAGGGCGACTGGTGCGGTGAGCACGAGTATCCCGAGTCGGTCTGCCCGATCTGCCATCCCGAACGTGGCGGGCGCCCCGCGAGCGCGGACGACATGCCCGACGACGCCCCGCTCGACCGTTCGGTGCTGCAGTTCCGCTCGCTCGCCTCGGCGCGCGACGCCGGCATCGCGGTCGCGGCCGCGGAGGCGGGCGCCGATCCCGCAGGGCTCACCGTGCAGGCGACGCTGGTTGCCGACGCGTCGCATCGCGCGCTCGTGCACGCGACCGCGCCGGGCGTGGTGCGCGCGGTGCTGGCCGACGTCGGCACGCCGGTCACGGCGGGCGCGCCGCTGGCGCGCTTCGAGAGCGCCGCGGTCGGCGAAGCCCGCGCGGCGCTGGCGTCGGCGCGGGCACGCGTGGCCACGGCGCGCGCCGCGTTCGCGCGCGACAGCGCGCTGCATCGCGCCGACCTCGCGAGCGCGCAGGACGAGCTGGCGGCGCGGCAGGAGCTGGAGTCCGCGCGCGCCGGCGTGGCGGCGGCGGAAGCCGCGCTCGCGATGCACGGCGCGGGCGCCGGAGGCGCCGGAGGCGCCTACCTGCTGCGTTCGCCCATCGCGGGCGTCGTCACGCAGCGTGTGGCCGAAGTCGGCGCGTCGCTCGACACCGACGCGATGCTGTTCGAGGTGGTGGATCCGGCCGGTCTGTGGGCGGAGCTCGAAGTGCCCGAAAGCCGCGCCGCCGCGGTGCGCGTGGGCCAGCCCGTCACGCTGCGTGTGCGCGGAGTCGAACGCCCGGTGCGCGCCGAAGTCGCGTTCGTGTCGTCGGCGATCGAGCCGCACACGCGCACGCTGCGCGCGCGTGCGCGTCTGCTCGACCGCGTCACCCGCGAGCTGCGCCCCAACGCGTGGGGCGAAGCGACCGTGCGCACGGGTGGCGCCGAACGCACGGTGCTGGTGCCGCGCGAGGCGATTCACGAAGCGAAGGGCGTGAAGCTCGCGTTCGTGCGGCTGGCCGAGGACCGCTTCGAAGTGCGGCGGGTCGAAGTCGGCGGCGCCGAGAACGGGCGCGTCGCGGTGCACGCGGGGCTGCGCCCGGGCGAGATGGTCGCGACCACGGGCAGCTTCCTGCTCAAGACCGAGACCCTCAAGGAGAGCATCGGCGCCGGTTGCTGCGACGTCGAAGCCCCGAAGGAGCGCTGACGCACATGCTCGAAGCGCTCCTGCGGTTCTCGATCCGCCGGCGAAGGCTCGTGCTCGCCGCGGCGCTCGTGCTGGCCGTGCTCGCCGTGTTCTCGGCGCTGCGGCTCAAGCTCGACGCATTCCCCGACACCACGTCGGTGCAGGTGCAGGTCAACACCGTCGCGCCCGCGCTCGCGCCGCTCGAGATCGAGCGGCAGATCACGTTCCCGCTCGAACAGGCGCTGTCCGGGCTGCCCGGGCTCGTCGAGGTGCGGTCCACGTCGCGCTTCGGGTTGTCGCAGGTCACGGTGGTGTTCCGCGAAGGCACGGTCATGGCGATGGCGCGCCAGAGCGTGAGCGAACGCCTGCAGACGGTCGAGCTGCCCACAGGCATCGAGCGCCCGCAGCTGGGGCCGATCGCCACCGGCATGGGCGAGATCTACAGCTGGATCGTCGGCGGCGCGGGCCGCTCGCTGTCGGAGCTTCGCACGATCCAGGACTGGATCGTGCGGCCGCAGCTGAGATCGGTGCCCGGCGTGGCCGAGGTGAACTCGTGGGGCGGCGACGTGCGCCAGGTGCACGTGGCCGTGGACCTGTCGGCGCTCGCCTCGCGCGGGCTCACGCTGGCCGAGCTGGTCGAAGGCATCGAGGCGAACGCGTACAACGCCGGCGGCGGCACGTTCGACGCCGCGGGCGAGTCGCGGCTCGTACAGGGCGTGGGCGCGGTGACGCGCCCCGAGGACATCGGCGCCATGGCCGTGGGACTGCGCGAAGGCGTGCCCGTGCTGGTGCGCGACGTCGCGCGCGTGTTGGACGGCCGCGAGATCCGTCACGGCGCGGTGACCGCCGACGGCAAGGGCGAAGTCGTGCTGGGAATCGCGTTCCTGCTGGCCGGCGAGAACGCGCACGACGTGACGCGCGCACTGCGCGTGCGGCTCGACGAGGTGCGCCGCACGCTGCCCGCGGGCGTCACGCTGGACACGGTGTACGACCGCACCACGCTGGTGGACCACGTGCTCGAGACCGTGCGCCGCAACCTGTTCGAAGGCGCCGCGCTCGTGGTGGCGGTGCTGCTCGTGTTCCTCGGGCAGGTACGCGCGGGGCTGATCGTGGCGGCGGCGATACCACTGTCCATGCTGTTCGCGTTCGATCTCATGGTGCGGTTC
Organism: Candidatus Eiseniibacteriota bacterium; assembly: GCA_046327815.1. Lineage (GTDB taxonomy): Bacteria > Eisenbacteria > RBG-16-71-46 > RBG-16-71-46 > RBG-16-71-46 > CAIXRL01. The sequence continues at coordinate 33,887 of JAXLXR010000023.1, read as the reverse complement.
GGCATCGCGGGCTCGCTCATGAGCCTCGGCGCGATCGACTTCGGGCTCGTCGTGGACAGCTCGGTGATCATGGTCGAGAACGCCGTGCGACGGCTGTCGGACTCGCGCGACGGCGAGGGCGGCGACGGCGGCGGCGCCGCCGCCGTGAGCGTGCCCGACGTGGTCGAGCGCGCCGCGATCGAAGTGCGCCGGCCCACGCTGTTCGGCGAGCTGATCATTCTCGCCGTTTACCTGCCCATCCTGACGCTCGAGGGCGTCGAGGGGCGGCTGTTCAAGCCCATGGCGCTCACGGTGATCTTCGCGCTGCTCGGTTCGCTCGTGCTGTCGCTGACCGTGGTGCCGGCCGCGTGCGCCACGCTCCTGCGTCCCCGCCCCGAACACGGTGGAACGCTGGCGGCGCGCGCCGCGCGCGCGGCGTCGTGGTACCGCGGCGCGCTGCGCTGGTGCCTGGCGCGTCCGCTGCCGCTCACGGGCACGGCGGCCATGCTGGTGCTGGCCGCGGCGCTCGCGGCCACGCGGCTGGGCTCGGAGTTCGTGCCGCGGCTGAGCGAGGGCGCGATCGTGATCAACACCGTGCGGCTCGCCGGCGTGTCGCTGGACGAATCGGTGCGCTACGGCACGCGCATCGAGCAGGTGCTGAGGCGCGAGTTCCCCGCCGAGGTGGACCGGGTGTGGAGCCGCACGGGCTCGGCCGAAGTCGCGACCGACCCCATGGGCACCGAGGTGTCGGACGTGTTCGTCACGCTGGCGCCGCGCGAGCAATGGAGGAAGGCGCGCACGCAGGACGAACTGGTCGCGCGCATGCAGGCCGCGCTCTCCCACCTGCCCGGCATGCGCATGGTGTTCACGCAGCCGATCGAGCTGCGCGTCAACGAAATGGTGGCCGGCACGCGCGCCGACGTGGCGGTCAAGTTGTTCGGCGACGACTTCGGCGTGCTCAAGTCGAAGGCCGCCGAGATCGAGGCGCAGTTGCGCGGCATCCGCGGCGCAGCCGACGTGGTGACCGAGCAGCTGACCGGGCAGCCCATGCTGCAGGTGGAGCTCGACCGCGCCGCGCTCGCGCGCCACGGCATTCCCGCGCGCGACGTGCTCGCGGTGATCGAAGCGTTGGGCCAGCGCCACGTGGGCGTACTGCACGAGGGCGAAGTGCGCGTGCCCATCGTGGTCACGCTCGAGGACGCCGACCGGTACGACGAACAGCGCCTCGCCGACGCGCTGGTCACGAGCGGCGACGGCAAACGCGTCGCGCTGGGCGAGCTGGCGACGCTGAAGTTCGTGGACGGGCCGTCGGCGATCTCGCGCGAGTGGGCGAAGCGCCGGATCGTGGTGCAGGCGAACGTACGCGGGCGCGACGTGGGCGGGTTCGTGGCCGAAGCGCGCCGCCGCGTGCACGAGCGCGTCGAACTGCCGCCCGGGTGGTTCGTGCGCTGGGGCGGCCAGTTCGAGCACCTGGAACGCGCGCAGCGCCGGCTGGCGATCGTGGTGCCGGCCGCGCTCACGGCGATCCTCGCGCTGCTGTGGCTCAGCTTTCGTCGCTTCTCCGACGTCGCGCGCATCTTCGCCGCGGTGCCCTTCGCCATGGTCGGCGGCGTGGCCGCGCTGCTCGCGCGCGGGCTGCCGTTCAGCATCTCGGCCGCGGTCGGGTTCATCGCGCTCTCGGGCGTGGCCGTGCTCAACGCGCTCGTGCTGGTGTCTACGATCCGGCAGAACCTGGCTGCCGGCATGGCGCGCGACGAGGCGATCGCCGCGGCCGCCGACCGGCGTCTGCGCCCCGTGCTCATGACCGCACTGGTCGCGAGCCTGGGATTCGCGCCCATGGCGCTGAACGTGGGCCCGGGCGCCGAAGTGCAGCGCCCGCTCGCCACCGTGGTGATGGGCGGCGTGCTGTCGAGCACCGTGCTCACGCTGTTCGTGCTGCCGCTGCTGTACGGGTTCCGGCGGCGGAGCGAGGGCGCAGACGGCCGCCGCGACTGAGGCGCGCTGCCCAAACGAATCGCCGGGGCTCGGCTGCGAGCCCCGGCGATCGCTTTTCCTGCAGTGCGTCGAGCGACTACTTGCCGGCCGAGATCACCAGCATGAGCACGCCCTTGTCCACGCGGAAGTGGCTCGCGCCGTTGCCGAACGCGTAGAGGTCGAACACGCCGTCACCCTTGATCTCGGTGATCAGCTTCTGGCGGCCCTTGAACAGCGCCGCCGACTGGTCCCACGTGATCTTCTTCACGCCGCCGGCCGGAATCGTCATCGGGCCCCACAGCTGCACGGCGCCCGGGGCCGCCTTCACCGCGGTCTCGGTCGTGTACGTAGTCGTCGTGGTCGGCACCATCCACACCTCGACGTTGACCGCCGAACCCGAGTCGAGGTTCGTGATCGTGCCGAGCAGCGCCATGTCCACGATGTCCTTGAGGTTTTCCTTGTGGTCGTTGTAGACGCTCTCGGTGTTCAGGTCCACACGCACGTTGCTCAGCGTGCTGGAGCTGTTCACGGTGAGCGGATCGGCGCCCACGTCGGCGAACTCGAACGGTACGATGAACTGGCCCGAGACCAGCATGCAGCCCGACGCCATGGCGGCGACGAGGGCGGTGACGGGAAGCAGAAGGCGAAGATTCTTGATCATGGTCGAGCCTCCCTTCAGGGCATGCTGAACAGCGCGTAGGTCACGCCGACGGTCGCGTTGCCGAACTTGCGAGAAGCCTCACCGTCGACGACGGCCTGGAGCTCGCCACGAATGTGCAGGGAAATCTTCGGGGCCGGCGAAATGCCCAGGCCGAGACCGAAGTTGTACGTCGTGAAGCTGTCGTCGAAGCCCGTGCGCTTGAGCGACGTCTGGCCGACGCCGACGAACGGGTAGAACGAGACCGGGCCGCCCATCGTCAGCATGGCGTTCACGCCGTAGGCCTTTTCGTCGAAGCCCTCACGCGTGTACTCGATCGATCCGATCGTCTCGGTCGCTTCGCCCAGCGAGCTGCTGGCGTAGTAGGGCTCGACCGCGAACAGCGGCACGAGGTTCACGGGCGCGCGCAGACCGAACATCGTGCCCTTGGCCACGTCGTCCTGGAGCACGGGGAAGCTCATTCCGGCGAAAGCGCCGACGCCGATCGAGCCGGCCCACGCCGCACTGGCCGACAGGCCGAGCACGAGCAGGCTCAACGCGAGCAACTTCTTCATGGAAATCCCTCCATCACGGTGTGGGGCCCGTACGGCAGGGTGGGACCCCGGGGGTTGGCGGCACGGGGGAGCCGACAAGGTACGAGGGGATTTGTCGGCAGGGCAAGGCCGGAACTTTCGCGGCCTTCCTACTGGATCGTGCGCACCAGGCTGATGTCGGCGCCGCACCAGCGGGTCAAAAGCTCCGCCGTACGCGCCAGCATCCCGGAAAGCTGCTCGCCGCCGCGTTCACTGGGGCCGAACACCACGAGCAGCAGCTGGGTCGTGCGTTCCGTGACCTGCGTGCGTGCGGAATCCGACGTCGGTGCGCCGAATGCCCCGGCGTCGTCGGCCAGCAGCGGCCGCCCGGAAAGATTGACGCGCGCCTTGCGGATGCCGTCGTAGCCCTCGCCTTCGCGGCCCACGCGCGCGAACACGGCGCCCTGCACGAACTCGCGGTCGTACAGCCCGAGCGGGAACTGGTGTTCGAGCGACGCGAGATTGCAGGCATCCACCACCGGATCGATCTCGGGCAGTGGCTTCGCCTGCAGCACGCGGCGCAACAGCGCTTCGCTCGACGGCCGCGTCTTGGTGGGATCCACGCCGAGGCGGTGGAACATGGCGCGAGCTTCGGCGACGCCGGGAATGTCGAGCACCGAGCGAGAGCCGTACTTCTCGAGCAGTCGCGCGGCGATCGCATCGCGTTCGGCGAGGCACTCGGGCGCGAGCGGGGCGTGCGACACACCGGTGGCTTCGAGCCAGCCGAACGTCATGATGCCGCGCAACGCGTCGTCCACTTCGAACGAAAGCCCCTGCGTACGTGCGAGCGTCATGGATCAGGGTCCTCCTTCCGCGCGGGTGCGGCGAGGCGGAGAAGAACGTTCGCGGGCCGGCGACTCGGCACCACGAAAAGAGCGGGCGGCGGGAATTCCTTTTCCGACCGTTCGGTCGCCGCGACGCGGACGTCGCGCGAACCCGAGCGGCCAAAACTCATGTCATCGCCGCCCGCCGGAACCAGTCGTCTGGTGATCGGTCGCGTGGAATCGCGCCTCGATCGGACCGGCGTGCCATTGCGAGCTCCACTGCGAACGTCTCGCAACCTGCGAAGAAACTCGGACGCAACATAGGCGCGACGCGCGCGGCGCGCAAGCGAATCTTCGGCGCGCGCCGCGATTTTCGCCGAGTGTTTTCGCGCATGCGCCCGCGTACTCGTGCGCGCGTGTGACGCGACGAAGTGCAGCGCGTGCGAACTCGCGCGAGAAAAAAGCGCGTGCGCCGCGCGGTTTCCCGTACGGCGCACGCAGATTTCCCTTGCGTCCCGCGCGCGCGCTCGCGCGCGTGCACGCGTACGCGCTCACGCGTTCGGCGTGAGGCCCTCCGGCACCGGCGGCAACTTGCGCGTCACCGACTGCACGCGCCACGCCTTGCCGTCGCCGATCGTGACTTCGTCGCCGACCTTGCGGCCGACGATCGCCTTGCCGATCGTGGCTTGGAACGACAGCACGTTGGCGCCCAGGTGCTGTTCGCCGTCGCCGAGGATCCAGTACGACAGCGTTTCGCCGCCGCACGCGAGCGTCACTTCCATGCCGAGCCCGGCGACGCCTTCCTTGAAGTCGGCGTCCTCGACGAAGCGCGCACGCGTGATGCGCAGCGACAGCGCCGCGGCCTGCTTCTGCGCGTTCGCCTGCTTGAGCTTCGCGGAGTGGTATTCGGCGTTCTCGCGCAGGTCGCCCAGTTCGCGGGCGCGCTGGATGGTCTGCGGGATCACGGTCTTGAGGTCGCGCTCGACCTGCGCCAGGTCGTCCTTGAGCTTCGCCCACGTGGCACGGGTCATGACGGGCACGTCGAAGTCCTCGGCCTGCTCGCCCACCTGGCTGAACAACTTGTCGGTGCGGCGCTGCCGGTGATCGAGCACCCACTCCTTCTCGTCCGGCAGGCCCACGCGCTCGACCACGTCGAGCACCGGGAACAGCATGCGGTCCGACGAGCGCCACTGGCGCAGCAGCACGCGGATCTTGAGGCGCATTTCTTCGGACGGCGGGTTCAGGTCGAGCATGCGCTCGAACTCGCCGCCGCGCTCGAACCAGCGCAGGATCTTTTCGGCGACCGACGGCTTGGGCTTGTCCTCGACGATCTGCAGCGAGCAGAAGAACAGGCTCCACGCGTCGGCCGGCGGCTCGGAGGCTTCGAGCGCTTCTTCGATCAGCCGAAGCACCGCCGCGGTGTACTCGAGCGGACGCTCGATGAGCGCGCGGCGCAGCTTGGCGCGGCCCGAGTCGTCGAGCTGGGCACGGTCCTTCTCGGCTTCGTCGCGCACGGCCTGGAACCGCGAGTCGAGCGCCGACAGGATCGCTTCGGCCTCGACGCCCGCACGGCGCGACGCGTCGAGCAGCGCGAGCTGCTCGTCTTCGGTGGACAGGTCGGAAATGGTCAGGCCGCGCTCCCACAGCAGCCGCAGCGTCTGCATCCATTCGCCTTCGCGCTCGGGATACCAGCGCGTGAAGTACATGCCGGCGCGGGCGCGGTCGGCCTTCTCGCCCTCGTCGTCGAACAGCGTGTTCTGGATGAAGCGGCCGAAGCGGCCCTTGAGCGGCTCCTCCGCGCCCGGGTGCTGCGCGAGGAACTTCTTGATCACGCCCAGGTTGTAGCGCGCCGGCTTGCGCACTTCGTACGGCGGCAGCGGCGTCTTGTCGGCGGTGGGCTTGCCCACCGTGGCGGGCGCCGCGCCTTCGGGCGCGAGCTGGTAGAACTGCTCGAACGCGCGCGCGTGGTCGATGCGCGGGTCCTTCTCGGCGGCCGCGCGCGCCTTGCGCCAGAACGCGGTCCATTCCTTGGGCGGCACCAGGTCGGAGCCGACGAGGAACACCTTGAGCTTGTTCGCGTCCGCGGAGCCGCCGATCAGCTTGAGCGCGCGCACCACCATGGTGGCGTGCTCTTCGGTCATCAGGCGCTTCACTTCGGCGGGGTTGGTGAACTTGAGCAGGCGCAAGTCGTCGTCGGCGACCGGTGTCAGCGTCCGGCGCGCGGCGGCGTAGGGCATCTTGTGTCCCTTGCCCTTCGCGAAATCGATGACGATGGTCTCGGTGTCGTTCGACACGATGCGGCCGGGGCCGAAGCCGCCGTGCAGCACGCCGCGCCCCGGCGCAAGCGCCGAGATCGAATCGAACGCCTCGATCGCCTTGACGAGCGGCGTGCCGTCGTCGGTCAGGCCGCTCTGCGCGGTGGCGTCGTCGAGGTTGGGCACCGTGGCGCCCGGGCCCTGCCGCAGCGCCGCGGTGACGGCCTCACGGAACGGCTCGGCCGCGTCCTCGCCCTTGGCGGCGACCGCGGTGGCGATCACCTTGCGCAGCGGCTCGAGCGCCTCGCCCGCGCGATTCGCCTTGGCCAGGCCGCTCGCGACGATGTCGGCGAGCGTCTTGGCTTCCTTGAACGCGCCCTGCGTGGCGACCACCGGCAGCACGGCCGCCAGCTGCGCGAGCCCGTCCCAGTCGTCGTGCTCGACGAACTCGAGCGCGGCTTCCTCGAGCCCGTTCCAGCGCGCTTCGGCCGCGAACCGCGGCGCCAGCTCGGCCAGCAGCGCGCGACGGTCGTCGCCCTGCTTGGCCTCGCCCAGCCGCTTCGCGAGCAGCAGCGCCAGCTCGAGATCGTCGGGGTTCACCGCCCACGCGCGCGACAGCGCGTCGATGCGTTCGGGGTCCTTGCCGAGCCCTTCGTGCGCCTGCACCAGCATGCGCGCGGCGGCGTGCGTGGGCGTGGGCAGCAGCGTCAGCGCGCGTTCGGCACAGGCCGCGAGCGGCTCCCACTTCTTCTTGGCGGCCAGCTTCTCGCCCAGCTGCAGCAGCGTCTGGTGGGCGCGCTCGAACTCTTCGTTGTGCGCGCAGACCGCGGCGAGCATGTAGTACACGCTCCAGGCGGCGTCGGGCTGCTTGAGTCGGTTGCCGAGTTCGTCGCGAACGGACGAAAGCTTCTTCTCGGTCTTGGCGTCGTGCGCGAGCGATTCGAGCTGCGCGCGGGACTCGGGCGTGAGGTCGGCGCCGAGGTCTCCGCGGAGTACGTCGGGGAGGGCGTCGCGAACGGGCATGATCCCTCGAAAGGCTGCGAGTGGAACGTCTCGGAAAAGGGGCGGTGAATATGGCCCACCGAGCGCGTTCGCGCAAGCGGCCGACAGCGATCGCGCCCGCGTCAATCGCGGGCGCGATGGCCCAACACCGCAGCGTGTTTCAGCGCTTGCGGCGCTTCGCCTTGCCCTCGCGCCGCGCGTCCTTGCGCAGGGCCGCGAGCCACGCGACCGCGCCCGGCTCGGCCTCCCAGCCCGCGATCAGGTCGAGCGCCACCAGCCGCGCCTCGTCGTCGCTGCCCGGGCGCGCTTCGTCGGGTTCGCCGTCGGGCAGCGGCGAGCTGCGCGTCAGGTACTTGGCCACGTGCGTGTTGGCGCGCTGCGCCGCCGCGTGGGCCTCGCGCGTCGCGGGCGTGTCGCCCTGGCGCGCGAACGCGACCAGGGTCGCGATCCACGCCGCGTGCGCCGTGCCGGCGAACGCGCTCGCGGCGAGCGATTCGACCGCGTCCCAGCGCCGCGCCGCCGCCAGCTCGGCCAGCAGCGCCGGCGCCACGCCCATGGGATCGCTCGGGTCGAGCCGCAGCAGCTCGAACAGGTGCCGCGCGCCTTCGTCGAGCCGGCCCGCGTCGAGCAGCGCCTCGCCGTAGCCGGCGCGCGCACGCAGGTACGGCCGCAGGTCGAGCGCGTTGAACAGCGCGCCCGCGTACTCCTCGATCTCGTCTTCGCCGCCCGCGGCGCGCACGGCGGCGGCGAACGCCTCGCCCCAGTACGCCAGCGCCAGATCGCGGTCGGGCATCTGCTGCGCGAGCACCACGTAGCCGTCGGCGCAGTCCGGCCACTCGGCGATGGCGCGGCGCGCGAGCTGCGTGCGGCGGCGGCCGTCGCGCCGATTGGCCTCGTGAATCAGCGCCTCGGCGCGCTCGCGCGGCGTCGCGGGCTCCGCCGCATTGCGCGGCTCACCGGAGGCGAGCGCCTTGCGAAGAAACGCCTGCGCCTCGGCGGGCGACTCGAACGTGCGCCCTTCCATGGCGCGCGCCATGGCGCGCAGCGTGCGCTCGTCGAGCCACGCGCGGCGCGCCTCGAGCTGCTCGGCGTGCGCGCGCAGGCCCTCGGCGGGCGGCAGCAGCTGCGGCAGCGCGAACCGTACGGTCACGGCACCTTCGGGCGCCTGCACCGTGCGCTCCCAGCGCGCGGCGTCGAAGTCGTCCTCGGTCGAATCGGAAATCGCGCGCACCACCGCCTCGAACCACGGCAGCAGTTCGGGCTCGATCGCCACGAACCCTTCGCCCGGCTGGAAGCGCGTCGCGACCGGCAGTTCGTTGCCCTGCAGCAGCGGCAGGCGCTCGCGCTTCCAGCGCTTGCGGTCCTCGGGCGCCAGTTCATCGAACGAGCCGAGCCCCACCGACCACGCGTCCACTTCGGCGACCTCGTCCTCGGACAGGCTGCCGTCGTAGCACGACGTGATCTCGGACTCGGAGCGGTAGAACAGCAGGCCCTTGTGCACGCCGACGCCGCCCTGCAGCGAGAACCACGCGGGCGCACCCTCGGGCAGCGGCGACTCGACGCGCACGAAATCCACGCTCCACAGCCGCAGCCACGGGCGTGCCTCGGAGAAGCCCGCGAACGCGTCGCAGAGCGAACGCAGCCGCGCGGATTCGACGTGCGTGTACAGCGGCGGGTGCCACGCGGCGCCACCGAGCTCGCGACGCAGCGTCTCGACCGCGTCGTCGGCCTCTTCGGCGTGCTCGACCAGCTCACAGCCCACGCCGCACTGCTCGAGCACTGGGGCAAGCTCGGCGTGCAGCTCGAACTCGTCCACTTCGACGCGCATCGGGCGCCGGGCGGGCTTGAGCTCGCCCGCCAGCGACAGCAGCGCCGCGAACGCGGGCGCCAGCCGCGGCGCGCCCCACTCCACGCCGTCGCTCATGCCCACCCGCCGCTGCTCGCGCGAGACCGCCACGTACGTGTCCACGATGCGGTCTTCGCCTTCGAACTCGACCCAGTCGCTCAGCCGTGCCGCGCGCAACTGCCACACGTCGTCGCCGGCTTCGAGTGCGAGAAGCCGGTCCATCTGCTGCTGCGTGACGCCGGAATCCATGCGCGACCTCTGGTAGGCGGGAGCGAGAAGACCTGCGAGGGCGCGGCAGCGTAGGACGTGCGTGCGGCGCGCGGCAAACGCACGCGCGCCGCACGCGGTTCAGCGCGTGACCACCACCCGGCGCGACGCGAAGCGCGTGGCGCCCGTGGCGTCGCGCAGCGCCAGCCGGGCGAAGTACACGCCCGCGCGCAGGCGCTCGCCCGCGTCGTCGGCCGCATCCCACTGCAGCACATGCCGCCCCGCAGGGCGCGGCCCCGCCGCGTGGCGCGCCACCACACGGCCGCCCACGTCGAGTACTTCGAGCGTCACGTCGCCCGCCACGGGCAACGCGTACTCGAACGTCGCGGCGCCGCGGCTCGGGCTCGGGCGCGGCGGCGCCAGTTCGAGCGCCGGCGGCATCGGCACCGCGTCGCCGGCGTCGAGCGGCGGCGGCGCGCTGTCGAGGAACACCTCCATGTCGAGCGTGCCCGCCGAGTAGGCGGCGGATCCGGCCCACAGGGTCCACGCCTGGTCGAGCAGGAAGCCGCACAACGTGGTGGTGGTGCCGGGTGCGGTGCCGAACACCATGCCGCTGTCGGCGCCGAAGGTGCCGGGCCCGGTCACGATCGCGCCGGCGGGACCGCGCAGGTCGGTCGAACGCTGCGCGTTCGCGGAGCCGGTCACCGAACGGCGCCAGCGCACCGCCCAGTGCACGGTGTTGCCCGCGCCGGGCGCCACGAACTGCAGGCACGCCGAGTGGCTCAACTGCACGGTGTGCCCCGCGACGCCGTTCGAGTTCGCCGAACCCGACGTGCGCACCGTGAGCACCGGACCGGTCGCGAAGCTCACGGGCCCCGCCGGGGCGATGGTCACGTGCGTCGAGCCCGACAACGCGCCGTACGACAACACGCGCGAGGTGTCGGCGAGCAGGTCCAAGCCGCTCGAGAGCGCGCTGATCGGCCGGCTGGCGATCCAGTCGCCGCCGTAGTCGCTCGACCAGTCGAGCCACACCCGGCAGCTGGTGGCCGTGGGCAGGTGACCCTGGAACTGGATCGCGGCGTGCGCGGCCGGCGCACACGCGAGCAGGAGCAGGGCGGCGGGAACCAAGATTCGGCGCATGACGGGCCTCCGTGGGGTTGGCGCGGCCGGCAGCCCGGGATGGAGCCCGGCCGCCACACCATCAGGAGTCCGCCACGTTCCGGCCGTCACACCGAGAACGTGCTCGCAGGCCTACTTCAGCGAGAACTTCACCGGCACCGCGACCCACACGGCCACCGGCTTGCCCTTCGATTTCGCGGGATCGAACTCCCACTGCCGCACGGCGGTCACCGCCGCGTCGTCGAGCAGCGGGATCGAGTTCACGATGCGCGTGTCCTTGACGCGGCCGTTCCTGCCGATCAGCGCCTGGATCAACACCGTGCCTTCGACTCCCGCGCGGCGCGCCTCTTCGGGGTACTTCGGCGCCACCTTCTGGAGCACTTCGGGAAGCTCCTCGACGTAGACGTACTCGCCGAACTTCGGCTCGCGATCCTCGCCTGTGGCGCTGGGCGGCGGTGCCACCCCGACGAACAGCGCGGTGTCGCCCCGCAGCGGCGCCCACGTCTCCACGCGCACGTCGGCGGCGTCCCAGCCGTCGCGAATCTCCGCGCGCAGCGTGTTGCCCGCGATCGCCGTGAACCGCACCAGCCGCATGTGATCGCCGCGATCGGGTGGTTCACGAAACACCCCGAGGAACGCGTCCTTCTCTCGCCCGGCCTCGCCGAGCCCGCCGGCCCCGTACTGGAGCATGACCCAGCGATCGTCGGTGCGCGTGACCTGCACGAGGTCGCCCGGCCGCTCGAGCACCGTCCACGTGCCCTGGCGCGGCTGCAGTACGGGCGGTGGCGTCCCCGCGAGCGCCGGCACCGCGCACAACGACGCGAGCATGAGCAACCACCAGGCGAACCTGCGCATGACCGGACCCTCCCGAACGAGGCGACTTGGATCTTCCGGTGGAAAGGCGCGAGCCGCACGAAGCGGCGGCAGCGGGGTATCGGGAGCCTACTTCAGCTTGAACGGCATGCGGATCTCGATCCAGGCGGGCACGCGCTTGCCGTCGCGCTTTGCGGGCTCGAACTCCCACTGCCTCAGGCACTGGATCGCAGTGGCGTCGAGCATTGGGATGGACTTCGTGACGCGTACGTCGCGCACTCCACCGCTGCGACCGATAAGCGCCTGCATCACGACGGTGCCATCCACTCCCGCTTCCTGCGCGATCGTCGGCACAACGGGTTCGATCCGCCGCCGGATTTCGGGTATGTCACGCGTCACGGTCCAGCTTCCGTACTCAGGCCATTCCGGGGCGGCCGTCATGGGCAGGCCGTCGAAGTACGTCGTGACGCCGCGTGAGGCCACCCAGTGTTCGGCGCGTTCGTTCGTTGAAGTCCAGGAATCGCGCCACGCCACCTGCACCTCGCCATCGCCGAACCCGGTGATGCGGAACAGCGCCACGTCGCCATCCGGTGTGCCCATCGCGCCGACGTACGCGTGGTGTTCGCGATACGCGACCGCGTAGCGGCCGCCGCCGAAGTCCAGGTTGCACGCGGTCGAGTCGTTCCACGTGATCACGACGCGGCCCTTGCCGCCGGCGATTTCCCACGTACCGGTGGGATCCACCGACTGCACGCGCGCCTCCGCGCGTGTCACGAGCATCAAGGTGAGTGCGACGACGAAGATGCGGCGCATGACGGCGTTCCCTCCTGCGGTGAGATCGAATCGGGCGCGACGGCGGGGGAACGCGCGCGGGCGGCCTTTTGACTCCCCGCTCCCCCGTGTGCGTACATCCGCGGCCATGAAGATCTACACGCGCACCGGAGACGACGGGACCACGGGACTGCTGGGCGCCGCGAGAGTGCCCAAGCACGACGCGCGCGTCGAGTCGTACGGCAGTGTGGACGAACTCAACGCCGCACTGGGCATGGCGATCGCCCTCGACGGCGAACGCTGGTTCGCGGCGGACTTCGCGCCCATCCAGTCGGCGCTGTTCCAGGTGGGCGCCGAGCTGGCGACGACCGACGAAACGATGCTTCAGAAGTTGTCGCGGGTGACCGAAGACGACATCACCGCACTCGAAGGCGTGATCGACCGCCTCGAGGAAGGCCTGCCGCCGCTGACGAAGTTCGTGCTTCCGGGCGGCACGCCACTGGCGGCCCAACTGCATCTGGCGCGCACGGTCTGCCGGCGCGCGGAGCGCCGCGTGACGGCGCTGGGTGAGCACGCGCACGTGGATGCGCGCATCGTGAAGTACCTGAACCGGCTCGCGGACCTGCTCTTCGTGGCGGCGCGGGCGGCGAATCATCGCGCGGGCGTGACCGAGACCACCTGGCCTTCGGCTCCCCGGTCCTGATCGCCGGACGAAGAGCGGCCCCATGAGGGCCGGAAGTTTCCCGGAGTCTTTCCTTTACTTTGTTCCTGCGGCGTGTCCATAATCGCGACCGCAGACCAGCGTCTCACGGAGGATCGAACATGTACCGGAGCTCGCGCACGAGCGCGGCCGGTCTCTCCTCCCGCGGTCTCCTCCTCGCAGTCCCGGCCCTGCTCGCGCTTGCCGTTTCGGCGCACGCCGCCGTGGTGATGCAGGAGAAGACGGTCTCGAACGGCCTCGGCGGCTTCGGCAACGGTACGTCCGAGCGCACCATCGTGATCGCGGGAGACAGGAGCCGCACCGACGAATCGTCCACGTACACGGGGCGGTTCAAGACGATCGCAGGGGGCGGGAAGCCCAGGGCCTCGGCCGAGATCACGCGTCTCGACCGCGAGGTCATGTGGTTCCTCGACCCGGCCAAGAAGCAGTACAGCGAGCTCACGTTCGCGCAGATGCGCGAACTGGCCGCGAAGGGCATGGCCGACGCGCAGGCGGAAATGGCCAAGCCCGAAGCCCGGCAGGCGCAGCAGGACGTGGTCACCACGTACACGGTGGACGTCAAGCGCACGGGCAAGAAGGACACGATCAACGGCTTCGCCGCCGAAGAGTTCATCGTCACGGTGACGGCGACGCAGAAGAACAAGAGCAACGGCCAGCAGGTCGGCAGCTACACGCTCGCCATGGACCAGTGGATGTCCACCGCGGTGCCGGGGCAGGCCGAAGTGCAGGCGTACTACAAGCAGTTCGCGGTCAAGATGGGCATGGACCCGCAGGTGCAGCGCGCCGCGGGTGCCGCGATGGCCATGTACGGCGACGCGATCCGCGAAGCCGCCGCCAAGATGAAGGACATGAAGGGCGTCCCGGTGCGCAGCACGCTGACGATCACCCTGGGCGACGTCCTCACGCCGGAACAACAGGCGGAACTGGCGAAGAAGCAGGCCGAGGCGCAGCAGGCCGCGGCGGATGAGAAGAAGAAGAAGGACGCGGAGAGGGATGCCGCGGCCCAGGAGAACGCCGCACGTGACGCCGCTCGTGGCGACGTCAGTGGTGCGGTGGGTGGGTTCCTGGGACGCCGACTCGCGAAGGCCGCCGAGAAGAAGGCCAACGCGAACGCGCAGGCGAACGCCGGACAGCCCGGCGCGCCGAGCATCACCGTGGTCACCGATCTCGTCAGTGTCACGACGGGAGCCACCACGGCCTCCTTCGACGTGCCGTCCGACTTCAAGAAAGTCGAGCGCAGGTAAGTCGGATCGCGGCGCCTGAAGCGCCGCCGCGGAGTCCCGCGGCGGCGGCCATCGCCCGCACGAAGCGCTCGCCGGTCGTCACCGCGCAGTCACGGGGCATCGTCATGCCCGGCTGCGCCAGTCGAAAACCCCGGAGCACTCCCCCGAGTGCAGGTCCGGAAGGAACACCGATGAGACCTCGTCGTCGTCGAGTCGGCCCTCGTCCCACCATGGGTGCGGACGGAGCCGGAGCAGCCCCCGAAGCGCAGTCCAACGACATGCCCCTGTTCGACGCCCCCGCGCGTCCCGAGCCGCCGGCGCCTTCCGCGCCGCCGTCCGAGACGTTCAGCGCTCCCCCGTCCGAAACGTTTTCCGCTCCGGCGGGTGACGGCGGATCGGGCGACGGCGGCTCGCAGGGCGGCGGCTACGACGGCGATCGCTACGAGCGTCGCGGGCGGCGCCGGCGGCGCCGGCGCGGCAACGACCGTCCGCAGGGCGGCAACGGCGGCGGCCAGCCGCAGGGCGGCGGCGGTGGCGGCGGGCAGCAGCAGCAACAGAACCGCGAGCGGCGCTACGACAACAACGACGGACGGCGCGGACGGCGCCGGCGTCGCGGTGGCAGCGGCGGCGGCGGTGGTGGCGGCAACAACGGCGGCGGCGGACGCCCGATGCGTCGCGGCGGCCTCGAGATCCTGAAGGACATGCAGCAGGTCGGCGCCGCGCTCGATCCGACCGAGCGCCTGATTCTCGAGCTCAAGCCGGGCGAAGGTGATCCGCCGTACGGTGACCGCATCACCGGCCGCGCCATCGACCTGATCGCGCCCATCGGCCGCGGCCAGCGCTGCCTGCTGGTGGCGCCGCCGAAGGCCGGCAAGACGCGCATCCTGCAGGCGATCGCGGCGTCGGTCGCGCACAACCATCCGGACGTGGCGATCTACGCGCTGCTCGTGGACGAGCGTCCCGAGGAAGTCACCGACTTCAAGCGCAACACGCCGGCCGAAGTCATCGCCGCCTCGAGCGACATGACGATCGGCGAGCACATCGAAACCGCCGAGCGCGCCATGGAGCTGGTGGCGCAGCAGGTGATCGCGGGCAAGGACGTGCTGCTGCTGCTCGACTCGATCACGCGACTGGCGCGCGCCTACAACGCCGCGTCGGGCAACGGCGGTCGCACCATGTCGGGCGGTCTCGACTCGAACGCCATGCAGGCACCGCGGCAGATCTTCGGTGCGGCGCGCAAGATCGAGAACGGCGGCTCGCTCACGATCATCGGCACCGCGCTCATTGATACCGGCTCGCGCATGGACCAGGTGATCTTCGAGGAGTTCAAGGGCACGGGTAACAGCGAAATCTACCTGTCGCGCGAACTCGCCGAACGCCGCATCTACCCCGCGATCGACATTCCCAAGAGCGGCACGCGCAAGGAAGAAAAGCTCATCGCGCCCGAGCTGCTCGGCACGTTCCAGGCGCTGCGCCGCATCCTGGTGCAGATGCCGTCGCAGGAAGCGATGCTCAAGCTGACCGACCGTCTCAACAAGACCAAGACCAACGAGGACTTCTTCAACCTCGTGCGGGTCGGCGAAAGCTAGAGCGCTCGCGCATCACGTCACGCGAAGGCGCCGCTCCCGCGAGGGGGCGGCGCCTTCTGCGTTCGCGACGCGGCGGTGCGCGCGACGGCGTTCGCGGTGCCGCGCGTCAGCGCCCGCCGTTCGCCTTGGCGATCAGCCGCTTCAGCTCGGGCTCGAATCCAAGCGCGATCTCGAGGTGGCGGACTTCGCCTTCGTCGGGGCCCGACTTGGTGATCAGCAGGTCGCCCCCGGGCATCAGGGCGAAATCGAAGGCCCCGTTCATGTGCGCGGACAGGTCGGCGCGCCGGACCGGCGCCGACACGTCGAGCGCGGGCGACACCTGGGACGCCATCACGAGTCCCGCGCGCGTCGCCCAGAGCAGCGTGCGGTCGTCCGCCCAGCGCGGGCTCTGGCCGAATCCGTTCGACGCCGGCACCGGCGTGCCCACGCGGCCGTCGGGACCGATCGCCGCGACGACCACCGTGGGCGTGCCGTTCTCGAACGACACCCACGCGAGCCGTCCACCGTCGGGCGACACGCGCGCCTCCGCCTGGGCGTAGTCCACCGCACCGACCATGTCGCGCTCGGACACCCCCGTACCCTCGAGAGTCACGCGGCGGATGGCCGTACGCCCCTGGCGGCGCGACACCACGACGATCGAACGGTGATCGGGCATCCAGTCGCACGCGGTCTCGGCGTCCGGCGGCGCGCCCGACGCGAGCACGCGGCGCGCGGGCGCACTGCCGTCCACGGGCTGCACGTACAGCCCGCTCGAGGCGGAGTCGCCCATCGCGGACCATGCGATCCACTTGCCGTCGCGGGAATACGCCGGTGACGCGCAGTCGGCGGTGGGCAGGCCCGCAATGCGCCGCACGCCCGGCCGGCCGCGCTCCAGCTGCAGCAGCTCGAACACGCTGCCGCCGGGAGGCGCCGCCGTGGTCAGCGCGAAACGGCCGTCGGGCGAGACTTCCGGCGTGATGACGAACGGCCGCTCGTCGCCGTTCCACGGCTCGACCCGGCCGTCGGCGTGCACGATCGCCAGCTTGCGCGACTGCGACGTCACCCCGCCGAGCGTCACGCTCAGGTCACCGCGCTCCGACGCCGTGAACCGGCCGTGCTCCCACGCCATGTTGATGCGCAGCCCCTGCAGCACGGTGGCCGGGCGCGCGGCGAGCCGGTGGCGCGACGCGTCCCACGGCGCGGCGAGCAACGCGCCGCCGCGCGACATGAGCAGGTAGCGGCGCGCCAGCAGCGCCACCGTGCCGACGTTCTCCTCGAGCACGCGGATCTCTCCCGTGGCGACGTCGAAGTACGCGGCGCTCTGCATCCACGCCTGCGCGCGGTAGTAGCCCACCGAAAGGAGCGCGCCCTTGCCGTCGGGCGTGCACTCGTGCGCGGTGAGCTGGGCGATCGGCAGGTCGGTCTTGACCGGCTTCCAGTCCGGCTCGCCGCTCGCGCCGGGGGCGAGTGCCGCGAAGCGCTTGAACTCGCCGTCGAACACCAGCGCGCGGCCGTCGGGCAACATGTCCCACGAACCCAGGTCGCTCGGAATCGGCATCACCACGGCCGGCGGCGTCGAGCCGTCGGTCGGCACGCGAACGAGTTCCCGCTGGCGCGAGCCCTCGGCGACGGCGCGCAACACGTAGACCCAGCGTCCGTCCATCCCCAGGTCCCACGAGATGCGGCCTTCGGTGCCGGGAATCTTCTTCCACTGCCAGTCGTCGAAGGTGCGCCGGTAGATCGCGCTCGCCGCGGGCGAGTCGGCGATGCGCGCGGTGCCCGAGGCGTACATGGCGCGATCGTCGCCGAAGCCGAACTGGATCCCGTTCATGACGATGTCGTCGGGCGGCACCACCGACAGGTGCAGCGGCGTGCGCGGCTGCAGCACGCCGCGCAGCGCGAAGCCACCGGCGAGCGCGAGCGCCCCGGTCACCAATGCCACGGCGACCACGCCGAGCGCCTGCTTCTGCGCGCGCTCGCGCGTCGCGCCCGCCGCCGCGGTGCCCACGCCGGAATCGCCGGCCGCACGCGCCGCGATGACCGCGTCGAGCTCGATGCGCGCGTCGCCGATGTCGCGCAGGCGCTGGCGCGCGTCCTTGTCGAGACAGCGCCGCAGCAGCTCGCGCACGCGGTCGGGCGTGCGCGCCGGCAGCGCGCTCCAGTCGGGCTGGCGCTCGAGGATACGCGCGATCGTGTCGCTCACGGTTTCGCCCGCGAACAGCTGGCGGCCCGACAGCATCTCGAACACCACCACGCCGAACGCCCAGATGTCGGCGCGGCGGTCCACGGCCTTGCCGCGCGCCTGCTCGGGCGCCATGTACGCCGCGGTGCCGAGCAGCACGCCGGCCTGCGTGCCCACGCTCATGGTGGGCGACTGCGTGATCTGCGGCGCACTCGCGGCCGAGCCGTCCTCGGCGGCGAGCGCCTTGGCCAGGCCGAAGTCGAGCACCTTGACCGCGCCGTCGGCGGTGAGCTTCACGTTCCCGGGCTTGAGGTCGCGGTGCACGATGCCGCGCTCGTGCGCGAACTCGACCGCCTCGGCGATCTGCCGCGCCACCACGAGCGCCTCGTCCAGCTCGAACGCGCCGGCGCCGAGCCGCTCGGCCAGCGTCGGGCCCTCGACCAGCTCCATGACCAGCGCGGGCGTGCCGCCGGCGTCCTCCAGGCCGAGCACCGCCGCGATGTGCGGATGGCCGAGCGACGCGAGCAGCCGGCACTCGCGCTCGAAGCGCGCACGGCGTTCGGCGTCGGCGGCGAGCGCCGCGGGCAACACCTTGATGGCCACGTCGCGGCCGAGCCGCGCGTCGTGCCCGCGCCACACTTCTCCCATGCCGCCCGCGCCGAGCGGGGCGACGACTTCGTAGGGACCGACCTTGGAACCAGGTCCGATCTGCACGGCAAGTCCTCCGGGCCGGTGGGCGTCGCCAGCGAGCCGGCAGGTTAGCGGTTCGGCACACCGCGCGACCACGCCAATCTCGCGCGACGCCGCGATCGTCGTTTCGCGCTCGGGAGCCGCAGCGCCCCTGTGGCACGATGCGCGCCCAACCCGGAGGCCGTCATGAACCGAACGCTCCCCCGTTTCGTCGCGCGTCTCGCCGTGTTCGCCGCGTGCGCGCTCGCCCCCGCCGCCGCTCCCGCCGCCACGCTGCCCACTCCGAGCGAGTACCTGCACCTGGACATCGGCGCCGACCGCGTGCTCGCGGACTACCGCCAGATCCGCTCGTACTTCGGCGAACTCGACCGGCTCTCGCCGCGCGTGCAGGTGCAGACGCTGGGCAGGAGCACGCTGGGCGAGGACATGATCATGGCGGTGATCACGTCTGAGGCGAACATGGCGCGGTTGCCGCGGCTCAAGGAGATCGCCGCGAAGCTCGCCGATCCGCGCGGGCTCACCGACGCGCAGGTCGCGGCGCTGGCCGAAGAAGGCCGCGCGTTCCTGCTGATCACGTGCAACATCCACGCGACCGAGATCGGCTCCACGCAGATGGCCATGGAGTGGGCGCACGCGCTGGCGAGCGCCGAGGACGCCGAAACCAGGCGCCGGCTCGACGAAGTCGTGCTGCTGTTGGTGCCGTCGCTGAATCCCGACGGCCAGATCATGGAGACCGAGTGGTACGGCAAGTACCTCGGCACGCCGTACGAGGGCGGACGCGAGCCGTGGCTGTACCACCACTACACGGGCCACGACAACAACCGCGACTGGTTCATGCTCACGCAGGCCGAAACCAAGGCCATGTCGCGCGCCGTGTACCACGAGTGGTTCCCGCAGGTGTGGCTCGACGAGCACCAGATGGGCAACAACGGCCCGCGCATCTTCACGCCGCCGTACGCCGAGCCGGTGGACGCCGACATCCATCCGCTCGTGTGGCGCGAGGTGAACCGCATGGGCGCCGACATGTCGCTGCGGCTCGAGCAGGCGAACAAATCGGGCGTGATCTACGGCTACGCGTTCGACGCGTACTGGCCGGGCGGCACCAAGAACACGGCGTGGTTCAAGAACATTTCCGGGCTGCTCACCGAGGTCGCGTCGGTGAAGCTGGCCACGCCGGTTTACGTGGACCCGAGCGAACTGGCCGGCGGCCGCAAGGGGCTCGTGGACTACGAGCGCCAGACGAACTTCCCCAACCCGTGGCCGGGCGGCTGGTGGCGGCTGCGCGACATCATGGACTACGAGCGCATCGCGTCGGACGCGATCCTCGAGTCGAGCGCCGACCTGCGCCGCGACCTGCTGCGCAACATGGCGGTGCGCGCGCGCGCTTCGATCGCGCTGGGCGAGCACGGCGAAGGGTTCCTGCTGCCGCGCGCCGCGCAGCACGACTGGGCGGGCGCGCTCAAGCTGGCCGACCTGCTGGTCGAGCACGGCGTCGAGGTGTTCCGCGCGGGCGACGACCTGTGGGTGCCGCTCGCACAGCCGTACGGCAACTTCGCGCGCGAAATGCTCACCACGCAGCGCTACCCCGAAGTGAAGCTGGTGCCCGGCAAGGACATCGTGCGGCCCTACGACGTGGCGGCGTGGTCGCTGCCGCTCATGATGGGCGTGACGGTGCAGGCCGCGACGAACGTGGCGCGCGGCGCGGCCTACACGCCCGGCCCGCGCACCGAAGCCGCGCCCGTGGGCGCCGTCGCGCTCGCGCCCACCGGCGCCGAGCGCGCCCGCGCGCTCAATGCCGCGCTGCGCTCGGGCGGGCGCGTCACGGTGCTCGATCGCGCGACCACGCTGGACGGGCGCGCGTTCGCGGCGGGCACGGCGCTGCTCGACACGAAGGCCGCGGCGGCGGCCGCGGCCGCCGCACCCGCGGGCCTGGCGTTCGCACCCGCCGGCGCCGCATTTGCCGGCCGCGCGCTCACCGCGCCGCGCGTGGCGCTCTACAAGCCGTGGGCCGCGTCCATGGACGAAGGCTGGACGCGCTTCCTGCTCGAGCGCTACGGATTCGCGCCGCGCACGCTCGACAACGCGACGATCCAGAAGGGCAACCTGCGCGCGTCGTTCGACGCGATCGTGCTGCCCGACGTGCCGAAGGAAGTGATCGCGACCGGCAAGCCGAAGCGCGAGGACGGCGGCGCGTACTTCGTGGAGCTGCCGCCCGAGTATCGCGGCGGGCTCGACGCCGCGGGCGCGGCGGCGCTCAAGGAGTTCGTGAAGGCGGGCGGCACGCTGGTCGCGCTGGCGGGCGCGTGCGACTACGTGACCGAGCAGTTCAACATCCCGGTGTCGAACGCGCTCGCCAGGGTCACGCCCGCGGACTTCGGCTGCCCGGGCTCGATCCTGCGCGCGCACGTGAACGGCGACCACCCGGTCACGTGGGGCATGCCGCCGGAGGCGGCGTTGTTCGTGGACAAGCCGATCGCGTTCGCCACGCAGCCGCCCGCGGGCGAGCTCGACCGCGCGGTGCTGGCGACCTACCCCGACGATCCGCGCGACGTGCTGCTGTCGGGTTGGATCACGGGCGAGGACAAGCTCGTGCGCCGCTCGGCCGCGGTCGCGGTCACGATGGGCAAGGGCAAGCTGGTGCTGTTCGGGTTCCGGCCGCAGCATCGCGCGCAGACGGACGGCACGCACCCGCTGCTGTTCAACGCGCTGTGGTGGTCGGCGCTGGCGGACTGACGCCGCGCGCCGTCGCGGCTCACGAGGCGCCGCTCCCTCGCGGGGGCGGCGCCTCGTGCGTGCGGCGTCAGAGTTCGAGCGACGGCTGGTCGTACTCGCGCTTGCGGCGCCGGCGGTCTTCCTTGAGCTGGCGCTGCGACTGCAGCTTTTCGTGACGGCGCTTCTCGCGCACGAAGCACGCGTAGTGCACGAGCGCGCCGGCGTGCAGCGTGCCGGCGGCGCGCATGGCTTCGACCAGCATGGACAGGTCGGCCTGCTGCTCGCGAATGCCTTCGAGCAGCAGCAGGATCCGCCCCGGCGGCGCCTCGGCGCTCCAGCGCAGCCAGTACTCGAGGTCGGCCGGCGACAACCGTTCGAACCCGGTCGCACGTTGCAGCTCGGCGATGCGCGCCACGGTCGCGCCTTCGTCGAGCTTCGAGATCTCGGCGAGCAGCTTGTTCTCGCGCAGCCGCGCCGCGGTGGGCGGAGACAGCGCGTGGCCGCGCAGGTCCTCGGCCAGCGACGGCGTCATGCGCGCGAGCCCGGGCAGCCGCGGCTGCTGGCGCAGTTCGAGCGGCGCCTCGCCGAGCACGGCCTCGCGCGAGACGCGCACGTGGTCCACGTCGTCGTCGGCCAGCTCGGGCAGCCGCCACGCCACGTCCTCGAGCGTGTCGCGCAGCAGGCTCGCCAGGCCGCGCGCGCCGGTGCCGTTCGCGGCGGCGCGCTCGGCGATCGCGCGGCGCGCGCCCTCGGTCACTTCGAGCGTCACGCCGTGCGCGGCGAACTGCCGCTCGGCGCGCGCGAGCGCCGACTGCTCGACGCCGCCCAGGATGTGCACGAGGTCGTCCACCGACAGCGGGTGCAGCGGCGCGACGGTCGCGAAGCGGCCCACGAGTTCGGGAATGAGCCCGTAGTCCACCAGGTCCTGCGCGCGCACGCGGGTGAGCGCGTCGGCGTCGGCGATCGGCGCGGGCGCGGCGTCGCCCGCCGCAAAACCCAGCGCGCGGCGCCGCGCCAGCCGCCGGCGGATCGCCTCGGGCAGGTCGGCGAACGCGCCCGTGCACACGAACAGCACGCGCGACGCGTCGAGCGTGAGCACGTTCTCGCGCACGCGGAAGCGCGCGGGCGAACCGTCGAGCAGCGCGAGCAGCGCGTTCTGCACGCCCTCGCCCGACACGTCGCGGCCGTGCCCGACCACGCGGCGCAGCTTGTCGAACTCGTCGAGGAACACGATGCCGCGCTCGGCGCGCGCGAGGTCCTGCCCGGCCAGCTGCCACAGCGACGCGAGCGCGCTGTCGGCGTGCTCGCCCACGTAGCCGGTCTCCACCAGGCTGGTCGCGGCGACGAACGCCACGGGCACGCCGAGCAACCGCGCCAGCGTGCGCACGAGCAGCGTCTTGCCACAGCCGGTGGGCCCCAGCAGCAGCACGTGCTGGCGGCCGAAGTCGTGACCGTCCGTGCCCGGCGCGTCGCGCATCGCGAGCCCGAGGTAGTGCTGGTACACGGCGGTGGCGAGCAGTTTCTTCGCGCGTTCCTGCCCGGCCACGTGCCGGTCGAGATGCGCGATCATCTCGGAAGGTGAAGGCAGACGTTCGAGGGCGACCATCCGGTGGCCTCCTTCGCGGGGTGAGGCGTATTCGAAATGAAGGGTGAGTGCCGGCGCGCGGGAACGATCTTGGCGCCTGCGAAAAGTCTGCCGCGCGGCGCTGCGCCGGGGCCAGTCAATTGTCGGAACGCGCCGCACGCGAGCGATCGCTGTGGAGAACGTGCTCAGCGCGCGTGACGACTGCGACTTGCGCCGTGCATTCCCACGCACGTCGCGAGCGCGTGGAAATAATTCTTCGCGCTTGATTCGCCGCGCGCCGTGTGCGGTCCGCGCGGACGCGGGCGCGAGCGCGCCCGACGGCGTGCGCCCGACGGCGCGCGTCAGTCGTCGCCGCGTTCGAGCAGGCGGCGCGCCGCGTCGATCGCTTCGCTCGTGCCCGCGAGCGCGATCACGTCGCCGCGCTGCAGTTCGGCGTGGCCGTCGGGCACCAGCACGACGTCGTCGCCGCGCGAGATCGCGAGCACCGTGGCGCCGGTGCGGCCGCGCAGCTCGAGTTCGGACAGCTTGCGTCCGACCGCCGCGTGGCGCGCCTCGAGCCGTACGGGCACGGGTTCGCCGAGCCCGGGCAGCAGCTCGTACGCGCGGTGCAGCGCGCGTTCGGCGCCGCCGGGGCCGTCCTGGCGCGCGTGGCGGCCGATCGCGTCCACCACCACTTCGGCGGCGGCGCGCACGTGGCCCTGCAGGTCGTGCGCGCTGCGCCACACCGCCACGGCCATCACCGCGAGCGCGGCCACGAACCCGCCGAGCGCGACGAACGGCGGCAGGAACGGCTGCGTGATCGCCACCAGCGGCGCGCCCACCACGAACACCGTGGTGAACTGCACGGCCACGATCATGCCGCGGCGCGGCGCCGCCGCACGGTCGAGCTTGCCCTGCACGGGCGCGGCGAAGCTGCGCTCGGCGAGCTGCACGCCCAGCGCGTGCGCGGTGCGGAAGATGCCGGCGAGGAACGGCCCCGCGAACAGCGCCGCCACGCCGATCACCAGCCACAGCGCGCGATCGGCAGGCCAGCCCGTGGCCGCCGCGATGTGCCCCGCGGCGACGCCGCCCATCACGCTCGCCACGATCGCCAGCCCGGCCACGACCGCGGCGTCGGTCGCGAGCACGCGCAGCGTGCGCTGCATGCGCGCGCGCTCGGCCGTGGTCTCGGGGCGCGTGTGCAGGCTCTCGATCCAGGTGCCGTGCAGCGTGGCGAACGTCTGCAGCGGGCGCGGCAGGTTCTTGTCGAACGCCGCCGCCACGGGCTCGGAGAACCGGATGAAGAGGGGCGTGGTGAGCGCGGTCACGGCCGACACCGCCACCACGACCGGCGAGAACTCGCGCGGGATGACGCCCGTGGCCAGCCCGACGCCGGCGAGGATGTACGAGAACTCGCCGATCTGCGCGAGGCTGAGACCCGCCTGCAGCGCGGTGCGCGTGCCGGCGCCGGTCAGGAACGCGCTCGCCGACACGGCGGTGACCTTGCCCACGATCACGAGCAGCGACAGCCCCACCACGGTGGGCCAGTGCGCCACCACAAGCGCGGGTTCGATCATCATGCCGACCGACACGAAGAACACCGCCACGAACAGGTCGCGCACGGGCTCGACGCGCTTGGCCACGCGGTGCCCTTCGCCGGACGCTTCGACGAGCGAGCCCGCGAGGAACGCGCCGAGCGCGACCGAGTAGCCGATCGAGCGGGCGAGCAGCGCCGTGGCGAAGCAGATGCCGATGCTGGCGACGATCGTGGTCTCGGGCCGCCGCAGCCGCACCACGAAGCGCATGAGCGGCGGCACGATCCACATGCCCGCGACCAGGATGGCCACGAGGAACGCCACCAGCTTCACGAGCGTGAAGCCGATCGGCGTGGCCGACAGCGTGCCGCTCACCGCGATGGGCGTGAGCACCGCCAGCATGAGGATCGCGAGCAGGTCCTCCACCACGAGCACGCCGAACACCAGCTCGCGCACGCGTTCGCTCACGCGGTGCTCGGCGAACGACTTGAGGATGATGGTGGTGGACGAGATCGCCACCACGCCGCCCGCGAACACGCTCTGCAGCGGCGTCCAGCCGAGCAGCCGCGCCGCGCCGTAGCCCAGCCCCAGCATGAGCGTGGTCTCGAGCGCCGCGACCAGCAGCGGCGCGGGTCCGCCCTTGAGCAGCCGCGCGATCGAGAACTCGAGCCCGAGCGAGAACATGAGCAGGATGACGCCCAGTTCCGACAGCGTGTGCACCGTGGGCGAATCCGCGAGCAATGGGATCGCGACGTGCGGCCCCACGATGAGCCCCGCCAGCAGGTAGCCGAACACGACGGGCAGGCGCAGCCGCTGGAACGCCACCGTGGTGACGGCGGCGACCCCGAGCACGATGGCGAGCGTGCCGAGCAGGTCGGAGGCGTGGGGCATGCGCGCAGGTTACTGCGCGCGAGGGCCTCCCCGCGACCGGCGCATCACCCCCAGCACCGCGCCGTGCACCGCGAGCAGCGCGGTCAAGGTGACCAGGATGCTCGGCGCGGCGGGCAGGTCCCACTGCACGCTCGCGAGCAGGCCGGCGACGCTGCACGTGAAGCCGAACGCCCAGCCCACGGCCAGCGCCACGCCGGTGCGCGGCGACGCCATGAGCCCGGCGACCGCCGGGATCACGAGGAAGCCGAACACGAGCAGCACGCCCGCGATCTGCACCGACGACGTGACCACGAGCCCGAACGTGGCGTAGAAGAGGAAGTCCCACAGGAACACGCGGCGGCCGCGCTTCTCGGCGCCCTCGGGATCCTGCGTGAGTTCGAAGAACGGGCCGCGCAGCACGAAGTGCACGGCGCCGACCGCGGCGTAGAGCACGGCGACCCGCGCGATGTGCGCGGGGTCCACGGTGAACAGCGAACCGACGAGCGTCTCCTTGAGGTGCTCGGGGCCCGACGGCGACTTCTCGAGCACGAGGAACACCAGCGCCTGCGCAGTGGCGAACACGATGCCGATGAATGCCTCGAGCGGCACCGTGCGCGAACGTCCGCGGAGCCACGCGAACAGCGCGGCTCCGACGAACGTCATGCCCAGTGCGAGCAGGTAGGAACCCACCTCGTCGTGTTCGCGCCCCAGCACCACGCCCAGCGCCACGCCCAGCGCCGCCATCTGCGCGAGCGCGAGGTCCACGAACAGCACCCCGCGTCGCACGATGTGGAAGCCGAGGTACGCGTGGATGCCCGCCAGCACCAGCGCGGCGAGCACCGCGGTCTGGAAGAACGGCAGCGCGAACGCTTCGGTCATCGGCCCGGCCCTCCCGCGATCGCGCCGAGCACGGCCTGCACGTGCGCGAGGTACGAGCCCGCCGTGCCGTCGTCGCATGCCGGCGACAGCGTGAGCACGCGCAGCGCCGAGCCGCGCTGCAGGAACCGGCCGGCGTCCGCCGAGAAGTACGGCTCCTGCAGCAGCACCGGCACCTTGCGGGCGGCGATGGTCTTCTGCAGGTCGGCGAGATGCCGCGCGGTGGGCGGAATGCCCGGCACGGGCTCGATCGTGTCCACGATCTCGAACCCGAACGCGTCGGCGAGATAGGGCCACGAACGGTGATAGGTGAGCAGCGTGTGGTTGGGCAGCGCCGCGGCCTGCGCGCGGCCTTTCTCCCACGCCGCCTGCGCGTCGCGGCCGAACGCTTCGGCGCGCGTGCGGTACGCGGCTGCGTTCGCGGGGTCGGCCGCCGCGAACGCTTCGGCGATCGTGCGGGCCGCGATCGCGCCGTTGCGCGGGTCGAGCCACCAGTGCGGGTTGCCCTCGGGGTGCACGTCACCCATGGACGCGTCCACCTTGCCGGCGGGTTTCTCCAGCACGCGCACGCCGCGCGAGCAGTCCACCACCACGATCTTCGAGTTGCGCGAACCGTCCACGATCGCGCCCGACCACTGGTCGAGCCCGAGCCCCACGCGCAGGTAGAGCTGCGCCTTGGCGACCTTGATCATGTACGACGGCAGCGCCTCGACGCGGTGCGGGTCGGCGGTGGCCCGCGCGATCGCGAACACCTCGACCTGTTCGCCGCCCACGCTGGACGCGATGGACGCGAGATCGGTGGTCGAGGCCGCGACGCGCAGCTTGGCGCACGCGGCCGCGGGAACGAAGGCACTCACGAGGAGCGCCGCGAGAACGATGCGACGGATCATGAGTCCTCCTAGAACTGGTGGGCCTTGTGCGGGCCCATGGACCAGACGACGCGAAGCGTGAGCGTGTTCGTGGCGTCGGGCGCCGGTTCGGCGCCGGCGGTGCCGGGCATGAAGCGCTCCCAGCCGATCCGGAACGCGGTGGTCTCCTCCATGAGCGCGAGTCCCGCGAACGCGCCGAACGCGGCGTGCGTGACGCCCGTGTCGTGCGGGTCCTGGAAGCGTTCGTACGACACGCCGGCGTTCACGCGCGGGCTGAACGCCCAGTCGGCGTAGCCGTAGAAGCCTTTCGGCTTCGTGGTCGCGCTCGTGTACGCGGCGGCGGCTTCGTCCCAGCCGGCATCCTCGCGGTTCAGCGCGAAGTACTCGCCCTGCAGCAGCAGGTACGAGTTCGCCGAACGCCAGAGCTTGGCCTTCACGTCGGCGCCGAACAGCGTGGTGGTGGTGCCGGCGGCCACGTTGTTGGTGCCCTGCGTGGCCGACACGCCGAACTCGACGCCCGAGCGATCGTCCACGGGGACGAACGCCGACACGCGCCCGAGCACGGCGGTGCGCGGCTCGGCCGCGCGGTCACCGCCTTCGGCGTCGGCCACGAGCGGGTCGTTGCCCGCGCCGCCCGGTTCGCGCGCGATTCGGAACACGTCGCCCTGGAGCGCGTCGAGCGAAACGGTCACCGCGGTGGCGCCGGCCGCGAACTGTTCGGACAGCTGCACGCCGGTCTCGGCGAACGACTCGTCGCCGGGCAGGTACGCCGACATCACGTGGAAGCGGTCGGCGAACGGGTAGGCGTGCGGATGCTGGGCGTTCAGCTTGCCGAAGCCCAGCCGGTAGCGGCCGCCCTTGAGCGCGAGGCCCGCGGGCAGGCCGCGCGTGAGCGTGAAGTAGCCTTCCTCCACCGCGGCGCCTTCCTCGCCGAACGCCACCACCACGGTGCCGCGCGCGTAGGGGTTGAGCGCCGAGTCGAACAGCAGTTCGGTCTCGCCCGGGTCGAGCACGAGACGCTTGCGCGCCGCGTCGCCCGCGGCGTCGGTCCAGCGCACGAACGGTTGGCCGATGACCGAAATGTCGGGGTTGACGACGCCCGCGCCTGCGGGCGCGACGCCGAAGCATGCGACGAGCGCGGCCGCGCAGGCGGCCGTCGTCGCGAACATGAGAACTCCGCGCACGGAGCTCCTCCTTCCGAATGGGAACGCGCGCGCCGGCGCACGGCCCGGACGGCCGTTCGGCGCAGCGCGACGAAGTGTGCGTGTCGGGAAGGGCGAAGCCGCGCCGGCCGTGCGTGAACGGCCGCGGGCTTCAGGCCGCCGGAGGAGCGCGCGGCGAACCCGCGAACGCCGGCGCCGCTTCGGGCGCGAGCGACTCGGGAACGACGAACTCGGTCCACGTGGCGAGTACCGGCTCGGGCTCGGGCGCATCGCCCGCGGCAAGCGTGCCGCCGTGGAGGTTCGTGCAGACGCCGCAGAAGTGCTCGCCGCCGCGGGTTTCGCCGGCTTCGCCGCAGTGCGGGTCCTCGATGTGGTGCCACAGGTGCCCGGCCGCGCCCAGTACGAGCGTGGCGACGAGCATCAGCGCGGCGAGCGCGCGCGGCATGCGGAGTCCGAGGAAGGTGGGCGTCATGCGGGCGGCAGTGTGGCACGCGGCGGCGCCGCGGCTCAACGATTCGTTGCGCGGCAGCGACGAACGCGGCTGTTCGCGCGGCTCAGCGCGTGGGCGGGGCGCCCAGTTCGTCGCCCAACTGGTCGGCGAACCGGCGCAGGAACTCGGCGCGGCGGTGCGCCTCGGCGCGGCCGGCGGCGGTGCGCATCGTGGCCGGCAGGCCGAGCAGCTTGGTGAACAGGTGGTCCACGGAGTAGCGGCGATCGTCGAGTTCGCGCGCGGCCGCCCACGGGTCGTCGGCGTGGAACCACTCCGCCTGCATGCGCACGCCGGTGGCGATGCAGCGCAACCAGCCGATCGCGCCCAGCGCCTCGAGCCGGTCGGCGTCCTGCAGCGCGCAGCCGAGCGCGTCGGCGGGCACCGCGCCGCGTGAGAAGCTGTGGTCGCGCACGGCGGCGGCGATGCGCGCGATCGCCTCGGGCGCGAATCCGAGTTCGGCCAGGCGCTTCGCCGCGAAGTCGGCCGCCCACTCGCTGGCGCGCGCGCGGTCGGGCGAGTCCTTGGGCACGTGCACCGCGTCGTGCAGCAGCGCCGCGGCGATGCCCTCGCGCGCGTCCACGCCGGCACCGCCCAGGCGCAGCGTCCACAGCGCGACGCGCAGCAGGTGGGCGGTGTCGTGCGACGGGTCGGGCGTGGCCAGCGCGGCGTCACGCGCGCGCGCCTCGGCCAGCAGCGCGGCCAGCGCGGGGTCTTCCGAGATACGGGCGAGCAGGTCGTGAACCGTCGCGGGCGGGTTCGGGGTGGACATGGCGCGGCACGATAGACGAAGCTTCGGCCCGAGTCCCGGCGGCGCCGTTCCCCGCGCCCCGGGCGGCCCGTTCCGGAGGACACCCGTACATGAAGCGCATCGTGAGCGCCGCGCTGGCGGCGCTGTTGCTGGTGAGCATGGCCGCGCGCCCGGCGCGCGCGGAGAACACGTTCAACGAAGTCGCCAAGACCACCGTGCTGGGCGCCGCCGCCGGGCTCGTGGTCGGCGGCGCGATCGCGTGGCTTGCGGAGGACGGCGAGCCGTTCAAGTGGGGCTTCGTGATCGGCACGTTCGGCGGCCTGGCCTACGGCGTGGCCCACGCGAACCAGTCCTCGGCCTCGCTGATCGAACTGCGCCACGGCCAGCTCGGCACCGGCGGACTGGCGTCGGTGGACCGCCGCAACGGTTCCGTGCAGGTGCGTGCGATCGGGGTGCGGTTCTAGGCCGCGCGAAGCGCGCGATTCACGAAAGCCAGAGCGCCGCGAAGACGTCGGGTCTTCGCGGCGCTCTTGTTCTTCCAAGCCAGGACCCCGCCCTTCGGGCAAGGGCTACACGCGCTCGACGAACTCCCCGGTGCGCGTGTCGATCTTCACCTTGTTGCCCACTTCGATGTACGGCGGGACCTTGATCTCGAGGCCCGTCTCCATGATCGCGGGCTTGCTCGTGTTCTGGACCGCGGCGCCCTTGATGTTGGGCGTGGTCTCGGACACGGTCAGTTCCACGAACATCGGCGGGTCGATGCCGACGACCTTGCCCTGCCAGTAGCTCGCCGTGATGACCATGCCGTCGATCAGGTAGCCGGCGGCGTCGCCGAGCACGTCCTTGTCGAGCGCGATCATCTCGTACGACTCGGTGTTCATGAAGTGGTACTCGTCGCCGGCCTTGTAGCTGAACTGCAGCGAGTGCTCGTCGAGCGACGCCTTCTCGACCTTGTCTTCGGACGAGAAGCGCACTTCCTGGTTCGAGCCCGTCTCGATGCTGACGAGCTTGGCCTGCACGAAGCCGCGCAGGTTGCCGGGCGTGCGGTGAATGGCGGTGGCGACGCGGTGCGGCTTTCCGTTGTACAGGATCAGGTAGCCGACGCGGAGCTGGGTGGCGGCGATCATGGATGCACCTTTGCTTTGGTTTCGGGTGAGTCGGAGGGGGAATGCGGACCCCTCGTCGGGCCTCCCCACTTCGCTTGCGGCCGGGGATTTTGCCCGATGGGCGCGACCGAGGGCAAATTTCCGGCCGGGCCCCCGCCGGCGGCCGCGGCCCGGGCGGAAAACCCGCGTGAACCGCGGCGCGCACGCCGCTAGACTGCGCGCCCCTTCCCCACCTCACGCCTTCCGAGGAGCCGTCGCCGCCATGCCGTCGATCACCACCGAAGCGCAGCTCGCCGCCTTCTCGCTCGCCCCCGGCTTCCGCACGGCGGCCACCGCGTGCGGGCTCAAGAAGTCGGGCTCGCTCGACCTGCTCATGGTGTGGTCCGACCGGCCGTGCACCGCGGCGGGCGTGTTCACCACGAACCGCGTGCAGGCGGCGCCGGTGCTCGTGGACCGCGAGGCGCTCGCGGCCGCGTCCGGCCGCATCCGCGGCGTGGTCGCCAACTCCGGCTGCGCGAACGCCGTGACCGGCGAGCGCGGCATGGCCGACGCGAAGCGCATGCAGGCGGTGGCCGCGACGGCGATCGGCGCGGCGCCCGACGAAATGCTGGTGCTCTCGACCGGCGTGATCGGCGTGTTCCTCGACATGGACAAGCTCGAGCGCGGCATCGCCACGCTGCACGGCGGCGGCGGAGCCGGCGCGTCGAGCGCGCACCCCGACGCGGCGCGCGCGATCTGCACCACCGACACGCGCGCCAAGGTCGCGCGCACGACCGTGGCGCTCGGCGGCGGGCTGGTGACGATCGCGGGCTTCGCCAAGGGCGCGGGCATGATCCACCCGAACATGGCGACCATGCTGGGCGTGATCACCACCGACGCCGCGATCGCGCCCGAGGCGCTCGATCGCGCGCTGCGCGCCGCCGCGAGCAACAGCTTCAACCGCATCAGCGTGGACGGCGACATGAGCACGAACGACACGGTGCTCGTGCTGGCCTCCGGCCAGGTCGGCTGCGGCGCCGCCGACGAGCCTGCATTCACGGCCGCGCTCGCGGCCGTATGCCAGGACCTCGCGCGGCAGATCGCCCGCGACGGCGAAGGCGCCACGCGGCTGGTGGAGCTGCGCGTCACCGGTGCCGCCGACGACGCCATGGCGCACCGCGTGGGCGACGCGATCGCGTGCTCGCCGCTCGTGAAGACGGCCATTCACGGCAATGATCCCAACTGGGGCCGCATCCTGGCGGCCGCGGGCTACAGCGGCGCCGCGATCGATCCCGCGCGCGTGCGGCTGTGGTTCGGCGACGGCGACGACGTGCAGCTGCTCGACCGCGGCCTGCCGGTGGCGTTCGACGCCGCGCGCGCCTCGGCGCTGCTGCAGCAGGACCCGTGCATCGTGCATCTCGACCTCGGCCTCGGGCCGGCGTCCACGATCGTGTGGACGTGCGACTTCTCCGCCGAGTACGTGCGCATCAACGCCGACTACACCACGTAGGCGCGAGGCCGGCATGCACCGCATCGAGATCGTCGAGCACGACGCGCACTGGGCGGACGAGTTCGACGCGCTCGCGGCCGAACTGCGCGAAGCGCTCGGCCCGCTCGCGCTCGCCGTGGACCACATCGGCTCGACCGCCGTGCCCGGGCTGGCCGCGAAGAACGTGCTCGACGTGCAGGTGACCGTGGCGGCGCTCGACGACGCGATCGTGCGCGCCATGGTCGCTGCGGGCTTCGCGCATCGCGCCGAGATCGGCGCGGACCACGTGCCGCCCGGCATGGCGGCGGCGCCCGCCGACTGGGCGAAGCTCTACTTCCAGAACAAGCCCGGCGCGCGCCGCGCGCACATTCACGTGCGCGTGGCCGGCGCGCCCAACCAACGCTACGCGCTGCTCTTCCGCGACTGGCTGCGCGCGCACCCCGAAGCCGCGGCCGCGCTGGCCGAAGTGAAGCGCCAGCTCGCGGCGCGTTTTCCCGACGACGCCGACAGCTACTACGCGATCAAGGACCCGGTGTGCGATCTCGTCTGGAGCGCGGCCCGAGCGAAGTAAGTGGCTCCTTCGGTCTGGCCGATTCACCCGACGCGATGGTACTTCGTGGCGCTGGCGCCACCTGTTCGCGTGACTACTTCGTGACGCTTGCCGACGCCGGCTTCGCCGGCTCCTCGAAGCCCGTGCCCTTGTAGCTGTGCGGGATCATGAACACGAGGAACATGAGCAGGGCGGCGAAGGCGACCCAACCCCGCGCGTCGCGCACGCGATGCACGGCGACCAGCGCGATCAACCAGCCGACCATGCCGATGAGCGTCTTGTTGTCGGTGATGTCGGTGCCGATCGGCCAGCCGGTCCACCAGAAGCCGAACGCGTTCTTGAGCACGAGCGGGCCGAAGATGAAGCCGCCCACGAACAGCACGCCGATGGCGAGGTGCGTGAAGAACTTGAGCCGCGGCTGGCGTGCGAACACTTCGAGACCGGCGCGCGCCGACAGCAGCATGGCGGTGATCATGAGCAGGATGTGCGTGACCATGATCGGTGCGGGCACTTCGCCGGTGTAGCGAATGGTCACCAGTTCGTCGGCCGGGATCTCGACGCGCTCGCCGTTGGCTTCGGCGATCACGCGGTACTTGAGCACGCCCGCCGGCGGCTGCCACGGCAGCGCGGCGACCAGCGCGTCGCCGTCGCGGCGCATCGGGATGTCGGTGAAGCCCGGATCGCCGCCGAGCTTGCGCCACACGATCCGTGCGCTGACTTCGGCCGGCGCCTTCAGGCGCACTTCCTGGTCGCCCGCACCCTTGTGCGTGCGCTCGAAGCGGTACGAGATCTCCTGCCCGGCGACGGTCGCCTTGCCCTTGATCGGGTGGGTCGGGCCCGTGCGGCGCTGCCACGAGGCGGAGAACAACGTGAGCAGTACGGCGAGGATCCACAGCACGGCGGACGAGCGCATATGAAGAAGTCCCGCGAAAGGTCGGAAGTCGGTGGGGTGCGGCGCCCGCGGTGGTCCCGCGAGGCCATGGGCTTACGGTATGAACCCGGCCTCCCGCCGGGCAATACTCCGCTGGGAGTACGCAGAACTACGGAGGGCGGCCGGTTGGCGCGGGATGGCGGGCGCGCGTAGGGTGCCGCGGCTCATGAGCCGGGACTTTTCAGAGGCGCCTTCGGCGCCGGGTGGGGGCGCCGCGCGTCCCCTGGCCTCTCGCGAGGTGCTCGCCACGTGGGCACCGCTGGCGGGCAGCTGGCTGCTCATGGGGCTCGAGCTGCCGGTGGTGAGCGCGGTCATGGCGCGGCTGCCGAACCCGACCGTGAGCCTGGCGGCGTACGGCGGCGTGGTGTTCCCCTTGTCGCTGCTGGTCGAGGCGCCGATCCTCATGCTGCTCACGGCGTCCACCGCGCTCGCGCGCGACATGGCGTCGTACCGCGTGGTGCGCCGGTTCATGTTCGTGGCGGGCGGCTCGCTCACCGCGCTGCATGCCGCGATCGCGTTCACGCCGCTGTTCGACCTGATCGCGGGCACGCTGATCGGCGTGCCGCCCGAGGTGCGCGAGCCCGCGCGCATGGGGCTGCGCCTCATGCTGCCGTGGACCCTGTCCATCGCGTACCGCCGCACGCAGCAGGGCGTGCTGATC